>NZ_JNXY01000041.1 GCF_000717135.1 Catenuloplanes japonicus
GGCGGAGGTGGCGAAGGCGGCGGGGGTGATCCGGGCCAGTGCGCATCAGGCGTTGCAGGACCTGCGCGAGGTGATCGGCGTGCTGCGCGAGCCGGCCCGAGAGGGAGATCCGGAGCGCCCGCAGCCGACGCTGGCGGACCTGACCACGCTGGTCGAGGAGTCGCGCGCGGCCGGTGCCCGGGTCGCACTGTCGCTGCCGGCCGTGGAGGTGCCGCCGCCGGACGTGGTCGGGCGCACCGCGTACCGCATGATCCAGGAAGGTTTGACCAACGCCCGCAAGCACGCGCCGGGCGCGCGCGTCACGGTCGACGTCACCGGCGAGCCCGGGAAGGGACTGTCCATCACGGTCCGCAACCCCGGCGCCGTCGACACGCGCGCGTCGGTCATTCCCGGCACCGGGACCGGGCTGATCGGCCTGGCGGAACGCGCGTCGCTGGCCGGTGGCCGGCTCGATCACCGCCGCGAGCCGGGTGGCGGCTTCACGCTGGAGGCGTGGCTGCCCTGGTGAGGCGCCCGCTACCGATGGAAGCGGGTCGTGCGGTTCAGCGGCTCGCGGCCGACCCGGATCGTGTTGATCGGCGCGCCGGGGTCGGCGTAGCCGAACGAGACGCCGAACAGCAGGCGGCCGCCGGTGATGCCGAGCGTCTCGCGCACCGTGTCGGCGTAGAAGCTCAGCAGCGCCTGCGGGCAGCTGGAGATCCCGTGCGCGGCCATGGCCAGCAGCAACGTCTGCGCGCCACGCCCGCGTCGCCGCCGAGATCCTCATCGACCACGCCATGCGCTAGTTCTCCGGCGCGCCGCCGAGCTGCCACATCTCGTAGTTGCCGCACTCCGCCGTGACCCCGGCCGTCTCCCGGGCCGCGGTGACGAAGTCGTCGACCACGGGCGAGGTGAGCGACGCGGCCACCGCGAGGTGCACCTGGTCCGGCGCCAGGTCCGGGATCGGCACGTAGCTGACCTCCGGATGCGTGTAGAACACGGTCGCGGACCGGGCCAGGAACGAGATGCCGCGACCGGCCGCCACGTGCTCCAGCGTCTCGTCCACGCCGCGCGCCCGATATCCGGCGTTCGGGTGCGGGCGACGGGTGGGCTGCGTGCTCGCGTCCGCGTGCCAGACCAGCGGCTCACCGGCCAGGTCGGCCTCGGTGATCTGCTCCTTGCCGGCCAGCCGGTGGCCCGCGGGCAGCACCGCCACCCGCGGCTCCGCGTAGAGCGGGATCACGCGCAGCCCGGCCTCGTCGATCGGCAGCCGCACGTAGGCGACGTCGATCCGGCCGTCCAGCAGCATCGCGGCCTGGTCGTCCCACTCGATGCGCTGCACGTCCACCAGCACGTCCGGATGCCGGACGGCGAACCTCCGTACCGCCGGGGTGGCCGTGATGCCCGCCCGGAACCCGACCATCAGCCGCCGGCTGCCACGCGCGGCCACCGTCACCCGGCGGCGGACCGCGTGCGCGGAGGCCAGCAGCGGACCGGCGTCGGTCAGCAACTGCCGGCCGGCGTCGGTCAGCGTCACGCCGTGGCTGTCCCTGGTGAACAGCGGCGCGCCGAGATCATGCTCCAGCGCGCGGATCTGCCGGCTGAGCACCGGCTGCGCGATGTGCAGCTCCTCGGCGGCGCGGCCGAAGTGCAGCCGGTCCGCGACGGCGACGAAGTAGCGCAACTTGCGCAGGTCCAGATCCATGGAGCCTCCCGGTCCGGCGATGCCTTGAGGGTATCGCAGCGGCCGAAAGAGGTCTTGGACAGCCGACCGGGCCGGAGGCATTCTCGACAGGTAACCGAATGGGTCGTCCGAAACAGCACGGCAGGCAATGGGAAAACGCGATGCGCGTCCTTTCCGAATACGGCAGGAGAAGACACATCATGACCACCATCAGCATCATCGGCGCGGGCAACATGGCCGCCGCCATCGGCACCCGGGCCGCCAAGCACGGCCACACCGTCGAGCTCATGAGCCGCGACGCCGGCAAGGCGCGAGCGCTCGCGGAGCAGATCGGCAACGGCGCCACCGCCGGCACGTTCGGCGCCCGCCCGGCCGGCGACATCGTCATCGTGGCCGTGCGTCACGCTGCCGCGGTCGACGTGGTCACGCACTACGGCGACGCGCTGACCGGCACGATTCTCGTCGACATCACCAACCCGTTCAAGACCGACGCCAGCGGCCTCGCCACGTCCCAGGGCAACTCGGTGGCCCAGCAGATCGCCGCCGTCGCCCCCGAGGGCGCTCACGTCGTCAAGGCGTTCAATACCATTTTCGGCGGCGTCATCGCCGAGGACGGCCCTCTCGACGCATTCTTTGCCGGCGAGGACGCCGACGCGAAAGCGCGGGTCGCCGCATTCCTGGAAAGCCTCGGCATGCGCCCCCGCGACGCCGGCGGACTCGAATTGACCCACGCGCTCGAATGGGCCGGATTCCTCCTGGTCGGCCTGGCTGACAACGGCGCCGGATTCGACGCCGCCCTGGCCCTTTCATGACCACGGTCGGACTCGTCGGCAGCGGCAGCATCGGCCTCGCCATCGCCCGGCTCGCCGTCGACGCCGGCCACCGGGTTGTGCTCAGCAACTCACGTGGTCCCGCGACGCTCAGGGACACGGCCGCGTCCCTGGGCCCGCAGGCCTCCGCCGCAACGAGCGCGGAGGCCGCCGCGGCCGGCGACATCGTCGTGATCACCGTCCCGGTCAGCGCGTTCCCGCACCTCCCCGCCGCGCCGCTGGCCGGCAAGGCGGTCATCGACGTGTGCAACTACGGCCCCGAGCGTGACGGCCCCGTCCCCGAGCTCGACAGCCGCTCGCTCACCTCAAGCGAACTGCTGCAGCGGTACGTCCCGGACGCCTTCCTGGTGAAGGCTTTCAACAACATCTTCGTCAAGCATCTGCTGTCCCTCGCCCGCCCGTCCGGCGCCCCCGACCGCTCTTTCGTCCCGATCGCCGGCGACTCGGCACCCGCGAGAGCGACCGTGACCGCGTTCATCGACTCCCTCGGCTACGGCGTGGTGGACGCCGGCCGGCTCGCCGACGGGTGGCGCCAGTCCACCGGCACCCCGGTCTGGGCGACGTCCTACGGCCCCTTCTCGCACGAGCGCGGCCGGCCCGCCGACGAGGCCACCATCCGCACGGCCCTGGCCCTCGCCACGCGCTGACCCCTATGCGTTCCAGGCCCCCACGACGTCGCCGGGCCCCCGGACCACACCCACCTCACCAGCGGGAATATCAGCCCCGGAGCGGCTGACGACGACCAGCCCACTGGTGGCGGGGTCGAAGCCGGGAACGGACGGGGCGTCGCGGCGCAGCATGTCTCCTCACCCACCGGCCGGCGCGGCCGCGGGGAGCAGGTTCCGGGCGGTCTCGGTGAGCAGCGTCGACTCGCGAAGCGTGCGATGGAACAGCCCGACCGCCTCGGTGGCGGACGCGCCCTTGACCGCGGTGTGAAAGCAGCACGGCAGGCCGGTGCGATTGCAGAGCTCCTGCACGAGACGGGACTTGCCGACCTGTCGGCGTCCGCGGATCGCCAGCGACCGGCCCTGCCCGGTGCGCCGGATCTCATCGACGCGCTTGCTTATCCGGCGGAGTTCCGCGCTGCGTCCCACGAATATCGGTCGCTCCGAAGTTAGATTCAATCTTACTTCCGTGGAGTCTACCGGCAGGCCGCCTACCATCCGTGGTCGTGAGTGATCACTATGGGGTCGTCGTGACCTGTTTCCTTTATGACGAAATTTCGGGCGCGCAGCGCCCGCAACCGCCCGCGAAGTCGGTGGATGAATGTTGACGGCGCGTCAGCGGAAATGCGCGCGGAGTGCCGCCGCTATCTCGCCGGCGGCCTTCAGCTGCTCCGGGGTGAGGGCGTCGACGAAGATCTCGCGGACGGCGCGCAGGTGGGGGACCGTGGCGGCGTGGAAGGCGGACGCGCCGGTGGGGGAGAGGATGATCTCGGCGCCGCGGCTGTCGTCGGGGGAGCTCTCGCGGTGGATCAGGTCGCGGCGTTCCATGCGGCCGAGGTGGTGGGAGAGGCGGCTGCGTTCCCAGTCGATGTGGGCGGCGAGCGCGGACGAGCGCAGCCGGTTGCCGGGGGCCTCGCTGAGTGCGAGCAGGACCGCGTAGTCGCCGGAGGACAGGCCGGTGTCGTCGTGGAGGCGGGTGGTGATGCGGCTGCGCAGGCGGTCGGTGGTTTCGACGAAGTCGCGCCAGACGGCGAGCTCGTCTCGGTCGGGAAGTTTGCGGGGGCCGGGCATAAAGGTTCACCTCCAGTGGTTGACGTGTCCATCGTACCGCTGATTGATGTGTCAATTATTTTGAGGAGTTCGTCATGATCCTGGGTCTGGACACGTTCGGCGACCGCCCGGAGAACGACGAGGGCGTGCTGGTGTCGCACGCGGCCGCGATCAAGCAGGTGGTCAGCGAGGCCGTGATCGCGGACGAGCTGGGCGTCGACGTGATCGCGCTCGGCGAGCACCACCGCCCGGAGTACGCGATCTCCACGCCGGAGACCGTGCTCGCCGGCATCGCGACCGTGACCAAGCGCATCTCGCTCGCGTCCGGCGTCACCGTGCTCAGCTCGGACGACCCGGTCCGCGTCTTCCAGCGCTTCGCCACCGTCGACGCGCTGTCCGGCGGGCGCGCGGAGGCGATCCTCGGCCGCGGCTCGTTCACCGAGTCGTTCCCGCTGTTCGGCTACGACATGGCCGACTACGACGTGCTGTTCGAGGAGAAGCTCGACCTGTTCGTGAAGCTGCTCGACGAGAAACCGGTCACCTGGTCCGGCACCACCCGGCCCGCGCTGACCGACGCGGACGTCTTCCCGAAGACCGAGTCCGGCCGGCTGAACACCTGGGTCGGCGTCGGCGGCTCGCCGCAGTCCGTGGTCCGCACCGCACGGCACGGCCTGCCGCTGATGCTCGCGATCATCGGCGGTCAGCCGGAACGGTTCGCGCCCTACGTCGACCTCTACCGGCGGGCCGCGGAGCAGCTCGGCACGGTCGCGCACCCGGTCGGCATGCACTCGCCCGGCTTCGTCGCGGACACGGACGAGCAGGCGAAGGAGCTGTTCTACCCGCACTACAAGGTCCAGCGCGACCGGATCGGCGCGCTGCGCGGCTGGCCGCCGCTCCGCCGTGCCGAGTTCGACCAGGAGGTGGCGCACGGCTCGCTCTACATCGGATCGCCGGAGACCGTCGCCCGGAAGATCGCCCGTGCGGCGAAGGCCCTGGGCGTGGGACGCTTCGACCTGATCTACACGGTCGGCGCGCAGCCGATCAGCGCCCGTACCCGCGCGGTCGAGCTGCTCGGCGCGAAGGTGTTCCCCATGGTCCGCGACATGATGACGGAGAACTGATGAGCACCATCGGCATCCTCGGCGCCGGCAAGCTGGGCACGGTCCTGGCCCGGCTCGCGACCGCGGCCGGCTACGACGTGCTGATCGCCGGCTCCGGCCCGCCCGAGAAGATCCGGCTGATCGTCGAGATCCTCACGCCCGGCGCCGTCGCCGTGACCGCGGACGAGGCGGCAGCGCGCGCCGACATCGTGATCCTCGCGCTGCCGCTCGGCAAGTACCGCACCGTGCCCGCCGCGCTCCTGAAGGACAAGCTCGTCGTCGACGCGATGAACTACTGGTGGGAGGTCGACGGCGTCCGCGACGACCTCACCTCGTCCAGCGAGATCGTCCAGGCGTTCCTGGCGGGCGCCCGCGTCGTCAAAGGCTTCAACCACATGGGCTATCACGACCTCGAAGAGCAACCCCGGCCAGGGGGTGCGCCAGGGCGCAAGGCGATCGCGATAGCCGGCGAACCCGCCGACCTGGCCGAGGCCGCCGCGCTCGTCGACCGGCTCGGCTTCGACCCGGTCGTGGCCGGCCCGCTGTCCGAGGGCATCCGGATGGAACCCGGCACGGAACTCTTCGGCGCGAACACGGACGCGGCCGAGGTCACCGCCATGCTGGCCCGCTTCGACGGGAGGCGCTGACCGTTCACGGCAGCTCGTGGTCCGGGCAGGTCACCCGCAGCTCGCCGTCCCCGAACGGCGCGTCCACGACATTGCAGTGGTGCGGCCTGCCGGTCTCGGCCGGATGCGCGTCCGGCACGAAGAACCGGCAGGTCAGGCACATCTGTGAGACCGGGATCAGCCTGCGGTCCTGCAGCTCGCGCATCAGCGTGACGATGCCCCGCAGCGTCGCCGCGAAATCGTCCGGCGGCAGCGTCCCGACCGCGCTGCCCAGACTCTCCGACATCACGTTCAGCCGTGCCGCCTCGGCCCGCCCCGCCTCGGTCAGGCCGAGCAGCACCGCCCGCGCGTCCGCCGGGTCACGGTCCGCCGACAGCAACTCCTTGCGCCGCAGCACCTTCACCGCATCCGACACCGTGGGCGGCGTGGACGCGAGCGCGGTCACGATGTCACCCTGCCGCAGCGCGACCCGGCGCGTCTGCAGCAGCAGGACGATGTCGGCCTGCAACGGGGACAGATTGTGCGGCCCGGCGTTGCGCCACGCCTCCATCCGCACGGCCTGCCCCAGCCGCGCCAGCCCGGCCAGCATCTGACTGGCCGGCGGCGGGCCGGGAACGTCACTCATCCCCCCAGGATAGTTGGCACTGGGAAGTGTCACGGCTCACGTGAGCCGTTCTCCGCGCCGCTCGTCAAGGAGGTGACGATTCCGGAGGGGAGACGACCGTGCGAGTGGTCATTCTGGCCGTAGGTACGCGTGGCGACGTGGAACCCGCGCTGGCCCTGGCCTGGCGGCTGCGATCCCGCGACCACGAGGTCGCGCTCGCCGTCCCGGTGGACCTGGTCCCGTTCGCCCGCGAGGCCGGCTTCGACGCCACCCCGGTCAGCCTCGACACCCGGGAGTTCCTGGAGTCCCCCGACGGCCAGCGCTTCCTGGCCGCGGGCAACAGCCGGGAGTACGTGCGCCTGCTCGTCACCAAGAAACGCGAGGTCATCCGCGCCGTCCACGCCGACCTGACCACCGCCGTCAAGGGCGCGGACGTCGTCATCGGCACCCGCCTGGTCGAGGAGGAGGGCTCCTCGCTCGCGGAGTGGCTCGGCGTCCCGTTCATCGCGCTGCACTACTTCCCGACCCGCTCCAACCCGTACTACGCCTCCCCGTTCGTCACCGCCCGCCGCCTCCCCGCCCCGCTCACCCGCCTGACCCACCAGCTGTTCGAACGCACCCAGTGGCGCCACAACGCCGCCGACGTCAACCGCCTCCGCGCCGACCTCGGCCTCCCGCCCGTCACCCGGCCCGCCACGGTCCGTTTCGCCCGCGCCGGCATCCTGGAACTCCAGGCCTACAGCCGCTTCCTCACCCCCGAGCTGGCCGACCGGAACCCGCGCCGCCCGCTCATCGGCCCCCTGCGCCTGGAACCGGAACACCGCGCCCTGATCCGCACCGACCACGCCGACCCGGAACTCACCCGCTGGCTCGACGCCGGAGACCCGCCCGTCTACATCGGTTTCGGCAGCCAGCCCGTCCTCGACGGACCCCGCCTGGTCGAGGAGATCCGCCGCACCGCCACCCGCCTCGGCGTCCGCGTTCTCCTCAACGCCGGCTGGAGCAACCTCGCACTCCCCGGCGCCGACCCCCAGATCCTCCTGCGCCGCGCCGTCGACCACGAGCGGATCTTCCCCCGCTGCCGCATCGCGGTCCATCACGGCGGCGCCGGCTCCACCGCCGCCTCCATCGGCGCCGGCCTCCCCACCGTCATCTGCGCCGACTTCGCCGACCGCGCCCTCTGGGGCCGTGCCGTCACCCGCCTCGGCGTCGGCACCACCATCCCCCTGGCCGCCCTCACCGCCACCACGCTCTCCACCGCCATCGCCCCACTGCTGCTCCCCGCCCCCGCCCGCCGCGCCCAAGCCATCGCCGCCAACATGGCCACCGAAGACGCCACCACCCGCGCCGTCGAAATCATCGAGACCCGATGACAATCCCAATTCATGTACCCGCGCGCGGCGTGGTCCGGCAGCGTTGCTCCCGCGGGCGCTTGAGTTTGCCTGGGGACGACCCCAGACCCCGAGTCCGCTGACGCGATGGTCCGGCCCCTCGGCGTGCCGCCGGTACGCGCACCGATCAAGAGACGACAACCCAAGATCAAGATCTTGCTTGCCCGCTTCCGGCGTGATGCGGCAGCGTTGCTCCCGCGGGCAAACCTCGCGTCGGGCTCCGCTGGCGCTCCGCACGACGCGAGGAGCCGGTGCCGTCGTGGTCCGGCACACCCGTGCGGGTTGCTGCGATCGGCCGCTTCAGGGCGCTCTGCGCCCGAAATTTCGGTAGATAGTCCGCTCAGCGCCGAAATTTCGGGCGAGTCAGCGCCCGGACTCCCGCAAGCCGAATCCCGCGACGCGGCGACCTGCCTCTGCCCGCCGAAATCCCGCGACGCGGCGACCTGCCCCCGCCCGCCGAGCCGTGACGCGGAAACCCGCTTGCGCACGCCGAGTCGTGACGCGGCGATCTGCTTCCGCATGTCGAGTGTCGCGTGCGGCGGACCCGGCCGGAGCGGCCGGAGAACCGCACGGGTTTTTCGGCACCACCGCGGAAGCGGAAGGGAGGAGCGCCAGCGACGACCGGTGCCCGCGGGGGCATGCGGACCGCAACCACCGCGAAGTGGGAAGAAAAAAGAATGTGGCTTTTCCCGGAGGGGGAAATGGTCAGTCCAGATATCCCTCAAGCGTGTGGGAACGCGCCGGATGCTGGAGTTTGGCCAGCGTGCGGTGTTCGATCTGGCGGATGCGTTCGCGGGTGACGCCGTAGACGCGGCCGATGTCGTCGAGCGTGTGCAGCGTGCCGTCCGTGAAGCCGTAACGCATCCGGACGATTCCGGCCTCGCGCGGCGTCAGCGTCTTCAGGATCTCCGCCAGCGCGTCGGACAGCAGCGCCGCGCTGGCCGCGTCCAGCGGCACCACCGCGTCGCGATCCGCGAGCAGGTCGCCGAGCGACGTGTCCTCCCCGTTGAGCGACGCGTCCAGCGAGATCGGGTCGCGGGCGTGCCGCTGCACCTCGAGGATCTTCTCCGGCGTGCTGCCCATCTCCGCCGCCAGCTCCTCCGGCGTCGCGTCGCGGCCGAGCTTGTGCAGCAGCTCGCGCTGGGCGCGTTTGACGCGGCTGAGCACCTCGGTCAGATGCGCGGGCAGCCGGATCGTGCGGGACTGGTCGGCCATCGCGCGCGCGATGGCCTGCCGGATCCACCAGGTGGCGTACGTGGAGAACTTGAAACCCTTGGCGTAGTCGAACTTCTCGACCGCGCGGACCAGACCGAGGTTGCCCTCCTGGATCAGGTCCAGGAACGCCATGCCGCGACCGGTGTAGCGCTTGGCGATGCTGACGACCAGCCGCAGGTTCGCCTCGAGGAGGTGGTCGCGGGCGCGGACGCCGTCGCGGGCGATCGCGCGCAGGTCCGCGGCGAGCACCGGGTCGAGCGCGCGGTCGAGGTGCAGCAGGTGATGGGCGTAGAGGCCGGCTTCGACGCGTTTGGCCAGGTCGACCTCCTGGTCCGCGCCGAGCAGCGGGACGCGGCCGATCTCCTTCAGGTAGGCCCGCACCGGGTCGGCGGCGATGACGGGCGCCGTCTCCTCCTCGATGTCCAGCACCGTGACCGCCCCCTTCGTCGTGTTTCCTGGTCCGCGCCGTGGCGAGCGGTGGTGCGTACAGTGTGCCGCCTTCTGCGTTTTTCCGCAGACCTCACACCGGTAAAACGCATTTGCACACATGAAATGCTTGTCGTCAAGTACGAATTTCGGGCCGTGAGATCACTATCGCGGCGCCGGGTGCAAGCCGGTGAGAGAACCGTCTCTTCCAGGCGTTTCCCGGCCGCGGCCGGGCGTGGAATCCGCTTAACATTGCCGCTCGGAATGAGCCGATCAATTCGAGGTCAGGTTATGCGCCGACATGATTCCGCCGTCGCGGAGGAACAACGCTTTCTCGACATCGCGACGGCGCAGCGCGACCGGCTGGCCGCGCACCTCGCGGCCGAGCTGGCCGTGCCCGCGGAGGACGCGACCGAGCGTGCCCGGCACCGCAGGCTGCGGCGGCAGTACGAGGAGCTGCCGGCGGACGGGCTGGTGTTCGGGCGGCTCGACGGGCGCGACGGCACGGTGCTGCACGTGGGCCGCGCCGGGATCCGCGACGAGGACGAGAACGCGGACCCGCTGGTGATCGATTGGCGGGCGCCCGCGGCACGGCCGTTCTACACGGCGACGCCGGTGGATCGGCAGGGGCAGGCCCGGCGCCGGCATGTCCGCACGGACGGCCCGGTCGTGGTCGGCGTGGACGACGAGCCGCTGGACGGCACCTCCACCGGTGACCTGGTCGGCGAGGGCGCGCTGCTGTCCGCGCTGAACGAGCGTCGTACCGGCACGATGTCGACCGCGATCTCCACGCTGCAGCGCGAGCAGGACGACATCATCCGCGCGGAGGCGACCGGGCCGCTGATCGTGCAGGGCGGCCCCGGCACCGGCAAGACCGTGGTCGCGCTGCACCGGGTGGCCTATCTGCTGTTCACGCACCGGCGGATGGCGGAGCAGGCGGTGCTGGTGCTCGGCCCGTCCGTGCGGTTCCTGACCTACATCGCGCAGGTGCTGCCCGCGCTCGGCGAGACCGCGGTCGTCTCCGCGACGTGTGACACGCTGCTGCCCGGCGCGCAGGTGGAGCGCACGGAGTCGCGGCGGGTGGCGGAGATCAAGGGCCGGGCCGCGTGGCAGCCGGCGCTGGAGGCGCACGTGCGGTCGCTGCTGCCCCGGGCGCGTGAGCTGACGCTGCGGTGGGAGGGCGAGGCGTACGTGATCGGCGCGGACGTCGTGGCGCAGATGCTGGCCTCGGCCGTGCCGGGGCGGTCGTACCACCGGGCGCGCACGGCCTTCGCGGAGCAGCTGTTCCAGGTCCTGGCGGAGGCGGTCGCGGAGCAGCGGGCCGCGCTGCTGGACGAGATGGAGGAAGGTTTCGAGGAGATCCTGGCCCGGTTCGACCGCGGTGGCCGGCCGGACGGGGTGCGCGACGGCCGGTCCGGTTCGGACGTGGACGGGCTGATGTCCGAGGAGGAGATCGAGGAGCTGCGCGAGCGGATCGCGTCGCACGAGGTGATCGGCCGTTTCGTCGAGTCGGTCTGGCCCACGCGCGACCCTGCCGACGTGCTGCGCTATTTCCTGAAAAATCCGGCATTCCTGTCAGCGGGGGAGGCTGCGCTCGTCGCGGCCGAGCCCGGCACCTGGGCGTCCAGCGACCTCCCGCTGCTCGACGCGGTCGCGGACCTGCTCGGCAGCGTGGCGAGCCCGGCGGCCCAGGGCGAGTTCATCGCGGACCGGGCCAGGAGCCAACGCGACTGGGTGTACGGCCACGTCGTCATCGACGAGGCCCAGGAACTGTCCGAGATGCAGTGGCAGATGGTGCTGCGCCGCTGCCCCAGCCGCTCGATCACCGCGGTCGGCGACATCGACCAGGCCGAGGCCGCCCACCGGCACACCAGCTGGGCGCAGGCCGTGCACGCCACGCTCGGCGACCGCTGGACCGCCGCGGAGCTGACCATCTGCTACCGCACACCGCGCGAGGTCATGGCGCTGACCGGCCCGGTCCTGGAGCGCGCCGGCAGCCGGAACAGCCCGCCGCGCGCGGTCCGCTCCTCCGGGATCGCGCCGTGGGAACGGTTCGCGATCGCGGACCGCCTGACCGACGCCGCCGTGGAGGCCGTCGAGGAGCTGCGGAAACGGTGGGAGGGCGGCACGGTCGGCGTGGTCGCGCCGGTGGCCCGGATCGACGCGCTGCTGCCGGTGCTGGAGGGGGTGCCGGTGCTGACCGCGACGCAGGCGAAGGGCCTGGAGTGGGATGCCGCGCTGGTCGTCGACGAGGCCGGCATCGCGGCCGAGCCACGCGGCTGGAACGGGCTGTACGTGGCGCTGACCCGCTGCACCCAGGAGCTGGGCCGGCTCCACGTCTCGTGAGGACCGCGCTCAGCCCTGCGCCGGCCCGGTTCCCGGCACCGGGATGGCCGCGGCGATGACCTGATGCCCGGCCTCGTTCGGGTGGTCGCCGTCCTCCGCCAGCAGCCCGGTCGGGTCCGCCCGCCCGTCCACGCCCTTGAACAGCGGGTACGTCGGCACGAACGTCGCCCCGGTCTGTGCCGCCGCCTCCGCCAGCGCCCGGTTGACGTCCTCGGTCGCGACCGCCGCCTCCTCGTCCTCCCCGGGACCGTAGGCGGCGGCGTCCCCGTCCTGCACCACGTTCCAGTACCCGATCACGAACACCGGCAGCCCGTCGCCCGTAGCCGCATGGATCGCCCGGACCGCCTCGGCCACGTTCGCCTCGGTCCGGGCCGCGATCCGCGCATAACCGGCCGCGCCCGCGCCCGGGAACGCGTCCGCCGCGTCGTTCGCCCCCACCATGATCAGCACCGTGACGGCGTCGCCGAGGTCGGCCTCCCGCACCTCGTCCAGCAGGTCGGCCGAGGTGTAGCCGTCCATGCCGAGGTTGAGCGCGCGGGCCGGACCGGGCCGCCGCTGCGCATAGAGCTCCGGGAACGGCACGCAGTCGCACGCGTTGCCCGCCGGCACCGAGTCGCCGAACGCGACGACCACCGCGGGAGCCGGAGCTGCGTAGGGCGGGGGCGCACAAGCGGTCAGCAACGACAGGACCGCGCAAACACCATATTTCACGCCGTGTCGTCCAGCCGGTATCCCACGCCCCGGACCGTCACGATCGTCTGCCGGTCGAACGGCCGATCCACCTTGTCCCGCAGATAGCGGATATACACGTCGACCACGTTGGACCCGCCCTCGTAGGCGAAATCCCACACATGATCGATCAGATGGCTGCGGCTCAACGTCTGGCCCGGCCGCCGCATCAGCTCGTTGAGCAGCATGAACTCCTTCGCGGACAGCTCGATCGGCACCTCCCCGCGGCGTACCGTGCGGGTGGCGGGGTTGAGCACCAGATCCCCGACGCGCAGCTCGGCCGGGCGTTCCGCGGGCTCACGGCGGGCCAGCGCGCGCAGCCGGGCCAGCAGCTCCGCGAACGCGAACGGCTTCGTCAGGTAGTCGTCCGCGCCGGCGTCGAGCCCGCGCACCCGGTCCGTCACGCTGTCACGCGCGGTGAGCATCAGCACCGGCACCCAGTGACCGTCGTCGCGGAGGCGCCGGCACACCTGGAAACCGTCCGGATCCGGGATCATGGCGTCCAGCACGACCACGTCGTACGCGTTCTCGCTGATCTTCCACAGTGCGTCCGTGCCGGTCGCGGCCGTGTCCACCGCGTACCCGGCCCGGCGCAGGCCCCGGGTCAGCATGGTGCTCATCGCCGGGTCGTCCTCGACGATCAGCGCTCTCATCGCCTCAGGATAAAGTTCGATCACAAGGGGTGACCGTGAGGAGGCGTGTTCCGGTGCCGCGTTCACTGCGTACCCGCCTGGTGGTGATCTTCTCTGCCGGCACGACCGTGGTGCTGCTGGTGTGCCTGTGGCTGGTCGGCCTCGTGCTCGACGACCAGCTGTCCGGTGCGGTCGGCACCGACCTCTACGACCGCCGCGACCACCTGATCACCGCGCTGCGCGACGGCAGCCCGCACGCGGTCGCGCGCGACTCGCTCGCCCAGCTCTACGCGGCCGACGGCACGCTGATCTCCGGTTCGCCCGCGCTCGGCCGCAACCGGCTGCTCACCCCCGCGCTGGCCGGCGCCGTCAGCGCCGACACCTGGCTGGACATCGAGCTGCCGATCGGCGTCGGCCGCACCCTGGTGCCGGTCTCCGTGCTGGCCGGCCCGGTCGGCGACGGCTCCGGAAACGTGCTGGCCGTCGCCACGGACGCCGAGTTGATCGAGAGCGCGATCGACCGCCAGTGGCTGGTGCTGCTGCTCGCCGCGCCCGTGCTGATCGCGGGCCTGGTCGGTGCCGGCTGGCTGCTGGTCCGCGCCGCGCTGCGCCCGGTCGAGGCGCTCAGCCAGGAGGCGGCCGCGATCTCGTCGCTGGACAGCGACCGCCGCCTGCCCCTGGTGCCCGGCGACGACGAACTGGCCACGCTCGGCCGCACGCTCAACCGGATGCTGGACCGGCTGCAGATGGCGTTCGCCCGCGAGCGCACGTTCGTCGACGACGCCAGCCACGAGCTGCGCACGCCGCTGACCGTGCTCCGCGGCGAGATCGAACTGGCGCTCGGCGCGCTCGACGACCGCGCCGAGGTCGAGCAGTCGCTGCTGGCCGCGCGCGACCAGACCGACCGGCTCATCCGCCTGTCCGAGCACATGCTGCTGCTGGCCCGGCACCGCGCCGGCGAGATCGTCGTCGACCGCCACCCGGTCGACCTGCTGGACCTGGCGACCGAGGAGGCGCGCGTGCTCGCCCCCGCGTTCGGCATCGACATCACCGCGAGCGGGGAGCCGGTGGTCGTCCCCGCCGACGCCGACCGGCTGCGCCAGGTGCTGGCCAACGCGGCCGCCAACAGCGCGGCCGCCGGCGCGACCCGGCTGCGGTTCATCATTCACAAAGAGCCCGCGGGGGTACGCCTGGAGTGCGCCGACGACGGCCCCGGCGTCCCGAGCGACGTCCTCGGCGGCGTCTTCGAGCGTTTCGTCCGCGGCGACGCCGCCCGCGGCACCGGCGGCTCCGGCCTGGGCCTGTCCATCGTCCGCGCGATCGTGACCGCGCACGACGGCACGGTCGACCTGCGCAACGGGCCGCCGCTCGACGGCGCGGTGCTGACCGTGCGCCTGCGGACCTGACGCGCTCACGGCGCGGCCGTGCGGGCTCACGGCGCGAGCCGGGCCGGGCGGGCTCATCACACGGGCCGGGCCAGGCGGGCGGACAGCCAGGCGAAAGCGGGCGGCGCGGACGCGGCCCACGTCTGCGCGTTGTGGCCGCCGTTGTCGGCGAACGCGGTCGTCACCGTCATCGGCGCGGTCGCGAGCCGGGCCAGATCCGTCGCCCCGCGCAGCGCGGTCCGGTCCGTCCGCGCACACGCCAGATAGAGCGACACGGCCGGGACCGGCATGTTCCGCAACCGCCACACCAGGTTGTACGTGGTGTGCTCAGTCCCGTCCCCGACCTTGATCCCCGGATCCGGATAGCCGGACAGGCTCGCCCCGGCCGCGTACCGGTCCGGATGCCGCATCAGCAGACTGGCCGCACAGAACCCGCCCGCCGAGTACCCGATCAGCCCCCACGCGCCCGGATCGGTCCGTACCGGCAGATGCGCCGCGGCGAACGCCGGCACGTCCTCGGTCAGGAACGTCTCGGTCTGCGGCCCGTTCGCCATGTTCGTGCACTCGGTGTCCAGCGACGGCTTCGGCGTCTGATACGGGAACAGCACGATCGTCGGCGCCATCCGCCCCGCCTCGATCTCCCGGTCGAGCACGCCCACCGCGTCCAGGCTGTCCAGCCACTGCAGCGGCGACGCCGGATACCCGTGCAACGCCTCGATCACCGGGTAGCGGAGGCCGGGCTGGTATCCGGCGGGCAGGTAGGCGTACATCGTCAGCGTCAGCCCGCTCGCCCGGCCCTCGACCGTGAACGTCTCGACATGCCCGCCACCCGCGCGCCGTGGCGGCGGGGCCGCGTCCGCGGGCGGCTTGCCGGACTCGGCCAGCGACGCCCACGTGGGGTAGGCGGCCACCTGCCGGTTCAGCCAGATCAGCCCGGTCGCCGCGGCGGCGCAGACACACAGGATCAAAACCGTCCCACGGTACGCGAAGCGCCGCCGCCGCGCGGACAGGTCCCAGACGACGCCGAGCGCGATCGCGGCGGCCAGCGCCACGCCGAGCGCGGTCAGCTCAGCGGCGAGACTGTTCGGCGCCATGCGGGCGTCCCTCCTGATCGGCCGGCGCACCGGGCACCAGCGGCGGCGGGGTCTGCGAGACCGCCCAGTCGACCGCGGCCGGCAGGGTGGCCGCGCAGTGCACGTCGACCCCCGCGGGCAGCGTGGTCACCGCACCCGCGCTGGTACCCCTGTCCGCGCCGACGGCGGCGGCGGTAGTTGTGCAGGTAGTCGCGGTGGTGCCGGCACCGGTGGCTGCGCCCGTGTCCGTGCCGGGCGACTCATCGGTGCTGCTGTTCGTACCCGCGGCGGCGTTCTTGTCCGTGCTGACGACTGCGAAAGCGGGATAGCGGGCCGCGGCGAGGCCGATCGCTGCCACCGACGTGGCGAGCACGGCCGCGGTCGGCGCGACCATCGCCCACCGCTGCCCGGTCACCCGCAGGTCGTGGGTGACCGCCGCGGGCAACGCGGTCGCGAGCACCTCCGGCGGCGTGGCCACGGTGACCGGCACGATGATCAGCACGACGCCCTCCCGGGCAGGCGTGCCGGAACCGCGGTGGTGATCATCGGCGAGCCTCGCGTCGTCCGGTGCGGGCGTGCCGGCCCCGCCGACGATCACCACGGCGGAGAAGGTGCGGTCCGGGTGGGCCGCGTAGTCCGGCGGCAGCGTGACGGTCGGCGCCTGCGTGAGATGCCAGCCCTCCCAGCCGGCCGGCTCCCAGGCGAACGTCCCGTCCGGCGGCGCATGGTCCGCCACCCACCGGTCCAGCGCCCCGACCGGCTTCGGATACGACGCCTGCCCGCTCCCGCCGGACGCCAGCAGCGCGGACCAGGTCGGGTAGAACTGCGCGTGCCGGTTGGCCCACAGGCCGCAGGTGATGATCAGCAGCGCCTCGACGAGCAGCACGCCCAGCGGCCGGACCACGAGACGCCACCGCCCCGATCGGCGCCACAACAGCACGGTCGCCCCGAGCGCCAGCAGCGTGACCAGGGCCGCGAGCACGATCAGCGGTCTACCGGTGAGCGACATGGCCGCGACTGTCGCAGACGCACGATGAGATCTTCATGAGAAGGCTTTTCATCGTCCTCTCATTCTCGGGCGCCTACCGTCGCGGTGCGACCGCCGGACAGCGGCCGCACCGACCGGAACGGAAGCGACGATGAGCCAGCCCGACACCGACACCCGCACGTCCTGGCAGACGCGGCCGCCCCGGCGCCGCGCGCTGGTCGCCAGGGTCGTGCAGTTCGCCGGCCTGTTCGACATGTGGGCCGCGTTCGCGAAGCCCCGGCACGGCCGGACCATGGTGCTGGAGTTCATGCCGACCGCGGGGCTGCTCACCGCGCGCGTCTCGATGCTGGTCGGCGGCGCGCTGCTGATCTACCTCGGCGCCGGGCTCCGCCGCGGGAACCAGCGGGCCTGGCAGGTCGCGATGACCGTGGTCGGCCTCGGCTTCCTGCTGCAGGTCGGCCGTACCCCCGGTGCCGCCCTTGTCTCGATCGCGCTGTGCGCGTTGCTCGTCGCGGCGCGGCACGAGTTCCGGTCCCCGTCCGGGCGGACCGGCCGGGTGCGGGCGTTCGCGGTCGGCGCCGGCTTCCTGGCGACCGGCTTCGCGCTGGGCTTCCTGGAGATCGCCACCCGGCACCACCGGCTCGCGCCCGGCAGCGGCCCGGCGGACTGGGCCGTACACGCGGCGCTCGGTGTGTTCGGGGTGACCGGCCCGGTCCGGTTCGCGTCGCCGTTCGCCGCGCACATGGTCGACTGGACCACCGGCGCGTTCGGCCTGCTCGCGGCCGGGACCACGATCGTGCTGCTGCTCCGTCCCGGCACGCGCTGCCCGGACCGGACCGTCACCGACGAGGCCGGCCTGCACGCGCTGCTGGCCCGGCACGGCGGGAAGGACTCGCTCAGCTACTTCGCGCTGCGGCACGACAAGTCGCTGCTGTGGGCGGCCAACGGGTCCGCCGTCATCGCCTACCGCGTGATCAACGGGGTGAGCCTGGCGTCCGGCGACCCGATCGGCCCGGAGTCCGCGTGGCCGGACGCGATCGGCGCCTGGCTCGCCGACTGCGCCGCCCACGGCTGGACGCCCGCGGTGCTGGGCTGCGGCAATGCGGCCGGGAAGGCGTTCCGTAAGCACGGTCTGGACGTGGTCGAGCTCGGCGACGAGGCGGTCCTGGACGTCGGCGGATTCTCGCTGCAGGGCCGCCCGATGCGTGGCGTCCGGCAGGCCGTGAACCGCATGCAGCGCGCCGGCTACACGTGCAGCGTCGACCGCCAGCGGGACCTGCCGGCCGCGGTACTGGCCGATGCCGTGCTGGCCGCGGACCGGCTGCGGGACGGCGCGGTCGAGCGCGGGTTCTCGATGGCGCTGTCCCGCATCGGCGAGCCCGGCGACGGCGAGTGCCTGCTGGTGATCTGCCGCGACGCGGAGGCCCGGATCCGCGGCGTGCTGCAGTTCGTGCCGTGGGGCGACGACGGTCTCTCGCTGGACCTGATGCGCGGCGACCGTGAGGCGGGCAACGGGCTGACCGAACTGATGGTGGTGGCCGCGGTGGAAGCGGCGCCCGCGTTCGGCGTCCGCCGGGTGTCACTCAACTTTGCCGTGCTGCGGTCGGTCTTCGCCCGCGCCGACGAACTGGGCGCCGGCCCGGTGCTGCGGATGTGGCACCGGCTGCTGCGACTGGCGTCCCGGGCCTGGCAGATCGAGTCCCTGTACCGCGCGAACGCCAAGTACCAGCCGGAGTGGCACCCGCGCTACCTGTGCTTCCCGACCGCCCGCGACCTGCCCCGCATCGCGGTCGGGGTCCTGTCCGCCGAGTCCTTCCTGCCCCACCCGCGCCGATCCGCTCTCGTGCCCCTGCCCGCCCCGTCCCGGACACCGGCCACCGCAGACCACTGACGACGTGATCCTGCCACGTCCGATCGCGGCGGAGAACTACTGGGCGGATCGCGGACCCGTGCAGCTCAGGTGCGCGGCCGCCCAGTCCGCGTGGTCGAAGTTCTTGCCGTCGCCGCCGTCCGTTACCCGCAGCGTGAGGCGACGGATGCCGGTCACGTCCGCGGTGACCTGGAAGCCGGGATCGCTGCTGCGCAGCACGCCGGTGCCCGCCAGCACCCGGCCGTCGCCGGCCACCTCGAACGCGGCCGAACCCGGCGTGCTCACCTCGTCGTCGATGCCGGCGACCGCGGTGAAGACCGTGCACGCCCCGCCGAGCCACACCGTCACCTCCGACGCCGCATGCGTGCCGAGCCCCTTCGGATGAACGACACCACGCAGCGTCAGCGGATTGCCGTCGCCACCGGACTGCTCACCGTTGGAACGGTCCCGCTCGACCGGGCCGTACCCATTGGACTCACCGAGAAACGGCAGGTCGCTGACCCACGCGTCGCCGGAGGGGGCCGGCGGCGGCACGAACAGCCGGACCGCCTGCTCGACGTGCACCGTCGAGCCCTGCCAGAGATAGGTTGCCACGATCGGCAGGTCGACAGCCCCAAGAGCATCCGTGGGTACGGTCAGCCGCCACGAACCCGCGACCGACTCGCCGCCCCGAAGCCGGGCCGCGGTCACCGCCGTGCCACCCGCGGCCGGCGCCAGGCGCACCTCGGTGATCGGGCCGCCGGCCGGCAGTGTGAACGTCGCGGCGACCTCCAGCGTGCTGCCCGGCTGCGCCTCTGCCGTCGCCGGGCTGACGGTCAGGACGGTCGCCGGCACCGGCACGATCGCGCGATCACAGCTCGCCGCCCCGGTGTAGGGGCAGACGACGGTCACGAAACCGCCGTTCGCGGCCGTCGGCACGGTCAGCGTGTCGCCGCGCCGCACGATCCGGCTCTCCCGCACCAGCCCGTGGTCGCCGTCGCGCAGCGTCTCGGCCAGCCATCGCCCGCCGCCGAGGAAGTCGAGACCGGCCGTGCTGTTCCCGGCCGGCAGCGCGCTCAGCCCGGCCACCCACCAGCGGTCGCCGGCACGCCGGGCCATGGTCACGGACTGTCCCGGCGCGCCGGACAGCAGCCGCGACTCGTCCCATACGGTCGGGATCTGGTTGAGCGTGCGCAGCGCCTCCGGATGTGTCTCGTACGTCTCGAACCGGTCCGCCAGGTGCTGCCAGCCGGACTCGTAGACGACGGACAGCGCCACCTCGTGCGCATCCGTCGTGTCCCGGTCCGTGACCGCCCAGGTGACCGGCGTGTAGTCCATCCCACCGGCCACGTTGCGCGTGAACGGGAAGATCGTGTTCGTCGCGGCCCGCGTCCGGAACTGCTCCGCGCCGCGCACCGCCTCCTGCGTCAGCACGTGCGGCCAGGTGCGCTGCAGCCCGCGCGGGGTGGTCGCACCGTGGAAGTTGACCATCAGTTTCAGCGCGGCCGTGGCGGGCAGGATCTCGTCGTACCAGCGGAATCTGGCCTGGCTGTCCGAGTCCATGAAGTCGATCTTCAAGCCGGCCACGCCCCACGCCTTGATCCGCGGCAGCAGCGTGTCGCGCTCCTGCGGCGTGTCCAGCGTGGTCCAGTGCAGCCACAGGATGACGTCGACGCCGCGCGCACGGGCATAGCGCACGATCTCCGGCACCCAGGCGGTGTCCCAGCCCTCGTCGATCAGCACGTACGGCCAGCTGTTGCGGGCGGCGAAGTCGATGTACTGCCGCTGGCGCACCGGATCGGCCGGGCTCGCGTGCTCGGACAGCCAGGACCAGGCGACGACGCCGGGGCGTACCCACGAGGTGTCGTTGATCTTCGAGGGCGGTGCGAGGTCGTCGACGAGCGTGCTCCCGGTGACGGTGGCGAGGCTGCCGACGATCGCGACCCGCCAGGGTGTGCGCCCGACCGCGCCGATCGCCGTCTCCGGCAGCGCGACCGTGTAGGCGCCGCCACCCGCGTGCCTGAGCCGCCCGCCCGCATAGCGACCGTCCACGTCGGACTCGGTGAGCAGCACGTAGGAGCCGCCGGTCCGGAACAGCGCGGGGAAGCCGTAGTCCGCCGCGGGCGCGCCGCCGGCCGTGCGCTGGACCCAGGCCTCCTCGTAGTTCGGCGAGTACGGCAGCAGCCACGCGTCCGCGTCCGCCGGGACCGTCCAGGACGAGACCTCGCCGGTGACGGTGGCGGGCTCCGGCAGCGCATAGCGGTAGGCCGCGCCCTCGGCCGAGACGCGCACGACCAGGTCGAGCCGGGTGCCGCCCGCGCCGGTGAACGCGAACGTGGACTCGCGCAGCGTGGTGTCGCGGACCAGCCGCTTGCCGGTGGTCATCGTGTACCGCTCACGGACCGTGCGGCCGCTCTGCGACACGAAGCTCAGCCCGGCACTGAGATCGGCCGTGGTGGTGCGCAGGCCGATCGGCGCGGCCGGCAGCACGCCGTCGACGCCGAACGCGAGCCGCCCCTCGTCGAGCGTGACGCGCGCGGTCACCCCGCCGCCGGGGGCCGGGACCGTCCACTCCCGGGCCGCCGCCGCTGCCGGAGCGCCGGGCATCAGGGAGGCGACGAGGACAGCGGTCAGCAGCGCATGCACGTTGGCCCCCAACGACGGGAATCGATTGCTGCAACGACCTTACGCACCCCGGGGGCGAGGGGCAATAAATTCAACATCATCATTCGGGGGTACGCCGGGAGCCGCCGGATTGGCACGCCATGTTTACCCTCGCGGTGGAGCGCCCGCACGGTGAGTGATCACCGCTCCGGTCGTACCCACGCGGGATCTTGTGGCGGTCAGGAGGGTCCATGATGGATGCACCTACGCTGATCTTCCTGCTCGTGGGCGGCTTCGGCGCGGCGATCCTGGCGCTGGCGTTGCTCGGCGCCGGGGCACTCCGGGTGGTGCACGTCGACCTCGGCGGGCCCGCCTCGGTCGAGTCGATCGCCGCGTTCCTCGGCGCGTTCGGCTTCGGCGGCGCGATCGCGGTCGAGGTCATGGGCGCGCGGACGACCGGCCAGCTCCTGGCCGCGGCCGGCGTCGGCGTGGCGGCGGCGGTACCGACCGCCTACATGGCGGTCCGGCTGTCCCGCTGGGCCCGCAACATCCCCACCGACGCCACGCTCACCCGCGCCGACCTGGTCGGCGCGATCGGCGTGGTGGTCACCGCGATCCCCGTCCACGGATACGGCGAGGTGCGCGTCCGGGCCGGCGGGCTGCCGGTGAAGCTCTACGCCCGCGCGGACACCCCGCTCGCGCTCGGCGCCGAGGTCTTCGTCGTCGAGGCGCCGTCGGACACCAGCGTCATCGTCGTTCCACTGCCATAAGGAGCAGCACATGCCGATTCTGATCGGGACCGCCGGTGGCGTGCTGGTGGTCTTCCTCGTCGTGATGTTCGTCTTCTCCCGGATCAAGGTCGCCGGCCCGAACGAGGCCTTCATCATCACCGGACGCAAGGGCCGGTCCGTGACCAACGCGGCCGGCATCCGCTCGCTCGACTTCTCCGGCCAGAAGGTCGTGATGGGCGCGTCCGTCTTCGTCCTCCCGGTCGTGCAGCGCAAGCAGTCGCTCGACCTGTCCAGCCGCCGGATCAGCGTCGACATCCAGGGCGCGGTCAGCAAGCTCGGCATCCGTACCAACCTGCACGGCGTCGCCATCGTCAAGGTCGGCGGCACCGAGGACGCGGTCCGCGCCGCCGCCCAGCGCTTCCTGCACCAGCAGAAGGAGATCGACCAGTTCACCCGCGAGGTGCTGGCCGGCTCGCTGCGCGCCATCGTCGGCCGCCTGACCATCGAGGAGATCATCGGTGACCGGGTCGCGTTCGCGAACGCGGTCGCGGAGGAGGCCGAGCACTCGATGACCAACCAGGGCCTGGTCCTGGACACGTTCCAGGTCCAGGACATCCTCACCGAGGGCACCTACCTGCAGGACCTCGGCCGTCCCGAGGCCGCGCGCGTGCTCAAGGACGCGGCCATCGCCGAGTCGCTGGCCCGGCAGGCGTCCGAGCAGGCCAGGCTGCTGGCCGAGGAGTCGGTCGCGGAGGCCGAGCGGAACCTGGAGCTGAAGAAGGCCGGCATCCGGGCCGAGGTCGACGCCGCGAAGGCCCGGTCCGCCGCGGCCGGCCCGCTGGCCGAGGCCGAGCAGAACCAGGCGATCCTGACCGAGAAGCGCAAGGTCGCCGAGCGTAACGCCGAGCTGAAGGAACGCGAGCTGGACGTGGAGGTCCGCAAGCCCGCCGACGCGGCCCGCTACCGGGTCGAGCAGGAGGCCGAGGCGCACCGCAACGCCGAGGTCCTCTCCGCCGACGCCCGCCGCCAGGGCACGATCGCCGCAGCCCAGGCCGACGCGGAACGCGACCGGCTGGTTGGTGAGGGCGAGCTGGCCCGGCGCACCGCACTGGCCCGCGCGACCGAGTTGGAGGGCCAGGCCGAGGGTGCCGCGTGGCGGGCCCTGGGCCAGGCCGAGGCCGAGTCGATGCGCCTGAAGGCCGCCTCCTTCAACCTGTACGGCGACGCCGCCGTCCTGGACCTGCTGGCCCACGTGCTGCCCCAGGTGGTCGAGGCCGCCAGCCGCCCGATCGGCGAGATCGACAAGCTGACCGTGATCTCCACGGACGGCGCGTCGTCGCTGACCCGGGCGGTGGCCAGTAACGTGGCCCAGGGCCTGCAACTCGGTACGGACCTGACCGGCGTCGACCTGGCCGGCCTGCTGGGCCGCCTCGGTAACGGCCACGCCACCACGGACGGTCGCGCCCCGAGCGCGACGGCACCGGCTGTCGCAAAGCCGGTGCCCGCCACGCAGGCTGCCGTGACTCCCGGGGGCGAGGCAACGGCCGCGAAGTCAGGAGAAGCGTCGGCCGCGTGACCGCAAGAGCCGGGCCGGTCTCACCCTGATCGGGGTGTCTCTCATGCCACGGGAACGGCATGGGGACACCCCGACGGGGTGTGGTGTGAAGCCGGCCACGGCGGAACCGGCTCCTCGCGTCGTGCGGAGCGCCAGCGGAGCCCGGCGCGAGGTTTGCCCGCGGGAGCAACGCTGCCGGACCACGCCGGAAGCGGGGGCCGGAGCGTGCAGCGGGAATCCGGCCTCCGCGACCGCGACCGCCATCGGCAACCCCTGATCGCCGAGCCCGATGAATCCGATGTGGAGCGTCATCGCGAGACGAGTCCCTTCTGGACGATGCTGCTCGCTGCCGCGACGATGGCCTCCTCGGCAGGCCGAGGCTGCCAGCCCAGGATGCTGCGGGCCCGCGCGTTCGACGTCTGCTTGGCGTTGCCGAGGTCCGGCACGATCGAGCGGAACTCACGCGCGAAGACCGACACGAGCCGCACCATGATGTCCGGCAGCACTCGGGCCGGGACCTTCGCGGCCGCGTCGCCCAGGTTCTTCCTGAGTACGGCGCCGATGTGGGCCAGCGGCAGCGCCGGCCCGTTCGAGATGAGGAAACGACGCCCGGCCGCCCCGGGCGTCTCCATGGCGAGCAGGTGGGCCGCGGCGACGTCGCGCACGTCCACGATCGGCAGGTAGAGGTTGGCGTATCCGGGGAGCGCGCCGGCCAGGCTGCGCTGGATGAAGTGGTTCGCGCCGGTGATCTCGTCGCCCATGACCGGGCCCATCACGGCGACCGGCAGGATCGTGGCCAGTTCCAGTCCGCGGCCCTCCGTGGCGACGAAGTCCCAGGCGGCGCGCTCGGCCAGGGTCTTGCTGCGGCCGTAGGCGTCCATGCCGGGCCCGTCGAGCATGCTCCAGTCGTCCTCGGTGAACGTGTGCCCGGAGCGCGGATGGCCGTAGCCGACCGCGTGGAACGCGGACGTGAGCACGACCCGCTTCACGCGAGCGTCGCGGGCGGCCCGGAGTACGCGCAGCGCGCCCTCGCGGGCCGGGACCACGACCTCGTCGTCGTGCCGGACCGGCCCGAGGTGCACCGGGGAGGCCACGTGCAGCACGTAGTCGCACCCGGCCACCGCCTCGGCCCAGCCGGCGTCGTGCATCAGGTCGGCGGCGGCGAAGCTCAGCGCGTCGCCGTCGGCCATGCCGGCCTCGGTGAGCACGGCCCGCACGGAGGACTCCCGAGCAAGGGAACGGACGGTCGTGCGGACCCGGTGGCCGGCCGCGAGGAGCTGGAGGATGCAGTGTCCGGCGATGAAGCCGGATCCGCCGGTGACGAGTACCTGTGGCATGGACTCAGAATCCGGTCGGCCGCCGCGCGCAGCCAGGGCTCCCGCAGGACCCCTCAGCGGGCCCGCACCGCCGTGCCCATCCGCTCCACCACCTCGGTCAGCAGCGCCGCCGACGTCGCAAAGTTGAGCCGCACGAAGCCCGCGCCGCCGCTGCCGTAGACGTGCCCGGAGCTGAGCGCGACCCGCGCCTCGTCCAGGAACATCCGGGCCGGCCCGTCCAGGTCCGTGGTCACGCCGAGCATGGGCCGGGCCGACGGCAGGCCGAGTGACCGGCAGTCCAGCCACGCCAGGTACGTCGCCTCCGGCCGGGTCAGCGTCATCCCGGGCAGCTGCGCGGCGACCAGCGTGGCCAGCAGGTCCCGGTTGCGGTCGAGGCCGGCGAGCAACGCGTCCAGCCAGTCGCCGCCGTGCCGGAACGCGGCGGTCTGGCCGAGCACGCCGAGGTGGCTGACGCCGTGGCCGACCTCCTCCGGCAGCCGGGCCAGGTCCGCGGCAGCCTCCGGGCCGGCGACCAGCAGCGCGGCCTTCACGCCGGCCAGGTTCCAGCCCTTGGACGCGGAGAACAGCGCGAACGCGTCCTCCGCGCCGGGCACACTGAGGTAGGGCGTGAACGCGGCGCCGGCCAGCACCAGCGGCGCGTGGATCTCGTCCGCGATCACGCGCACGCCGTGCTCCCGGGCCAGCGCCGCCACCGCGGTCAGCTCGGCGCGGGTGTGGGCGACACCGGTCGGGTTGTGCGGGTTGGCCAGCAGCAGCACCGGGCGGTCCGAGGTGCGGCGGGCGTGCCGGAACGCGGTGGCCAGCGCGTCCAGGTCGAGGCGCAGGTCGGCGCCGAGCGGGGCCTCCAGCACGCGGCGGCCCGCGTGCGTGATGAACGCGAAGAACGGCGGGTAGACCGGCGGGCAGACCACCACGACGTCGCCGGGCGCGGTGAGCAGGTACAGCGTCTCGACCACGCCCAGCATCACGTCCGGCACGATCGCGGTGCGCGCGGTGTCGAGCCCGTCCCAGCCCCACCGCGCGACCGCGAAGTCCCGCACCGCCTCCGCGAAGTCCAGGCCGGAGGAGTAGCCGGTGTCGCCCGTCGCGACGGCCGTGTGCAGTGCCGCCGCGACCGGCGTCGCCAGCAGCACGTCCATCTCGGCCACCCAGAGCGGCAGCACGTCCGCCGGGTGGGTCGTCCACTTCACGCTCGTCCGGGTCCGCAGCTGCGCCAGGGACAGCTGTTCCAACGGGTTCGCCAGTATCGACATGCGCCGATCATATGTGCCGGTCTACGGACGTTTGAGGAGCGTGATCCCCATCTCGTCCCGCACGACGACGTAGCCCTGGGTCTTGGCCACCTCGAGCGCCTGCTTCGTCTCCTCGATGCCGATCGGATAGCTCAGCGGGCGCTCCAGATCCACGACGATCCACTGAGGATTCGGGCGCAGGCCCTCAAAACCGAAGAGCGTCACGAGGGTACGGTCCGTCAGCTGCGGCGCCAGGTTGTTCGACGCGGCCACGTGCACGTCGTCCGGGATCTCGTTCAGGATGCTGTTCGCCACCCGCACCCGCTCCGGCTCCCGCCAGGTGTCCGCGCGGAACGTCAGGTAGAGCGGCGTCACCGGGAACATCAGCAGCGCCGCCGCCGTGACCGCGGCCAGTTCCACCCGCACGATCCGCCGGCTCTCCGGCGCGTCGACCGACCTCGTCCGGACCAGCGCCGCGATCAGCGCCGCGAACAGGATCGGCATCAGCACCGCGCTGTAGTGGTGGGCCACGCCCCAGAACGCGGGCTTGTCCGCGGCGAACCGCCAGGCGAACGTGGGCAGCACCACCAGCGCCAGCGGCGACCGGAGCGCGGCGAACGCGGTGATGCCGAACGTGATGAACAGCGTGGTCACCTTCGTCTGCGCGAACAGCACCTCACGGACCCAGCGGCCGGCCGGCACCACCACCCGCTCGGCGTCGCCACCGCCGACCATGGACGTGTAGGCGTACGCGCCGTCCGGGTTCATCGCGGGCAGGAACACCAGCACCACCAGCGCCATGCCGACCACGCCGGCCGCCGCGACCGCGAGACCCAGCCTCCGCGCGCCGTAGAACGCGATCAGCAGCCCGATCGCCGCGACCGTCAGCCCCAGATCCTCCTTGACCAGCAGCAGCGGCAGCGCCCACGCGGCGGCCGCCACCGGTCGCTTCTCGCCGAGCGCGGTCATGCTGAACGCCAGCAGCGGCACCGCGAACGCTATCTCGTGGAAGTCGAACCGGATGGCCTGCGCGATGCCGAACGACAGCCCGTAGGCGACGCCGATCACCACGGCCGCGCCGGTGCCGAGCGCCCGGTGCGCCCAGCCGACCAGCGGCACCACCGCCACGGCCATCAGCGCGGACTGCGCCACCAGCAGCGTGAGCGGCGACGGGAACAGCCAGTAGAACGGCGCGAGCAGGATCAGCGCCGGCGCGAAGTGGTCACCGAGCTGCCGGAACCCGGGCCCCTTCAGCTCCGTGACCCCCATGTGCCCCTCGGAGTACGACCGCACGACCTGCTCGAAGATGCCGAGGTCGTAGCCGTACGTCGTCAGCAACTGGTGCCCGCGGACGGAAGCGGCCGTATACAACGCGAACAGGGCCAGGGCGAAGCCCCAGCCGAGGTACGCACCCACCGGGACTCGGAACGGCAACGGCCGTCCCCGGGACGGGGTCTCCGTCTCCGTGGCAGTCGAAGTCATGGCGGGTAGTATCGCGATCCCGCGCCGATGCCGGCACGCAGGGGTTCGCCTGCTACGGAAGGACATCCGGCGTTCACGCGGACGCAACACATCCTCAGTGGACAATCCGCTCCGGGATGGTGCCCTGCCGGTCGCGGAAGAACGCCGGTCGCGCGCTGATGTCGTCTGCCCGCCGGTGCGGTCGAGCGGCCGGCCGGACCGCACCGGTCACGGACGACGCGGCGCCTCCGGCCGGGTGCTGTCACCACCGGGCGTGGCCCGGTTACCGTCGGCGAATCGCCGATGCTGACCGCGCGTGAGCAGGAGATCGCGGAGCCGGCGGCGGTCGGCCCGGCCGGCCGGGGGATCGGCGCGCACCTGTCTCAGGTGTTCCCGAAGTGCGGTCCGCGAAGCCGTGCGGGCCTGCGGGACGCGCTCCTGCGGCTGACCGACTGATCAGTGCTGGTAGGCCGTGGGTTCCGACGGTCGTCGATGCTTCGGCGCTCGTCCGTGAGGGGCTCCGAGAGTGCCCGAGTAGTCTGTCCACCGTCGGGCGCGGAAGGCCGATTGATCTTCGCCGGCCGCGCCAGTTGCCGGTCCGGACCGGGCTCGGGCAGCGCCCGCAGCACCCGGCACGCTCCGTCGATGATGCTTCGACCGTTCGTCACCGATTTGCCCCTCGTGCGACGATCCGAGCGAGATCCCTCGCCGGGCGCTAACCGATCGAGGGCGTTGCGCTTCTTACCTCGGAGCGCAAGCAGGACTTAGAAGGGTAGACGCGATGACCGTAGGTGGGAGCGAGAACCCGCCCTCACGTGCCTCCGGCAGCGCCCGGCCCGGCCCCCCGAACGCGCACGGCCCCGCGGTAGGCGGGGCACGCGTGCCGGGCGGCCAGGGCTCCGCGCCGGGCGGCCAGGGTGGTTACGGCTCCGCGCCGGGCGGCCATGGCTCGGACCAGGGCGGCTACGGCTCCGCCCGGGGCGGCTACGGCTCGGGCCAGGGCGGCCAGGGTGGCTACGGCTCAGGGCAGGGCTCTGACCAGGGCGGCCGCGGCGGCTACGGCTCCGACCGCGGTGGTTACGGTTCCGATCAGGGCGGCCGCGGCGCCGACCGTGGCGGGTACGGCGCGGACCAGGGCGGACGTGGCTCGGACCGCGGCGGCTACGGCTCTGACCAGGGCGGTCGCGGTGGCGACCGGGGCGGTTACGGCTCCGACCAGGGTGGCCGCGGCGCGGACCGGGACGGCTACGACTCGGGCCGCGGCGGTCAAGGCGGCCAGGGCGGCTACGGCTCCGGCCAGGGCGGCGGCGCCGGTCGCGCCTCCGTCGGAGGCAGCGGTGGCGGACAGCCCGGCCGCGCCTCCGTGAACCCCGGCACGCCCGGCCGCGCCGCGGTCGGTGGTGCTGCGGTCGGTGGCGCCGCCGTCGGTGGTGCTGCCGTG
This sequence comes from Catenuloplanes japonicus, assembly GCF_000717135.1. Lineage (GTDB taxonomy): Bacteria > Actinomycetota > Actinomycetes > Mycobacteriales > Micromonosporaceae > Catenuloplanes > Catenuloplanes japonicus. The sequence continues at coordinate 28,934 of NZ_JNXY01000041.1, forward strand.
GGCGGCGCCAAGGTCGGCAGCGCGTCCGTGGGCAGCGCCTCCGTCGGTAACGCCCCCGCCGGTCGCGCCTCCGCCAGCGTCCGCCCGGTCTCCCCGGACGGTCCCGCCGGTGGCGCCGACCCCGCGGACGCCCCCCGCCGCGCCAAGCACGGCAGTGCCCCGCTCGACCCGGACCTCGCCAAGCGCCGCCGGCGTCGCAAGATCGCCAACTGGTCGATCGCGGCGTTCGCCGTGGTCGTCATGGCCGCCGGCGTCGGCATCGTCGGTGTCACCTACGCCTTCGAGGACATCCCGGACATCAACACGTTCGAGCCGGAGACGACCTCGGTCGTCTTCGCGGACGGCACCGAGCTCACCAAGCTCGGCGAGCAGAACCGCACGGTCGTACCGCGGGAAAAGATCTCGAAGGTCATCAAGGACGCGGTCGTGGCCGCGGAGGACAACAAGTTCTACGACCACCACGGCATCGACATGAAGGGCATCGCGCGCGCGGCCTGGAACAACGTCTCCGGCGGCGACACGCAGGGCGCGTCGACGATCACGCAGCAGTACGCGCGGCATGCCGCGGATCTGACCGGCATCAACTACAACCGGAAGATCCGTGAGGCGCTGCTGTCCCGGAAGATCGAGGACACCTACGAGAAGGACGAGATCCTCTCCTTCTACCTCAACGCGATCTACTTCGGTCGTGGCGCGCACGGCATCGAGGCGGCCGCGAAGGCGTACTTCAACAAGTCGGTGACCACGCCGGCCGGCGACCCGAACGCGATCACGCCCTCCGAGGCCGCCGTGCTCGCCGCCGTGATCAAGCAGCCGGAGCCCATGAAGGGCGGCCACCAGGGCTACGACCCGCAGTACAACAAGGAAGCCTCGAAAGAGCGCTGGGGCTACACGCTCAACAACATGGTGACCATGGGCGCGATCAGCGCCGAGGACCGTGCCAAGGCGGAGTACCCGGAGGGGTCGCTGGTCGCCTACGACCCGGACGCCTGCCACCTGCAGTGCGTCAACACCAAACCCCTCGGGCACGTCATGCGGTACGTCAAGGCCGAGCTCGAGGCGATGGGCATCGACGACTGGCGGGAGAAGCCGTACAAGGTCGAGGTCTCGATCAACCCGACCATGCAGCGGCTGGCCGAGGAGGCCGCGTCCCGCAACAGCAAGACCTCGCCGATGAGCAAGCTGGCCGACAGTCACCAGGCCGCGCTGGTCGCGATCGACCCGTCCAACGGCCAGGTGCTGGCGTACTACGGCGGTGACGACGGCTCCGGCTTCGACTACGCCGGGCTCAACGGCGGTCATCCGCCGGGCTCCACGTTCAAGATGTATACGCTGGTCGCCGGCCTGCGTGAGGGCATGTCGATGGACTCGTACTGGGACGCGACCAAGGTCAAGGACGAGGCCCGCAACCGCGAGATCTCCGACGCCGGCCGTGCCGTCCCCTCCTGCAAGCAGTACTGCCCGCTGGAGCAGATGACCATCGACTCCCGCAACACCGCGTTCTACTGGATGACGGACGCGATGGGCCCGGAGAAGGTGGTCGAGGTCGCCCGCGACGCCGGTGTGCGCAGCATGTGGACCAACGACGACGACGAGATCAACCTTGCCGAGGTCGAGCCGAGCAAGGTCTCGCCGAGCAAGTTCGACGTCGAGGTCGGCTTCGGCCAGTACAAGGTCAAGGTCATCGAGCACGTCAACGGCCTGGCCACGCTGGCCGCCCGCGGTGCGTACAACAAGGCGCACTTCGTGGTCAACGTCGAGAAGAAGAACGGCTCGACCGGCGAGTGGTCGAAGGTCAACGGCGAGAAGATCGAGCCGAAGAAGGTCTTCGACGCGGAGCAGATCGACAGCATGCTCAAGGTGCTGCAGAAGATCCCGGCGAACAGCGAGGTCAACCCGCACGACCTGGCGGGCGGGCGGCCGTCGTTCGCCAAGTCCGGCACCTGGGAGCTCGGCCCGTCCGACCCGGCGTCGAACGGTGACGCCTGGTATCTCGGCGCGACACCACAGCTCGCGGCCGGTGTCTGGGTCGGCGCCAAGGGCGACCGCGAGGCGCTCAAGGAGGCCTCCGGCGGCAACATGTTCGGCGGCGGCACCCCGGGCCAGATCTGGGAAGACTTCATGAACGCGGTCACCAAGGAACTCGCGATGAAGGTCGAGTCGTTCCCGGAGGCCGGCAAGGTCGGTGACCCGAGCGTGCTCGCCAACGGCGTCTCACCGTCGCCGAAGGCGTCCCCGACCGCCAGCCTGACCCCGAGCCCGAACCCCGGCACCGACCCGGACCCGGATCCCGACCCGGACCTGAGCCCGACCCCGACCAACGGCGGACCGGGCGGCCCCGGTGGTGGCAACACCACCGGCCCGCCGACCACGCCCCCGACGACCGCACCCACGTCACGTCCGCCGGGCCCCGGCGGCGACAACTGACGACGGCTCGGCCGGTACTTCGGTACCGGCCGAGCCCTTTTACGCGCTCGCGGCCGGTTTCAGCACCTCCAGGCACCACTGCCGGAACGTGGTCGGACCCGTGGTCGCGGGCGTGCGCACGACGCCGGCGTCCAGCCCGTCCGCCTTGGCCAGCGCCATGTCCAGCAGGCCCCGCGCCATCGCCGCCGAGTGGCCGCCGCTCATCCGGGCCGCGATGAAGTCCTCCGGTGACACCTGCCGGTAGGCGACCGGGCGCCCGAGCACGTCCGCGATGATCGCCGCCTGCGCGTCGTAACTCAGGTCCTCCGGCCCGAGCACCGGCGCCTCTTCGTACCCACGCCAGGTGTCGTCCTGCAACAGCCGGGCCGCGACCGCCGCGATATCGCCGGTGGCGACGAGCGGCAAGGGCACATCCGGTGGGTACGGCCCGGAGAGCACCCCCTGCGTCGTGATCGGGACGACCTGGCGCAGCGTGTTGTCCATGAAGGACGGCGGGGTCAGCGCCCGGTAGGGCACACCGGTCGCCGCGATCAGATCGTCCATCGCCAGCGTCGCCGTGATGTACCCGGCCCGTCCCGCCACGGCCGTGCCCCGCCCCAGCCCGGAGATCCCGACCACGCGCCCGGCCCGGCCCGCCGCGAACGCCGCGATCGCCGCTCGTGCGAAGCCTCCGTAGGCCTCGTCCGGGCTCGCCGCCCGCGGATCCGCCGGCACCAGCCAGAACACCGCGTCCGCGCCGTCGCACGCGGCCTCCACCACGGCCGGGTCCGCGTGCGACCCGGCCACCACCTCCGCCCGTGCCACGACGTCCGGCGTCAACCGTGCGGGATCCCGGGCCACGACGCGGACCCGCGCGCCGTCGTCCAGCAACCGCCGCACGACCCGGGAGCCGATGCCGCCGGTGGGCGCGGTAACCACAATCATGGCTTTCATCCTTTTCGCGGTGAATTCCGACCCCTTCAGTCAACCCCGTCACCACTGCCGAAGAGAAAGACCGATCGACTTCCGATTGATATCGCCACGATCCGAATGGCCGGATCCCGGCACAAGACGGCAGCTTTCGCGGTGTCCCCTTCACCCCGCCCGGACCAGCATGAACACGCTCTACTCGACGGACCTGGGGAGGGACCTGTGGGAACTGGCCACGACGCTGTCCCGCTGAACGCGCGCCTGCAGCGGGCGATGATGCGCACCGTGTTCCGGCTGCCGGACGCCATCAAGCGCCGGGTGACCGGGCCGCCGATCGTCCGGGACGGGCAGACACTCGCGCTCGACGCGCAGCTGCTGACCACGCTGAGCGCGCGAGCCGGCGTCCGGCTGGTCGTCGACGACTCGCCGGAGAAATCCCGCCGGCGATCAGGGACGCGCTGACCTGGCGGCCTACCGACGCCCTGATCACCGGTCCAGCCCGCCCAGCGACGTGATCAGCCGGTCCTCGATGCCGTCCGGCCACGGGAACGCGCGGGTGGACGCGCGCTGGTGGGCCAGCCCGTGCAGCCCCAGCCAGAGCGCCACCGCGTCCGCCGCCGGATCGCTGCTGGTGGAGACACCGGTGGCCGCGCACTCGGCCAGCGCGGACGTCAGCAGGCCCAGGCACTCGTCGCCGAGCGTGGAGAGATCCTCCTCGGTGACCGATCCGCCGCTCTCCAGCGTCGGCACCCACAGCCCGCCGAACATCGTCCGGTACCGCTCCGGGTGCGTCCGCGCGTAGTCCAGATAGGCCCGGCTGATCGCCTCCAGTCGTGCGCGCGGCGTGTCCGTCTGCTCTGCCGCGGTCCGCAGCACCAGCGTCAGCTCCGCGAACGCGCCCCGCACCACGGCCAGCATGATCGCCGGCTGGTCCGCGAAGTGCGCGTAGATGGACGGCGCCGCGATCCCGGCCCGTCGCGCGATCGAGCGCAGCGTGAGCGCCCGCTCGTCGCCGGTCTCGGCCAGCAGCTCCACGGCCGCGGCCACGATCTCCTCGCGCAGTCGCCCGCCCTCACCTCGGCGGTTACGTGCGCGGCTCGCTGTATCGGTCATGCGCTCACTTTAACTTATGCCCGTAAGCTTGCGTGTGTAAGTTAACGCATGTAACCATAGTGAGGCCCCACCCGAGAAACCCCCGAGGAGAGCGTCATGACCACCGAAATCGTGCTGCCCGGCACCGTCGAGCCGACCGGCCTGCAGGTCCGCACCCGCACGCTGCCCGCCCCCGCCGCCGGCCGTGTCACGCTCCGCATGGAGGCGACCGGCGTCAGCTTCGCCGAGCAGCAGATGCGCCGCGGCAAGTACTACGACCAGCCCGCCTTCCCGTTCGTCCCCGGCTACGACGTGGTCGGCACCGTCATCGCGGCCGGCCCCGGCGTCGACCCCGCGATGATCGGCCGCCGCTACGCCGCCGTCACCAAGATCGGCGCCTGGGCCAGCGAGCTGGACCTGGACGCCGCCGACCTGGTCGGCATCCCGGACGGCGTGGACGCGGCCGAGGCCGAGACCGTCGTGGTCAACGGCATCACCGCGTGGCAGATGCTGCACCGCTTCGCCAAGGTCCGCCGCGGCGGCACGATCGTCGTCCTCGGCGCGAACGGCGGCGTCGGCTCCACGCTGCTGCAACTCGCCCGGCACGCCGGCATCACCGTGATCGGCACCGCCTCGCCACGACACCACGACCTGGTCCGCGCGCTCGGCGCCACCCCGGTCGACTACCGCGACCCGCACCTCTACGACCGCATCCGCGCACTCGCGCCGGACGGCGTCGACGGCGTCTTCGACCACGTCGGCGGCCCTGCGATCCTGGACTCCTGGAAGCTGCTGCGCCGCGGCGGCACGCTCGTCTCCTACGGCACCGCCGCCACCAAGAACGAGGCCGGCAACTCCCAGCTCCCCGTGCTCGCGCTCTTCGCCCGCCTCTTCGCCTGGAACTGGCTGCCCAACGGCCGTAGCGCCTACTTCTACAACTTCTGGGCCGGCAACCGGCGGCCCGCGGTCTTCCGCGCCCGCCTCCGCGACGACCTCACCCAGGTGCTGCGCCTGCTCGCCGACGGCCACCTCACGCCGCAGATCGCCGCGCGGATGCCGCTCTCCGAGGCCGCCGCCGCGCTCACGCTCGCGGAGTCCCGCACGGTCGCGGGCAAGATCGTCCTCGTACCCGATGCGGTCTGAAAGATCTTCGAAGATCTTTGAAGATCTTCGCTGTCCCGCTTCCGGCGTGGTCCGGTTCCGCGCGCTCCCGCGGCCTCGGATCCGTGGGTGGTCACCGAAAACCCGCGGCGGCGTGCGGCCACCGGCCGCGCTCCCGGAGACGCGGTGCCGGGGGATGCCGCACTCCCGCTATCCCTGGACCGGATCACCGACCGTCAACGGCCCCGGCTCCAGCACCTCGGCGTAGACGCCGAAACACGCGCCGCGGCCAAGGCCGGGCAGCTCACGACGGTAGTGACGGGCCGGCGTGGTCAAGACGGCGTGGTCCGCCGGATATCCCTCCCGCGCCAGGCTCGGCACCACGCACCGCAATACCGCGCCCCCGACCCGCAACTCCGCGCCCGGCCCCGGATGCTCGGCGCTCCCGGCCGTCCCGTCCTCGCCGTCGAGGCAGGCCCAGCCGCGGTCGCCGGGCAGCCCGTCCGTACCCGCGACGGCTCTGTGAGGCACTTCAGGCCGAGCGCTCTTCACCGGGTACCGCATCATCGGCACCAGCGGCACCACGACCGTCGATGAGGCCTCATCGGTGCTTCCGCCACCGGGCTCACGCCGCACCGCGTGGTGCCCGGACCGGATCTTCCTCACTACCCGTGAACCTTTGCCGCGCACAGCCGTCGAACATAAGGATCTGAAACTCTGCAGAGGAGCAACCACGTGACCGACCACTCTCCGGCCGTTCCGCCCCGGGACAGCGGCCGCCCCGGCCGCCGCTACGTCATCCGCGGCGGCACGGTCATGTCGATGGACCCGGCCGTCGGTGATTTCGAGTCCGCGGACGTGCTGGTCGAGGGCAGCCGGATCGTCGCGGTCGCGCCCACGATCGACGCTCCCGACGCGGACGTGATCGACGCGCGCGGGCGGGTCGTCATGCCCGGCTTCGTCGACACGCACCACCACCTGTTCGAGACCGCGCTGCGCTCCTACCTGCCGAACGGCCTGCTGCTCAACGACGGCTCCGGCTCGCCGAGCGCGGATCCGTCCTACATGGAGCACATCATCGGCCGTTTCGCGCCGGCGTACCGGCCGGAGGACGTGCACATCAACATGCTGTACGGCCGGCTCTCCCAGCTCGACGCCGGCGTCACCACCGTGCTCGACACGTCGCAGATCCACCACACACCGGAGCACAGCGACGCCGCCGTCCAGGCGCTGGCCGACGCCGGCGCCCGCTCCGTGGTCGGCTACTGGGCCGGCGACGGCCGCCCCGAGTCGCAGTTCCCGCAGGACGCCCGGCGCCTCAAGGAGCAGTACTTCTCCTCCACCGACCAGCTGCTCACCATGGCGATCGGCGGCGAGGTCGCGGGCGGCGCCGACTTCGGCCCGGTCTACGCCCCGGTCTGGACGCTGGCCCGCGAGCTGGACCTGCAGATCGCCGCGCACGCGCTCGGCTTCCTGATGGACCCGATCCTCCAGGGCATCGCCCGCGGCGACAACGGCATCGCCCTCGGCCCCGACGTGCTGTTCATCCACATGGTCCACATCTCCGACCAGGTCTGGACGGCGGCGCGCGACGCCGGCGTCCGCGTCTCCCTCGCGGTCCCGATCGAGATGGCCATGCGCCACGGCACGCCGCCGCTGCTGAAGATGCAGGAGCTCGGTATGGAGCCCTCGCTCAGCTCCGACGTCGAGACCACGATGACCGCGGACCCGTTCACGCTGATGCGCTCCACGCTCACGCTGCAGCGCATGCTGGTCAACGCGCAGATCTTCGACCAGCCCCGCGCCCCGGAGAACATCTGGCCGACCCCCGCGCCCGGCACCCCCGAGCTGCTGCTCGACCGCGACGTCCTCCGCTTCGCCACCCTCAACGGCGCCCGCGACCTGCGCCTCGGCGGCACCACCGGTTCCCTGACCCCCGGCAAGCAGGCCGACATCGTCCTGCTCGACGCCACCGCGCTCAACGTTGCCCCGATGAACAGCGCCCCCGGCGCCGTGGTCACGCTGATGGACCGCTCCAACGTGGACTCCGTCATCGTCGCCGGCACCGTCCGTAAGTGGCGCGGCACCCTCCTCGACGCCGACCTCCCCGGTCTCCGCGCCACCCTCGAGGCCTCCCGCGACCACCTGTTCACCGCCGCCGGCCTCAAGCAGCACCTCTTCCCCTAGCCTCAACTCCGGTCACCCGGCGTCCTCGCCGGGTGACCGGCCGGCCGGGACGGGGGCCGGACGATCACGGTCGTAGTCGGGGCTGAGCCCGGCGGTCATGCCTGTCGCCGTGCCGGGCACCTCGGCTGGCGGCCCGCGCCGGAATCTCGCCATGCAGTGCTGTCGTGTCGAGGTCAGGTGCACACCATCCACGGTGCACACGGCCTCGGACTCCGCGACGACGATCGGCGGCGAGGACGGCTGTGAGGAGGGTTGCGAGGACGGCAGCGGTGACGCCGGGGCCGCGACGAGGCCGGCGACGGCCGCGCCCAGCGCCATGTCGTCCACCGCGCCGAAATGGTGCGCCCGCACCACCCCGTCCCGGTCGATCAGGATCGTCGTCGGGGTGCCGCGCATCCCGTACCGCGCGAACGTCACCGGTGTCGGATCGTCGCCGGCGTGCGCATCAACGCCGACCGGGAAGCTGATCCGGTACTCGTGCAGGAACGCCTCCAGGCTCACCGGCGTCATCGCCGCGTGGTGCTCGAACACGCTGTGCAGCCCGATCACCCGGAGGTCGTCGCCGAACACGCGCGCCAGCTTCGACGCCTGCGGCAGCCCCTGGCTGACGCACCCGGGGCAGAGCATCTGGAACGCCTCGATCACGACGACCCGGCCGCGCAGGCTCGCCTCCACGACCGGCCCGCGCCGCACCTCCGCGCCGAGCGCGGCCGCGAGCAGTTGCGCGCCCAGGCACACGCCCAGCACGGGCAGCCCCCGGTCCACGCTCTCGGCGATGAGCGCGCGCTCGCGTACCAGATGAGGATGCTTGTGATCGTCGAGCGCGCCCATCGGCCCGCCCAGCACGACCAGCGCACCGATCTCCGCCGCGGACGGCAGCGGCTCACCGAGGTCCAGCCGGACCACCCGCGGCGAACCCCCGGCCGCGGTGACGGCCGGGGCGATCAGCGCCGGCCCCTCGAACGACACGTGCTGCAGCACCGCTACCCGCATCGACAACTCCCTACGCTCGGTCACGACGCGGCCAGTATGCAGATAGTTGGCAGTCCTAATCAAGTGTGCTGGATCACGCTTGCCCGGCGATTGCGGATCCGTATATTTGGCACTGCCAACAAGCACCGATGTGAAAGGGAACGCCCATGACTCGCCTCGCCACCGTCGACCCCGCCACCGCCGAAGGTCCGGCCCGTACGCTGCTCGGCCGCGTCGAGCGCGCGCTCGGCGTCACGCCGAACATGATGCGGGCGATGGCCAGCTCGCCGGCCGTGCTCGACGCCTACCTGCAGTTCAGCGGCGCGCTCTCCAAGGGCAGCCTGCCCGGCCGCGTGCAGGAACAGATCGCGCTGACCGCCGCCGTCGCGAACGACTGCGGCTACTGCCTGGCCGCGCACACCGTGCTCGGCGCGCGGGCCGGCGTCAGCGAGGCTGACCTGGTCGCGGGCCGCAGCGCGCGGGCGTCCGAGCCGAGGACCGAGGCGGCGCTGACCTTCGCCAAGGCCGTGATCGACACCAGGGGCTTCGTGTCCGACGACGACCTCGCGGCGGTCCGCGCCGCCGGTTACACGGACGGTGAGATCGGCGAGATCGTGGCCGCGGTCGCGCTCAACACGTTCACCAACTACTTCAACTCGGTCGGCCAGACCGAGCTGGACTTCCCGGCCGTGACCGTCTCCCACTGATCCGTCGTGCGATGGGCGGGGCTCGCGAGGGCCCCGCCCCGTACGGGCGAACCCGGCCCCCCGCGTCGAACCGCTGAGGCGTATTTTTCGTCCATCCTGAATGGACAGGTTCTCGGGCGGGCAGGCCCGGGAGTGGCCGGCGGCAGCACGGAAAACGCGGTGACATGAAGACGGACGGCATAGGTGCGAGCGGGGTGGATCAGGGTGCGGGCCGGGCGGCGGGGGCGCACCCATCGGTGCCCGTCGAGAGTTACACTGAGTTTTTATCGCCCATAATGTCGTCGTCCGCTTCAGCGATCACCTCGGCTGCTAATAGCGTCGCCACCCGACAGGGCTTTCCACCGCCACGGGAATGCCCGGAGAATGATCCGCCGACGGTCTCTTTCGGGGGTGGCGGCGCTCCGGAGGGCGGTGCGCAGCTCATGACCCCTTTCGCGTCTGGCGTGGTGACGGTGTCAGCACAGAAAAGGTTGTCATGACGCAAATCGCGCCCATGGGGGCTGGTGGAGGCGCACATCCCACCGAGGTGGCAGACGGGGCGAACGAGGACTATCCGTGGGATGAATTCGACCCGGACGCCTACTTCATCCACAACTATCGCCATTTGCGTGATGACGATCGAGAGATTCTCAGTCAGGTCCGCGATTTCTTTGCGCGCGCCAACCTCTCGCCCGACGCACGAGGAATCGATGTCGGATCCGGCGCCAATCTCTATCCCGCGCTCTGCATGCTCCCGTTCTGCGACCGGATCACGCTCTACGAGTGGTCCCGCGGCAATATCAAATGGCTGAAGAAGCAGCTGCGCCGCCACGGACCCGCCTGGGAGCAGTACTGGCATCACCTGATCGAGTCCGGGCCGTACGCCGCCGTCGAGGACCCGTGGACCGACCTGCAGCGCAAGACGCGCGTCACCCACGGCAGCGTCTTCGAGATGACGGAGCGGGCGCTCGACATGGGCACCATGTTCTTCGTGGCGGAGTCGATCTCCAAGTGGGTTCACCAGTTCGAGTCCGCGGTCGGCGGCTTTCTCGGCGCACTTCGCCCGGACGCGCCCTTTGCCGCCGCTTTCATGCAGAATTCTCACGGTTACAAGGTCGGGAAGATCGACTTTCCGGCCGTGCCGATCACGGTCAGCGACGTCCGTCGGTACGTCGGCGAGTGGGCGAAGATCGACAATCTGTACGAGATCGGCATGGGCGACAAGCCTTTACGCGATGGCTATGATGGGATGATCCTCGTCACTGGCTGGCGACGTTAGCCTCCGGATTCCGGCGGCCGGCGCGCCTCTGGCTTTCGGATGGTTGATGGTGGATGCGGATTCGTCCTCGTCAAGAGCTTCTTGAGATCTGGCGCGCGCTCGCCGAATATTCGATTCGCGACGCCGACGGCAATGGCGACAAGGGGTGGAACTGGGAGGGCCGGGAGGGGCGAAACTCCATCAGCGATGCCGAGCAACTGCTCTGCCTCATGCTGCCGGCCACCCAGGTCGACCCGTTCGGTCTCGACCAGCCGGACGACACGCCCAGTGACATCCTCCAGGTGCTCCGCCCGCTCGGCGACGCCGTGGCCATCCCGCGCACGCTGATCCGGATCATCACGGAGTACTTCGAGCGGTACACCGCCCCCGACGAGACCCCGATCTTCTCCGGCGGCAGCTACTTCACCTCGGCCGGCGACGACGCACCCACCGCCGAGCAGCGCGAGCTGGACATCGTGGACTCCTATGCGATGTCCGTGCGCCTCGCGCTGGCCGTGCTCGGTTTCCTGCGCGTGCTCCGCAGCGTCGTCCGTGGCGCCACGATCCGCCGCGAGATGGACGATCTGGAGCGGATGGCCAGCCTGCGGCTGAGCGCGGCCATGGTCGGCCTGCTGCGCAGCTTCACGGTGTCGACGTTCGCGACGGACTCCACCGAGGGCCGGGCGCTGATCCGCACCGCCAACCAGGCGAATGTGCCCGAGCGCAAGGTGGTCTCCGAGCTGCGCCGGGCGCTGCGGGAGACGACCGCGGCGATCGCGGAGATGACGATCGGTTCCGGCCAGGCCACCGACGAGCTGGAGAATCCGAACAGGCTCTTCGAGTGCGGCTGGTCCTGGGGCATCGTCAACGGCGCGCCCACGATCGACACCACCGAGACGGTCGGCAAGCAGACCGAGGGCATCGCGCTGAGCGCGCCGTGGCTCTACTTCACGGTCGTCGCCATGGATGCGATCGAGGACCTGTTCTCCGAGCGCACCCGGATTCTGAACATTCTCAACGAGGAGCAGCAGCGCCTGTCCCGTGCCCTGCAACTGCGCTGGGACCTGACGAGGTCATATTGGGCGACGCTGGCCACGTTCGGCGGCGGGCGCCGGTGGCCGCTGGAGGACATCCCGTGGCGCACCACGGACGATGTCGAGTCCGACTACCTGAGCCTGCTGGTCACCTCGCTGGTCGTGCACGACCTGGTGCAGCGGCGTGGTTCCGACGCGGAGCTGTCCCGGGTCGGCTTCGTCCTCACCGAGCTCGGCAACCGGGGCCGGATCAGCCGCCGCCCGCTGGAGGACGACGAGCCCGCGATGCGCATGCACGCGCCGGGCGTGCCGTTCGACCTGGTCGGCAGCGAGGACCGGGGCGGCCCGGTGCTGCGCTGGTCCGCCACCGACTTCGCACCCCTGCTGTTGCAGCGCACCACGCGTATCGCCGGCCTGATCAACGACACCGACCGCCGGGCCAACCTGCTGGACCTGGCGGACCGCACCTGGGACCACCTGGCGGAGCGGCGCTTCGACACCGGGCCGAGCCGCAGCCTGTGGGACCAGCCGGGTGACGTCTTCCCGACCATCGCCACGCGTTACGACCTGCCGTCCTGGTACTACACCGTGCGCGTGGTGCTGGGCGTGGTCGGCGCGACGCGCGTGCTGTTCAGCAACCCGCTGCGCAGCCCGACGCTGACCGAGTTCGCGCTGGAGCTGCTGACCGAGGCGGAGCACCTGTTCGACCAGGAGCTGCTGAGCCGTCCGCTGGGCGACAACGAGAAGATGCGGGGCACGTTCACCGGCATCGGCGCGAGCCTGACCCGGGCCCGCGAGATCGTGCAGGACCGGCCCGCCACCGCGATCGCGCTGGCCAGCAAGGTCCTGCGGGACATCGACGCGCTCGCGGTCGCCCGCGCCGACGTCGAGGGAACGGACTGATCGCCCGTGTTCGTCTTCGCGACCTCGGACAAGGGCGGCACCGGCCGGTCCGTGACCACCAGCAACCTCGCCTACCGCACCGCGCTCCAGGGGGCGAACGTCTGTTATCTCGACTTCGACTTCGGCTCGCCCACGGCCGGTGCGATCTTCGACATCCCCCAGGCCACCCACGGTACGAATCGGGGCGGCGTCCATTCGTACCTGGACAAGGGCCCCACCGGCGGCACGGTCTCCGAGCCGCACCGCATCGACGTCTGGACCGAGTCGGACCGCGCGAGTCTGCGCCAGCGTCCGCCCGGCTCCGGCAGGCTGACGCTGATCCCGGGCGATGTCGGCGGCGGCGAGTTCCACACCACGAAGTACGCGATCGAGCGCTGCCGGCAGCTGTTCCTGCGGCTGCACAGCGAGTTCGACCTGTGCCTGGTCGACCTGAGCGCGGGCCGCTCGCACGCCACCCACATCGCGCTGGCCGCGCTGACCGACCCGGCGCTGCGGCAGATCACCGCGCGCTGGCTGGTCTTCCACCGCTGGACGCAGCAGCACGTGCTGGCCGCGTCCTCGCTGGTCTTCGGCGAGAGCGGCATCCTGGAGGCCGGCGTCAAGGCCGGGCACGACCCGGACCAGCTGCGTGATTCGCTGCGCTTCGTGCGTACCGCCGTGGTCGATCCTGATTCTTCCGAGCTGTCCGGGCTGAACGCGACGCAGCTCGCCTGGCTGCGCGAGTGCAACGAGAGCCTGATCGCGCTGGCCCGGGAGAACCGGGTCGGCCGCACCGCGATCCTCGGCGTCATCCCGCACGACCCGGTGCTGCAGTGGCGCGAGCAGCTGATCTCGGACAACGACGTGTGGGCGCGCAAGGTGGCCAACGCGCAGACCGTGGAGGCGTTCACGGAGCTGGCCAAGAAGCTCACCGACGACGCCGCGTGGGAAGTGCTGTGACCAGGGCCGACCCGGTGTTCCGGGAGACGTCGGCCGAGCCTGCCGCGCGGAACGTGCCGCTCGCTCACCTCTCGCTGGAGCTGGGGCACCTCTACCGGGAGGACCTGGCCATGGGCCCGGAGGGCCTGGTGCGCTACTTCCGGGCGGTCGCGCCGTGGGCCGCCGCGGCGCGAGAAGCCTGCAGAGCAAGACTCGTCCGGGGTACGCCTCGCGTCGCGACCTGCTTCCTCATCGACGACTACTTCGCGCCGTTCGGCCGGCCCGACGAGATCATCCCGATGCTGATGGAGTGCGCGGCCGAGGCGGAGCTGCCGATCGACTACATCGCGCGCGAGGCCGGCTGCGCCGTGGCGGACGGTGTGCCGCTGGCCCAGCTGGTCGAGCACCACATCGTCAACGATCCGGTGCCCGGCAGCAACGGCGACCGGCCGCCGGCCTCGGAGTCCGGCTGGCTGTGCAACGGGCAGCGCAGCCCGCACACGGCCGCGGCGCAGGCGATGGTCGACTCACCCGGCTGGAGCCCGCCGCTGGAGCACGCCGCGAACCGGCATTCGATCTTCGCGGACGTGCAGCTATGGGACGAGACCGGCGGCGAGCGCACCTGGTCGTGCGCGTTCCTCGCCGCGGTGTGGCAGCTGCTGCGGCTCGGCCTGTTGCGCGACCGCGACGAGCCGGTGGCGGTTCCCCACCCGGTGCCGGCCGTACTGCCGGACGACTGGCGGCAGGTCCCGTCGATCCTGAGGATGAACCCGCGGGCGGCCCCGTTCTCCGCCTACCGCACCGTGTCCGTCCTGGGGAACCGCTTCCTCAGCACGGAGCACGGCGTGCGCACGATCCTGAGCCAGATCGCGGTCGAGCGCGCCGCCGCCGATCAGCTGCTCCAGCGCGCCGACGCGGAGGGGTTCGCGCTGCCGGCCGACCTGACGCGACGCGTGGAGTACATCTTCGTGGACCTCTGAGCGTCAGCCCTTACGCAGGATCGGCGCGAGAATGGTGTCGCGCTTCCAGTAGAGGCAGTCGGCCGGCGGCACCACGCGAATGATCTTGTGGTCGATGTTCTTGCGGGCGAACCCGGCGTCCAGCAGCATCTGCAGGTGCTCGGGCCGGAACTGCGTGGGCTCGTCCGAGAAGTACGTGAAGATGCCGCCGGGCTTCAGCAGCCGGTACGCCGTACCGGCGAAGTGGGCCTGGTTCTGCACCTGCGACTCGTCCAGCGGATAGGCGTCGTGCAGGATGCCGTCGAAGCCGCCGTCCCGGAAGACGCCGTCCGCGTTCTCCGCGATCACGTCGTAGGAGACGCCCTCGACGATGCGGACCAGGCCGGGCCGGTGCTCGTCGCGGAACTTGCGGGCCAGCGCCGCCACGTCGCGGTTGGCCTCCACGATGACGTGCTCGGTGACGCCCCGGCCGATGCCGCGCTGGTCGTAGAACCGGCTGATGAACCCGGCCGAGATGCCCATGCCGAAGCCGATCTCCAGCACGCGGCCGCCGTTCAGCGTGGCGATCCGGGCCAGCTCCTGCATGTAGGGGCGCTCCCAGTCCTCCATGACCGGGTGGCCGAGAATCTTCAGTGAGTGCTCGTCCACGGTGGCGGGCGCGGCCTTCCAGCTGTCCGGCTCGTAGAAGCCGACCTCGGTATACATCCCGTGCAGCTCTTCGCGAAGGCGTAGCTCGTCCGTTTGTTCCCTAACGACACTCACGTCTGACAACTCCATTGTGGGCAGATCGGGCGGCGCTCATTGTTCACGCCGCCAGGTGCCGGGCACAAGCGCGTCCCCCGCCAGTGTCGCATGCTCGTGCTCCGAAACCGTGTCCCTTTTGCCAGATTTTACGGCATTTCGCGAGCGGAGTCCCAGAGGTCGTCGAACCATCGGATGCGGTCGCGAACCCGATCGGGTCGCATCACCAGCCGTGTCGTGGCGATGATCGCCTTGGCCGAGTGGTCGACGCTGGACGCGCGCGTGGTCTCGTAGCTCAGCGAGCCGTCGAACACGATGAAGTCCAGCAGCGCGTTGCGCAGCGTGCCCGGCACCGCCCTCGGCTCCAGCACGCGCGCCTCGATCCCGGCGGCCCGGTGCAGGTCGGAGAGGTGTCGCAACTCCTCGTCGTCCTCACCGGTGGGCTGGTCGAGCACCATGATCCGCCGGACCGTGACGCCGCGCTTGACGGCCTGGCGCTGCGCGTCCAGATAGCGCTGGCCGAGGTCGCTGGTCCACAGGCCGCCGCCCTCGAACACGCCCTTGCTGCCGGAGTCCACCGTCATCAGGCTGACCGCGTCGATGCCGACCGTGGAGTCCTCGGTGAGGCAGAGCAGCCACTCCCGGTCCTCGCCCTCGTAGATCGCGTCCGCCTTCTCGCTGAGCTCACGCAGCAGGTTCGACGTCCGGCGGATCTGCGCGCTGGCCAGGCTCTGCACCAGCGGCGGCGTGGTCGGGCCGATCAGCGTGGAGTGGCGGACCAGCGTGGTGACCTCGTCCGGCCGCATCGTCGACGTCTCCACCAGCCTGAACAGCTCGGTCGCCTCGTTGAGCTTGTGGAACCGCGTCTCCACCAGATCCTCGACGTGCTGGGTGTGGTCACGCTGGTGGGTCTCCACCTTCTGGAGGCGATTCTCGAAGTCATTCAGGAATTGCACAATCAGGGTGATTCCCCCGATCAGCACGGAGAGCGTGAATCCCGCGATATTCGGTTTGTCGACCAGGCTGGTAATCACATAGGCGATGCCCGCGGTGAGCGTGGTGGTGCCGACTTTACGTAGAAGTCCCACCGGAAGCTTTTCCCGGTCATCCGTCGTATTCTCGATCATCCGGTCATCCCTCGCTGTCTCTCGTCCCCGCTCAGAACCGCGATGGCGTTCACGGTGACCTGGTCCCGGATCCGGCTCACGCACGCGTTCCACTGCCGCGTGAAGCCGGGCCGGCGTTCCATCCGCTCCCAGACCGGGAGCAACTCCTCGTCCACCCGGGCCGCGGGCATCCAGAGGTGCAGCAGGTGATCTATGGCCGGACGGAGCCGCCGGACGCTGCGCGCGTCCGCGGCCGCGGACGTCAGGTTCCGGTCGATCAGGTCCAGCAGCGTGGTGAGCAGCCAGTCGTGCAGCGCCAGGTCCTCGCAGAGCGTGACGGTCGCGTCCAGCCGCTCCGCCGGCACGTCCACCCGCAGCGTCCGCAGCGTGGGGGACACCACGGTGAACTGGAGCGCGTCCGCGCCCTCGACCGCGGCCCAGCGCAGGCTGGTGGGCGCGGTCCGCAGCGTGATCCGCCGGTCCAGCGACGGGGAGCGCTGCACGTCGTCCATCGCCCGGTCGCAGATCGCGCCGAGGTCCAGCGTGCCGGGCGTGCGGTCCGCACCGAGGAAGCCCTGCGCCAGGTCCAGGTCGTTGCCGCGGCCGATCGTCTCCACCTGGCCGGGGTGCCCCAGGTAGTGCGCCCAGGGGAGGCGGCGGCCGGTGCCGGGGCGGATCCGGGTGTACGCCGAGCCCTGCAGCACGTGCCCCTCGGTCACCGCCGCGCGGGTGAGCACCGTGCCGACGCCGCGCACGCTCGCCCTGCTCCGCGCGCTCAGCGGGCAGTCCACGCCGACCAGCCGCTCCGGCGACGTCGCGTGGTGAATGGGCCGCTCGGACACGCGGACCCGCTCGCCCAGCACGAGGTCGAGCAGGCGCGCGGCGTCCACCTTCGACAACGCGGTGGAGTTCTGGATCAGGCCGGTACGCACCTCGCCCAGCACCAGCATCGAGCCCCCGGGATTCATTGTGACGACGGGACCACGGACGGTTACCCGGCCGCCCATTCTCTAATGGAACTTGCCTGACTGTCGAGATCGCTATGCTCCTCCCGGCCCATTGTGCGCAAACGGCTGGACGCGCTGAAGATCGCATATACCACTGTGGTGCGCGTGCGCGTTACGCTCGAATAATGGCCCGTTCAGGCATTGACGTCCTTGTAATCGGCGCCGGCGTTTCCGGCATCACGACCGCGCTGCGTCTCGCCGAGCGCGGCCACCGCGTGCTGATCCGCGCGCGGGAGCTGCCGCACGAGTCCACCTCGTGCGCGGCCGGCGCGCTGTGGGGCCCGGTCGTCGCCGAGCACGAGCGGGTGACCGAGTGGAGCGACGAGACGCTGGAGGCGTTCCGCACGCTCGCCGCGCATCCGGAGGCCGGCGTCCGCCTGGTGCAGGGCCTCGAGGCCTCGCACACCGGGATGGCGCCGCCGGTCTGGCTCCGCGACCTGCCCGACCTGACGCTGGCGGACCCGGCCACGCTGCCCGCCGGCTACCTCTCCGGGTGGCGGTACACCGCACCGATCGTGGACATGCCCGTCTACCTCACCTACCTGGTCCTGCGCGCGAAGGACGCGGGCGTGCAGATCGAGCAGGGCGAGGCCGCCTCGCTGACCGAGGTGCCCGCCGGCTTCGACGTGCTGGTCAACTGCACCGGCGCGGACGCCCGCGCGCTGGTGCCGGACCCGGAGGTGGTGCCGGTCCGCGGCCAGCTCGTCGTGGTGGAGAACCCCGGCATCGACGAGTTCTTCGCCGACGCGGAGGACGCGGCCGAGATGACCTACTTCCTGCCGCACGGTGACCGCATGGTCCTGGGCAGCACGGCCCACCCGGCGCGTACGGATCGGGCCTGGGACCCCGCGCTCGCCGAGCGGATCGTGGCCCGCTGCGCCGAGGTCCGCCCCGAGCTGGCCGGCGCGCGCGTGCTGGACCACCGGGTGGGCTTCCGCCCCACGCGCTCCCGCGTCCGGGTCGAGCGCGAGGCGATCCCCGGCGGTCACCTGGTGCACAACTACGGTCACGGCGGGGGCGGGGTCAGTCTCTCCTGGGGTTGCGCCTCCGCCGCGGCGGACCTGGTGGAGGCGCCCTGACCGGCCGGACCCAGCTCGTGCGCGGCCGCCCACAGCGCCTCGAACCGCTGCCGCTGCCGGTCGATCCGCCGGCTGTCCATGAACAGTGACGTGCGGATATACATCGGCAGGCCGAAGCGGTGCTTCGTCGGCGCCAGCTCGTTCTCGTAACTGACCACGTCGTCGAAGAGGATGAAGTCGGACACGAAGCGAATGCCCGCGATCCGGATCTCGGCCAGCGCGATCGCCCGGACCCGGATGCCCATCGCCGCCTGCTCGTCGTAGATCTCCCGGAAGTCCGCGTCGGCGAGCAGATCCTCGTGCTCCAGGATGAAGAGCCGGCGGATGGCCACGCCGTTGCGCAGCGCGCGGGCCTGCGCCTCCAGATACCTGCGGCCCAGCTCGGTCCGCCACAGGCCCTCGTCGAGGAACCGGCCGTCGTGGTCGCGAGAGCCCGGACTGATCGCGTCCAGCGTGGAGGCCACGTGGTGGGTCAGCGCGAGCAGCCACTCCCGGTCCTCGCCCTCGTAGGTGGCCTCGCCGCTGCCGACCTGGCGCAGCAGGTGGTCGGCGTACTGCAGCTGCGCCCGAGCCAGGTTCACCACCAGCGGCGGCAGCTCGTGCCCGACCTGCAGCGCGCTGTGGGCGACCCGCACCACGTCGTCGCGCAGTGGTGAGTGCTCGACCCGGCCGTACAGCTCCGTGGCCTCGCTGACCGCGGCGAACTTCTCCGCCAGCAGGTCGCGCAGCTCGCCGGTGAGCCGCCCCTGGCCCGCCTCCACCGCGGCCACCCGCGTGTCGAACTCGGCGAGCAGCTGGACGACCAGCACCACGCCGCCGACGAAGAACGCGAGCATCACGGCCTGCGCGGGCGGCTGCTTCACCAGCGCGCCGATCAGATAGGTGGTGCCACCGACGACGGCGGTGATCAGGATCCGTGCGATCAGACGGCCACGGCTCATGAGGCTCCTTCGGTCCTCACCTATGGTGACCCATCAATGTCGTTGCGTGAAGGGTCATCGTCGGCCGGGGGTCACCAGGCCGTTCTCGTAGCCGAAGACCACGGCGTGGACGCGGTCGCGCAGGCCGAGCTTGTTCAGGATGCGGCTGACGTGGGTCTTGGTGGTCTGCTCCGCGATGAACAGCGCCTTGGCGATCTCCGCGTTGGACATGCCCATCGCCATGTGGCGCAGCACCTCCAGCTCACGCTCGGTCAGCGAGTTCAGCGCGGTGGAGGCGGCGGGCGCGGGCGGCTGGGAGTTGATGAAATTCTCGATCAGGCGTCGGGTGATCCGCGGCGCGAGCAGGGCCTCGCTCTTGGCGACCACCCGTACCGCATGCATCAGCTCTTCGGGTTCGCTGTCCTTGAGCAGGAAACCGCTGGCACCGGCCCGCAACGCCTCGTAAACATAGTCGTCGATGTCGAACGTGGTCAGCATCAGCACGCGCGGACCGTCCGGTGCGGCGCCGACCACCTCGCGGGTCGCGGCGAGGCCGTCCAGCTCCGGCATGCGCACGTCCATCAGGATCACGTCCGGGCGCAGGCTGCGCGCCCGGTCGATCGCCTGCCGGCCGTTCTCCGCCTCACCGACCACGGACATGTCGGGCTGGGAGTCCAGGATCGCGCGCACGCCGGCGCGGATCATCGGCTGGTCGTCGGCGACGAGGATCCGGATCATGCGAGACCTTCCGAAGGGGCGAGCGGGAGACGGGCGGTGACACGGTAACCGCCGTCCGGGCGGGCGCCGGTGTGCACGACGCCGCCGGCCAGCCGCGCGCGCTCACGCATGCCGACCAGGCCGTGCCGGGCGCGGCCGGGTTCCTCGATCAGGCGCGGTGGCGAGACCGGCAGGCCGTTGACCACCTCGACCAGCAGCTCGTCGCCCTCGACCGCCACGTGGACGCGGGTCGGGGCGCCGGGCGCGTGCCGGATGACGTTGCTCAGCGACTCCTGCACGATCCGGTATGCGGCCAGGCCGACCGTGTCGTCGTGCAGCGCGCCGGACACCTCCAGCGTGACCGGCACGCCGCCGCGGCGGGCGGACTCGGCCAGCTCACCCAGGTTGCGCAGGTCCGGCATCGGGCGCAGCTCGCTCTCCGCGCCGTCGTCGCGCAGCAGTGCCAGCAGCGCGCGCATCTCGCGCAGCGTGGCCCGGGTGCCGGCCGCGATCCGCCCGAACTCCGCGCGCGACTCCGGATCGATGTGCGGGATCCGGTACGCCGCGGACGTCGCCTGCATGTGGATCACCGACATGCTGTGCGCGACCACGTCGTGCAGTTCCCGGGCGATCCGGTTCCGCTCCTCGACCAGCGCGCGCTGTGCCTGCTCCAGCTCCACGTCGCGGCGGGCCTGGGCCAGCTCCCGGCGGACCGCGCCACGCTGCCGCCAGGCGATCGTGCTGAACAGCACCAGCACCGAGTTCGTCGCGTAGATGATCAGCCCGGTGTCGCCCTCGTCGAGCGTCCGGCCGCGCGGGTCGGCCATGGTCAGCACGATGCAGAACAGCGCGGTGGCCCACCAGGTCACCACCGCCTCCTGCCAGCGCCACCGCAGCCCGACCAGGCCGATGTGCGCGCTCAGCATCAGCATCACCGGTGGCTGCAGCGGCCACAGGCCGTGCGCGCCCTCCTGCCCGAGCGCGAACACCAGCACGGCCGCGAGCTGCACCGCGGTGGCGATCCGCGGGTTGCGCAGCGCCAGCGGGAGCGCCGCACACTGCGCGGTCGAGGCGGCCCAGGCCACGATCAGCGGCACGTCGTACTCGTCCGTCATCACGATCGCGGTGACCACCAGCAGCACGCCGGCGACCGACCCGACCAGCAGCCACCACTGCCTCGGTACCCCGTTCACGTGGGCGACGTTACCGACCTGAGCATGCGAAAGCGTCCTCCTGGCGGGTCATCGGGCCCCCTACGGCAGAGCTACGCGGGACGGCTCCGCCGGTGGACGACCGGGGCGACAACCGCGGCCGACAGTTCTCGGCATGGATCCGTACACCTGGCTCGGCCCGCTCGTGCTGGTCGAAGGACCGGCCGCGACGGTCAGCGCCGGCGCGATGGTCGGCGCCGGGCTGGCGCGGTTCTGGCCGGTCTGGGCGATCGTCGTGCTCGCGGAGGTGGCCGGCGACAGCCTGCTCTACCTGGCCGGGCGTGCCTCGGCCCGGCCGGGGGCGGCGTCGCTGCTCGCCCGGTCCGGCCGGGTCGGCGCATCGGCCACGCGAGCACTCCGGCGGCTGCCGGGTGTGCGCGCGCTGCCGGGACCGGCGGCGCTGCCGCGGCTGGTCGTCACCGCGAAGCTCCTCGACGTGCTGGCGGTCCCGGCGTTCGTCGCCGCGGGCGTCGCGCAGCTGCCGTTCCGCCGGTTCGCTGCCTGGGTGACGGCCGGTGCGGCCGTGCGGGCGGCCGTGCTGCTCGGGCTCGGCGCGCTGTTCGGCAGCTCGCTGACCGGGCTGCTCGCGCTGCCCGGCGGATTCCTGCTGCTCACCGCCGCCGTCGCGATCCCGATCGCGCTGATCCACCTGGCGGCGACACACCACCGCACGCTGACCCGCCTCGTCCGGAAACCCCGCGGGCACCACACCAAGGAGAACACCCCATGCGCATCCTCATCGGCGCCGACACCTACGCCCCGCACGTCAACGGCGCCAGCTACTTCGCCCAGCGTCTCGCCGCCGCGCTGAACGTCCACCACGAGGTGCACGTGGTCAGCCCGGCCACCGGCTACCGCAGCCGCACCCGCACCACCGAGGGCGGCATCGTCGAGCACCGGATCCGATCACTGCCGATCTGGCAGCGCCGGGACTTCCGGTTCAGTCTGCCGGTCGGGCTGCACGCGGCCGCCGGCCGGATCCTGGACGAGGTGCGGCCCGACGTCGTCCACGTGCAGAGCCACTTCCCGATCTGCCGCGCGCTGATCGCGGCCGCGTATGCGCGCGGCATCTTCGTCGTCGCCACGAACCACTTCATGCCGGAGAACCTGACCCACTACCTGCCGCTGGCCCGGGACCTCGTGCACGACTGGGCCTGGCGCGACGCCGCCCGCGTCTTCGCGAAGGCGAACGTGGTCACCGCGCCCACGCCGTACGCGGCCGCGCTGGCCATGGTCGCGGGCGTGCCCGGACCGGTCCTGCCGATCTCCTGCGGCATCGACCTGACCAGGTTCTCGACGCGAGGCGATGCCGCCGGATTCCGCGCGCGACACGACCTCAAGGACACACCCACCATCGGGTACGTCGGCCGCCTCGACGCGGAGAAGAATCTCGACGTCCTGGTCCGCGCGTTCGCGGTCGTCCGCCGGATGACGGACTCCCAGCTGCTGCTGGTCGGCACCGGCGCGCGGGAACGGGCGCTGCGCGCGCTCGCGGCCGAGCTCGGTGTGGCCGACGACGTCCGCTTCGCCGGTTTTGTCCCGGACGACGAGCTGCCGGACGCGTACGCCGCCTGCACCGTCTTCGTGAACCCCGGCACCGCGGAGCTGCAGAGCCTGGTCACGCTGGAGGCGATGGCCTGCGGCCGCCCGGTCGTGGGCGCGAACTCGGCCGCGCTCCCGCACCTGATCGTCGACGGCGAGACCGGCTGTCTGTTCCCGCCCGGCGACGTGCGCGCGCTGGTCCGGCGGCTGCTGTCGATCCTCGACGACCCGGCGCACGCGGACGCGCTGGGCCGCAACGCCCGCGCGGTGGCGGAGCAGCACGACGAGTCCCGCACCGTGGCCGCGTTCGCCCAGCTCTACGGCATCGCCCGGGTGCCGGCCGGCCCGGCACGGCAGCCCGGCCCGGTGCTGCTCAACGGCGGCGACCGCAACGGTCACGCGCGCGGAACGGGCCGCGCGGACACCGGACGCCGCGCGGCCTGAGGCGGGCACCTTCCGCACGGAACACGCGGCGATCGGGGAAGCCGTCGGCCGCACAGGGGGCTCCTGCCGCGCGGAACACGCGGCGATCGGCCGCGCGGCGGACTTCACCCGCGCACTGGCACGCGCCACGCGCGCCAGTGCGCGGACCTGTCCGTCGGCGCGATGGAGACGGGCTCCTCACGCGGGCGGAACCGGCTCCTCCAGCACCGTCAGCAGCAGCGCGCCGAGCTGGTCGAGCTGTGCCGGGGTGAGCGGGCCGAGCGAGGTGCGGACCACCGCGCTCGCCCGTTCCTGCCCGGCCGCGCGGATCCGCTCGCCCTTCTCGGTGAGCCGGTGCCGCACCGCGCGGCCCGGTCCGGGCACGCGCTCGATCAGGCCGCGGTCGGCCATCCGGACCGCGAGCGTGCCGAACGCCTGGTCCGTCTGGAACGTCAGCTGCGCCAGGTCGTGCAGCGAGGCCTCGGGGTTGCGGTGCAGGTGGCGCAGCGTGTCCCACTGGACCAGCGAGACGCCGAGGTCGGCGAGCGCGGCCGTGAGCGTGCGGTGGTGGCGGTGCTGCACCCGCTTGATCAGCAGGCCGACGTCCTCGGGTTCCATGCCGCCATCCTATATCAGGTTGCTTATATCAACATGCTGATATAGCGTCGGCGGCATGACCGAGATCTACGAAACCGGCGCGGGCCGCGCCGTCCTGCTGCTGCACGGCGGCGCCGGCCCGATGTCCGTGTCCGCCTTCGGCGACCTGCTCGCGGCCGAGTTGCCCGCCCACGTGCGCGTCCCCACCCACCCGGGCTGGAACGGCACGCCCCGCCCGGACCACCTCGACTCCGTCCGTGACCTCGCCCGGCACTACGCCGACCTGCTCGACGGCAGCGACGAGGACGACGTCACCGTCATCGGCAACTCGATCGGTGGCTGGATCGCGGCCGAGATCGCGCTGTGCGGCAGCCCGCGCGTCGGCCGCGTCGTGATCATCAACGGGGTCGGCCTCGAGGTGCCCGGCCACCCGGTCGCGGACTTCTTCTCGCTCACGCCGCCGGAGCTGGCCGCGTTGTCGTACCACGACCCGGAGGCGTTCCAGATCGTCCCGACCGAGGCGCAGAGGGCCGCGATGCCCGGCAACCGCGAGGCGATCGCGCACTACGCGGGCCGCACCATGCAGGACCCGACGCTGGCCGGCCGCCTCGCCGCGGTCACCGTGCCGGTCATGGTGCTGTGGGGCCAGAGCGACCGGATCGTCGACCCGGCCTACGGGCAGGCCTACGCGGACGCGATCCCGGGCGCGACCTACCGCCCGCTGCACGGCACCGGCCACCTACCACAGGTCGAGACGCCGAAACTCGCGCTGGACGCGGTCGCCGAGTTCATCGCCGGGTGACAATAGGCCGATGCTGGATCAGGTACGCGCCCTCGGCCCCACGCTCCGCGAGCTCAGCCCCACGATCGACCGGGCGGCGGCCGTACCCCCTGAGATCGTCGATGCTCTTCTTGATCTTGGGGTGTTCCGGCTGGCCACGCCCGCGGCCGCCGGTGGCCTGGAGGCCCCGCCCGAGCGCATGGTGGAGATCTTCGAGGAGCTGGGCCGGGCGGACGGCGCGACCGGCTGGGTCGCCATGATCGGCGCGGGCACCGGCATCGCGCTGGCCTGGCTCGAACCGGACGTGGCGAAGCGGATGCTCGCGGACCCCCGCTTCCTGATCGCCGGCGTGGCCGCGCCGATGGGCCGCGCGGAGCCGGTCGACGGCGGCTGGCGGCTGACCGGGCGGTGGGCGTTCTCCAGCGGCTGCCGGCACGCCACCTGGCTGGTCGCCGGCGCCATGACCCCCTCGGGGGTACGGATGTGCGTCCTGCCCGCGGCCGACGTCACGATCCACGACACGTGGCAGGTGATGGGCCTGCGCGGCACCGGCAGCCACGACTTCTCCGTGCACGACGTGTTCGTGCCCGCCGAGCACGTGTTCAGCCTGGCCGGGCCGCCGTACGCGTCCGGTGCGCTGTACCGGATCCCGCCGTTCACCACGCTGTCGATCGGCATCGCCGCGGTCGCGCTCGGCATCGCCCGCGGCGCGATCGAGGACTTCACCGCGCTGGCCGCCACCAAGCCGGGCCGGCCGGCGTTCCGGAACGCGGTGGCCGAGGCGACCGCGCTGCACCGGTCCGGCCTGGCCTACCTGCAGAGCGAGCTGGTGCAGGGCGGCGCCGGCAAGGTGCGGCGCGCGGCGCAACGGCTGGCGATCGCGACCGGGACACGGCACGCGGCCCGCGCCGTCGACCTGCTCTACAGCGCCGCCGGCGGGACCGCGGTCTACGACGCCGGGCCGCTGCAGCAGCGCTTCCGCGACGTGCACGCGGCCACCCAGCACGCCATGGTCTCGGCCGACATCGTGGAGACCGCGGGCGCGGTCCTGCTGGGGGAGAAGGTCGACAGCACGCGGCTGTGACTACTCGATGAGTGCGTGTCCGGGCTCGTTCGCGGCCTGGAACATCACGACCGGCGTGCCGTCCTCCTTCGCGACCAGCCAGTAGTGGCCGGAGTAGGACGTCTGCTCGTAGGTCTCGCCCGGCGCGAGCGTGGAGTACGGCGTCAGCGTGCCGTCCTCCTCCAGCCACGAGATCACGTACGCCTCGTCGCCCTGGTTGTCGAACGTGATCCGCGTTTCCTCACCGCTGCCGACGCCGGTCGGTGCGGTGTCTGCGGCCAGCGCGGGCAACTCCACCCAGCCCGGAGTGTCCGGCGTGTCCGGTGTCTCCTGTGCGGGCGTCGGGGCCGCCTTGTCCTCGGGCATGAGCAGCACGGCGGCGCCCAGCGCGACCGCACACAGCACGGCCCCGCCCGCGAGCGCGACATGGACGATCCATCGGCGATTCGGGTTGATCACGACAGAACGGTAAGCGGCGATGTCCATCACCCCCGCGGAGGGGTGACGCACACCACTTGAACACCGTTTAGGATTGAACGCCGTTCAAGTATGCTGCCCGGTATGCAACTGAAGCGTGCGGACGTCGTCGCCGGCGCCATCGCCCTGCTCGACGACGACGGCCTCGACGGCCTCACCATGCGCAAACTCGGTGCGCGCCTCGGCGTGCAGGCCGGCGCGATCTACTGGCACTTCAAGGACAAGGAGGCGCTGCTCGGCGCCATGGCCGACCGGATCATCGGCGAGGCGCTCGATCCGCCGCTCGCGCCCGGCACCTGGGACGCCCAGCTCACCGAGTACGCGATGCGTGCCCGCCGCGCGTTCCTCGCCCACCGCGACGGCGCCCGCGTCGTCTCCGGCACCTACGTCCAGGAGCAGAACACGGTCTACGCCGGCGAGATGGGCGTGCGCCTCCTGACCGACGCAGGCTTCCCGCTCGACCGGGCCGGCTGGGTGCTCTTCGCACTCGAGTACTACATCCTCGGCCACACCATCGAGGAACAGGCCCAGCAGCAGGCCGGCGACTGGGAGGACCGCGGCATCGAGGACACCGAGCTGCTGCGCGCCATGAGCGACGTGGTCCGCTCCGACCCCGAGGAACGCTTTGCCTACGGCCTGGAGCTCTTCCTCGACGGCGTCCGCCTCCGCCTGAAGCAGGCCCGGTCATGATCCCGAAGGTCAAGCGCTCCCGGGCTCGCCGCGCGCTCCCGCTCACCGTGCTGGCCACGACCCGGATCAGCCCGTCGTTCGTCCGGATCACGCTCGGCGGCGAGTCGCTCGACGGCTTCACCGCGCACGGCCGCGACCACGCCGTGCGCCTGTTCTTCCCCCGTCTCGGTCAGGACGGCCTCTGGCTGCCGAGTTTCGGCAACGACGGCTGGATGGCGGAGACGCTGTTCCAGCCGCTGTCCCGCCGCCCCTGGGTGCGCACGTTCACCATCCGCGCCCACCCCCCGCTTCGCTGGAGCTGGACATCGAGTTCGCGCTGCACGGCGATGCGGGCCCGGCGTCCGCCTGGGCGGCCCGCACCCGCGTCGGCGACCCGGCCGGCATCGTCGACGAGGGCTACACCTATCTCCCCTCGCCCACCGCGCGCCGGATCCTGCTGGCCGGCGACGAGAGCGCGCTGCCCGCCGTGCTGTCCATCCTGGAGGGTCTGCCGGCGGACTCCACCGGCGACGTGTTCCTGGAGGTGCCGTCCGCCGCCGACGAGCGCACAAACCTCAAAAAGCCGCCGGGGGTACGGGTGAGCTGGCTCGCCCGCGACGACTCGTCCGCGCTCGCCGCCGTGCGGGAGTCCGCCGTCGATGCGGACTACGCCTGGGTCGCCGGTGAGGCGAAGCTCGCCACCGGCGTGCGCCGGCACCTGGTCGACGAGCGGGGCATGGCGAAACAGCACATCGCATTCATGGGCTACTGGCGGCACGGCCGCGCAAGCCTCGGCTGAGGAGGATTTATGACGATATCTATCGAAACATCCGCACAGCTCCGGGACTACGTCAAACGCCCGCTGAAGGTGATCGCGGAGAAGGGCATCGACCACATCGACGCCGCCTCCCGCCGCTTCATCGAACTCAGCCCGTTCTTCCTGGTGGCGACCGCGTCCGAGGACGGGCTCTGCGACGTGTCGCCGCGCGGCGACCCACCCGGCAGCGCCGCGCTGGTGCTCGACGACCACACGCTCGCGTTCCCCGACCGCAAGGGCAACCGGCGCCTCGACAGCCTGGAGAACATCCTCCGCAACCCCCACATCGGCCTGCTCTTCCTGGTCCCCGGCTCCGGCGACACGCTGCGCGTCAACGGCTCCGCCCGCATCGTCGCCGACGCCCCCTATGCCGAGCGGCTGGCGGTGCAGGGCGTGGTGCCGCGGCTGACCGTGGAGGTGCGGGTCGAGGAGCTGTTCCTGCACTGCAGCCGCGCGTTCGTCCGGGCCTCGCTGTGGGACACCGGCACCTGGCCGGAGCGCGCGGACGTCCCGAGCGCCGGGCAGATGGCCAAGAGCCAGGCGGGCGTGCCGCTGCCGGTCCCGGCATCCATGATCGACGCGTTCATGAATCGCGGAGCGAGGGACACGTACTGAGAACGGGCCCGGCCGACACCGGCCGGGCCCTCTCTCACGCGATGATCAGGACGACACCGCAGTCGACGTAGCCGCCCATCCCGCCGGGCGTACCGGCCGCGGTGGTGTAGCCGAGCGTGACGATGACCTGGTACGGGTTGCCGCCCGGCAGCGCCCGCACCGTACCGGCCGGGACCGGGATCCTCGCGGTGTAGGCGCCGTTCGCGGACGTGACCGGGATCGGCCCGGCGGTCAGCGACGAGTCGTTCGGCCCGGCCACCTCGTTGATCGTCAGGCGCAGGTTCCACTCGCCCGCGATCAGCGGCACGAGCGTGCCGGTCAGCTCCCACGAGACCTCGACGGCCCATGCGTCGCCGGCCTTGATGACGTCCGGCGGGTTGCCGCCGGAGTCGACGACGACCGCCTCGACCCGTCCGGCCAGCTGGGCCGGGCTCGGCGGTGGGACCTGGAACGTTCCGGTGGACATGTGATCACTCCGATCGTGGTGGCGCGCCCGGTGTGGTCGCGACATCCGGCCTGTCGGCGGCGCGGTCCCGCCCGGCCCGGCGCCCGGTCCGGTTGTGCGGATGGCAGCGACATCCCGCATGATCCGAACCGGTCGCGGCCCGGGGCGCGACAGTGAGGTGTGGGCGCGTTCCCGACTCTGGTGCTGGCGGCGACCGCCCGCCTGATCCGGCACCCGCTCGTGCCGGCCGCGCTGGCGCTCTCCGCCGCCTGGAGCCTGATCCCGGCGGTCCGCGACTCGTCGCTGATGGCCTCCGCCCCGGGCACGCCGCTGAACGTGTTCCTGGTGCTCACGCACGTGCCGAGCATGCCGCTGGGCGTGGCCGTGCTGTTCGCCGCGAACCTGCTGGCCACCCGCGACCGGCGGGCCGGCACGGCCGAGCTCCTCGCGGCCGTGCCCGTGCCGCTCCGCCGGCGGACCGCGGCGGCGCTGCTCGCGGTGCTCGCACCCGCGGTGCTGACCGGCTGCTTCACCGCCGTCCAAATGATCATCTTTCACCGGTACGGCCCGCAGCCGGCCCGCTGGCCCAGCCTCGGTGAGCTCGCGGTGCAGCCGGCGACCGTGCTCGGCGGCGGTTTGCTCGGCGTCGCGGTCGCCCGGCTGGCCCCGTGGCCGGGCGCTGCCGCGGCGACGCTGGCCGGGCTGGTCGGCGCGTTCACGCTGCCCGCCTCCGCCGGGCGGCAGGAGCTGCTCTCGCTGGCGCCCTGGCGGGAGATGGCCGTCCAGGACGACGCCGGCGTCGTCTCCTACCTCCCGGGGTCTCCCGGCTGGCACGCCGCCTACCTGTGCTGCCTCGGCGGCCTGGCCGCGATCGCGGCGCTGCTGGCCACCCCGGGCCCGCGCCGCCACCTGCTGCTGTCCGCGGCCGTCGCGGTCACGGCCACCGTGGTGACCGGCTGCGCGCAGTTCGGCTGACCGGGTGCCGCCGGCCCGGCCGGCGCCACGCCTGGATCACTGGTGGCCCGGTGAACGTCGCGGCGGCCGGACCTCACCCGCCGGAGCATCGACCGGCCGCAATGCCCGGCCGATCACGCGTCGCCCGTCGGGTCACCGCAGCTGGAGCCAGCCCGTCACGGCCGCGCCCGCGCCCGCCGCCGTCGCGCACAGCAGTGGCCGGCGCCGCGGGCCGGGCGTGGCCAGCAGCGCGCCGCACGCGGCCAGCGCGCACAGGCAGCCGAGGTAGGCGACGTGCCACGCCGGGTCGGACCAGCCGTCCGCGAGGTCGCCGAACGGGAACAGCGCGGCGAGCGTCAGCCGGAGCGTGCCGTGCGTGTACGCGTTCACCACCGCCATCACGGTACCGGCCAGGCACAGCGCGGCGGCGGGCGCGCCCCGCAGGGGCAGCCACAGCGCGGCCATGATCCCGAGCAGGCCGGCGCCGAGCAGTCGTACCGGTTGGACCGCGAGCTCGGCCAGGCCCGGCCAGCGCAGCGGCACCGCGCCGGCGTACCGGTAGAGGATCGGGGTGGCCCCGACGATCACGGCGGTGAGCACGGCGGGACCGGCGGCGGCGCAGAGCAGCGCGCGGACGCGGCGGCGCGCTCCGTAGGGGGTCACGGCGATGAGCTCGGCGGTTCCGGCACGCCGCTCCCGGCCGGCGGCCCGGAACGCGGCCACGATGACCATCGGACCGAGACAGAAGCTCTGCACCATCGTCATGCCCTGGTAGACGTAGAGCGGTTCGGTCAGCCGCGCCGACTCCGCGGACATGCCGATCGCCAGCACGGTCCCGGCCAGCACCAGCGGGTGCCGCAGCAGCCGGGCGGCCTCCCGGAGCGCCAGCGCCGGCGGTGTCACGGCGACCGGACCAGCAGCAGGTAGGCGTCCTCCAGCTGCGGCGCCACGAAGTCGACGCCGGGCGGCGGGTCGCCGACGTTGCGGTACGCGCCTTCGCCGGTCCGCCAGGCCAGCATCGCGCCGGGATCCCGCGTCCCGGACGTCCACACCCGGCCGCGCGCGGTCGCGGTCAGCTCCGCGGGCGGCCCGGCGAAGACCGTCCTGCCCTCGCGCAGCACCACGATGTGCCCGCACAGCGCGGCCAGGTCGTCGCTGTGGTGCGAGGAGAGCAGCACGGTGCGGTCCTCGCCGAGCCGGGACAGCAGTTCCCGGAACAGCAGCCGCTGCTCGGGGTCGAGCCCGGCCGTCGGCTCGTCCAGGATGAGCAGCGCGGGGTCGCCGAGCAGCGCCTGGGCCAGTGCGAGCCGTCGCCGGGCGCCGCCGGAGAGCGTGTGCACGCGCCGCCCGGCCAGGTCCGCGAGGCCGACCAGGCCGAGTACCCGGCGTACCTCCTGATGTCTTTTGCGGGTGTGGGCCATCTCCTTGAGGATCGCCACGTAGTCGACGAACTCGAACGCGGTGAAGAACCGGTGGATGCCGACGTCCTGCGGCAGATAGCCGAGCTGTCGCCGGATGTGCCGGCGCGTGTCGTCGCTGTGCGGCGAGAGCCCGAACAGGTAGGCCGCGCCGAGGTCCGGGGTGAGCACGGTCGCGGCGATCCGCAGCAGCGTGGTCTTCCCGGCGCCGTTCGGCCCGAGCAGGCCGGTCACGCCGACGCCGGCCCGCAGCGACACGTCCCGCAGCGCGAACGTCCGCCGGTACCGCTTGCCCAGCCCGGTCATCTCCACCGTCGGCATGCTCATCGGGGGTCCCTGCCGAACTCGAACACGTGCCTGCCCAGCACCAGCGCCGCGCCGGCGACCAGCGCGATCAGCAGGTAGGCGAGCTGGAACCCGGTCGTGAACGCGGTGAACGACACCGCGCCCATCGGCTCCGGCAGCCACAGCCAGCCGGTCCAGGCCAGCGAGACGCCGGCCGCGGCGGTCCCGGCGTCCCAGCGGGCCGACAGCGCCAGCGTCGCCGACACCAGCGCCAGCGCCGGCAGCAGCCATCCGGCGGTCAGGAAGCCGTCGTCGAGCAGCAGCGCGCCGATGCCGGCGGCCAGCCCGGCGCTGGTGGTGAGCACGGCGAGCGCGCGGATCAGCAGCAGCCGGAACCGGGAGTACGGCACCGCGACCGTCACCTCCCGGATCGGGTCGAGCGGCCCGGAGAACGCGGCCGCGACCCCGGCCACCGGCAGCAGCGGCGCGAGCGTGAGGAAGAACAGCCGGCCGCGGTCGCCGGCGTCCGCCATCAGCGCGGCGAACCCGAGCATCAGCGCGATGCCGGCCAGCCAGTTCAGCCGCAGCGACGGCGTGGTGACGATCAGCCGTGCGGTGTCCGGGCGCACCCGGAACCAGGTCAGCAGCCGCTCGGCCGGGCCGGGGCGCGGCGCGTCCAGCTCGGCGGCGATACCGTCCCAGATACGGTCGAGCCGGTCGCCGGGCACGGCCGCGCCGATCGTCGCGCGGCAGGTGGCGCAGGCGAGCAGGTGGGCCTCGACGGAGGCGGACCGGGCGTATCCGGCGGTCCCGTCCGCGTACCACCGGGCCAGCACGGGGTCGATGCAGTCGTCGTTCATGCCAGCTCCTCCCGCAGGGCCGCGCGGGCGCGCATCATCCGGGTCTTGACCGTGCCTGCCGGGATGCCGAGCAGCCGCGCGGCCTCCCGGGTGGTGAGCCCGTCCAGGACCGTGGCCTGCACGACCGCCCGCAGCTCCGGCGAGATGCGGCCGAGCGCGCCGCCGAGGTCCCCGTACTCCACGCCGACCAGCACCCTGTCCTCGGCGGACGGCTCGGTCTGCGCGGACTCATTGATGTGCAGCGCGGCGGACCGCTGTCCCCGGAACCGGTCGATGAGCCGCCGGATCGCGATGCCCCAGATCCAGGCCGCGACGTCGCCACTGCCCCGGTACCGGCCCGCGCCGCGCCATACGGCCAGGAACGTGTCCTGGACGACCTCGTCGACCAGGCCCGGGTCCGCGCAGCGGCGGGACAGCCGGTGCACCAGCCAGCCGGTGTGCCGCCGGTACAGCGTCTCGAGCGCGTGCCGGTCACCCCGGCGGAGCGCGGCGACGAGCTCGCCGTCGGCGCGCGGATCGACGTCCATGCACCGACTGTCGTACCCCCGGGGCGTGCCGGTTCGGCCCACCGGCAAGCGCTCGCCATCTGCGTGACCGGGCATCCCCGCGGTCCGGACCGGCGGCCGGCGCGGACAGGGGACACAGCCGCGGCCGACGGGGTCGCGGCCCCAGCAGAGTAGGAGCGCTCTCGTGCGCCTCATGAGAATCCTGGCCGTGGTGGCGGCGCTGATCGTGCCGGGCGTGCTGCTGACCGGCACGCCGGCCGTGGCCTCGACCGCGCCCGGCCTGTTCGCGGTCACCGACTACAACGGCGGCCTGGTGCGCGGATCCGGCGTCACCACCGTGGTCCGGCAGTCGGCGGGCCGGTACGAGGTCCGCTTCCAGCAGAACATGGACCCGTGCTCGTACACCGCGGCCATCGCCGGCCCGGGGAACGAGATCGTCTACGCGCCCGGCGTGGTGACGGTCGCCAGCGGCGGCACGGAGATGGACGTGCATGTGGAGACGTTCACCTCGCCCGGTGGCACGCTCGCCGACTTCCCGTTCCACCTGCACGCGATGTGTCCCGGCGACAGCGACTGGGCCGTGGTCGGCGACACCGGCACGCTGGCCCGCGGGTCCGCCGCGGTCACGTCCGTGGTCCACCTCGGCGCCGGCCAGTACGAGGTCAGACTGAACCGGCCGGTGTCCGGCTGCGCCTACGTGGCGACCCGCGGCCACACCGGCTGGACCGGCGTCGCCGCGCCCGGCACGATCTCCACCGCCACCCGGTCCGGCAACCCGAACGCGATCTGGGTGGAGACCAGGACCATCCCCGGCACGTTCACCGACAGTCCGTTCCACCTCCAGGTGCAGTGCCCGGATCCCGGCAGCGTGAGCCGCTGGGCCGTGGTCCGCGCGGACGGGAGCCTGGCCCGCTCCGCATCACCGCTGATCAACTCCGCGAAGATCGGCCCAGGGCAGTACCGGGTGTTCCTGCTCGGCGGGAACTCGTACGGCTGCGCCTTCGTGGCCGTGCCGGGCGCCCCGGCCGCGGGCTCGGCCGGCCAGCAGGTGCTGGCGTTCACCACCCGTGACGCCGAGTTCCCGGACTGGGTGGTCCGGGTGGAGACCAAGAACGTCGGCGGCGGCCTGACCGACGTGCCGTTCCATCTCCAGGTCAGCGGCGCCTGCTGACCACCGGGACGGCGGCGACCGAACGCTCCGGGCGCCGCCGTCCCGCTCAGCCGAACTGACGCCACCCGCAGAGGACCGCCGCCAGCACCGCGCCCGCACCGGCGACCAGGAGCCCGCGCCGGGGACCGGGCGTGGCCAGCAGCGCCGCGACCGCGGCCATCGCGCCGAGGCACAGCAGATAGGCGACGTGCCAGGGCATCGACACGGGAAGGAAGCCGATGATGCGGCCGCCGGCGTTGATGTCCAGCTCGGCGAACGGCGCCAGCGCGCTCCACACCGGACGCCGGAACTCGGCGCCGGACCCCTGCACCCACAGGACCAGCGCCAGCATGACCGAGGCGGCCGCGCCCGGCCACGGCAGCCACCGCGCGGTCATCACCCCGAGCTGCCCCGCGGCCAGCACGGTCACCGGCGGCACGGCCAGCTCCGGCAGGCCTGGCCGGACCAGCGGCGGGCCGGGCATCGCCCGGTGGGCCAGCACGGTCACCACGACGACGAGAACGGTGAGCGCGGCCGGCCCGGCGGTGGCGACGAGCGCGGCCGCGGTCCGCTGCCGGAGATCCACCGGGACGACGGCGACGACGTGGGTCATACCGGCGCGCCGCTCCCGGGACGCGGTCAGGTTGGCGGCGAAGAACGCTACCGGTCCCAGCACGAAGCCGGGGAGCAGCGTCATCGCCTGGTAGTGGTCCAGCGCCGAACCGTGCAGCGCGCGCAGGCACAGCACCTGCGCGAGCAGACAGCCCAGCACCACCAGCGGGCTGCGGAGCAGACGCGCGGCCTCCCAGCGGCCGAGCCGCAGCGGGGGACATTCATCCATGTCACCACTGTCGGCCCTCCGTGGCCGGACGGTTCAGCGGTCCAGCAGCTGGGCCAGGTGCAGGGACGGGCGGTCGCGCAGGTCGGCGACCTGGGTGCGGCAGGAGAAGCCGTCGGCCAGGACCACGGCGCCGGGCGTGGCGTCCAGCGCGGGCAGCAGGTTCTGCTCCGCGACCGCGACCGACACCTCGTAGTGGCCGATCTCGACGCCGAAGTTGCCGGCCAGGCCGCAGCAGCCGGCCAGCCGCGTGACCGTGGCGCCGGTGGAGGCCAGCAGGTCCGCGTCCGTCTTCCAGCCGAGCACCGCGTGGTGGTGGCAGTGCGGCTGCGCGACGACCTCCACGTCGGACAGGTCCGGCGGCGTCCAGCCGGGCGTTGCCGACAACAGCTCGGCCAGCGTCTTCACGGACGAGGCCACGGCGGCGGCGTCCGCGTCGCCGGGGAGCAGCTCGTGGATGTCGGATCGGAGCACGGCGGTGCAGCTGGGCTCGATGCCGACGATGGGGATGCCCTCGCGGGCATCAGGAGCCAGGGCCGCCACGGTACGCGTGAGGATCTTCTTCGCCGCGTCGAGCTGCCCGGTGGTGATCCAGGTGAGGCCGCAGCAGACCGACCCGGACGGCAGGCGGGGCTCGTAACCGGCCGCACGCAGCACCCGGACCGTCGACTCCGCGACCTCCGGCGAGAACGCGTCCGAGAACGAGTCCGCGAACAGGATCACCGGGGTGCCGCCCGGCGCCGGCGCGAAGGTGCGGCGGAACGGCTTGCGGGCGAACGCGGGCACCGACCGCCGCCCGTCCACCCCGGCCAGCCACAGCGCGATCTTCCCGACGCCCGGCAGCCGGACCCCGAGGTTGGCCAGCCTCGGCGCCCACCCCGCCAGCCGCGCCCAGAACGGCAGCTTCCCGAGCGTGTAGTGCGACCGCGGCCGCAGCTTCCCCCTGTAGGTCTGGTGCAGCACCTCGGACTTGTAGGTGGCCATGTCGATGCCGGTCGGGCAGTCCGACGCGCAGCCCTTGCAGGCCAGGCAGAGGTCCATGGCGTCGTGCACGTGCGGGTCGGCGAACGACAGCTCGCCGCGCACGACCTCCTGCAGCACCCGGGCCCGCCCGCGTGTGGAGTCCTTCTCCTCGCGCGTGGCCAGGTACGACGGGCACATCACGCCGCCGGCCGCCGAGTTGTCCGCCCGGCACTTGCCGACGCCGGTGCAGCGGTGCACGGCCTGCCCGAGGTCGCCGTCGTCGTGCGGGTACGCCATCGCGAGCGCCTTGATCGGGAACCGCCCGGCCGGTCGCACGTCCGCGTCGATCGGGTCCGGATCCACCAGCACGCCGGGATTGAGCAGGTTGTCCGGGTCGAACGCGTGCTTGACGGCGCCGAACAGCGCGATCGCGTCCGGCGAGTACATGTGCGGCAGCAGTTCGGAGCGGGCGCGCCCGTCGCCGTGCTCGCCGGACAGCGACCCGCCGAACTCGCCGACCAGCTTCGCCGCATCGGTCAGGAACTCGCGCATGATCTTCGTGCCGCCGGGCTGGTCCAGCGGCAGGTCCAGGCGCACGTGCATGCACCCGTCGCCGAAGTGCCCGAACGGCGCGGAGGTCATGTCGTACGACGCGACCAGCTCGTCGAACCGGGCCAGGTACGCGCCCAGCTTCTGCGGCGGCACGGCCGCGTCCTCCCACCCGGGCCAGGCCGGCCGGTCCGAGGGCGCGCGCCCCGCCAGCCCGGCGCCGTCCTCGCGGATGCGCCACAGCCGGGCCTGCGTGGCCGGATCCGTGACGACCAGGGCGTCCTCACCGATGCCGTCCCCGGCCAGCTTCCGTGCCCGCGCCTCCACCTCGCCCGCATCGTCGCCGGCCAGCTCCACGAACAGCCAGGCACGGCCGCGGGGGAGGGCCGGGACCGCGTCCGGGCCACGGCGGGCACGCAGCACGTCCAGCAGCCGGGAGTCCAGCCCTTCGCAGGAGGTCGGGCCGTGCGCGACCACGGACGGGGAGGCCTCGCCGGCGGCCACGATGTCGGCAAAGCCGAGCACGACCACGACGCGGACCGGCGCGTCCACGACCAGCTTCACGGTCGCCTCGGTGATCACCGCGAGCGTGCCCTCGGAGCCGACCAGCGCCTGCGTCAGGTCGAAACGCTCGGGCAGCAGGTGGTGCACGGCGTAACCGGAGACCTGCCGGCCGAACCGGTCGAACTCGGTGCGGGCCGTGGCCAGGTGCCGGCCGAGGACCGCGCGCACGTCATCGACCAGGTCGTCGGCGCCGCGGACGAAGGGGGCCCCCGAGTCGTACCCCGTGGAGAAAGATTTTCCTGAAGCGGTCAGCAGGGAGAGGCCGGCCACGTTGTCGGAGGTGCGGCCGTACGCCAGCGATCGCGAGCCGCAGGCGTTGTTGCCGATCATGCCGCCGATCGTGCAGCGGGGGTGCGTCGACGGGTCCGGGCCGAACCGGACGCCGTGCGGGGTGGCGGCCTTCTGCAGGACCGCGTGCACGGTGCCGGGCTCGACCACGGCGGTCCGCGCCTCGGGATCGACGCTGAGGACCCGGTTCAGGTGCCGGGAGAAGTCGAGCACGATGCCGCGGCCGACCGCGTTGCCGGCCACGGAGGTGCCGGCGCCGCGGGACGTGACCGGGACGCCGGTCTCCCGGGCGACCGCGAGCGTGGCCGCGACCTCGTCGACGTGCCGCGGGCGGACCACGGCGAGCGGCGGGATGCGGTAGAGCGAGGCGTCGGACGCGTACATGCCGCGCGTGCCCGCGTCGGCGCGCACCTCGAGCCCGGCCTTCTCGAGGGCCGCCACCACGTCAGTCATGCGTAACATGTTACTCATGCCCCAGCTCAGCCTGCCGTCAGAGGCGCCCTCGCTCGCGGACGCGGTCGCCCAGGCGGTCCGCGACGGCGTCGCCGCCGGTCAGCTCGTGCCGTCCCGGACCTACTCGGTGTATCAGCTGGCGGAGCTGCTCGGCGTGTCCCGCAGCCCGGTCCGCGAGGGGCTGCTGCGGCTGGAGGCGGCGGGGCTGGTGGAGATCCAGCGCAATCGCGGGTTCCGGGTGCTGCCACCGCGCGCGGCGGACGTGGAGGAGATCATCGGCATCCGGCTGGCGCTGGAGCCGGACGCGGCCCGGCTCGCGGCACTGCACGGGACGGACGCGCAGCACGCGCTGCTGAGGGACACGCTGGACACGATGGCGCGCGCGGACGGTGAGGCGTTCTGGGCGGCGGATCGGGCGCTGCACGACCTGCTGCTGCGCACCGCCGGGCGGCCCCGGTCGGCCGCGATCGTGGCGCAGCTGCGGACCACGACCGCGCTGCTCGGACCACCCACGACAGCCAGCGGGCGTACGCTCGCGGAGATCCACGCGGAGCACGAACCGGTCGTCGCGGCCGTGCTGGCCCGGGACGGTGACGCGGCGTTCGCGGCGATGCGCGCGCACCTTTCCGCCACGGGTGCACTGTTGATGGCGAATCTGGATGTCTAATCTAGCGGGCGTGCCAGGATCATCGTTGACCGCCGTTGTCCGTCCCGCCGTCGAAGCCGACGTGACCAGCATCGCCACGATCTGCGCCACGGCTTACCGCGAGACCTACCGCGAGCTGCTGCCCCAGGGATACATCGACCGCTCGGTGGTCGCGTTCTACGACGCGGACCGGGTCGCCGAGGAGATCTCGCCGTCGCCACCGGAGTGGTTCGGCTACCAGGTGATCGAGGAGGACGGCCGGGTGCTCGGCGCGGCCGGCGGCGGCATGCTCGGCGCCGGGCGGGGCGAGCTGTCCCGCGTCTACCTCGAGTCGGCCGCGCGCGGGCGAGGCCTGGGGACCGCGCTGCTGGAGAGCGTCACCGCGCAGATCCGCGCGGCGGGCGGGACCGAGATGTGGGTGTCGGTGTTCCTCGGCGACCGCGCGGGCATCGGGTTCTACCGGGCGCGCGGCTTCGAGCCGAAGGACACGGTGCGGGCCGCACTGTCCCGCATCGACGACCACATCGTCAGCCTGCGGATGTGCCGAGTGCTCAGCTGAGCCCGGCGTGGCCGCCGCACGCGTGCGGGGTCGCTCGACGCGACCGTCATCGCCGCGCGTGCGGTCCTCCGGGCGGTCGCCTGACCATGGCGACGCTGTCCGGCGGGCCGACGGCGACCCACCAACCTTCACCTGAGCGCGGCCGGTCACCCGACTGCGGCTGGTCATCCGACTGCGGCCGGTCACCCGACCGTGGCCGGTCACCCGAGCGCGGCCTCCCGCCAGCGGCTGCGGAAATCCGCGGCCCGGTCCGCATCCCAGCGCGGGGCATAGACCACGCTCGGCGTCCACGGCACCACCGCGTCCGTGAGGCTGAGGCCGGGCTCGACAGCCATCCGGGCCATCGCGGCCGCGCCCATCGCCGTGGCGTGCGGTGACGCGAACACCTCCACCTCGGCCCGCATCACGTCCGCGACCGCCTGCATCAGCGTGCGGCATTCGGTCAGCCCGCCGTCCGCGCGCAGCCTGCGCAACGGCCGGCCCAGGTCGCGGGCGACCGCGTCACCGAGCTCGGCGACCTGCGCCGCGATGCCCCGCAGCACCGCGGTCACCAGGTGGCCCGCGGTGGTGGACAGCGTCATCCCGGTCAGCGACGCGGTCGCGTCCGGACGCCACCAGGGCGCGGCCAGCCCGGCCAGCGCGGGCACGGCCAGCACGCCGCCGTCGTCCGGCGCGGCGACCCGGTCCAGGTCCGCGGCCTCGGCGATCAGCCCGAGCCGCTGCATCCAGCGCACGGCGGACGCGGCCGCGTACACCTGGCCGTCCAGGCAGTAGACCGTGGAGTCGCGCACCCGCCAGGCGACGGACGCGGCCAGGCCCGCCCGCGAGCGGGTCGCGCCGGAACCGGTGTTGACCAGCAGGAACGCGCCGGTGCCGAACGTGCACTTCGCGTCGCCCGGCGCCAGGCAGCCGCCGGCGGCCAGCGCGGCCTGCTGGTCCACGATCAGGCCGCCGACCGGCAGCGTGCCGCCGAACGCGGTCGTGGTGCCGACCACGGCGTCACAGTTCACGATCTCGGGCAGCGGTTCGTGCTCCAGGCCGAACAGCGCGAGCAGCGCCGGGTCCCAGCTGGTGGTGTCCAAGCCGGTCACCAGCGAACGGCTCGCGGTGCTCACGTCCGTGACGAACGCGCCGGTCAGGTGGTGCAGCAGCCAGGTGTCCGACGTGGTCACCACGCCGGCGGTGGTGACGTGCCGGCGCAGCCAGGCCATCTTAGGCGCGGAGAAGTAGGGATCGAGCACCAGACCCGTACCCTCGGCAAAGGTCTGTTGGTGCTCTTCGAGCGCGGCGCAGATCGGCTCGGCCCGGCGGTCCTGCCAGACGATCATGTCGGACAGCGGCGTGCCGGTCTCCGGATCCCAGGCCAGCACGGTCT
Organism: Catenuloplanes japonicus; assembly: GCF_000717135.1. GTDB lineage: Bacteria > Actinomycetota > Actinomycetes > Mycobacteriales > Micromonosporaceae > Catenuloplanes > Catenuloplanes japonicus. Next base: position 68,998 of record NZ_JNXY01000041.1, read on the forward strand.
CGCCCTGGTTCGCGAGCGTGACCACGTCGACCGGCAGGCCGGCCCGCGCGACCGCCTCCCGGCCGGCGTCGATCACGCTGTCGAGCAGCGCGGCCGGGTCCTGCTCGACCGCGCCGCCGGGGGAGTAGCGCGGCTGCACGGCCCGCGCGGCCGCGCCCGCGAGGTGCCCGTCCGCCGCCACCACGATCGCCTTGGTCCCGGACGTGCCCTGATCGATGCTGAGCACAGTGGTCATTCGCCCGATCCTCGGCGCGCGCGGGACGGGCGACAACCGCACGCCTACTCAGAAGAGCACCTCCAGCGACGCGAGGCGGTGGCTGACCGGCGGGGCGGGCACGAAGTCCGGGCGGTCGTAGGCGGGTCGGAGGGCCGGCATCCGGTCCAGCAGGATCCGGAAGCACTCGTCCGCCTCCATCCGGGCCAGCGACGCGCCGAGGCAGTAGTAGGTGCCGGTGCCGAACGCCATGTGCCGGCTGCGGCCGCGGGACACGTCGAACCGGTCCGGGTCCGGGAACACGGCCGGGTCCCGGTTCGCCGCGGCCAGCGAGACGAAGACGTGCGCGCCCGCGGGCAGCAGGTGGCCGCCGACCTCCACCGGCTCGACCACCTTGCGCTGGATCGCGCCGGCCGGGCCGTCGAGGCGCAGCATCTCCTCGACCGCCATCGGCATCTGCTCCGGGTCGGCGCGCAGCGCGGCCAGCACGTCCGGGTTCTGGAAGAGCAGCACCAGACCGTTCGCGATCAGGTTCGCCGTGGTCTCGTGGCCGGCGAACAGCAGCAGCACGCAGTTCGCCAGCGCCTCGTCCTCGGTGACGATGCCGTCCGCCTGGGCCGCCACGAACATGCTGAGCACGTCCTCCCGCGGCTCGGCGCGGCGCTGGGCGGCCAGCCCGCGCAGGTAGTCGTGGAACTCCATCATGCTGTCCTGGCAGCGGCGCAACGCGGCCAGGTCACCGCTCTGACCGAAGACGATCAGCACGTCCCGCGACCATGCCTGCAGCCGCTCCCGGTCCGCGACCGGCATGCCGAGCATCTCCGCGATCACGTTCGCCGGCAGCGGGTAGGCCAGGTCGCGGATCACCTCCATGCTGCCCTTGCCGGCCACCGCGTCCAGCAGATCGTGCGTGATCTCGCGGACCCTGGGGCGTAGCCGGTCCACCATGCGCGGCGTGAAGTACTTCTTCAGCAGCAGCTGGAAGCGCCGGTGATCGGTCGGGTTCGTGTGCCCGACCCACAGCGTCACCGCCTCCCGCAGCGGCGTCAGCTCCTCGCGCTGCTCCGGCGTCAGCGCCTCCATCGCACGCATCATGTTCGCCGTGTCGAGGCGGGTGTCCTGCAGGACGGACACCACATCCGCGTGCCGGGTCAGCAGGTAACCGCCGAACCGCGGCAGCCAGGCGACCGGGCTCTCCTCGCGCACCCGGTGCAGCCACGCGGTCGGATCGGCCAGCACCTCGGGAGTGGTGACGTCATACTCACGTACCGTAGCTGGTTTTTCGCTCATGCCTGGTGATTCTCGTCCAACGCAGCGATCAACATCTATGCCTGATCTGCAGTTTTCTGGATAATCCGCTGCCGAGCGGTGCTCAGGGCTGCTGCCGGAGGGCGGCCACGAGCGTGGTGGCCAGGAGGGCTACCGGGCGGTCGGCATCCGTGGTGAGCTGCTGCAACGCCGTCAGTGCGACGGTTCCGGGCATTTCGGCGAAGGCTTGGACCAGGCGCAGGCGTACCGCGGGATCGGTGGTCCGGAGTTCTGTGCGCAGCGCGGCCATGATGCGGTCGGCCCAGGCGGGATCGGCGGCCAGCGCGCCCAGCAGTTCGGCGGCGTCGACGTCGTTCGGGCCGTCGACCACCATCGAGACCAGCGTCGGGACGGCACGGGTCTCGCCGCGGGCGCCGAGCGCGAGCGCGGCCTGGCGGCGGGTCGCCGCATCCGGATCGGTCAGCGCCGCGCCGAGCAGCGCGTCCGCGTCGTCGCCGGGGAGGGCGGCCAGCGCGATCACCGCGCGTCGGCGCACGTCGGCGTCGTCCGAGGCCATGCCGGCGGCCAGGCCTGCCACGCCCTCCCCGCCCGCGCGGGCGAGCGCCCAGCGCAGCGCGCCGGCCACGTAGGGGTCGGATTCGGTGAGCACGGCCTCGGCCAGCACCCGGGCCGGCGCGCTCTCGGCGGGGGCCAGGATCGCCTGCTGGCGGCGTTGCGCGCTGTGCGAGCCGAGGCCGCGCAGCAACTCGACCACGCGCGCCACGTCCTGCCAGTCCGCGGGGCCGGTGGCGTCGACGGCCCGCAGGCGTTCCAGCAGCTCACGGTCGCGGCGCAGGCGCTCCTCGGTCTGCGCGATGAGGTCGCCGACCAGCGCGGCCGGGGTGAAACGGGGTTCGTCGAGCGCGCGGGCGATCTGGCGCAGCGACAGGCCCAGCGACCGCAGGCCCTCGACGTGGAAGATCCGGCGGATGTCGTCCGGCGTGTACTCCCGGTAGCCGCCCACGGTGCGGCCGGTCGGCCGGACCAGGCCGAGCGTGTCGTAGTGGCGCAGCATCCGGGCGCTCACGCCGGACCGCCGCGCCACCTCACCGATCAGCACGTTCCTCCTCGCGGTCGTCGTGGCGGGGCACGCCGGACCTCGCCTCCTCCTCGACGGTGACGGTGAACGCGGCCTCGGGGTCGTGGAGCAGGCGGGCGGTGGCGCGCGCGTGGGCGCGTACCGCCGGGTCGGGGTGCGTGGTGGCCAGCGCGATCGCCGGTTCGGCCTCGTCGCCGAGCGTAACCAGTGACCGGCTCAGACTGCGCCACACGTCGCGCTCGCCGCGGCCGAACTCGGCGGCCAGCTCGCCGGCCAGCGCCTGCGCTTCGTCGGCGGGCACCAGCGCGACCGCGGTGCGCCAGGCGGTGCGCGCGACCTCGTCGTCCGCGTCATGCAGCAGCGCCGGCGTGATCGCGGGCCATGTCTCCGGGTCGCCGATCTTGGAGAGCGTGTGCAGTGCCTGGCTGCGGGCCTGCGCGACCGGGCTCCGCAGCTCCGTCAGCAGCCTGGGGACCGTCACGTCCTGCGGCAGCCGGGTCAGCGCCCAGGTCAGCATGTCCCGGACGAAGAAGTCCGGCTCGACCGCACACCGCGCCACCAGCACATCTGCCACGCCGGCGTGTGCCCGCGTGCCCACCGCCAGCGCGGCCTTCAGCCGCACCGACGAGTTCCCGGAACTCAGCATCTCCGACAGGCCCATCGAAACCACCTCCGCCCGCCAGTCAAAGCCTTGTCACTGTGACAAGGTCAAGTCTCCGCCGCGACCGCCCGTCGTGGTCTCTTTGCCACGGTGATGACCGCCCGGTCGGGTCCTTGGTCTGAGCCGGTGCGGCGCGGAAGTGGAAGGGAGGAGCGCCAGCGACGACCGGTGCCCGCGGGAGCAACGCTGCCGGACCACCGCGAAGTGGGAATCTCTGCCTTTGTGCTCTTGGGGTCGTGGTTACCGAAAGGTGCCTGGCTCTCGAAAAAGTGCCTTCTTCCCTGGTCGGCAGCGGTCTCTTACGGTTTCTGAGTAACCGAAAGAGAGGAAGCACAGACATGGCCGTCACTCTGATCAACCCCGCCGGGCTGCCCGAGGTCCCGATCTACCGGCAGGTGTCGGTCGCGACCGGGACGACGCTGATCCACGTCGCGGGGCAGATCGCACAGGATGCGGACGGCAATGATGTCGGCGTCGGTGACCTGACGGCGCAGGTCGCGCAGGCCTACCGGAATGTCGGGATCGCGCTGGCGGCGGCCGGGGCCACGTTCGACGACGTGGTGAAGCTCGTCGTGCACGTGGTCGACTGGACGCCGGACAAGATGCCGCTGCTGCTGGACGGCATCGCGCGGGCGTCGGCGGAGCTGGGCACGGTGCCGCTGGCGCCGGCCTCGCTGTTCGGCATCGTGACGCTGGACGTGCCGGAGCACCTGGTCGAGATCGAGGCGACCGCGGTGCTCTAGGCGTCGTACTCGGCGCGGGACGCCTCGATCTGCCTGAGGTAACGCTGCGTCCAGCCGCACATCCCGTCGACCACGCCGCGGAGTGCGTCACCGGCCTCGGTCAGCGTGTACTCCACGCGCGGCGGCACGGTGGGGTAGACGGTCCGCGAGATCAGGCCGTTGCGCTCCAGCAGCCGCAGGTTCTGGGTGAGCATCTTGTGACTGATGCCGCCGACCTCGTCCCGCAGCTCGCTGAACCGCATGGTGCGCTGCCCGAGGAACTCGATGATCAGGAACGCCCACTTGTTGGCGATGTCGGAGAAGATCTCCCGCGCCAGCGAGTCGGCCCTGGCCAGGTCGGCCTCGGGCGGCAGCGTGCTGATCTCTCGCCTGGTTCCCATCCGACCACTCTAAAGAGGCGCGTGGACCGCCCCGGCCCGGGTAACGCGCTGTCATGGCGAGAGTGGCAGTCATCACGGGCTCGGAATCGGGCATCGGCCGGGCGATCGCGGTCGTGCTGGCCGAGGCCGGTTTCGACATCGGCATCACCGCGCACGCGGATCTTTCAAAAGCCGAGAAAACCGCCGAGGGGGTACGCGCCGCGGGGCGCCGGGCCGAGATCGGAGCGCTGGACCCGACCGCGCTGCCCGGCGCCGCGCGGGTGGTCGACGAACTCGCGGACGCGCTCGGTGGCCTGGACGTGCTGGTCACCTGCGCCGGGACCGGCATCGGTACGCCGGCCGCCGATACCGCCGACAAGGACTGGCGGCAGGTGTTCACGGGCGGGCCGTTCATCTGTGTGCAGCGCGCGGTCCACCGCATGATCGCGGGCGGGCGGGGCGGTCGCATCATCACCATCACCGGCGTGCCCTCGCCGCGCGCCCACCACACGGCCGACGGCGGTCTCGGCCTGCTCACCACGGTCATGGCGCAGGAGCTCGGCGCGCACGACATCACGGTCAACTCGGTCGCGCCGGGCGAGGATCAGGACCCGCACGGCATCCCGCTCGGCCGGCCCGGCGGCGCGCGCGAGGTCGCGGCCGTGGTCGCCACGCTGGCCGGCCCGGCCGGCTCCTACGTCACCGGCGCGTCCTGGACCGTCGACGGCGGCCGGCAGCTGATGGGCCCGCACGCCGGATCACACCTGAACGGCGACGACCGGCGTTCATGACCGTGACCGTCCGGCCGATATGCAGGGTGTGTCCTCGATCTGGCGGTGGTACCTCGGCCTGAGCGTCGCCGGCGCGGCCGCCTACCTCGTGCTGCCGTCCGAACCGGCGCAGGCGGTCTTCGGCGCGCTCTACCAGGCCGTGGTCGTGTGCGCCGTCGTCATCGGCGTCCACCGGCACCGGCCCGCGATCCGCTGGCCGTGGTACCTGATGGCCGGCAAGGTCGCGCTCTTCGCCGCCGGCGACGTCGGCTACTGGCTCCAGACCATCGTCTACCGGCGCGACGTGTTCCCGTCGATCGCGGACGGGTTCTACATCGCCTGCAACGTGCTGGTGATCGCCGCGCTGATCGGCTTCGTCCACGCGCGCCAGGCCCGGCACGACGTGGCCGTGCTGCTCGACGCCGCGATCCTCTCCACCGGCGCGGCCATGCTGGCCTGGCTGTACGTGATCGGCCCGACCGCGCAGGTCGCGGACGTGTCGATGCTGGGCCGGGTCGTCTCGCTCTCCTACCCGATCTTCGACCTGCTCGCGCTGGGGCTGCTGGTCCGGCTCACGCTCGGACCGGGGCGGCACCCGCCCGCGTACCACCTGCTCACCACCGCCGTCGTCGTGCTGCTGGTCGCCGACGTGGTCTACTCGCTGCAGGAGCTGGACGGGTTGTACGTCATCGGCGGCGTGCTCGACCTCGGCTGGCTGCTCACCAACGCGCTGCTCGCCGCCGCCGCACTGCACCCCACCATGTCCGCCGTCTCCCAGCCGCCTTCCGCCTCCGCCCCTGCCGGCGTGCTCATCGGCCGGGGCCGCCTGCTCGCGCTCGCCGCCGCCAGCCTCACCGCGCCGCTCGTGCTGACCATCGAATGGCTGCGCGGCGGCCCGCTCGACGTGCCGATCGTGGTGGCCGGCTGCGTCGTCCTCTTCCTGCTGGTCATGGCACGTCTCCAGGGTGTCGTGGAACTGCTGGCCCAGGCGCTGGACACCGCCGAGTCCCAGGCCGGCACCGACCAGCTGACCGGCCTCGCCAACCGCCGCCTCTTCCACACCCGCTGGCAGGGCGCGCTGACGGACGGCCCGACCGCGCTCCTCTACGTCGACCTCGACGGCTTCAAAACGATCAACGACACTCACGGCCACGAGGCCGGCGACGCCGTGCTCGAGACCGTGGCCACCCGCATCCGCGGCGCCGTCCGTACCGGCGACCTGGTGGCCCGTCTCGGCGGCGACGAGTTCGCCGTCATCCTCCCCGGTGCTCCGGACGACCAGGCGTCAGCCGTGGCCGCCCGTATCGTGACCGCGGTCGCCGCGCCGATCATGACGGCCGCGGGCCCGGTCACGGTCGGCGCCAGCATCGGCATCATCACGGCCCCGCACGGCGCGGACCCCGACACCGAGATCAAGAGAGCCGACGCGGCGATGTACGCGGCCAAGGCTGACGGGCGCGGCTGCTTCCACCGCGGCTGAGCCGTCACAGGCGGTCGTCGAGGAAGCCGGCCGCGCTGGATCAAACGTCGTCTCCCAGCACATCGCGCACCCGGCTGCCGGGCGAGGGCGAGAGGTTCTCCGACAGTTCCGTGAGCTTCGCGAGGTCGTCCGGTTGCGCCTGACCGCGGATGGCCAGCCGTTCGAGTCTGGTCAGGGCCGCCCGCAGCTCATCGATCCGCGCGGAGTACGGGGAGCCCAAACCGAAGAGGTCGGTGAGAACGGCGTCGTCGCCGCTGCCGTTCACGACGCGCCGGAACAGTTCCTCGCCGGCGACGCGGGGCGGGAAGCGATCCGCCGGGCCGGGGAGCTGGATCAGGCTGCCGGGCGACGCGCTCTGACAGATGTAAGGGCTGTGGCTGGTGACGATGAACTGCATGAAAGGAAAATGCTCCAGTAGCCACGGGACGATTCGCTTCTGCCAGGAAATGTGCAGGTGGACGTCGATCTCATCGATCAGCACCACCCCGCGTGCGGTGATGAAGGGGCGACCGTCGCCAGCCCATTCGATTCCATCCTCGAAGCAGTTGTTCATCTGCCGCACGATGTCCGTGACGAGGGCAGTGATCGTGCGGTACCCGTCGCTCATTTCGTCGATGCGGGCGGGCGAGCCGGATCCTCTGGTGATCCACAAGCCGTCCGGATCTACCCGGTCGACCACATGGCCCTCCGGAAGCAGTCCGTCGTTCAGGAGACTGATCACGCGTTCCTCCAGCTCGGCGTGGCCGGAGCGCCCGGAACGGGCACGATAGTTGACCTGCTGAAGCCACTGCACGGTCTCGGCCAGCGAGGCCTCCTCACGGAACAATGTGGCGAAACGCGCCGTGGTCCAGTCTCCGGTCATCAGCCGAGCGACCTCGCCGCTCGCCCCGGCCAGGCGCCGGAACGGGCCGTATCCTGCGGCGAACCAGCCGGTCGGCTTCGCCGACCATAATGACCGCGCAGCCATGACCGCTTCGAGTCCGTGGTGGGTATCGGCCCGAGGCCGTGCTCGTGCACCCTCGGTCCGTTCCCACTTCAACGCGGCCGGGAAGATCTCCGCGGGCTGGTACGTGTGTCGTTCGAGCTCATCGAAGTCCCGGGCCCGCGTGATGTCGGCGCTGACCGTCGCCTCTGCCAGACCGTGACTGATCCAGTCACGGTCGCCCTCGGTCAAGCTGTTCGCCACCTCCGGACCGGCGAGCGCGGTCGCGGCGGCGCGAAGCAGCGTGGTCTTTCCAGAACCGTTGCGGCCGGTAATGACGCTGAATCCTCGGTAGCGATCGGCAGGGACGTCATTGCCGCTCTCCCGCGCGAAGCTGAGGTCGACAGCGTGCGAACCGTGGAAGCCTCGCACCCCTTGAATGCGTAGGCGATGTAGGTACACCGAACACGTCCTCCATCGATTCCCCGTTTCCATCGCGGTCTCGATATCGCTGGGACTCGCGGTCAGGTACGTGCGCCATCGCCTAGGCGATCTCGTCCCTCGCCTGACCTGCTCTCGCCTGACCTGCCTTCGTTTGGCCAGGCAGAGAGCTGCCTACGTTCTCACCGAGTCTTCAGGCTCGCGGTGAATGTGCGGAACGCGGACCTGCTCACGACCAGCGCCGGTCCGGCCGGATCCTTGCTGTCACGGATACCGACAACCGTCGTCAGGTTACCGGCGACCTCGACGCAGTTGCCGCCGCTGGAACCGCTGCGGCCACTCTTGCGCCAGATCGCGCCGGTCAGGTCGGTCATCACACTGTCTCCTTGATAATTGTGCTGATCAGATCGTCGGAGGCGTTCCGATCCAGGGCCAGACGATCGAGCTCGAGCCAGACCCGCTCGAAAGCAGCCACCTCCTGCGGCTTGTCGAGATACAACGCGCCGGTCAGGCCCTCGCTGTATACCGTCGTCGGCTCGGGTGGGCGTGGTCCCAGGCGAGGAAAGTCGAGAATCACGAACGCGCCGCTCTCGTTCGCCAGGTGCAGGCCGGCGAGGCGAGGCAGGATGCGGACGCTGATGCCCGGCTTCGTGGACATGTTGACGAGATGGGCAAGCTGTCGACACCACTCGTCGGAGCCATGAATCGGTCTGAGCAGCACCGTTTCATCGAGAAAGATCTCCAGAGCCGGCGGGGGCGGCGCGCTGCGGGTCAGCAGCCTCTGCCGGGTCAGACGTGCCCGTACCCTTTCGGCCAAGGCCTCCGGGCCGACGTTCGGATCTACACTCAGGATGGCCTGGGCGTACGCCTCGGTTTGCAGCAGACCGGGAATCAGTGCGGGCTCGAACTGACGTAGTCGGCTGGCCGCGCCTTCCATGCCGACGTACAGCTCGAACCACGCCGGAACGGCGTCACCGTAGGCATGCCACCAGCCTTTGACCTTCGTCTCGCCGGATAGCGCGACGATCACCTCGGTCAGGTCGGCGGAGACCTGATAGAGGGAGCACAGCTTCTCGGCCTCGATCTGGCGGACCGGAGCCTCGCCGTTCTCCATCCGGTAGAGCTTGTTGCGGCCGACCTCGATGGTCCGCACCGCCGTTTCCACCGGCACCCCAGCAGCCTCGCGTGCCTGCTTGAGCAGCCGCCCGACCTGTCGTCGAGGGACTGACGAGCCGCCTTCCGTCACCGCTTACCTCCCAGCTCAGAGTATCGCCCGGAGGTCTAAACGAGACATCGGGCGAGGGTTGACCGAGACATCCCCGGATCGCCTGCTGAAACAGGGGAAAATTAAAAAGGGGAATCCCTGTTTGGGTTGTTGCTGGCAGCGTAGCGGTGGCGCAAGGCTGCTCTCGGTGCCGCCCACGTCGCTGAGAGGTGATCTTCGGCGTGGGCGTGCGAACTTCTCAGTGGGGAGTGGCGAGTGATGCCCATGCTGCAATCGCGTAAGCCCGGAATGGGGCGGCCGATCCCTCCTCCGCTGAAGGTGGGCGACACCCTGCTGCTGGTCCCGGTAGACGTCTATGACCCGCCGATGTGGTGGGAACCGAAGTCCCGCCGGGTCGCGGAGGTCACGCACGTCTCCGTCGATCCCGCCCGATTCCCGGCTCTGGAGTGGCTCGGACTTGGCGTCAGGGAGATCGACCCGGAGACCGGTGACGAGGCCGGGAGCGACATCTGGCTCCTGGTCGACGTGACTCGGCTCGCCGGTGCGCTGTTTCCGGCTCCTAGGCGGGGTGACACGGCGTGACGTTCGCGTTCGAGGGCGAGCGGCTCGGTGATCTGCTCCCCGCCACGCTCCGGCATCAGCACGACGAGAGCTGGGAGTGCAAGCAGGGCTGCGGTGAGTGGCCGTGTATCGCCTACCGCGTTTCCATCCGCGGTGACTACGCGAATGATCGTGCTGCTCTCTGCGTGCTCATGGCCGCGTACATGCTCGATTTTTTGAGCGTGCGCGGTGGTGATGCGGAGGCCGCCAGTGATCGGTTCATGCGTTGGTGCCGGGAATCCGGTCGCCCCGCCATCCGTGCTCAGGTGGGATGAGTGGTCAGGCGCGGGCGCCGCCGTCGACCGGGAGGATGGCGCCGGTGATGAAGGAGGCGCGGTCGCTGAGGAGCCAGGCGGCGGCTTCGGCGATTTCGGAGGGGGCGGCCTGGCGGCGGAGCGGGGTGTGGGCGACCAGGGTGTCGACCAGGCCGGACGTGTGGGTCTGCCAGGTGTCGATCATGTCGGTGCGGGTGTTGCCGGGGGCGATGGCGTTGATGCGGATGTTCTCGGGGCCGTACGTCACGGCGGCGGACTCGGTCAGGCTGTTCACGGCGCGTTTCATCGCGCCGTAGGCGGGGAGGGCCGGGTTGCCGCGCAGGCTCCCGATGCTCGAATTGTTGACGATCGCGCCCGCGCCCGCCGTCGCCCGGATCGCCGCGATCTGGGCGGACACGGCCACCCACACGGCGCGCAGGTTGACCGCGTAGAGCAGGTCGAAGTCGTCGTCCGGGACCTGGTCGAGCGGGGTCGGCGGGGTGAACGCGGCGCCGTTGTTGAAGGCCACGTCGAGGCGGCCGTAGTCGGTCACGGCCCGGTCCACGGCGGCGCGCACGGACGCGGGGGAAGACAGGTCGCACACCACATAGGACGCGGTCCCGCCGGAGGCGCGGATCGAGTCGGTCACGGCGGCGAGATCGGCGGCGGTACGGGCGGCCAGCAGCACCCTGGCCCCCTCGCGGGCGAACAGCCGGGCCGCGGCCGCGCCGATGCCCCGGCTCGCGCCGCTGACGAAGGCCACCTTGTCACGAAGCAGTTCTGTCATGCGGCAAGCCTGTTCCGGCCGGTGGGTGCCATCCAGGTACAGGTCGTACCTGGCTACCGGCCACGACCGGCGCACACTGAGAGCATGGATCGGGACGAGCTGGCGGAGTTCCTGCGCACCAGGCGGGAGCGGATCGCGCCGGCCGACGTCGGGCTGCCGGCCGGGCGGCGCCGCCGGACGGCGGGGCTGCGGCGGGAGGAGGCGGCGCAGCTGGCGTACATCTCCACCGAGTACTACACGCGGCTCGAGCAGGCGCGCGGGTCGCGGCCGTCGCGGGAGGTGCTGGCGGGGCTGGCCAGGGCGCTGCGGCTCACCGATACCGAGCGTGACCACCTGCACCGGCTGGCCGGCGTGGCGCCCGCGCCGCCGCACCAGCCGTCGCGTGAGGTGCGGCAGAGCCTGCGCGACCTGATCCACCGGCTGCCGCACGCGGCCGCGACCGTGATCTCCGCCAGTCACGAGATCGTGGCGTGGAATCCGCTGGCGGCGGCGCTGATGGAAGACTTCTCGGCCACGCCGCGCCGGGATCGCAACCTGGTCCGCCGCGTGTTCCTCGGCCCGCACCGCGACGGGCAGCGCCTGTGGGGTGTCTCGGACGCGGACGATTTCGCGCGGGCGTCGGCGCAGCGGCTGCGGTCGGCGGCGGCACGTTACCCGGACGATCCGGAGCTGGCGGCGCTGGTCCGGGAGCTGCGGGCGGGGAGTACGGCGTTCCGGGAGCTGTGGGACACGCACGACGTGCGCGACGAGCCGACGCGGCGCAAGACGTTCGCGCATCCGGTGGTCGGGCCGGTCACGGTCGACTGCGACGTGCTGGACATCGCGGACCGGGACCAGCGGCTGGTGATCTACACGGCGTCGCCGGGCTCGCCGGACGAGGAGGCGCTGCGGCTGCTCGCGGTCGTCGGCACCCAGCGGCTGGATCTTCCGCGCTGACACCCGTACACCCAAAAGCTTTTGATATGCCTGGTGTGGTCTCGCATCACACGCCGAGGCCGGGGCGGCAGCGGGCTCCCTGCCACATCCGCGGGCGCACGGTCAAACGTAAACCTTGAGCGACTGCTTAAATGGGTCTACTCTGATGTTTGAGCGACCGCTCAAACAAGAGGGGAGACGTCATGGACGAACAGTGGACGCTGGGCGGGGCGAGGCCGGCGGCGCTGGTGGGGCGGCTGGTGGCGACCATGCTCGGCATCGGCGTCATCGGTGGGAGTGCGCTGGTCGGACTGACGCTGCTCTTCGCGGCGTCGGACGTCGTGCCCATTGCGCGGGTCCTCGCGATCGGCGCACCCGCGGTCCTGCTGGTGCTGATCGTCTGGCGGCTCGCCGGGCGCGCGCCGGGGCCGAGCGGCCGGTGGCTGACGGTGAGCGCGGCCGTGGGGCCGGCGCTGATCGGGATCGCGCAGGCCTGGCCGCTGTTCAGTGAGGACTTCGACGTGCGATACGTTCCGGGCGGCGTGCTGGTCGTGGTGCTCTACGGCACGATGTTCGGCGTGATCGCCGCGCTCGCCGCGGCGGTGGCCGTCATCCCGGTGGTGCTGCTGGTGCGGCTGGTCCCGGCGCGGATCGGGTCGTCCGCCGTGCGGATCGCGCTCGTAGCCGCCGCCATGGTGATGCCCGTGGTGATCCCGCTGCTGCTCTTCGACGGCATGGCCGAGCCGCTCGCGCTCGGCATGACCAGTGCGGTCGTCGGCGTCGCCGCGATCCTCGCCTCGCGGTGGACCCTGACCGGATCACGGTCGATTCATTAACAGAGATATTCGAATCTGGGCATTTACTGATGGCCGGAGCGGTGGAAGCGTATAGCCGCATGACACGGAAAGCTGCGCTTGTCACAGCGCTCATAGCGGCGATGGTCGGTGCGTCGGCGACACCGGCGAGCGCCGCGGCGCCGGCCCCGAGGTTCGCGCACCTCGCGCCCGGGGCCCAGCCGACGCTCGTCGAGAAGGTCCCGGTCAACGTCGTCTTCCTCGGTTACGACCGGCAGGAGGTCAACCAGGCGCAGTTCACCAGCGGGCTGGCCAAGACCTACGTGCCGGAGGTCCGGTCCCGGCAGTGGTACGGCGAGCGGGAGAAGCTGGGCATCACCTACGCCTACGACTACAAGATCTCCTATGCGGACCGCGGCTACGAGGACGCGTTCTTCAAGAAGCTGTCCGGCCTGGCCACGCCGGCGCCGCTGACCGCGTACCAGGAGGCCTACAACGCCCAGGAGAAGAACGTCCTGGACGTCACGGAGAACAACTACATCGACGGGCCGAGCGTGGAGAAGTACCTCGCGTACAACCCGCCGCGCGGCGTCGACACCCGGCGCAACACGATCTTCCTGATCAACTGGTACGGCCGGGCCGACTTCAAGTTCCACCTCTACCGCAAGACGGGCGAGCCCGACCCGGACACCGGCTACGACTTCGGGGCGAACCGGGACAGCCGCAAGATGATGGCCTGGGGCGGCACCACCGCGGACGACGAGGAGACCGGCCTGGGCAGCACGCGCCGGGTCTGGTTCGCCGACCTGTCCGCCGGCCCGGAGGCGAACATGGCCAACTACATCGTCGACCAGCTGGACGTGGACGGCGACGACTATCCGGACTACCGCATGCCGACCGCGTGGGAGTACACCGCCGGTGGTTTCCGTGCGCCGTCCGCGCTCGCCGGTGACCTGGCCAAACTCACCCGGTACGTGGCGCTGGACCTGCTGATGACCACGTCGCCGCTCTACCCGGTCGAGCTGCCGACCACCACCGGCGTGCCGAAGAGCATCAACGTGGACAGCAACACGTACGAGGGCTGGCCCGGCGTGGACGCGTCCGCGCAGTACATCAAGCCGGACCTGCTGGTGAAGGAGCTGTCCGAGCTGCGCTGGCGCAACCGGCTCGACTACGACAACCAGGACATCGCCTGGGACGCGCGCAACACCGCCTGCTTCACCGGCCAGTTCGTGACCGGCGAGACCTGCTACGAGGACCAGACGCTGCCGTCCGGGGCGAACCTGTTCCTCTACAACGACGAGTTCATCGCGCGGACCAAGGACGACGCCGGCAAGGTCGACTACGAGCTGCCACTGATCAACTACGTCTACACGGACGAGAACGCGGGCACGCCGCTCGGCTACGCGGACGACAACTGGGCCGACGGCACGCAGAGCTACGTCTTCTCGTTCCTGTCGCCGGGCATCGTGGCGGCCGGCTACGGCCTGACCACCACGCAGATCCACGAGGCCGGCCACCACCTCGGCATGTCGCACCCGCACGACGGCTGGGACAGCGAGTCGGCCACGGACATCGGCCCGAGCGGCGACTTCTACTTCGCCTGGGTCGGCGACGAGAGCAACTCGATGATGAGCTACATCGACGTGAACTGGGACTTCAGCCAGTTCGACCGGGACAACAGCGACCGGTTCCTGACCGCGGCCTACAACGAGGCCGCGAACGCGCTGGCCGCGAACGTGCTCGCCGACCCGGACGCGCGCAGGGCCACCGCGGACCTGTACGCCGCGGACCTCGCGCTCGGCCTGGCCAAGAAGGCGTTCGCGAACCACGAGTACCGGGCCGCGTACACGTTCGCGGAGGAGGGCTACCACGCGGTGGTCCGCGCCGCGAAGAAGGCCGGCGTCGACCCGAACGCGGTGGCGTCCGCCATGCGCGCCGAGGCCGAGCAGGCCCGCATCTCCGGCAAGGCCGACGACCCGCACGAGTTCATCGACACGCTGGAGCCGGGCTCGGGCCCGCGTTCCCTGCCGTGATCAGCGCCCGCCCGGTGGATCCGTCCGGGTCCGCCGGGCGGGTTCCTACAGCCAGTCGTGCTCGCGGGCGTACCGGGCGGCTTCGTGACGGGTCTGGGTCTGGGTCTTCTGCATGGCGCTGGAGAGGTAGTTGCGGACCGTGCCCTGGGCCAGATGCAGGCGGGCGGCGATGTCGGCCACGGAGTAGCCCTCGCCGGTGACGCGCAGGACGTCCAGCTCGCGGTCGGTGAGCGGGCAGTCGTCGATGACGGCGAGCGCGGAGACGTCCGGGTCGATCCAGCGGCGGCCGCTGTGCAGGGTGGCGATCACGGTGGCGATGTGGGCGGGCTCGGCGGACTTGGTGACGAAACCCTGGACGCCGAGCTTCAGCGCCTTGCGCAGCACGCCGGGACGGGCGTGCCGGGTGAGCATCAGGATGACCTGGCCGGGGCGGTCGCGGCGGATCTGGGCGACGGCGCCGAGGCCGTCGGTGCCGGGCATCTCCAGGTCGATGACGAGCACGTCGGGGCTGTGCTTGAGCGTGGCGCGGACCGCCGTGTCACCGTCCTCCGCCTCGGCCAGCACCTCGATGTCGCCCTCCATCGGCAGCAGCGCGGCCATCGCCTTGCGCAGCAACGCCTCGTCGTCCGCCAGCACCACGGTCGTCACCGCGCACCGCCGGAAACCCGCGCACCGCCGGAAACCCGCGCACTGCCGGAAACCCGCGCATCAGCGGAAGGCGGCGAATCGGCAGAGATCACGGGGAAGGCGGCCGCGGTCGTGAAACTCCCGTCACGCTGCTCCACCGTCAGCTCACCGTCCTCGTCCGCCAGCCGTTGCCGCAGCGTGGAGAGGCCGCGCAGTTCAGGATCCGAGGTCGCCCGCGCCCCGTCGTTGACGATCGTGATGCCCGCCCCGGACAGCGTGATCCGGACCTCCGTCGCCTGCGCGTGCCGGAGGATGTTCGTGGTCGTCTCGCGCAGTACCTGGCCGAGCAGCTCGCTGACCTGCGTGCCCGGCTCCGCGGCGCGCTCGACCACGACCCGGATGCCGGCCGCCTCGAACAGGTTCCGCGCGTTCTCCAGTTCGGCGGACAGGTTGAGGCGGCGCTGCGCGTACGCCAGCTCCTTGGTCTGCGTGATCGTCTCCGCGACCAGCGCGTGGATCTCGCGCAGCTCCTCCTCGGCACGCGCCGGATCGGCCCGGACCAGCCGCTGGGCGAGCGCGACCTTCAGCTTGACCACGTGCAGCGTGTGGCCCTGGATGTCGTGCAGGTCGCCGGCGAACCGGACCCGTTCGCGCGTCACGGCCAGCTCCGCCTCGCGCTCGCGCGCCTCCTCCAGCTCCGCGACCACGTCGTAGAAGCCCTTGTTCGGGAACATGAAGCCGGCCATCACCAGCGTGACGCCGGTCGGGACCAGGATGTAGGCGATGAGCAGGTCGGACACGTCCCACGGCGCGACCAGCAGCCGCAGTGCGCCGACCCCGCCCACGTAGCCGATCATCGCGGCCGCGGCCGGGATCCGCAGGCGGGGCAGCATCGGCACCACGTGCGCGGCGACGATCGCGAAGCCGTAGTAGCCGCTGGGGCTGTCCAGCACGAGCACGGCCGGCGGCCAGACCGCGGCGGTGAGGATCATCGTGGGTACCGCGACGCGGGTCAGGTCGTGGGCGGCCCACCGCTCGAACGCCAGCACCGCGAGCAGCAGGTTGCCGATCAGGATCAGCGTCTGCCACCAGCTGGACGCGTCCATCGCCACCTGGAGCGCACCGGCCGCGATGATCACCGGGATGCCGGTGGAGAGGTTCAGCGCGCGCAGCTGCTTCTGCGCGTCCGTCCGGCGGGTTCTCATCGGACCAGTATTTCCGCTGGTCGAGCACTGCGGCAGTGACACCACGTCATGTCTTTCCGGTGACACCGTCGCACTGCCCGGCCCGGCCGGGAACGGCTGGAATCTACGGCATGGTCATCGCAGTCGAGAACCTGAACGTCCGCTACGGCGACTTCCACGCCGTCAAGGATCTGTCCTTCCGCGTCGAGTCCGGGGAGCTGTACGCGCTGCTCGGCACGAACGGCGCCGGCAAGACCACCACGCTGGAGATCATCGAGGGGCACCGCGAGCCGACGTCCGGCACCGTGCGCGTGTTCGGCGAGAGCCCGCGGAACCGGGACACGGTCCGGCCGCGGATGGGCATCATGCTGCAGGAGAGCGGCTTCTCCCCGGACCTGACCGTGGCCGAGTCGGTGCGCCTGATCGGCCGGCTGACCCGCCGGGACGACACGGTCGCCCGCGTGCTGGACGTGGTCGAGCTGACCCGCAAGGCCGGCACGAAGGTCGCCCAGCTCTCCGGCGGCGAGAAACGGCGGCTGGACTTCGCGACCGCGATCTGGGGCGGCCCGGAGCTGATCTTCCTGGACGAGCCGACCACCGGCCTGGACATCCAGTCCCGCGACGACCTGTGGGGCGCGGTCGACCGGCTGCGCGAGAACGGCTCCACCATCGTGCTCACCACGCACTACCTGGAGGAGGCGCAGCAGCGCGCGGACCGGATCGGCCTGATGCACAAGGGCGTCTTCCACCGCGAGGGAACGGTCGCCGAGCTGACCCGCACGCTCCCTCGATGATCACATTCACGCTGCCGTCGTACGCCCCGGCGCTCCCCATCCCGGCCAGGCGCCACGGCGACCGGTGGCTGGTCGAGTCCACGAACCTGCCCAAGGACCTCTACCACCTGCTCGGCTGGGCCTACGACAACGGCGTCGAGCTGCGTGACCTGGAGGCCGGCCCGACCCGCCTGGACGACGTCTTCCGCGCCATCGAGTCCTGAGGGGACCCCGCCATGCTCGCCATCGCACGCAGCGAACTCATCCAGATCTTCCGCAACCGCCTCATCCTGGTCACCAGCATGATCATGCCGGCCGCGATCAGCGCGTTCTTCGTCTACCGGCACGAGGTCTTCGCCCAGCTCGGCAGCATCGGCTACATCGCGGCCGTGGTGCTGTTCACGATCACCGCGGTCGGCCTGTACGCCAGCACCGTCACCACGCTGGCGTCGCGCCGGCAGAACCTGTTCCTCAAGCGGCTGCGCTCGACCGCGGCCGGCGACATCGGCATCATCGCCGGCCTGCTGCTGCCTGCCACGCTCATCGCGGTGGTCCAGGTCGGCGCGATCCTCACCGTGCTGGCCGTGGTCGCGGCCGCGCCGGTGCACGTTGCGCTGGTGGTCGCGGGCGTGCTGGCCAGCGTCGCCATGATGATCGGCCTGGCGCTGGCCACGGCCGGCCTGACGAACTCGCCGGAGCACGCGCAGGTCACCACGCTCCCGGTGATGCTCGGCGTGATCGGCATCGCCAGCTGGGTCGGCATCTCCGGCACCGAGGAGCTGACGCTGCTCAAGCGCCTGCTGCCGGGCGGCGCGGCCACCGAGCTGATCACCGCGGCCTGGAACGGCGGCACGCCGGCGAGCGAGTCGCTGATCCTGCTGGCGCCCACGATCGCCTGGGTCATCGTCGCGATCGCGCTGGCCACCCGGATGTTCCGCTGGGAGCCCCGCCGCTGAGCTCCAGCAGCACCATCGCGTCCTCGGACGGCGACCCCGGCTCGGCGCTGAACATGATCAGCGTCTGGCCGGGGTCCGAGGCCAGCGGCGTGCTCTCGAACGGCAGCTCCAGCGCGCCGACCAGCGGATGGTGGAATCGCCGCACACCGCTGGTCCGCACGTGCACGTCGTGCCGTTCCCAGCGTGCCCGGAACTCCGCGCTGCCCGCACACAGCGCCTCGGCCAGCGCGGTCAGCCCGCGGTCGCACGGGTTCCGGCCGGACTCCGCGCGCAGGCCGTTGACGTAGTCGTCCGCGACCTCGTCCCAGTCCGGCCAGTAGGTGCGCGCGGCCGGGTCCAGGAACACGAACCGGGCCGGGCGGTGCAGCGCGCGGCCCAGCGTGTTCGCACCGACCAGGTCCCACCGCCCGTCGATCACCATCGCGGCCGTGCCGGTCATCGAGTCGACGATTCGCTGCACCGGCGGGCGCAGCACCGGCGCGGCCGTGATCAGCCGGCACGGCCGGACCCCGCCGGCGGACTGCAGCAGCGCGCGCAGGTGGGCGCGCTCCGGCTCGTCCAGCCGCAGCGCACGGCCGATGTTCTCCAGCACGGTCTCGGACACGCCGCGCGCGTCGCCGCGCTCCAGCCGGATGTAGTACTCCACGCTGATCCCGGCCAGCGCGGCGACCTCCTCGCGACGCAGGCCCTTGACCCGGCGGTGACCGCGGATCGGCGGCAGCCCGGCCTGCTCCGGCGTGACCGCGGCCCGGCGTGTGGACAGGAAGTCGCGAATCGTCCGGCGCAACTGCGCCCGTACCTGCGGCCCGTCTCCCATGGTCGGCAACAGTACGTCGGTGCGACGCCACCGGTGGAGTCACTCGCAGTACCCCCTTCGCGGGCTCTGGAGCGCACGATGCCCGGAACGGTCTGCTGGGGGCATGCAGAACAAGATCGGTTCCGGCTTCGGCCGGCACAGCACCACGGACGACGTCCTGACCGGCCTGGACCTGACCGGGCGGACCGCGATCGTCACCGGCGGCTACTCCGGCGTCGGGCTGGCGATCACGCAGGCGCTGGCCGGAGCCGGTGCGGCCGTGGTCGTGCCCGCGCGGCGGTTGCCGACGGCCCAGGAAGCGGTGGCCGGCATTCCGCGCGTCACCGTCGCCGCGCTCGACCTCGGCGTCCAGGAGAGCGTGACCGCGTTCGCGGACGCGTTCCTCGCCACCGGACGACGACTCGACCTGATCATCGCCTCGGCCGGGATCATGGCAGCGCCGCTCGCCCGTACCCCCGAGGGCTGGGAATCGCATTTCGCCGTCAACCACCTCGGGCATTTCACGCTGGTCAACCGGCTGGCACCGGCACTCCGCGACGGCGCCAGGGTCGTGTCGCTCAGCTCCAACGGCCACTACCACAGCGGCATCCGGTGGGAAGACCCGCAATTCCTCCAGGGGTACGACAAATGGGCCGCCTACGGCCAGTCGAAGTCCGCGAACGGACTGTTCGCGGTGCACCTCAACAGCCTCGGCATCCAGGCGTTCGCCGCGCACCCCGGCGTGATCGACTCGTCCCAGCTGGCCCGCCACCTGCCGGTCGAGGAGATGATCGCGATGGGCTGGCTGAACGAGGACGGCACCCCGCCCGCCGGCTGGGCGTTCAAGACCCCGTCGCAGGGCGCCGCGACCGCGGTGTGGGCGTCCACCTCGCCGGCGCTGGACGGACTGGGCGGCCTCTACCTGGAGGACGTGGAGGTCGCGGAGGTCACCACCACGTTCGACTTCCAGTCCGGCGGCGTCATGCCGCACGCGGTCGACCCGGAGCAGGCGGCCCGGCTGTGGGACCTGTCGGCGAAGCTCACCGGCGTGGACACCATCCGGTCTCGTTCGACACGCTGAGTGATGCTTGTGTTGCGGAGTGGCGTGTGGTCCGCTTCCTTCAGTGAAGGGAGCACCGACATGTGCACCGAGCAATGCCTGCGTCACGCCGCCGCGCACCCCGTCGTCTCCCGCCGGGGTGCGCTGGCCGGCCTCGCCGCCGCCGGAGCGCTGCTCGCGGCCCCGGCGCCCGCCCGGGCCGCGCCGCATCGGACCGTCCGGGACCTGACGCACCCGTTCACCACCACGTTCCCCACGTTCGCGGACGGTGAGGAGGCGCGGCGCGGCCCCTACAAGTCGATCGAGACCGACGGCTACTACATGCAGGAATGGCGCATCGTCGAGCACACCGGCACCCACGTCGACGCGCCGAACCACTTCGTCAAGGGCGGCCGCGCCGTCACCGACCTCACGCCGGACGAACTGGTCCTGCCCGCCGCCGTGATCAGCATCGCCCGCCGCGCCGCCCACGACCCGGACGCGGTGCTCACCGTCGCCGACCTCGCCGCCCACGAGCGCGAACACGGCCGCATCCCGCCCGGCGCGGCCGTACTGCTGCACACCGGCTGGGACCGGCGTGCCGGCTCCGCGCCCCGCTACCGCAACCCGGACGGCGCCGGCGTCATGCACTTCCCCGGCTTCGGCGCGGACGCCTGCGAGTGGCTGCTCACCAAGCGCCGCATCCGCAGCCTCGGCATCGACACGCTCAGCCTCGACCCGGGCGAGTCCGCCGACTACCCGGTGCACTTCATGCTGCTCGGCGCGGACCGCTACGGCCTGGAGAACCTGCGCGGCCTGGACACGATGCCGCCGCACGGCGCCACGCTGGTCGTCGGCGTGACCCCGTGGGAGGAGGGCTCCGGCGGCCCGGCCCGGGTGCTCGCGCTGGCTTGACGGGCCGCTGACCGGCGATCACCGGAGGCGCGGCGGGATCCGCTTGGCGTTTAGGCTGCCTCGCGTGACGACGTTGCGCGGGCAGTGGCCGGTGGTGCTGCTCCTCGGCGTGCTGATCGCCGGTGACCTGGAGACCGCGCGCGGCATCTCGGTCGGCGGGCAGCTGTGGGCGGTGCCGGGCGCGCTGGCACTCGCCGCGCTCACCTTCGCGGCCACGACCAGGGCGCGCGCCGCCTCGCTCGCCGCGTCCGCGGTCGTGGTGCTCTCGTCCGTGCTGCTGTGGGCGCTCGGCGCGATCACGATCGCCGGGCTGCCGCTGCTGTCCAGCGAGATCGCCGCACTGATGGCGATCAACGTGGCCGTGGTCCGTCAGCTGCCGCCGGGCGGGACCGCGCGCCTGGTCGTGGTGCAGGTCGCCGCGATCGGGACCGCCGGACTGCTCCGGCCGACCACCGGGGCGGACGCGCCGGTCAGCGAGATGCTGCCGACGGTCGCGGTCCTGCTGCTGGCCTCGATCATGGGCGGCTGGTACCTGCGTGGCCGCGACCAGGAGCGACGCCACCGTACCGAGGAGGCCGTGCTGGCGGCGCAGCGCCGTGAGCGGATCGACCTGGCCCGCGAACTGCACGACGTGGTCGCGCACCACATCGGCGGCGTGGTGGTGCAGGCGCAGGCGGCCCAGGCCGTGGCCTCGGCGGACAGCGGGGCCGCGGCCCGGGTGCTGCCGGTCATCGAACGCGCCGGCACGGACGCGCTCGCCTCGATGCGCCGGATGGTCGCCACGCTCCGTGATGACGAGGCGGGGCCGTCGGCGCTCGCCCCCGCCGACGACCTGACGGCAGCGTTGCACCAGCTGGCCGCGTCGCCGGGGACTCCGGTCACACTGACGCTCGACCTGCCCACCCCGGTGCCGCCGGAGATCGCGACGTCCGTGCTGCGCGTGACGCAGGAGTCGGTGACGAATGCGCGCCGCCACGCGTCCGGTGCGCGAGAGATCGCCGTAACGATAAGCAACAAAAACGGAAAAATCGCGATAAGGGTACGGGACGACGGCCGGCCCGGCGGCGTCCCGAAGACCTACGGCGGCGGCTACGGCCTGGTCGGCATGCGCGAGCGCGTCGCCCTGCTCGGCGGCACCCTCTCCGCCGGCCGGACCCCCGCCGGCGGCTGGGAGGTCACCGCCGATCTGCCCCTCGACGCCCTGCCCGGCGGCCCGTCGCGCAACGCACCCGTGCGTCGTGATCCCGGAGCGCCAGGCTCCTCCCCGCGCCGGGTGTCCGACAGCGGCGTGGATGTCGCCGCCGACGCGCCCGTCGACGGCACACCCGGCGGATCGTCGCGCGGTACGCCCACGCCCCGCGCCGTGGCCACCCGCGAGCCTGGGACGCCCGCGTACCGCGTCCCCGCCGACGAGGCCCGGTGACCGCGCTGCGGGTCCTGCTCGCCGACGACCAGGAGCTGATCCGGGCCGGTTTCCGGATGATCCTCGAGGCGCAGCCGGACATCACCGTCGTGGCCGAGGCCGCGGACGGCCGTACCGCGCTCGCCGACGCCCGCCGCCTGCGCCCCGACGTGTGCGTACTCGACGTGCGCATGCCCGGCCTCGACGGCATCGAGGTCACCCGCCTGCTGGCCGGCCCGGACGTCGCCGACCCGATCCCGGTCGTCGTGATCACCATGTTCGACGTGGACGAGTACGTTGACGCCGCGCTGCGCAACGGCGCGTCCGGCTTCCTGCTGAAGGACTGCGGCGCCGGCCTGCTGATCGAAGCCGTGCACGCGGCCGTCCGCGGCGACGCGCTGATCGCGCCCCAGATCACGGTCCGCCTGCTCCAGCACTTCCGTCAGTCCCGGCCCGCGCCCGCCACCGCCGACCTCACCGACCGGGAGCGCGAGGTGGTCCGCGCGGTCGCCCAGGGCCGCACCAACCACGAGATCGCCGCCGACCTCTTCGTCGCCGTCACCACGGTCCGCACCCACCTCGCCGCGGCCCAGGCCAAACTCGGCGTCCGCAACCGCGTCGAGGTCGCCTCCTGGGCCTGGCGCTCAGGCCTCGCCGACCACCATCCGTGATCCCGCTCGGCGCCCGACCGGCGACAGGCACGAGTCCATCCGTTCCACCCGTCGTTTCGCGGACCGCCAGGCAGTTGACCCGCAGCTGGGCGCCAGCACACCAGGTGAGACCGCGGTCGACTTCCGCACCCCACTATCTACCGAAATTTCGGGCGCGCAGCGTCCATTCGATCCGCCGTGATCCGCAGGCAATACGGCCACCAGAGCAGCGGTGCAGCAAAGGGCAAACACCCACCCGGCGACGGGCGTCAGGCTGGCCCAAGATCCTTGCATACACCACGGTTGTTATTCGGCCCGAATAACAACCGTGGTGTATGCAAGGATCTTGAATCGCCTTTCTGGCCGCCTGTCACGCGGGTGTTTTGTCTTTTATGCGCAAGCACCCACAGAGGTGGCAGCCAGGCCGTGCGAAACCCAGCCACCCACGGATCCGGGCCCAGCGCAGCTGACAGTGCTTTGGAACCGGGGCGCTCCCGCCGGAGGCAAACCGCCACCGGACCACCCAACGCAACCAATACTGAGCCTTCGGCGTCAGGGTGAGGACGCCGTGACCCCTCGGGCTGCTATTTCACGAAATTTCGGGCACGAAGTGCCCGCTTGATCGCGACGGGTCCGGACCTCGACGCCGAAAGCTCAATAACACGAAATATCGGGCGCGGCAGCGCCCGCGCCCGAGTCCGTGGCCCGCGCCCGAGTCCGTGGCCCGCGCCCGAGTCCGTGGCCCGCGTCCGAGTCCGTGGCCCGCGTCCGAGTCCGTGGCCCGCGTCCGAGTCCGTGGCCCGCGTCCGAGTCCGTGGCCCCCGAACCAGGGTCGATGCGCTCGATGCGCTGCGGGGCTTCGCGCTCTGCGGCATTCTCCTGGTCAACATTCCGTGGCAGATCATCACCGTGCACATGGAATACGGCTCGCCCGGCGCCAGGCTGCTGGAGCTGACCGTGCACGGCCGTTTCTTCCCGATCTTCAGTTTCCTGTTCGGCGTGAGTTTCGCGTTGTTTCTCGACTCCGCCGCAAACCGCACCGCATACCCGCGTCTCATCCTGCTTCGTCGATTGGCCGCGCTCGCGCTGGTCGGGCTCGCGCACGTGGTGTTGCATCCCGGAGAAGCGCTGCTCCCGTACGCCGTCATCGGGATCGTCGTTCTTCTGCCCGCCTCCTGGCTGCCCCGGCCGATCGTGCTCGTGCTCGCGGGGCTGGCGCTGGCCGGCGGGGTGATGGTCGGCGGCGGGGTGCTGCTCATCCCGGGGCTGTTCCTGATCGGGCTGGCCGCGGTCCGCTACGGCGTGATCGACACGCTCGCGCAGCGCCGTGCGCAGCTCGCGATCCTGTGCGGCGTCTCCACGCTCGGCGCGGTGGCGGCGACGGTCTGGCAGTACAGGATGCCGGCCGACGACGTCGCGGCCACGACCGCCGGTCTGATCGGCGCGATCGCCTACGGCACGGCGCTGCTGCTCTTCCTGCGTACCAGGCCCGGCGCCGGAGCGCAGCGGGTGCTGGCACCGCTGGGCCGGATGGCGCTCACCAACTACCTGAGTGCCACACTGATCGCGGCCGTGGCCGGGCCGCTGATCGGGCTGACCGGCTCCGCGCATTACGGCCGGATGGCGTTGCTCGCGCTTGCGATCCTGGTCGTGCAGGCGGTGGCGAGCCGCTACTGGCTGGCCCGACACCGTTACGGCCCGGCCGAATGGCTGTGGCGGGCCGTGACCTGGTGGTCTATCCCGCGGAGGGAGTCGGAGAAGCCGGCGGATCCCCGGCCGACGGCGCGATGAACTCCGGGTGGGCGGTGAGGAACGTGCCGAGTGTGCCCTCCTGGGCGGCCTTCAGCATCTCCAGCGACAGCGGGCTCAGGTCCTCGAACGAGGTGTTGTTGATGATGCGCGTGTTGACCACGCCGGAGTTCGTCTTGATCAGTGTCAGGTCGTTCGAGGTCACGTTCCGGAACGTGAAGAGGTAGTCGATGATCGGGGTGCCGCGGGTGTCCAGGATGAACGCGTCGCCCGCGGACTCGACCACCTTGTTCAGCTTGCCGAGGTCGGTCAGCACGCCGGTGGACGTCGCCTGCGTGACGATCGCCTTGATCAGCTGCTGCTGGTGGCGCTGGCGGTCGTAGTCGCCGTTCGGCAGGCTCTTGCGGATGCGTGCGTAGTCCAGCGCCTCGGTGGAGGTCATCTTCCGGCACCCGGTCTTGTGCACGAACGGAGTGACGCCGGGCTGGAGCTGGATGCCGCCCCACTCGGAGTACCACCCCTGCACCAGCTTGCCGTCCTTGTCCACGCCCAGGTGCGCGGACTCGGCCTCCTGGTCGACGCACATGTCCACGCCGCCGAGCGCGTGGATGACGCTGGAGAAGCCCTCGAAGTCGATGATCGCGGCACCGTTGAACTTGATGCCGGTCGCCTTGTTGATCGTGGTGGACAGCAGGTCCATGCCCCGGCCGAGCTTCTCCAGGTGGGTGCCCTCACCCTCGTACCCTGCGGAGAAGGCGGTGTTGATCTTGTCGCTGATCCCCGGGAAACCGTTCTTCTCGTAGGCCGGGATGTCGACCAGCCAGTCACGCGGCAGCGAGATCAGGTAGGCCTGATCGTGCGACTCCGGGATGTGCAGGACGATGATCGTGTCCGACCGGACCGAATCGCCGTCGCTCCCGCCACCGTCGCCGCGCGCGTCGATGCCGACCAGCAGCAGGTTGACCGCGCCCTCGATGTTGTTGCCCTGCGGCCCCTCGGCCGCGCTGGCCTCGCCCTCGAGCAGCGTGGTCTGCGTGATCGAATTCGTTGCCTTGCTGACCAGCACATGTGCGCCGATCACCACGCCCCCGCTCGCCACCACCAGCACCACGGCAACCACGAGGACGATGCGCGCCCAGATCGGGAACCTACGACGCTCGCTCGCCACCGCGATACCTCTCCTCTGCCGGCACGTTCAGGCCGACGTGTACTGGTGTTTCCCTCTAGACAGTTGTAGAAGCCGCCAGGAGCCTACGAGGACGTCCAATGCGACGCAGCTCACACCGGCCGTTGCCGCATTTGTCGATTCATTCGGCAAAGTCCCCGATTCACGGCGAATTTCGTAAAACAAATATTCCCGCTTCCAGCGTGGTCCAGCCCGTTTGCTCCCGCTGGCGCTCTGCTTCCCTGGGGCCCGAGCCCCAGACCCCACGATCATGATTTTCCCGCTTCCAGCGTGGTCCAGCAGCGCCGCTCCCGCGGGCCAACCTCCGGCGAGCCGAAGACTCCGCTGGCAGTAAGTATTGGTGGTGGGTCCCGTGCCGGTGGGTTTGACTCGTCCGCTGGCTGACTGCGGGTCTTTGAGCGATCTGTCGGCTGTGCCGGCACGGGGCCCGTGGGGTGCACGTGCCGGTGTGGGCGGGTGGTGACTTTATAGGAGCCTGGCTAGAGG
>NZ_JNXY01000042.1 GCF_000717135.1 Catenuloplanes japonicus
CCTCCATCACCATCCGTAACCCCCACCCACACATCCCGCCCCCACCCGCCTTTGCTCTGCTTACCTCGGGCCGAAGCACGCAAAAGCCGTGGTAGAGGCCGCGCGAGCCCGAGCGGCCGCACAGGTAAGCAGAGCAAAGGTGGGCGAGCGGAGGGGAGGCGAACCAGGAGAAGATGTGACCTTGAGTGACGAAAAGCGGCGTGATCGGTCACGGTAAATGGGTGCGCAATCGGTCACGCCGACGGGTGCGGATATGGGCTGGGCGGGGTCACCGCGGCCTTGGGGGCAGGGCGGTGAGTGCGGTGGGGCGGGAGCCGGGCCTCGACGGCGGCCTGATCGGTCGGCGCGTCGAAGGGCACAGCGCGGTGGAAAGCGGGTGGCAGACCGCGGAACTGGCGATGGGGTACGGCCAGGCGAGGGCGGGCGGCCAGGCGAGCGAGGCCGGCCGTGGAGCGAGGGGGCGCACGGAGCGGAAGGGCGCTCGTGGAACAGAGAGGTGCCCGTGGAGCGGAGGCGGCGCCGGGGAACGAGGGGTGTTCAGGGGGTGGTGAAGCCGAGGGCGAGGCCGGGGCGGCGGGTGCGGAGGCGGGCGGCGGCGGTGTCGGCGTTGCGGGTGAGGCGGGTGGTCTCGGTGGCGAGGGCGGTGGCGCCGTCGTCGGTGAGGCGGTAGTAGCGGCGGGGGCGTCCGTCGACGGTCTCCTCGCGGTCGATCTCGACCAGGCCCTCGGCGGCGAGGCGGTCCAGGGCGGCGTAGAGGGTGCCTGCCTGGAGCGTGACGGATGCGTCGGAGAGGGCGGTGACCTCGCGGATGATTCCGTAGCCGTGACGTGCCTGGTCGACCAGTGCGGTCAGGATCCAGAAGGTCGGTTCCCGCATTGCCTTCGCCATACGGCAAATATAAAGATTATCTGAGTATGGGGACAAGTCCTGGCGGGACTTGTCCCCATATCCGTGCTGCTCAGTAGCGCCGGCGCAGGAGGGCGGCGGCCTCGACGGCCCAGTAGGTCAGGATCATCTGGGCGCCGGCGCGGTGGATCGAGGTCAGCGTCTCCAGGATCGCGGCCTCGCGGTTGATCCAGCCCTGCGCGGCGGCGGCCTCGACCATCGAGTACTCACCGCTGATCTGGTACGCGACGACGGGCACGTCCACGGCGTCCGCGACCCGGGTGAGCACGTCGAGGTAGGGCAGCGCGGGCTTGACCATGACCATGTCGGCGCCCTCGGCCACGTCCAGCGAGACCTCGCGCAGCGATTCCCGCAGGTTCGCGGGGTTCTGCTGGTAGGTGCGGCGGTCGCCCTCCAGCGCGGACTCGACGGCCTCGCGGAACGGGCCGAAGAACGAGGACGCGTACTTCACGGCGTAGGCGAGGATCGCGCGGTCGGCGTAGCCTGCCGCGTCCAGCGCCTTGCGGATGACGCCGACCTGGCCGTCCATCATCCCGGACGGGCCGAGCACGCCCGCGCCGGCCGCGGCCTGGGCCACGGCCATCTGCGCGTACGCCTCCAGGGTGGCGTCGTTGTCGACGGTGCCGTCCGCGGCCAGCACGCCGCAGTGCCCGTGCGAGGTGAACTCGTCCAGGCAGACGTCGCTCATGATGACCGTGGCGTCGCCGACCTCGGCGTGGACGTCGCGCAGCGCCACGTTGAGGATGCCGTCCGGGTCGATGCCGCCGGAGCCGGTCTCGTCCTTGCGCTCCGGCACGCCGAAGAGCATCACGCCGCCGACGCCGGCCTGCACGGCCTCGACCACGGCCTTGCGCAGCGAGTCGCGGGAGTGCTGGACCACGCCGGGCATCGACGTGATCGGTCGCGGCGCGGTGAGGCCCTCCTTCACGAACATCGGCAGGATCAGCTGGGCCGGCGCCACCCGGGTCTCCTCGACCAGCCGGCGCAGGGCCGGGGTACGACGGAGACGCCGGGGGCGGACGTCGGGGTAGGACATGGTCAGCCTTCCGTGGCTACGAGCGGACTACCGGAACCGGAGCGCGGTCGGGCCCTGGACCTTCGAGCCGCGGCGCTGCTTGGCCGGCATGGCGGCCAGCTTCTCGCGCAGCTCGACGGCGTACCCGGCGAGCGCCTCCACCAGGTCGGGAACGGAGGCGTGCGGCGGCTGGACGTCGACGCGCAGGCCGAACTCGGTCGCGGTCTCCGCGGTCTTCGGGCCGATGACCGCGACGACGGTGCGCTGGTGCGGCTTGCCGGCGATGCCGACCAGGTTCCGGACGGTGGAGGACGAGGTGAAGAGCACCGCGTCGAAGCCGCCGGACTTGATCGCGTCGCGGATGTCGGCGGGCGGCGGGGCGGCCCGGACGGTCCGGTACGCGGTCACGTCGTCGACCTCCCAGCCGCGCTCGACCAGGCCGGCCGCGAGCGTCTCGGTGGCGATGTCGGCGCGCGGCAGCAGGACGCGGCCCACCGGGTCGAGGATCTCGTCGTGCGGCGAGAACTCGGCCAGCAGTCCCTCGGAGGACTGCTCGCCGGCCGGGATCAGCTCGGGCTGGATGCCGAACGCGCGCACCGCCTCCGCGGTGGCCTCGCCGATGCACGCGATCTTGACGCCGCCGAAGTGGCGCGCGTCCAGGCCGTGCTCGCCGAACTTCTCCCAGACCGCGCGGACCGCGTTGACCGAGGTGAAGACGACCCAGGCGTACCGGCCGTCGACGAGGCCCTTGATCGCGCGCTCCATCTGGGCGGGCGTGCGCGGCGGCTCGACCGCGATGGTCGGCACCTCGCACGGGATCGCGCCGTAGGCCCGCAGCCGCGCGCTCATCACGCCGGCCTGCTCCTTGGTGCGCGGGACGAGGACCTTCCAGCCGTACAGCGGGCGGTTCTCCCACCAGCTGAGCTTGTCGCGCTCGGAGACGCCCTCGCCGAGCGTGAGCACGACGCGGCCGGTGAAGCCGAGCGCGGCCGCGACGAACGAGTCGACGGACGAGGTGGTGGTGTGCTGGGTGTCGCCGGTGCCGTCGCCGGTCACGCCGACCGGTGTGGTGCCGTCGACGCCGCCGGCGAGCAGGCCGTCGCGGACCGCGGCGAGGTCGCCCGCGTCGACCGCGAGCGAGATCGAGCCGCGGCCGAGCGCGGCGGCGAGCGCCTCGAAGTCGAGCGTGGTGACGTCGTCGACGTCGCCGGCGGTGCGCACGCCGGGCAGCGGCACGCCGGCGTAGGTGGCGACGCCGGCCGCCTGGCCGATGCCGGGCACGACCTCGAAGTGCGCGGCGGTACGCGCGACCGCCTGCACCGCCTCGACCACGGTCTCGTGGCCGAACGGGTCGCCCGCGACCAGGTGCACCGCGTGCAGTCCGGAGCGGGCGGCGGAGAGCAGCACCTTCGCCACGTCCCCGGGGGCGCCCTCGGCGGGCGTGAACTGGGCGTCCTCGCCGGCCTGCGCCTTCAAAACCTCGATCAGCGTGTCCGGGAGACCCCGGTCGTAGATCACCTGGTCCGCGTCGACGACGGCGTCGTGCGCACGACGGGTCAGCAGGCCTGGGTCACCGGGGCCGGCCCCGACGAACGCGATGTGGCCTACGGCTTTACGGGTGCGGGTCATTCAGTGCTCCCAGTTACATGTGCTTCCGCGGTCCGCGGTGAGGCATTCGGAGTCGTGCCATTCGGGGGCTGGGCGGGGTTCCGGGGCGCGGCCCCGGCCGGGCTCAGCGTGGCGGCCGACCAGAGTCCGGCGGCGCCCGCGTCCAGCAGGTCGGCGGCGAGCGCCTTGCCGATCTCGACGGCGTCGGCGGGCCGGCCGGTGCGGGACAGGCGTACGTCGTGCGCGCCGTCCGTGGCGATCACGGCGCCGCGCAGGTAGATCTCGTCGCCGTCGTCGCCCTCGGCGAGCTCCGCGTACGCGCCGACGGGTGCGCTGCAGCCCGCCTCCAGCGTGGCGAGCAGTGACCGCTCGGCCGCGACCACGGCGCGGGTGGCCGGGTCGTCGAGCGTGGCGAGCAGGTCGACCATGTCGCTGTCGTCGGCCCGGCACTCGACGGCGAGCGCGCCCTGGGCGGGCGCGGGCAGCATCAGCATCGGGTCGAGTGTCTCGGCGATCTCGCCGGTGCGGCCGAGGCGGGCCAGGCCGGCGCGGGCGAGGATGACCGCGTCCAGGTCCGCGTGCGGGCCGACGACCCGGGAGATCCGGGTGTCGATGTTGCCGCGGATCGGGATGACCTCGAACTGGAGGCCGAGCGCGTTGAGCTGGGCGATGCGGCGCAGCGCGCCGGTGCCGATCCGGGCTCCGGGGGGAAGCTCGGTCAGCCGCAGCCCGCCGCGGGCGATGAGCGCGTCGCGCGGGTCCTCACGGCGGGGTACGGCCGCGATGTGCAGTCCGGGCGCGGGCGCGGTCGGCAGGTCCTTGTAGCTGTGCACCGCGAAGTCGATGTCCTTGGCGGACAGCGCGTCGCGCAGTGCGGAGACGAACACGCCGACGCCGAGCGTCTGCACGGGCGCGGCGGAGGTGTCGCCGCTGGTGACGATGCGGACGAGCTCGACCGGGCGGCCGGTGGCCTCGGTGAGCGCGGTCGCGACGCGCTGGGACTGGGCGAGCGCGAGCGCGCTGCCCCGGGTGCCCAGGCGTAGCGGGACTCCCGTCGTGCCCTGGCGCTGGGAGATGGTCACGCTTCCCCTCCGATCTCGGGTACGGCGTTGGCGTGGGTCGCCTGCGGGATGTCCAGGTCGAAGAGCTCGCGCAGCAGTGCCGCGTACTGGTCTCCGCCGGGGGTCTGGGCGAGCTGCCGGACGCGGACCGTCGGCGAGTGCAGCAGCTGCTGGACGACGCGGTGCAGGGTGCGGGCGACGTCCGCGCGCTGCTCGTCGGTGAATTCGGGGCGGCGCTGGTTGAGGCGGCGCAGTTCCGCGGTGAGCACGTCGTCGGCGCGGCCGCGCAGGGCGGCGACGGTCGGCGCCACGTCCTTGCCGCGCAGCCAGCCGAGGAAGCTCTCGACCTCGCCGGCGACGATGTTCTCGACCGCGATGGTGTCCGCGGAGGCGGGGTGGTCGCGGCGGGACTCGGCGAGCCGGTCGATGTCGAGCACGACCACGCCGGGAAGGCCGGCCGCGTCCGGTGCGACGTCGCGGGGCAGCGCGAGGTCGAGCACGACCAGCGGGTCCCGGCCGGCGCGCGCGGCGGTGGCGTCGGCGAGCAGCTCGCGGGTGAGGACGGGCGACTGGGAGGCGGTGGCGGTGACGACGAGGTCGGCCTCGCGGAGCGCGCCGGCGATGTCCCGGTAGTCGACCGGGTGGGCGCCGTACGCCTCGGCGAGCCGTGCGGCCCGCTCGGTGTTGCGGTTGGTGACGTGCAGCGGGCCGATGCCGGCGCGGCTGAGCGTGGCGACGGAGAGCGCGCCCATCGCGCCCGCGCCGATGACCAGCGCGGGGCGGCCGTCGAGCCCGCCGGGCAGGTGTTCGGCGGCGACCTCGAGCGCGGCGGTGACGACGCTCTGGCCGGCCCGGTCGATGCCGGTCTCCGCGTGGGCGCGCTTGCCGACGCGCAGGCCCTGCTGCATCAGCTCGTGCAGCAGCCGGCCGGCGGTGTCCGCCTCGGTGGCGGAGTGGTAGGCGTCGCGGAGCTGGCCGAGGATCTGCGGCTCGCCGATGACCATGGAGTCGAGCCCGGCCGCGACCTTGAACGTGTGCTCGACGGCGTCGCCGTCGAAGTGCACGTAGAGGTGACTCGCCAGTTCCGCGGGGACGTCGAAGCCGGCCTGCGCGGCGAGCACGGCGCAGATGTCGCCGAGGCCGCCGTGGAACCCGGAGACTGCCGCGTAGATCTCCACCCGGTTGCAGGTGGAGAGCACGACGGCCTCGCCCACGTACGGCTGGGCGATCAGCCGTTGCAGCATGCCGGGCAGGTCCGCGGGCGCTGTCGCGAGCCGCTCCAGCACCGGGACCGGGCTGGTGCGGTACGAAGCGCCGACGACGAGGAGTTTCACGATCCGACCGCCTCCGCAGCGTCGGTGGAATGGTGTGTTCCCGTCCCGGTCAGGCCGCCGGGCAGGGCGGTGAGCGCGGCCGCGCCGGCCGCGTTCGACTTGCGGTGCTGGTGGAAGGAGAGGATCTGGAGCTCGATGGCCAGGTCCACCTTCCGCACGTCGACGCCCCCGGGGACGCTGAGCACGCAGGGGGCGAAGTTGAGGATGCCCGTGACGCCGGCGGCCACCAGGAGGTCCGCTACGCTCTGGGCGCCGTCCGCGGGTGTGGCGATGACGCCGATCGCGATCGGGTCCTCCGCGGCGACCAGCGGGAGTTCGTCGAGGTGGCGCACGATCAGGCCGTGGATGCGCTGGCCGACGATCTCGTCGTCGACGTCGAAGAGCGCGGCGATGCGGAAGCCGCGGCTGGCGAACCCGGCATATCCGGCGAGTGCGTGGCCGAGGTTTCCCAGTCCGACGAGCACGACGGAGCGCCGCTGGTTGAGGCCGAGCACGTACTCGATCTGGTCGACGAGCAGCGCCACGTCGTAGCCGACGCCGCGGGTGCCGTACGACCCGAGGTGCGAGAGGTCCTTGCGGAGCTTGGCGGAGTTGACGCCGGCCGCGGTGGCGAGTTCTTCGCTGGAGACGGTCTCGTGCCCCGCTTCCGCCAGGTTGTGTAACGCGCGGAGGTATTCCGGCAGTCGGGCGACCGTGGCCTCGGGGAGGTCGGGTAGCACTGGGACGGCTCCGGTGTGGCCGGGCGTGCCTGGCGGTGGGTGCTGGCTCATGTGACTCCGTGCCGACGTCGCGATCCTCGACCGATCCCGCGGATCAGTCGTTGTGGAAGCCCCTCGACACCCGCCGTTACCGGCTGCCCTGACGGGGCGTGTAGAGCTAACAATGTAGGCGCTTGTGAAGGCGTGCACAAATCGCGATCTTGACCCAAGCAGTGGACAACCGGCCGCCGTCCATGCTAGCGAATTCACCGGGCTTCGTCGGTTCACCGAAGCCCTCCGTCTCCACCGGGGCGCGCCCTGAGATCGGCCCCTCGCGTTCCCGGACATCAGTATGCGCCAAATGGCTTTTATGCTGCAAATAACGCGTAAGCGCACCATGGGGCGGTAGGGAGAGCCCTACTACGAAGAGGCTGGCGGACGGGATCGGATACGTTCCCGGTGAAGGCATAGCGTTTTCGCCATGACCACGCTCCCCGCCGAATCGGAGACCGCGTCGCCGACCCCGATGCGGCAATTGTTGATCGATTCCGGATACGTCCTGATCGGTCTCCCCCTCGGGCTGATCGGCTTCGTCCTGACGCTCGTCACCGTCACGCTCGGTGCCGGGCTGTCGGTGACCGTGATCGGGCTGCCGATCCTGGCGGGCGGCCTGCTGATCGCCCGCGGGCTGGCCGATCTGGAACGGCTGCGCATCCCGAGCGTGCTGCGCGCGGAGTACATCCGGCCGTCGTACCGGCGGGCGAAGGAGAACGGCGGGCTCTGGAGCAAGGTGTTCGCGCCGATCCTGGACGCCCAGTCCTGGCTCGACTTCGCGCACGCGCTGCTGATGCTGCCCATCTCGATCATCTCGTTCATGTTCACGCTGGTCTGGTGGTGCGGCGCGCTCGCCGGCATCACGTACTGGATGTGGGACTGGACGCTGCCCTACGAACCGGACAACACCGACCTGCCGGAGCTGCTCGGCCTGCCGGACACCAGCGGCTCGCGGATCGCGGTCTACACCGCGCTCGGCATCTTCTTCGTGGTCACGCTGCCGCTGGTGGTCCGCGGGGCCGCGCTGCTCAGCGCCACCACCGGGCGGGCGCTGCTCAACAGCGTGGCGGTGATCCAGACCCGGATCACCACGCTGGAGGGGCAGCGGCGGGCCGCGGTCTCGGCGGAGGCGCACGCGCTGCGCCGGCTGGAGCGGGACATCCACGACGGCCCGCAGCAGCGCCTGGTCCGGCTGGCCATGGACCTGGGCCGCGCGCAGCAGCAGCTGGAGACGGACCCGGCGGCCGCGAAGGCCACGCTCGACGAGGCGCTGGTGCACACCGTGGACACGCTCAACGAGCTGCGCGCGCTGTCGCGGGGCATCGCGCCGCCGGTGCTCGCGGACCGGGGGCTGCCGAGCGCGCTCGCCGCGCTGGCCGGGCGCTCGTCCGTACCCGTGGAGCTGGCAGTTGATCCTGATCTTGGCACGCCGGGCGGGCGGCTGGACCCGGCCGTGGAGAACGCGGCCTACTTCGTGGCGGCCGAGGCGCTGACCAACGTGAACAAGCACAGCAACGCCACCGAGTGCTGGGTGACCGTGGCGCACGTGGAGGGCCGGGTCGGCATCTCGGTGCTGGACAACGGCGCCGGCGGCGCGCACACGGCGAAGGGACACGGCCTGGCCGGGCTGGCCGACCGGGTGCAGGCGGCCGGCGGGACGCTGCGCATCGACAGCCCGATGGGCGGGCCGACGGAGTTGCGGGTCGACCTGCCGTGCTAGACACGGGGCCATGCGTGTCGTGATCGCCGAAGATGCGGTGCTGTTGCGGGAAGGTCTCATCCGGCTGCTGACCGAGCACGGGCACGAGGTGGTCGCGGCCGTCGACTCCGGGCCCGCGCTGGTCGAGGCGGTCGGCGCGCACCGGCCGGACGTCTCGATCGTCGACGTGCGGATGCCGCCGTCGCACACGGACGAGGGGCTGCGCGCGTCCGTGCAGGCGCGGTCGCTGGTGCCGGGCACGCCGATCCTGGTCCTGTCCCAGTACGTCGAGGTGTCCTATGCGGACGATCTGCTGGCGGACCGGGTGGGCGCGATCGGCTACCTGCTCAAGGACCGGGTGGCCGCGGTCGCGGACTTCCTGGACGGCGTCACCCGGGTCGCGAACGGCGGCACCGTGCTGGACCCGGAGGTGGTCGCCCAGCTGTTCGCGCGGCGCCGCCGGGACGATCCGCTGCGTGAGCTGACGCCGCGCGAGCGGGAGGTGCTCGGGCTGATGGCCGAGGGCCGGTCGAACACCGCGATCGCCCGGAAGCTGGTGGTCAGCGACGGCGCGGTGGAGAAGCACGTGCGCAACATCTTCACCAAGCTGCAATTGCCGCCGGACGAGGAGCAGCACCGCCGGGTGCTGGCGGTGCTGACCTACCTGCGCGGCTAGAGCGTCTTCGCGATCCGCACGGCCTCGGACAGCGTGTCCGCGACCGGGAGACCGGAGGCGCGCAGCCGTTCCGGGTCGGTGAAGCCGCCGGTGTAGAGCACGGCGGCGCCGCCGACGGAGTGGGCCGCGTCCGCGTCGTCGAGCGAGTCGCCGATCAGCACGGTGTCCGCGCCGTCCACGCCGAGCTCGGCCAGGTGGCGGGCCAGGTAGCCGGCCTTGAGGTCGCCGCCGATCGTGCCGGGCAGGCCGGCGACGCGGCGGAAGTGCGAGGTCAGGCCGTACCGCGCGATGGTGGGCACGAGTTCGCTGTGGAACCACATGGACAGCAGCGACTGGTCCGTGCCCCACTCGCGCATCGCGTCGGCGGCGTCCGTGGCCAGCGCGACCGAGGTCAGGCCGTCCCGGTACGCGTCGTGGAAGATGCCGTCGAGCACGCCGAACTCGTCGGTGTCGACGGCCCGGCCGAGCACGGTCGCGTAGTACTCCGAAACCGGACGGCGGAAGTTGCGGCGGTGCTCGTCCGGCGTGACGGCGGGACCGGCGACGCTCGCGAACGCCGCGTTCGTCGCCGTGACGACAAGTTGCAGGTCGTTGAGGAGCGTGCCGTTCCAGTCCCAGACGAGGTGTGTGCGAGTGCCCATCCGAGGCACTCTAGCGCTCAGCGGGGCTGTGCCAGATCCGCCAGAAGGCGCTGTTCCTCCACCCGCCAGTAGCCGTGCTCCCGTCCGTCCAGCAGGATGACGGGGACGCGCTCACCGTACTCCCGCTCCAGCTCAAGGTCGCTTTCGACGTCGATCTCGCGGTACCGGTCGCCGGTCGCGGCGACCACCCGGTCGACCGCTTCCTTGGCCACCTGACACAGGTGGCACCCGGGCCGGGTGATGAGCGTGAGTCTGGGTTCCGTGTCCGCCTGCACGGTGAACGAGTCTGCCAGAACGCGGCGGCCGTGACCCCCGGTGGACACCGGTTACGGCGTGTCTGCCTGCAAGTGCATCCGGGCGTGTCGGGGAATCGCCCCAGGTAAGCGCCTAGTCACCACACGTATCGTTTGCCGTGACGCACACGGTGTGCGACACGGAAGTGCGGTTTCCGCGAAATACTCCTGCTCTATGTAACGGACTCCACACGTGTGGGTGAGGCAGGCCCTATCATCTCAAAGGGTCGACTCACCCCTTTTGTTATGAGTTGACACCCCTCACCCCGAGGAGGCCGTTGTGCCCGATCTTGCACCGCAACTGCACCTCACGGGTGCGTGTCCGCTCCTGGCTCACCGACCCCCCTTACCCGCCGGATGCGCCGATATGCCCTCAGTAAGAGGCTGCGCGGAGGAGGCCCAGTGACGTACGCCAACGGGTTTGTCTTTTCGGCGCGACACGCGCTCAATGACGGCCTCCACCAGCTCCGTGACTCAGTGAAGGAAATGACCGTCCTGATTCGCGCGGAAAGCACCGGCAGCGAGCGCACCCGGAACCGGCCGCCGAACCAGGCCCCCAATCAGACCCCGCCCCGCACCGGCACGCCCACCAACGGCGCCCGCGTCGGCGCGAAGGTCAAGCCGGCCCCGCCGGAGCAGCGCACCACGGACACGGCTCCGCTGCCGGTCACCGGCGCGCCCGCCCCGCCGGAGGCGCCGCAGCGCCCGTCGCGGCCGGACCCGTCGGACGCGGCCGCGGAGGTGTGGGGGCTGGTCGAACGCGCCCAGGCCGGCGAGTCCGAGGCGTTCGGGCTGATCTACGACCGCTATGTGGACACGGTCTTCCGTTTCATCTACTTCCGGGTCGGCAACCGGCAGCTCGCCGAGGACCTGACGTCGGACACGTTCCTGCGCGCGCTCAAGCGGATCGGCAGCTTCACCTGGCAGGGCCGCGACCTCGGCGCCTGGCTGGTCACGATCGCCCGCAACCTGGTCGCCGACCACT
This sequence comes from Catenuloplanes japonicus, assembly GCF_000717135.1. Classification (GTDB taxonomy): domain Bacteria; phylum Actinomycetota; class Actinomycetes; order Mycobacteriales; family Micromonosporaceae; genus Catenuloplanes; species Catenuloplanes japonicus. The sequence goes on from NZ_JNXY01000042.1 coordinate 10,971, forward strand.
TCAAGTCCGGGCGGTACCGGCTCGAGGTCACCACCGGCGACGTGCTCGACGCCGACCGCGAGGACCGCGGGCCGGAGGGCAGCCCGGAGGCGGCCGTCGTCGACCACATCACCAACGTGGCGCTGCTCACCGCCGTGAAACAGCTCAACCCGGAGCAGCAGGAGTGCATCGTGCTCCGGTTCCTCCAGGGCTTCTCGGTCGCGGAGACCGCACAGGCGATGGGCAAGAACGAGGGCGCGATCAAGGCGCTGCAGTACCGGGCGGTGCGCACGCTGGCGCGGCTCCTGCCGGACGGGTTCCAGCCCTGACCTGTTCCCGCGAATCGTCCCGTAACCGGTCGTGCCCGTGGCCCGTTTGTCCCGGTGCGACCCATGGTGGTTCTGGCATCTTCCCGCATCGCGGTCGCCCTGGACGGCACCTTCGCCGTCCGGGTTCCCGCGACGACTGAAGGGAGGTGCCCCGGTGAGAAACGTCATCTTCGATCGTCGCCGTGCCGAACGCTTCGCCCAGCTCCTGGACGAAGCGGACGGGGGTCCCCGCCACCACGGCCGCTCACGCTCGGATGAACAGCTCGCCGAGCTGGTGGCGCTCGGCCACGGGCTCACCGGCGTCACGCCGGGCGCCGAGATCGATGCCGACTTCCGGACCGGGCTCCGGGCCATGCTGGTGGCGACCGCCGAACGCGAGGGCATCGGTCACGAGACCGGCGACGCGCGCACACCGGTCGCCCGCCTGCTCCAGGCCGGCACCGCGGCGGACGCCGCCGGACGCCGGCTGCGTGCCCGCGGCGCGGTCGTGGTCGGCGTCATCGCCGGCGCGGTCGCACTGTCCGGCATGTCCGCCGCCAGCTCGGACGCGAATCCGGGCGACGCGCTCTACACCGTGAAGCGGCAGACCGAACGGGCCCAGCTGGCGCTCGCCGGCTCGGACGAGGACAAGGGCCGGCTCGTCAACGGCCAGCGGCGCCAGATCGGCGGCTTCCTCGACACGCTCTCCGGGGCGACGGCGCGCCCGTGCACGGCAACAGCGGCCAGCGCGCGCAGGACCAGGTCGCCGACCGGCAGCCGGACGGCGGCACGCCCGCCACCGGCACACCGGCCGGCCCGGGTGCGACCGTGCCCGCGGCCACCGCCACCCCGGCCCCGCCGGCCGGCACCGCCACGCCCGGCAAGGTGTCCGAGCCGGTCACCGAGCTGCCGCAGCCGGTCGTGCCCGAGCCGGAGCCGAGCCCCACCCCGGAGAGCAACATGCTCCAGGACCTGCTCGGCGGCCTGCTCGGCGGCTGACCGCACCACCGGAAACACGCACGCGGGCCGCCCGACCACCTGGTCGGGCGGCCCGCGCGTAGTTCACCCCCGGGATCCGCGCACTCCGCTCGGCGCGACGGCTACGCTCGCGTGAGCGATCGCTCCGATGCCCAAGGGAAGGGAGATCCCGGTGCCCCGCATTCGCAAGGTGACCGTGAGCACGGACGCGCAAGGTCACACCGCGGGCTGGGTCTCGACCGACCTGGAAGCGGCGCTCATCGCGAAACCGGACCCGGGCGCGGCCGCGTTCTTCGACCTGGACAACACGCTGATGCAGGGCGCCTCGCTGTACTGGTTCGCGCGCGGCCTCGCCGCCCGCCGCTACTTCACGGCCCGCGACGTCGCCCGGTTCGCCTGGCAGCAGGCCCGTTTCCGGCTGGTCAGCGAGCACACCGGGCACATCTCCGGCGCGCGCGACATCGCGCTGGCGTTCTTCCGCGGCTGGAAGGTCGAGGAGGTCGAGCGCCTCGCCGAGGAGATCTTCGACGAGCTGATGGCGGTCCGGATCTGGCCCGGCACGCACGCGCTCGCCCAGACCCACCTGGACGACGGCCAGCGCGTCTGGCTGGTCACCGCCGCCCCGATCGAGATAGGGCGGGTCATCGCGCAGCGGCTCGGGCTGACCGGCGCGATCGGCACGGTCGCGGAGGTGTCCGACGGGGCGTACACCGGCAGACTGGTCGGCGACCTGATGCACGGCGCGGCGAAGGCGGTCGCGGTCCGGCAGCTGGCCGTGGTCGAGGGCCTGGACCTGCGGCGGTGCGCCGCCTACAGCGACTCGGCCAACGACCTGCCGATGCTGACCTGCGTGGGCAGCGCCGTCGCGATCAACCCGGACGCCGCGCTGCGCCGCATGGCCCGCGCGAAGGGCTGGCAGATCCGCGACTTCCGCACCGCGCGCAAGGCCGCCAGGATAGCGGTGCCGGTCGCGATCGCCACCGGCGTGGCCGCGGGCGCCGTGCTGACCATGGCCGTCCGCCGCCGGGCGGCCCGGTGACGGTGGGAGCACTACGGCACCGCCTCGGGCTGGCGGCGGCGCTGATCGCCACCGTCGTCCTGATCGTCCTGCCGAACGACGCGGACCAGGCAAAGAACACGGTGCAGACCGGCCCGGTCGGCCCGGCCGAGGCGTGGCCGGGCGTGCCGCTCGGCGAGTTCCCCGGCAACGTGCCGGACGGGCCCGCGTTCGCCCCGGCGTACTTCCTCGACCGGACCACCGCGATCGGCACCGCGCCCAGCCCGGACGGCGCCTCGGTCCGGCTGCTGCGCCGCACCGGCGACGGCACGCTGCGCGAGCTCCGCCGTCTCCCCTACTCCTCGTCGCCGCAGTTCGGCGGCTTCGCCACCGACGGCGCGGAGCTGGCCTGGGCGGAGTCGATGTCCGGCGACGACGGCGTCACCCGCACCGAGATGTGGGCGATGGCACTGCCGGACGGCGCACCCCGGCGGCTCACCGCCGACACCGGCGACGTGGTCTTCTTCAACTCCGAGTTCGACATGCTGATCGCGGACGGCGCGCTCTACTGGGCCGAGGTCGCGGCCACCACCGAGGCGGCCACGCTGATCCGGTCCGTGCCGCTGGCCGGCGGCACGGTCACCACCGGCAGCGAGGACGGCGCCTGGGCGATGTCCGCATTCCCGTGGCTGGTCAGCGCGGAGAGCGGCGCGGCCGCGCTGCCCCGGTTGCGGGACTGGAAGAACCACCGCGAGCTGACCGTCCCCGCCACCGGCACCGAGCTGGTCACCTGCGGCAGCACCTGGTGCCGGGTGCTGGTCGTCTCCGCGGACGGCCCGGCCCGGACCGACCTGATGCGCCCCGACGGCGCCGACCGCCGCCGGATGGCCGGTGGCGCCGCGATGGCCGCGGTCACCGACGTGGGCGTGCTCGACCGGTTCGAGGTGCTCACCGAGGCCGGCCCGGACACGATCCCGACCAGCAGCCAGATCCTCTACGTCTACGACATCACGAAGCAGCAGACCGTGCGCGTCGCGGACGGCGTCGGCATGATCCAGACCCGCAACGGCGTGCTCTGGTGGTCCACCGGCGCGGACACCGACATCGTCTGGCACACGCTGCCGCTGCGCGCGATCAGCTGAGCAGCGGCCGGACCTCCCGCGCCACGAACCGGACGAACCCCTCAGGATCCGGCTCGTCCGCGGTCGGCTGCAGCACGATCGTGTCCGCGCCCGCGTCCACCCACCGCCGCAGCCCCGCCGCGATCGTGGCCGCGTCGCCGCTCACCGAGATGTCCTCCACCGGGTCCGTCATCCCCCACGACGCGTGCCAGCGGGCCAGCCGCTCCGCGTGATCGTCGCCGGTCGCGGCCGGCACGTACACCGCCAGCCGGTGCGCCGGGTCCCGCCCCGCCGTCGCCCGCCCCTCCTCGACCAGTGCCTTCGCCCGCCGGGTCTCCTCCGGCGTGGTCCCGCCGGACAGAATCGTCACGTCCCCGACCTCGCCGCACAGCCGCAGCGACCGCGGCCCCGACGCGCCCACCAGCAGCGGCAACGGCCCCTTCGGCTTCCACTCCAGCTCCACGCCGTCCAGCTTCACGTACCGCCCGTCCGTGGTGACCCGCTCCCCGTCGAGCAGCGCGCGCAACGCCACCGTGTACTCCCGCATCAACGTCACCGGCGACTCCGCCCGCGCGCCCACCTGCCCCATCCAGTCCTGCACGCCGTGCCCGATGCCGAGCATCGACCGCCCCGGGAACATCCGCTCCAGATTCGCCGCCTCCATCGCGGTCAGCGCCACGTTCCGCAACGGCGCCGGCAGCAGCCCGACCACCACCCTCAACCGCTCCGTCCAGGCCAGCGCCGCCGCCGCACTCGTGGTCCCGCTCTCGAAGAAGCAGTCCTCCCACAACCACAGCTCCTCCAGCCCCGCCTCCTCCGCGGCCCGTGCCACACCTCTCAGCCGTTCCGGCTCCCACTGCGGCACGAAAACCGCCCCAAGCGTCGTCATCCCCTCATCCTGCCCAGCCCACCCCGAAGATCCAGCCTTTCCCACATCCCCCTCGGCCGCTCCCCGCAGCCCTTCACCCCTCACGACATCAACCCCAAAACCCAGATCTTCCCGCTCACGCCGTGGTCCGGCCCGCATGCTCCCGCGGGCAAACCTCCGACGTGCCGAAGACTCCGCTTGCGCTCCGCTTCGGCCCGCCGATCGGAGCCGGTCCCGCCGTGGCCGGCCAACCCCCGCGCCCGTTCCCCCACCACCGCCCCCGTCGGTGGCTCCCCTCCCTCTCCGCAAGATCAAGCCCCGGGTCTCCCACCCCACCCCCGCGCAGACTTTGCTCTGCTTACAAGGGGTCAAAGTTGCGACGCGCCCGAGTCGAGGCTCTGCTCACGGCCGTATTGGCACGAACTTCGCCGCGTCCTGCGGCACGGGCGCTTGGCGCCCGAAATTTCGCATTCAGCGCCCTGGAGCGGTGGCGGCACTCCGGGCGCAACAGATCTGGCCGAAACGGCTTCGCGCCCGTTGCCGGTCACCCTTGCCCGGCATGCCGAACCGTCTGCCCCGCCGGCTGTCATTCCGTGGCGCCGTGAACGCGTGCGGAAGCCGGAGCGCGCCACTACCGCCGCGAGCTGCACGTTTGGTACGGATATGCGCAACCTTGAGCCCCGGTAAGCAGAGCAAAGCGGGGCGGAGGGCAGGGGGTGGGAGCGCGGGAAGGCGATCTTGGGGCTAGAGGCCGAAGGGGTCGGGGCGGGACTTCAGCAGGGTGTGGAGCGTGTGCTGGATGGTCTCGCGGACCTGGTCGGCCAGGTTGTAGACGACCAAGGGGTCGTCGGCCTGATCCCGCAGGTGCTCGGTCGGGATCGGGGGGCAGAACTGGATCAGCCACTTGCTCGGCAGCGGGACCAGGCCCAGCGGGCCCAGCGCCGGGAACGTGGGGGTGACCGGGAAGAACGGGAGGCCGAGCAGGCGGGCGACCGGCTTCAGGTCGGCCAGCATCGGGTAGGCCTCCTCGGCGCCGACGATGGCGACCGGGACGATCGGCGCGCCGGTGCGCAGCGCGGCGGCGACGAAACCGCCGCGGCCGAAACGCTGGAGCTTGTAGCGCTGGGAGTAGCCCTTGCCGATGCCCTTGAAGCCCTCAGGAAAGACACCGACCACCTCTCCGGTACGCAGCAGGCGCTCCGCGTCCGGATTACAGGCGACCGTGGTGCCGGACTTGCGGGCCAGCTCGGAGACGACCGGCATGCGGAAGATCAGGTCGGCGCCGAGCAGGCGCAGGTGCCGGTCCTGCGGGTGCTGGTCGCGGAGCGCGACGGAGAGCATCAGCGCGTCCAGGGCGACCGTGCCGGAGTGGTTGCCGACCACCAGCGCGCCGCCCTCGGCGGGCACGTGGTCGACGTCCAGCACCTCGGTGCGGAACCACTCGCGGTAGAGCGGCTTCAGCAGGGGGTGGAAGACCTCGTCGGTGAGCTCGGCGTCGAACCCGAACTCGTCGACGTCGTACTGCCCGGAGAGCCGGCGGCGCAGGAAGGAGAGCGCGCCGGCCACCCGCTGGTCCCACACGTCTCCCACGATGCCGTCCGGGTCGCCGGTCGCGGGCGCTTCCGTGGCATAAGCATCATCGGTGGCGTAGGTCTCGCCGTCGGCAATCGAGTCGACGGCGGTCTCCCCGGCCGAGGTCGGGCCGACTGCGGCCTCACCGTCGGCGCTCGACCCGGTCCTGGCGTCGCCGGCGGCGGTCGGCTCAGCATCGGTCGAGTCGGCCAAGGGGGCGCCGGCGGCGGCCGGCTCACCAGCGGCCGGGCCGGCGGCGGCCTCACCAGCGGTCGGGCCGGCGGCGGCCGGGTCAACCGCGATCGGGCCGGCGGCGGCCTCACCAGTGGCGGCCGGGTCGACCGCGGCCGGGTCGGCGGTGGCCTCTCCCGCGGCGGGGGTGCCTGCGGCGGGGGTGCCGGCAGCTGTGCCCGGCGGGAAACCGTTCTGGGCGGGGACGGAAGGGTGGTGGCCGTTGCTGCGGCGGGGCATGGGGGCCGGGTCGTGCGGGCGGAACTCGGTGCCGGGCAGGAAGTCGCCGCGATCGCTCATGATGCGGCCTCCTGGCGGGCGGCGCGCACCCGGCGGATCGAGTCCAGGATCGAGTGCTCGGCGGTGGCCAGGCGCTCGGGCGAGACCAGTGCGCCGCCGAGGTGGGCCTGGATGAAGTCGTCGAACGCGGCCGCGGTGGAGCGGGGGGTGAAGCCGAACTCGCGGATCAGCCGGGTGGTGTCGACGACGCGGCCGTGCACGAACAGGTCGACCTGGTCCAGGCCGCTCTGGCCGAAGCCGGCGGCGCGGGCGGCCGAGAGCGCGCCGGCCAGGCCGGGCTCGGGCAGCGGTACGGCGACGCGGCCGGCCCGGCGGATCGCCTGGGAGAGCGCGAGCACGCCCTCGCCGGCCACGTTGAACGTGCCGGGGTGGTCCTCGACGACGGACCGGTGCAGCACCTCGAGCGCGTCGTCGACGTGCACGAACTGCAGCCGCGCGTCGCGGCCGAGCACGGTCGGGACGAACGGCTGGGAGAAGTAGCGGGTCAGCGACGTGTCCGCGCGGGAGCCGATGAACGGCGCGAAGCGGAGCACGGTGCCGATGACGTCGGGGCGACGGCGGCGGAATCCGCGCAGGTAGCCCTCGATGTCGAGGATGTCGCGGGCGAAGCCGCCGCGGGGGACCTCGCGCGGCTCGGTGTCCTCGGTGAAGACGGCCGGGTCGCGGAAGGACGCGCCGTACGCGGCGGTCGACGACCGGATGACGAGTTTGCGGAGTTTCGGTGCCTGCTGGCAGGCCGCGAGCAGCTGCATGGCGCCGATGACGTTGTGTTCCTTCATCGCGCCGCGCCCGCCCTGGATGGCGTACGGCGAGCTGGTGATCGCGAGGTGGACGACCGCTTCGACGTCGAGGTCGGCGAGGACCGACCCGGCGGACCGGAGGTCGACCCGCACCAGTTCGACGCCGTGCAGCGTGTCGGCCAGCGCGGCGGGCGGATCGGCCGGGTCGAGCCCGATGACCTGCCCGATGCGCGGGTCGGCCGCGAGGCGCGCGGCCACGTGCGCGCCCAGGAAACGGCTCACCCCGGTGACCACGACGGTCCCCGGCGAATCACTCACGAGCGCCTCCGTGGCCGCATGGTAAGACCCTGCTGGGCAAGTTATCCCTGCGCCGGACCCTGATCTGAGCGGCCCGGCGCGACGTGGGATTACTTGCCGAGACGGCGACGCTGGACGCGGGTCTTGCGCAGCAGCTTGCGGTGCTTCTTCTTGGCCATACGCTTGCGGCGCTTCTTGACCACCGAGCCCATACGACAGCCCCTTCAATCGTTGTTGTTGCGATCCTGTGGGCTCGGCAGGTCACGGGGCGTGACGCCGGGCACCGACGAGACAGTGGACCGGAACGCCCGCGAGCGCGTCAAGCACCGGGCTTCAGCGGCCGGGCACCGGCGCGAGCCAGCGAGAGTATGAGTCCGAGTCCGTTCCAGGGTACCCGTGCACGACTGGGCGACAAACGCGACCCTGCCGGTCAGGCCGATTCGGAGAACGCGCCGCGCAGATATTCGTGGACCGCGTGCTCCGGAACGCGGAACGATCGGCCCACCCGGACGGCGGTCAGCTCGTTGCTGTGCACGAGCCGGTAGACGGTCATCTTGGACACCCGCATCAGCGTGGCGACCTCGGCAACGGTGAGGAAACGGACCTCCGGCAGCCGGCCCTCTGCGTGTGATGCTCCGGCCATGCGCTCACAACCCATCGACCCCGAGCGCGCACCCCCTCCGGGCAACGCGCGTGTAATTAGTACGGTAACGGGGCGGCTGTTAACGGCGCGAGACCTTCTGAAAACTCACAGTGATCGCGTCAAGTCGACACGCCGGTTTTATGGCGTCATATGCGGTTAATGTCCGGCTCGGGTTATTCGCTCCGGAGCGCCACGACCGGGTCCAGCCGCCCGGCCCGCTGGGCCGGCGCCACGCCGAAGACGATGCCGACCGCGGCGGACACCCCGAACGCCAGCGCCAGCGACCACCAGGTGATCGAGGCCGGAACCGGGGACAACGCGCCGACCAGCAGCGACGAGCCCACGCCCAGCCCCATGCCGAGCACGCCGCCGACCGTGGTGAGCAGCACCGCCTCCAGCAGGAACTGCAGGCCGATGTCGCGCGGCCGGGCGCCGACGGCCTTGCGCAGGCCGATCTCCCGGGTCCGCTCCCGCACCGAGACCAGCATGATGTTGGAGACACCGACGCCGCCGACCAGCAGCGAGATCCCGGCGATCGCGGCCAGCACGCCGGTCAGCACGCCGAGGATGTCGCCGAGCACGCCCAGGATCTGCTCCTGGGTGACGGCGCTGAACTCGGTGTCCGGGTGCCGCTGCGAAAGCTCCGCGACGACTCGGGCGCGCAGGTCGTCGATGTGTTCCCGGTCCGGTGCCTTGATCGCCAGGCCGTCGACCCGGTCCACGCCGAGCAGCCGCTGCGCCGCGCTGATCGGGATGTGGATCTCGTCGTCCCGGTCCACGCCCAGGCTCTGGCCCAGCGGCGCGAACAGGCCGGACACCCGGAACCGGACGCCCGCGACCGTCACCTGCTGCCCTATCGGGTCCCGGTCCGGGAACAGCGCCCGCGCCACGGTCGCGCCCAGCACCGCCACCCGGCGGCCGGTCCGCACGTCCGACTCGGTGAAGTAGCGGCCCCGGCCGACCGGGCGGTCGAACACCTCCGGCGTGGTGGCCAGCACGCCCTGGACCGTGGTGAACCGCTCGCGCCCGCCAGCCCGGACCGTCTCGCCGGACGCGACCGTGGCGGTCACCCGGCGCGGGTCGCCGACCACCTCCGCCACCGCGTCCGCGTCCCGCAGCGACAGGCGGGAGGCCGAGGGCGCGGAGCCGAACTCGAGCCGGCCCGGGACCACCAGCATCAGGTTCGACCCGAGGCCCTCGACCTGCGCCTCCACCTCGTTCTTCGCACCGGTGCCGATCGCGACCAGGACCACCACCGCGCCGACGCCGATGATCACGCCGAGCATGGTCAGCGCGCTGCGCAACCGGTTCGCCCGCAGCGCGTCCAGCGCGACCCGCCACGCCTCGGCGAGCCTCACGGCGTACCCCCGGACGGCTCTTGATCTGTCTGTGCGCTGTCCGACGCGACCCGGCCGTCGCGCATGGCGATCTGGCGGCGGGCGCGGGCAGCCACGTCCCGATCGTGGGTGACCAGCACGACCGCCACGCCGGACTCCGCGTTCAGCGTCTCCAGCAGGTGCAGCACGGACTCGCCGGTGGCGCTGTCCAGGTTGCCGGTCGGCTCGTCCGCGAGCAGCACGGACGGGCCGGTGACCAGCGCGCGGGCGATCGCGACCCGCTGCTGCTCGCCGCCGGACATCTGGTTCGGCCGGTGGGTGAGGCGGTGGCCGAGACCGACGCGCTCCAGCATCTCCGCGGCCGCGGCCCGGCGTTTGCGGGCGCCGAGACCACGGTAGACCAGCGGGAGCGCCACGTTCTCCACCGCGGAGGTACGCGGCAGCAGGTGGAACGCCTGGAACACGAAGCCGATCACCTCGTTGCGCAGCCGGGCCAGCTCCGCCGGGGACAGGCCGGCCACGTCCCGGCCGTCGAGCCGCAGCCGCCCGCTGGTCGGCCGGTCCAGGCCGCCGAGCAGGTGCATCAGCGTGCTCTTGCCGGACCCGGACGGCCCGACGATCGCCACGTAGTCGCCGCGCTCCACGGTCAGGCTCACCTCGCGCAGCGCCCGCACGGAGAAACCCTCCAGCCGGTACGTCCGGGCCACGCGCTCGGCCTCGACCGCGGGCCCGGTCACGGCACCCGCTGGCCGTCGGTCACCCGGTCGGTGCCACGCACCACGATCGTCTGGCCGGCTCTCAGGCCGCGCACGATCTGCACCGCGTCCTGGCCCTGCACGCCGACGGACACGTCCACCCGTTCCGCGCGGCCGCCGTCGACGACCCAGACCGCCTCGCCGCCGGACTCGGTGGAGAAGACCGCGGCGGCCGGGACCGTCACCGTGTCCGCCGCCTCGCGGACCCGCAGGTGGGCGACCGCGCTCATGCCCGGCCGGGGCATCGGTGCGGCGCCGCCGTCGGCCAGCGTGCCGTCGGCCAGCGTGATCCGGACCCGGTACGACACGCCGCCCCGCGCCGACTCCGTGGGCAGCAGGTCGATCGACGCCACCGTGCCGGGGTAGCGGGCGCCGGCCGCGGCGTCCAGCTCCACGTCCGCGACCGCGCCCTCGGTGACCAGCAGCACGTCCGTCTCGTCGACCTCTGCGGTCACGGCCGGCGCGGACACGTCCACGACGGTCAGCACCGCGGTGCCGGCGCCGACGTAGCCGCCGACCGGGACGGCCGGGTCCACGCCCGCGGGCGGTCCCGCGCCGGTGGGCAGCTCGACAGCGCCGGCCGCGCCCTGCAGCAGGTCGGTGAGGCCGGGCGCGGACGGTGCGCTCGCGCCGCCGAGCTGGACCACGCCCGCGATCGGCGACCGCAGCGTGAGCGCGTCGACCGTGCCCTTGGCCAGGTCGTAGGCCTGATCGGCCTGCAGCCGCTGCGCGGTGGCCAGCGCGCCGACCGCGGACCCGAGGCCCGCCACCCCGTCCTGCACGGCCCGGGTCGCGGCCGCCACCGCGGCGGACGCGGCGTCGTACCGGTGCTTCGCGGCCTCGACCTCGTGCAGCAGCGTGGCCCGGACCTGCGCGTCCGCGACCTGTGCGGCGGCGGCGCGGGCAGCCCGGAACGACTCCGCCGCGGCCGCGTCCGTCTCCCGCTGCGCCGTGCCGAGCCCGCTGCCGGAGGACCCGCCGGAGTAGCCCGCCTGGGCGGCCGCGTCGCGCGTGCGCGCGGCCGCGTCCAGCCGGGCCGTGGCCTCCGGCGAGTCGATGACGGCGACGATCTGGCCGGGCCGGACCTGGTCACCGGCACTGACCAGCAGTTCCTTGAGCGTGCCGGCGGACGCGGCGGTCAGCGTGGCCGCGGACCGGGCGGTGACGGTTGCGGGCGCGTCCACGATCTCGGCGACCGCGCCGAGCCGCACCTCGCCGACGTCCACGCCGGACGGCTGCTCCTCGCAGGACGCCGCCGTCATCCCGGCCGTCACCAGGACGGCGGCCAGGAGGGCGAGGGGGCGGCTGCGCGCGGTCATCGAGTCAGGTGACCTTCTTCAGGTAGTCGAGGCAGTCCCGGTTCACGTCGTCCCAATCCTTGCCCAGCGTGGCCGGGGCCGCATCTTTCAGCGGCGTGCCGTTCCGGACGACCGCGTCGAAGAACGCCAGCATCGCGGGCTCGCCGAACCGCTCGGCGATCCGGCGGATCGCGTGGTAGCCGACCCCGTACCGGGCCGCGACCTGCCACTCCTCGGTGTTCGCGTCCGGTGGCGGGACGACCACGCCGGTCGTCATGTCCACCTCGTCAACGTAGCGGCCGACGAGGTCCGCCTCCTCGTAGTCGGAGATCGGCACGCCGGACTCGTCCACGTAGTCCGCGATGCCCTCGATCATCCACCAGAAGTCGTCGTCGTCGGAGTAGTCGGCCCCGCGCAGCGTCGCCACGTGCCCGAGCTCGTGCCGGAGCGTGTCGTCCACGTAGTCCTCCGGCATCTCGCTCAGGTTCAGCACCACCTCCAGGCGCGTCTCGCCGATCGGGACCGCGTAGCCGGCGGCCCACTCCAGGTCCTCGCCGCCGTACCAGCGCTGCCACTCCTTGCCGTCCGCCATGAAGATCCGGTAGCGGTCCACCGGGCCGGCGTCGCCGCGCACGTACCGATCCGCGACCAGCGCCGCGGCCTCGGCCTGTTTCTGCAGCTCGGGGAGGCGCTTGGCGTACTTCGGGCTGACCCCGACGATCGTGCGCGCGCCGACCGCCACGGTCAGGTCCGTGACCTCCCACGGGCGGGGGCCGTTCTCCTCCGACTTCGACGCGTCGAACGCGACCATCCGCAGGCCGTCGGCCGGCGTCTCGATCCAGCGGGTCTCCGCGCGCAGCCCGTCCGTGGCACAGCCGGCGACCGCGAAGCAGTGCTGCAGGTCGACCCGGGCCAGCCACTCCTCGCGCCCGCCCTGGCCGGTCACCGGCGTCGGCGAGCCGATCAGCTTCTCCGCCCAGCCGGTCACCTGCATCGCGCGCAGCGTCCCGAACCGGCGGCGCAGGTCGCGGGTCAGCTCCGTGCTCCCCTCCGCGACCGGGGTCAGGAAGCCGTTCTCGTCGCCGGCCAGCAGCGCGGCGGACTGGGCCTGCAGCGACGCGTCGATCTGCGACCGGATCCACGGGACGCGCTCGTAGGACATCGCGTTCGCGGCCGGGCTGGCCGGCGGCACCGACACGGCCGGTGCGGCCTCGGCGCCCGCGTCCAGGCCGGCAAGCGTGGGGTAGGAGGCGACGGCGGCGCCGGCCAGGATGGTGACGACCACGGCGGCGGACGCGATGAGGCTCCGGCGGGGTGTCCTCGGCGGTGGGGGCGCGGGCCAGGGCGGCGGGTAGGCGCCGTACGGCGGCGGGTAGTAGTAGCCCGGCGGCATGTTCTCCATCGCGGGCGGGCCGGCCTGCGACGGGATCCCCGGATAGGGGGACGGCACCGGGTTGTGCACCACGACGGCGTCGTACACCGGAACCGGCGGGGCCGGCACCTGCTTGTATGCTGACTCTGAGTCACCGTCCGGCGGGTTCACGAGCGCAGCCTAAAACCGGCTGTCACGCGCCGGGGATAGGCCTTTTGGCTCGAATCGCGCGGTTTACCGCCGATAGATCGGTTCCTGTCGAGATCACCGTCGGTTGGTGAGCGCCCGACCCAGGAACGCCGCGCTGGCCGGCCGCTCCGCCAGCCGCCGGGCCAGGTAGCCGTACCAGTTCGGCCCGTACGGGAGATAGACGCGCACCGTGTAGCCCTCGGCCGCCAGCCGGACCTGCTCGGCCGGCCGCACGCCGTGCAGCATCTGGAACTCGAAGTCGTCCGCACCCCGGTCGAACCAGCGCGCCCGGTCCTCCGCGATCGCGATCAGGCGCGCGTCGTGGGTGGCGATCATCGGGTAGGCCGGGCCGGACAGCAACGCGTTCAGGCAGCGGACGAAGGACTTGTCCACGTCCAGCGCGGTCTGCCAGGCCACGGACTCCGGCTCCGGGTAGGCGCCCTTGCACAGCCGCACCCGTGAGCCCGCGAACGACAGCTCCCGGCAGTCCGCCTCGGTGCGGCGCAGGTAGGCCTGCAGCGCCACGCCGGTGGACGGGAAGTCGCCGCGCAGCTTCTCCAGCGTGTCGATCACCGTGTCGGTGGCGGTGTGCTCCTCCATGTCCAGCGTGACGGTGGTGCCGGCGTCCGCCGCGGCCGCGCACACGTCGCGGGCCAGCTCGCGGGCGAGCTGCTCGTCGACGGACCGGCCCAGCGCGGACAGTTTCACGCTCACCTCGGCGGACTCGGCCAGCCCGGCGTCGGCGATGCGGCGCAGCAGCCGGGTGTACTCGTCGCGGACCGCCCTCGCCTGCTCCGTCGTGGTCGTCGCCGGCCCGAGGTGCTCGATCGTCGTGGTGAGACCGTCCGCGGCCAGCTCGGTCGCGACCCGGATCGCGTCCGCGCCGCCCTCACCGGCGATGAAGCGGCGGGCGATGTCCCGGCTGAACGGCGCCTTCGCGAGAAGGCTCTCCAATCGGGCGGAGCGGGAGGCGGCGAGAATGGCCGAACGGAGCATACGGGGAGCGTATACGCCCCGCCCTTACGGACGACCGACGTAGTCGAACGAATCGTCTACGGTTGTCGGGTGAACTTCGATGCGTACGCCCGCACCGCGGTCGACCTCGTCAACGCGCAGCTCGCGACCGTCGACGACCTCCGGGGTCTCTTCACGGACGAGAACGCGTACATGCGGGACGAGGTCGCCGAACGGGACCTCGCCGCCTTCCGCCGCGCGCAGAAGCGCCTGCGTGAGGTGTTCGAGTCCGGAGCGGACGGGCGCGACACCGAGACCGTGTCCGAGCTGAACGCGTTGCTGGAGGCGTTCCCGGTCCAGCCGCGCATCTCCGGGCACGACGCCGCCGACTGGCACATGCACGTGACCAGCCGCGGCGCGTCCGTCAGCGCGGAGTACCTGGCCGGCGCGGTCTGGGGCCTCGCGGTCTGGCTCTGTGAGTACGGCAGCTCCCGGTTCGGCCTCTGCGCGGACGAGCGCTGCGGCAACGTCTACCTGGACACGTCGTCCAACTGCTGCCGCCGCTTCTGCTCCGAGCGCTGCGCCACCCGCTCCCACGTGGCCGCCCACCGCGCCCGCAAGCGCGCCGCCTCCGCGGACCCGGCCTCGTCCGAGACCCCGCAGCTCACGCACGTCTGAAAAAGCAAACACCCAGATCACGATCTGGATTTTCCCGCTTTCGCGGTGGTCCGGTTCCGCGTGCTCCCGCGGGCCGGCGGATCCGTGGGTGGTTGCGGAAAGACCCGCACGGGGGTGTGACCGTCGGCCACGGATCCCGTGGCCCGCGGGAGCACGCGGAACCCGGGCCGCCGGGACGGGGTATATCCGGAATTTGATCTTGATCTTGTTCTCAGTGGCTGGTCAGCACCCCGAGGTGCTCGCGGGCGAAGCGCAGTGACTCGGCCAGGTCGGCCTCGCGCTCGGCGCGGCTGGAGGACTTGCGGGTGGCGACCTCCAGCGCGACCGAGCCGCGGAAGCCGCTCTTGGACAGGCCGGCCAGCACCTCCGCGCAGGGCATGTTGCCGCGGCCCGGCACCAGGTGCTCGTCGCGGCCCTCGCCGGAGCCGTCGCCCAGGTGCAGGTGGGCGAGCTTGTCGCCCATGGACGCGGCCATCGCGATCGGGTCGGTGCGGGCGGCGGCGCAGTGCGAGATGTCCAGCGTGTACGCGTCGTAGCCGGTCTCGACCGGGTTCCACCCCGGGACGTAGGGCACGAAGTCACGGCCGGCCATCTTCACCGGGTACATGTTCTCGACCGCGAACGTCAGGCCCGGGTGCTTGAGCGTCATCTTGTGCAGGCCCTCCTGGAAGCGCTTCGCGTAGTCGCGCTGCCAGGTGAAGGGCGGGTGAACCACCACGTTCGGCGCACCGAGCTTCTCGGCCAGGATCGCGGCGCGGCGCAGACGCTCCCACGGGTCCGGACTCCACACGCGCTGCGTCACCAGCAGGCAGGGCGCGTGGACGGACATCACCGGCACGCCGTAGTGCGCGGCCAGGCCCTGGAGCGCGCCCGCGTCCTGACTCACCACATCCGTCCACACCATCACCTCGACGCCGTCGAAGCCGAGGTGGGCGGCCATCTGAAACGCGGCGGCGGTCGGCTCCGGAAAGACGGAGGAGCTGGACAGAAGGACTGGCACTCGCTCGGTCACGCCTCTCAGCGTAACGCGCATCCCCGCGCCCGCCCGGCGAAGTGTCACCCCTCCCGGGGGCCGCCGCCCGCTTGTCGCGCGGCAGAAACGCAGGTCGGGGCGTACTGTGGTCGGGTGGCAAGCCGGACACAGCTTCACGTACTGGTCGAAGACCCCCGTTCCACCGAGACCGATCTCGACTTCCCGCGCGAGTGGGTCGAGTTCGCCGACCCGGCCGACCCGAAGCACGTGATCCGGGCGGACCTGACCTGGTTGCTGTCCCGCTGGACGTGCGTCTTCGGCAAGGCCTGCCACGGCATCGTGCCGGGCCGCGCGCAGGACGGCTGCTGTTCGCACGGCGCGTTCTTCACCGACAAGGACGACGAGGACCGGCTGAGGACCGCCGCGAAACGCCTCACGCCGCAGACCTGGCAGCACTACCGGCGCGGCTTCAAGAACTACACGGAGCTGGACACGCTCGACGGCGACGCGCCCGCCCGGCGCACCGCCACCCAGGGTGAGGGCGGCCCGTGCGTCTTCCTCAACGACCCGGACTTCGCGGCCGGCGGCGGCTGCGCGCTGCACGCCCAGGCGCTGCGCGACGGCGTGCACCCGCTGGAGTACAAGCCGGACGTCTGCTGGCAGCTGCCCGTCCGCCGCGCCCAGGACTGGGTCAAGCGCCCCGACGGCACCAAGGTCCTGGTCTCCACCGTCACCGAGTTCGACCGCCGCGGCTGGGGCGAGGGCGGCCACGACCTGCACTGGTGGTGCACCTCCTCCCCCGACGCCCACGTCGGCACGGACGCGATGTTCCGCTCCTACGAGCCCGAGCTGGTCGCCCTGATCGGCAAGGACGCCTACGCGAAGCTCGCCGAGCTGTGCGCGGCCCGCCTGCAGCAGGGCCTCATCGCGGTCCACCCGGCCACGGTCGCCGCGCAGGCCGCCTCGCCGGCCGGCGGCCGCGAGCCGGCCACGCCGCCGGACGAGGCGCGCTAGCGGGTGGCGAACGCGCGGCGGTAGTCGCGTGGGGGACGCCGCGGCGGCGGACGAACTGTTCGCGGAGGGCGGCGGCGGTGCGTGGCGCTCCGGACCGGCCGGCGGGAGACCGCCGGCCGGAACCTCGCCTAGGGCTCGAACTTGTAGCCGAGGCCGCGGACCGTGACGATGTAGCGCGGCGCGGACGGCTCCGGCTCGACCTTGGACCGGAGCCGCTTGACGTGCACGTCCAGCGTCTTGGTGTCGCCGACGTAGTCGGCGCCCCAGACGCGGTCGATCAGCTGGCCGCGGGTGAGCACCCGGCCGGCGTTGCGCAGCAGCAGCTCGAGCAGCTCGAACTCCTTCAGCGGCAGCTGCACGGCGGCACCGTCGACGGTGACCACGTGGCGCTCGACGTCCATCCGGACCGGGCCGGCGGCCAGCGTGGGCGTGCTGTCCTCGACCGCGTCGGCGGTGTTGCGGCGGAGCACGGCGCGGATGCGGGCGACGAGCTCACGGGGCGAGTACGGCTTCGTGACGTAGTCGTCGGCGCCGATCTCCAGGCCCACGACCTTGTCGATCTCGCTGTCCCGCGCGGTGACCATGATGATCGGCACGTGCGAGCGCTGACGCAGCTGGCGGCAGACCTCGGTGCCGGACATCTCGGGCAGGTTCAGGTCGAGGAGCACGATGTCCGCGCCGGTGCGGTCGAACTCGGTCAGCGCCGAGACGCCGGTCTCCGCGACCGACACCTCGAACCCCTCCTTGCGGAGCATGTAGGAGAGAGCGTCGGAGAACGATTCCTCGTCCTCGACGACCAGCACTCGGGCCACCAGTTACTTCCTTTCCTATGTCCGACGTGCTCGTGCGGGGCAGGTCAAGACTGCCCGAGCACGGCCGGACCGGACTCGATCTCAACCGACGTGGTTAGCGGCATGCCGTCCGCCAGCGGTCGGGCAGGCAGCCGCAGAGTGAACGTCGACCCCTGCCCCAGTGTGCTCGTGACGTCCACGCGACCGCCGTGGTTGGTCGCGATGTGCTTGACGATGGCCAGGCCGAGGCCCGTGCCGCCGGTGGACCGGGACCGCGCCTGGTCGGCCCGGTAGAAGCGCTCGAAGACGCGCTCGATGTCGCCGCCGCCGATGCCGATGCCCTGGTCGGTGACGACGATCTGCACGTTCTCCCCGTCGGAGCTGATCGCGACCGTGACCCGGGTGTCCTCCGGCGAGTACGCGATCGCGTTCTCCACCAGGTTCGTCACCGCGGTGGCCACCTGGCTGTCGTTGCCGTAGACCACCAGCCCGCCACCGCCCTCCACGGCCACCTCGATCGACTTCGCCGAGGCGGCGGTGCGGGTGCGGTCGATCGTCTCCGCGACCACCCAGTCCACCGAGACCGGTTCCAGCGTGGGCAGCGGTTCCGCGCCCTGCAACCGGCTCAGCTCCAGCAGCTCGCTGACCAGCCGGCCCATGCGCAGCGACTCGTGGTGGATCCGTTCCGCGAAGCGCCGCGCGGCCGCGACGTCCTCGGCCGGGTCCGGCGAGCTGCCGGCCGTGATCGGGTCGGTGGCGTCCAGCAGCGCCTCGGAGAGCAGCTGGAGCGCGCCGATCGGCGTCTTCAGCTCGTGGCTGACGTTCGCCACGAAGTCGCGCCGGACGCGGTCGACCCGGTGCGACTCGGTGACGTCCGCGGCCTCGACGGCCACGAACTCGCCGCCGAGCGCGACCGCGCGCAGGTGCACGCCGAGCGGCGCCTGCGGCCCGCCCTCGCGGCCCCGGCGCAGGTCGAGCTCGACCTCGCGGCGCACGCCGGTGCGGCGCACCTGGCCCGCGAGCGTGCGCAGGATCGGATGTGCCGCGATCGTGCCCGGCCCGGCGCCGGCGCGCAGCAGGCCCATGGCCCGTGCCGCCGGGTTGACCAGCACCGGGGTGTCGTCGGCGTCCAGCACGACCACGCCGACCCGCAGCGAGTCAAGGCTCTTCCGCCCCAGACCGGACATCGGGGCCTGATCCTTCTTGCCTATCGCCGGCCTCCCATCGATCTGGACTCCGGTGATGGTCTCGGTCGCCATCCCTCGGTCCCGGGCCCACCGTGCGCGCCCGAAGAGGATGCCGAAGAGCACGCCGAGCACCAGCCCGATCACCGTCGCGCCGGCCACGCCTGACTCCACCGCCCACCTCACGCCAGCGATGGTAGGGGGATTGTTTACCTGGCACCTTCGCCAAAAGGGGCAAATCTGGCACGAGTTTCGTAATGTTCAACTCTCGGCTCGGCGTCGTTCATCGCAGTTCACCGCCGGGCCGTCCCCGCGACCTACGGTAACCCCGCATACACAGCTAACGAGGACGTGATCATGCGCGTTGAATTTCAGGCAGACCTGAGGGAGGTCAGCCGGCTGCTGGTCGAGCTGGCCGAGGGCGCGCGCGTGGCGATGCGCCGCGCCACGACCGCGCTGCTCGCCGCCGACCGTGCCGCGGGCGAGGCGGTCATCGAGCAGGACGCCGACCTCGACGACCTCTACCGCCAGGTCGAGGAGAAGGTGGCGGACATCCTGGCCCGCCAGGCGCCGGTCGCCTCCGACCTGCGGCTGCTGATCACCGCGCTGCACATCGCGGCGGACCTGGAGCGGATGGGCGACCTGGCCGACCACGTGGCCAAGACCGCGCTGCGCCGGCACCCGTCCCCGGCGGTCCCGGCCGAGCTGCGTGGCGTCTTCAAGGAGATGGCCAACGTGGCCGACGCGATCGCCGGCAAGGTGGCGACCGTGCTCGCCGAGCCGGACGCGAAGCTCGCCGCCGAGCTCGAGACCGACGACGACGTGATGGACGACCTGCACCGCGAGCTGTTCAAGGTGCTGCTCGGCGACGACTGGCCGTACGGTGCGGAGACCGCGATCGACGGCGCGCTGCTGGGCCGCTTCTACGAGCGTTTCGCCGATCACGCGGTGAACTCCGGCCGCCGGGTCATCTACCTGCTCACCGGCGAGACCGTGACCGACGGGACGGTCGCCGGCAACTGAGGTCGCAGGCGACCAGAAGAGGTGGGGCCCGGCGCTGCCGGGCCCCACGACTCACTTGCCCTGGTTCGCGACCGCGGCGGCGGCCTCCTTGGCGGCCTCCGGGTCCAGGTAGGCGCCGCCGGCCACGGTCGGCCGCAGGTCGGCGCCGAGGTCGTACCGCAGCGGGATGCCGGTGGGGATGTTGAGCTTCGCGATCGCCTCGTCGGAGATGTTCTCCAGGTGCTTGACCAGCGCACGCAGCGAGTTGCCGTGCGCCGTGACCAGCACGGTGCGGCCGGCCAGCAGGTCCGGCACGATCGCGTCGTACCAGTACGGCAGCATGCGGTGCACGACGTCCTTGAGGCACTCGGTGCGCGGGGCCAGCTCCGGCGGGAGCGTGGCGTAACGCGGGTCGCCGACCTGCGACCACTCGTCGTTGTCCTCGATCGGCGGCGGGGGCGTGTCGTAGGAGCGGCGCCAGAGCATGAACTGCTCCTCGCCGTACGCGTCCAGCGTCTCCTTCTTGTTCTTGCCCTGCAGCGCGCCGTAGTGACGCTCGTTCAGCCGCCACGAGCGGCGCACCGCGATCCAGTGCCGGTCGGCCGCGTGCAGCGCCAGCTCCGACGTCCGGATCGCGCGGCGCAGCACGCTGGTGTGCACCACGTCCGGCAGCAGGCCGTGCTCCTTGAGCAGCTCGCCGCCGCGCCGCGCCTCCGCCTCACCCTTGGCGTTCAGGTCGACGTCGACCCAGCCGGTGAAGAGGTTCTTGGCGTTCCACTCGCTCTCGCCGTGCCGCAACAGCACCAGGGTCCCCACAGTCATGCGATCAGGATATTCCGCGTGACCGGGCCGGACCCGGGGGACTAGGTTGTAAGGCACAAAGTCAAGATCATTCATTACAGCGGGGGTACGGCGTGCGCGCGTGGTTGTCGGAGACGGCCGGAGGGCTTCCGAGAACGTTCTGGTACCTCTGGACCGGGAACCTGATCAACCGCATGGGCGGCTTCGTCGTCGTCTTCCTGGCGATCTACCTCACCACCGCGCGCGGCTTCTCGGAGAGCCAGGCCGGCCTGGTCCTCGGCCTCTACGGCGCGGGCGCCGCGGCCGGCACGATGATCGGCGGCGTCGCGGCCGACCGGTTCGGCCGCCGCCCCACGCTGCTGGTCGCGCACCTCGGCGCGGCCACCGTGATGGTCGGCCTGGCGTTCGCCCTCGACCTGCCGGTGATCGCGATCGGCGCGGCCGTGCTCGGCCTGTTCGCGGAGGCGGCCCGGCCCGCGTTCTCCGCGATGCTGGTCGACGTGGTGGCGCCGGAGGACCGGCTGCGCGCGTTCACGCTGAACTACTGGGCGATCAACCTCGGGTTCGCCTCGTCCGCGATCCTGGCCGGGTTCGCGGCCCAGGTGAACCCGGTGCTGCTGTTCCTGGTCGACGCCGCCACCATGCTGGTCACCGCCACGATCATCTTCCTGCGGGTGCCGGAGAGCCGGCCCGGTGCGCGCGTCGTCCAGGCGGGCACGGCCTCACCGCGCGCCGCCTCCGGCCTGGGCGTGCTGCTGCGCGACCGGGTGTTCCTGATCTACGTGGCGCTGAACCTGGGAATCGCGCTGATCTTCATGCAGCACCTGTCCACGCTGCCGATCGCGATGACCGCGGACGGGCTGGCACCGTCCACCTACGGCACCGTGATCGCGCTGAACGGCGTGCTCATCGTGTTCGGCCAGCTCTTCCTGCCGCGGCTGCTCCGGGGCCGGGACCACTCGCGGGTGATGGCGGTCGCCGCGATCGTGGTCGGCGTGGGGTTCGGCCTGACCGCGGCCGCGCACACCGCGCCGCTCTACGCGCTCACCGTGGTCATCTGGACGCTCGGCGAGATGCTCAACGCGCCGTCGAACTCCGCGCTGATGGCCGAGCTGTCCCCGGTCGCGCTGCGCGGCCGCTACCAGGGCGCGTCGTCGCTGTCCTGGGCCGGCGCGTCCGCGATCGCGCCGATAGCGGGCGGCTACGTGCAGGAGCACGCCGGCCACGTCACGCTCTGGCTGGCCACCGGCGTGATGGGCGTGCTGGTCGCGGCCGGTCACCTGCTCGCCCGCCCGTCCCGGATCCGGCGCATCGCCGAGGTGGCGGCCGCGGAATCAGCGGTGGAGACCGCGGCGGTACGGTAAGGATCCCTTACAGAAGGAGCGGCATGCGGCGGTGGCTGCACGGCAACCTCGGCGGCCTGCCCAGCACCTTCTGGTACCTGTGGACCGGCATGCTGATCACCCGGGCCGGCGGGTTCGTGGTGCTGTTCCTGAGCCTCTACCTGACCGAGGTGCGCGGTGCCGGGCCGGCCCTGGCCGGGCTGCTGCTCGGCGCGTACGGCGTCGGTGGCATGGCCGGCAGCCTGCTCAGCGGCGCGCTCACCGACTGGTGGGGCCGCCGCCGCACGCTGATCACCGCGTACCTGGCGATGGCCCTCACGCTGCTCGCGCTCGCGTTCACCACGCCGCTGCCCGCGATCGGCGCGCTGGTCGGCGTGCTCGGCCTGACCCAGTCCATGCCCGGCCCGGCGCTGATCTCCGCGATGGTCGACGTGGTGCGCGAGGAGGACCGGCCGCGCGCGTTCAACCTGGAGTACTGGGCGCTCAACCTCGGCACCGTGGTCGCCTCGTTCCTGGCCGGGCTGCTGGCCGAGGTCAGCTTCACCGCACTGTTCCTGGTGGACGCGGCCGCCACCGCGGTCGCACTGACGCTGATCGTGTGGAAGGTGCCGGAGACGTCCGGGCCACGGCGCGCGGACGCCCACGGTGGCGGCTTCGGCCGGGTTCTGGCCGACCGGCACTTCCTGGTCTTCGTCGGCCTGACCGTGCTGTTCGCGATGGTGGTCACGCAGGGGCCGACGATGATGCCGATCGCGATGAGCCGGGACGGGTTCAGCCCCTCCGCGTACGGGCAGGTGGTCGCGCTCGGCGGTCTGCTGATCATCGCGGGGCAGCTGTTCGTGCCGCGCCTGATCGCCGGCCACGCCAAGCACCGGGTGCTGGCGCTCGCCACCACGCTGGCCGGGCTCGGCTACGGCGCGCTGGCGTTCGCCGACCACCTGTGGGTCTACCTGCTGGCCTCGCTGCCCTGGACCGCGGCGCAGATGCTGGCCGCGCCGCCGAACGCGCAGATCAACGCGGAGCTGGCCCCGCTCGCGCTGCGCGGCCGCTACCAGTCGGTCTTCTACCTGACGTTCCCGGCCGCGGCGTTCCTGGCACCGGCCGCGGGCGGGTTCACGCTGGAGCACCTGGGCGACGCGCACTGGCTGATCGCGGGCGCGGCCGGCCTGGTCGCGGCCGGCCTGCACCTGTGGGCGGGCCCGAGCCGGGAGCGGCGCGTCGCGGCGATGCGGGCGCACGATCCGCGCGGCTGACCACCGCCGGCGAGTCGCGGCGGCAGCGGGAACGACTGGTACGCCAGGTATTCGGTCGGCGGGGCGCTGCCACCGGCCGGAACATGGTGCGCGCAGGACGTCGCGCCGTTCCCGGCGGGCGTGCAGACCGGCGGCGACGGGCGGGACCTGCCCCCACAGGGCCCGCCCGCCGATCGCCGCCGGCTCCCCCCACACCGCGAGCTCGCCTCGAACACTAGTTCTGCCGGCGATCTTGGCACAACGTACGCCCGGTCACATTCGGTGATGTTCTATGACGAAGGGAACATGTGCGTGAACGCCTGGAGGTTGGCCAGCGACTCACCGCGCTTGACCCGCCACTCCCACTCGCGCCGGATCGACGAGCCGAACCCGATCTCCAGCATGGTGTCGAACGACTCGTCCGCGTAGGTCAGCACGGAGCCGAGCAGCCGGTCCAGTTCGTCCTCGTCGATGCCGGCCAGCGCGACGCGACCGGTCAGGTAGACGTCGCCGGCGCCGTCGATGGAGAAGCCGACGCCGTACATCCGGGCGTTGCGGCGCAGCAGCCAGGCCCAGAGCGCCTCCGCGTTCTCGTCCGGGCGGCGCATCACGAACGCCTCGATCCGCAGCGCGTGCTCGCCGACGATCAGGTTGCAGACGGTCTTGAGCTTGTGCGTGCCGGGCAGCGTCACCGCGTACGACCGGTCGCCGGTGGGCTCGCAGGGCAGCTCCCGCTCCAGGCAGACCTGCTCGATCAGTCGCGCGACGTCCGTCATAGCGCTGCCCCTCCGTAGGCCCCGGCCAGCTCCGCGGTGATCCGCCGGCGGTGCGCGGCCACCGCCCCACGGTAGACGTCCAGCAGGCCGGCCGCGGTGCGCTGCCAGGAGAACTGGTGCGCGTGCTGGACCGCGCCCCGGGAGAGCAGCGACAGCCGGCCCGGCTCCGCCAGCAGCCGGCCGAGCACGCGCGCCCAGTCGGCCGGCACGTGGCCGTCGACCAGCACGCCGCTCACGCCGTCGCGGACCGCGCGGTTGAGGCCGCCCACGTTCGCGGCCACCACCGGCGTGCCGCAGGCCTGGGCCTCCAGCGCGACCAGGCCGAACGACTCGTTGTAGGACGGCACCGCGACCAGGTCCGCGGCCCGGTAGACGGCGGGCAGCCCGGCGCCGGCCTGCGGCGGCAGGAACCGTACCGAGTCCGCGATGCCGAGCCGGTGGGCCAGGTCGATCAGCGCGGTCGGCCGGTCCAGGCCGGTGCCGCTCGGGCCGCCGCAGATCACCACGGTCAGTCCGTCGCGCGACTCCAGCTCCGCGGCGGCGCGCAGCAGCACGTCCGGCGCCTTGAGCGGCTGGATCCGGCCGACGAACGTGACGATCCGGCCGCGCTCGGGCAGGCCCAGCAGGCGGCGGGCGGCGAGCCGGTCCGCGTCGGCGCGGCCGGGCGGCGCGGGACGGAACCGTTCCAGGTCCACGCCCGGCTCGACCACGGCCACCCGGGACGGCTCCGCGCCGTACAGCCGGATCAGGTCGTCGGCCTCGGCCGCGGTGTTCGCCACCAGCCGGTCGGACTCGGCCACCACCTGCTCCTCGCCGATCACGCGCGCCTTCGGCTCGGGCCGGTCACCGGCCGCCAGCTGCGCGTTCTTGACCTTGGCGAGCGTGTGCGCGGAGTGCACCAGCGGCACGCCCCAGCGGTCCTTGGCCAGCCAGCCGACCTGGCCGGAGAGCCAGTAGTGCGAGTGGATCAGGTCGTAGTAGCCGGGCGCGCGGGACGCCTCGGCGCGCTGCACGCCGTTCGTGAACGCGCAGAGCTGGGCCGGCAGCTCCTCCTTGGCCAGGCCCTCGAACGGGCCGGCGTTCACGTGCCGGACCAGCACGCCGGGGCTCATCTCGACGATCGGCGGCAGCCCGCCGCGGGTGGCCCGGGTGAAGATCTCCACCTCGACGCCCAGCTCGGCCAGGCGGCGGGCGACCTCCACGATATAGACGTTCATGCCCCCCGCGTCACCGCTGCCCGGTTGGTCGAGCGGCGAGGTGTGCACGGAGAGCGTCGCTATCCGCCGGGGTGTTGGCCAGGCCGTTCGATGCCGAGCCACTGCCACGATCGCCTCCAGCGGATCAATTGTTGCGATTTTTACGCCGTGGTTTCCAACCACGGCGCAACGACCCATCTTCCCCGCAGATTTTCGCCACGCAGGCATTGGAGGACCGTGCACGTGACCCAACTCATTCCCCCGTGGGACACGGGTGTCACGTCACCGCGCACGGATGCGGCAGGATCGGGGCGTGAGTGATACGTCTAACCCCATCGCGGTCGTCACCGGCGCCTCCAGCGGCATCGGCGCGGCCAGTGCCCGCCGCCTCGCGGCCGACGGATTCCACGTGATCGCGGCCGCCCGCCGTGCGGACCGGCTCGACGGCCTGGTCAAGGAGATCGCGGCGGCCGGCGGGTCCGCGGCAGCGGTCACGCTCGACGTCACCGACGACGCGTCCGTGGCCGCGCTGGCCGAGGCCGTGGGCGGCCCGGTCACGGTGCTGGTCAACAACGCCGGCGGCGCGCACGGGCTGGACCCGGTGGAGAGCGGCACGGTCGCGGACTGGCAGCTGATGTACGACGTGAACGTGCTCGGCACGCTCCGCGTCACCCAGGCGCTGCTCCCGGCACTGGAGGCTTCCGGGAAGGGCACGATCGTCGTGATCGGCTCGACCGCGGCCTTCACCGCGTACGAGGGCGGTGGCGGGTACGCCGCGGCCAAGCACGCCCAGACCGCGCTGACCGGCACGCTCCGCCTGGAGCTGAACGGGCGCCCGATCCGCGTCGTCGAGATCGACCCCGGCATGGTCAAGACGGAGGGGTTCTCGCTGACCCGCTTCGACGGCGACGCCGCCCGTGCCGAGGCCGTCTACAAGGGCGTGGACGAGCCGCTGCTGGCCGAGGACATCGCGGACTGCGTCTCCTGGGTCGCCACCCGCCCGCACCACGTCAACATCGACCGGCTCGTGGTCCGGCCGCTGGCCCAGGCCGCACAGCACAAGGTGCACCGGACCGGCTAGACCATGCAGCGTCCACAGGGGATCGTGACCCGCGGGACCACCAATCCCAACCGGTTGCGCCGGGTGGACCACTGGATCGCGGACCAGCTCGGTGACCTGCTGAGCGACGCCGCGGACCCGCTCGTGGCCGACCTCGGCTACGGCGCCACGCCGGTCACCGCGGTGGAGCTGCGCGCCCGCCTGGCCCGCCGGGTGCGCCCGGACGCGCGCGTCGTCGGCCTGGAGATCGACCCGGCCCGGGTGGCGGCCGCGCTCCCGTCCGCGGACCCGCCGTGGCTGGACTTCCGGCGCGGCGGGTTCGAGCTGGCCGGCCTGCGCCCGGTCGTGGTCCGCGCGTTCAACGTGCTGCGGCAGTACCCGGAGGCCGAGGTCGCGGCCGCCTGGGACCTGATCGTCTCCCGGCTCGCGCCCGGCGGCGTGCTGGTCGAGGGCACCTGCGACGAGCCCGGCCGGCTGGCGTCCTGGGTGGCGGTCGGCGCGGACGGCCCGCGCACGCTCACGCTCGCGGCCCGCCTGGCGAGCCTGGACACCCCCGCCACGCTCGCGGAACGGCTGCCGAAGGCACTCATCCACCACAACGTGCCGGGCAGCGGCGTGCACGCGCTGATCCGGGCGCTGGACGACGGCTGGCGGGACGCGGCGCCGCTGGCCGTGTTCGGCCCCCGGCAGCGCTGGGCGCACGCGGTCCGGGCCGTGAAGGACGCGGGCTGGCCGGTCCGCGACGGCCCCCGACGCTGGCGCCTCGGCGAGGTGACGGTCGGGTGGGAATCGGTTGCCGTCCGGTAGCAAAATCCTCAGGAACCCGGGGGTACGGCCGATCGGCCCATGGTGAGCGCGAACCTGAGGCTTGCCGCCGTCATCATCGTGCGCGACGAGGCCGAGCTGCTGGCCCGCTGCCTGACGTCGCTGCGGGACGTGGTGGACGAGATCCACGTGCACGACACCGGCTCCACGGACGGCAGCGCGGACGTGGCCGTGCGCGCGGGCGCGCACGTCACCACCGGCCTGTGGAACAACCACTTCGCCGAGGTCCGCAACGCGGCGCTGTCCGGGTGGACCGCGGACTGGGTGCTCTCCGTCGACGCGGACGACCAGGTGCACGCTGACCTGCCCCGGCTGCGTGAGCTGCTCGCGAGCATGCCGGAGGACGCGGCCAGCCTGGAGATCGACAACGAGCGGCAGGGCGACCCGTTCACGTACCGGACCGTGCGGCTGTTCCGGCCGGCCCGCACCAGGTGGGTCGGGCGGGTGCACGAGCACGTCACGGCGCGCGACGGCGTCCTGCGCGTCCACGACCTGCCGCGCGACATCATCCGCCTGGCGCACACCGGCTACGACACGGCGGAGCAGCGCACGGAGAAGGCGCTGCGCAACATGGTCCTGGGCCGGATGGAGCTGGACGACCTCGCCTCCGACCCGGCCGGCAACCGCGACCTGATCGCCCGCACGCTGCTCGACCTGGGCCGCAGCTGCATCGGCGCCGGGCACAAGCAGGACGCGGTGGACACGCTGGAGATGCTGCGCGACCTGTTCCCGCGGACCCGCGAGCGGCTGCAGGGCACCGACCACCTGGCCCAGCTGATGCTGGCCGAGGGCATGGACGAGGTCGCGCTGGTGCTGGTCGAGGACATGCGGGCGGGCGGCGCGGAGCCGACGTACTGCGACTGGCTGGCCTCGCAGGCGCTGGCGCAGCTCGGCGAGGTGGACGAGGCGGCACGGCTGCTCGGCAACGTGGGCCGGATCGTGGACACGGCCGGGCGCCGGCACAACGCGTCCGCGCTGGCCGAGATGAAGCAGCTGGTCGCCGCGCTGCAGGCCCGCCTCACCACCGTCTGAGACCGGTCACCCGCCGGGCAGGGTGAACCAGAACCGGCTGCCGCCGCCGTCGTTGGCGTCCACGCCGATCTCGCCGCCGTGCCGCTCCACGATCCGCTGGCAGATCGCCAGGCCGAGCCCGGTGCCGGGGCGGTCCGTGCCGTTCGCGGAGCGGTGGAACGCCTCGAACACCCGGGCCCGTTCCGTGTCCGGGACGCCGATCCCGTGGTCCGCGACCTCGATCCGGGTGCGCGCTCCGGCCGGGACGGACACGATCTCCACGTCCGGCGCGTGGCCGGGACAGCTGTACTTGACCGCGTTCCCGACCAGGTTCTCCAGCACGTGGCGCAGCATGCGGGGGTCGGCCATCACGGTCGGCAACGGCCCGATCCGTACCGTGGCATGCTCTGCGGCGATCTCCGCGGCCATCGCGCCGAGGTCGACCGGGCGGGGTTCCAGCGGCGCCGCGTCCGCGACCGCGTACGTGAGCAGGTCGTCGACCAGCCGGTTCATCCGGCCCAGGCCGCGCTCCACGGCGAGCCAGTCCGCCGGGTCCGGCGCGCCCGGCGTGCGCAGCAGTTCCACGTGCCCGGCCACCGAGGCCAGCGGCGACTTGAGGTCGTGCCCGGTCATCGCCAGGAACGCGCGCAGCTCAGTCTCGGTGCGGCGCAGCTGCCGCTCGGTCTCCTCCCGGCGCGCGATGTCCGCCTGCAGCGCGGCGGTGGCGGCCGCGACGCGGGCCAGCGCGTGCCCGCGGGACAGGCCGAGGATCAGGATCAGGCCCACGACCAGCGCGGTGATCAGCGTCCCGGCCAGCGCGGACGCCGGCACCAGGTAGGGCGCCTCGCCCTCGGCGAGCTTGCCGGTCGGTTTCACGGTCAACTGCCAGGTCCGCTGCGCGACACCCACCGCCACGGTACGGGTGAGGTCCGCGTCCGCCTCCGGCTCGCCGGACGGCCAGCGCGCCACCGGCGTGCGCAGCCCCTCCGCGGACGAGTCCAGCAGCTCCACCTCGATCATGCTCAGCGCGCCGCCGCGCATGGCCGCGTCCAGGAACGTGCCGCCGCGCAGCCCCATCACGGCCCAGCCGCTGATCCGGTCCGCGGTCGGCCGGTAGAACGGCACGGCCACCACGAACGACAGCTGGCGGCGGTCCGGCGGCATGTTCTCGTCCCGGGCCAGCACGTAGGTGCGGCTGACCGCGGCCGCGTTCGTGTTCGCCGAGTGCCGGAGCGCGTCCACCAGCTCGGTGCGTTTCGCCAGGTCCGGGCCGACCATCGGCGGCCGGCCGTCGTAGTCGCGGGCGAGCACGGAGAACACGTGCTCCGTCTCGCTCGGGTCGGGGCGCAGCGTCAGCCCGGTGGCGCCGTGCGCGCGCCAGTAGTCCTGGGCGGCCGGCACCTCCGCGGTCCCGGCCGCGACCAGCACCGCGACCGCGGTCACCGCGGGCAGCCGGTCGGTGGAGACGGCCGCGCTGATCCGGGCGAAGTCGTCCGCGGTCAGGTCCGTCTGCGCGCCGACCGCGGCCGCGATGTCGGTGATCGCGTCGACGTACCGGGCGGCCTCGGCGGCGACACCGGTCCGGACCAGGTCCACCCGGCGGTCGAGCGCCTGGCGCTGGTTGCGCTCGGCCAGGCCTTCCAGCGCGCCGCCGAGCGAGACGGTGGCGAGGATACCGAGCGCGGCCACACCCGCGGCGAGCGCGGGCACGCTGCGCTGCGATCTCGGCATTTCATCAGGTTATGCAACAGAACGGGCCGCCCGGATCAAATCCGGACGGCCCGTTCCTCGGGGGGATGGGGTGGAGCGCGTTGTTACCTGAGCGAGACGTTGAAGTACGGGTCGGCGGCGATCCGCTTGACCGCGGCCTTCGCCGAGTCGCTGCTGAAGATGCTGATGTTGCGGTTGCCCTGGTCGTCCCGCGGGGTGTCGAAGTAGACCAGCGCCTTCACCGCCGGACGGGCCTTCAGCTGCGGCAGCACCGTGTTGAACGCCGGTGCCTTGTCGACCGCCTCGTTCGCCTTCAGTCCGTGGTAGACGCCCCACTCCGCGACCATGACCGGCTTGCCCGGGTGCTTCGTGGTCGCCCAGTCGTAGAAGCCGAGGTTCGTGCCGAACACCGGGCCACGGTCCAGCAGGTTGTTGAAGTCGCCGTGGTGGTAGCCCTTGGCCGCGTTCAGGTACGAGTCCAGGCCGATCCAGTCGATGACGTCGTCGCCCGGGTACAGGTCCGGGAACCAGGACTTGCCCAGGTAGCTCTCGTTGCCCATGTACGCGAGGACGTTGACCGCGTTGGTGACGCCGTTCGCGCGCAGCCGCTGGATCACGTGCCGGTACATGGCGGCGTAGTCCTTGGCGGTCATGCCGGAGCCGGCCCTGTCGACCACGTCGTTCTCCGGCTCGTGGTGCAGCGCCAGGAAGAACCGCTGCTCGCTGAAGTTCGCCTTGACGTACGCGGACCAGTTGTCGATGCGCTGGTCCTGCCCGCCCGCGGCCACGGCGGCCCAGGTGGTGCCGTAGGCGACCTTCCAGTTCAGCAGCAGCGTGCGCGGGTGCGCCGCGTCCTGGGTCATCGCGATCTCGGCCTTGGTCGGGAACTTCTCGTTGCCCTTGTGGTACGTGTGGTAGATCGCGGCGGTACGGCCGGTCGCGGCCTCCCACTGCGTGAGCGCGACGTCCCGCGGGGTGTCGGTGAAGCCGCCGGCCGCCGCGCCCCACAGCACGCCACAGGTCGGGACCAGCTTCGGGCCGGCCTTGCAGCCGGTCGCGGGCGAGGCCGCGGTCGGCACGGTCAGGCGCAGTGCCGGGCGCAGCGCCGCGGTGGTGTGCTCGCTGGAGTAGAAGCGGTTGCTGGAGGCGGCGGCGCTGGAGGTGACCGCGAACGCGTACGTGCCGGCGGCCTTGACCTGCGCACCGAGGTCGAACACGACCTCCTTCTGACCGGCGGCCAGCTTCACGGTGGTCTTCGCGGTGCCGAGCGCGGGCGCGTTCGCCGCGGTCAGCGTGCTCTCGGCCCAGTTGGCCGGGACGCCTGCGACGGTCAGCGTGCTGCCGGCCACCACGTTCTCCAGCGCGAGCCGCAGCGTGGCGCCGGTGGCGGCGCGGCCGGTGGTGAACTTCAGGAACGCGACCTTGCGGTCCGTGCTGAGCGCGCCGGCGGCCAGCTTCGTCTCGGCGCCGGTGTTCAGGCCCTTACGGGCGTCGGACGTGTAGGCGTCATCAGAGGCGGAGACGGTGAGCTGCGTCGTGGTGGCCGAGGCCGCCTGCGCGGGCGTTCCCGCGTAGCCGCCGACCGCCAGAGAGCCCGCCAGCAGCGTTCCGAAGATGCCGTAAGTCCTGCGCAAAATATCCCCTTCCGTGTGGCCGCGCTCCTCGGTGAGGAGCGGCCGTACCGCCTGACAGGAATAAGATTCGGGCTCGCCCGTAGCAGGTACCGGACCCGGAGAGGTGCGTGCCGGTTGCGCATCCGGCCCGCCCGATTTATGGGAGAATTTGGGGATCAGGGGTTTTTCCACTGGATCCCGGAGTCGCCGTGCAGGACTGGTCCACCGATCACGCGCAGGGGCTGCTCGAAGCGGCGCCGGACGCGATCGTCGTGGTGACCGAGGACGGCCTGATCACGCTCATCAACGCGCAGGCGCAGCGCCTCTTCGGCTACCGGCGGCACGAGCTGATCGGCCGGAACATCGAGCTCCTGGTGCCTGAATCGGCCCGCGCCGACCACCCGCTGCACCGGCAGGAGTACATGCGCGCGGCCCGGCCCCGGCCGATGGGCGCCGGCACGGAGCTGGCCGCGCGGCGCAAGGACGGCTCCGAGTTCCCGGCCGAGATCTCGCTCTCCGCCATCCGTACCGCCGACGGGCTCTTGATCGCCGCGGCGATCCGGGACGCGACCGAGCGACGGCACGCCGCGGAGGCCCAGGCCCGGCTCGCCTCGATCGTGCTCTCCTCGCAGGACGCCATCGTCGGCCAGACCGCGGACGGCATCATCACCAGCTGGAACCCGTCCGCGGAACGGATCTACGGCTACGGCGCGGACGAGGCGATCGGCCGGTCGATCACCATGCTGATCCCGCCGGACCGGGTCGAGGAGACGCGCGACCTGATGTGCCGCGTGGCCGGCGGCGAGCGCGTCGACCGGTTCCGCACCCGCCGGGTCCGCAAGGACGGCACGGTCATCGCGATGGGCATCAGCTTCTCGCCGATCATCGACGGCGCGGGCACCATCGTCGGCATCGCCAGCATCTCCCGCGACCTCAGCGACGAGGAACTGGCCGAGGCCGAGCGGGAACGGCTGATCGCGCTGGCCGAACGGGAGCGGATCGAGGCCCGGCTGCAGCAGTCACAGCGCCTGGAGAGCCTCGGCCAGCTGGCCGGCGGCGTCGCGCACGACTTCAACAACCTGCTCGCCGTGGTGCTCAACTACATCGCGTTCATCGCGGAGGAGGTCTCCGACGCCGCCGGCGAGGACGCGGACCGCTGGGACCCGGTACTCAAGGACATCGACCAGATCCAGCGCGCCGCGGAACGCGCGATCTCGCTCACCCACCAGCTGCTCGCGTTCGGCCGCCGCGAGGTGGTCAAACCGCGCGTGCTCAACCTCAACGAGGTGGTACGCGAGGTGGAGGCGCTGCTGCAGCGCACGATCGGCGAGCACGTGCGCCTGGAGACCACGCTGCGCGAGGAGCTGTGGCCGATCCGGGCCGACCCCGGCCAGCTCACCCAGGTGCTGGTCAACCTCGCGGTCAACGCGCGCGACGCGATGCCCGGCGGCGGCAGCCTGACCATCGGCACGGACAACGTCACGGTCGACGAGAGCTACCTGGCCGGGCGGCCCGGACTCCAGCCCGGCTCCTACGTGCGCCTGCAGGTCAGTGACACCGGCGTCGGCATGACGAAGGACGTGGCGGACCGCGCGTTCGAGCCGTTCTTCACCACCAAGCCCAAGGGCGAGGCGACCGGTCTCGGGCTGTCCACCGTGTACGGCACCGTCACGCAGACCGGCGGGCAGATCAGCATCTACTCCGAGCTGGGCGTCGGCACCACGATCAGCGCGCTCGTCCCGGCCAGCTCGGAGTCCGTCCCGGTCGTGGAGCACCCGGCCGAGCCGGACGCGGGCGCGGGCGGCGGGGGCGAGACCGTGCTGGTCGTCGAGGACGAGGACGCGATGCGCGAGGTCACCGAGCGCATCCTGACCCGCAACGGATACCGCGTGATGACCGCGCCGGGCGGCGACCACGCGCTGGAGCTGGCCCGCAGCCACGACGGCGCGATCCACCTGCTGCTCAGCGACGTCATCATGCCGAAGATGCTGGGCAAGGAGGTGGCGGACCGGGTGACGGCGTTGCGTCCCGACACCCGCGTGCTCTTCATGTCCGGCTACGCGCGCCCGGTCCTGACCGAGAACGGCACGCTGAGTGACGACGTCACGCTGGTCTCGAAGCCCTTCTCCGAGCGCGGCCTCCTCCAGGCCGTCCGCTCCGTCCTAGATCAATAACCCTCCTCCCCCGCCCGCCTTTGCTCTGCTTACATGAGCAAAGCGGCCGAAATCGTACCCGCGAAATGCCCTGTTATGTACCGCTAGCGTCAGGTAAGCAGAGCAAAGCCGGGTGGAGAGAGGGCGGGCGGGCGACGGGCGGGTGATCTTCAGGCGGCCTCGATCGTCAGGATGAAGAGGGCGCCGTGCGGCTCGACGGGCTCGTAACGGACAGTGCCGCCGTTCGCCTCGGCCAGGTGCCGCACGATGAACAGGCCGAGGCCTGCGCCGCGCATGAAACGGTCGAAGAGCGTGGAGACCAGGTTGTCCGGCACGCCCGGACCGTGGTCGCTGATCTCGATGATCAGCTGATCCCCCGAACGGCGCGCGGCGAGCGCGATCGGCGCCCGGCCGTACTTCACCGCGTTACCCAGCATGTTGACCAGGATCTGCCAGAGGTGCCCGCGGTCCACGAGCGCGGACAGGCCCGGGTCCACGTCGACCTGCACCGGCGGCGCGGTCGGCGGCAGGTTGCTGATCGCGGACTCGGCCACGTCCAGCACCGGGACCGGGGTGCGGCGCGCGGTGACCTTGCCGGCGTCCAGGCGGAACAGCAGCGTGAGGTCGTTCATCATGCCGATCAGGCGCCGGGTGTTCTTGTCGATCTTTGTGCTGAGCTCGAGCCGGATGTCGTCCTCAAGGTCGTTCCAGTCGACCGTGAGCAGCTCGGCCAGGCTCGCGATCGAGCTCAGCGGCTGGGCCAGCTCATGCGACACCATCGACATCAGGTCGGACTTGAACTCGACCGCGCGCTCCAGCCGCTCGTTCGCCTCGACCAGCTCCACGTTGGCGGTCTCGGTCTCGGCGGCATGCGCGGCGACCGCGTCCTCCTCGCGCTTGCGGCCGGTGATGTCGACATAGGTGACCACATAGGCACGCGGGTTCCCGCCCGGACCGGGCAGCGGCGCCATCGACGCCAGGACCGGCACGTTCTCGCCGTTCACGCGGCGCAGCACGGTGTCACCGCCGGGGCGCTCGGCAACCTCCAGGGGCGGATCCCAGGGGTACGGCGGGAGCTGGCCGATCGCCTCGCCCGGTGTCCGGCCGGTCAGCTCGCACCAGTGGCGGTTCACGTCCAGCACGCGGTGCTCCCGGTCCAGCACCAGCACACCCTCGTTGATCGACTGCAGCAGCGTCTCGGTGAACTCGCGTCGCTCCTGCAACGCGTCCACCAGCTGCTGCTGCACCCGGTCGGAGACGTTCAGCTCGCGGACCAGCCGGGCCAGCACCACCAGCAGCGCGAGCGTGCCCAGGATCGCGGCGCCGGTGATCGCGGTCGCCGGCCGGTCCACGCCCGCGTAGACGGCCGCGGTCGCCAGCAGGCCCGCGACCACCGGGAACAGCACCAGCGCGAACGCCAGGCGACGGCCGACCGACGCGCCGCGGCTGGTGCCGGTCAGCGCCGCGAGCGGGCCGCGCTGCGGGCGGGCGAGGAGCAGGCCGACGCAGAGCGCGAGCACGGCGAGCGCGGTGATCGGTGACATGACCGTGCCAGGGCCGGAACCCTCCCGGTACGCCTGGCCGAAGATCTGGGCCACCAGCGCGACCACCGCGATCGTGGCGGCGCCGAGCCCGAACAGGTCGGCCGCGCCGGCCGCCTCCGCGCCGAGCCCGCGCCGGTCGACGGACCGCCGGTCGCCACCGCCGCGACGGTCGCCGCCACGACGGTCCCCGCCGGTCCGCCGGTTGGCGGTCATCGTGCCGCTGAGGATCGGGGGCGGTTCGTCGTCCGTCGTGGTCCGCGGCGTCTTCGGCTTCGGCCTGCGGTCGAGCGTGACGAGCGCGAGCCCGACCAGGATCAGCGCGAGCGCGGTGGTGGTCGAGGTGCGCCCGAGCGACTGGTCGTGGACGCCGAGGAAGTCGCGCGCGGTCCCCCCGATGCGGCCGGGCCCGGCCATGCGGGTGACCAGCCCGGTGAGGCCGGCCAGCACGGTGACCAGTCCTAGCGCGCGCCCGATCAGCCCGGCCTGTGCACGGGTGTCCCTCGGCGCCAGCGCGACCAGCCCGCACCCGGCCGCGGCCAGTGCGACGGCGACCAGCGGGGCGGGGGTGCCGGGCCCGAAGAGCGACCCGGTCGTGGGCCCGTCTCCCCAGGTCATCAGCGTGACCATGCCGAGGGAGGCGACGGCGACGCCGGCACCGATAGCGAACGCGCCGTGGAGCCGGCGCCCGTACTGCGGGATATCCACCGCCGAAAGCTCCTCATAAACGGACTAAAGGAGCCTATCAGGCAATTCGCATCCACCACCGAAAAACGCACCGGACCCGGGCGGGCTCGGTGCGTTCACGTTCGGGGTATCGGGTCCTCGGCGGCTTACGCGGTGCGGCTCGATCCGGTCCAGGCGAACCCGGCCTCGACGAGGACGCTGTTCGCGGTCTTGGCGATCTCGCCCGCGTGACGGTTGGCGTGGTGGCCACAGAACGAGAGCTCGCCGCCCCCGGAGAGGCGCACGCCCAGCTTCGCGGCCGCTCCGCAGCTGTCGCACAGCTCGGTGACGGAGTTGACGACTTCCACCTGAGTGGGGTTCAGCAGTGCGTTCATGGCGTTGGCCTCCTTGGTCGGTCGAACGATGCGTCGGCGCGGCCTTGTGGCCCGGACGAGGTCAACATCGGTCTCCG
Source organism: Catenuloplanes japonicus (assembly GCF_000717135.1). GTDB lineage: Bacteria > Actinomycetota > Actinomycetes > Mycobacteriales > Micromonosporaceae > Catenuloplanes > Catenuloplanes japonicus. The sequence continues at coordinate 46,951 of NZ_JNXY01000042.1, forward strand.
CTCCCCCCGTTTTAGCGCGGCACCCGCCTCCTAACCAACCCGCTACCCCCGGCAACCGTATCCGGGGGGCGAAATTGCGACGCACGCCACACCCTGTCCTTATACCCCCTGGTCAACGGCGCAAAAGACGTACCCGTGCGGGGTCTTGATTTTGTTCCTTTCCCGCGCTACCGGAGCGCAACCGCGAGGGTCCCGCACGGTGACCCCGGCCGCCGAATCTTATGGAGGTCGGCGGCCAGACGGGCTCCGGCAGAGGAAAGGGAGTTCATGACCGCAATCCACCGCACCGGCCGGCGTGCCGCCGGTCTCGCCATCGCCTCCGCCACCGCCGCCGCGTTCGTCGCTCTGACCGGCGTGGGCGTGGCCCACGCAGCCCCGGCCACCGGTGCCGTCCTCCAGGACGGCGCACCCGGCGCGATCAAGGACAGCTACATCGTGGTCCTGCGCGACTCGGCGGCGACCGGCCGCTCCGCGAACGCCGCGGGCGACCTGGCGAAGCGGTACGGCGGCAAGGTCCGCAACTCGTTCACCTCGGCCGTCCGCGGCTTCAGCACCGAGATGTCCCGGTCCGCGGCGCGACGCCTCGCGGCCGACCCCGCGGTCAAGTACGTCGAGCAGGACCGCCGGGTCACGATCTCCGCGACGCAGACGAACGCGACCTGGGGCCTGGACCGCATCGACCAGCGCGCCCTGCCGCTCTCCGGCACCTACGCCTCCCCGAGCGCGGCGAACGTGACCGCGTACGTGCTGGACACCGGCGTGCGGATCAGCCACAAGGACTTCGGCGGGCGGGCCCGGCACGGCTGGGACTTCGTCGACAACGACTCGGTCGCGGACGACTGCCAGGGCCACGGCACCCACGTCGCCGGTACGGTCGGCGGCGCCACCTACGGCGTGGCCAAGGACGTCAAGCTGGTCTCCGTGCGGGTCCTCGACTGCAACGGCAGCGGCAGCTACTCGCAGATCATCGCGGGCGTCGACTGGGTCACCCGCAACGCGGTCAAGCCGGCCGTGGCGAACATGAGCCTCGGCGGTTCGGCCTCGGCCGCGCTGGACGACGCGGTGCAGCGCTCGATCAACTCGGGCGTGACCTACGTGCTGGCCGCCGGCAACGAGAACAAGGACGCCTGCGCGTCCTCGCCGGCCCGGCTCCCGGCCGCCATCACGGTCGGCGCCTCGGACGGCAACGACGCCCGCGCGTCGTTCTCGAACTACGGCACCTGCCTGGACCTCTTCGCGCCCGGCGTGAAGATCCTGTCGGACGCCCGTTCCGGCGACACCAGCACCGCCACGATGAGCGGCACCTCGATGGCGTCGCCGCACACCGCCGGCGCGGCCGCGCTGGTCCTCGCCGCGAACCCGCAGGCCACACCGCAGCAGGTGCGGGACGCGCTGGTCGCGCAGTCCACCACCGGCCGGGTCACCGGCCTCAACGGCTCGCCGAACCGTCTGCTCTACACGGGCGCGGCCGGCACGGTGCTGGAGACGGCGCCGGCGCCCGCCACGCCCGTGACCGCGAACTGCGACCGGTTCGAGTCGCTGACCGACGTGGCGCTGCCCGCGACCTCGAAGCTCACGGTCGCGGACTGCGGCACCACCGGCACCACCGCGTCGAAGACCAGCTCCGTGCAGGTGACGGTGCGCCAGGCCAAGCGCGGCAACCTGCAGATCCAGCTCACGTCCCCGAACGGGAAGATCTGGAACCTGAAGGTGCCCGCCGGCAGCGGTGACCTGCTCGCCACCTGGAACCTGGACGCCTCGTCCGCGCTGAAGAACGGCGCCTGGACGCTGACCGTGAAGGACGCGACCGGCCGGGCCGGCGTGCTCGACTCCTGGACCCTGACCGCCTGACCCGTTCCACCCGTTGCTCGCCCCGTCGTCCCTCCCCGGGACGGCGGGGCTTTCACGTTCCCCAGATAAACCCAAAAAACGGATATAACATAATTATTCGTACGGTCGGAGGAGGGTGCGATGACGCTGTTGCAGGACGAGCAGCCGCAACCCACGGTGCTGGTCGTCGACGACGAGGTCGACCTCCGCGACATCATGCGCCGCATGCTGGAGCGCCGCGGTTTCACCGCGCTCACCGCCGGCGACGCCCGCGCCGCGATCGACCTCTGCCGCGATCACGACGGTCCCGTAGACCTGCTGGTGACCGACCTCAGCATGCCCGAGGCCACCGGCCGCGAGGTCGCGGAGCAGGCACTCGCGCTCCGCCCCGGCCTGCGCGTCATCTACGTGTCCGGGCTGCCCAAGGAGGTGGCCGTGGACAAGGGCATGGTCGGCGAGGACGCCCGCCTGCTCCAGAAACCGTTCACCACCAGCGCCCTCATCGACGCGGTCAAGGACGCCCTCCAGCACGACGCCCCCAGCTCCCCGCCCCCCAGCACATCCCCCTCCGGCGCACCCTCCGGCAGCACCCCGCCCGGCGCCGCTTCGCCCGACAGCCCGGCCCTCGCCGGCTCTCCGCCCGGCGGCTCTCCGCCCGGCGATTCCCTGCCCGGCGGAGCCCTGCCCGGCGGAGCCCTGCCCGGCGGAGCGCCGGCGCAGGATGCCGCCGGCACGGACCAGACCCGGATCGCGGGCGACGGCACCCCCTGAGACGGCCTCGCCGCTTCCCGTCAAGATCCTCATCGCTCCGGCGCCGGACACCCTCTCCGCGCGCCTTTGCTCTGCTTACATGGACAAAACGGCCCACCATAAGCGGTCGAACCGCCACATCTCCCGCCATCAGGCCGACCGCGGTCAACGCGACGACCAGCCGCGGTCGGTGGCGCGGAGCCGCCCACCTCGGTTCAGGTGAGCCCCGCCTCGGCCAGGTGAGAAGAGCGGGTCCGGCTAGGTAAGCAGTGCAAAGCAGCGGGCGATAGGTATCAAAAGGGTGCCAGGCGCGCATTACGGGAGCAGACGGTGTGAAACGGCCCGGCGCGGCCTAGGTAAGCAGAGCAAAGGTGTGCGGGAAACGCGGAAGCCCCGGCCCGAGGAGGGGCCGGGGCTTCCGCGTGTGGAGCGCGTCAGGACTTGCGGTTGCCGCGCTTGTCGTTCTTGGGCATGCGCTCGGTGTCGGTGTCCACGGCGGCCAGGTCGATGGTGGTGTCCGGGCCGGCGCCGCCGCCTCCGACGCCCTCGCCGGCGCGCCGGGTGCCGCCGGTGACCGCCGCGGTGGCGGTGGACGGGCCGGTGCTCGCGACGACCGAGGCCGTGGCGCCGAGGGTAGCGCCGGCTGTGGCGCCGGTGGTCTCGTCGATGGTCTCGGCGGGCTTGGCGGCGCTGATCCGGCCGGCCGGCTGGGTGATCGGCTCGGCGCGGCGGTTGCGCATTATGGCGGGGCTGGGTGAGACCGTCTTCTGGTTGCCGCGGGAGGCCTTGGCGCGCGTGCCGATGCCGGAGCCGGGGCCGAGCGTGGGCCTGGTGAGGCTCTCGGAGAGCGTGCCGGCGGTGGTGATGCCCGGTTCGTTGCCGCCGTAGGTCTTGTTCAGGCCCACGTTCATGCCGGCGTTGGTGCCGGCCCGGCCCATGGTGGTGGCCAGCGGGATCCCGGACGCCTGGTGCGGGCTGAACCCGCTGTTCTCCATGAGCCGCTTGAAGCTGGTGAGGTCGGCCTTGAGCCGGCGGCTCAGCGAGTCCTGGGCGTGCCGGTCGCTGGGCATCAGCGCGGCCACGTCCGCGTCCATCTGCGCGACGATCTGGGTGCGTTCCGCGGTCATCGGCTTGAGCGTGATGATCTCGGAGAACGCGGGCCCGTTCGTGGCGCGCCAGGAGACCAGCTCGTCCGTGCGGCACTCGGTGATCTGTGCGTCGAACTCGCGGCGTTCACCGTCCAGGTCCATGATCCAGTGGGTCTTCGTGCTGGACAGCTGCGTGACCTCCTGGACCCCGCTCATGAACTGCGGATAGTTCTCGAAGTGCGACAGCTGCTCGTAGACCGCATGCAGTGGCGCGCCCACCTCGATGGCCTGCTTCACCGTGCTCATCGATCCTCCAAAGACTAGGAGATCTCCCCGGCCCGGGCAGGGGGTCGGTTCACCCGAGCGTAGCCAGGAAAAGTGAGCAAAAGCCGCGAAAGCCGAAAAGCGCTTAGAGGCCGGCAACGTACTGCCAGCGGCCGACCTGGGCGGCGTAGCGGGCGTCGGAGGCTGCCGAGACCGTCACGCCGGACTCGAGCAGGCGGTGGACCAGGGCCGCGGATGGCGTACGCCAGGCCTCGCTGACCTCGACCGTGGCGTGCGTGACGCGGCAGCCCTCGACCAGGTGGGTCAGCAGGTGCGCGTCGATCTCCTCCTCGCCGATGCCGATCTGGTTGAGCAGGCTGAGCGGGCGGGAGAGGCGGGCCGGCGCGTACCGGCTGGCGCGCTCGACGCCGCGCACCGTCGCCTCGACCGCGCGCTCGATCACGTCCGCGCGGCGCACGGATCCGGCCGCGAGCAGGCCGCGGACCTGCTGCGGGGTGGCCGGGCCGGCGGCGAGCGGGAGGCGGCTGAGCGAGACCGTGATGGCGTCCAGGCCACCCAGGTCCGGCGGCCACGCCAGCCAGCCGTCGGCGCGGATGATCTCGATCTCGGCCGCGACCGAGAGCCGGATGTCCGTGCGCTGCTGGGCGCGGCGGACCGAGTCGCCGTACGCGGGCAGCCACGTGCTGTCCGGCCCGGCCTGGTCCGCGAACGTCAGCGACGTGAGGCCGGCACGGTCCGCGGCCATCACGACCACGCCGACGCTGTCGCGCCCCGCGGAGAAACCGGTGTGGACGTGCGCGTCGGCGCACAGGTCAAGCATCGGCGTCGCCTCGACGGCGGCGGTGCGCTCTGCGCTCACGGTGTGCTCCCTGCGTCTCTCGCCCGGGACGCCGTCTGTTTCGGCGCCTTGCGGTGGGGCGACTCCCGCCCGAGATGACAATCGGCCCGGCGCGTAGTGCCGGCGGGTACCCCGCAGGTGCAGTCCGGTTACTAACCCCGGTTTCGCAGAACCACAAAAGCATTCGGGGGTACGGCGCGCGTGCGCCGTACCCCCGATGAAGGTTGTGGTGGTTTCAGGAGATTCTGAAGCTGCCGACCAGGGCGCGCAGCTCCTCGGCGGTGCGGGCGACCTCCTGGCTGGCCTGGTTGGTCTGGTTGACGCCCTCCATCGACTGGCTGCCGGCCTGCGAGACCTCGGCGATGCTGCCCGCGATGCGGCTGGCGCCGGCGGCGACCTCGGCGATGCTGCGCGACATCTCCTGCGTGGTGGCGGTCTGTTCCTCGACCGCGCTGGCGATGGTGGTCTGGTAGTCGTTGATCTTCGCGATGACCTCGCTGATCCGGTTGATCACCTCGACCGCGCCGCCGGTGTCGGACTGGATCGCGGCGACCCGGGAGGAGATGTCCTCGGTGGCCCGCGCGGTCTCCTGGGCCAGGTCCTTGACCTCGGACGCGACGACCGCGAAGCCCTTGCCCGCGTCGCCGGCGCGCGCGGCCTCGATGGTGGCGTTCAGGGCCAGCAGGTTGGTCTGTTCCGCGATCGAGGTGATCAGCTTGATCACGTTGCCGATCTCGGCGCTGGACTCGCCCAGCCGCTCGATGCTCTGGGTGGCCAGCGCGGCCTCGCTGACGGCCTGGCCGGCGATCTGCGCGGCCTCGTTGGTGTTCTGCGAGATCTCGCGGATGGACAGTCCCATCTCCTCGCCGCCGGCCGCGACGGTCTGCACGTTGCGGGAGATCTCCTCGGCCTCGGCGGAGGCGGCGGACGTCTGCCCGTTCGTCTCCTGGGCCGCGTGGGCGATCTCGGCGCTGGTGGCGGACAGCTCGGTGGCGGCGCCGGCCAGCGTGTTCGCGTTCGCGGCCATCGCCTCCATCGCCTGCCGCATCCGGTCCACCGCATGGTCCAGGCCCTGTGCCATCCTGCCCAGCTCGTCCTGGGAGTCGATGCCGGTGCGGACGGTCAGGTCGCCGGTGGCCAGCGCGTCGACGACCTGGCCGACGCGGCGGACCGGCGCGAGGATCGACCGGACCAGCGGGATCGCGAAGCCGATCAGCGCGGCGACGCCGATCACGGCGACCAGCAGCATCCACAGCCGGGCCGAGGCGGTGGTCGCGGCCATGTCGGTCTGTTCCTGGGCGATCGCGGCGTCGAGCTTCTCGTGGATGGCGCCGATCGCGTCGTCGACCACGTGGTTCTGGTCCGCGATCGAGTCGTACTGGTCACGGACGCTGGACGGGTCCTTCACCGCCCGGTTCACGAAGTCCACGCTGAATTCGTTGAAGCCGGTGACGTTGGGCTCCAGCGCCAGGATGTCGTCGTCGATGTCCCCGGGCAGCGCGAAGACCTTCGCGGCGTCGTACGCCTCCAGCGCGGACAGCACGTCGTCGGCCACGTCCTGGGTGGTGTCGGCGCCGCCGAACGCGCGGTAGGCGTCCACCTTGAGCTCGCTCTCGCGGGTGTCCAGGTGGTTGAGCGCCGCCTTGGTCATCGCGAAGGCGTGGACCTCGTCGCCCTGATGGGCCAGGCGTTCCTGGGACCACATGCCGATGCCGGTGACGCACGCGGCGACCACGACCCCGGAGACGACGATGACGGAGAGCCGCTTCCCGACTCCCACATCTGCCAGACCAGCCACAGGGACCTCCTTGACGAGGGCGGCGCACCGAGGGGGGCGACTCCGCACACATGGGCCCGATCGGCGATGCGGCGTCCGTCATGAGCCAATCAAACGCCTTCGTTGGCTAATCCGAGGGTTTAGGCCGATTTCTCGGTGGCGGCGGCGATGCGTCACGGGTGCGGGCCGGGTGCGTCGCGGCCGCAACCGGCTCGCACTGCACGGGCACCGGCACGGCAGCCCGCGACCGGGAGTCTCCTTCCGTGCCCACGCCGACCGGTGCGGGCAGGAGGAGGGGTCTTGCCCGCGAAAACCGCGAAACACGCGAAGCACCAGCCCGCGAAGCGCCGTCACCGCCGGGTCTCCGCGGCCGTCGTCGCCGGGCTCGGCCTGATCGCCGGCGGTCTTGCCGGCGTGACCGCGAGCCCGGCCGAGGCCGCGGCCTCGGTGTCCGGCACGGTCAGCACCGGCGGGCTCGTGCTCAACGTGCGCAAGGAGGCCCGGACCGGGGCCGCGCGCGTCGGCACGCTCCTGGAGGGCGCCAAGGTCACGATCATGTGCCAGGTCAAGGGCAACCCCGTCAGCGGTACGGTCCGCAGCACCGACCTGTGGGACATGATCGCGAGCGGCATGTACGTCTCGGACGCCTACGTGAAGCGGCCCGCCACGCCGCTGCCGCTCTGTGCGCCGCCGACGCCGAAGTCCGGCCCGACGACCACGCCGGCCGTGGGGACGTCCGGGTGGGTGCTGCCGGTGCCGGCCGCGATGAACAGCGGCTTCCGGACCGTGGACCGCCCGTCCCACAACGGCATGGACCTGGCGATCGCGCGGGAGACCCCGATCAAGGCGGCGCACGCGGGCGTGGTGATGCGCGCGTTCTGCAACGTCTCGGCGGGTACCTGTGACACCGACGGCAGCCTGAGCATCGTCGGCTGCGGCTGGTCGCTGGAGATCCGGGACGACGAGGGCATCACCACCCGGTACTGCCACATGGTCCGGCGCCCGACCGTGGTCCCGGGGCAGCGGGTGGCCGCGGGCGACCTGGTCGGGTTCGTCGGCTCGTCCGGGCAGTCGACCGGCCCGCACCTGCACTTCGAGATCCACACGGCGTTCCCGGCGACGATCGAGAACGCGATCGACCCGTTCCCGTACCTGAAGGCGAAGGGGGTCCCGGTCCGCTGAGACGACGCCGGGCCGGCCGCCGTGTGGCGACCGGCCCGAGCGAGGCAGATGTTGCAGTGTCAGTCAGTCCGGCTTGCGCAGGGCCCCGGCGAGCGCCTCGACCGCGCTGTCCGCCGGGGATGCGGCCTCGCGGTTCGCGGCCTGCAGTTCCCGGTAGATCTCCTCGCGGTGCACCTGCACGGTGCGCGGCGCGCGGATCCCCAGCCGGATCACCTCGCCCCGCACCTCCAGCACGGTGATGACGATGTCGTCGCCGACCATCACGCTCTCTCCGGAGCGCCGAGTCAAAACGAGCATGCGACTTTCCCTCCATGGTGGGACGCATTGAGTTCTGGCCGGCTCACCCCGCGATGGCGAGCTCCGCCCGGACCGGCAGGCCGGATCCACTGAGGACGGTCTGCATGCCCTTGCGGTTGCCGCGGTCGATGACGATCGGGGCGAGCAGGTTCGCCGTGGCGTGGGCGGCGGTGTCGCCGGCCGTGACCACGAGCAGGACCAGCAGGTCTTCCGGCTTCGGGGAGCCGAGCAGTTCGGCGGCCTCGTCGTCGATCTCCGGAGCGTAGTCCGGGAAGAACGGCGCGGGAGGCATAACCAGGAAACGGAGGTCCGCGTTGTCCACGGCCCGGAGCGAGTAGAGCAGCCCGTTCTCGTCCAGCCGGACCAGGACGAACTGCCGGCTCTCCGGGAAGCCGGGCATCGGGGAGATCAGGTCGATGACTGGCAGATCCAGCAGGTCTGCTTGCATCTCTTGCTGCTCGATCGTTCGCGCGGTCATGGCTTCCCTCGACCTTCTCAGTGGGGTGTGAGCCTGCGGCTAGCGCAGGAAATCCATCAGCGAGGGCTGGATCACCTTGGCGGTCGCCTGGAGCGCCGCCTGGTAGGCCGTCTGCTGCAACTGCATCTGCATGATGGTGTTCGGCAGATCGATGTCCTCGATCTCCGAGAGCTGGCTCTTGACGTTGAGCAACCGGTCGTCGGCCGCGGTGCGGCTGGTCTCGATGCGGTTCGTCCGCGCGCCGACGTCGGCACGATTTGTCTTGATCGTACCAATCGTGACGTCGAGATTCTGGAGATCGGAGGTAAGGGCGCCGGTGCTGCCGGCGCGCAGGTTGGCCGAGATCGACTCGAGGACCGAGAAGAGCTGGGTGGGCGAGCCGTTGGCGCCGAAGATGTCCGTGCCGCTGGCGTCCACCCGCACCTTGGAGGCGTCGCCGACCGTGCGCATGACCGCGCCGTCGTCGCCGGTGTACTGGCCGTTCGCGTCGAACGCGCGCTCGCCCGTGGTGGTACCGCCGAAGATCGGCCGGTCCAGGTACTTGGTGTTCGCCAGGCCGATCAGCGACTTCCGCAGGTTGTCCACCTCGACCGCGATCGCCTCGCGCGCGTCGCCGGTGCTGGAGGTGCCGGCGGACATGCCCTGCAGCACCAGCTCGCGGACCCGCATGGTCTGGTTGCCCGCGCCCTCCAGCGCGCTGTCGATGACGCCGAGCCAGCCCAGCCCGTCCGAGGCATTGCGGGAGAACTGCTGCACGGCCCGGGACTCGCCGCGCAGCTGCAGCGCGGACACGGTGCCGGTCGGCGAGTCGGACGGCCGGCTGATCTGCTTGCCGCTGGAGAGCTGTTCCTGCAGGTTGCCGACCCGGGTCAGGTTTCCCTGAAGGTTCGCCAGCACCCGGTTCGTGATGGCGCCGTCGGTGACCCTCATCTGCATCGCCATGAGCTGCCGCCCTCCCCTACACGGCCATGCGGTTGATGAGCACGTCGAGCATCTCGTCCACCGCGTTCAGCACCCGGGACGCGGCCTCGTAGCCACGCTGGTACGTGATCAGCTGGGTCATCTCCTCGTCCAGGTTGACGCCGGCGAAGGACTCGCGTGCCGCGTCCGTGTCCTGGGTGACCACGGCCTGGATCGCGTGCCGGCGGTCGACCGACTGCGCCTCCACGCCGAGGTTCGCGATCAGCACGGCGTACGTGTCGTCCGGCCCGCCCGGCGTGGTGGCCAGGTCGGCCAGCGCGTCCGCGTTCGCGGCATCGTAGGTGCCGGCCGTGGCGGAGGCGGCCACGAACTCCGGGTCGTCGAACGCGACCTTGATCGACTCCGCGGTGGTGCCGGTGAAGAAGTCCCGGCCGGAGCCGCCGTCCAGGCCGTACCCGGCGGAGTGGATCGTGTTGACCGTGGTCGCGAGCTTGGCGGCGACGCCGTCGAGCTGGCCTGAGTACCGCGGGATGGTGGTGGTCAGCGTGTCCTGGATCGCGCCCATCGTGCCGGTGACCTGCGCCGCCGTGCCGGAGTCGGCCCAGCGCACCTTCACGCCGCTGCCGGCCGGGTCCGCGGTCTGGTTCTGCAGCCGGTCCGCACCGGTCATCCGGATCTCCCGGGCGGTGACACCCTGCACCAGGCCGGAGCCGCCGAGGTAGACCGAGGCGGTGCCGTCGCTCTGGATCGACGAGGTGGCGCCGGTCAGTTCGGAGAGCTTCATCAGCTGTACGTCGCGCTGGTCGGCCATCTCGTTGACCGGCAGGCCGGCCGCGGTGGCGCGCTGGATCGTGGTGTTCAGCTGGGCGATGTTCTTCGCCATCGTGTTGACCTCGGTGGCCAGCGCGTCCCCCTGGTCCCGATTGGCCTTCCACTGCGCGCCGAGGCTGTTGTACGCGGCGTGGATGCCGTCCACCACGGTGTTGCCCTGCTGGATGAGCGCGGTCCGGATCGCCCGGTCGTCGGGGTTGTTGGCCACGTCCGCGAACGAACCCCACAGCTCGCTCATCTGGTGCTTGAGCGCGGTGTCGCTGGGCTCCGCGAACGTGTTCTCGATCGTGACGAACTGCGACTTCTGGTTGTTCAGGTACGAGATGTTCGCCCGTTCCTCGCGCCCGCGCCCCTCCAGGAAATCGTCGCGGGTGCGGCGGATGTCGGAGATCGAGACGCCGTTGCCGACCCCGTCCGACGTCGACCACATCGTCGGCGAGATGTTCCCGCTGGCGGACGTCATCTGCACGCGCTGCCGGGTGTAGCCCTCGGTGTTCGCGTTCGCGATGTTCTGCCCGGTCACGTCCAGCGCACGGCGCTGCGCGTAGAGGGAACTGAGCGCGGTGGTGATGCCGGAGAAGGTACTGCTCATCAAATCGCCTCATCCACTAGGCGGGCACGGTGGCCGGCGGACACGGACTGCCCCTTCGGGCCGTAGGTTTCGACGGAACCGGCGATGATCATCATCGTTTCGCGCGCCGCACGCTGCCCGGCGGAGAGCAGATCGCGGTTGGTGGCGGCAAGACTGCTGATCTCGGCGGTCAGCGTCAGAAATGACTTACGGTGTTCATGGAGGAGGTCGCTCCACGGCATGGCCGCCGCATCGGCGATCTCTCCCAGGCTGGCCTCGGGCGAGAGTCCGAGCTCGACCGCGGCGGCCTGGGCGTGGGCGGCGCGGATGACCTCGGTCTCGCGCATCTGCTCCAGGACCATCTCGACCTCGCGGGTCGCGTGGGCCAGCCAGCGGGAACGGCCGGAGGCGAGCAGCACCTGCTCCTCTTCGAGCTTGAAGAGGAGGAGTTCCATCAGCTCCCGGGTCCGCCACAGGACGCTGGACAGTTCGATCAAGCTCACGAGCGCCTCCGCCTGTCGGACGATGTCCCCTGTTCGTCCTTGCAGGTCGGCAGGTCAATAGCTGCCCTGAGGGGTTTCGACCTGAGGATTCCGGGCCGGATGCAACCAAATGGCAACCGTAAGTCACGGACACGGCACCTTTAGTAACAGAGAGTTTCTCTCGTTCACGGTGAACAGCCCGCTCAAGTGGGCCAACGCCTGAGGGGGAAACACATGACCGCCGTCGCCGTAGCTACCGCTGCGAATGTCGCCACCGCCCACGAGCAGGAACTTCTCATCAGGGAACACATCCCGCTCGTCGGCCACCTGGTCCGCGACATGCTGAGCCGGGTGCCCTCGCACGTCAATCGCGACGATCTGACCTCGGCCGGCCTCGCCGCGCTGGTCACCGCCGCCCGCGGGTTCGACCCGTCGCGTGGCATCCCGTTCGCCCGGTTCGCCGCCACCCGCGTACGCGGGGCGCTCCTCGACGAGCTGCGACATCTGGACTGGGCGTCCCGATCCGTGCGCTCCCGGGCCCGCAAGACCGACACCGCCCGGCAGGAGCTGACCGCCACGCTCGGCCGTACCCCGTCCCAGCAGGAGCTGGCCGGGTTCCTCGGCATCGCGGTGGACGAGCTGAAGGAGGTCGAGGACGACGTGCAGCGCGCGGTCGTGCTCAGCCTCCAGGGCTTCACCACCGGCGCCGCGGAGGACATGGTCACCGAGCGGACCGCCGGCCCGGAGGATCTGCTGCTGCACCGGGAGCGGATCGGCTACCTGCACGACGCGATCGCGGCACTGCCCGACCGGCTCCGCACCGTGGTCAACGGCTACTTCATGCAGGAACGGCCGATGGCCACCATCGCGGCCGAGCTCGGCGTGACCGAGTCGCGCGTGTCGCAGCTGCGCGCGGAGGCGCTCACGCTGCTCCGGGACGGGCTCAACACGCACCTCGACCCGGAGCTGATGGAGCGCAAGGACAAGAAGGACGGGTGCGTGGCCCGGCGGCGCGCCTCGTACTACCAGGAGGTCGGCTCGCTCGGGAATCTGCACACCCGGCTCGCGTTCACCGACCACCACGGCGTCCCCATCGCGATAGCCGCATAGGTCGTCCTCACCCGCCGCCCGGCGCCGCCGATCAGGTCCGATCGGCGGCGCCGCGGTCGCTACCCGGTCCCGGGAAAGCGCGGCCGGAAAGCCGAAAACTCTTCTCCCGAATTCTCAGGAGCAGGCCCGCCACGCCGAATGTGCATGGTGTACGGCACACGGATGGGCCGCACACGGACCCGATCTCAAGGAGGAAAACAAAATGGGTCTTCGCATTAACCAGAACATCGCCGCGATGAACTCCTACCGGAACCTGTCCGTCACCGACGGCCAGATGTCCAAGTCTCTGGAGAAGCTGTCCAGCGGCTTCCGGATCAACCGGGCGGCCGACGACGCGGCGGGTCTGTCGATCAGCGAGGGCCTGCGTTCGCAGGTCGGTGGCCTGAAGGTCGCCGTCCGTAACGCGCAGGACGGTATCGGGGTCATTCAGACCGCTGAGGGTGCCCTCACCGAGGTGCACAGCATTCTTCAGCGTATGCGTGACCTGTCGGTGCAGGCCGCGAGCTCGGGGTCCAACGACACCGACGCTCTGGCCGCCAGCAACACCGAGTTCCAGGAGCTCGGCAAGGAGCTCACCCGCATCGCCAAGACCACCACGTTCGGCTCGCAGAACCTGCTCGACGGCTCGTACAGCGGTGACTTCCAGGTCGACTGGAAGAACACCACGAGTGACGAGGGCAAGTTCAACGTGACCATCGACAATGGCACGGCGACCAAGGGGGTCAGCGCGACGGACCTGGGCGTAGACGCCGAGGACCTGACCGCCGCCGGTGGCGCTGCCACGGCGCTGGGCAAGGTCGACGACGCCATCAAGCTGGTGTCGACCACCCGTGCGAAGCTCGGTGCGTACCAGAACCGTCTCGAGCACACGATCAACAACCTGAACGTGTCGGTCGAGAACCTGTCGGCGTCGGAGTCGCGTATTCGTGACACCGACATGGCCGCGGAGATGGTCTCCTTCACCCGGAGCCAGATCCTCTCGCAGGCGGGCACTTCGATGCTCTCGCAGGCGAACCAGGCCCCGCAGGGCGTTCTCTCGCTGCTCCGCTAAATGCGATAACAACTGAATGAACCGAATAAGCACCACATAACTGAATAGGTGGGGCGGCTGGCAGACGGCGCCGGTCGCCCCACCACCTTGGCACCATCCGGGAGGAAAACACATGGCCGGCAGCGTCAGCGGGCTCGTCAGCGGGCTCGACACCCAGACGATCATTTCGCAACTCATGCAGGTCGAGGCGGCCGGTCAGACGCGCCTCAAGGCGAAGGTCAGCACCGAGCAGAAGGCGGTCACCGCCTACCAGTCGGTGAACACCAGGCTCGCGGCGCTGAAGACGGCGGCCGACGAGATCGGCAAGCTGTCCACCTGGCGGTCCGCGGCGTCGACGTCCTCCTCCTCGACCGTCAAGGTCGCCACCACCAGCTCGAACACCACGGCCACCGGTTCCGTCACGTTCGACGTCGTGTCGCTCGCGAAGTCGCAGGTCTCCACGACCCGCGCCGCGTCGACCGGCGATGCCACGTCACAGAGCACCGTCTCGCTGACCAAGGGCGACGGCACCACGGCCGACATCGACATCTCCGCCGACCGTTCGCTGGCCGGCATCGCCAGCGCCATCAACAAGGCCGGCGTCGGCATCAAGGCGACCGTGGTCGCCTTGGAGGGCGGCGAGAGCGTGCTGCAGATGTCGTCGGCCAAGTCCGGCGTGAACAACGGCTTCACGCTCACCGCCGGGTTCGACGGCGAGGTCAAGACGCCGACGGCGGCCACCGATGCGAAACTGCAGGTCGGCGGCGCGGACGCGGACGGCGGCTACAGCGTCACCAGCGACTCCAACACCTTCTCCAACCTGATCAGCGGTACGTCGATCACGGTCACCAAGGAGAACGAGACCGGTGTGACGGTCGACGTCAACGCGGACACCGGCGCCATCTCCGCCAAGATGAAGGCGCTGGTCGACGCCGCGAACAGCGCGCTCGGCCAGATCACCAGCCAGACCAGGTACGACCCGACGAACAAGACCGGGTCGCCGCTGACCGGTGACTTCGCGGTCCGTCAGATCGCGCAGAAGGTTCTCAGCGCGGTCGGCGGCGGCATCACCGATTTCGGCAGCGCGTCGGGCATCGGCATCTCGCTGACCCGGGACGGCACGCTCAAATTCGACGCCGCCACGTTCGAGACCGCGTACAAGGCGGACCCCGACAAGATCAAGGCGGCGGCCACCACGTTCTCCACCGGGCTGTCCACGCTGTCCGACACCGCGCAGACCGACGTGACGAACATGGTCAACGGGCGCAACTCGCTCATCAAGAACATGAACGATCAGATCGACAACTGGGACATCCGGCTCGCTACCCGCAAGGCGTCGCTGAGCAAGCAGTTCGCCGGCCTGGAGACCTCGCTCAGCTCGATGAAGAACCAGTCCAGCTGGCTGTCCAGCCAGATCGCCGCGCTATAAGGGGACGTGACCGGAAGATGACCTCGCCCGCGCTCCGCAACCGCTACCTGAACGACTCGGTCAGCACCGCGTCGCCCGGGAGGCTGCTCGTGATGCTCTACGACCGGCTGGTGCTGGACGTGGCCCAGGGCGAGGACGCGCTGCGGGCCGGCGACCGGACCACGGCCGGCGCCAAGCTGATGCACGCCCAGGAGATCATCATCGAGCTGCGGTCGACGCTCGACATGGAGGTCTGGTCCGGCGCGGCCGGGCTGGCCGCGCTCTACGCCTGGTGGCTGAGCGAGCTGATCGGCGCGAACGTGGGCGCGGACCCGGAACGGGCCCGTGTGGTCCGCGAACAGATCGAACCGGTGCGTGATGCGTGGCGGGAGGCCGCCACGCAGGAGGCGGCCGCGGGGTAACCCGGCGATGACCACGGCGAACGGGACGACGGACGGCTGGCGCGGCGCCTGGACGGAGGCGCTGGACCGGCTGGAGCTGGACGTCACCATCGTGGAGGCGCTGCTGACGGACATCCACCGGTCCGACGAGCTGCCGGTACCCGACCCCTGGTCGCCGCCGGAGGGCATCGGACCGCTGCCGCTGGACCTGCGCCCGCGCGCGGACGGCATCCTCAAACGGCAGACCGCGGCCGCGCAGCTGCTCGCCCAGGCGCTGGTCGGCACGCGCCGGCAGGTCGCGGCCGCCTCGAAGGTGGAAACCCGGGACTCGATGCCGTCCCGCCCGGCCTATCTGGATTGCGCCATGTAGTTCGTACCCCCGCATGCCTTTGATCTGCTTCTGTCCCACGGACCGGCGTTTTCGGTCCGTGGGACGCGTTTCTTGACAACTCGACAGCGGAAATTTCTCAGCTCGCACCCGGACGGCTACCCGCGCGGCCTCAACCGCGCCGCGACCCGGCCGATGGGAAGGGCACGAGCACGGAGCGCTCAGCGAAACGCCACGGAACGGCGGCCAGGCAGGGAAGGAGGCGCCGCCGTGTTCGACGACGTCACATCGTCAGCGCTCCGCATCGCCGTGAACGGGCTGTCCGCCCGGCAGAAGGCGATCGCGAACAACATCGCCAACATCGAGACGCCGGGGTACCACGCCCAGAAGGTGAAGTTCGAGGAGGCGCTCTCCCACGCCGTCGCGTCGGGTCAGCCGACCCGCGTCGCACCGTCCGTGGACCGCTCGCTGGAGCCCACGCGGCTGAACGGCAGCAACGTCAACCTCGACGAGGAGACGCTGTCGCACGTCGACACGTCCATGCGGTACCAGCTCACGCTGCGCGCGCTGGACAGCAAGTACGGCCTGATCAGCACGGTCCTGAAGGGCTGAGGGGGAACCAGATGAGCACATTCAACGCGATCGGCATCGCCAGCACCGGCGTCACGGTGTACCGCAAGTGGCTGGACGCGGTGTCGGACAACGTCGCGAACATGAACACGGTCAAGCGCACGTCGGAGGCCGCGTTCCAGGAGCGGTACATCGTGGCGCAGGAGGCCGGCGACGGCAACGGCGTGCAGGTCGGCGGCGCCGCGTTCGGCAGCGCCGAGGGCCGGCTCGTGCACGACCCGAGCAACCCGCTCGCCGACTCCGAGGGCTACGTGCGCATGCCCGACATCGACCTCGGCTCCCAGATGGGCCAGCTGGTCATGGCGCAGCGCGGCTACCAGGCCAACCTGTCCGTGGTCGAGCGTGCCAAGGACTCCTACTCCGCCGCCATCCAGCTTGGGAAGGGCTCATGACGACTCCGATCGCGGGCGTCGGCGGCATCGGTGCCGCGCTGCCCATCGCACCCGTCGCGCCGGCCTCGACGCCGGCCGTCACCGGTCCGAGCGAAAGCTTCGCCTCCATGCTCTCGGACGGCCTGGAAAACCTTCAGAAGGTACAGGGCCGCGCCGATGAGCTGGCTGTGCAAGCCGCCAACGGCACACTCTCCGATCCCGCCGCCTACACGATGGCCAGCACCGAAGCGGCGCTGGCGACCCAACTCACCGTGGCAGTCCGGAACAAGGCCGTTGAGGCCTTCACAGAGATCATGAGGATGCAGGCTTAATGCAGACAAACCGGCTTCCGGCGCCCGTCCGCCGCCTGACCGACTCGTTCGCCTCCTTCACCACCGGCCAGAAGGCCGTCACGATCTTCGCGGTTCTCGCGCTCGCCATCGGCGGGTACTTCTTCGCCACGTGGGCCGCGAAGCCCTCGTACGCGATGCTCTTCAACAACCTCTCCGGTGAGGACGCGAGCGCGATCGTCGAGAGCCTGCAGGCTGATGGAGTGGCGTACGAGCTCGCCGACGGCGGCGCGACGATCCGGGTTCCGCAGGACCAGGTCTACGACCTGCGGATCCAGATGAGCGGCGCGGGACTGCCGGCCAACTCCGACTCGGGCTACGCGCTGCTGGACAAGCAGGGCATCACCACCTCGGAGTTCATGCAGCACGTCGGCTACCAGCGGGCGCTGGAGGGCGAGCTCAACAAGACCATCACCTCGATCGACGGCGTGCAGGCCGCCACCGTCCACCTGGCGATCCCGCAGAAGGACGTCTTCTCCGACGACGCCGAGAAGCCGACCGCGTCGGTCCTGATCGCGGCGAAGAGCAACACGCCGCTCTCCAGCCAGCAGGTCCAGTCCGTCGTCCACCTGGTCGCGTCCAGCGTCGACGGCCTCGAGCCGACCGCCGTGACCGTGGCCGACTCCTCCGGCAAGGTGCTCTCGGCCGGCGACGGCAGTGCGGTGGGCGCCGGCAGCGGCGACGCCGACCAGAAGGTCACCGCGTTCCAGACGCAGATGAACGGCAAGATCCAGGCGATGCTGGACAAGGTGCTCGGGCCGGGGAACTCGACCGTCACCACCACCGCGGACCTGGACTTCGACAACACCGAGACGAAGACCACCAAGTACAGCTACGACCCGACCGTGCCGGCGCTGTCCGAGTCGAACAGCCGCGAGACGTACTCCAACGGCGCGAACACCGCGGCCGGCGTGCTCGGCCCGGACAACATCCAGGTCCCGAACGGCAACGCCGGCACCTCCAACGGCGCCTACGAGTCGACCACCACGAACAAGAACAACGCGGTCAACAAGACCGAGGAGACCCGCAAGGCCTCCGGCGGCGCGATCCGCAAGCTGACCATGGGCGTCGTGATCAACAGCAAGGTCGCGGGCGGCATGGACACGGCCGAGGTCGAGAAGCTGGTCGCGTCCGCGGCCGGCATCGACACCACCCGCGGCGACTCGCTCGCGGTGTCGGCCATGCCGTTCGACACCTCGGCCGCGGAGGCCGCCAGCGCGTCGCTGGCCCAGGCCACCAACGCGGAGAAGCAGGCCACGTACCTCTCGCTGGCCAAGACCGGCGCGGTCGTGCTGATCCTGCTGATCCTGATGTTCATCGCGTGGCGCGCCGGCCGGAAGGCCCGCCGCCAGCGCCTGACCGAGGAGGAGCTGGCCCGCCTGGCCGCCGAGGAGGAGGCCGAGCGCAACCGCCGCGCCTCGATGAGCACCCAGGTCGAGATCGAGCGGGCCAACGACCAGCACGCCGAGGACCGCGCGGTCCGGCAGAAGGAGATCGAGCGGATGGTCGACGACCAGCCGGACGAGGTCGCGCAGATGCTCCGCGGCTGGATGTCGGAGCGCCGCTAGCACGCACCAGGCCCGGCCGGGGACACCCGGCCGGGCCTGCCGCATTTCACAGAACAGGGGGTGCCGCCGGTGGCAAGCGGAACGATGACCGGCCTGCGCAAGGCCGCCGTGATGCTGGTCCAGATGGACAAGGAGCGCTCCGCCAAGCTGCTGGCCCAGCTCAAGGAGAGCGAGGTCGAGGAGCTCTCCGCGGAGATCGCCCGGCTCGGCCGGGTGGAGTCGGACACCGCCGACACGGTGATGGACGAGTTCCACGCGCAGATCACGGTGCGGCACGCCGGCCAGGGCGGGCTCGAGTACGCCCGGGAGCTGCTGGAGGCGTCGCTCGGCCCGGAACGCGCCTCGATGATCCTGGACCGGCTGAACGCGTCGATGACGGACATGCCGTTCAACTTCCTCAGCCACGCCGACCCCCGGCAGGTCCTCTCCTTCCTCCAGCACGAGCACCCGCAGACGATCGCGCTGGTCCTGGCGCACCTGCCGTCCACGCTCGCCTCGCAGATCCTGTCCGGCCTGGACGCGAACGCGCAGTCCGACGTGGCGCACCGGATCGCGAAGATGGACCGCACCTCCCCCGAGGTCATCCGGCAGGTCGAGATCGCGTTCGAGCGCAAGCTCAGCACGGTCCTGCAGCCGTCCGAGCTCTCCACGGTCGGCGGCCTGCAACCCCTGGTGGACATCATCAACCGTTCGGACCGCGGTTCGGAGCGGCTCATCCTGGAGGGCCTGGAGGGCCGCGACCCGGAGCTGGCCGAGGAGATCCGGCGGCGGATGTTCATGTTCGAGGACATCAAGACGCTCGACGACCGCGCGATCCAGCTCATCCTGCGCCAGGTGGAGTCGAACGACCTGGCCACCGCGCTCAAGGGCGTCGCGGAGGAGGTCCGCGACAAGGTGGTGCGCAACCTCTCCGAGCGTGCCCGGGAGAACCTGCTCGAGGAGATCGACCTGCTCGGCCCGGTCCGGCTGCGCATGGTCGAGGAGGCCCAGACCAAGATCGTCCAGGTCATCCGGGCGCTCGAGGACTCCGGCCAGATCGAGATCCAGCGCGGCGGGGGTGACGCGGAGGATGAGCTCATCGCCTGATCCGGTCATCCGGGCCGAGGACGCCGGCCACGTCGCGGCCGCACGGTTCGACATCGACCTGCGCCACGAGGCGCCGGTGCCGCCCGAGGCGGTGGAGCGGGCCCGGACCGCGGCCCGGACCGCCGGCTACGCGGAGGGCTGGGCGCAGGGCCAGCAGGCCGCCGCCGTCGCCGCGCACGCGGCCCGCGACCAGGCCGAGGCCGCGCACCGCGCGTTCGAGGCGAACAGGGCCGCGGCGCTGAGCTCGGTGCTGACCGCGATCGGCCAGGCCGTGGCGCGGCTGGACGCCCGGATCGTGCCCACGCTCGACGACCTCCAGGAGACCGTGCTGGCCAGCGCGCTGGAGCTGGCCGAGGCCGTGATCGGCCGGGAACTGGCCACGGCGGCGAACGGCGGCATGGACGCGATCCACCGCGCGCTCGCGATGGCGCCCTCGACCGGCGACGTCCGGGTGCGACTGCACCCGAATGACTACCAAAACCTGCTGACCACCGCTACCGGCGGCGAGTTCACTTATGAGGGCCGGGTGATCCGGATGCAGCCCGATCCGGGCCTGCAGCCGGGCGACGCGGTCGCCGAGTGCGGCCCCACGACGATCGACGCCACGATCGCCGCCGCGATGGCCCGAGTGAGGGAGGTGCTGGACCTATGAGCAGCAGCCCCGCACTGCGCAGCCGGCTCAGCTCCGCGGTCCGCGCGGCCCGCCCGATGACGGTCGGCGAGGTCACCGGCGCGGTCGGCCTGCGCGTCACGGTCAGCGGCATCGGCGCGCGCGTCGGCGACCTGCTCCAGATCGGCGGCGACCGCGAACCGATCCTGGCCGAGGTCGTCGCGCTGGACGGCGAGCGGCTCAGCTGCCTGCCGCTCGGCCCGATCACCGGCATCGGCACCGGCGCCCCCGTGGTCAACACCGGGGCCCCGCTGCAGGTGCCGGTCGGCCCCGACCTGCGCGGCCGGGTGCTCGACGGCCTGGGCCGGCCGATGGACGGCGGCCCGCCGCTGCGCGGGGAGCGGGTAAGCATCGACGCCGTGCCGCCGTCCGCGCTGGCCCGGCAGACCGTGCAGCAGCCGATGCCGCTCGGCGTGCGCGTGCTGGACACGCTGGTCCCGCTCGGGCGCGGCCAGCGGATGGGCATCTTCGCGGGCTCCGGCGTCGGCAAGTCCTCGCTGATGAGCATGATCACCCGGGGCTGCGACTGCGAGCTCGCCGTGATCGGCCTGATCGGCGAGCGTGGCCGTGAGGTACGCGAGTTCCTGGAGCGCGACCTGGGGCCGGAGGGACTGGCGCGGTCCGTGGTGGTGATCGCCACCGGTGACCAGCCGCCGCTGGTCCGGCTGCGGGCCGCGTTCGTGGCCACCCGGATGGCCGAGTGGTTCCGGGACCAGGGCAGCGACGTGCTGCTGATGATGGACAGCGTCACGCGTACCGCGATGGCCCAGCGTGAGGTCGGCCTGTCCGTCGGCGAGCCGCCCGCGACCCGCGGTTACCCGCCGTCCGTCTTCGGCATGATGGCCTCGCTGCTGGAACGCGCCGGGCCGGGCGCGATCGGCAGCATCACCGCGCTCTACACCGTGCTGGTCGAGGGCGACGACCACAACGAGCCGATCGCGGACGCGGCGCGCGGCATCCTGGACGGGCACATCGTGCTGGACCGCAAGCTGGCCACGGCCGGCCACTTCCCCGCGATCGAGGCGCTGGAGTCGATCTCCCGGGTGGCGAACGTGGTCACCACGCCGGAGCAGCGCGCGCTCGCCACCGGCCTGCGACGGCTGCTCGCGGCACACCGGGACGTGCGCGAGCTGGTCGAGATCGGCGCCTACGTCCCCGGCACCAACCCGGACGCGGACGTCGCGAACGTCATCTGGCCGCAGATCCTCGGCTTCCTGAGGCAGAGCCTGGACGACCCCAGTCCGGCCGAGCACTCCTGGGCCCTGCTCAATTCCCTACTGAACGCCGACAACCTGCCGATTGAAGGAAGGTCATGATGAACCGCCGCCATTTCCGCCTTGCACCGGTGCTCCGCGCTCGTCAAGCCCAGGAGGACGCGGCGAAGGGCGGCCTCGTCCGCGCCCGGTCCGCCGAGCGTGACGCTCAGGATCTCGCCAAGCGGGCCTCGCTCGACCTGGTCGGCGCCGGCGCGCCGACCGAGGGCACCGCCCGCGCGATCGTCGCCGCGCTGGTGGCCCGGCAGGCGCTCGCCGCCAACCTGGCCGCCGCGGAGGCGAAGGTCGTCGAGGCCGGCGACCACACGGCACTGCAGCAGAAGCTGCTCGCGGACGCCGCCAAGAAGCGGCGTGCGGTGGAGCGGCTGGCCGAGCGGCACGCCGAGGCGCGCAAGGCCCACGAGATGGCGAGTGACCAGAAGGCGATCGACGAACTGGCCGTGACGAACGGCCAGCGGGCTTCGGCCCGGGGAGCCAGTGCGTGATTCAAGGCATCGCTAACGTCCAGCAGCGCATCGCGCAGCTGCAGACGCAGCTCGGCCTTAATCCGATCGGCACGAACCCGATTACCGTCACCAAGACCGACAGCAGCAGCGCCGCAGCGGCCGGCGGTGGCAGCTTCGCCTCCGCGCTCACCGCGGCCACGAGCACCGGCTCGGCCAGGGCCACGGGCGGCGCCACCGGGGACGGGATCGTCGCGGCCGCGAAGAAGTACCTCGGCGTCCCGTACGTGTTCGGCAGCACGAATCCGGACAAGGGCCTGGACTGCTCCGCGCTCGTGCAACGCGCCTACTCCGACATGGGCGTTAAGCTTCCGCGGATCGCGGCCGATCAGGCAAGGGAAGGCACCGCGGTGGCCAGCCTCGACCAGGCGAAACCCGGGGACATCCTCGCGTTCAACCGGCCCGTCGACCACGTCGGCATCTACATCGGCAACAACAAGATGATCGCCGCTCCCCAGCCGGGCGAGCAGGTCAAGATCCAATCGGTGTACGCCAAGCCGAGCACGATCCGCCGGGTCGTGAACGACGAGGTGGCCGCGATGCCGTCCGCGAGCACCGTCGCCGGGCTGCGTCCGGCGTCACTCGGCGGCGGGGGCGGGCTGAGCGGGGTGCCGTACGCGGACCTGTTCACCCAGGCCGCCGCGAAACACGGGGTGCCGGCGAAGCTGCTGGCCGCGGTCGCGAAGGTCGAGTCCGGGTACAACCCGCGGGCGGTCAGCCCGGCCGGTGCGCAGGGCCTGATGCAGCTGATGCCGTCCACCGCCCGGGGCCTGGGCGTGAGCAACCCGCTCGACCCGGCCCAGGCGATAGACGGGGCGGCGCGGCTGCTGAAGTCGAACCTGAAGGAGTTCAAGTCGCTCGACCTGGCGCTGGCCGCGTACAACGCCGGCGGCGGGGCGGTGAAGAAGTACGACGGGATCCCGCCGTTCGCGGAGACCCAGGCGTACGTGCCGAAGGTGAAGGCCGCGCTGGCCGCCCTCGGATAAGAACTTTAGACCGAAATTTCGTCTTTTCTAGGGAGAAGTTGCCACCGATGACCAACCCGATGTCCATCAACGCGTCGAACGCCTCGTCGAAGACCGCCAACTCCGGCAACGCCCACAAGCGTCCCGGTGGTGACGCCGACGCGTTCTCCTCGATGCTGGCCGGCGAGGTGGACTCGAAGCGTCCGGAGACCGCACGCCCGCAGGAGCGCCCGGCCCGCGACGACGACGCGGTGCGGCAGCAGCAGCCCCGGGACGCCCGGATCGCCCGGGACGTCCGCCCCGCCCGCGACGCGCGGGAGACGCGCGACGCCCGCGAGACCCGTGACACGCGCGAGACCCGTGACGCCCGCGAGACCCGTGACACGCGTGACACCCGTGAGGCCCGGGACCCCCGCGAGACCGGCGACGCCCGCGAGGCACGTGGCACGCGCGAGACGCGTGACGGGCGCGAGGTCCGCGACACCCGCGACGCCGGGAAGACCGAGAGCGCGGACAAGACCGAGAAGACCGACGGCACGGACACGACCGGTGAGGCCGGCAAGCGCGGCGAGGCGGAGAAGACCGGCGAGGCCACCTCGCAGGCCGCCACCACGGTCGCCGCCGTGCCGATCGACGCCGCGACCGCGCTGCTCGCCTCCGTGATCCCGACCTCGCCCGCGCCCACCGGTGCCGCCACCGTCCCGGCCACGACCCCGTCGGCGACCCCCACCGGCACCCCGGCCGTCGCCGGTCTCGCGCAGGCCGCGGGCCCGGACGCACCGTCGGCGGCCGCCGGCACCGCGCCGGCGACCACGATCAACCCCGCCGTGGGTACGCCGACCGGCGCGCCACTGCCCGAGGGCTTCACGCCGGTGGCCGACGGCGAGACCGTCGCGCTGCCCGCGGACGCCACCGTCGCCCCGGCCGCGCCGCAGGCCCCCGCCGCCCCGGCGGCCCAGCCCGCCACCACCGTCCCGGCCGTCGCCACCGCGCCCGTCGACCAGCCCGTCACGCCCGCCGCCACCGTCACCACCGACCCGGCGGCCGGCCCCGCCAGCACCGATCCGGCCGCCGCGCTCGCGACCGGCGCGGCCGCGGTCACCGGACAGGACACCACCGCGGGCGACAGCGGGCAGAGCAGCGGTGACCCGTCCGGAAACGCGGCCCCGGCCGTACCCACGGCGTCTGTGGAAACCGCACCGGACGTGACCGCCGCCGGGCCGCAGAACGTGCCCGCGCCGGGAATCGACCCTGCCCGTGCCGCGTCAGCGGCCGGGTCCGTCACCACGGCCGACCCGGCGCTGGCCGCGGGCGCGGTCACGCAGCCGTCCGCGCCGGCGCCGGCCGCGCCGGTCACGGCCGCCACGCCGGTGCCGTCCTACGCGGGCACGCCCGGCACCGCGCCCGCGCAGCAGGTCGCGATGCACATCGCGCCGCTGAAGCTGGAGGCGGACGGCATCCACCGGCTCACCGTGCATCTGCACCCGGTCGATCTCGGCCCGGTGAGCGTGGTGGCGGAGATCCGCGACGGCAACATCAACGTGCAGCTGTCCGGCGGCACCGAGGCCGGGCGGGAGGCGCTGCGCAACTCCATGAACGACCTGCGCAAGGAGCTCCAGGACGCCGGCTTCGGCAACACGAACCTCGACCTGAGCTCGGGCACGCCCCAGCAGAACTCGGACGCCTACCAGCGGCAGTTCGCGCTGCGCAACCAGAACCGGGGCGGCTACGGCCGTGGCGGCGACGGTGCGCCGGCCGCGGAGGCGCCGACCGCGCCGGTGGGCGCCTCGCGCGGCTTCTTCACCGACCGCGGCGGCAGCCGTCGCGTGGACACCACGGCCTGACCTGGGCCGCAGACCTTGGGGGAAACGATGACCACGCCGATCGGCGGTGCCGGCACCACCAACATCAGCGACGTCCTGGGCAAGTCGAACCAGGAGGCCGCGAAGTCGAGCAACAAGCTGGATCAGGACACGTTCCTCAAACTGCTCGTGGCGCAGATGAAGTACCAGGATCCGAGCAATCCGGCGGACGCGACGCAATTCCTCACCCAGACCGCCCAATTCACGCAGGTGGAGAAATTGGGCGTGATCGCGGACAGCATGGCGAAACTGGACACCATTGCGAGCGGGCAGGCGTCCATGTTGCAGAGCCAGCTGATGCTCGGCGCCAGCAATATGATCGGGAAGACCGTGACCGCTAAGAACCCGGCCGGCGGTGCCGACATTACTGGTGTCGTCAGTTCGGCGACATTTGGTGGCAGCACCCCGACGCTGAAGATCGGGGACACGGATGTAGCGCTGTCAGACGTCAAGGATGTTCGTCAAGCCGGTGCACCGGCGGGTCCGACCCCCGCTGCGAGCGCCGGAGAACAACCGGTCTAGCAACACTCCACCGAACAAAGGAAACCACCTCTATGCTGCGTTCGCTGTTCTCGGGAATCGGCGGTCTCCGTGTCCACCAGCAGATGATGGATATCACGGGCAACAACATTGCCAACGTGAACACGGCTGGATTCAAGTCCAGTAACGCCGTATTCCAGGACACGCTCAGCCAGATGGTTCGTTCTGCCGGCTCACCGCAGGACTCGGCTGGCGGTACCAACCCCGCTCAGATCGGACTCGGCGTGAAGCTTGCCGGCATCAACACCAACTTCTCTCAGGGCTCCGCGCAGACGACCGGGCGGAGCACGGACCTGATGATCCAGGGTGACGGCATGTTCGCCGTGAAGAACGGCAACGAGACCATGTATACCCGTGCGGGCTCGTTCTCCTTCGACACGCAGGGAAACATGGTCACGGTCGGCGGCCAGAAGGTGATGGGCTGGCAGGCGGTGGACGGTGCGGTCGACGCGAACGGCGCGATCGAGCCGATCAAGCTGCCGCTGGGCCAGACCATCGCGCCGAAGAAGACCGAGACCGTGACGCTGACCGGCAACCTCTCCGCGGAGGCGGCTACCACCGACGACGCGGTCGAGCTGCCGATCAGCGTGTTCACGGACACCGGCGCTTCCGAGAGCGTCACCCTCAGTTTCAAGAAGACGGGCGACGACGCGTGGAGCGTGACGTTGCCGGACGGGACGACCACCGCTTCGATCGATTTCACGAACGGTGTTCCCACCTCGCCCACGGTCACCCTTGGCAACTACAAGGTCGACGTCAGCAAGATGACCGAGTACAGCGGCAAGACCAACCCGAAGCTGAACCAGGTGGACGGTAACGCGTCTGGCACGCTGGCCTCGTACAACATCTCGCAGACCGGTGAGATCGTGGGTGTCTTCACGAACGGCATGAAGTCGACCCTGGGTCAGGTCGCGCTGGCGAACTTCAACAACGTCGGCGGTCTGGAGAAGGTCGGAGACTCGATGTACCGGACCACGGTCAACTCGGGCATGGCGCAGGTGGGCACGCCTGCCGACAGCGGCCTCGGCACGCTCTCCAGCGGCATGCTGGAGATGTCGAACGTCGACCTCGCGTCCGAGTTCACCAACCTGGTCATCGCCCAGCGCGGTTTCCAGGCGAACTCCCGGATCATCACCACCTCCGACCAGATCCTGGAGGAGCTGGTGAACATCAAGCGGTAATCGCGAGCAGCGTTACCCGCCGGGGCGGGCCACTTTCCGTGGCCCGCCCCGGTTTTCTTTTGCCGGCTTCTCGGTTGCGGATTTCCGCTCAGTTCGGGCAACAGCTTGCCACCGGCCTGCTACCCCTGATGGCTCACTTCACCGGCCGCACCGCCGAATTTATCTTCGTACGGGCCACGGACGGCCTTCCTGCCCAGCCACGTTACGCCCAAGGACGGCCCATCCGTGATTCTGGTTACCCGCCTCAACGGCACGGTGTTCGCACTCAATCCCGATCTGGTCGAGCGTGCGGACTGCACGCCGGACACCGTCGTCACCCTCGTTGACGGCACCAAATACATCCTCTCCGAGTCGGTGCCCGAGTTCATCGACCTGATCATGGGTTACCGCGCCGGCCTCATCGCCAAGGCGCAACGACTCGAATCTGCACCGCCCGAGCCCGATGACGAAGAATCCGCCACTGCCCTGGAAGAGAAGACCGCCAAGGTCCTTCCGCTGCACCGAAAGGACCGTTGATGGATATCGCGACGCTTGTCGGTGTGGTCGGCTCGCTGATCATCGTCTTCACCGTCCAGATCCTGGAGGGCGGTAACCCGGCCTCCATCCTGCTGATCCCGTCGATGCTCCTGGTGTTCGGCGGCGGCCTCGGCGCGGCGATGTCCGGCGGCATCCTGAAGGACACCATCGGGATCGGCGCGTCGATGCAGAAGGCGTTCCTGGCCAAGGTCGTCGCCTCGGACAAGCTGGTCGAGGACGTGGTCAAGCTGGCCGAGCGTGCCCGGCGCGAGGGCCTGCTGGCCCTGGAGGACGCGGTCAAGGAGGTCCCGCACCCGTTCCTGAAGCGCGGCCTGCAGCTGGCGATCGACGGCACGGACCCGGAGGAGCTGCACGACATCCTGCACGCCGAGATCACCGCCAAGAAGAAGGCGGACAAGGCGGCCTCGAAGATGTTCGAGAACATGGGCGGCTTCGCCCCGACGATCGGCATCATCGGCACGGTCATGGGCCTGGTCCACGTGCTCGAGAACCTGGACAAGCCCGAGTCGCTCGGTCACTCGATCGCCGCGGCGTTCTGCGCCACGCTCTGGGGCGTGCTCGCGGCGAACCTGCTCTGGCTGCCGATCGCGAACCGGCTCGGCCGGCTCAGCCAGCTCGAGGTCGACCAGATGGAGCTGACCATCGAGGGCGTGCTGGCGATCCAGTCCGGCTCGAACCCGCGCCTGGTCGCCCAGAAGCTGCGCAGCCTGCTCCCGCCGGGTGGCAAGCCGGCCGCGGAGGACAAGGGCAAGAAGGCCGCCTGATGACGTTCCCGACCGACCGACGACGAGGGGGGTGAGCACATGGCCAAGGCATCCAAGCCCAAGAAGAAGGGCGGCCACGAGGAGCATGAGGAGCACGTCAACCACGAGCGCTGGCTCGTCTCGTACGCGGACATGCTCACCCTGCTGTTCGTCCTGTTCGTGGTGCTCTACTCGATGAGCAACGTGGACAAGGCGAAGTACGCGGAGCTCGCGGCCGGCCTCAAGCAGGGCTTCGGCGCCGAGACGGCCGCGCTCCAGGGCAACATCTCGCTCCTGGACGGTTCCGCCACGGACGCCAGCATCATGAACATCAACCCCGGCCTGGCCGAGGAGGTCTCCGGTGTGCCGAAGACGGCGACCGAGGACGAGATCGAGCAGGCGGTGGCCGCGGCCGACCGGCAGAAGGCGGAGCAGGACGTGAAGGCCGCCCGCGCCGAGGCCGAGAACCTGGAGAAGGTCAAGGCGCAGATCGACACCGAGCTGAAGGAGGCCGGTCTGCAGGACAGCGTCAAGTACTCGATCGACGCCCGCGGCCTGGTCGTCACCGTGGTCACCAACGAGGTCGTGTTCGCCGGCAACAAGGCGGACCTGCGGCCGGGCGGAAGCAAGATCATCGACTCGATCGCGCCGGCGCTCAAGAAGATCCCGAACAACATCGAGGTCGACGGCCACACCAATCAGCTCAACGTGTCGGCCGGTGACTACCCGAGCGGCTGGGAGCTCTCCTCGGCGCGGGCCTCGTCCGTGGTCCGGAAGCTCATCGCGGACGGCATCGCGGACAAGCGCCTGATGGCGAACGGCTTCGCCGGCACCCGGCCGCTGATCGACCCGAAGGACCCGCGCTCGATCACGATGAACCGCCGGGTCGACGTCATCATCCTGACCACGCTTCCGGCCACCCAGGCGGCGCTGCTGCCGACGGTCGCCGCGCACCACGACTGACCTTTCCTTTACTTCACACTGGGGGATTTGCGACATGGCCAAGGACGAGAAGGCACCCGAGGGCGACGCTCCGAAGAAGGGCGGCCGGAGAAAGCTGATCATCATCATCGTGGCGGCCGTGCTGCTGCTCGGCGGCGGTGGCGGCGGCGCCTTCATGCTGCTGAAGGGTGGCTCCAGCGAGGAGACGGCCGCGCCGGCGCCGGAGCCGGGCGCGGTGGTCTCGCTGGACCCGGTCACGATCAACCTGGCCGACTCGCACTACCTGAAGGTCGGCATCGCGCTGCAGGCCACCGCGACCGCGCACGAGGAGCCGGACGGCAGCAAGGCGCTGAACCTGGCGATCGACCAGTACACCAACGTCGAGGTCTCCGAGCTGCAGACGGCCGAGGGCCGGGCCAAGCTCAAGGAGGAGCTGACCGAGAAGATCAAGGAGGCGTACGAGCAGGAGGTCATGGCCATCTACTACACGACTTTCGTCACGCAATAACCGGAATGTCGGTAACGTGCGAAGCGGGTCCCGGAGGATCGGGGCCCGCCGCGCCACCCGGGTGAAATCGGGTGGTTTCCTCAAGCGAAACGCTCACGTTGCCGATGGGAACCGCGTGACCAAGTCGCCGTCCGCGGTCTCCGGCAAAGTCGCATCGGGCCGCATGTCGCGTCGCGGTGGAGGTACGGGCCCGCAGCCCTACGACTTCCGTCGCCCGATCAAGCTGTCCCGCGAGCACATGCGGAACCTGCAGATGTGCTTCGAGACGTACGCGCGCAGCTGCGGCACACTGCTCACCACCCGCCTCCGCGCGGTCTCCCAGGTCGGCCTGCTCGCCATCGAGCAGCTCACCTACGAGGAGTACCAGACCCAGCTCAACAACCCGACCGTGCTGGCCGTGGTCACGCTGGAACCGCTGTCCGGCTCGATCCTGTTCGAGGTGCCGCTGAGCACCGCGATGGCGAGCATCGACCACCTGCTCGGCGGGCCCGGCGGCGCACAGCCGGAGCGCCCGCTCACCGACCTGGAGATGCCGCTGCTGCGCGGCCTGATCGAGAAGATGCTGGGCGAGCTCGCCTACGGCCTGGAGGCGATGGTCCCGGTCCACCCGAAGCTCGGCGCGATCGAGTACAACCCCCAGTTCGTCCGCACGATCGCGCCCGGCGACGCCGTGGTGGTCACGTCGTTCGAGATCCGGGTCGGGTCCGAGGAGTCGATCGCCAGCATCTGCATCCCGTTCGCCAGCATCCTGCCGGTCCTGGAGAAGCCGACCGAGCACGTGGAGCTGACGCCGGAGGAGCGGATGAGCCTGCTCCGCGCGCAGTCCAACCTCACGGCCGGCCTGTCGCTCGCGCCGCTGGACGTCGCGGTGCGCTTCCAGCCGATCCGCATGCGCACGGACGACATCATCGACCTCCGCCCCGGCGACGTGGTGCCGCTCGGCCACCCGGTCACCGTCCCGCTCTCCGTCGTGGTCAACGACACCGTCTTCGCCCACGCCGTCCCCGGGACCCAGGGGGCGCGTCTCGCCTGCCTGATCGTGCCCTCGCCCAAGGAGGACTCCCGCAAATGACGCAGCCTCAGGGGGTGCACGCATGACCGCGGCAACCGTCACCGACTCGCAGCTGGCGCTCGCGCGCGCCGCGGCCCAGGCCGCGCTCGCGGTGCTGCCCACCAGCACGCCGCTGGAGGTCGGCGCGCCGGTCATGGGCGCGATCCAAGGGCTGCCGGACGGTCAGGCCGTCACCGCGCGGTTCAGCGGCGCGGCCACGGGCGAGGTCGTCGTGATCGTCGGCGCGGATCTCGCGGAGGCGCTGCGCACCAGCCCGCTCGGCGAACTGGACCTGGCCACCGCGGTCCGGCCCGCGCTGGAGGGCGCGGCCCGCGCGTTCGGCCCGGTCGTGCTGGACCCGGGCCAGGTGATGGAGCCGGCGGTCGCGTTGAGCGCGCTGACCATCAAGGACGACGTGACGGTCAGCGTGCCGCTGCTGGAGGGCGGCGAGATGCGGGCCGCGGTCGCGGTGCTGCTGTCGCCGTGGCCGTCCGAGAGCGGTGACGTGGCGCCGAGAGCCGCCGCGCCGCCCACCGCGGTCCGCGCCGGCCTGGAGATGCTGCACGACGTCGAGATGGAGGTCTCGGCCGAGCTCGGACGCACCCGGATGAACGTGCGCGACCTGCTCTCCGTCGCCCCCGGCACCATCGTCGAGCTGGACCGGGCCGCCGGCAGCCCCGCCGACCTGCTGGTCAACGGCCGGCTGATCGCGCGCGGCG
Organism: Catenuloplanes japonicus; assembly: GCF_000717135.1. Classification (GTDB taxonomy): domain Bacteria; phylum Actinomycetota; class Actinomycetes; order Mycobacteriales; family Micromonosporaceae; genus Catenuloplanes; species Catenuloplanes japonicus. The sequence goes on from NZ_JNXY01000042.1 coordinate 78,058, forward strand.
AGGTGGTCGTGATCGACGAGAACTTCGGCATCCGGATCACCGAGATCATGACGCCGAACGAATAGGTGACTTCCTGTGATCGAGCTGGTTCTCCGGATCGTCTTCTCGCTGGGCATCGTCTTCGGGCTGATGTGGGCGCTGGCGCGCGTGGTGAAGAAACCACTCACCGGCCGGCACAGCGGCGCCGCGCTGGACGTGCTGTCGCGCACGCAGCTCAGCCGCAGCTCGTCGGTCGCGCTGATCCGGGTGGTGGACCGCGCGCTGATCGTCGGCGTGACCGAGGGCCAGGTGACCCTGCTCGGCGAGACCGACCTGGGCGCGGTGGAACGCCAGCTGGCCGGCCCGGCCGAGCGCCGCAACCGGATCACGCTGCCGGAGCACGTGAAGCCGGGCGAGGATCTCAGCGGCGAGGGCGCCGAGGAGAGCGTGATCGTGGAGCGCCCGGCGGACGGCCCCTCGGCCGCTTCCGGGCGTACCTGGCTGAACGGCCTGAGGGAGCGGACGGTCCGGCGATGACGATCCGGCGTACCGCCGCGTTGTTCCTGCTCCTCGGCTGCCTGCTGGCGCTGGGAAGCCCGGCCGCGGCCGCGGACCCGGTCACGGTCCTCGCGGCGGCGCCCGCGCCCCAGCCGACCGACCCCGGCACGATCGACATCAACATCAACGGCGAGGGCGACGCCGGCAAGCCGAGCACGTCGATCGTGCTGCTGGTCGGCCTGACGCTGCTGTCCGTCGCGCCCGCTCTACTCCTGCTCTGCACGTGTTTCACGAAGGTCTTCATGGTCCTGGGGATCACCCGGAACGCGCTCGGCCTGACCTCCATGCCACCGAACCAGGTCATCGCCGGGCTCGCGCTGTTCATCACGTTCTTCATCATGAGCCCGGTGCTGTCGGACGTGAACGCGGTCGGCGTCCAGCCCTACCTGAAGGGCGACAAGGACCAGACTCAGGCGTTCAACGACGGCGTGCAGCCGCTGCGCCAGTTCATGCTCAAGCAGACCCGGCCGGACGAGATCGCGCTGCTCACCAAGGTCGCGGACGCGGAGCGCCCGGCCAACGCGGACGCCGTGCCGCTGACCACGCTGGTGCCCGCGTTCGTCCTGTCCGAGCTGCGCGCGGCCTTCATCATCGGGTTCGTCATCTTCATCCCGTTCCTCATCATCGACATCGTGGTGTCCGCCTCCCTGATGTCGCTGGGCATGATGATGCTGCCGCCGGTGACGGTCGCGCTCCCGTTCAAACTGCTGCTCTTCGTGCTCGTCGACGGCTGGGGCCTGGTCATCACCGCGCTCGTCGGCAGCTACGCCTGATCTCCGCAACCCAGCTGCGACCCGGCGGACAACCGTCCCGCCACGGCGGTCCCGGAAAGTAGTTCTCAGCGGGGCACACAGCCTCGCGGAACTCTTCCGAAGGGCGAACATATGACGGACACGCAGGTTGTGCACCTCGGGCTTGAGGCTATGACCATCGCGGCCAAGCTGTGCGCGCCCGTTCTGCTCACTGCGCTGGCCATCGGCTTCGCTCAGCTTCGTCCCGAAGGCCATCGCCTGTGGCGTCGCGCTGCTGGTCAGCGGCAACTGGATGCTCCACGAGATGACCTCGTTCACCCACAACCTCTTCGAGCGGATCCCCAGCCAGGGCCCCGGGCACTCGCCCTGGGCCCTGTTCTCGTTCAAAATCAAGATCAATTTCATATGCCGATCTGGTCTCACATCACCTGCCGAGGCCTCCCGGCGACACCGGTCGGCCGTGGCCGGCCTCCCTGCCAGGTCCGTGGCCGCAAGATCAAAACCCGCCCGCACCGCACCCCACCAGGCACTCTCCGCCAGCCTTTGCTCTGCTTACCTGGACAAATCCCCCCGGGCCGCGGGACGCGGCGGAGCGCGCGGTATGCGGAGGACCGCGCGGCGGGCGGCGGCGGGCGGCGGGCGGC
>NZ_JNXY01000043.1 GCF_000717135.1 Catenuloplanes japonicus
GGTGATGTCGGAGCGGACCGAGTTCTCGCAGGTGTTCGCGGAGCCGTCCGGTGTGCTGGTGATGGAGTCGACCGTGGTGCCGACGCATGTGCGGCACGGTGACGGTTCGTGGTCGGATGTGAATCTGGAGCTGTCCGTGCGGCCGGACGGTACGGTCCGGCCGGGTGCGTCGATCGCGGACGTGCGGTTCTCCAATGGTGGCGCCGGTCCGATGGTGACGCTGAACGATGCGGGGAAGACCCTCGAACTGTCGTTCCCGGGTGTGTTGCCGTCGCCGTCGGTGTCGGGGGACGCGGCGACGTACCGGGAGGTGCTGCCCGGTGTCGATCTGGTGTTGCGGGCGACGTGGACCGGGTTCTCGCATGTGCTGGTGGTGAAGACGCCCGAGGCGGTGGACGATGTCGCGTCGGTGACGGTCGAGGTCGGCGGGGATGCGTCGGTGGAGCGTCTGGAGGACGGCGGGCTGCGGGCGGCGGTCGGCCGGACGGTCCTGGCGACGGCGGCCAGGCCGGTGATGTGGGATTCGGCGCCGCTGACGGTGGACCGGCCGGCGCGCGCGGCGCAGGCGGCGATGCCGGGTGACGGTTCGACGCCGGTGAGTCCGGGTCTGGCGGCGAACAGTGCGCCGGTGGCGACGGAGGTGACCGCGCAGGGTGATCTGCGGCTGGTGCCGGATGCGGGCTTGCTGGCGTCGCCGGAGCAGCACTTCCCGCTGTTCATCGACCCGGCCTGGGACCGCAAGCCGTTGAAGTGGGCGTACGCGACGGAGAACAACGCCGACAACCATCACACCAACGCCCGGGTCGGAGTCAACCCGGCCTCCGGGAAGAAGCACCGATCGTTCTTCAAGTTTTCGACGCCGGATCTGGCCGGTAAGTACATCCACTCCGCGCGGGTGGAGATGAAGGTCGACCACTCCTGGTCGTGCGGGGATACGCCGACGTCGATGTGGTGGGCCGATGCGATCGGCATCGGGAGCAGTGGCGTGCGCGTGGGGTGGAGCACGAAGCTGCGCGGTGGTCTGGTCGCGGCGTCGTCGCACGGCAACGAGGCCGATGGGTGCGGTAGCAAGCAGGACGACATGACCGTGCAGTTCCAGAACAACGCGGTCAAGAATCAGGTCCAGACGGCTGCGACCAACCGGTGGGGCGACCTGACGTTTGGCTTCTGCGCCTGTGACCTCAGCGGTGCGAATGAGTACTTCGGCGAACGGTGGAAGACGTTCCATCCGAACGGTGCGGTGCTGGTCGTCGAGTACGACACCCCGCCGGATATGCCGGACCAGCTGATGGTCGAGCCGAACACCGACTGCGGGACGCCGATCTCGACCGGCACGCTGACGCCGCGGCTCTATGCCCGGCTGCCTGATAGGGACAGCACGCAAAAGCTGGTCGCGACGTTCGAGTGGCGGCGGATCCCGGGGCCGGGGCAGGTCAACGACGGCACCTATCCGACGTCGACCGCGACGGTGTCGGAGCAGTCCGCGGACGCCCGGTCGTCGCCCGTGCAGGTCACGATTGAGAAGGACAAGCGGTATGCGTTCCGAGTGCAGACCAGGGACCCGGCGCCGTACAACATCCTGAGTCCGTGGTCGGGCTGGTGCGAGTTCTACGCGGACACGACCCGCCCGCAGGAGCTGAGCATCACCAAGACTTCCGGTGAGGTCAAGGCGGGTGGTGAGGTGTCGTTCACGCTCAGCACGCCGGAGATGGACGTGACGACGTTCCGTTACGGGTGGAAGAACCCGCCGGACCGGGAGATCGTGGCGACGCAGACGACGGCGGCGAACGGCACGAAGACGATGACCGCGCAGGTGAAACTATCGGCGTATCAGTACGGCGAGAACGTCCTTCTCGCGCGTGGCATCGACAACACCCTCAACGAGGGCATCGTCACCAGCTACGCCTTTACCGTCGCTTCGCCGGCCCTGCCGGTCGCTCGCTATGGCCTGGAGACGAATCCGGGCGTCAGCACGGTGGCCGCGCTGCAGAACAGGCTGGTCGGCGACGACGTGAATGTGCTGCTGCCGACCGGTCTGACGTGGGCTGAAGATGTGCGGATCATGGACGGCGCGACGGCCACGTTCACCGGTACGACCGGCCAGGGCGCGGAGACGCGCGGCCTCATCCCGGACACGACCAAGTCGTTCTCGGTCGCCGCGTGGGTCCGGCTCACGGATGTGAGCACACCGGTGACGCTCGTGGCCAAGAACGCGGAGGCCGGGCAGAGCAGCCCGTTCCGGCTGCGCGCCAGGCCGCTGAGCACCGGTGGAAATGCCTGGTGTCTGCTGATGGTGCCGACGACTACGAGCACGTCGGGCACCGAGGTCTGCTCTACCACCCTCAATACCGTCGACAAGTGGACCCATGTGGCGGCCGGGTTCGACAGGACCGATGGCCGCATCAGGGTCTGGGTGAACGGCGTGGAGTCCTCGGCCGTTTTCACCGCTGCGATTACCAACACCAGCAGGCTCATCGTCGGCCGCAGTCAGGACGCGGTCGCGGGTGCCGGAGAGCTGTTCCGGGGAAACCTCGCCGATCTGCAGTTCTTCGACCGTCCGCTGGTGGCCGATGACTTCACCGGGAAGGTCGGCGTGCGGACGAACGAAGGCGAGATCGACGAGCCGGGCATTCTTGATGCCTCCGAGGTGGGGCGCTGGAGCTTCGAACTGGGCTTCTCCTGCAGGTACGAGGACCGGCCGAATACCTGCGAGGTGCTTGCCGAGGACAGCTTCAACCGGCGTCTGGCGCTGACGGCGGGCTCGGCCATCGGCACGGGCCGTGGCGACCAGATGAGCCTCTTCCTGGACACCACGCACCTCATCGAGGGCTCCACCGACTTCACGCTGGAGTACGGCCGGTCCCAGCGAAATGCCACACCCGAAGGTGATCCGGCATGGCAGGACGCACCCGTGCTGCGTACCGATCAATCGTTCACCGTCTCGGCCTGGGCCAACCCGGACGACGTGGGAACCGGCGCGCATTCGATCGTGTCGCAGGACGGGCCCGGTAGGACCCCGTTCGCGCTCTCGCTGCGACCAGCCACCAACGCGGGAGTTCAGGGCGACTACTGGACATTCTCCATGGTGCCGGCGACGGGCGACGGAGGAGACGTCGTGATTTCACGTCACCCGGTGGACTACAGCAACACCGGGGCGTGGACGCACCTCGTCGCGATATATGACGCGAACCGCCACGAGGTACGGCTGTACGTGAACGGTGAACTCGAGAACACGCTCCACAAGAGATATACGTCCTGGCAGGCGAGCGGGCCGCTGATCGTGGGCGGATGCCTGTTCAACAACGTGCGTACCGACAGGTGGTTCGGCGGCATCGATGACGTCGGTGTTTACCAGGGCGTGCTCAGCGACGCCCAGGTGAAGCTCCTGTTCGACCGCGAGTCCAACGCCGTCAACGGCTGACCCCGACACCCACCGCAGGCGTGAGACGAATGAGGAGCAACGTGAGTACGACCATCCAGCGGCTGCGGGCAGTGCTGGCGGGAACGCTCGGTGGCGTGCTGGTGAGCAGCCTGCTCGCCGTGCCGCCGGCGGCCGCTGTCGAGCCCGCCCCCGCTCTCTTGCAGGGACAGGTCGACAAGATCGACTCTCGGGGCGGCCCGGTCACGGGCATCCCGCCTGTGGAGCGCGTCATCCCCGCGCTCGACCTGCCGCCCACCGTCTGGCCGCAGGCCGGCTCGGCACGCGCCGTGATCCGCGCCGATGGGCAGGCGAAGGCCGGGTCGCTGCCTGTCGGGGTCGCGCGGGCGCAGGGTGCGTCCGGGGATCGGCTTCCGTCGGATGTCACGGTGGAGGTCATCGACCGTGCACAGGCTCCGGAGGCCTGGCGTAAGGGGGTGCTGCTCCGGGTCGGTGGGGCGATCGGGACGACGACCGCCGGTGCGGCGACGGTCACGGTCGACTACAGCGGCTTCCAGCACGCGTTCGGTGCCGACTGGGCGTCCCGCCTGCAGGTATGGCAGCTGCCGCAGTGCGCGCTGGCCACCCCCGGGGAGGCGCGCTGCGCCGCACGCCCGCTCCAGACGGTCAACGACACGGCGGCCGCGACGGTGTCAGCAGACGCCGTGGTCGAGCCGATCGGCGGCACCGGTGCGGCGCTCACGCGCGAACAGCGTGCCGGCAACGCGGCGATTCCTGCCGCGGCGGGGACGATCCTGGCCGTGAACGCGGGTCCGTCCGGGCCGTCCGGTGACTTCGCGGCCACGTCCTTGTCGCCGTCGTCGACGTGGTCTGCGGGCGGGAACTCGGGGTCGTTCAACTGGTCGTACGGCATCGAGAGCCCGCCGGTCGCCGCAGGCAAGGCGCCGACGGTCGGCCTGTCCTACTCCTCCGGGAGCGTCGACGGCCGCTCGTCGGCGTCGAACAACCAGCCCTCGTGGGTCGGTGAGGGCTTCGAGCTCGCCGGTGGGTTCATCGAGCGTGCCTACGTTCCCTGCCGTGAGGACACCGAGGACTCGGCGAACAACACCAAGGACACGCTGACCGGCGACATGTGCTGGCGCACCGACAACGCCTCGATGAGTCTCAACGGGTCCGGGACCGAGCTCATCTTCGAGGAAGGCAAGGGCTGGCACGGCCGCTCGCGGGACGGGTCGGTCGTCGAGAAGCTCACCGGTGCGTCGAACGGTGCCCGCGACGGCGAGCACTGGAAGGTGACGTCCAGCGACGGCACCCAGTACTACTTCGGCCTGAACAACCTCCCCGGACAGGGCAGCCGTACCGAGTCCACCTGGACGATGCCCGTCTACAGCAACCATGTAGACGAGCCCTGTCACGCGGCCGCGTTCGCCGACTCGATGTGCGACGAGGCGTACCGGTGGAATCTCGACTACGTCGTGGACATCCACGGGAACACCACCTCCTACTGGTACACCAAGGAGCTGAACCAGTACGCCACCCGCGGCACCGACACCGAGAACGTCGACTACGTACGCGGCGGCGCCCTCGACCGTATCGACTACGGCACGTGGGACCGAGGCGCCGCCGACCGTTCGACGGCCGCACGCGCGCAGATCGACTTCGAGATCGCGGACCGCTGCATCACCTCGGACTGCGCCACGCACGACGACGAAGCGGGATTGAACTGGCCGGACGTGCCCTGGGACCAGGAATGCGCCCTCACCGCCACCGAGTGCACCACCTACTCGCCGACGTTCTGGTCGACGAAACGCCTCAGCAAGATCATCACCCGGGTGTGGGATCCGGCCAAGAGCGGCGGCGCCGGCTGGGAGGACGTGGCGTCCTGGGCCTTCACCCACAGTTTCCCGTCGTCCGGTGACGGCGGCGGCGCCGGTCTGTGGCTGTCCTCGATCGTCAAGACCGGCCTGGTCGGCGACGACATCGTACTTCCGAAGGTCTCGTTCGAGCCGGAGGCGATGCCGAACCGCGTCCTGAACGTGCACAACACCACCAGCAACTGGCAGCGGCTGTCGAAGGTCATCAACGAGACCGGCTCCACCACGCACGTGCGGTACTCGCTGCCGGAATGCACCGCGGACCATCTGCCGGCGACGGCCCCGACCAACGCCATGCGCTGCTACCCGGTCCTCGGCCCGGACCCGGCCAATCCGGGGCACGACATGGTCGAGTGGTGGCACAAGTACGTCGTCACCTCCATCACCGAGAACGACATCCAGTTCAAGGAGGGCACCCAGTCGCCGTCGATCGTCACGTCGTACACGTATGACGACAAGGGCCCTGCCTGGCACTACGCCGACGACAACGGCCTGATCAGGAACAACCGCAAGACCTGGAGCCAATACCGCGGGTACGCCAAGGTAGACACCCAGGTCGGCGCCGGAGCGGTCAAGACCCTGACCCGCACGACCTTCCTGCGCGGCATGCACGGGGACAGGGCCTCGCATACCGGAGGAACACGGACCGTCACCGTCGGCGCGTCGCTCGGCACGGAGACCGTCTACGACGAGGACGCGTTCGCCGGCATGACCCGCGAGACCGTCACCTACAACGGCAGCCTCGACAAGCCTGTCTCCAAGAACGTCGACGTGCCCTGGCAGTCCAGGCCAACCGCATCCCGCACGATCAACGGAGACACCGTCACCTCTCGATTCGTCGGCACGTCAGCGAGCTACACGGCCACCGCGCTCGGCGTCGACGGTGCCCGCGGCTGGCGCACGACCCGTACCCTGACGAACACCGATGAGGACTACGGCACGGTCACGTCCGTACAGGACGACGGCATCTACGGCGTCGCCGGCGACGAGTCCTGCATCACGAACACCTACAACCGCAACACGGCGAAGAACCTGATCAGCCTCCCGAAACGCGTCGTCAGCACCGTGCTGCCGTGTGGTGTCGCGCCGACGAGCACGGACCACATCACCGGCGACGTGCGGACGTACTACGACAAGGCCACCAGCCCGGACACCACACCGGTGCTCGGCGACGTCACCAAGGTCGAGCGCCTGAAGAACTGGACGCCGACGTCCGGCACCGAGTTCGAGACCCTCAGCACAGCAGCGTACGACGCCTTCGGCCGTGCCACGTCGAGCACCGACATCAAGGGCAACGCCACCACGACCGCCTACACCCCGGCCTCCGGCGGACCGGTCACCAAGTTGACGACGACGAACCACCTCGGCTGGACCACCATCGCCGAGACCAACCCCTACTGGGGAAGCACGACGAGCAGCATCGACCCCAACAAGAAGGTCACGAGCACCGAATACGACGCCCTCGGACGCGTCACCAAGGCGTGGGACACCGGCTGGACGAAGGCCACCAACCCGAACACCCCGGCGGCACGATTCTCCTACCACTACTCGGCCGACCGATCCGCATACCCATACGTCAAAGCCGAGAGCCTGCACGCCGGTGGTGGATACACCACGACCTTCACCATCCTCGACGGACTGCTGCGTCCCCGGCAGATGCAGACGCCCCCGCTCGACGGCGGCGAGGGCCGGGTCGTCACCGACACCATCTACGACGAGTGGGGCCGGGTCGAGGCCACCTACGGTGCGCGCCGGAAGACCGACGTCGCCTCCGGAACGTTCCGGTATGACGCCCCCTGGACCGTTCCCGCGGTCAATAAGACCCTCTACGACCAGGCCGGTCGCGCGACCGCGAGCATCCTTCTCGCCCCCGAGGGGACGACGAACCAGGTCGAGAAGTGGCGCACCACGACCGTGAACGAGGGCGACCGCACCCTCCTTACCCCGCCACCCGGCGGCACCGCCACCACGACCCTGACCGACGTGTGGGGCAAGACCACCGAGCTGCGCACCCACACCACCAGCGTCGGCGTGAACGGTGCCTACACCAGCACCATCTACGACTACGACCGCAAGGGCCAGCTCACCAAGGTCACCGACACCGGCAAGAACGAGTGGATCTACACCTACGACGTCAAGGGCCGGCAGAAGACCGCCAAGGACCCCGACTCCGGCACCTCGACCACCACGTACAACGACTACGACGAGATCGAGACGACCACCAACGGTGCCGGCGAGGTCCTCTTCCATAGCTTCGACAGCCTCGGACGCAAGACCGCCCTACGAGACGACACCGCAACCGGTGCGCTCCGTGCCGAGTGGAAGTACGACGAGAACTATGGCGGCGACCCGTTCAAGGGCCAGCTGACCGAGACCATCCGGTACGACACCAGCAACGCGAGCGGCACCAGGGCCGCATACAAATGGCAGGTCCGTCTCTTCAACGAGCGATACCAGCCCACCGCCGTCAACTACGTCATCCCGCCGGCTGAGAACGCCTCAGGCAGTACCGGCGTCGGCGCCACCTGGGTGATCGGCTACGGATACTCTTCCTACGACGGCACGCCGAACAGCATCACCCTCCCGATCGCGGGAGGCCTCGCCAACGAGACCGTGACGACCACGTTCCACGCCAACAGCGGTCTGCCGAACACCCTCACCACCAGCCTGGCATCCGTGGAAAGCTACGTCGTCAACCAGACCTACACCGCATTCGGGGAGCCGACCCAGAACCGCAGGAAGCAGACCGGCGGCACCGAGATCCGGAACAACACCCTCTACGACGAGACCACCCGCCGGGTGAAGAACACCGCGGTCCAATCAGACAAGACCACCGGCACGATCGCGGACACCAGCTACGAATACGACCCCTCCGGAAACATCCTCTCGACCCTCGACGCCCCCACGATCGGCGCCACCGAGAAGCAGTGCTTCACCTACGACCCGCTCCAGCGGCTCACCTCCGCATGGACACCGAAACCCACGACCGAGTGCAAGACCGCACCCACGGTCGCGAACCTCGCCGGCCCGGCACCGTACTGGACCGACTGGACCCTCAACGACCTCGGCAACCGCACCAAGCAGGTCAGCCACTCCACCACCGGCGACACCAGCACCAGCTACACCTTCCCGACACCGGGCGCGACCACGATCCGGCCGCACGCGGTCACCAGCACCACCACGACGGCCCCAGGTTCCACAGCCGTCACCCGCGCGTACACCTACGACAACGCGGGCAACACCATCAGCCGGTACGGAACGGCAGCGAACCAGACACTCACCTGGGACGCCGAAGGCCACCTCGCAAAGACCGTCGAGAACGGCAACACCTACATCAACGTCTACGACGCCGACGGCACCCGCCTGATCCGCCGCGACCCCACCGGCGTCACCCTCTACCTACCCGGCATGGAAGTCCGCCGCGCGACCGGCGCCACCAGCAACACCGCCACCCGCTACTACACCTTCAACGGCGAGACCATCGCCTCCCGCACCGGGACAGCGGTCTCCACCCTCTCCTGGATCTACAGCGACCACCACAGCACCCAGAACCTCGCCGTGGCCGCCGGCACCCACGCCACCACTATCCGCCGCCAGACCCCGTACGGCGCCGACCGCGGCACCCCCGTCACCTGGCCCAACCAGAAAACCTTCGTCGGCGGAGACAAAGACGCCAACGGCCTGATCCATGTTGGCGCCCGCGAGTACGACGCCGCCATCGGTCGTTTCATCTCCGTCGACCCCATCATGGACCTGACCGACCCGCAGCAGTGGAACGGCTACGCCTACGCCAACAACAGCCCCATCACTTCTTCCGACCCCACCGGACTCCGCACCGACTACTTCGATCCGTGGCCGTGGAGCGGAGGGGGCTCGTCCGGCCCGGCTCCGGGACCGTCTCCCACTCCGGTTCCCGCCGACTATCTAGACGAAGAGGTACCGGACGAGTTCCTCGATCAGGGACTTGGCGAATATATCCTCAGTCACCCGTGGTACAGCGGATCCGAGCGCTTGACCTGGAACGAGGTAATCGACTGGGCCAAGATCGAAACAGAAAACTGGATGCAGCTGTGCACTCGTGGCCTCAACGCATCCTATGGCTACTGCTCCACTACCAACCTCGTTAGGCCGTACCGAGAGGGGGCGGACGCGCTACTGTTTCAGGTGGCGGTTGTCGGAGGAATAGCGTGCGCACTTTTCATCGAGGTTTGCCTTCCGGCTGCGGTGACGTTCGGTGTGGAGGCGGGCGAGTTCGCCGCAACCGGATCGCTCATCAGTACCGGTCTGATTACCGCTGAGGGCGCCGTAGTTGGTGGTGCGGGCCTCGCCGGTGGCGGTGCCGCTCTCAGGCTGGCAAACGCCGCCTGTAGCTTTGGCGGAGATACCCAAGTTTTGATGTCTGACGGCAGCTCAAGGCCGATCAAAGAAATTGCGGTTGGTGACAGGGTTCTCGCTGGCGACCCCCTAACCGGCGAGCAGGGGATGCGGATTGTCACGGATGTGTGGCCGCATCGTGACGATCTCGTCTCTTTGGCAATCGCTGGCAGTGTGGTCCAAACTACAGAGGACCACCCGTTCTGGAACGCGTCTGACCGCCAATGGCGAAGGGCGGATGCTCTTGACGTTGGTGACATTTTGCGTAGCGCGATCGGGCTTCCCGTGGCGGTTGAGTCGGCCGTAGTGCCTCTAGCGTTCGATGCTGCGGCGTATGACCTTACGGTTGAAGGCTTGCATACGTTCTATGTGCTTGCCGGTGAAGTATCAGTGCTGGTGCACAATGCAGATGCCTGTGCCACTACTCTTTATCACGGCTCAGACATTCCCTCGCTGGTGAATATTCTGAATAACGGATTGGATGCCGGTAGGGCGGCCGCCAACTATACTGATGGTCCGGGCGGGTTCTTTCTGGCGACACATGCAGATGACGCAGTCTATTTTGCTATTCGCAATGGTGAGTCCAGTGCGGTGATCCAGGTAAGGATTTCGGATAGTGCAATGAGCCAACTGCGTGAAGCTGGTGCTGTGTCTCGTTCGATACCTGGTAGTCCGAAGTCGCCTAACTTTGCTGGTGAGGAATTCCATATTCCGACAGATGCTTTTGATTTATTCAATAGCCTAAAGGCGAGCGGAGAAATCAGTGTCACCCCCTGATGAGCTAAAGCCAATTGATGTGCGTGAGTACGTTATTAAGGAGCAGGGTCGATATTTCCGCGGTGGGCGGTATGACCCCTTTGAGGCCGCTTCCATGATCGCGCTTGAGGCGATGCTGTCGGGGGCGACGGACGTGCGCATTTGCCGTGTTGATGAATGGCTGTGCATTCAAGCTGATATTGATTGGCTGGCTGGCAAGGAAGGTGAGATTTTCTTGAGATTGCTTCCTTTCCTTGAGGGTGGTCCGAATGGTGTCACTTCCGAATATTTTCCGATGGTTTTCTCCCGGTCGGTCGCAACTGCCGTTCGGGGCTCCGTTCGTTCATTGAAGGGAGCGTCTTTGGGTCCTCTAAATGAAATGGCGGGAGATTGGATGCGCGTCGTGGCTTTTGAGATTTGAAGAGACGGATGGTGTCAGGGTCATTGCGTTCTCGGGTAACTGCTGGTCACGGCGGTGATCAGGTCGTGTGATCGGCGGTTGGCCTGTCGGGTAGCGCGGGCTATGTTGGTCGCGCCGGTGATCCGATACCAGCCGATTGCGGTGTTACGCAGCGTCGCAATGACCGCGGGTCCGTTGCCGGTCCGGGCTTGATGCAGGTCTTCATGGAAAGTCACATCGCGGACGTGATGGATGCGGTTCTCGATGTGCCAGTGGCGGCGGATCCAGGTTTGCAGGTCGACCGGCAGGGCTTGCCCGGCGGGCAGTGACACGGTCAGGTATGCCGTCTCTCGGCTGGTCCGGCCGGCGACGATGCGGGTTCGGGTGATCCGGACGGCCTGCTGCGCGTGCGGGAAGGCGAGGCCGCCGGGCGTGCGGACGGTGACAGCTTTGAGGGTGCGGGTCTCGCGGCGGCCGTGTCCGCGGTCGCGGGTCCGGTCACCGACCGGAATCTGTGCCCAGGGAAGCTGTTTGAGCTGCTTGAACAGGGTCGGCTGGTTGCCCTTCACCTGGACCAGCAGGTGCGCGTGACGGGCGGTGACCTCGTCGGCGTGCCCGGTCTGGGTGTGCAGGGCGTCAGCGATGAACAGCACCCCGGTCAGGGTGCCGAGCACCTTCTCCACGGCGTCGAGCAGCGGCGCGAACGACGTGATCTCGTTCGACTTCGTGTCCACGGAGACCTGGGCGATCACGAGCCCGGTGGTGGTGTCGAGAGCGGACAGCAGATGAATCTGACGGCCGTCGCCCAGACGAGCGCCCCGCAGGGTCTTCCGTCGACCGCGATCACCCGGCGATACCTGCGAGGCGGCAGGCCCTGCCTACAGGTCCTGGAATGCACCCAGCCGGCAAGAACGCTGGTCAATAGGGTCGGATCGAGCCGGATCAACAGCCGCCACATCGTCGTGCCTGCAGGCACGCCGTCACCGAACCCAAGCCGGACACGGGCAGATTCGTCGAGGTCATGAAGCCAATCGGTGATCGCCGCGAACGATGACGCGCCGGCCATGACCGCGCAGACCGCGACGGTCAGCACCGCGGACAACGGGTAACGGATCCCGCGGGGGTCACGCGGGTCGGGAACCTTCGTCAACGCGGCCAGCGGGCCGTTCTGCTCACCGTCAGTAATCAGTCTGGGTGTCGTCGTGGGGTGTGGTGTCGTGACGGTCAGTGCAGTGATGAGGGATGATGCCATCGGCGGGTGAGGTCCTCGGGGTTTTGTAGCGTAGAGAACTTCATCATCACCGACGTGACTTCACCCGCCGCCTTCGCCTCCACAGAGGCCACTCACTCCACGAATCCCCAGTTCAAGGCCTTGCCGTCGGACTACGCAATCGCCCTGCGAGGCTGCTGGAGGATTGGTCGGTGGTATCAGCTCGGACACGTCAACCCCTACGGGGGTTGGATCGGGATTTGAGCCGCGATTTCAGCGGCTTGCACCGACATTTTCTACGACTCTTATCGGGTCGTTTCCAGCGAGGTTTGTTAAACCGTCGCAGGTGAGAGTTATCCCAGGTCAGAGTGCTGATCTGCAGATTATGGGCAGACTCCTGCGCTGGATTGTCCGGTGCTTCGGGTGCGTGCAGTCCCGGGTCATGCAGGGTGATCACGTCGCCGTCGCAGACCAGCGTCATTCCCTGGGCTCGTAATCTGCCGGAAATCTCGTCGAATGCCTTCTCGGCGTCATCCAGGATCTGCGCGCCGACCTGGCCCCGTGCGTATTCCAGCAACGTATCCTCCCGCACATACAACGGTCGCGGCCGGCCCAGCGCCCGCCGGGCGTCCTGGCCGTGCCGGCATCGGTACGCAGCCCGGCCGTGTACCCACGTGCCCTCGGCCCGCCGGCCGCAGCCACCGCAGATCACCAGCCCGGTCAGCCGGTACCGGCGGTCACTGCCGTCCTGCGGCGCCGGGCGTGCGCTGACCTGCTGGGCGCGGACGAAGCCGTCCTGGCTCACCAGCGGCGGGTGCGCGATCCGGTCGGAGACCGCCCAGTCCGCGGGCGGGTTCGCCCGCCGTCCCGGCCCGCCCACCTGGGTGGATTTGTCGCCCGGCAGGGTCTCGCGGTGGTCGGTGTAGTGCCTGTTCCAGACCTGGAAGCCGGTGTAGCGCGGGTTGGCCAGGATCGTCGCGACCGTCCGTATCGACCAGTACCGGCCCGCCGTCCACTCCGCGTCTGGTGCGGCTGACGGCGGCGGCACCCGGCGCCGGTTCAACGCCATCGTGATCTCCGGTACGCTGCGGCCCTCCAGGCGCTGGGCGAACATCCACCGCACGTGCGGGGCTGTGATCGGATCCGGATCAAGGCGCTGCAGCCTGCGCCCCCAGGCGGCGTGGACCGGGTTCGGGTGCGGGCCGGCGTCGATGAGCCGGTATCCGTAGGGCGCGCGGCCGCCGAGGTGCCGTCCCTGCGCGCGGACCTGCGCCCGCATCGCTTCCCTGGTGCGGAATCGGGATCGGAGCACCTCCCGGCGGGACTGGTGCCCGAGCAGCCGCACGAGGGCCCGGTGTGCGGGGTCGTCGGGGTCGACCGGCCCGCCGAGTTCCGGCAGCCACACCGTGACCCCGTGCCGGCGCAGCCACGGCAGCATCCGCAGGAGTTGGTCGCCGCTGAACGCCCGCTCGTACTCCCCGATCACGATCGCATCGAACCCGCGCTCCGGAGCGGTCACTGCGCGCAGCAGCGCCGCCGCCTGCGGACGTTCGGTCCAGGGAAGGCTGCGCGAGTAGCCGACGTCGAAGAACTCCGCGACGATCACACCAGCGCCGTCAACCACCCGGCCCGCGCTCTCCAGCTGCCAGCGGCGTGAGGATTCCTGGTCCTGGAATCCGGTGGTGGAGATCCGTCCGTAGAACGCGAACCTGAGGCCCGGAGCCGGGTCGCGAACGAGGGTACTGGCCCGCCGCGGGTGGTCCATAGCCTGCTGTTGGTGCAGTCGGTCGATTAGACGATCGCCGTCGGATGATGTCACGGGAAACGTGTGCCCTTCTTGCCGGTCGGCAGAAGGTATCGGCATGGCAGAGAACGGTCCCGCCGGGGTCGATTGTGGACGTTCACCGGACGCTGCGTGCCGTGGACCGGCGGGGCGGGATAGGCGTTGTCCTGTGCTATGCAGTACGAGCGTCACGTTCGGCGACTGGGCGATGGGCATTACCGCCGTGGGCCGCGACCGGTGGGTCCGGTACGTTTCGTCGCCTGCGGGCCCGGCGTGGTTGATGGGTCTCGCGGTGCGCCCGTGGCGTCCGGCGGGACAAGCCGTGTGGGCGCACGGGAAGTCGGTGGAATTCTGGCACGGTCGCGCCACTGTCACAGTCAGACCTTGGACCCGCATCCCCGGGACGTCTCCTGCGCGTGCGCACACTGTTGGTGATCGGGATCGGCGCCAGCGATCCGGGCTGCTCGACCGGTGCGCGCCGACTGAGTGTTGTCGCGGACTGGATTCTTGGTCTGCTCTGTCGGCGCGGGCGGGCTGGTCGCCGGCTATCCCCGGCGTTCGCCTGCAGCCCCGGATGCCCGGGCGCCTGCTGCGGCTGACTCTCGGCGCGCTCGCCGCCACGCTCGCGGCGGGGGCTACCTCGTTCAGGGTTTGGTCTAGCCGGCGGCGACCCCGGATCGCGGGCATCGCCGCCGGCTGCGGGGACCTCAGCGCAGGACCGTGTAGGCAAGCGCGGCGACGAGCGCGCCGAACACGGGGGTGATCAGCCACGCGATGGCGAAGTCGCGGAGGGTGCTGCCGGACAGGCGGCTGAGCTGGCCGCCGGCGGCGCCGACGATGGCGCCGGTGGAGACCTGGGTGGTGGACATGGGCAGGGCGAGCAGTGCGCCGGAGCCGACCAGCCCGGCGGTGGTCAGGTTTGCGGTGAGGCCCTCGACGTGGGACATCTTGAGGACCTTCTCGCCGAGGGTGCGGGCGACCCGGATGCCGGCCAGTGACCCGCCGGCCATCGCGAGTATGACCAGCACGCTGACTGCGGTGGCGGAGAAGCCGGCCGGGACCAGCGCGAAACCGCCGATCGCGGCGATCTTCGGTGTGTCGTTGAGTCCGCGGGCGCAGCCGGTCGCCCCGCTGGAGATCCAGTGCAGGATCGTGATGACCCGGCCGGTACGGCTCGCCGCGGAGACGTTGTGCTCGACCGACCGCGCCTGCGCCTCCACGGCGGTGCCCGCTTCGCCGGTGGAGGCGGCGACGAGGAGCCGGTCCGCGGCGGCCTGGCGGGCGTCCGTCCAGCGCACGACGGCCTTGGCGGCGATGCCGAGCACGAGCGAGAGCGCGTACGCGACGACGATGCTGAGCAGCAGCGGCAGCACGACCTTCTGGACGACTCCGCTCCACTGCACGGACCCGGGCGCCAGGACGAATCCGGCGCCGACGAGCGAGCCGACGATGGCGTGCGTGGTGGAGACCGGCAGTTTCAGTAGGCTCGCGAGCAGCACCCATGCCGCGGTGGCGAGCAGTACGGCCAGGGCGAATGCCGTGGACGGGGTGGCGTCCACGATTCCTTTCGAGAACAGCGAGCCCATTCCCCGGCCGAGCTGGATTGACAGCAGGCCGCCGATGAGTGTGGTCGCGGCACCCCACAGAATGGCGACCCGGTAGGCGGCGACGCCGGCGCCCGCGAGTGTCGCGACTCCTTTGGACACGTCGTTTGCACCGTTGGCGGCGGCAAGAGCGACGAGCATGACAACGATCGCGGCAGTCACCAAGGACCCCCTCAGCTCTCGGCGGCAACGCCTGCCGTTTAGCCGCCGTTTGCTGAGTGTTCACTTTTCGATTGTCGAAAGTCAATGCCTATTTTGTGGCCGGGAAGAGGCAGAAAATGCACGCCGAATAGGCTCGGCACTGGTTGAGTGCGCGAGCCTATTCGACGGCAATAAGGGTCAGCCCGGCAGGACGACGGAAAAGCTGATCCATACGTAGCCGTACGGCGTCAGGTGGTATCGGATACCTCCGTCCGGGTCGGTGCTGGTCCGCACCCCGCCGCGGTAGAAACGGGCGCCCGTCCCGGGCAGCCGGAACGACGCCGGCCGTGTGGACGGGTTGTAGACACACCACACCCGGACCTCGCCGTCTGCGGAGCTGCGCGTGAACGCCCACAGCCCCGGACCGACCTCGGCCGGCTCGACCACGGCTGCCGCGTCGAACGCCGGTGCCGCCGCCAGATCAGCGGCACCGCAGCCCGCGTCATGCCGTCCGAGCAACCCCGCGGTCAGCGCCCCCGAGAAGGCAGCGAGCGTCGTCACACCAGTGACCTCCCCGTCATCACGGCACCGGGCTTGAGCCCGAGCAGCGTGAGCACCGTCGGCGCCACGTCGGCCAGCGTGCCGCCCGCGGGCAGCGATTCTGGGACTTTGTGACCCGGCGCGGGCACCAGGACGAACGGCACCGGATTGGTGGTGTGGCCGCCGTACGGTCGCGGGTCGCCGTTCACCCCCGGCTTGCGCATGACCTCCGCGTTCCCGTGGTCACCCACCAGCGCCACCCACCGTCCGGCCTCCGCCGCGGCCGCGAGGATGCCGGAGACCGCCGCGTCGGTGTGCTCGGCCGCGCGGACGGTGGCGTCGAAGACACCGGTGTGACCGACCACGTCGATGTTCGCGAGGTTCGCCACCACCAGCGCCACCTCGGAGCGCTGCAGCGCGTCTACCACCGCCTGCGCCACCTCGGCCACGTGCATCTGCGGATGCGCGGCCGGATCGTTGCCGTCGCCGATCCGCACGTGTTCCTCGACCGGGCTCACCGCCGACGACCGCCCGTTGACGTAGTAGGTGACGTGCTCGAACTTCTCCGGCTCGGCGATCCGCACCGACCGGGCGCCGGCCACGTCCAGCTCGTGCGCGAGCCCGCCGGAGGCGTCTGCGCGCGGCACCAGCGCGGGAATGGACGCGCGCGTGTCGTACTGGGTCAGCGACACGACGCGCACCTCCCGGCCGGTGTCCGCGAACCGGCCGACGAGGTCGTCGGCGAGCTGCTGGATGCGGTCGCTGCGGAAGTTGAAGAACAGCACCGCGTCCCCGGACACGATCGGTGCCGACGTGCCCACCACGCTGGCCGGCACCCACTCGTCGCCGCGTGCGGAGAGGGAGATCGCCTCCTGCGGCACCGAGACCGATTCGCCCACGCCGTCGGCGACGAGCGCGCCGGCCTGCGTGGTCAGCGCGGTCTTGCCCGCCTTGTCCATCGCGTAGCCGCGCCCGACGACGGTCGCGATCCGCCCGGCACCGGCACCGGCGATGATCTCCTCGACCCTGGAGAGGTACGCCCTGGCCGTCCCGTCGGAGACGTCACGGCCGTCCGTGATCGCGTGCACCTGGACCGTGGCGACCCCGTGGCCGGCCGCGACCGCGAGCAGCTCGCTCAGGTGCTCCACGTTGGCGTGGATCATCCCGTCCGAGCACAGCCCCACCAGGTGTAACGCCCCGCCCGTACCGGCGAGGTCTGCGCACATATCATTGAGCAGCTCGTGCCGGCGCAGCTCACCGGAGGCGATCTGCTGCGCGACGAGCAGGCTGTCGTAGGGCAGCGGCCGCCCCGCGCCGATGACCATGTGCCCGATCTCGGAGTTCCCGACCGTCCCCGGCAGCAGCCCGACCGCCTCACCTGACGCGGCCAGCAGCGTGCTGCCGGGCCCGGCGACCAGCCGATCGAGCACCGGCGTCGTCGCCGTGGTGAGCGCGTTGTCCGGCCCCGCGGGCCCGGCACCCCATCCGTCGAGGACGAGCAGGACTCCGGAGTGGAAACTCATCGGGTGCTCACCCCGGAGGCGTGCAGCGAGTCCAGCGTCTTCCAGAACGTCGGGAACGATTTCGCCACGCATCCCGGGTCCTTGATGATGACGCCTTCGGTGCGCAGTCCCGCGATCGCGAACGTCATCGCGATCCGGTGGTCGTCGTAGGTGTCGATGGTCGCGCCGTGCGGCGTACCCCCGGTGATGTGCATGGCGTCCGGGAATTCCTCGACCGCGATGCCCATCTTGCGCAGCTCCGTGGTCACCGCCGCGATCCGGTCGCACTCCTTGACGCGCAGCGACGCGATGTTGGAGATCCGCGTGGTGCCGGTCGCGAACGCGGCGACGACCGCGAGCGACGGCACCACGTCCGGCATCGCCTCCATGTCGATGTCGATGCCGTGCAGTTCCCCGCCGCGCAGCGTGATCTGCTTGTCCTGCACGTCGACCTGGCAGCCCATCCGCTCCAGCGCCGCGACCAGCCCCACATCGCCCTGGTGCGAGCCCGCCCCGATGCCGGGGATGGTGACCCGCCCGCCGAGCACCGCGGCCGCGGCCAGCAGGTAGCTCATCCCGGACGCGTCCGGCTCGACGACGACCTCGCCGCCGCGCGGCTGCTGCCCGGCCGCGACCGAGAACCGGTCGTAGCCGTCCCGGTCCACCCGCACGCCCATCTCGGCCAGCGCCGCGATGGTCATCTCCACGTACGGCTTGGAGATGAGGAAGTCGCTGATCGTGACCTCGGTGTCATCGGCGGCCCTGATCGCGTTGATCAGCAGGCTGGAGGTGAACTGGCTGGATACCGCGCCGCTGATGCTGGTCTTCCCGCCACGGTACGACCCGCCGGTGACCCGGATCGGCGGTGACCCGTTGCCGCGCACCGCGACCGCCTCCACACCGAGCGGGCCGAGCGCGCTGAGGATGTCGCCCATCGGCCGTTCCTGCATGCGCGTGTTACCGGTGATCGTGGTGGTGCCGTCGGCGTGGCCGGCCATCGCGATGAAGAACCGCAGCGGCGTCCCGGCCCCGCCCATGAACACGTCGTCCGCGGGCGCCCGCATCGGCTGGCCGGTCGGGATGACCCGGATCGCGGCGTTGTCGTGGTCGATCTCGGTGCGCACGTGCCCGAGCGCCTCGATCGCGGACGCGAAGTAGAGCGTGTCGTCGGACAGCAGCGCGCCGCGGATCAGCGTCTCCTGACCCGACAGTGAGGCGATCGCCAGGTACCGGTTGGTGTAGCTCTTCGAGCCGAGCACGCGCACCTCGGCGTCGATGCTCTCCAGCGGGATGACGGTCAGCTCGTGCGCCTTCAGACGGGGGTCGGTCACGGTGTGGCACCTTTCATCGGAGGGCGGTCAGGCCTTGACGACGCGGCAGGCGAAGCACTTGTACGCCTGCTGGCCGGAGAGGTTGTCGAAGTACCGGTCGTCGGGCAGCACGTTGGCCGCCTCGTAGCGCTCGTCGCCGAACAGGTCGCCGACCTGCTGCGCCGGGCCGAACGTATTGGGGACGAAGACCGTGTCCTCACGGATGCCGTCCCACAGCAGCGCCGTGCCGGTGACCGCGCCGCGCGGGCTCTCCACCCGGACCTCGTCGCCGTCGCGGATCCCGGCGCGGGCGGCGACGGTCGGGTGCAGCTGGATCAGGCGTACGCCGTTGAGCTGCTTACCGGTGCGGGTCCAGTGGGTGACGGTGGCGAAGTGCACGACGCTGGGCCGCCCGGACATGCCCATCAGCGGGTAGCGCCGGTGCACGTCCTCGCCGGTCTGCCGCACACCGACCTCGACCTTGCGGGTGACGGCCTGCGGGTTGAGCGGGTTCGTGACGAACGTGTCCGTGTACCGGATGGTGGGGTGCCGGCCGGTCACCTCCGGGTGGGTGTAGAAGACCGGCAGCGCGCTGTGCCCGGCCGCGCGCAGCCGCGCGTCCAGCTCCGGCGTGGTGATCTCCACCTTCCCGGAGGCGGTGAGGAACCGTTTGCCCGGGTGGCCGAGCGCGGCCGCGGCCTCGTACCAGCCGGGGTGGTCGAGGTAGAGCGTGCTGACGCCCGGGTGCTCCGGCGTGGGGCACGGCCAGCGCAGCGGCTCGTCACGGGCCTTCATCCGCGCGGCGGTCATCCCGCCCATCGCGGGCGTGTGCCGGACGAACTCGGCCCACAGCTGCTCGTAGTCCTTCCACCGCTTCGGGAACGCGTCGGTCCAGTAGCCCGGTTTGTGGCGGCGGTCCAGGCGGCCGAGCGCGTGCGCGAGGTCGATCCACATGTGCCAGTCCGGGCGTGCGTCGCCGGGGCCGGGGACGACCTGTTCCTGCCAGCGGATGGCCCGGTCGTCGCGGCGCATGTAGACGCCGTTGATCTCCAGGCCGGTGGCGATCGGCAGGATGATGTCGGCGTACCAGGCCGCTTCCTCCATGAACAGGCCGGTGTAGACGTAGAACTCGAGCTGCTCGTACGCCTTGCGGACCTTGGTGTTGTTCGCGGACGACACCAGCGGGTTGCCCTCGGTGATGACCGCGCGCAGCTTGTACGGCGTACCGGTCAGGATCGCGTCCGCGAAATGGTCCGGCCCGACCGGCAGCGCGACGTCCCGGTCCGGCACGTCCACCGTGAGCGCGGGCAGGTGCAGGTCGCCGGGCCAGGTGTTGTGCATGAAGTTGCAGCCGCCGCCGGGCACGCCGATGTTGCCGGTGATCGCGGCCAGGAAGGTCAGGCAGCGGTACGTGTCGAACGCGCCGAGCTGGTGCGAGATCCCGGCGTTGCAGAAGATCGCGGCCGGGGTGGCGGACGCGTACTCGGTGGCGATCGCGGCGATCGTCTCGGCCGGCACACCGGTGATCCCGGCCGCCCAGCGCACGTCGTATCCGCTGCCCAGGATGTGCCGGCGCAGCTCGTCGAAGCCGACCACCCAGCGGCGCACGAAGTCCGCGTCGTGCAGGTCGTTGCTGAGGATGTGGTGCAGCATGCCGAGCACGAGCGCGAGGTCGGTGTGCGGCTTCGGCGACACCCACGTGTCGGCGAGCGCGCCGGTCGCGGTGCGCCGCGGGTCGACGACGACGAGTTTGGCGCCGGTCTTCTCCCGCTCGCGCAGCAGGTGGTCGAACGTGACCGGGTGTGTCTCGGCCTGGTTCGTGCCGAGGAACAGCAGGTATTTCGCGGCGCCGAGATCCTGCTGCCCGGTGGCCGGGTCGAGCCCGTACCCGTTGGTGAAGTTGCCCAGGCCGAACGTGGTGGCGAGCGCGTTGCCGCCGGCGTCGTTGCAGACCGGCCCGACGTCGGTGTTGTTCGGGCTGCCGAGCAGCGCGAACAGCCGTCCGACGAGCGAGCCGGTGCCGCGCGGCAGCCGTCCGCTGGTGCGGTTGGCGATCGACCGGACGTCGCCCTCGTCGCGGATCTTCAGCAGTTTGGCGGCGATGGTGGTCATCGCCTCGTCCCATGAGATCGGCGCGAATTTCGAGTCCTTGGAGCCCTTGCGGCCGGAGACGCGGCGCAGCGGGGTGGTCAGGCGCAGGTCGTTGTAGACCAGCTCGGGCATCATCTCGGCCTTGACGCACAGCTGCCCGGCCTGGACCGGGTCGCCGGTCTCGCCACGGACCTCGATGATCCGGCCCGCCTTGAGGCCGACCTTCAACCGGCAGTTGGAGTTGCAGAACTGGCAGGCGCTGTCGACGATCCGGTCCGGGGTCAGCGCGGCCGACCCGTCGGCGAACTCCAGCAGCCGGGTGCCTGGTGGAGCCAACGCCGGCGCGGCCGAGGCGGGGGCAGCCGAGAACGCGGGAACCCCCACGCTCGCCGCACCGATCACTGTGCCGCGCACGAAACCGCGCCGCGAGATGCCATCGCTCATGAACTGCCCTTCAGATCGGCCGACAAGGGAACGTGCTAGCGGGTCACCTTCAGTGCGGCGCGTGCCGCAACCGCGTCCAGGTACCGGGCGAGGATCGGGTGCAGATCGTCGGCGGTCGAGGACAGCTCCGGCTGGAACAGGCAGCCGAAGAAGAACGGGTGCCCCTCCAGCTCCAGCGCGCGGGCGGAGCCGTCGCTGTCCCAGGCGCAGTAGCGCAGCGCACCCTGCTCGGCCGCGGTCATGATCCCGGTCTGCAGGCCGTAGGCGCAGTGGAAGATCTCCTCCACGTCGTCGGCCCGACCGTAAATCCGCGCGAGCAGCGACCCGTCCCTGATCGTCAATGGTGCTTTCTCCCCGTTGTACGAGCAGGTCAGCGGCATTATCAGCGGTTCGAGAACGGACGGGTCCTCGTCCACGCCCTGCGCCTCGGGCAGCCCGATGACGTTCTGCGCGTACTCCATCAGCGCGCTGAAGAACCCGCCGCACGTACCGATGAACGGCACCTGCTGCTCCCGCGCGTGCCGGATCGCGATGTGCACGCCGCGCTGGTGGTGGTACGGCGCCCCCGGCACCACGTAGATGCCGTCGAATCCGGCAAGGTCCGCCGGAGAGCTGATCTCCGGCGTCGGCACCCACACGTAGTCGAGGTCGAGCTGCGGCAGGATCTCGTCGAGCACCGGGTGTGAGCGCTCGTTGTGGTTGCCTCGGTCACCCACCAGCGCCAGGCGCGGGCGAACGGTTGAAGACACGGTGTTCCTCCGGATTTATCGAGTGAGGTCGGCGCCGAAGCGCGCGGCGATCTGCGGCGCGCTCAGCGCGTTGGTGGCGCGCGGTGGCATGGCACCGGTGCGCGGCAGGGTCGGCACGACGATCATGTGCGGACCGGGGCTGCTCCGGGCGGTGGCGAGCGCGCCGGCCACGTCGCCGATCGACGTGCACCGCACCGCGGTGCGGTAGGCGTTCGCCTCGGCGGCGCGGACGAAGTCGGTCGCGGACGAGGTGGTGCGCTGCCCGCCGGTGGACTCGTGCCGGCCGTTGTCGAGCACCACGTGCACGAGGTTCGCCGGCGCCCGGTCGCCGATGACCGACAGCGCGCCCAGGTGCATCAGGGCGGCACCGTCGCCGTCGATCACGACGACGGTCCGTTCCGGCCGGGTGACGGCCAGCCCCAGCGCCATCGCGGAGGCGTGCCCCATCGAGCCCTGCATGTAGAAGTGGTTCGGCCGGTCCGCGGTGCCGAACAGCTCCCGGGCGGTGTACCCGGTGGTCGCCACGACCGCGCAGCCGTCCGTGCCGTCGACGATCGCCCGCATCACCTCGGGGCTGTTCAGCCCGCGCACCGGCTCGTCCGATTCCTGCGCGGCGCTGCCGACCGCACCGCGCTGGACCAGGACGAACGCGGCCCGGCCGTTCTTCAGCGACGCCTCCGCCCGGTCGAGCAGCACGCGGAACTCGTGCGCGTCGGTGTCCTTGGTGAGCGTCTGGTGGTCGGCGCCGAGCGTGTCCAGCAGCGCGTGCGTGGTGCTGCCCATGACGACGTGCTGTGGCTCGTCACTGGCCGGGTCCGGCCATCCGCGCAGGCTGACGAAGACCAGGACCGGCACCTGGTACGTCATGACGAGCGACGTCAGCGGGTTGATCAGGTTGCCGAGCCCGGAGTTCTGCAGCATCACGTACGGCTTGCCGCCGGCCAGCGCGACGCCGGCGGCGACGGCCAGCGCGGTCCCTTCGTTGGCGGCCGGCACGTACCGGTCGGGGTTGCGGGCCAGCAGCGCGATCGGCCCGCCGAACGACGAGCAGGGCACACCGGAGGCGGTGGTGAACCCGTAGGCGTCGAGCGCGTCGAGGAACTCCTGGGCGGCGATCACGGCAGCGCGCTCTCCGTGCCGGCCGGCTTCGCGCGCCGGGCCCGGACGATCTCCACCACCACGGGCACGAACGACGCCAGGATGATCAGCAGCAGGACCTTCTCCAGGTTGTCCGCCACCAGGTCGATCTGACCGAGGAAGTAGCCGGCCAGCGTGAGCCCGGTGCCCCAGGCGACCGCGCCGATCACGTTGTAGAGCAGGAAATGCCGGTAGTTCATCCGGCCCACACCCGCCATGATCGGCACCAGCGTGCGGAACATCGGGATGAACCGGGCCAGGATGATCGACTGCGCGCCGCGGTGCACGAAGAAGTCGTGGGCGCGCTGCGCGTTCTCCTGCTTGAAGAAGCGCGAGTCCGGCCGGTTGAACAGCGCCGGCCCGACCTGACGGCCGAAGATGTAGCCGACCTGGTCGCCCGCGACCGCAGCCGCGGAGATCAAAAGACACATCAGCCACAGGGGTACGTCGAGGATGTCCCTCGACAGGGCGAGCCCGGTGGTGAACAGCAGCGAATCGCCGGGCAGGAACGGCAGCGCGGCGCTGATCAGAATCCCGGACTCGAAGAAGACCAGGCCCAGGATGCCCAGCACACCGAACGCGGCTATCAGTTTCTCCGCGTCGAGAAAGACGGAAAAGTCCACTGTATTCAGTCCTCGAATGAGTTCGCGTTCCACTCGGCCGGATGGCGGAGCACGGGGGTGACGTCCCAGTCAGGGGCGGAGTCGATGCGCACGACCGCACAGGAGATCGCGGTGCCGCCGCCGTGCGCGACGATCAGCACGTGGTCGCCGGGCCCGACCTGCTTCGTCTCGACCAGGTGGTTGAGGCCCATCACCTGGTCGTTGACGGTGAGGTGGCCGAGCTGCCGGCCGAAGTCGAGCAGGCCACGATCGGTGGACAGCCCCATCGGGTCGATGATGACCTTCAGATAGGTCTCCTGGCCGGTGAAGACGTGCGCGACCCGGATGATGTCCGCGGGCGTCACGTCGGCCTCGGCCATCGACCGCAGCGCCAGCTCGGTGCGCAGCTCACCCTGCCGCCGCACCACGTTGACCACGGTCTGCTCGACGCCGCCGACGGACGCGAACCGCTCCTTGAAGTCCATCCGGCGCCCCACCGTCACCGAAGGCGGGAACAGCGGCTCCGCGCCCCGGTACTGCTCCTCGACCTCGGCGGTGGAACCGCTGTTGATCGACAGCAGGCTGGCGAACCCGGAGTGCCGGGACAGCACGACCGCGCTGCCCCCGTCGCCGAGCACGCCGTTCTGGATGCCGAACGCCCAGCGGTTCATGCTGGGTGTGCCGACGTTGTCCGCGCCGGTGATCAGCGCCGCGCCACGTTCCGGTACCGCGTTGAGGTAGCTGGCGGCGAGTTCCAGCGAGCCGATCAGCCCGGCGCAGGCCTGGAACGTGCCGAACGACGGGATGTCGCGGTCGGTGACGTGCCGCAGGACGTAGTGCTGCGGCGACCAGCCCTCGGGCCCCTGCGGGTGCCCGGAGGCGTGCAGGTGCAGGGCCAGGTCGGCCGGGTCGATCCCGGCCCGGTCCATCGCCTGTCGGGCGGCGTGCACGGCCATGTCCGGGGCCGGGGTGTCACCGGCGACGGCCGCGCTGGTCCACCCGTACCACTCGTATTCGTTCTGGTCGTAGAGGCCGAGCTCGACGGCGCGCTGCGCGTCGAACACCGGCGGCAGGTAGACGCCGAGCCCGGCGATGCGGATGCCGTGGGTCTTCATCCGGGTGGCTCCTTTCAGGCCGGTGCGCCGGCGCGGATGGCCGCGGCGATCTGGTCGAGGGTGATGCCGTTGAGGATGTCGACGACCGGAAGCCGCCAGCCGAACTCCCGCTGCACGCGATTGCGCAGTTCCACCGCCATCAGCGAGTCCATGCCCATCTGCTTCAGCGGCCTGCCTGTCGCGATCTTCTCCGGGCGCTGACCGAGCACCTGCGCCGCCTGGGCCAGCAGCCGTGGCATCAGGTCGCCGTCCGTCGCGGACACGACCGGTACCGCTACCGGAGGCGTCGGGCGGACCGACGGTGGGCCGGCCGGGACCGTGCGGGCAGCTACTGCGGGCGGGGGTGCAAGTGCTACCGGCGCGGGTGCGGGAACGGCGGGCAGCGGAGCTACCGGCGCGGGTGACGGCGCCGGATCCGCCGGACGGGCGAGGGCGCCGTCGTCGAATGGCGCAGCGGCGACCGCGTCCGCGATCTGGTCGAGGGTGATGCCGTTGAGGATGTCGACGACCGGAAGCCGCCAGCCGAACTCCCGCTGCACGCGATTGCGGAACTCCACCGCCATCAGTGAGTCCATGCCCATCTGCTTCAGCGGCCGCCCGGTCGCGATCTTCTCCGGGCGCTGCCCGAGTACCTGCGCGGCCTGGGCGGTCAGACGGTCGCGCAGCGCGGACCGGTCGGCGACGGGTGCTGCCGGTGCGGTCGCTGATTGCGCAGAGGGGTCGGCCGCGGCCACCGGGGCGACGACACCCGGCGTGGGCGCTGCCCCGGCCGGCGGCGCTGTTACGGCCGGCGCCCGCGAGACTGTCACGGGCGGCGCGACGCTTGCGACCGTCTGTGGTGCAGAGGCCGGCCGGGACACGGCCGGTGCTGGCGACGTTTCCGGCACAGCCAGGGTGGACGCGGATCGTGATGCGGGCATCAGGGGCGCCGACCGCGGTGCAGCCGGTGCGGGCGCAGGCCGTAGCACATTCGGTGCCGCGGAGCGGTCCGCTGGTCGCGGCGAGACGAATCCGGAGTCGGCTTCGCCGACCGGCCGTGGCCGCCGAGCCCCCGTGACGAGATCCCTGACCAGCGGTGCGGCCGCGGCCTGCGGATACGCCGCGCCCCACTGCCGCCAGTCCGCCGGCAGCACCACGACCTCGTCGATCCCGCACACCAGCACGTGTTCCAGCGCCGCGAGCCCGTCCTGCGGACTGAACGACGACATGCCCCTCGGGACCAGCGACCGCTGCTCCTCCTCCTGCTTACGGGCGACCATGCCGACCTGGTTCCAGTACCCCCAGTTGACCGTGGTCGCCGGCAGACCCTTCGCTCGCCGGTACGCGGCCAGCGCGTCCAGGAACGCGTTGCCCGCCGCGTACACGCCCAGCATCGGCGAGCCCAGCACCGCGGACCCGGACGAGAACAGCACGAACATGTCCAGGTGCCGGCCGGACAGCACCTCGTGCAGCGCCCAGCCGCCCGCGATCTTCGCCTCGACACCCCGGCTCACGTCCGCGCCGGACACGTCCGACAGCGGCTGGTAGCCGATGACACCGGCGGCATGGAACAGCCCGCGCACTACGGGAAGACCGTCCCGGTCCCGCCCGTCGAGCAGCCCACGCAGCGCGGCCCGGTCAGTGACATCGATCGCGGCATAGTCCGCCCGCACCCCACCCGCACGCAGCGCGTCCAGCCGCGCCGTCACATCCGGACCGAGACCGGCATGCGGTGTGCGACCGAGCAGCAACAGATGCCGGGCACCCCGGTCAGCGAGCCAGGACGCGATCTCGCCGCCGATACCGCCGAGCCCGCCGGTGATCAGGTAGGTGGCGTGCGGGTGGACCTCCAGCTGCTCCGTGGCGGAGAACTGCTGCGCCGTGACCGGCGCGGTGAAGTCGAGGACGATCTTGCCGATGTGCCCGGAACGGGCCATCAGACCGAACGCATCGCTGGCCTTCGCGGCCGGGAACTCCTCGTACGGCAGCGGCCGCAGCAACCCGTCCTGCGCGAGCCCCGCCACCTCCCGCAGGATCCGGCCCGCGTACTCCGGCCGTTCCCTGACCATGTGGACCACGTCGATCGCGTGCAGCGACAGGTTGCGGGCGAACACGGCCGACCCGATCGGGGTGTTCTCCGCGATGTCGCGTTTACTCAGCTCCAGGTAGTGCCCGTAGGGCGCCATCAGGTCCAGGTTGGCGCGCACCGCGTCCCCGGCCAGGGTGTTCAGCACGAGGTCGAAGCCGGCCCCGCCGGTGGCCTCCCGGAACCGGTCGGCGAACTCCAGCGAGCGGGAGTCGGCGACCTGCCGTACCCCCAGGTGTTGGAGCAGTGTGCGTTTCTGCTCGTTGCCGGCCGTGGCGTAGACCTGCGCGCCCTTCCATTGCGCGATGTTGAGCGCGGCCATGCCGGTCCCGCCGGTGGCGGAGTGGATGAGGATCCGGTCCCCGGCCCCGATCCGGCCGAGCATGTGCAGCGCGTAGTAGGCCGTGAGATACGCGACCGGCAGCGTGGCCGCCTCCGCCGCGGTGAGCCGCGTCGGCTTCGGCGCGGTCAGGCTCGCCTTCGCGACGACGTGGCTGGCCAGCGCGCCTTCCGCGATCGCGATCACCTCGTCGCCGACGTGGACGTCGTGCACGCCGGGGCCGACCTGCGCGATGACGCCCGCGCACTCCCAGCCCATCTTCGCCGGGGCGTCGAGGTCCTGGCCGGGGTACATGCCGAGCGCGCTCAGCACGTCGCGGTAGTTGAGCCCGGCGTGGCTGACCCGGATGACCACCTCGCCGTCGCCCGGCTGCCGCACCGTGGCCGGTGCGACCGTCAGATCGCCGAGCACGCCCGGCGTCTCGATCGTCACGCGGGACGGACGCCCGTCGGCCTGCCGGTCCTGGCGGTGCACGAGCCGGGCGACGTGGCGGCGGCCGTCGCGTAGGGCGATCTGGTTCTCGTCGTCCGGTGCGCCGATCTCGTCCACCAGCGCGCGCAGGCTCGCCGTGGTCCCGTCGAGGTCGACCAGCCGGGTGACGGTGCGCGGCTGCTCCGCAGCGAGCGTCCGGCCGATGCCCCACAGCGGCGCCTGAAGAGGCGCGCCGACCGGGTGCTGGGCTCTCTTGGTGATCAGCCACAGCTCGGGTGTGATCTCCGCCGGCAGGTTGTCGAGCGCCTGCGCCAGCAGCACCGCGCTGGTCACGGCGTGCACCTCCGCGCGGCGGATCTCTCCGGCGCTGGCGTCGGCCGCCTCGGTGGCGTCGAGCGCCCACAGGTGCACCACGCCGTCGAGCGGCCCGCCGGCGGTGACCTCGGCCAGCACCGTGGCGAAGTGCCCCGGATCGGCGGGGTCGAGGCGGAGCCGTTCGGTCGCGGTGACGTCGAGCCTCGCGGCGGCCGTGGCCACGACGACCTCGTTGCCGGTCTCCTCCAGCCCCGCGGCGACGGCACGGCCGGTGGGCCCGCTGTCGGTCAGCACCAGCCATCGCCCTCGGCGCGGCCGGCCGGTCAGCGCTCTGGCCGGCCACACCACCTCGTGCAGCCAATCGTCCCGGTCGGTGAGCGCCGGGTGCGGCGAGTCCGGCGCGGTCCCGGCGAGGTACTGCAGGCGCAGGCCACGCATCTCGGCGATGACCGTGCCGCTCTCGTCCATGATCGTGATGTCGCCGGCGAAGGAGTCCGTACGCTCACACGGGATCAGCGTCGCGTGGCTGAAGACCTTCCCGCCCGGCGAGGCGTAGATGCGCACCTCGTCGATGCCTCCGAGCACGAACACGTGTTCCGCGCCGGGCGCCACGTCCGGGCGCGCGCCGACCAGCGCCTGCCCGCCTGCATCGAGGACCGCGGGGTGGAAGTGATGCCCGTCGCCGGGCGCGGGGTGCCGGATCTCCGCGAGCGCCTCACCCTCACCCCGGTGGATGACGTCGATGCCCTGGAAGGCGCCCAGCCACTGGTTGCCGCGCGCCGCGTTCCAGGGGTAGAAGTCGGCCCCGCTCTGCGTGGTCACGCTCCTGCGGCGCAGGTCGTCGACGGACAAGGACCGATCAGAGGCGCCGAGGGTACGGCCGTGCGCGCCCGCATGCTCGGTCCAGTCCTCGCCGTCGCGCCGCGTGTGCACCGTGAACCGCCAGCCGTCGCCCTCGGGCACGGCCGTGACCGCGATCGTGAGCGGCCGGGCCGGGTCGATGAACATGGCCTGGGCGTAGTGGATCCCGGTGACGCTGACCGGCCGGTCGCCGTGCAGGTCCCGCAGCGCCGCGGTGATCATCTCGACGTAGGCGGTGCCGGGCATGATGACCGTGTCCTGCACCCGGTGGTCGAGCAGGTAGGCGTTGACGGTCAGGTCGAGCTCGTGCTGCCAGACGCGGCTCCCGTCCGGCCGCTGCTCCGCGCGGCCGAGCAGCGGGTGCGGCGGCGCGGTGACGGGTCGTTCCGGCAGCCAGAAGGAGCTGCGCTGGAAGGCGTACCGCGGCAGGTCCACGACCTGCCCGCCGCCGGTGACCGCGTCCCAGTCGACCGGCACCCCGGCCTGGTGCAGCCGGCCGAGCGCGGTCAGCATCATCGCGCGCTCGGGTTCACCGCGCCGCAGCGAGCCGGCCGCGGTGGTGTCGCCGCCGCGGTGCCGGGCGGTCTCGCCGATGCCGCTGACCAGCAGCGGGTGCGGGCTGATCTCGACGAACACGGTGTCGCCGGTGTCGAGCTGCGCGCGGACCGCGCCGACGAAGTCGACCGGCTCGCGGATGTTGCGCGCCCAGTACGGCGCGTCGAGCTGGGAGCCGTCGATGACCCGGTTGAACAGCGTGGAGTGGATCGGGATGTCCCCGGCGCGCGGCATGAGGTGCGCCAGCTCGGCGAGCAGGTCGTCGCGCAGCGCGTCCATCTGCGGGCAGTGCGAGGCGAAGTTCACCCGGACCAGCCGGTTCGCCACGTCACGCGCGTCGAGCGTCTGGAGGATCTGCTGCAGCACGTCGGTGTCGCCGGACAGCAGCGTCGAGGTGGGGCTGTTGGCGGCCGCGACCGCGACCCGGTCCTCGTGCCCGGCGACGGCCTCGGCCGCCTCCTCCGCGGACAGCTCCACCCAGGCCATCGCGCCCCGGCCGGCCATGCGTGCGGCGAGGCGGCTGCGGCGGCAGATGACCGCGCCCGCGTCCTGGAGGCTCAGCGCCCCGGCGACGTAGGCGGCCGCGGACTCGCCCATGCTGTGCCCGATCACCACGTCCGGCTCGACGCCCCAGGAGCGCCACAGCGCGGCCAGCGCGATCTCCATCGCCCACAGCACCGGCTGGACGACGTCGACCTTCTCGAACGGCGCGTCGTCGTCGCCCCGGAGCAGGTCGATCACCGACCAGCCGTTCTCGTCCTGGATCACCCGGTCGCACGCGCGTAGCGCCTCGGCGAACGCGGGCTCGCCGTCCAGCAGCTCGCGCCCCATCCCGAGCCACTGCGAGCCCTGGCCGGGGAAGACGAACGCCACCCGGGGCCGCTGCTGCGGCGCGTAGTCGGTGCTGGTCAGCGCCGGTGAGATGTCGCCGCTGACATGGTCGCGCAGCGCCTCGGCGAGCTGGTCGTGCGTGCTGCCGGTGACGGCCAGCCGGGCCTCGAGGTGGGCGCGCCGGGTCGCCGCGGTGTGCGCGACGGCGTGCAGCGGCTGCGCGCGTCCGGTTTCGCCGGTCAGGTGCGTGGCGTAGGCGCCGGCCAACGCGGTGAGGGCCTCGGGGGAGCGCGCGGAGAGCACGAGCAGTTCGGCGCGGCCGTCGGACTGCTCGGTCTCGTCCGGCTCAATGGGCTCGGCCGCGGTGAGCACGAGGTGGCCGTTGGTCCCGGAGAAGCCGAAGCTGCTGACCGCCGCGATCGCGGGCCGACCTCGGTCGGGCAGCGCGATGCCCTCGGTCGGGATGCGCAGCGGCAGCGCCGCCCAGTCGACCGCCGGATTCGGGTCGTTGAAGTGCAGATTCGGGGGTACGTGGCCGTGCTCCAGGCAGAGGACAGCTTTGATGAGACCGGCCATGCCGGCGGCGGCCTCGGTGTGGCCGATGTTCGTCTTGGCGGAGCCGACCAGCAGCGGGCGGTCCGCGGGCCGGTCCGCGCAGAGCACGGAGGACAGCGCCTCCAGCTCCACCGGGTCGCCGACCGAGGTGCCGGTGCCGTGCGCCTCCACGTAGTCCACGTCCGACGGCGCGATCCCGGACCTGCGGTAGGCGGCCTCGACGACGGCACGCTGCCCGTCGACGCCCGGCGTGACGAGGTAGCCGCTGCTCTGCCCGTCGTTGCCGATCGCGGAACCGCGGATGACCGCGCGGATCCGGTCGCCGTCGGCGAGCGCCCGGTCGAGCGGCTTGAGGATGACCGCGCCGACGCCGTCGCTGCGGACGAAGCCGTCCCCGGAGGCGTCGCCGAACTTGCAGCGCCCGTCCTTGGCGAGCATGCCCGCGCCGGAGTAGGCCACGCCCTCCTCCGGCAGCAGGACCAGGTTGACCGCGCCGGCGATGGCCAGCGAGCACTCCCCGGCGCGCAGGCTCTGCACGGCCGTGTGCACCGCGACCAGCGACGACGAGCAGGCGGTGTCCATCGTGAAGCTGGGGCCGCGCAGGTCGAAGGCGTAGGACAGCCGGCCGGACATGACGGCTCGCGAGGCGGCACCGGTCAGCCCGTACAGGCCGAAGTCATGTTCTTGCAGCTGGAGGGTCCAGTAGTCGGCGCCGAGCTGGCCGACGAACACGCCGGTGTCCGAGCCGGCGAGCCGGTCGGCGGCCTGGCCGGCGTCCTCGAGCGCGTGCCAGGCGGTCTCCAGCAGGATCCGCTGCTGCGGGTCCATCCGGACCGCCTCACGCGGGGAGACGCCGAACAGCTCGGCGTCGAACGCGTCGATGTCGTCGATGAACCCGCCCCAGCGGCTGACGGTGCGCCCGGGGGTGCGCGGCGCCGGGTCGTAGACCGCGTCGGCGTCGTAGCGCGACGCCGGGACCTCGGTGATCGCGTCGACGCCGTCGTGCAGCAGCCGCCAGAACGACTCGACGTCCGGCGCGGACGGGAGGCGGCAGGCCATCCCGATGATCGCGATCGGTGGAAGCTCCCGCCCGGACGCGGATGTGTCTTCCCGATTCTGTGCAGCCGACATGAACGGCTCCTCCCCCGCGTGGTGACCGTCGCCGGTGGTCACCGTTCGGCGTAGCGCGTGCGATCACGAATATGACGATGGGTAACTGTCGTGTCCCACCGAGATAATTCGACAGCCATTGAGGTACGCTCGAAATCATGGTGCCTATGTGGACCTTCGTCAACCTTGCGCTCGCGCTCTGACGTGCTCCTGGGAGCGTTCTCGCTGGTGGTTGGCGAGAGTCGAGTTTCGGCGAAGTTCTGATACGTCGGCCTACTGACAAGTACGCGACTGGCCTGGGACGACGTCGTTCCACCGCACCGTGTGCAGACCTCGCCGCGGCAGTCCGCCGCGCGCCGACCGTCCGAAAGGGGAAGCAGCGTGACCGATTCAC
Source organism: Catenuloplanes japonicus (assembly GCF_000717135.1). Classification (GTDB taxonomy): domain Bacteria; phylum Actinomycetota; class Actinomycetes; order Mycobacteriales; family Micromonosporaceae; genus Catenuloplanes; species Catenuloplanes japonicus. The sequence goes on from NZ_JNXY01000043.1 coordinate 32,470, forward strand.
CAGCCATGGCAGGGCTACCGACCATCGTCATCGGCGCCGGGCCGGTAGGCCTGGCCGCCGCCGCTCAGCTGGCCGAACGCGGGATGGCGTTCACCGTCCTGGAGGCCGGCCCGCAGGTCGCCGCCTCCGTGCAGGCCTGGGGTCACGTCCAGTTGTTCAGCCCGTGGCGCTACAACACCGACAGCGCGGCCCGCCGCCTGCTCACCGCGGCCGGCTGGACCGAGCCCGACCCGGACCTGCTGCCCACCGGCTCCGACCTGGTGGAGCGCTACCTGCGCCCGCTGTCCGAGCTGCCCGCGATCAAGGCGAACCTGCGCTTCGGCTGCCGGGTCACCGCGATCAGCCGGCTCGGCATCGATCGGGTGCGCAGCGAGGGCCGGGACCGGACGCCGTTCGTGGTGCGCCTGGACAACGGCGACGAGGTGCTGGGCCAGGCGATCATCGACGCGTCCGGCACCTGGACCAACCCCAACGTGCTGGGCGGCAACGGCCTCCCCGCGCCGGGCGAGGCCGAGGCCGCCGCGTGGATCAACCACGCCCTGCCCGACGTGCTCAAGGCCGACCGCGAGCAGTACGCCGGCAAACACACCATCGTGGTCGGCGCCGGGCACTCCGCGGCCAACACGCTGCTCGCGCTGGCCGAGCTGGCCGACCTCGCCCCGGACACCCGCATCACCTGGGCGATCCGGTCCTCCTCACCCGGCGGGTCGTTCGGCGGTGGCGGTGCTGACGAGCTTCCGGCCCGTGGCGCGCTCGGCAGCGGCCTGAAGATGCTGGTCGACACCGGCCGCGTGCAGCTGGCGGCGGACTTCCGCACCGTCCGGGTCCACGCGCTGGCCGGCTCCCCGCAGGAGGGCGGCGTCGAGCTGACCTCCCGCGGGCCGGACGGCACCGAGCACACGATCGTCGCCGACCGGATCGTCGGCGCCACCGGGTTCCGTCCCGACTACCGCTTCGCCGACGAGCTGCGGCTGGAGCTGGACCCGATCATGTCCGCGCCGAAGCCGGTCGCCCCGCTGATCGACCCGAACCAGCACTCCTGTGGCACGGTCCGTCCGCACGGCATCGACGAGCTGGCGCACCCCGAGCCCGGCTACTTCGCGGTCGGCATGAAGAGCTACGGCCGCGCGCCCACGTTCCTGATGGCGACCGGGCACGAGCAGGTCCGCTCGATCGTCGCGGGCATGGCCGGCGACTGGGTGGCAGCCCGTGACGTGCAGCTGGAGCTGCCCGACACCGGCGTCTGCTCGGCCACGGCCGGCTCCGAGGCGATCGCCCAGCGCCTCGGCCTCACCCACGCCGAGCACGAGCGGCTGCTGACGCTGACCGCGAAGTACCTGCCCAGCAGCCCGAGCGCCGGCGCGGCGGTGCTGACCGCGGCCCGCGAACTCGGCGTCTCCGAGACCTCGGCGCTGCAGCTGGCGGCGTTCGCCGCCGAGCAGTTCGACGTGGCGCCGGTGGTCAACCTCGGCCCGGACCCGCAGCTGGTGGTGGTTCCGGCCGCGGGCAACTCGGCCTGCTGCAACTGACCGATGCCGGCCGGCTCGTCCTGGCGAGCCGGCCGGCACATAGACAAGCCATGATCAGGTCATCATGACGAAAATCGGCCCGGACATCACTGCCGACTGATCCGTTGACCGATTTGCGTTGATGATCAGGCATGTATTGCGTCCCCATTAGATCGATGTCAAGCTAAGGGAATGTCGGTCGTTCCCGCAGCACGGACCGCAGCGGCACCGGGATGCTGCCCGCCGCTGGCCGTGCAACCGCTCGAGCCGTGGATGGCCAATGAGCTCGCCCCGTTGTTCAAGGCGCTCGGCGACCCCGTCCGGCTGCGGCTGCTGTCGTTGATCGCCTCCGCGCCCGAGGTCTGCGTCTGCGACCTCACCGACGCCTTCGAGCTCACCGGCGCAACGATCTCCCATCACCTGCGGGTGCTGCGGGAGAGCGGCATGGTCGAGGTCGAGCGCCGCGGCACCTGGGCGTACTACCGCGCACGCACCGGCGCCCTCACGGTTCTCGGCAACGTGCTGGGCAGCGAGCCGGCGCCGGCCGAAGGTGGATCCGCCTCCTCGTGCGGCACCGCGCCGACGACACCCGCTGCTTCTGAGAATCAGGAACCGCTGATATCAGCAAATCCTGATTTGATCCGCCTGATGGCCGACCCACTACGGTCACGGATCGTGCGCATCCTCGCCGCAGGCCCCGCGACCACCTCACAACTGGTCACCGACACCGGCGCGAAACAGCCCAACGTCTCCGGCCACCTCAAGCTCCTCCGCGAGGCCGGCGCCGTGGTGACCGAGCCCCGCGGCCGCTTCACGTACTACCGGCTCGTGCCCGGTGCACTGCAGAGCGCCGCCATGCACCTCGTCGACCTCGCCGCCGAGGCCCGCACCAACGCGGACAACGTCCGCAACTGCTGCTGACGCCAGGCCGACTCGCCGTCACGGGCGGGCGCGATAAGCCGGGTCCTCAGGGGCGGGCGAAGGCGCGGCGATGGTGGCGAACGGGATCGGGCAGCACGGCTCGCCGGCGCAGGTGACCAGGTCGTCGCATCCCGCGGCGACCGTCTCCCGCAGGGTGGAGGCGATCACCTGTAGGTCGGCGATCTTCGCCTCCACCTCGGCGAGTTTGGCGCGGGCGCGTTCCTGGAGTCCGGACTCCTGACCACCGTGCCGGTGGCCGCCGGTGGCGAGCAGGTCGGCGACCTCGTCGAGCGTGAAGGCGAGCCGCTGGGTCGCTTTGATCACCTTCAGCACGGTGACCGCTTCGGGCGGATAGAGCCGGTGGCCGCCGAGGCTGCGTGCCGGTGCGGCCAGCAGTCCGCGACGCTCGTAGTAGCGCAGCGTCTGCAGGTTGACCCCGGCCGCGCCGGCGACCTGACCGCTGCGCAGGCCGGTCATGATCTGGTCCAGGGCGCGGCGCGCGAGGCGAGGGCGTCGAGGACCGCGACGTGCGCGGCAGGGACCTCCACGTCCAGCCGAAGTCCGGCGCCATCCTGCCGGAAGGTGAAGGTGAAGAACGCGCAGCAGCTGCTTTCCCGGTCGGTCAGGTCCCGGGCCGTGCTTTCCGCCGCCGGATCGATGACCCAGCGCAGCGTCGTGGGGGACAGCCGCTGCTGGCCGCGCAGCGCGGTGGCGAACAGGTCGTCGAACTCCGCCTGCCGCAGCGGCTGTTCGGCGGTTGGCAGGGTGCAGGCGTCGGGTACCCATGCCTGTCCTTCGGTGGTGGTCATGACTCGACGGTAAGTCTGTACCTGGGTATCGGATGCAAGCCCCAGCTCCAGAACGGGCCACCGCCGTGCGCCGACACGACCGTCCGTCAGAGCGGCGTCCGATGCGGCCTGAGGTGCTCCCCGCCGGAGAGCGGCTATCGCGGTGGCGGCGACGGCGCAGCACACGGCGACCGCGGTGAAGACCGCGGTGTAGCCGCCGGTGGCCGCGTAGAGCGCGGCGGCGGCCAGTGGAGCGACGGCCTTCGCCAGGGTGGCGGGCACCACGATGATGCCGGCCAGCGTGGCGTAGCGGGTGGTGTCGTAGCGCTCGGCGAGCAGGACCGGTTTGGCGATCGTGGCTACGCCGAAGCCGAGGCCGAAACCGATCACGGCACCGGCGGCACCAGCGGTCAGAGCGCCGACAACCGGTAGCGTGAGCGCGGCCGCGGCCTGGACGGCGAAGACGGCCGCCGTGACGCTCGCGGTGCGGTAGCGGCGCTGTAGGCCGGTGGTGATGAGCCGCCCGGCGACGGAGAGCACGCCGATCAGGCCGGCGACCGCGGCCGCGAAGTCCGGCCGGTGTCCCCAGCCGACCAGGGCGGCGACCACGTGGACGGTGAACGTGCTGACGGCGGCGGTGTGCGCGGTGAATCCGAGGGCCAGCAGCCAGAAGTCCCGGTCGGCGAGGGCGGCGCGGACGACCGGCCTCGACGAGGGGCGCGGCTCACCCGTACCCCCGGCGGCTTTGTCTGTGCGGGGTGCGCGGCGCGGAGTGGCGAGCGCGTGCAGCGGCACGGTGATCGCCTGGACGGCGGCCAGGACGAGCAGCGCGGTACGCCAGCCGTGCGCGGCCGTCAGCCAGCCGGCCAGCGGCAGGAACACCGTGCTGGCGAAGCCCGCCACCACGGTTACCGCGAGCAGGGCGGCGCTGCGTCGTGCGGCGGAGACGCCGGCGATGATGACGGCGAATGCGGCCTCGTAGAGGCTGGCCGCGCTGGCGACGCCGATGCCGATCTGCACGGCGTAGAGCTGCCACACCTCCTGCACCCCGCTGAACGCGACGAGTAGGACGACGCCCAGCAGCGAACCGCCGGTCATCAGCGCGCGGCCGCCGTGCCGGTCGAGCCGGCGGCCGACCGGGATGGCCAGCGCCGCGCTGGTCAGCACGCTGGCGGTGAACGCGCCGGTGACGACCGTGGCGGAGGTGTGCAGGTCGGCGGCGAGCGGGCCGAGGAAGACGGCGAAGGCGTAGTAGAGCGTGCCGTAGCCGATGGTCTGGGTGATCGCGAGCACGGCGATCATCGCCTTGTTCTTCCGGTGGCGCCGGTCCCCGCCGGCAGGTGCGGCGGGGACCGGGCCGGAGCTGGTGCTCACGCGCAGCAACCGCCACCCGAGGCGGCCGGGACGGTCACCAGGCCGAGATCGGCGCGCGGCAGGTCGAACTCTTCTCCGGCCAGGGCGGCGAGTTGCAGCGCCACCTGCGGATCGATGCCGAGTTCCGCGGCGGCCGCATGGGTGGCCGCGGTGACGCTCCCGGCGGCCGGAAGGTGCCGCAGTGCGGCGCTGACGAGCTGTCCGGGCACCTCCGGAGCGAGGCCGTAGCGGGCGGCGGCGTCGTCGAGCATCGCCTTCGCGCCGAGCGTGGACGAGCACACGCCGGTCTCCGGCAGGTCCAGCTGCACGTCGCGGGCGGCCGTCCAGTCGCCGGCCAGTGCGGCGGCGATCGAGCGGACCTGCTCGTATCCGGTGGCCATCAGGAACGTGGGCGCGCGGCCGTAGCTCTTCATGCCGACCGCGTAGTAGCCGGGCTCGGGCTGGGCGAGTTCGTCGACGCCGTGCGGGCGTACGGTGCCGCAGGAGTGCTCGTTCGGGTCGATCAGCGGCGCGAGCGCGCGGGTGCAGCCGAGCGCGGGGTCGAGGTCCAGGCGCAGCTCGTCCGCGATGGTGTGGTCCGGGCGGAAGCCGGTGGCGCCGATGATCCGGTCCGCGGTGATGGTGCGCCCGTCGGCGGCGGTGAGCGTGACGCTGGTGCCGTCGTGGGTCACGGCGTGCACGGCGAAGCCGGTGAGCAGCGCGACGCGGCCGGAGTCCGCGAGCAGCTTCATTCCGGTGCCGAGCGCGCCGCGGCCGGGCAGGGCATCGGCGTCGCCGCCGCCGACCGCGCGGTCGATGCTGCCGCCGCGGGTCGCCCAGGTGATGCGGGTGCCGGGCTCCTGCTCGGCCAGCTCCGCGAGCGCGAGCAGCGTGTTGGCGGCGGAGTGCCCGGAGCCGACCACGACGGTGTGCCGGCCGGCGTAGCGGTCGCGGGCGGCGCCGAGCACGTCCGGCAGCGCGGACTCGACGAACGCGGCGGCGTCGCGCTCGCCGTGCGCGGGCAGGCCGATCGCGCCGATCACGTTCGGCGTGCGCCAGGTGCCGGAGGCGTCGATCACCGCGGACGTGAGGACGTCCTCGCCGGTGGCGAGCCGCACCACGAACGGGGCGGACTCGCGGCCGGCGGTGGTGACCCGGTCCACGCCGGCGCGGCCGATCGCCACGACCTCGGCGTGGTAGCGGATGCTGCCGGACAGGGCCGGGAGCTTCGCCAGTGGTTGCAGGTAGAGGTCGACGAGTTCGGCGCCGGTGGGCAGTGCCTCCGGGTTCGGCTCGGCCCATCCGGCGGCGTCGAGCAGGCGGTGGGCGGCCTTGTCGATGTTGTAACGCCATGGCGAGAAGATCCGCACGTGTCCCCACTCGGCGACGGATGCGCCGGCCGAGGCGCCGGCCTCCAGCAGCACGAAGGGCAGGCCACGCTCATGCAACTGCGCGGCGGCGGCAAGCCCGACGGGCCCGCCACCGATCACGACCACAGGGCTCTTCACATCATTCTGTGATGATGTGTTTTTGCTGTCGCCGCAACAGGAGGCGGCCGTGTCATTACCCATCTGAACTCTCCCGATGTTGTCAAGCTGGGCTGGGAGTGCATCACCGGCCCGGCATCACTATCTCGACCAGTATCGAATCGATGTCCTCACCTTGCACGGCTATTAGACTGGTGTCAAGCTATACGCATGTCGGTCCTCCCGGTGCTGAACACGTCCGTGGCACAGGCGTGCTGCCCGCCCATCTCGGAACAGCCGCTGGCGCCGCAGGTCGCGGGCCAGTTTGCGGCGGTGTTCAAGGCGCTCGGCGACCCGATCCGGCTGCGGCTGCTGTCCCTGATCGCGGCCGCGGACGAGGTCTGCGTGTGCGACCTCACCGACGCGTTCGACGTCACCCCGCCCACCATCTCGCACCACCTGCGCGTGCTCCGCGAGGCCGGTCTGGTGGACGGCGAGAAGCGCGGCACCTGGGTCTACTACCGTGCGCAGCGGGAGAACCTGAACCTGCTCGGCGCCCTGATCGCCACCGGTCAGGCCGGTCCTCCCGGCTCCCCTGGCGAGTCCGGCGTGCCGGCGCAGCCGATGAATCAGGTTCCAGTGATATCAAGCAATCCTGATGTGGTGCGTCTGCTGGGCGATCCGCTCCGGGCACAGATCGTCCGCACCCTCGCGGGCGGCCCGGCCACCACCTCGCACCTGGTGGCGGACACCGGCGCCAAGCAGCCCAACGTCTCCGGCCACCTCAAGCTCCTGCGCGAGGCGGGTGTGGTGACCAGCGAGTCCCGCGGCCGGTTCACCCACCACCGGCTGGTACCCGGCGCGCTGCAGGGCGCCGCGCTGCACCTGGCCGACCTCGCCGCGCAGGCTCGCGCCAACGACGAGGTCGTCAGGACTTCGTAACGACGCGGTGAGACATGGCCACCGCTTCATGCGGCTAGCAGCAGCCGCCGGCCTGCTCGTCCGTGCTGGGCTTACCGCCGATCGTGACCAGCTGGAGCGGAGCGGCGAGCAGTCCTCCGCTGAGGCCGTTCGCCAGTCCCTTGCCGGCCGAGACTGGCTCGGCGGCGGGCGCGCCGCAGCAGCCGCCACCGGACGAGATCGTGTCGTCGCCGAGGATCGGGTTGCTGTTGCAGACGCCAGTCTCGGGCAGATCGAGCTGAACGTCGTGCGCGGCGTCCCAGTCGCCCGCGAGCCCGGCGACCACCGAGCGCGCCTGCTCGTATCCGGTGGCCAGCAGGAACGTCGGCGCCCGGCCGTAGCTCTTCACGCCGATGGCGTAGTAGTTGGCCTCCGGGTGGGTCAGCTCCTCCACGCCGTGCGGCGGGACGGTGCCGCAGGAGTGCTCGTTCGGGTCGATCAGCGGCGCCAGCGCGCGGGTGGAACCCATGATCGGGTCCAGGTCGAGGCGCAGCTCGGAGACGATGTCGTGGTCGGGCCGGAAGCCGGTGGCGCTGACGATCCGGTCCACGGTGAGCGTCCGGTCGCCGTCGGAGACCTGCACCTCGTCGCCGGCGGCGGTGACCGACCGCACGGAGAAGCCGGTGACCAATGTGATCGCGCCGGACTCGACGTGCTCACGCAGCCGGCTGCCGAGCGCGCCGCGGGCCGGCAGCGCGTCGGCGTCCTCGCCGCCGTAGGTGCGGGCCGGGCTCGCGGACCGGATCGCCCACAGCGCGGTCGTGCCTGGCGTCTGGCCGGCGAGGTCGGCCAGTTTCAGCAGCGTGTTCGCCGCGGAGTGCCCCGCGCCGACGACGAGCGTGCGGCGGCCCGCGAATCGGTCCCGGTCGGTGCCGAGCACGTCCGGCAGCGCGTGCGACACGAACGAGGCCGCCTCCCGCTCGCCGTGGGCGGGGATGCCGGAGGCGCCCAGCCAGTTCGGCAGACCCCAGGTGCCGGTGGCGTCGACGACCGCGCTGGCGTGCAGGTCCTCGCCGGTGGCGAGCCGGATCAGGAACGGCGCGGCTTCGCGGCCGTCGGTGCGGACCCGGTCCATGCCGAGCCGGGTCACCGCGACCACGCGGGTGTCGTAGCGCACGTGCGGCGCGATGGCGGGCAGCGCGGCGAGCGGCCGCAGGTAGTCGTCCGCGAGCTGCCCGCCGGTCGGCAGCGTCTCCTGGTCGGGCTCGGTCCAGCCGGAGGCGGCGAGCAGTCGCCGGGCGGCGGAGTCGATGTTGTAGCGCCACGGCGAGAACAGCCGCACGTGCGCCCACTCGCGCACGGCCGCGGCCGGTCCGTCGCCGGCTTCGAGCACGGTGAACGGCAGCTCGCGTTCGTGCAGGTGCGCGGCGGCGGCGAGGCCGACGGGCCCGGCGCCGATCACGACGACGGGCAGATCCTGCGGGTGGATATCCACGGCAGACTCCTCACATTCAAAGATCAGATGGGGTACGAAGTCAGTTCACGACGGTGCTGCGGCGCTCGATCAGGACGACGTCGCGCCAGCGCCCGTGATGGCGTCCGACACGCTCTCGCACCCCGACCGTGCGGAATCCGGCGGCGGCGTGCAGCGCGAGGCTGGCCGTGTTCTCCGGGAAGACGCCGGACTCGATGGTCCAGATCCCGGCCGCCTCGGTCGAGGCGATCAGTGCGTCGAGCAGCGCCCGTCCGACGCCGCGGCCCTGTGCGGCCGTGGCGACGTAGACGGAGTGCCCGACCACGCCCGCGTAGGCCGCGCGGGCGGACGAGCGCGAGACCGCGACCCAGCCGAGCACGGTCCCGTCACCGTCGGCCGCGACCAGCCGGTGCGCGGCGAGCTTGCCGGCGTCGAACGTGGCCCAGTCCGGCACGACGGTCTCGAAGCTGGCGTGGCCGCCGTCGAGCCCGGCCTGGTAGATCGCCAGCACGGCCGGCGCGCCGCCGCTGGTCATGGCCCGGATGCGCATCAGCAGGTCGTTTTCGCGCCGGGTGCGGGCCGGCCCATGACCACGTCGGCGGCGGACGGGAAGCACGCGATGCAGTTGTCGTTGATCCGGTAGTGCCGTGCGGTGCCGACCGCCTCGATCAGCACGAACCGCACGTCGGCGAGGATCTTCAGGTGCTGGGAGACCGTCGACTGCGCCAGCCCGACCGCCGCGACGATCTCGCCGACGCTCATCGGCCGTGCCTGCCGGGCCAGCAGCTCGACGATCTGCACCCGGGTGCCGTCCGCGAGCGCGCGGAACCAGGAGGCGTATTCGTCCGCGATCGTCCGGTCGAGCAGGTCCGTCACCGTCCACCACTTTCATCGTTTATCGCCGATTGACGATGAAAGTCTAGCCTAGTCAGCCGGTGATCTCGGCCAGAAGCTTCTCCACGCGGGTACGGATCTCGTCGCGGATCGGCCGGACCGCCTCGACACCTTGCCCGGCCGGGTCGTCGAGCTTCCAGTCCTCGTACCGCTTGCCGGGAAACACCGGGCAGGTGTCGCCACAGCCCATGGTCACGATGACGTCGGAGCTCTCCGCGGTCTCCCACTCGAGCTTCTTCGGTGTGCCGCCGGTGATGTCGATGCCGACCTCGCGCATCGCCTCGACCGCGGCCGGGTTGATCGCGTCGGCGGGCTCGGACCCGGCCGACCGGACCTCGACCGCGTCCCCGGCGAGGTGCCGCAGCCAGCCGGCCGCCATCTGGGACCGGCCGGCGTTGTGCACGCAGACGAACAGGACGCTGGGCTTGGTGCTCATCGGGTTGTTCCTTCGGTGGTGAGTTCGGTGATCAGGAGTTGCACGCGGGCGTCGATGTCGTCGCGGATCGCGCGAACGGCGGACAGCGTCGCTCCCGCGGGGTCGGCGATCGGCCAGTCGAGGTAGCGCTTGCCGGGAAGCACCGGGCAGGCGTCACCGCAGCCCATGGTGATGATGACGTCGGCGGCACGCAGGACGTCGTCGGTCAGCGGCTTGGGGTAGGCCTCCGCGATATCGATGCCGACCTCCCGCATCGCCTCGACCGCGGGCGGCTCCACATCATGGCCGGGCAATGAGCCGGCCGAGCGGACGTGCACACGCCCGGCGGCACGGTGCGCGAGCAGCGCGGCGGCCATCTGGGACCGGCCGGTGTTGGCCACGCAGAGGAACAGCACCTCCGGGACCGGCTTGGCGAGTTCGCCGCGCGCCTGAGCGAGCGCGATGAGCCGGTCGGCCGCGAAGTTCTCGGCCAGCGCGGTCAGGTGGTGCCGGACGCTGGCGGTGCGGTAGAGCGCGACGTAGGACTCGAACACGTACCGCTGGACGGTTTCGGTGTTGAACGTGCCGGCGAACTTGTCGGCGAGCCGGGCGGCGACGCGCTCGAGGACGGCGTCGGTGTCGAGCAGGTCTGGGCGTTGGTGCTGCTGCGGACTGGTCATGCTGTCACCTCGGTGCGGAAGAAGCGGTCGCGGGCCCAGAGCGAGACGTAGACCAGCGCGACGAGGACGGGGACTTCGATGAGCGGGCCGACGACGCCGGCCAGGGCCTGGCCGCTGGTGACGCCGAAGACGCCGATCGCGACCGCGATGGCCAGCTCGAAGTTGTTGCCGGCGGCGGTGAACGCCAGCGTGGTGGTGCGCTCGTAGTTCAGGCCGATGCCGCGGCCGAGCGCGAACGAGCCGGCCCACATGAGCGCGAAGTAGGCGAGCAGCGGCAGCGCGATCCGGGCGACGTCCCACGGACGGCTGGTGATGGTGTCACCCTGCAGCGCGAAGAGCAGCACGATCGTGAACAACAGGCCGTAGAGCGCCCACGGCCCGATTCGGGGGAGCAGGCGCTCCTCGTACCATCGCCGGCCCTTGATCTTCTCGCCGATGCGGCGGGTGAGGTAGCCGGCCGCGAGCGGGATGCCGAGGAAGACCAGCACGCTGGCCGCGATGTCCCAGGCGGAGACGTCCAGCGCGGCCTGTTCCAGGCCGAGCCAGCCGGGCAGGACGCCGAGATAGAACCAGCCGAGCAGCCCGAACGCGACGACCTGGAACACGGAGTTGAGCGCGACCAGCACGGCCGCCGCTTCGCGGTCGCCGCAGGCGAGGTCGTTCCAGATGATCACCATGGCGATGCAGCGGGCCAGGCCGACGATGATCAGGCCGGTGCGGTACTCGGGCTGGTCCGGCAGGAACAGCCAGGCCAGGCCGAACATGACGGCCGGGCCGATCAGCCAGTTGATGACCAGGGAGCTGATCAGCAGTTTCCGGTCGCCGGTGACGGTGCCGAGCCGGTCGTAGCGGACTTTCGCCAGCACCGGATACATCATGATCAGCAGGCCGAGCGCGATCGGGACCGAGATCCCGCCGAGCTCGATCGCATCGAGCGCGTCGTCGAGCCCGGGAACGGTGCGGCCGAGCAGCAGGCCGGCGGCCATCGCCAGGCCGATCCACAGCGGCAGGAACCGGTCGAGCGTCGACAGGCGTGGCGTCTCGGCCGTGGTGGTGCTCATGTGCGTTCCTTACTCGAGGTCGGCGGGCGCGTCCGGCGCGCAGGGGCGTCGGCCCTCACCGCCGGTGGGGGCGGAGACGGCCATCGCGGTGAGCTGCGCGCCGATGGCGTGCAACGCGACCGGGCGCAGCCGGTAATAGGTCCAGTAGCGGTGCCGCTCGGTCTCGACCAGGCCGGCTTTGCGCAGGATGCGCAGGTGGTGGCTGATCAGCGGCTGGGTCTGCCGCAGGTCCTCGACCAGGTGGCACACGCACAGTTGCTCGCGGGCGAGCGCCAGCAGGATCTTGAACCGCAGCGGGTCGGCTATCGCCTTGAGGACCGCGACCTCGTCGGCATCTGTATCAACTGTCATTTACGTAAACCATCGCTTATCTGGTTGCCGGTCGTCAAGTCGCAGCCTCCTCGGCCTCGCTCGCGTGCATCGTCTCAGCATCTCAGTGCTGCTCATGCATCAGTTTGCCGAACGTTCACCCAAATCAAGAGCATCACCGCCTCGGGGGTACGCCGCGGGCGCCCGCCACGCTCTAACCTACATCCACATCAGTTTCTGCTTATGAGGCGGTGCAGCGATGAGCCGGTTGGTGATCGTCGGAGGCAGTGATGCGGGCATCAGCGCCGGGCTGCGCGCCCGGCAGACGGACCCGAGCGTGGAACCGCTGCTCGTGGTGGCGGACGCGTACCCGAACTTCTCGATCTGCGGCATTCCCTACCACGTGTCCGGTGAGGTCCCGGACTGGCGATCGCTGGCCCACCGCACCCGCGACGAACTGCAGACCGCAGGCCTGCAACTCCTGCTCGACACCCGCGCACGGCGCATCGACCCGGACTCTCGGCTCGTCATCGTGACCGCGGCCGACGGACGCGAACAGCGCCTGCCCTACGACAACCTCGTGTTCGGCACCGGTGCCACACCGGTACGGCCGCCGATCAAGGGCCTCGACCGGTTGGGTCCCGCCGATAACGTCCACCTGCTGCACACCATGGGTGACACCTTCGCGCTCACCGAGTCGCTGGCCCGCGGCCCGTCGACCGCGCTGATCATCGGCGCCGGGTACATCGGCCTGGAGATGGCCGAGGCGCTGACCCTGCGCGGACTGGAGGTCACCGTCGTCGAGCAGCTGGCGCAGGTGCTCGGCACCCTGGACATCGAGCTCGCCCGGCTCGTCGAGGACGAGCTGATCCGCCACGGCGTCCAGGTACGCACCGGCACCACCGTCACCGGCCTCACCACCACCCGCGACGGACTGCGGATCGCCGCGCGCGGCCCGGACGCGTTGCCGGTCACGCTCGCGGCGGAGCTGGTGCTCGTGGTCGTCGGGGTCCGGCCGGACACCGTGCTCGCCCGGACCGCCGGCGCGGGGCTCGGCCAGGCCGGTGCGATCGCGGTCGACCGGCACATGCGCACGAGCGTGCCGCACGTGTTCGCGGCGGGGGACTGCGCGCACACGTACCACCGGCTGCTCGACGACAACGTGTACCTGCCGCTGGGCAGCACCGCGCACAAGCAGGGCCACATCGCGGGGGAGAACGCGGCAGGTGGCGACACGCGGTTTGCGGGCGCGGTCGGCACCCAAGTCGTCAAGGTTTTCGACCTGGTAGCGGCCCGAACGGGTCTGCGCGACCGGGGATGCGATAGCGCGGTCGCTCAGCTCACGGACCGTCTTCACGCATGCGGACGACCACAAGGCGTACTACCCGGGCGCTAAGCCGATCGCAATCGCCGTCACCGGCGATCCCGACAGCGGACGCCTGCTTGGCGCCCAGCTCGTCGGCCATCGGGACGCGGCGGTGGCCACCCGGGTGGACATCTTCGCGGCGGCGCTACACCACGGTGCGCGTGTGGCGGAGGTGGCGGAGATGGACCTGTCGTACACACCGCCGCTGGGCAGCCCGTGGGACGCGGTCCAACTGGCCGCCCAGCGCTGGGAGATCCTGGGCGCGACCACGATGTTTGTCTAGCCGCTGAGCCCGTCGGTGGAGCTGCCCGTTACCTCGGAACCGTGCACTCGGGGGTCACCCTCCGGCGCTGTTCCAGGCCGACCGCGCCGGTGCAGTCGATGAGGCTTGTCACAGCGGGCATCGACGACATCGGCCAGCGTGCCGCGGATCGCGGTCAGGTCCGCGATCCGTGCGTCCACCTCAGCGATCTTGTCAGGCGCGCGTTGCCGCAGGCCGGCAGCGGCATGTCGGCGCCGTCCGATGCCGGTCAGCGCGGCGACCTCGTCGAGCGTGAATCCGAGCCGCTGTGCTGCCTTGATCGCAGTCAGCAGCGCAGCGGGCAGAGGCGATGCCCGCTGTGCGATCGGGCCGTCGCGGGCCAGCAGCCCGCGCTCGCGCGGACCCACTATCTGTTCAAGAGCCGGCCATTGCGTGGGTTCAACCGCCGGTCCTGACAGGCAGGCTGGCCGAGTTCGGTGATGATGCGGATTTCAGGGGTCTTGCCGCTGGTCCATTGATGCCGCGTGACGTGCTCACCGATGGCCTTCAGGCTGGCGGACTCCCACGTGTCAGTGCTGGCGAACAGGATCTGATCCGCCTGGAGCGCGTCGGCGAGCACGATCTTCTTGCGCACCTCGACGCTCAGGCGCTTGCCGAGGGTGGTGCTGCACTTCGCTTCGCCGGTGATCACCTGCCCGTCGACGTAGGCAGGCAGATCGAGTTCTGCGATGGGATCGCCATCGGGTCCGCACAGCTCGAATTCGGAGGCGTCGGTGTAGGAACGGGCTGTGCTGCGCAGGTAATGAGCGAGTTGCAGGGGAACCTCCCCGTTGTCGCGCAGCAGATCGCGTGCCACCGGGTGCAGGTCGAAATACCAGCCTGGTCCGCTGGCGGGCTCGCGCCAGCGTTCACTCGTCAGCGGGTTGGTGGCCCGGCAGCGCGGGCAAGCAAACGTTTGTCCCGCATCGTCGAGCGCGATGAAGCTGACCCTGGAGCAGATCCGGCAGTTGACGATTATGCCGCGGCGCAGCAGACCAGTCGTGCAGAGATCGTCGATGTCTTCTCGGAGCGCTGTCTCGTCTTGGCGGGTGCTGAAGTCCTGCATGCCCTCGAAGGTCAGATATCCTTCGTAGCCCGTGTCGTTGGTCCCGCCGGAGTGCAGGACGACGCCCTGCTTCTTGGGGTAGCGGACCGACGTCTTACCGGTCTTGCTGAGATAGCCGCGGAGCACGGGCAGCATGGGTCCGGCAAAGAGCGCGGCGAGCGGCGCCCGGCCGCCGACGAGCCGGCTCAGGACTTCGGCGCGACGACCGGCGCCTGACAGCCGGATCGTTGTGCCCTGTTGGGCGGTCAGGCAGCGTGCCCACTCGATGACCGACAATTCGCGTAGTCGGGGTCGGGCCAGACGCGACAGCCGCGGTGTTCCGGCGGTGATGCGGTCGTAGCGGTGCGACTCGAACCGGATGCCGTTCCGGCCGCTACGCACCCAGGTCAGTAGTTCATTCTCGCCCGGCGCGAGCAGATAGGTGCCGGCGAGCCCACGTCCGGGCGGTGTACCGGTGCCCTCCGGACGCACTTCGACCTGCCAGGTCAACTCGACAGACTCGCGCAGCAGGCCGGCACTGACGTCAGGTACTGGCGTCGGCGACAGCATGGTCGTCGTGCCGTCTTCGTCACGGCTCGCCGGGACAGCCGCTGGATGATCAAGGTCGTCCTCGACGGCCCAGCTCAGCGCGCCGCTGCGAGGGTAGGCCAGATCGCCGCTTCTAACCGCCTCGGCGTGAAGGTCCTCCTGCTCCCTGACGGCGGATCCGTTGCACCCCATGTCGGGGTCGCGCAGTGCCTGAACCGTCTCTTCGACGGCGACGGGAGCCGCGGACACTGTTGACACGGTGACGCGACCGCGGCGCAGGACTATGGACGCTACGACGGTGGTGTCGAGCATGATGCGCATGCGCTGGACGTTCTCATCGGTGCCGCACGGCGACAACTCAGAAGGAAGCCAGATGCCGTCACCGTAGAGAAGGTCGCGGGCATGGGCGGCCGCGAAGTCGGCTGCGGTGTCGCCGATCACGAACGCGAGATGGTCCTGGTCCCGGTAGCCGAACCCCGCCTGACCCAGACCGAGCGTGGTGCGCTGGAAGGCCATGCCAGCTCGATGAGGATCGTCGCCCCCGCGGAACGGCATAAGGAACTGTCCCAGCAAGGCGTCTGTCGGCGGCCTGGTGGAAGCCGCGCCCTTGGTCAGCAGCCAGTGCAGCAGTTGCCAGCGGTCCGCGTCGCTGAGGTCCGGGCTCGAGCCCACTTCCGGCTCCTCGAAGAGCCCGCACTGTGCCGCCGCGATCACGCCCAGCGCCCCATCCCAGTCCCGCGGAGCCGACAGGTACGGGCTACCCGCAGCGGCCGGGACCGAGGCCAGCGCCGTCAACGGACTTCGTACCTTGTGCACGCCAAGCGTCGTCAGTCGTTCTCGCACCCGTCCGTCATCGAGCCGGCGGCGATACGGGGAACACGCCGCCGCGACCGTCTGACGAGCTGCAGCTCCCGCAGCATCCTGCACGCACTGATCCGCCACCTGCCTCATCATGCGGGCACGTTCCTCGCCTTCCCGCGTCCGCCCGCCAATCCGGATCGGCTGGGTATTCGGAGCGGCTTTCTCCCATTGCCCGAACGTGGTCTCCAGGAGCACTACGTAGTCTGGGTCGTAGGTCCGCGCCGCAGCGAGCAGAAGCGGATCCACTACGCCGTCGACATGAGGAACCAGTAAGAAGCCACGCCCTCCCCAGATTCGCGAGGCAGCGTGAATCGCCAGTCGTGCCCAGTAGTGCCAGTTCTGACCGCCGTTGAAGACGACCGCGACGCGAGGGGCGGCAAGCCCGATCTGAACAGCAAACGGCAAAGAGTCGGACATCCCGAGCACCATACGCGACCCCACGACACCGTCTGCCCTTTCACGCGGAGCGCCGTCTTGTAGTCGTCACTGCGACACTTACACATCGTCGGGCGTGGTCGGGCCAAGCGATTATGTCTACGTGCCGAGCCGCCGGGCTTCGGTGTTGATGATCCGTTCCTGCTCCGCCAGGCCGATCTCCAGTCCTAGGTAGGTCGGGTCGACCGCACGGGCATCCAATCTCTTGGCAGCACTGTCTCGCGCGTACGCGTCGAACGCGCGCCTTTTCTGCTCCAGAATCTCTTCGATGCGTTCGTCAACGGTGTCTTTGGCGAGGAGCCGGTGAACACGGACCCTGACCGTCTGCCCCATGCGTTGCGCGCGCGCAATGGCTTGGTCCTCGGTAGAGGGCTTGAGTTGTGGCTCGGCGAGGATAACGACGGACGCGGCTTGCAGGTTCAGCCCTTGGCCAACGGCGTCAATCTGACCGATCAGCACCGCGTGCCCGCCATGGCCGGTGAACCAGGCAAGCTTCTGGGCCGCCCGACGGCTGCCGGTATCAGCGCCGGTCACCACGACATGCGGTGTCTTCGCGAGGGCCGACTCGATCGCCCCGATCGTGCGCAGGTACCGGGAGAAGACGAGGACCTTCCAGCCGTTCTCTGCCGACTCGACCACGATCTCCCGCAGACGTACGATCTTGGCGCTATCCGGTCCACCGTCGTATGCGGCGCGGCGCATGTCGTCGAAGCACCGCCCGGCGACCGCTTCCGCGTAGACGCGTGCTTCAGGTGCCTCGAGGGCGACGAGGTCGTCGTTCCTGATGATCTTCGGGAGGTCGTCGAGGACATCTTCCTGATTGCGGCGCAGATAGACAGCCGCGACCTTCTCGCGGAAGGTGATCTGGTCGACGAACGCGTTGTCGTGCGGCAGCAGCCGGTCGGCGAGCGGACCGTCGATGTACCGCACCAGGTTCCGGAACTCCCGCACATGGTTTTCCATCGGTGTGCCGGTCATCAGCAGAACCCGTCCCGCACGTGCTGCCAGCGCACCGACCTGCTGCGAGCGCTGCGCCTGCGGGTTCTTGATCTGGTGGGCCTCGTCGACGATGAGCAGGTCGAGCCGTAGATCAGGGGGAAGCTGAAGTCGTCGGAGCGTGCTGAATGTGGTCACGGCGATGCCGCCGTCGGTGATCCACCGGGACACCTCGTCGGCGCGGTCTGCGCCGTGGAGCTTGACCGCGGACAGACGGCTGTGCGTGCTGATCTCCTCCAGCCAGTTCAGCACCACGCTGGCTGGGGCCACGATCAGGCACCGTAGCCGGCTGGCTCGTGACAGGTGCGCGATCACGGCGATTGCTTCGATCGTCTTGCCGAGCCCCATCTCGTCGCCGAGGATCGCACCCCGGCGTGACAGCACGTACTGGGCACCGAACACCTGATAGTTCCGCAGAACGGCCGTCAACGCCGTGAGATCGAGCGCAACAGCCCTGGCCTCGTTCGCCACGGCGCGCGGGATGTGTCCCAGATCCGCGGCGGCGAGCTTCCCGGCGCCGAGCACGTTCGCCAGCAGCGTCTGGTATTCAGCCGGGTGCTGCTTGAAGTCGCCCCATACCTCACTCTCCGGGGCCCGCTGCGACTCCGTGTCGGCGGCGTCGCACGCCGTATACGCGCTGGTGAGTGCGGTGGCGTCCGGGCCGGCCAATGCCTCGGCCAGCCCTGTCAGGGCCCGCTGCAGCTGCTCCCGGGCGGGTGGGCGTGAGAACCAGACCCGTAGCCGGCTGCCTCCATTGCCAGCCTCCGCGATCCGGCGTTGCAACTGCGAGGTCAGCCGCTGCCGAGGGCCCGCGGCCCGCACGACGATCTGGTTCGTCGCCCGGAGCAGACGAAGACTACGAAGCAGGCTGGTATGCCCTGACGTAGGGCGGCCCGCGTCGAGCCGGACCGTGGTCTCCTGGTCCACTGCCGCGCGTGCTCGATGTGCAGCCTCCGCGATCGCCGCAGCCGACTTCGGCCCGATCCCCTTGATCGTTTGCAAGCGTGGCACGGGCAGCGCGAGCACGGATGCCACGCTGGTATACCCCTCGCCGGCCAGGTGCCGTAGCCCTTGCGGTGCCCTCTCCGCGAAGTGCGACAGGTCGGCGACCGGCATCTGTGCGAGGCGCTGACTGACAAGGTCCGCACGGAGCTTCGCGTGCTGCGCCCGGACCGCAGCGGCGATCCGGTCCGGTAGGCCGGTGATCGACCGCGCGTCGTCGTAGAGCACCCGAGCACGCGAGATCAGCCGTTTGGCATCGCGAGTCCCGATCGCGGGCACCGAGACGCTCATCGGCGTGCCGCCGGGTCAGGCATCACGCCGGTCCCGGACACGCATCAGCAGCGCGGTACCGTCCGCACCGACGGACAGCACATCACCCGGCCGACGCTGGTGCCCGCGCCACCACCGCTGCAGCCGGCTCGCGTGACGTCCGTACGTCGACAGCTTGCCCTCCGCCAAGTCCCGGTAGAGGCGCTCGTCCATGCCACGGAAGATCTCCAGGACCTGCCCGCCGGGCAGCGGCATCGCCACCGTCGTGCCGTGCAGGCGTGGACCGCCCGGAAGCTTGACCGCGCGCTGGGAGTAGTCGGGCCACTGCTCCGAATCAGGAATCGTGCCCTGCTGATGCCCGCGCTGACGCGGTGTCAGATAGTGTGCCGCGGTCGCGTTGTCGCCCGCGAACAGCAGTACCGCGGCCGCGTGCGACCGGGTGAGAACCTGTGCCAGCCACCCTTTCCGCTGCGGCGGCACCGCATACGGCGCAGGCGGCTCTTCCGGCTCGGCATCTTCCCGGCCTGCTGCCTCAGGCCCCGGCACGCCGTCACCATCTGCATCCGGTGGTTCCTCGTACTGGCCGGGACGCCAGTGCGGCTCGTCGGGTTCATGTTGGATCAGGGCGTCGAGCGTATCGGTGTCGCCCTCCCATAGCTGGTCGCTGCCAGGTGGATCGAGGACGTATGAGGTGATCCCAGACTTGTTCAAACTCGACCCGACCATGAGCCCGTAGAGCGGATTGCGGCCGATCGACACGGTCTGGACCTGCAGGCAGGCATCGCCCAGTTGCTTGACGACCTTCGCGCGGGCGAAGTGCGTCCCTTTGCACTCCAGCACAGCGATATAGACCGTGCTCCTGCCTGCGGCCGCGTCGGGCCGCCGGCCGATCAGGAAGTAGTCCGGCCGCTTCTTCGTCTGCGGCCGGCTCTCGACCCGCCCCTTGACCTCATCGATGAAACCGGCCGCCAGCGCGACATCAGCATCCACCACCTGAAAGACGCAACCAGGATGCTGCTGCCGCATCACCGCCCGCGCGACCACCAGAGCCAGGCCGATCCCGATCTGCTCGGACTGGGCGACCTTGTGATGGTGCACGACTTCCTTGTGCGCATGTGCCGTCAGCGACAGCAGCCCGCTCCGGCCCGGCTCCATCGTCGCGCAGTACCGCACATGCGCCCACAACTGCGCGATCGGCACGAATGGTGAGTCCGTCAGGAACGTCGTCGCCACCCCCAGCTCCCGAAGCACATCACCCGCACTCACCGCCAGCCGTGGAGGGACATCGACCACCTGCGGCGTCTTCATGTAGATTCGCGAGTCCTCATCGCTCTTGGACTCGTGCTTCGCCCTCGCCCTCGACTTCTCTGCCGCCTTCGCGACATCAATGGACAACTGATCGGAGGAATCCACATGAAGCCTCGCCGGCCGCTGGAGCGACCGGATGACGGAAGAAAGATCCAACGCACCCTCCGTGACGCAGTGGGCACAACCCGTTCACTGTACGGTCCCATCCACCGCCAGCGATACCAACTCCACCCATCGTGAACAGCCACACCCGACGCCAGGCCACCCACTCACGCCCCGAGTCATCTCAGGTGCAACCGCAGCACGGGACACCTCCCCGCCCCGACGTCACCACGTGCTCCCCGCGCAATGCGAGCGCCTCACGACCGCAATCCACCACGAGACCCCGTCGAGGTAGCACCGCCTCGGGATGCACCACGGACTGCTCCCGCCCCGGATCCATCGCGGACAGAGCCTCCGAGATCAGCGCCAGCACGCGGTCCTCACGCACGTACAACGCGCGCGCCGTGCCCGGCGCAGCGGGCCTCGTCCGATCGACGCCATGCCGGCACCGGTACCACGCCTGCCCATGCGCCCAGTGAGCTTCCATCTTCCGGTTGCAGAACGCACAGATCAGGAGGCCCGTCAGCCGGTACACCCGTCGCGGAGAGCCGTCCGCCGGCACCGGAAGCGCGCTGACCTTCTGTACGGCCACGAAATCCATCTCGGACACCAGCGCCTGATGCGCGGGCTCAGCGGAGATCACCCAGTCATCGCGGTCGTTCCAGTCCCGTGACGGTGTGCCGCTGTCGGGTCCGGCGACGTCGATGTGCTGGGACTGCCGATTCCAGACCTGCCGGCCGGTGTATCGCGGGTTGGTCAGGATCGCGGCGACCGACCGCACCTGCCAGCCCGCACCCGTGCGGTGCCGGTTCCGGGCCCGGTCATACGCCGACGGGCACGGCACACCGCGCGCGTTGAGGGCGCAGGCGATGTCGGCCATGCTGTCCCCGGCAAGCCGCCGGGCGAAGATCCACCCCACATGCCGGGCCGTCACCGGATCCGGCGCCAAGCCCAGCAGCATCCGGCCCCACCGCGCATGGGCCGGGTTCGGATGCGGGCCGATCTCGACCAGCATGTACCCGTACGGCGGACGACCACCCAGATACCGGCCCTGGTCCCGGGCCTGGACCCGCATCGCCTCCCACGCCCGATGCCGTGACCGTTGCACCTCCCGCAACGACCGCGCACCCAACTCGATCAACACCGCCCGATGCACCGGATCATCACCATCGACCGGACCGAGCAACTCCGGAAGCCACAACACCACACCCGCCTGATGGAGAACCGGGAGCAGGTCGAAGACCTGGCGGCCGCAGAACGCCCGCTCGTACTCACCCACCACCAGCGCATCGAACCCGCAACCACCAGCAGTGATTGCGACCAGCAGGGCGGCGGCCTGTATCGATGCGGCCGTGCCACCACAGCCAGACCGTTTTCGGTTCCCGGTCCCGGCGGCCGGGCGGCCGGGACACGTGCAGCCGGATCAGGGTCCCCTCGACAACCGTCATCGCGCCATCCGGGTCGCGGTAGGTGTCCTGTTTCGGATGCAGCCGGTGCCAGGCGGACACCTCGACCCGGCCGTAGACGTCATCGGCGGTGTCAAGGCGGACGTCCGGTGACGGCCAGGTGGCGGGGTCGGCGCAGGACAGGCGGTGTCCGTGCCGTCGCGGACGGCCGGGCCGCCCGTCAGCGCGGGGACCGCCCGGCCCGTAGTAGGTGCGGTCGTTACGGACCCGAACCACGATCTGCGTTCCGGTCCCGGCCAGCACGACCGACAACTGGACCGGGTCGTAGCCCGCGTCGAAGGCGAACAACGCAGGCACCAGCAGGACACCCAGCCGCGGCAGGACCGCCCGGACCTGCTCGGCCGCGACCAGGTTCGGGTTGTCGGCGACCGCCAGCCGGCGATGGTCCAGCGACGCCGTCCACGAACCTGCCCGGCCGGACAGCCCGGCCAGCCACGAATAGCACCAGCCCGCCACGATCGGCTGCCCCGCCGAATGCCGCGACGGGTGATAGTAGAAACCACGCCCCGGCGAGCACTCCGCATCACAGCGTGCCCAGACCGACCCGTCGATCGCGAAATCCGGCCGCCACGACCGCTGTCGCGCCGACGCCAGCACGTCCCGCAGCAGATCCTCATCGATCCGGCCGGCGGACAACGCCGCGTATCCGGCACCATGACCACGCCGCGCGCCCGGCACCAGCGACAGATGCGCCACCCCGGCGCGATCGCATTCACGGTGCTGGTCGGACTGCAGTTCGTCGTCAGCTGGGCCGGGCGTCGCCGTAGGCGACGACGGCCGCGGCCATGCCGACGGCGTGGATCCATGTGAACGACTTGCCGAGGAGCAGGTAGGACAGCGGTAGCGTGAAGCCGACCGTGCCGATCGCGGCCATGCCCGCCAGTAGCAGCCGATCGCGCCGTCGCAGGTAGGACATCGGCGATCCCGATGACGTCCGGCGGACAGCCAGCACGGCGAACGCGGTTGGCATCCGCAGGCCCGAGGTGACCATCGACGGGAACGCCTCCCTGACCAGTGCCGCGCTGCCGAACGGCGCCATCTCGGCTGTCGGCAGCACGTCGGTCGACGTGGGCCCGCCGGACGCCTGACCGCCCAGCCTCCGCCGAAGCCGCCGGTCAGTTGCGGCAGCGGCGCTGCGCGGCGGCGAGGTCCGGGTCGGAGTCGAGGTCGGCCGAGGCGAAGAAGACGCTGCCGCCGAAACCCCATCCCGGCGCGTCGCTCATGGTCTCGTCGATGCGCCACAGCCGCCGGCCGTCGACGCACCGGATGTACTGCGGTGTGCGGGAGGTGCCGTCGATCGCCGCGCATGCGGTTAGCGCCTCGGACCGGACGATGGTCCGGCCCGGCCGGAACACCTCCTGGCACGGGGTGAACACCTCGGTGCCGAGGGATTCGGCCGGTGGGGCGGCGGTGACGGCCGGGGCGCAGGCCGTCACGGACAGCATCAGGCAGAGGGCGGGCACGGTTCGCATGACTACCTCTTCCGGTGTACGACGATGCCGAGCCGATCCCCGTCCCGGAGAATCTGCGCCAGGCCGTCGAGGCTGACAGGTTGCCGCAGGCAGGCATCGACCGGCAGGTGCTGCTCCCGCAGGCCCCGCTGATCCGCGGCGGACCCGGTGAGGGCCACGACGACGATGTCCGCGAGGTCGGGATCGTGCCGGATGCCCCACAGCAGATGGTGGCCGTCCAGGCCGGGCAGAACCATGTTGATCAGCACCAGGTCCGGGCGCGCCATGGCGGCGAAGCGTCCCTGGCGGCGCAGGAGGGCCAGGGCGGTGGACCCGTCGCGGACGACCTGCAGCTCATTATCGATCTTGTAGTCGGCGAACGTGTCCCGGACGGCGGCCTCGGACGCGGCATCGCCGTCGACGAGCAGCACCCTGCACGGCGCGGTCGTCTCCTCGTCATTCACCGTCGCTCCTGAACGCGCAAGCAGGCCTTTGAACGACATTGAGTGTACGACAGCACCTAATGCGCCGCCTCCGCGCCCGTGCTGCGGTGGGGACGGTGGCGACTGTCGTGGCCTATTGCCGCGCGAATAGCTGAGATCGTCGTGAGGCTGATGTGTAATCGTCGTGGAACCGTCACAATTTATGTGCAGCAAGACACCTGTTGTGGCGGTGTTCGGCATCCTCACCGTGGACTGCCGTGGGTGGCGGTGCCGGTGTCGGCAGGCGGTGGTGGGCCGATCGTTACAGTGGTGGCATGGCGGGTGCGGTGCAGCGGCTCAGCGCCGCCGAGGAGGAGGTGACCGACGCGCTGCTCGCGTTGAGCAGGGTGTTCGTCGGCACCGCGGCGCGTTCACTGGCCCGGCTGGACGAGGAGGTCACCCTCCCGCAGTTCCGCACGCTGGTCCTGCTGGTCTCCCGTGGCCCGCAGCGCATCGTCGACCTCGCGGTGGAACTGGACGTCAGCTCCTCCACGGCGACCCGGATGTGTGACCGCCTGGTCCGCAAGGGACTGGTGGCCCGGCACGTGCGCGCCGACGATCGGCGTGCGGCCTGGGTCGCGCTCACTCCGCAGGGCCGGGATCTGGTCGGTGAGGCGATGGCGGTGCGCCGTGCCGCGATCGCCGACCTGGTCGCCGATCTGGCCATCACTCGGCCGCTGGGTTTCGCCGCGCTGGTGAACGCGCTGGTCGAGGCCGCGGGTGAGGTGCCGCCCGCCGAGTGGCGCCGGCGCTGGGAGGCGTCGGCGGTCACGACCGAGTCCGGCGGCTGATCTCGCCCACAGCCTGAGGGCCGCCGGCCGGCGAGCCCGATCCCCGATGCCGTCCTCCACCTCGGGCGGTCGCTCGGTGCCGTATGACGATCCCATGACTGCATCCCCACGTTTGCGACAAAGTACGCGCCGGACCTGGGGTTTAAATACCTATATATCATTACAAAACTACCGTCGAGTGTGCATTCGCCGATCAACGGTGTGCTGTGATGGCCACGTGGCCGAGCGTCGTCCCGCACTGGCCGGTCTCGCTGTGCCGCCCATCCCGCGAACGGCGAAGCCGGCCACCTGTCGGCGTTCCGGCGCCACGCCGCCGCAGCCCGTACGGACACGTTGTCCGCCGATGGCGCTTCGTGCCGGGCCCGCATACGCCCGGGCCGGCCAACCGACGAGAGACGAGAACATGCTGAGAAGACTGTGCGCTGCCATGACCGTGGCCGCGCTCACCACCGCGCTCACCGCCTGCAGCGGCGAGTCCGGCGACGACTTCGCCGGCTCCACCGATGGGGAGCATGTCGCCCGCTTCGTGCAGCAGCCATGGGCCGACCTGGTGGTCGAGACCCGGATAGCGATGCAGATCCTGGACCGGCTCGGCTACCGGACCAGCACCCAGGAGGTGTCGGTGCCACTCGCCGCCGAGGCGCTCGCCACCGGCCAGGCCGACGCCTATCTCGGCAACTGGTGGCCCAGCCAGCAGGAGACGTTCCAGCCGGTGCTGGACGAAGGCCGGGCCGAGGTGGCCGGCACGCTGCTGACCGGCACGGAGTACGCGCCCGCCGTACCGGGGGCCGTCGCCACGCAACTCGGCGTCGCCTCGCTGGCAGACCTGGACGCGCACGCCGACGCGTTCGGCCGTGAGATCCTCGGCATCGAGCCCGGCGCGCCCGGCAACGCCACGATCCAGGAGGCGATCAAGGCCGACGCGTACGGCCTCGGTGACTGGAAACTGACCGCGAGCAGCACCGAGGCGATGCTGGCCGAGGTGGACCGGCGCACCCGGCAGAACCGGCCCGTGGTGTTCCTCGGCTGGAGCCCGCACTGGATGACGGTCGAGTGGGACCTGACGTTCCTGCAGGATCCGGAGAAGGTGTGGCCGGGCGCCGGCGAGATCCGCGTGCTCACCCGGTCCGGCCTCGGCGACACGGACGCCAACCTCCGGCGATTCCTGTCCCAGATCACCGTGGACACCGCGACCGCATCGCGCTGGATCGACCAGGTCGACAAGGAGAAGCAGGACCCGGCCGACATCGCCGCCGCGTGGATCACCGACAACCAGGACACGGTACGTGCCTGGCTGGCCGGCGTCACCACGACCGACGGCAACCCGGCCGAGCAGGTGCTCGCCTCATGATCGAGGTCGCCGGGCTGACGAAGGTCTACGGCCTGCCGGACACCACCGCCACCGCGCTGCTCGACGGCCCGCACCGCGACCCCGCCGACCGGCGTGCCGCGGTCACCGCCGCCGGTGGATTCCTCGGCGCGGACGACGTCGGCTTCAGCGTCGCCCAGGGAGAGGTGTTCGCCGTGATGGGGCTGTCCGGCTCGGGAAAGTCGACCGTACTGCGCATGCTCAACCGGCTGATCGAGCCGACCGCAGGCACGATCCACATCGGTGACCACGACGTGCGTACGCTGTCCGACGCCGGCCTGCGGGAACTGCGCAACCGCCGGATCGGCATGGTGTTCCAGCACTTCGCGCTCTTCGAGCACCGCTCGGTCCGGGAGAACGCCGCCTACGGCCTGCGCGTGCGCGGCGTGTCAAAGGACGAGCGGCTCACCCGCGCCGACGAGGCGCTCGCCCGGGTCGGGCTCGCCGATCGCGGCGACGCCGCCCCGTCGCAGCTGTCCGGGGGCCAGCGCCAGCGCGTAGGACTCGCCCGCGCGCTCGCCACCGAGCCGGACGTGCTGCTGATGGACGAGCCGTTCTCCGCACTCGACCCGCTGATCCGGCGCGAGATGCAGGAACTGCTGCTATCGCTGCAGGCGGAACAGCGCCGGACCATCGTCTTCGTCACCCACGACCTGGTCGAGGCGATGCGAATCGGCTCCCGCATCATGATCATGCGGGACGGTCGTGTCGTGCAGTGCGGTACCGCTGAGGAGGTCACCACCAGCCCCGCCGACGACTACGTCGCCGCGTTCGTGGCCGACCTGCGCGTGAACGGAGCGGTCGCGTGATCCCCGACCTCCCGGTCGGCGAGTGGGTGCAGACTGCGATCGACTGGCTCCGCCTGCACTTCGGCGCGTCCTTCGACGCGGTCGCCGAAATCCTGCGGCAGCTGCTCAGCGGCGTCTACCAGCTGCTGGTGCTGCCGCACGCGCTGCTGCTCACCGCCATCCTGGCCGGGATCGCCTGGCTGACGCTGCGCGGCTGGCGGGCACCGGTGGCGACTGCCGCCGGGCTGCTGCTGGTCCAGGCGATGAGTCTCTGGCGGGAGATGCTGCAAAGCCTGTCGGTGGTGCTCGTCGCGTCCACCGTGGCTGTGGCCGTCGGCGTGCCGCTCGGCATCTGGGCCGCGCGCAACGGCCGGGTCCGCGCGTTCGCCCGGCCGGTGCTCGACTTCATGCAGACCATGCCGGTCTTCGTCTACCTGCTCCCCGCGGTCTTCTTCTTCGGCATCGGCGTCGTGCCCGGCGTGGTGGCCACCACGATCTTCGCGGTGCCACCCGCGGTACGGCTGACCGAACTCGGCATCCGGCAGGTCGACCGGGAGGTCGTCGAGGCGGCCGTCGCATTCGGCGCGCGACCCCGGCAGATCCTGCGGGACGTGCAGCTGCCGCTCGCGGTTCCCTCGATCATGGCGGGCGTCAACCAGGTCATCATGCTGGCGCTGTCCATGGTGGTCGTCGCCGGGCTGGTCGGCGGTGGTGGCCTGGGCGCGGTCGTGGTCCGGTCGATCACCCAGCTCGACATCGGCCGCGGCTTCGAGGGAGGCCTCGCCGTCGTGGTGCTCGCGATCTATCTCGACCGGGTCACCGGCGCGCTCGGCCGTCGCCTGGCCTGACCGCCACGCCGGGACCCGCGGTCGGCGTCGACCACGGGTCCCGCGCCGAACTGCCCTGGCCACGACCTGTTCACGCACGCTCGGCCTGCCGCAGGCCCCGGGACCGGGCGGCACCTCGCCCGGCGTCCCATCTCTGATCAGACCCGCGCGGTCAGTGCGCGCTGCGTAACTCGGTGGGGTACCGCTCGACCCGAGCGCCAGCTCGCATTGCGGGTTTCGGATCTGGAGGCCCGTTCTACACGACCATCCCGGCCGGCTCCGGCACCGGCGCAACGACGGCAGCCGTCGGCTGCTGCTGACCCGAGCCGGGTCTGACACGCTGGCCGTACCGCCCAATGTCTCGATCTGCCGCTCTTCCGCGCGCAAAAAGTCACGCTTCCGTCATGGTGTGAGGCAGGCTTCGTCAGGCGCGGCGCGCACGCTGATCACGAGGATGGCCGCCTCGTCGTGGTCGGGCCGCCGGCACGGCCACGCGTGGTGTCGCCGGGAGGAACCGGCGACCGGCGTGGGGCGGGCCTCCGGGCACGGTGCGGCAACCTCACGAGATCGGAGAGCACCGCTGATGACGGCACAGCAATTCCGGCACCGGTTCGCCCGGCGATGGGAGCGATGGGGCGGCGGGCCGTTGACGGCGGCCGCGGTGGTGTTCCTGGTGGTGTACGCCGTGCCGATCCTCCGCCCAGATCTGCCGCCCGGCTGGCGGCGGGCCTGCGAGGCCGTGACCGTCGTCGTCTGGGCGCTGTTCGGCCTCGACTACCTGGTGCGGTTCCTGTGCAGCGACGACCGCGCCCGGTTCGTGCGGGCGCACCTGTTCGACCTGGCGGTTCTCCTGCTGCCGATGGTGCGGCCACTGCGCGCGCTCCGTCTGGTGACCGCGCTCATCATGGTGAACCGGCGGACCGAGAAGTGGACGCGCGGCAATCTCTCGTTGTACGTCGGCGCGACGACCGTGCTGCTGGTCGCGGTTGGTGCGCTGGCGATCCTGGACGCGGAACGGGCCGGTCCGGACCACAACATCGACAGCTACCCGCAGGCGTTGTGGTGGGCGGTCGTCACGATCACCACCGTGGGATACGGCGACCTCTACCCAACGACGGTGGCCGGGCGCCTGGTCGCACTGGGCCTCATGATCGGCGGGATCGGGCTGATCGGTTTCGTGACCGGTTCGCTGGCCAGCTGGATCGTGGAGCGCATCGCCGCCACGGAACGACCGTCCGAGGCGACGAAGGACGACGTCACCGTCGTCACCGACGAGCTGGCGAGGCTGCGGACCGAACTCGCCGAGCTACGCGCGGACCTGCGCCGGAGACCGGGCACCACCGCACCGGATCCGGACCGGGGCGGCGGAGACGACGCGCCCCGGTGAACCGGGAGCCTGGGTCAACGGCCGGCTCATCCCGCCTCGGCGGCCCGTGGTGATCACCTGCCGCTGCTATCCCGAGAATGAGACGGGTCCGTCCCTTCGCGGTTCCCGATCTATCGCGCCCAACGGTGCTCGCCGACGCATTTTCCCTGCCCGCCCAGGGCTGTATCGAAGCGGCCGGGAGTGTTCTCGCGAATGACCGCGCCGCCTTTTCCGTCACCGTCCGGGACCCGTGAAAACGACTTGCCTTCGGTTGTATGACGATGTTCGCGGTCGGGTGAAGGTCTTGTGAATCTGGGCCGGTGGGGGTTGATCGGCGTGCGGATGTCGGTGAGTGTGGGGAGAGGATCTGAGGAGGTGCATCGTGATAGCCGTGACCGACAATGCTGCTGCGGCCCTGGACCGGATGACCAATACGGATGTGTATCCGAAGGCCGGGCTGAGTATTCGGAAAATAGCCGATAGCAGATTCTCTCTGTCTATCGTCCCGGCACCCGCCGACAGTGACATCGCCATTCCCGGTGCTAATGTCTATCTGGACCGGTCGGCCGCCGCCGACCTCGAGAATGCCAGGCTCGACGCCTCCGCGAATGCCGTTCTCGCCAGCCAGCTCCTGCTGGACCGGACGACCTGAGCGCATCGGCCGGCGCCCGTGGCGTGGACCACGCGGGCGTCGCCACGACCCAGTGGTGATCGACGGGCGGGGAGAACGTCATCCGTCCGTCATGGTCCGGGGCAGAGTCCGTCAAACACGCACGGCAGGGTGGTCTTCGGGCGGTGGTCATCATTCGCCGCCCGGTCCGAGCGGCCGCTGGTCGGACGGGCACCCACGCGGCGGCGTACCGGTTCGGGCGCTGGCGCACGGGTGCCCGGACGCCCCCGCCGGACCGGCCCATCCGATACCGCCCGGCGGGCGATGTGCAACCGCCACCGCGTGCCGACGCCGTTCCATGCGACGCACGGGCACCTCGTAGGAGTCAGACATGGCGACGCTGCCGGACGACGGCGATGGCGAAGAGGCGCCCCTGTCCCGGGGCCTGCCGGGTCTCGACGTCCGGCTGACGTATCAGGTCGCACACGACCTGCTGGCGGACGACCGCACGCGCAGGGAACGGATCGTGGTCGCCGTACGCGACGGAGTCGCCATCCTCAGCGGCCGCACGGGCGCGGAGGTGCGGGAGGTGGCGGGCAGCATCGCCCTGCGCAGCCACGGCGTACGTGACGTGTGCAACCGCATCGACGCGCCCGATACCGGCGTCCGGGTCGAACGGCAGCGGTTCGATGCGATCGTGGCCGGGCTCGTCGCGGAGTCGTCGCGGTGGGACCCCCCTCCACCGGCCGCGTCGCGAACCGGTGTGCTGCTGCTGGTGGCGGTCCTGGCGCCGGCCGTGTTCTGGTCGCTGCTGCTGGTGACGGTGGCGGAGGCCGGCTGGTGGGGTGTGCCGGCGATGCTGACGGCCGTCGCGCTGTCAGCGTTCGCGGTGGTCGTGCTCCGGCACCGGTCACGACGGCGCTGACGCCAGGGGCCGCGGCCGGTGAGCTTCGCGGTACGGCGGAACGTCATCGGACCGACATGGGTACGGGGATCTTCCGTCAAGCGCCGTGGCCAGGCTTGAACATGTCACAGTTCCGCTACGAGGAAGGCGCGGCGATGGCGATGACGGCTCCCGTTGCGTCTCTGATCGAGATCGAGATCAGGGACCGGTTCGACCAGCACACGATCGCCTCGGTGGCGGACGTCCTCGACGGTGCGCATGCGATCCGGCCGCACCGGCTCGTTCTGGACCTGAGCGACTGTACGGCCATCGACGCGTCCGCGGTCGACCTGCTGCTCGCCACTCACCGCCGGCTCTGGCACGACGGAGGCCGGCTGTTGCTGCGGGCCCCCTCCTGCCGGGTGCACCGCCTGCTGAACCTCGCTCACGTCACCGACGTCGTCGAGGTGGAGCCCGCCGCCTCGTCCGGCCGGACCGGGCCGGGAGAGGACGCGCTGTGACGGCGGTGCCGGGCCGGGTCTCCGGGGTGGTCCGGCTCATCTGCGACTCGTGTGGCGACGCGCTCGACCAGCCGGATCACCTGATGCGGGAGGACGAGCTGGTCTGGCCGGTGCTCAGTGACGCGGGCTGGTCGGGCTCCGCCTTCGCCACCGGACGTCATCTCTGCCCCGCCTGCCGGGCAGTACCGGAACTGCCGCTCGCCGAGGCGCCGCAGCCGGGGCCGGCCGGCGCGCTGGTGGCCCGGGACACCGGGGAGGCGCTCGTCGCGGAGGTCACCGGCACCGTCGACCGGCGCATCACGGACACGTTGCAGGCCGCAGTCGAGGACCCGGCCGTGCGCTGTGCCCATGTCGTGCTGGACCTGGGTGGCGAGGCGATCGTCGACCCAGACGGTCTGTCCGGACTCGTCCGGGTGCGCCAGGCGTGCCGGCGCCGCAGCGGGGCGGTGTGCCTGGCCGCGCCGTCGCGGTTCGTGCTGGCCGTGCTGCACACCATGCGCCTCTCCGAGGCATTTCCCTGCTTCGCCGACCGGTCCGACGCCCTGGCGTGGAGCCGGTCGTCCGCGGGTGGAGCCGATCTCGGGTGGGCGGCGCCGGCTGATCCGGGACCGGTCGTCGCGGGCGCGCGCCCGGCCGGGTGACCGCGGGCTTCGGCTGGCCGCGGGGATGAGCGTTCGCGAGCGCCGAGACCGGTACGACCGGCCGCTGTTCGTGTTCCCGTCCCGCCTAGGTCGTGTTTGATGGATCATGGTTTGGTTCAGTCGATCTTCATGCGGAGCCAGACCATGATCGAAGCGACCGTGACGGTAGCTTCGTAGCGGACTT
>NZ_JNXY01000044.1 GCF_000717135.1 Catenuloplanes japonicus
GGCTCGCGGGGCGCGGGGCGGCTCGCGGGGCGCGGGGCGGCTCGCGGGGCGCGGGGCGCGGGGCGGCTCACGGGGCGCGGGGCGGCTCGCGGGGCGCGGAGCGCGGGGCGGCTCACGGGGCGCGGAGCGCGGGGCGGCTCACGGGGCGCGGAGCGCGGAGCGCGGGGCGGCTCGCGGGGCGCAGCGTCCGAACGGAACTGCGAGCCGATGGCCGCGGCCGGACCGGATCCTGGTGCCGGAGGATCGGTAGGCCGGACCGGTTTTCGCGGGTGGTGACCACCCGCGGATCCGCAGCCGCGGGAGCCGCGGGACGGGACCACGCCGGAAGCGGGAAATCTGGGGTTAAAAGCGGTTTCTGGGGGTCAGCCCGCTTTTGGGGGCTTCACCGCGCGGAGTTTGCGGCCTACCTGGCCTTCGCCGAGGTCGGGGACGGCGCCGAAGCGGCCGGCGAGGTAGGAGGTGGGGAGGTCTTCGTGGCGACCAGGCTGGGCGGCGGTGAGCGGGAAGATGTCGCTGCAGCCGATTTTGTCTTTTTCGACGAGCCAGACCTGGCCGGGTTCGAGCAGGCGTTTGCCGCTGGGGGTGCTGAGCACGCTGACGTCGTGGGCGGTGAAGAGGAGCTGGGCGTCGTTCGTGTTGACCTCGGGGTCCTGGAAGAGGCGGACGACCTCGGCGGCGAAGCGCGGGTGGAGGCTGGAGTCGAGTTCGTCGACGAGCAGGACCGCGCCCTCGTCCAGCGCGAGCAGCATCGGGCCGAGCATGGCGAACCAGCTGCGGGTGCCGAAGGACTCGGATTCCCAGGGCATGGGGTACGCCGTGCCGTCCGCGCCGGTGTGGATGAGCTGGACGTCGGTGACCGTGCGGCCGGCGACGCGCGTCTCGATCGGCTCGACGCCCTCGATGCCGAGGTCGGCGGCGCGCAGCAGCGCCTCGATGCGGTCGCGCTGCGGGCCGAGCACGGCCTGGCGGGTGAACTCCTCGCGCTGGTAGCGCTCGTCCTCGGGGGTGAGGAACCAGAGGTTGCGCTCGAACCAGTAGAAGACCGGTGTCAGCTCGGGGTGGTTATTGGTGGCGGCGACGGTGAGGAAAAGCGCGTTGGGCCGGGTCAGCTTCACCATTGCGGCGCGGTCCTTGAGCCGGTCGCCGGGGAATTCGAAAGGCTGGCGGCGGGAGGCGTCGCGGTCGAACCAGACCTGGCGGCGGCCGCGCGGATAGGCGTGCAGCCATTCGGCGACGACGCGATCCGGGCCGAGCTCGAAACCGTAGGTGTAGCGGATTCCGTCGTTGACGAAATCCAGCTCGTACAGCGAGGTCTCGCGTTCCGCGGCGGGGTCGAGCGCGAACAGTTCGCGGGGGACGCCGCGCTGGGTGGCCCACTGATAGTAGGAGTCGAGGACGGCGGTGCGCATCTCGACGAGGCCTTTGAGCAGATTCGACTTTCCGGAGGCGTTCGGCCCGAAGATGCCGATCAGGGGGTAGACGTCCAGCTGCCGTCCGCCGGCCACCGGGACCTGCCGGGATGCGTGGGCGGTCTTGCCCGCGGGAACGGCGAAAGCCAGCTCCCGCTCTTCGCGGAAGGACCGGACATTGGCGACCCGGAACTTCAGCAGCATCTGATCTCCTCAGTCGCGATCAGCGTTGCCTGCCCTCTGGATTCTGATTCGCGGTAGAACTGTGCGCGTGCACGCGGGTGGGCCCTGACGCGACGGCAGCACCCAAAGATGATGCCAGCACCGAGCGGAATCAACAAGATCGTTCGCGTTTTGGTTACTCGCGGGTTCGAATACGTGACGGAATGCTGAAGCCGCACCCCGCAATGAGTGACGGGATGCGGCTTCAGACGATAATTCCTAGATCGATAGCGAGTGTGCCGCCGCACCGACCGGCGCGGGCAGCTGACCCGCCGCGCCGAGGTAGTGGTGCACGGCCGCGGCGGCCGCGCGGCCCTCCGCGATCGCCCAGACGATCAGCGACGCACCGCGGTGCATGTCGCCGGCGACGAACACGCCCTCGGCCGCGGTCTGCCAGGTGTCGTCCGCGTCGATCGCACCGCGCGGGTTGCGGGCGATGCCGAACTGCTCCAGCAGCGGCTGCTCCTCGGTGCCCTCGAAGCCGATCGCCAGCAGCACCAGGTCGGCCGGGAGCACGCGCTCCGAGCCGGGCTTGACGGTCAGCACCCGGCGGCCGTCAATTTTGCTCACTTCGACTTCGGCGATGCGCACGCCGCTGACCTGGCCCTCGCCGTTGTCGACGAACTCCTGGACCGCGACCGCGAACTCGCGGACGCCGCCCTCCTCGTGCGCCGGGTAGTTGCGGATCACGTAGGGCCAGGTGGGCCACGGGTCCCGGTCGCCGACCCGGGCGGACGGCGGCTCCGGGTAGATGTCCAGCTGGAAGACCTCGGTCGCGCCCTGCCGGTGCGCGACGCCCAGGCAGTCCGCGGCCGTGTCGCCGCCGCCGATGATCACGACGGACTTGCCGGCCGCGTCGATCGGGGTGGTGTCCTGCAGGCCCGCGACCACGCGGTTCGCCGGGACGAGGTGGTCCATGGCGAGGTGGACGCCCTTGAGCGTGCGGCCCGGCGTCTCCGGGGTGTCGCGGCCGGCGAGCGCGCCGGCCGCGAGCACGACGGCGTCGTAGTCGGCCTTGATCTGGTCCGCATTCACGGAGACCCCGACGTTGACCCCGGTCCGGAAGACGACGCCCTCGGCCTCCATCTGGGCCATCCGGCGGTCGATGTGCTCCTTCTCCAGCTTGAAGTCCGGGATGCCGTAGCGCATCAGGCCGCCGATGCGGTCGTCGCGCTCCAGCACCACCACGTCGTGACCGGCGCGGGCCAGCTGCTGCGCGGCGGCCAGACCGGCGGGACCGGAGCCGACCACCGCGACCCGCTTGCCGGACTTGGTGACCGGGGGCTGCGGCGTGACGTACCCGTTCGCGAACGCCCGGTTGATGATCTCGACCTCGACCTGCTTGATCGCCACCGGGTCATCGCCGATGCCGAGCACGCAGGCGCCCTCGCACGGCGCCGGGCACAGCCGCCCGGTGAACTCCGGGAAGTTGTTCGTGGCGTGCAGCGACTCGATCGCGCGCGCCCAGCCGCCGGTCCGGACCAGGTCGTTCCAGTCCGGGATGCGGTTGCCGAGCGGGCAGCCCTCGTGGCAGAACGGGATGCCGCAGTCCATGCAGCGGGTGGCCTGCTCCTGGACGAGCTGGTCGCTCGCCTCCGGATAGACCTCCCGGTAGTCCCGGATCCGCACCGGCACCGGGCGGCGGGCCGGCAGCTGCCGGCCGTAGCGCAGGAAACCGTTCGGGTCAGGCACGTGCGACCTCCATGACTGCCTCGTCGACGTCACGGCCGGCGGCTTCGGCGGCACGGATCGTTTCGATCACTCGCTTGTAGTCACGCGGCACCACCGCGACGAACTCCTCGACCGCGTCCGACCAGCGCTTCAGCAGCTGCTCGGCCACGGCGGAGCCGGTCTCGGCGGCGTGCCGCTGGACGAGGCCGTGCAGGAGGGCCTGCTCCTCGTCCGAGAGCGTGGTCAGCTCGACCAGCTCCGGGTTGATCCGGCGCTTGTCCGGGCGCCACAGGAACGCGGTGCCGCCGGACATGCCGGCCGCGAAGTTGCGGCCGTGCGCGCCGAGCACCACCACGGTGCCGCCGGTCATGTACTCGCAGCCGTGGTCGCCGATGCCCTCGACGACCGCGGTCGCGCCGGAGTTGCGGACCGCGAACCGCTCGCCGGCCCGGCCGCGGATGAACAGCTCACCCTGGGTCGCGCCGTAGAGGATCGTGTTGCCCGCGATGATCTGGTCCTCGGCCGTGAACGGCGCGTCCGCGTCCGGCCGGATGACGATCCGGCCGCCGGAGAGGCCCTTGGCCACGTAGTCGTTCGCGTCGCCGAAGATCCGCAGCGTGACGCCGCGCGGCACGAACGCGCCGAACGACTGGCCCGCGGTGCCGTGCAGCGTGACGTCGATGGTGTCGTCCGGCAGGCCCGCGCCGCCGAAGCGCCGCGCCACCTCGCCGCCGAGCATCGCGCCGACGCTGCGGTGGTCGTTGCGGATCCTGGTGGAGATCGTCACCGGCGAGCGGTCGTCCAGCGCCGGCTTGGCGAGCGCGATCAGCTCGTTGTCCAGCGCCAGCTCCAGGCCGTGGTCCTGGTCGCGGACCTTGAACCGGGCCGCGCCCTCCTCCAGCTGCGGCACGGCGAGCACCGCGCGCAGGTCGAGGCCGCGCCCCTTCCAGTGGTCGATCGCGGGCGCCAGGTCCAGCGACTCGGCCTGGCCGATCGCCTCCTGGAGCGTGCGGAAGCCCAGCTCGGCCAGGTATTCGCGCACCTCCTCCGCGATGAACATGAAGAAGTTCTCCACGAACTCCGGCTTGCCGGTGAAGCGCTCGCGCAGCACCGGGTTCTGCGTGGCGATGCCGACCGGGCAGGTGTCCAGGTGGCAGACGCGCATCATGATGCAGCCGGAGACGATCAGCGGCGCGGTGGCGAAGCCGAACTCCTCCGCGCCGAGCAGCGCGGCCACGATCACGTCCCGGCCGGTCTTGAGCTGGCCGTCGACCTGCACGGTGATCCGGTCGCGGAGCTTGTTGATCAGCAACGTCTGCTGCGTCTCGGCCAGGCCCAGCTCCCACGGCGTACCGGCGTGCTTGAGGCTGTTCAGCGGCGAGGCGCCGGTGCCGCCGTCGTGGCCGGAGATGAGCACCACGTCCGACTTCAGCTTCGCCACGCCGGCCGCGACCGTGCCGACGCCGGACTCGGACACCAGCTTCACGTGGACGCGGGACGCCGAGTTGACGTTCTTCAGGTCGTGGACCAGCTGCGCCAGATCCTCGATCGAGTAGATGTCGTGGTGCGGCGGCGGCGAGATGAGGCCGACGCCGGGCGTGGCGTGCCGGGTCCGGGCCACCCAGGGGTAGACCTTGTAGCCGGGCAGCTGGCCGCCCTCGCCGGGCTTCGCGCCCTGCGCCATCTTGATCTGGATGTCGTCCGCGTTGACCAGGTATTCCGTGGTGACGCCGAAACGGCCGGACGCGACCTGCTTGACGGACGAACGCCGGGCCGGGTCGTACAGACGGTCGACGTCCTCGCCGCCCTCGCCGGTGTTCGACTTGCCGCCCAGGTTGTTCATCGCGATCGCGAGCGTCTCGTGCGACTCCGCGGAGATCGAGCCGTACGACATGGCGCCGGTCGCGAACCGCTTGACGATCTCGGTGGCCGGCTCGACCTCGTCCAGCGGGATCGGGGTTCCCGGCTTCAGCTGGAACAGGCCGCGCAGGTGACCGCCCTCGGCCGCCAGCGTGTCCACCTTCGCGGTGTAGCGGCGGAACACGTCGTACTGCTTGCTACGGGTGGCGTGCTGGAGCAGGAACACCGTCTCCGGGTTGAAGAGGTGGATCTCGCCCTCGCGGCGCCACTGGTATTCCCCGCCGACCTCGAGCGCGCGGTGCGTGCGCTCGGCCGGATTCACCGGGTACGCCTTCGTGTGCCGGGCCGCGATCTCCGCGTGGATCTCGCCGAGGCCCGCGCCGCCGATCTTGCCGGGCGTGCCCGCGAAGTAGCGCTCCACCAGCCGCCGGTCCAGGCCGACCGCCTCGAAGACCTGCGCGCCGCAGTACGACGAGACCGTCGAGATGCCCATCTTGGACATGATCTTCTGGACGCCCTTGCCGAGCGCCTTCACGTAGTTGCGCACCGCCTTGCCCGGCTCCACACCGGACAGCGCGCCCGTGGAGATCAGGTCCTCGACGGACTCGAACGCCAGGTACGGGTTGATGGCGGCGGCGCCGTAGCCGATCAGCGCGGCCGCGTGGTGCACCTCGCGGCAGTCGCCGGACTCCACGACCAGCGCCACCCGGGTGCGCGTCTGCTCGCGCACCAGGTGCTGGTGCACCGCGGCCGTGAGCAGCAGCGACGGGATCGGCGCCAGGTCCGCGTTGGAGTCCCGGTCGGAGAGCACCAGGATGCGCACGCCGTCCTCGATCGCCTCCGAGACGTGCCGGCAGATCTGGATCAGCCGCGCCCGGATGCCCGCGGCGCCGTCACGCAGCGGGTAGAGGCCGGAGACGCGCACGGCCTTGAAGCCGGGCAGGTCACCGTCCTCGTCGATCGACAGGATCTTGGCGAGCTCGTCGTTGTCGATGATCGGGTAGGGCAGCACGATCTGCCGGCAGGACGCCGGGCCCGGGTCGAGCAGGTTGCCCTCCGGCCCGATCGTCATCTGCAGGCTGGTGACCAGCTCCTCGCGGATCGCGTCCAGCGGCGGGTTCGTCACCTGGGCGAACAGCTGGTGGAAGTAGTCGTAGAGCAGCCGCGGCCGCTTCGACAGCGGCGAGATCGGCGTGTCCGTGCCCATCGAGCCGAGCGGCTCCGCGCCCGCCTTCGCCATCGGGCCGATGAGGATCTTGAGTTCCTCCTCGGTGTACCCGAACGTCTGCTGCCGGCGCTGCACCGAGTCGTGCGTGTAGACCGTGTGCTCGCGGGCCGGCAGATCCTCAAGGTTGATCAGGCCGGCGTGCAGCCACTCGTCGTAGGGCTGCGCCGCGGCCAGCTCCGCCTTGATCTCGTCGTCCTGCACGATCGTGCCGGCCACGGTGTCGACCAGGAACATCTTCCCCGGCTGGAGCCGGCCCTTGGCCACCACTGACGCCGGGTCCAGGTCCAGCACACCGGCCTCGGAACCCACCACCACAAGCCCGTCGCGGGTACGCCACCAGCGCCCCGGACGCAGGCCGTTGCGGTCCAGCACGGCGCCGACCACGGAGCCGTCCGTGAACGCCACCGCGGCCGGACCGTCCCACGGCTCCATCAGGCTCGCGTGGAAGCGGTAGAACGAGCGCTTCGCCGGATCCATGTCCGGGTCGTTCTCCCAGGCCTCCGGGATCATCATCAGCACCGCGTGCGGAATGCTGCGCCCGGACAGGTGCAGCAGCTCCAGCACCGCGTCGAAGTTGGCGGAGTCGGACGCGTCCGGCGGGCAGACCGGGAACAGCCGCTTGATGTTGCCGGGCAGGTTCTTCGACTGCAGCGCCGCCTCGCGGGCCGCCATCCAGTTCTTGTTGCCGCGGATCGTGTTGATCTCACCGTTGTGGGCGATCAGCCGGTACGGATGCGCGAGCGGCCACGACGGGAACGTGTTCGTCGAGAACCGGGAGTGCACCAGCGCGATCGCGCTGTCCACCCGCTCGTCCTCGAGGTCCGGGAAGAAGACCGGCAGCTGGTCCGGCGTGAGCATGCCCTTGTAGACGAACGTGCGCGAGGACAGCGACGGGAAGTAGGCCGGGATGCCGCGCTCGGCCGTCTCCCGCTCCGCCTGCTTGCGCACGCAGAACGCCACCCGCTCCAGGTCGAGCCCGGACAGCGGCGTGCCGGCCGGGATGCCCGGCGTGGACGCGAGCTGCTCGGCCGCGATGAAGACCTGCCGGATCAGCGGCCGGGCCGCGTCCGCGGAGGCGCCGAGGTCGTCGCTGACCACGGGCACGTCGCGCCAGCCGAGCACGTCCGCGCCCTCGACGAGCGCGTACTTCTCGAAGATCTGCGTGGCGCGGGCCGCGTCGGCCTCGGCGCGCGGCAGGAAAACCAGGCCCGTGGCGTACTGCCCCGCGGGAGGAAGTGCGAAATCGGTGACCGCACGGAAGAAATTGTCCGGTACCTGAATCATGATGCCGGCACCGTCGCCGGTATTCGTCTCGGCACCCCGCGCGCCACGGTGATCAAGACGGATCAACGCGGAAACGCCCTTGGCGACCACATCATGCGAACGCCGGCCGTGCAGGTCCGCGACGAACGCGAAACCACAGGCGTCATGCTCGAACGACGGGTCGTACATCAGGCCGGCCGTTCCGGGGAAACTGCCCGTTGGGGCGGCTCCGGTAACGGGAAGCTGAGCTCCCTGAGGGTACGGAAAAGCCACCGGGCCTCCTGTCGTCGCTCGCTGGTTGAAGATGTCGGGACGACGTCGGCCCTGTGCAGAGTCTCTAGAGTCTACGTGAGTCCGCGCCGTTTCCCACCAATACAGATTGATCACACGTCCACGATCTGAGACATGCGGGCTCACTCGATGTCTGTCGCGGATTTCGATGCATTGGCGCTCTTCATTGGCAGTGACGACGCGTATCCGCTATATGCACGGCCCGCATTGTCGGCGGGAGAAAACGCCGTCCGGCACAGACATTACCGTCGTACGGCGGCGCCGTCGCGGCATCGGCACGCCCGGCGAGGATCCCGGATCCGCTGGCCGCGGCCGGGACGACCGGGCCCGGCGGGTGTGCGGCGCCGCTGACGGCGCTGGATCCGATGACGAATGCATTTCGCCACCGTTAATCACGCGTCAGGCGGGCGGGCGCCAGTCCCCCGCGGTGGTGGCGACGCTGCCCAGCAGGCGGGGCGTGATCGTGCCGAGCGCGGCGTCGCGGGCGCGCAGGGCCAGCCGGCCGCGCGCCTGGATCACCGCGGACATCCGGCGTGTCTGACGCACGATCGTCGCGGTGCGCGGCCGGCGGGCCCGGCTGTACTGCTCGATCGCGGTGGTCAGCGTCCGGCCCGGCACCGCCTCCGCCATCACGGACCGCAGCGTGGCCGCGTCCTCGAACGCGAGGCAGGCGCCCTGGCCGAGGTGGTGCGGCATCGCGTGCGCGGCATCGCCGAGCAGCACCACGCCGCCGGGGCCGGAACCGAAGCCGTACTGCCGGGGCAGCGGGCGCAGCTCCCGTACCTCCTGCTGGATCAGATCCTCCGGCTCGGTCGCGTCGAGCAGCGCACCGATCGGCGCGTGCCAGTCGGCCAGCCAGCGGCGCAGCAACTGCAGCTGGGTGGCGGGCGACTCCGGGCGCGGCGCGCCGGCCACGGTGGCGACCCAGTAGATGCCGCCCCGGGAGGAGCCGCCGGCCGAGCCGCGCTCGCCGAGCGACACCGCCACGAACCGGTAGCCGGCGCCGAGCGTCTCGCCGTTCGGCGGCATGTCGTCGGGCAGGCGGGGGGCGCGGTACCAGGGGATGACGGCGCGCCACGCGGCACAGCCGGAGCTGACCACGGACGCCTCCGGCGCCAGGTGGCGGCGCAGCACGCTGTCGATGCCGTCCGCGGCCACGATCAGGTCGGCCTCGTAACGCTGCCGGCCGTGCCCGACCGACGGCCGGTCACCCTCGTGCAGGTGCACGGTGTCGATCGGCACGCCGGTGCGGATCTCCACGCCGTCGCCGAGCCCGGCGATCAGCGCGTCGTGCAGATCCTCGCGGTGCACCACGATCGGCGGCAGCGTGTCCGGGCCGGGCTGGCGCGGCTGGACGAGCCACTGCCCGTCCGGCCGCCGCACCCCGCGATCGCGCAGCGGCGTGGCGATCGCGTGCAGCCCGTCGCCGAGACCGAGGGAGCGCAGCGCTCGGACGCCGTTCGGCCAGAGGATCAGCGCGGCCCGGTCCACCGGGACACGGTCGCCCCGCTCCAGCACCGTGACCTGCCAGCCGCTCCGGGCGAGAGCGCCCGCCGCGGCGAGACCGCCGATCCCCGCACCCACCACGATCGCCGTGCGCATCATGGATCCCTCCGGCTCGTCCTACTTGTCGTCGCCGCCCGGCGTGGCAGGAGCCTCGTCGGCCGTCTTCTCCCCGTCGTCCGCTTTCTCTTCCGCGACAGCGGGCGAGGCGGGTTCCGGGTCCGGGATCTCGCCGGTCCGACGGTACGTCTCGAACTGTTCCTCGGACACCACGGTGTACCCGGTCGGCGCAACCTGCTGCGCCTTGGCCGGCTCCTCCCCCTCGGTAACCGCGGCCGGCGCCGTCACCGGCAGGACCGGGATCAGGAACTCGCGCGGCCCGCGCGTCCGCAGGAAGTAGATCAGCGCGCCCAGGAACACGACCACGGAGGTGAACACGTTGAGCCGGATGCCGAAGAACGCGTTGGCCGGGTCGGTGCGCATGATCTCGATCCAGAACCGGCCGACCGTGTAGCCCATCACGTAGACCGCGAACGCGCGGCCGCGGCCGAACTTGAACTTCCGGTCCAGCGCCAGGACCAGCGCCGCGACGCCGAGGTTCCAGACCAGCTCGTAGAGGAACGTCGGGTGGTAGAGGCCCGGCTGCAGGATCGGGTTGCCGTCCGCGTCGAGCAGCGCGTGGCCGGGGTTGTCGTCGTCCATCTTGTGGATCTCCAGGCCCCACGGGACCGTGGTGAGGCCGCCGTACAGCTCGTTGTTCCACCAGTTGCCGAGCCGGCCGATCGCCTGCGCCACCGGCAGGCCCACGGCCACCGCGTCCGCCAGGACGCGCAGCGGGAGGCCGTACTGCCGGCAGGCGAACCAGGCGCCGAGCGCGCCACCCGCGATGGCGCCCCAGATGCCGAGGCCGCCCTCCCAGATGTAGAGCGCGCGGATCGGCTCACCGCCCTCCCCGAAATAGGCCTGGGGGGACGTGATGACGTGGTAGATCCTGGCCCCGATGATGCCGGTCGGCACCGCCCAGACCGCCACGTCGAGCGTGACCCAGG
The DNA here is from genome assembly GCF_000717135.1 of Catenuloplanes japonicus. Taxonomy (GTDB): domain Bacteria; phylum Actinomycetota; class Actinomycetes; order Mycobacteriales; family Micromonosporaceae; genus Catenuloplanes; species Catenuloplanes japonicus. The sequence goes on from NZ_JNXY01000044.1 coordinate 10,497, forward strand.
GCGCCGCGCCGCGTGCCCGGAGCCTGCGCTCCGTGATCAGCACGGCGGCGACGATGCCGAGAACGATGCAGAGTGCGTATGCCCGGATCGGGAAGCCCGCGACGTGCCAGACCGCGACGCTGGGGCTAGGGAGTGCCTCAATCACGGTTGCACACGCTACCTGCGCGTCGTCGCGCTGCGTACCCCCGGGTTATGCCAAGCGCAGTCCCCGAAAAGGGGTACTGAGCTTATGGTCGTCGCTCCGCTCCTCCGGGCTCGGCGCCGCTCCCGGCGACGACGGGCAGATCCAGACGAAACCGTGTCTGGATCTGCCCGCCGTCTCTGGTCGCCCGCGCCTCACGTGGGTCGCTGAGTTCCGCCGTGGCCGAGGAAAACTGCAGACAAAACAGATCGGCGCCACTCCCGGCGACGACAGGCAGATCCAGACGAAAACCGTGCCTGGATCTGCCCGCCGTCTCTGGTCGCCCGCGCCTCACGTGGGTCGCTGAGTTCCGCCGTGGCCGGGGAAAACCGCAGACAAAACAGATCGGCGCCACTCCCGGCGACGATCAGCGGGTGACGGAGCGTGCGCCCTTGGCCAGGTCGGCGCCCAGGTCGCGCAGGGAGGCCAGGCCGGCCGCGCGGTCCGGGGCCTCCAGCACGCGACGGATGAGCGCGCTGCCCACGATCACCGCGTCCGCGTAGGCGCCCACCTCGGCCGCCTGGACGCCGTCGCGCACGCCGAGGCCGACGCCGACCGGGATGTCCGCGTCCGCGGCCCGGATCCGGGTGACCAGCTCCGGCGCCTCCGAGGAGACGGCCTCGCGGGCGCCGGTGACGCCCATCAGCGCGGTGGCGTAGACCCAGCCGCGGCAGTGCGTGAGCGTCATCGCGAGCCGGGCGTCCGTCGACGACGGCGAGACCAGGAACGTGCGATCCAGTCGGTACGCGTCGGAGGCGGCCAGCCACTCGTCGGCCTCGTCCGGGATCAGGTCCGGCGTGATCATGCCGGTCGCGCCGGCCGCGGACAGGTCGCGCGCGAACGCGTCGACGCCGTACCGCTCGACCGGGTTCCAGTAGGTCATCAGCACCACCGGCGCGCCCGCCTTCGCGACCGCCTCGATGATCCGGAACGTGTCCCGGGTGCGCACGCCGTGCGCGAGCGCGATGTCGCTGGCCTTCTGGATGACCGGCCCGTCCATCACCGGGTCGGAGTAGGGAAGCTCGACCTCGATGACGTCGATGCCGGACTCGACCATCGCGACCATCGACGCGATGCTGTCGTCGACCGTCGGGAAGCCGGCCGGCATGCAGCCGACGATCAGCGGCCGCCCCTCGGCGCGGGCCTTCTCGAACGCGCCGCTGAGGCTCACAGGTTCTCCTCCGGGACGATCGTCTCGTTCTGGTCCAGGATCCCGAAGTACGCGCCCGCGGTGTGCACGTCCTTGTCGCCGCGGCCGGACAGGTTGACGAGCACGACCGGCTCGCGGCCCAGCTCGTCACGCAACACCGGGATGATCTTGACGGCGCCGGCCAGCGCGTGCGCGCTCTCGATCGCCGGGATGATCCCCTCGGTCCGGCAGAGCAGCTGGAACGCGTCCATCGCCTCCCGGTCCGTGACCGGCGTGTAGGACGCGCGCCCGGTGTCGTGCAGCCAGGAGTGCTCCGGGCCGACGCCCGGGTAGTCCAGGCCGGCCGAGATCGAGTGCGACTCGACGGTCTGCCCGTCCTCGTCCTGGAGGATGTAGGTGCGCGCGCCGTGCAGCACGCCGGCCGAGCCGCCGGTGATCGACGCCGCGTGCCGTCCGGTCTCCACGCCGTCGCCACCGGCCTCGAAGCCGTAGAGCCGCACGTCGGTGTCCGGCACGAACGCGTGGAAGATGCCGATCGCGTTCGACCCGCCGCCCACGCACGCCGCGACCGCGTCCGGCAGCGCGCCGGTCTGCGACAGGCACTGCGCGCGCGCCTCGATGCCGATGCCGCCCACGAAGTCGCGGACGATCTCCGGGAACGGCGCCGGCCCGGCCGCGGTGCCCAGCAGGTAGTGCGTGGTCTGCACGCTGGCCACCCAGTCGCGGAGCGCCTCGTTCAGCGCGTCCTTGAGCGTGCGGGAGCCGTTCGTGACCGGCACGACCGTGGCACCGAGCATGCGCATGCGGGCCACGTTGAGCGCCTGGCGCTCGGTGTCGACCTCGCCCATGTAGACCACGCACTCGAGGTCGAGCAGCGCGGCCGCGGTGGCGGAGGCGACGCCGTGCTGGCCGGCGCCGGTCTCCGCGATCACCCGCTTCTTGCCCATCCGCTTGGCGAGCAGCGCCTGGCCGAGCACGTTGCGCACCTTGTGGGCGCCGGTGTGGTTCAGGTCCTCGCGCTTGAGCAGGATCCGCGCGCCGAGCTTCTCGGACAGCCGGCGCGCGGAGTAGAGCAGTGACGGCGTGCCCGCGTAGTCGCGCAGCAGGCCACCGAACTCCTCCTGGAACGCCGGGTCCTGCTTGGCGGACCGGTAGGCGGCATCCAATTCGTCCAGCGCGCCGATCAGCGCCTCCGGCACGAACCGCCCGCCGAACCGCCCGAAGTGCCCGGAAATATCCGGCAGAGCCGGATAACCGGGTAGCGTCGGCGCGGTCATCGGGCCGGCCTCGGCGTCGCGGGGTGGTTGCCGGCGTTGACCAGCGCGGCCACCGCGTCACGGGGACTGCTCTGGGTCACCAGACCCTCGCCGACCAGCACCGCGTCGGCGCCGGCCGAGGCGTACCGGATCAGGTCGTGCGGCCCGCGCACCCCCGACTCGGCGATCTTGACGACCTCGTTCGGCAGGCCGGGCGCGATCCGCTCGAACACGGTGCGGTCGACCTCGAGCGTGCGCAGATTGCGCGCGTTCACGCCGATCACCCGGGCGCCGGCTTCCAGCGCGCGGTCCGTCTCGTCCTCGTCGTGCACCTCGACCAGCGCGGTCATGCCCAGCGACTCGATCCGCTCCAGCAGGCCGACCAGCGCGTTCTGCTCCAGCGCGGCGACGATCAGCAGCACCAGGTCGGCGCCGTGCGCCCGCGCCTCGTGCACCTGATAGCTGGAGACCACGAAGTCCTTGCGCAGGATCGGCACGTTCACGGCCGCCCGCACGGAGTCGAGATCGTCGAGCGAGCCGCCGAACCAGCGGCCCTCGGTCAGCACACTGATCACCCGGGCGCCGCCTGCCGCGTAGTCACGCGCCAGCACCGCCGGGTCCGGGATGTCCGCGAGTTGCCCCTTGGACGGGGACGCGCGCTTGACCTCGGCGATCACGCCGACGCCAGGCTTGCGCAGGGCCGCGTACGCGTCGATCGGCGGTGGCGCCTCGGCACACAGCTCTCTCAGTCGCTCCAGAGAGACCTGCTGCTGCCGGATCTCGACGTCCTCGCGCACTCCGGCCAGGATCTCGTCGAGCACACTGCCGCCGCTGTTGTCCGCAATACCATGCTCAGCTGTCACCAAGGACTCCCCTCTCCGGGTGTCATGGGCCGATGCTAGGTCGCGCCCTGCCGCAGGCCACGCTCGGGGTATGGCGTGCCTCACCGGGTGGGCTCCGGCATAATGCCGGACCTCCCGTAAGTGCGGGGTGACGGTGGGTGTCCGGAATCACCCCGCACGCCGCATTCACCAGCATGATCGCGGCGACCTGGGCATCCATTGATCACTTTGCGTCACGACCATCGTCAACCTCACGGTCATTGACCGGAAACACACCTCGGGCAGCATGGGGAGCAGGCACACTAGTCCGCGGGCCCGTTCCGGCGCCCGTCAGCCAGATCCACCGTGCGGGGTACTCACATGACTTCCCAACGCGCCAACGGCCTCGTTCAGATGACGCGCACCGTCTGCTCCGTCGCGTCCGACCTCGCGGAGAACGTGGAGCGGGCCGTCGTCGGCCACGCCCGCGTGCGCACCGCCAGCGGAAACGCGTGGGAGGCCGTCTGCGCCGACCGCGACCGGGCCCGCCGCCAGGAAGAGATGCGCCGCGTCGCGGAAAAGCTCGCCGCCGCGCGCCGTTAGAAGAACTTTCAAAAATCTGCGGGGGTACGCCGTACCCCCGCAGATCTCGGTCATTCGCCCGTGGGGTCCTCGCCGCGGTCCAGGGCGTCCCAGGCCTGGCGGGTGCCGCGCGGACCGTTCATCGCCGGCTGCGGCTCCTGCGCGGCGCGGGCCGGGCGCTCGTAGCGGGCACCCATCGAGGGCCAGTCCGGGCCGCGGGCGGCCGTCCAGCCACCGGCCGCGAGCACGGCCAGGCCGCCGATCAGCGTCAGCACCGGCCACACACCCACGGACAGGTTCGCGGCGGCGCCGGCCACGATCGCCAGCCCCAGCACCGCCAGCAGCGCACCGACCAGCCGCCGGACCAGGCCGCGCGTGGCGATCACCGCACCCGCGCCGGCCAGCGACACCACGGCCAGCGGCGGCAACCAGGACAACAGATCCCCGCCGGTACGCTCCGCGCGCACCGGCGGCAACGGGGCCGCCCGCGTGGTCACCTCCACCAGCCACACGCGCGTGACGGCGTAGAGCGCCAGGCCCGCGCCGGCCACGCAGAGCACCAGCGCGATCGTGAACGCCCTCCGGTGTGCGGCCGTGCTCATCGCGCCGGGCGCAGGGTTTCGGCGGCCGCGATCGCGGCGAGCACCGCCGCGGCCTTGTTCCGCGTCTCCAGCTCCTCCGAGACCGGATCCGAGTCCGCCACGATCCCGGCGCCCGCGCCCACGTAGGCGTAGCCGTTCCGCAGCAGCGCGGTCCGGATCGCGATCGCCATGTCCATGTCGCCGCCGAAGCCGAAGTAGCCGACCGTGCCGCCGTACAGGCCGCGGCGCGTCGGCTCCAGGCTCTCGATGATCTCCATCGCCCGGACCTTCGGCGCGCCGGACAGCGTGCCGGCCGGGAACGTGGCGGCCAGCGCGTCGAACGCCGTCTGATCCGCGCGCAGCTCGCCCAGCACCGTGCTGACGATGTGCATGACGTGGCTGTACCGCTCGATCGTGGCGAACTCCGGCACCTGCACCGTGCCCGGACGGCACACCCGGCCCAGGTCGTTGCGGCCCAGGTCGACCAGCATCACGTGCTCGGCGCGCTCCTTCGGGTCGGCCAGCAGCTCCGCGGCGAGCGCGGTGTCCTCGGCCGGGGTGGCGCCGCGCGGACGCGTACCCGCGATGGGGTGAAGCAGTGCCTTCTTGCCGTTGACCTTGAGGTGCGCCTCCGGCGAGGAGCCCACGATGTCGAAGTCGTCGAACCGCAGCAGATACATGTACGGGCTCGGGTTCGTGGTCCGGAGCACGCGGTAGACGTCGAGCGGGTCCGCGGTCGTCGGGCGCTCGAACCGCTGCGCCACCACGATCTGGAAGCACTCGCCGTCCCGGATCGCCTCCTTCGCCACCTCCACGGCCTTCTGATATTCACCATCGGGGGTACGGCTGAGCGGCGGTGCCTTCCGGATCGACTCCACGGTCGAGACCATCGGCGGCGTCGGGCGGGACAGCGCGGACGTCATCGCGTCCAGCCGGCCGATCGCCTGGTGGTAGGCGGCGCTGATCTCCGCGTCGTCCGCGTCCTCGCCCACTATCGCGTTCGCCACCAGCGTGGCCGAGCCCTCGTAGTGGTCCAGCACCACCAGGTCGGTCGCCAGCATCATGCCGATCTCCGGCAGCCGCAGATCGTCCTCCGCCTGCTCCGGCAGTCGCTCGATCCGCCGGATCAGGTCGTAGGCCAGGTAGCCGACCATGCCGCCGGTCAGCGGCGCCAGCCCCTCCCCGGCCTCACCGCGCAGCGCCTCCACGGTCGCGCGCAGCACCTCGATCGGCTCACCCTCGACCGGCACGCCCGCCGGGGGCGTTCCCAGCCACACCGCGCGGCCGTCCCGCTCGGTCAGCGTGGCCGCGCTGCGGACGCCGACGAACGAGTACCGCGACCAGGCGGTGCCGGCCGAGGCCGCGCCCTGCTCCGCGGACTCCAGCAGGAACGTGCCCGGCCCGCCGGCCAGCTTCCGGTAGACGCCGACCGGCGTCTCCGCGTCGGCCAGCAGCTTGCGGGTCACCGGCACGACCCGGTGGCCGCCGTCCCGAATACCGGCCCGGAAGGTGGTCTCGTCGGGGTGAACGGCGCCGCTCGTCATGCGGGGGCTCCCTGCTGCTGGATCGTCAGGTCGTTGGTGAAGCAACTGTGGGTGCCGGTGTGGCAGGCCGGGCCGACCTGCTCGACCGTGAGCAGCAGCGCGTCGCCGTCACAGTCGAGCGCGGCGGCCTTCACGTACTGCCGGTGACCGGAGGTCTCGCCCTTCACCCAGTACTCCCCGCGGCTGCGCGACCAGTAGGTGGCGTGCCCGGTCGCCAGCGTGCGGCGCAGCGCCTCGTCATCCATCCACGCCAGCATCAGGACGTCGCCGGAGCCGTGCTCGCGCACCACGGCCGCGAACAGGCCATCGGGGGTACGGCTCAGGCGCGCGGCGATGGCGGGATCCAGGACGGCGGGCGGTGTGGATTCACTGATGTCTGGCACAGTTCTCGATTCTTCCGCATCCCGTCGGCCGGTCGATGACCCGGCCGGGTTCCGCGCGCCACAGTCGAGCGGCGGGCTGCGGTGGCCGGGGCGTCGCGGGCGGTTTCCTGCGGTGCCCCGGGCGGATTTCGTGCGGTGTCGCGGGCGGATTTCGTGCGGTGTCTCAGCGTGACCGATCGGCCCTGGGGAGCGGGGTCGGAAAACGCCCGGCCGCGCATTAAGTCAGACATTTTACCGCGCAAAGGCCCCTCCGGGGTGCTGTGTCGATCACGCGTGGCGGGTACCGTTCGCCTCACCTCACGAGCGGACGGAGAACCCCCATGCCCCCGACGCCCCCCTCCGGAGCCGGCGAAGGCCCTGAGGACGCCACGCCCGGCTGGCAGGCGCACGGGCGTCCGGTTCCGCATCCGCGGCAGGCGGCGGACAGCGCTGCGTTCTTCGAGGACGGCGCCGAGGCCACCCAGGCCTCGGACGCGCCGCTCCCTCCGTACATGTCACAGCTCATCGACCGGCCGGGCAATCCGTGGGGCGCGCCGAGCCCATGGGCGCCGGCGCCCACTCCGGCCGAGCCGCCGACGGTGCCGATCGGGCGCGGCGACGGCTTCTACGACTACGGCGACGACGACGATTGGGAGACCGAGCAGTTCGGCGACCCGCGCGAGCAGCGCTCCTCCGTCGTCGACCTCGCCTCCTGGTCCGGTCTCTCCCCGGCGAACCTGCACCCGGCGGGCTCCGGTCCGATTCCGGTGCAGCCGGCCGGGCCCACATCGGGGGACGAATCCACGTTCGGCGACACGCCGGCCGAGGCGACGCAGGCGATCTCCCTGGCCGACGATCCGGGCGCGACCAGGGCGCTGGGGGTGCAGGGCGCAGGCGGGTCCGAAGCCGCGGCGCCGGACGATCCGGAGGCGACCACGGCCCTTGTTCCGGACGATCCCGAGGCGACCACGGCGATGGGGGCCTTCGTTCCCGACGACCCGGATGCGACCAGGGCGATGGGGCTGCCGGTACCGGAGGCCCGCGGTGGGCCGGGCGCGGCGCCGAAGCCTCCGGCCGAGTTCGCGCCGCTGAGTGCGCAGGCAGAGCCCGCCGGTCCGGTCGATCTCGCCGATCCCGGGGAGCACACGGGGAGAGACACTGCCGATCGAAGCCCGGTGACGCAGCCGGGTGAGGCCGGCCGGAACCTCGGCGGGCTGCAGCCCATCACGCCGGGCGTCCGGCCGGGGACCAGGCGATTCGTGCCGAGCCAGGGTGGTGCTCCCGGGCCCGGGGTTCCCGCCGGTGGTAACGGCGCCGCCGGTCCGTCCGTACCGGTACAGAGCACCGCACAGAACAGAGGACCGGCATCGGAGGGTGCGGCGTTCGCGCCGCCGGCCCCGAGCCCGGACCGGCCGGCTCAGGAGCCGTGGGGCGGCAAGCCGTTCATCCCGGAGATTCCGTCCATCCCGGACACCGCGCGGAGCCCGTGGTCCCCGTTCGGCGGATCGACACCGGTAACCGATCCGGCACCCCTGCCCGCACACGACCTCAACAGCCCTTACGCGCCGCGCATCGACGAGGATCCCCAGGCCGCAGGCTGGCCCGTCGCTCCCCGCACCGCGCCGGACGACTCGGGGGACGCGGATTTGCCTCCTTCCGCGCTCACCGTTGCACCAGTACGAACGGGCGAGACAGTCCGCACCGATGTACCGGCACAATCCCGCGGTACTGACACCGACACGGATCTGATCGGCACGGATGCCGGCCCGGCGCGCGGGCCGCAGCGCACCTGGCAGCCGGTTCCGGACGAGACCGCCGCCGGGCCCGCCACCGAGCCACCGGTGCAGTCCGGTGCGGAGGGACCGTCGCCCAGCGACGACGTCCTCGACGGGGACCATCCGGCCCGCATCGACGATGCCGAGGCCGACCGCCACCGCGCGACGACCGGCGAGAGCCGATCGACCCGCCACGGCGGTGCGGACGACGCCGCTCTCACGGACGACGCCACTCCTGTGGACGGCACCGCCCGCATGGACGACGACGCCGCCCGCACGGTCGACGTCACTCGGGTGGTCGGCACCACTCACGCGGACGACGCCGCCCGCACGGACGACGCCACCCGGGTGGACGACGCCACTCGGGTGGACCGCCGCCGACAGTCGGACCGGGGCGACCAGTACGACGATCGCTACCCGACGGATTCCGAGGAACAGACCCGGCCGCAGGACCTGGCAGCGGTCCGAATGCAGGAAGATGATCAAGTCCCGGGTCAGGCCGGCGCACACTCCCTGACGGACGCCGCCGACCAGGCGAACTCCTTCCGCCGGGCAGACAGCCATGACGGAGTGGCCCGTCATGGTCAGGCGGAGAATTCTGGGGCTTCATCCGCTGACGGTGAAGCGCTGCCGCCGCTGGGAGCGGCGGATGCCGGTCCCGACGGCGCAGCGACGACCACCGCCAGGACCAGGCCGCCGGTGGAGATTCATCTTGAGGTCTTCCAGCCGGCCACAGCGGCCGTGCCGGCGACGAGCGACGCCCCGGCAAAGACGGCGCCGCTCACGGAGGGTCCGCAACCGCTCGCGGAAAGTGCACAGGTAGCGGAGAACGACCTACCCGTGGAGGCCGCACCGACCCCACGCACCGACTCGACGGCCGCCACCGATATGACGGAAGCCGATCTAGCGGAAGCGAACCTGGCGGACGCCGGGCGGACGGCCCCCGGGCGGACGGATGCCGATCTGGCGAACCCCGGGCAAGCACACGCCGATCTGGCGGACGCCGGACGAGCAGAGGCCGGACGAGCGGACGCCGATCTGGCGGTGGGGAACGAGTTGTCTGCTGACGGCGAGTTGATCACGAGGGTGGCATCAACGCCGGGCTTCGACATGGCGCTGGGCCCACTGCCGCCCGGCATCGAGTTGGAGGCAGCCGCGGGAGCCGCACCGGGCGCCAGCCCCCGCTCAGAAAACATACAAACGACGTATTCCGGACCAGACGCGAACGCGGACACCACACCGGTCACGGTCGAATCGTCCGCTGCCGGAAATCGACCGGCCATCGAAGACGGGCCGATCGCGGAGGCCGGCCAGATGGCAGCGGCTGAGTCGGACGCGGGAATCGATCGCATCGCGGAAGCCGATCAGCCGGTGGAAGCCGGGCCGGCTGAGTCCACCACGCTGACGGCAGGCGACGAAGCGGCGACCGGGAGCACGACGTCGTGGATCGCGGACGGCGAGGCAGACGAGGCTGCCGGCATCCAGGCGGGTCCGGAACTGGACGCGGAACTGGATCCCGACGCCGACATGAGCGGTTCCGGGACTGAACACCCGGCTCCGGTGTGGGTCAATGCGACCCGCCTGCAGCCTTTCCATCTTCCGGCCGACCGGGACGAGGCAGGCGCGTTCGCCGAGCAGACCGACGCGCGGCCGGCTGCCGATCACGATGCGCGGCCGACACGCGCGGGTCGCCGGCGGGCGGATCCCGCCGAAGACCTTCATCGGGACGACGAGACACCGGTCGAGGTCATCGCGGCGATCGCGGAGGCGCTGCGGGAACGTACCGGCGCCCACACCCTCGCCACGGACACCACCCGGGATCGAAACGAAACGACGTTGTCCGCCGAGGCCACGGCCGACGCCCTGCGCGAGCAAGACGCCCTGCGCGAGCAAGACGCTCAGCGCGAGCAACAGGAACACGACGGCCTGGGCGAAAGGGGCGCTCTGGCCGCAGCCGGCCCCTGGACGGAAGCAGCAGCCGACACCGGGGACGCACCCAGTTCTGAAGCGCCAGCCGGCTCTGCGGTCACTGTCGGCTCGGAAGCCGCCAGCCCCGGCCCGCAAGCCAGCGTCGGCTCGGAAGCCAGCGCCGGCTCCGAGGTGGCCACCGGTTTGCCGACGGCGGCTGCGGCGCCTGCCGGGGAGCGGAATCCGGCCGAACCCGGGCCCGCGGCCATTCGTCCGGCGGCGTCGGGTGGGGTGAGCCTCTCCTCCGAGCGAAGTGCCGAGATCGGTGCGGCCGTGGCCGCGCTTCGCTCGGGAGCCCGGAAGGCCGGCAGCATCGTCTACACGCCGGCATCGCCGGCCAAGCGACGCATCCCCGTGCCGACGACGGACGCGCAGGCGGAGACCGCGACCGATACGAGCGCGGACGTCGAACTCCCCACCGCCACGGACACACCGATCACGGAACCGGACGCGGCAGCCGAGCAACTCACGGAGTCGCACCTCGCGAACGCACAGGTCATGGAACCGGAACCCGCCGTCGCCGAGATCACGGCACCGAACGCCCCAGATCCACAGCTCACAGAGCCAGCCCGCGGATCGACGCAGCCCACAGAGCCCGACCCCGGATCGGCGCAGCTCACAGAGCCGGATCACGGATCGGCGCGGGCCACAGAGCCGGATCACGGATCGGCGCAGCTCACAGAGCATGACCTCGTGAGCATGGAGGAGGCGAGGTCGGCTGGCGCCGCCGCATACGACACCGACGCGACGCGGGTGGCTGAGCACGACACCGAAGCAGATTCCGCAGGCACGCAACATGTGGACTCGCTCGCCGCCACCGCCGCACAGGGCGACGTCGTGCATGGCGAGTTCCACCGCGACGGAGATCCGGCCTCTGCAGAACCGTCCGCAGCAGAAGAGGTCTTCGCCGAAGTGCAGGACGCGGAGCCGGCACTCGCAGCCACCGACAACGCGGAGCCGACACTGGACGCGAAGCCGGCCTGGGCAGACACGCAGCTCGTAAACGCTGCCACCACCGACACACCAGGTACAGACCCGAACCCACCAGACATATACGACACGGATCCTGCCCGGATCGCAGAAACGGACCTCGCGGAAACGCCGACCGCGGAAACACCGACCGCGGAGACACCGACCGCGGAGACGCCGACCGCGGTCGCGCACGATGCGGACGTGACCGCAGCCGCCGCATCGGTCGTGCAACCGGACCCGCAGGAAACGGAAGCAGCCGCGCAGGAGAGCGAAACAGGCACGCCGGCCCACGGGAATGTGCCCGCCACCGAGGCGCCACCGGACGAGCTGGAGTCAGCCTCCCAGGCCGCCGACCCGCACGACGCACATGATGCGGACGATGACGAGCGGGACTCCGCACGGACGACATGGGCACGCACCCCGGTCGAACCGCCGGTCACCGGCGGATGGGCCGGCACCACCGAGGCCGCCATGGCAGCCATGGACGAACACGACCTCGGCCCGACCGACGCGAACACCGATCCCGAGCCCGAGCCTGATGCCCTCGAGCCCGAGCCCACCCACGAGCCGGCCCACGAGCCCACCCACGAGCCCGCCCGGCCCGTACCGTTCGACGATCGTGCACGTGATGACGACGAGGATTATGGGGATGACGACGTGACTCTGCTGAGCACGAATCTGGACCGCGACGACGACCGGACCACCGAGAAGGACGACCCGGACGCGCCGCAGCTGCGCCCCGGGGACGTCGTGGAGACGCCGATCTCGGTGTGGACGGACGAGGCGGCGGCGCCGTTCCGGCAGCAGTGGCATGAGATCAAGGCGCAGTTCGTGGACGACCCGGTGGGCGCGCTGGCGCAGGCGCAGACCGTGTGCGCGAACGCGGTGCACGACCTGGCCGACTCGCTGCTGGCGGAGCAGGCCGGCCTGGACCCGCACAAGACGAACGCCACGCCGGACACCGAGAGCATGCGGATCGCGATGCGCCGCTACCGCGAGTTCCTGGACCGCATTCTCGCCCTCTGAAGCCCGAAAGCCCTGGGAAAAGCCAGGACCCCGAAGCGCCCCCGCGGTCACGCCGCCGGGGGCGTTTCGGCGTTGCCAGGAGGGACGCGCAGGTCTACCGTGCATTTCAACACCCGTTGAATTACACACCCCACGAGGGGGTACGGCCATGGAGACCGCCATCGAGATCGACGACCTCGTCGTCGCCCGCGGCAGAAAGCACGTCCTGCACGGCCTGTCCTGCACCATCCCCCGCGGCCAGGTCACCGGCCTGCTCGGCCCGTCCGGTTCCGGCAAGACCACGCTGATGCGTGCCGTCGTCGGCGTCCAGCTGGTCCGCAGCGGCACCGTCACGGTCCTGGGCGAGCCCGCCGGCAGCAAACCCCTGCGCCGCCGGATCGGGTACATGACGCAGGCGCCGAGCGTCTACGCCGACCTGACCGTCCGGGAGAACGCGCGTTACTTCGCCGCCCTGCACGGCCTGCCGAAGCCGGAGGCGGACAAGGCGGTCACCGCCGTGGGGCTGGAGGACGCGGCACACCAGCTCGTCGGCAGCCTCTCCGGCGGGCAGCGCAACCGGGCCTCGCTGGCGTGCGCGCTGGTCGGCCGCCCGGACCTGCTGGTGCTGGACGAGCCGACCGTGGGCCTGGACCCGGTGCTGCGCGTCGACCTGTGGGCGAGATTCCACGCGCTGGCCGCGGAGGGTGTGACGCTGCTGGTCTCCAGCCACGTGATGGACGAGGCCGGCCGCTGCGACCGGCTGCTGCTGATCCGCGAGGGCCGCCTGATCGCGGACGACACGCCGGCGGCGATCCGCGCGGCCACCCGGCAGGACGACCTGGAGCAGGCGTTCCTGGAGCTGATCCGGACGGAGGCGCACGCATGATCATCGCGACGGCCCTGAGAATCCTGCGTCAGCTGCGCCACGATCGCCGTACCGTGGCGCTGTTGGTGGTCGTCCCCACCGCATTGCTGGCGCTGCTCTACTTCATGTACGACGGACAGCCCCGCGCGTTCGACCGGGTCGCGCTGACCATGCTGGGCATCTTCCCGTTCGTGGTGATGTTCCTGGTGACCAGCATCGCGATGTTGCGCGAGCGCACCTCGGGCACGCTGGAGCGCCTGCTGACCACGCCGCTGGGCCGGCTGGACCTGCTGTTCGGCTACGGCATCGCGTTCGGCCTGGCCGCGACCGTGCAGGCCGCGGTCGCCACCGCCGCGGCGTACCTCCTGATGGGTCTGGAAACGGCCGGGAACACCGCGCTGGTCGTGCTGATCGCGGTGGCCGACGCGGTGCTGGGCGTGGCGCTGGGCCTGTTCTGCAGCGCGTTCGCGCGGACCGAGTTCCAGGCCGTGCAGTTCATGCCGGTCGTGGTGGCGCCGCAGCTGCTGCTGTGCGGCCTGTTCGTGGAGCGGGACGCGATGGCCGGCTGGCTGGGCGCGGTCAGCGACGTGATGCCGATGTCCTACGCGGTCGAGGCGCTGCAGGAGGTCGGCGCGCATCCGGATCCGACCGGCACGATGTGGCGTGACCTGGCCGTGGTCTGCGTGGCGAGCCTGCTGGCGCTGATGCTGGCGGCCGCGACCCTGCGTCGCCGGACCGCATGACGGACCATGGAGGGGCACACCGCATAGATCAAGGGAGCTCCGCACATGGCAGGACGGTCCGGGCGCAGGCCGGGTAATCCGGACACCCGGGAGGCGATTCTCGGCGCGGCACGGTCGGCCTTCGCGGAACGGGGCTTCGACAAGGCGTCGATCCGCGCGATCGCGTCCGCGGCCGAGGTCGATCCGGCGCTGGTGCACCACTATTTCGGCACCAAGGACCAGCTGTTCCTGGCCGCGATGGAGGCGCCGATCGACCCGGCCCAGCTGCTGCCGGACGTGCTGGCCGGCGGCCTCGACGGCGTGGGCGAGCGGATGATCCGGATGATCCTGCGCGTGTGGGACGGCCCGGCCGGGAAGGCGGGCGTGGCGCTGATCCGGTCCGCGGTCACGAACGACTGGACCGCGCGCCTGTTCCGCGAGTTCATCACCACGCAGGTCCTGCGCCGCGCGATGACGGAGCTCAAGGTGGATCCCGAGGAGGCGCCGCTGCGGTCGGGCCTGATCGCGTCGCAGATCGGTGGCCTGATCATGATGCGGTACGTGATCCGGCTGGAGCCGCTCGCGTCGACCTCGCCGGAGGCGATCGCGGCCGCGATGGGCCCGACCGTGCAGCGCTATCTGACCGGTGACCTAAGCGGCGTGTGACGAGGCCGAGTCCGCCGAGCAGCGCGGGCAGAGCACCGGGTGCAGCAGGCGGGCCAGCTCCGCGCGGTCCGCGACCGGGTGGGCGTAGGCGAGCCGGACCGCCTTGGCCGCGCCGATGTCGACGAGCATGCCGTACCGGTCCATCCGCACCACGCGCGGCTCACGGCCGTCGTAGGGCATGCCGGCCTTGTCCAGCTGGGCCTTCAGGAAGACGGTGACCTCGGGCTCGTGGTGGTCGGCGAGGTCGCTGAGCAGGTCCCACTCGATGGCGTGCAGCGGGTCCGGCTCGGCCTCCGCGTACTCGTCCGGGTCGACCTCGATGGTCACGCCGCCGCGCTCCAGGCGGACCTCGGCCACGTCCAGCCGGTGCAGCACGAACTCGCCGGACACGTCGAGCAGGTCACCCGTCGGGTCGACGGCGGCGAACTCGATCGCGGCCTCGCGCGCCTCCTCGCCGGTGAGCGCGACGGCCCAGCCGGCGATCCAGGCGCGGCCCAGCGACGGCGCGCCGGCGACCGGGGGCACGTCCGTCACGTCGAGCACCATCGCGGTGTCGTCCGCGCCGTCCGTCGGGATCAGCGCCTCGGTGAGCGTGCCGTCGCGGCGGCTGAGCATGAGCACCCGGCCTGCGCCGTCGGTGACGTGCCGGACGGGGTGCGGGCCGGGACGGCAGGCGATCGTCGCGCTGCCGGGCAGCCGACCGGCGGCCAGCGTTCGGGCGACCTCGGCGGGGCTGGGGTGCATGTTCTGGTCCCTCCGACTTACGTTAGGCTTGCCTTAGTAAGGGAAGGCTAACTTACTCGGCCCGGGAAGCCAATCAGCCCCCGGGTCCGCGGACAAACCACCTCTGGGAGCGCATCACGTGAACCAAGCCAGACCCAAGGTCCGCATTTCCCGTGCCCTCGGCATGCCGCTGACCCGCAAGTGCGTCAAGTACTTCGAGAAGCGGCCGTACCCGCCGGGCGTGCACGGGCGGTCCCGTAAGAAGCCGTCGGACTACCAGGTCCGGCTGCTGGAGAAGCAGCGGCTGCGGCACCAGTACAACATCTCCGAGACCCAGCTCCGGCGCGCGTTCGACGACGCCGTGCGCAAGCAGGGTCGCACCGGCGAGAACCTGCTGCAGATCCTGGAGAGCCGTCTCGACGCCACCGTGCACCGCGCGGGCATGGCCCGGACGATCTACCAGGCCCGCCAGCTTGTCGCCCACGGCCACTTCACCGTGGACGGCAAGAAGGTCGACCGGCCGTCGTACCGGCTGAAGGAGGGCCAGATCATCGAGGTCCGCGAGCGCAGCCGCGTGAAGCCGCCGTTCCAGGTGGCGGCGACCGGCGCGCACGTGGACGGCCCCACCGCGCCGTACCTGTCGACCTCGCTGGACGAGCTCAAGACCACCGTTCTGCGCAGCCCCGCTCGCACCGAGATCCCGGTGCTGTGCGACGAGCAGTTGGTCGTCGAGTTCTACGCGCGCTGATCCGTCCCGGGTCCCGTTCCGCCGGCCGTGGCTTCAGGCCCCACGGCCGGCGGAACGCTTTCGTTTTTCGGAACCAAGATCAAAATCTAGAAGCGGATTCTCCCGCTTCCGCCGGAAGTAGAGCGTCTACTCCTGACAGGGGCGGGGGTCGGGGCGGCAGCTGGGCGCGTGCTCCCGCGGGCCGGCGGATCCGTGGCAACACGGTCAAGAGCACCTAGCGGGTCTGCTCCAACCAGCTGGCGTACAGCTTGCCGTACACCGAATCCGGCTCTTTCAGCAGTTCGTCGTGCGGACCGCGTTGCACGATCCGGCCCGCGTCGAAGACCAGCACCTCGTCCGCGGCCTGGGCGGTGGAGAGCCGGTGCGCGATCGCGATCGTGGTCCGGCCGCGGGTCACCGTGTCCAGCGCCTGCTGCAACCGCACCTCGGTCGCCGGGTCGACCGCGGACGTCGCCTCGTCCAGCACCAGCAGGTCCGGGTCCGCGACGTACGCCCTGGCCAGCGCCACCAGCTGCCGCTCCCCCACGCTCAGCGCCTCGCCGCGCTCGCCGACCCGCGTCGCCGTGCCCGCGGGCAGCGCGCCCAGCCAGTCCGCCAGGCCCAGCTCCGCGAACGCGGCCACCAGCTCCTCGTCGGTCAGGCCGGGCCGGGCGAACCGCACGTTCTCCGCGATCGTGGCGTCGAACAGGAAGCCGTCCTGCGGCACCATCACCACCCGCGCGCGCAGCGAGTCGAACCGGACCGTGGTCAGCGGCGTGCCGGAGAGCAGCACCTGCCCGGCCGTCGGGTCCATCAGGCGGGTGAGCAGCTTCGCGAACGTGGTCTTGCCGCTGCCGGTCTCGCCGACCACCGCGACCTTGGTCTTCGCCGTGATGTCCACGCACACGTCCTGGAGCACGCGCGGCCCGTCCGGGTAGTGGAAGTTGACCGCGTCGAACCGCACGTCCAGCGGCCCGTCCGGCAGCTGCGTGCCCGTCTCGCCCGGGTCCGCGACGTCCGGCTGCACGTCCAGCACGTCCAGCACCCGGCGCCAGCCCGCGATCGCGTTCTGCGCGTCGTTGAGCATCTCGGTGGCCATCTGCACCGGCTGGATGAACAGCGTGACCAGGAACAGGTACGCCGTGAGCTGACCGATCGTCAGGCTGCCGCCGACGCCGAGCGCCACGCCCGCGCACACCACGCCGGCCAGCGCCAGACCGGTCGCCACCTCGCCGGTGGAGAAGCTGGTGACGCTGGTCCTCATGGCGGAGCTCTGCCGCACGCGCACGTCGCCGATCGCCTTGTCCAGCCGGCCCTCGGTACGCCCGGAGATGCCGTACGCCCGGATCACCGCGGCGCCGACCACGCTCTCGGACACGACCGCCAGCATCGCGGCCATCCGCGCGCGGACCTCGCCGTACGCGCCCGCGAGCCGCTTCTGATAGGCCCGGATGACGATCGCGGCCGGCACGAACGCGGCGAACACCACCAGCGTCAGCTGCCACGAGTAGATCGCCATCACCACGGTGGTGACGATCAGCTGGCCGCCGCTGACGATCAGCTGCACGCCGCCCATCTGCAGGAACGTCGTTATCTGGTCGACGTCGCTGGTCACCCGGGACACCAGCGAGCCGCGCCGCTCGGACTGCTGGTGCAGCATCGACAGGTCGTGCACGTGCCGGAACGTGCGCACCCGCAGCCCGGCCAGCGCGGTCTCGCTGACCGTGAACAGCCGGCGCATCATCCAGTAGCCGCTGGCCGTGGTGACCACCAGCACCGCGAGCGTGGTGCCGGCGATGATCGCGACCGTGCCCACGTGCGGGCCGCCGGGCGCGGTGATCCCCCTGTCGATGCCCTGCTGGATCGCGATCGGCGCCGCGACCCGGCCGATCATCGAGATCAGCGCGAGCACCAGCGTGCCGGCCAGCCCGCCGCGCAGCTCGGGCGAGAGCGCAAGCCCGCGCCGGAGCGTGGCGTAGGTGCCCTCGTCCTCAGTCATTGAGTGCTTCCGCCTTCTCGTAGGCCGTGACCAGGTCCTTGTAACCGGGCACGGTCGCCAGCAGTTCGCTGTGCGTGCCGCGCGCCAGGATCCGCCCGTTCTCCAGGTAGACCACCTCGTCGGCGAGCGCGATCGTGGCCCGCCGGTACGCGACGACCAGGATGCTCGCGCCCTCGCCGGCCGAGGCGCGCAGCGCGCCCAGGATCGCGGCCTCCACGCGCGGGTCGACCGCGCTGGTCGCGTCGTCCAGGATCAGCAGCCGGGGCCGGCCGGCCAGCGCGCGGGCCAGCGTGAGCCGCTGCCGCTGCCCGCCGGAGAGCGAGGTGCCGCGCTCGCCGACCTCGGTGTCCAGCGACTCGGGCAGCCCGGCGATGAACGAGTCGATCTGGGCCAGCCGCAGCGCGGCCCACACCTCGGCGTCGTCCGCGGCCGGCCGGTCGAGCGCGATGTTCGCCCGGACCGTGTCGTCGAACACGAACGGCAGCTGCGGGACCAGCGCGACGCTGCGAGCCAGCGACTCCGCGGTGAGCGTGCGCAGGTCCGCGCCGTCGAGGCGGACCGTGCCGGCGTCCGGGTCGACCAGCCGGACCGCCAGCGACGCGATCGTGGACTTGCCGGACCCGGTCGGGCCGACCAGCGCCACGGTCTTCCCGGCCGGCACCGCCAGCGTCACGCCGGACAGCACCTGCTCGCCGGTCGCGTAGGTGAAGTCGACGTCCTCGAACGTGAGGCTCGCCGGGCCGGTGACGTCATGATCGACGGCGCCGTAGCGGGTGGATCCCTCGGCCGCGAGCACCGCGTGCACCCGCTCGTAACCGGCGACACCGCGCGGCAGGTCCCCGACCAGCCAGGCGATCGCACGCAGCGGGAACGCCAGCACCGTGAACAGGAACGCGACGCTGACCAGCTGGGACACGGTGATCGCGCCGGTGCTCAGCCGCCAGGTGCCGAGCAGCAGCACCGCGATCGTGCCCACGCTCGGCAGCGAGTCCATCAGCGGGTCGAAGAGGCCGCGCAGCCGTCCCACCGCGATGAGCGCGTCGCGCAGCTCGCCGACCCGGGCCGCGAACCGTGCGGTCTCCGCACGCTCCCGGCCCATCGTCTTGATCACCAGCGCGCCGTCGAAGCTCTCGTGCGCGATCTCGGCGACGCCGGCGCGCAGCTTCTGCGCGCGCATCTGGCGTGGCGACATGCGCCGGGAGTAGGCCACGTTCAGCGCGAACAGCGACGGCACCAGTACCAGCCCGACCAGGCCGAGCACCCAGTCGGTCCAGAGCACGCTGCCGAGCGCGCCGATCAGCATCACGACCGTGCCGACCGCGAGCGGCAGCGGCGCGAACGGCTGGACCGCGGCCTCCACGTCGGAGGTGGCCGTGGACAGCAGCGAGCCGGCCGAGTTGCGCTGGTGCCAGGCGAGCGGCAGCTCCAGGTATCGGCGGGTGATCCGTTCCCGGTACCCGGCCTGGAGGCGGAACATCATGGCGCCGGCCGCGAGCCGGCGGGCGAACATGGCGGCCACCCGGAGGCCGCTGATGCCGAGCAGCACGGCCGCGGCCAGGCCGAGCGCGCCGACGTCCGCGCGGTTCTCCGCGAACGCGGGCGTGATCACCCGCCCGACGATCGCGCCGATCACGTACGCATTGCCGACCAGCATCGCACCGTGCAGCACGCTGCCGGCCACCGAGACCGCGAACAGCCTCGGTTCCGCCGCGATGCCGTCACCGAGAATGCGCAGGCCACGCAGCAGCACATCGCCGCCGGACCTGCTCGTCCTGCTGGTGTCTTCGGTGACACTCACCCCGTAGATCCCCCGCCTCGGCCGCGCCCGCCGGCCTGGCAGCCGGTAAGCGTTACAACCGTTTCAATCCCTTACCAATGTTTACTCCTGCGCGCGCGATGCCCGGTGACCGCCCCTGTGTGGCCGCGTTCACAGCGCGGCCGTCCGGACCGGACGGTTCTAGGATCAGCCCCATGACGCGTCATTCGATGACCGAACGGGCCGCGCTCGCCGATCTTCTGCACTCCGTCGGACCGGACGCACCCACGCTCTGCGAGGGCTGGAACGCCCGTGACCTGGCCGCACACCTGATCGTCCGGGAACGCGCACCGATCGCCGGCCTCGGGAACTTCATCCCACCCATGCGGGGGTACGGCGAGCGCGTGCTACGCCGACGCGCCGCGCAGCCGTTCGAGGACCTGATCTCGCAGCTGCGCAACCCGCCGTGGTGGAGCCCGCAGAGCAATCCGCTGGCCGATCCGTACGCGAACACCGGCGAGTTCTTCATCCACCATGAGGACGTGCGGCGCGGCGCACCCGGCTGGCAGCCCCGCGCGCTAGACCCGGACTTCGAGCGCGCGCTCTGGGGCAACGTCCGCCTCTTCGCCCGGTTCGCGCTGCGGCGCTACCCGGCCTCGCTGACGCTGCAGGCGCCCGGCCTCGGGGAGATCACCGCGGGCACGGGCGGCGAACCGGCACGGCTGATCGGCGCACCGGGCGAGCTGGTCCTGTTCATCGCGGGCCGGCAACGCGCGGCCCGGGTGCAGATCGAGGCGGCCGAGGGGGTCGCGGACCGGTTGCGTACCGCCAATTTCCGGCTCTGAGGGTCATTCCGCACAAACCGTGGGTTACCTCGTCGAATGACCAACTTGATCATCCGCTTCCCGGCACAAGGGCCACACGCTGTGTGAATTCGGGTCTCGACGAACGGCCGCCGCCGCAATACCCTTCGGTAACACAGATTTAACGAGACGCCGGTCACGTTCACATATCCCACCAGAGGCGGCCGATATGACCCTTGACGTTCCTTACCGGTCAATTGCGGACATGTTGCTGCAGCGGGTGGCCGCGACGCCCGACCGGCACGCGTTCGCGCACCCCAGCGCGGACGATTCGGGCCCGGTCTGGCTGAGCTGGGCGCAGGTGGGAGAGCGTGCCAAGGCGATCGCGGCCGGCGTGCGCGCGCTCGGCGTCGGCGCGGAGGACCGGGTCGCGATCCTGTCCACCACGCGCCTGGAGTGGGTGCTCGCCGACCTGGGCGTCATGCTCTCCGGCGGCGCCACCACCACGGTCTACCCCACCACCGAGGCCGCGGACGCCACGTTCATCGTCAGCGACTCCGGGTCCAAGGTCCTGATCGCGGAGGACCCGGTCCAGGCCGCCAAGATGACCGGCGCGACGCTGCCCGCGCTCACCCACGTGGTCCTGATCGACGGCCAGGCCGACCCGCACGCGCCGATCCCGCAGCTCACGCTGGCCGACCTGGAGGCGAAGGGCCGCGCGGAGCTGGCCGCGGACCCGTCCATGATCGACCGCGTGGTGGAGAGCATCACGCCGGACCACCTGGCCACGCTGATCTACACGTCCGGCACCACCGGCCGGCCCAAGGGCGTGGAGCTGCTGCACCGCGGCTGGACCTGGGAGGGCGTGGCCCAGTCCCAGCTCGGCCTGCTGCTCGAGACCGACCTGCAGTACCTCTGGCTGCCGCTGTCCCACTCGTTCGGCAAGACGCTGATCTGCGGCATCATCCACGTCGGCGTGCCCACCTACGTCGACGGCCGGGTCGACAAGCTGATCGACAACCTCGCCGTGATCCGCCCGACGCTGATGTGCTCCGCGCCGCGCGTCTACGAGAAGGTCTACAACAAGGCCGTCACGAACGGCACCGCCGCCGGCGGCCTGAAGGCGAAGATCTTCACCTGGGCCGTGTCCGTCGGCAAGGAGAAGGTCGCGCACGAGCAGACCCACCAGCCGCTGCCCGCCTCGCTCAAGGCGAAGTACGCGATCGCGGAGAAGCTCGTCTTCAGCAAGCTCCAGGCCCGGCTCGGCGGCCGCATGCGCGCGCTGGTCTCCGGCTCCGCCGCGCTCAGCCCGCAGATCGCCGAGTTCTTCGCGGCCGCGAACCTGCCGATCCTGGAGGGCTACGGCCTCACCGAGTCCAGCGCGGCCAACTTCGTCAACCGCCCGGAGAAGGTCAAGATCGGGTCGGTCGGCAAGCCGCTCGGCGACCTGGAGTGCCGCATCGACTCCGACGGCGAGGTGCTGCTGCGCGGCGCCCCGGTCATGCGCGGCTACCACAACCTGCCGGAGGAGACCGCCGCCGCGTTCACGGAGGACGGCTTCATGCGCACCGGCGACATCGGCGAGCTCGACCCCGACGGCTTCCTGAAGATCACCGACCGCAAGAAAGACCTGGTCAAGACGTCCGGCGGCAAGTACGTGGCGCCGTCCCACATCGAGGGCATGTTCAAGGCCATCTGCCCGTACACGTCGCAGGTCGTGGTCGTCGGCCAGTCCCGCAACTTCTGCACCATGCTGATCGCGCTCGACCCCGACGCGCTGGCCGGCTGGGCCGCGGGTACCGCGCACGAGGGCAAGTCCTACGCCGACATCGTCGCCACCCCCGAGGTCAAGGCCATGGTCGACGACTACGTGCGCCAGCTCAACGACCACCTGAACCGCTGGGAGACCATCAAGAAGTACACGGTCCTCCACCGCGACCTGACCATCGAGGACGGCGAGATGACCCCGTCCCTGAAGATCAAGCGCCGCATCGTCGAGGCCAACTTCTCCGACGAGATCGAGTCCATGTACGAGGGCTCCCTCGCCCACCTCTGACCCGACCTCCCCCGAGGGCGGCGCTCCCCAAGATCCAGCCCTTCCCCCGGGGGTACGGATCGGGAGCGCCGCCTTTCGTCTCCCCCTGCCCCGCTCCCACGCGCCTGCCCACCCGCACGCCAGCGCTCCCGCGCCTGCCTGATCCTCGGTTTCAGGTGGGGCGCGACGAGCGCTCAGGTGATGACCTCCGGCGTGCGCCAGCGGGAGCCGGTCCGGATGCGGTCCAGGTCGTAGCGGATCTCCGCTATCCGGCGGACGGCCTCGACCAGGTCTTCCGCGGACAGCGTGAACGGCAGTCGCAGGTAGCGCTCCAGCGTCCCGTCCAGCCCGAACCGCGGGCCCGGCGCCAGTCGCACGCCCACGTCCTCGGCCGCGTGCGACAGCGCGCTCGACACCGGGCCGTCCAGCTCGGCCCAGAGCGTGACGCCGCCGGACGGGACCACCACCCGCCACTCCGGGAACGTCGCCCGCACGGCCGCGACCAGCGCGTCCCGCTGTGCGGCCAGTTGCAGTCGGCGGGCGCCGACGATGGTCTCGCGCTGGCGCAGCAGCTGCACGGCGACCAGCTGGTCCAGCACCGGGCTGCCCATGTCGACACCGACGCGTGCGGCCGCGAGGCGCTGCACCACGGGTGCGGACGCGCGGACCCAGCCGATGCGCAGGCCGCCCCAGTACGGCTTGCTCATGCCGCCGATGGTCAGCACGCGTGAGTGCCGGTCGAACGCGGCGACCGGCGGCGGCATCGGCGTGCCGTCCAGCGGCAGGTCCACGAAGGACTCGTCCGCGACCACGTCCGTGCCGGTGGAGTGCGCCACGCTCGCCAGTTTCTCGCGCAGTTCGACGGGCATCAGGCGACCGGTGGGGTTCTGGAACTCCGGGATCACGTACGCCAGCCGCGGCCGGGTCTGCTTGAGCGTGCTGAACAGCATCTCCGCGTCCCAGCCCGCGGCCGGGTCGAGTCCGTGCGTGCCGATCCGGGCCCGGCGGGCGGCCAGCGCGGCCAGCGCGTTCGGGTAGGTCGGCGACTCCACCAGCACGCCGGCGCCGACCGCCACGTGGTGCCGGAGCACGAGGTCGAGCGCCTGCTGCGTACCGCTGGTGACCATGATCTGCTCTGGGCTCGTCGGCAGCCCGCGGGCCCGGAACCCTTCCGCGATCGCCTCGCGCAGCTCGATGATGCCGGTCGGGTGATAGCCGGCGTCGCCGAGGTAGCACGGCAGCTCGTCCGCGGCGGCGCGCGCGGCCGGGACCAGCTCCGGCGGCGCGGGCAGCGCGGCACAACCGAGGTCGATCATGCCGAGCGCGTCGTTCGGCGTCCACAGCCCGGTGGTGCTGACCCGGTGGCCGGACGGGAGCGTGGTCCAGCTGCCGGCGCCGCGACGGCTGGCCAGGTGGCCGGTCTCGCGCAACTCCCGGTACGCCGCGGTGACCGTGGTCCGGGAGATCGACAGCGCCTCGGCCAGCTCCCGTTCGGCCGGGAGCCGGACGCCGAGCGCGAGCCGCCCGTCGGAGAGCAGACCGCGCACGGCCTGGGCGAGTGCGGCGTACTCCGGGCTGCGCCGAGTGCCGGGCAGCGGGTGCCACTGACCGAGCATCCGGGCCAATTGGCTGCCTCGGATCACCACCGACATGAGCCACCTCCGCAGAATTGGACCTTTGATCGGGAATGATTGGCCACCAGAGTGGCACTTATGACCACCGTGAGCAACCAGGCCGGCGTGCCCCTCGCGCTCCGCGACCGCTTCCCCCGGCGCTTCACCCAGCTGCAGGCCGGGCTGATCGCGTACGGCGTGAGCATGGCCTTCATGATCGAATCGCACCTCGGGCTGGACCCGTGGGACGTGTTCCACCAGGGCCTCGCGCGCCGCACCGGGCTCTCGTTCGGCACGGTCACGATCGTGGTCGGCGTGCTGGTGCTGCTGCTCTGGATCCCGCTGCGGCAGCGCCCCGGCCTCGGCACCGTGTGCAACGTCATCGTGATCGGCCTGGTCGTCGACGCCGCGCTGTGGCTGGTCCCCACGCCGGACCCGATGTGGATGCGGATCGGCTTCCTGATCGGCGGCATCGTGCTGAACGCGTTCGCCACCGGCCTCTACATCGGCGCGCGCCTCGGCCCCGGCCCGCGCGACGGCCTGATGACCGGATACGTGGCCCGCCACCCGCGTGCCTCGATCCGACTGGTCCGCACCGCGGTCGAGGTGACCGTGCTGGCGCTGGGCTGGCTGCTCGGCGGCGCGGTCGGCGTCGGCACCGTCGCCTACGCGCTCTCGATCGGCCCGCTCACCCAGCTCTTCCTCCCGCGCCTGACGGTCGCGGCCCTCGCTCAGGTTGTCGCCACACCGGAACAGTGATCAATTCGGAATGATTGAACCGTTTCGATGCCGGATCGCTTACCTGAGTGGTCAGACAGGCGGTTCGTCTTCATCGGTTCGTCAAGAGCGCGTCATGTTGATGATCGCCGAGTCACACTTTCTTCACGAGTCTCGGGGGATCAGGGCATCATGTCGTCATGGGGGACGTTGGCTGGACCTGGTCCGACGCGTGGATCTTCGTTGCGGTGGTCATCGCCGACCGCACCGAACGTGACCGGGCGTCCTCCATCGGCCTGCCCGCCGCCGGCGCCACGCTGGCCGACGTGCTCTCCGCCGCCGACTTCCTGCACCGTAGCCTGCCCCAGCGCGCCGAGGTCGAACTGGCCCTCCAGCGTCTCGCCGGCGCCGGCCTGGTCCTCATCGAGGACGACCTCTTCCAGGTGGCCCCCGCCGGCGAACACCTCTGGCGCACCCGCCCGTTCAGCGGCCTCTCCGCCGCCGTCGACACGCTCCAGGCCCAGCTCAACCGCAACAGCGCCCCGACGGCACCCGCCCCCTGGGCCCTCGAACCGCGCGACTACGCCATCGCCGTCCGCGAGTTCTCCGCCCGCGGCGCCCGCTGACCTCCCGCCTGCCCGCTTCGCGGCATTTCACCATCCAGTTAACCGGCTTCGTCGTGGCGCTCGTGCGCGCCCGGCTCGCGCCCTTGGCATGGTCCGGCCCGCATGCTCCCGCGGGCACTTGAGCCTGCCCGGGGGCGACCCCAGACCCGGATCCGCGGGCGCGAACGTCCGGACCGCGCCTCCCCGCCTCACCGGCGACAAAATCCAGACCCAGATCTTCCCGCTTCCGGCGTGGTGCGGCAGCGCTGCTCCCGCGGGCAAACCTCCGGCGGGCTCCACCTCCGCTTCGCTCCGTTACGCACGCCGATTCGGAGCCGGTCCCGCCGTGGTCCAGAAAGACCCGGGCGCGCGCAGACCCCACGACGATGCGCAGAAGACCGGCCCTGCGTTGCTCGCGAGGATCCGCGGTCAGATACCGATGGATACCTGCCCGGCGCCGGCGGGGCCTGCAGGCGCCATCGAGGAGATCGCTGTTGCGCTCACTGCTGTTTCAATCCACCGGAAAGAGCAGGGAGCGCAACAACGATCTCCGCCGTCCCTTCGGCGGGCGTCGCTCCCCGCTCGAGCCCGGAGACCTGCGCATCCGCCGGGCAGGCCGCTGCGGTCTGATCGCGAGCCGCGCCGCCCCAAGCGGGCAGCGGCGGGAGTCGCGGCCTTGGGCCGACCCGCGCGAACCGGCTCCGACGGGGCGGGCAAAGCGGAGCGCCGGCGAAGTCTTTGCCCGCCCCGAGGTTTGCCCGCGGGAGCCGCCCACACACGGTGATGCGGTGGGGCCTGCCTTGCGCAGCGCCGACCGGACAATCCAGGACATGGAAAGGCGGCGCTCCCGATCCGTACCCCCGGCAAAGGGTTTGGGGTTTCGGGAGCGCCGCCCTCGGTGAAGCGGCAGGTCAGCGGCCGGAGACGGCCTTGATGTAGTCGGCGTTGAGGCGGCCGATCAGGTTGAGGGGGATGCCCTTCGGGCAGACGGTGGTGCACTCGCCGGCATTGGTGCAGCCGCCGAAGCCCGCCTCGTCCTGGGCCTCGATCATGCTGATCACGCGGGAGGAGCGCTCCGGCTGGCCCTGCGGCATCAGGCCCAGGTGGGCGACCTTGGCCGCGGTGAACAGCATGGACGAGCCGTTCGGGCAGGCGGCCACGCACGCGCCGCAGCCGATGCAGGTGGCGGCCTCGAAGGCGGCGTCCGCGTCGGCCTTGGGGATCGGCGTGGCGTGGGCGTCCGGCGCGGTGCCGGTCGGGGCCGTGATGTAGCCGCCGGCCTGGATGATCTCGTCGAACGCGCCGCGGTTCACGACCAGGTCCTTGATGACCGGGAACGCGGCCGCCCGCCACGGCTCGATGTCGATCGAGTCGCCGTCCTTGAAGTGCCGCATGTGGAGCTGGCAGGTGGTGGTGGCCCGCTCCGGACCGTGCGCCACGCCGTTGATCATCATGCCGCACATGCCGCAGATGCCCTCACGGCAGTCGTGGTCGAACGCGATCGGCTCGTCGCCCTCGAGGATGAGGCGCTCGTTGAGGACGTCGAGCATCTCCAGGAACGAGGCGTCCGGGGAGATGTCGGTGACCTCGTACGTCACCATCCGGCCCTTGTCCTCCGGGCCCTTCTGACGCCAGACGCGCAGCTTGAGGTTCATTTACTTGTAGCTCCGCTGGGTGGGGTGGACGTACTCGAAGTTGAGGTCTTCCTTGTGCAGCGTGGGGGCGGCGCCGGTACCGGCGAACTCCCACGCGGCGACGTAGCTGAACTCGTCGTCGTGGCGGAGCGCCTCGCCGTCCTCGGTCTGGCTCTCGCCGCGGAAGTGACCGCCGCACGACTCCGCGCGGTGCAGCGCGTCGACGCACATGAGCTCGGCCAGCTCGAAGAAGTCGGCGACCCTGCCCGCCCGCTCCAGGTTCTGGTTGAGCTCGGCGCCGACGCCCGGCACCTTGACCCGGGTCCAGAACTCCTCGCGGAGCGCCTGGATCAGGCCGATCGCCTTGGTCAGGCCCTCCTCGGTGCGCTCCATGCCGCAGTACTCCCACATGATGTGGCCGAGCTCGCGGTGGAAGGAGTCGACGGTGCGGTCACCGTTGATCGAGAGGAACTTCTGCAGCCGCTCCTCGACCTGCGCACGCGCCTCGACCACTGACGGGTGGTTCGCGTCGACCTTCTGGTACGGCCCGGACGCCAGGTAGTTGCCGAGCGTGTTCGGCAGCACGAAGTAGCCGTCCGCCAGGCCCTGCATCAGCGCGGACGCGCCGAGCCGGTTCGCGCCGTGGTCGGAGAAGTTCGCCTCGCCGATCACGAACAGGCCGGGGATGTTGGACTGCAGGTCGTAGTCGACCCAGAGCCCGCCCATCGTGTAGTGCACGGCCGGGTAGATGCGCATCGGCGTGACGTACGGGTCCTCGCCGGTGATCCGCGCGTACATCTCGAACAGGTTGCCGTACTTGGCCTCGACCGCGGGCTGCCCGAGACGCGTGATCGCGTCCGCGAAGTCCAGGTAGACGCCGAGACCGCCGGGGCCGACGCCGCGGCCCTCGTCGCAGACGTTCTTGGCGGCGCGGGACGCGATGTCACGCGGCACCAGGTTGCCGAACGCCGGGTAGATGCGCTCCAGGTAGTAGTCGCGCTCGTCCTCGGGGATGTCCGCGGCCTCGCGGTGGTCACCGGCCTTCTTCGGCACCCAGACGCGGCCGTCGTTGCGCAGCGACTCCGACATCAGCGTGAGCTTGCTCTGGTGCGAGCCGGACTCCGGGATGCAGGTCGGGTGGATCTGCGTGTAGCAGGGGTTCGCGAAGTACGCGCCCTTGCGGTGCGCGCGCCACGTCGCCGTGACGTTGCAGCCCTTGGCGTTGGTGGAGAGGAAGAAGACGTTGCCGTAGCCGCCGGAGGCGAGCACGACCGCGTCCGCGACCTCGGTGCTGATCTCGCCGGTGACCAGGTCGCGGACCACGATGCCGCGCGCCTTGCCGTCCACCATGATCAGTTCGAGCATCTCGTGGCGCTCGTGCATCTCCACGTTGCCGGCCGCGATCTGCCGCTCCAGCGCCTGGTACGCGCCGAGCAGCAACTGCTGGCCGGTCTGGCCCCGGGCGTAGAACGTACGGGACACCTGGGTGCCACCGAACGAGCGGTTGTCGAGCAGGCCGCCGTACTCGCGCGCGAACGGCACGCCCTGCGCCACGCACTGGTCGATGATGTTCACGCTGACCTGGGCCAGGCGATACACGTTCGACTCACGGGCGCGGAAGTCGCCGCCCTTGACCGTGTCGTAGAACAGGCGGTAGATCGAGTCGCCGTCGTTGCGGTAGTTCTTCGCCGCGTTGATGCCGCCCTGGGCCGCGATCGAGTGCGCGCGCCGCGGGCTGTCCTGGTAGCAGTACGACTTGACGTGGTAGCCGGCCTCGCCCAGCGTGGCCGCGGCCGAGCCGCCGGCCAGGCCGGTACCGACCACGATCACGGTCAGCTTGCGGCGGTTGGCCGGGTTGACCAGTTTGGCGGAGAACTGCCGCCGTTCCCAGCGGGTCTCGACCGGCCCGTCCGGCGCGGCGGTGTCGGCGATCGCGTCGCCCTCGGTCCAGAAGGAAGTCATCAGCTCACCAGCCCGGTCAGCACGGCAAAGGGGACGGAGAGGAAGCCGGCCACCAGGATCACGCTGAGGACGAGCGCGATCGTCTTGGCGATGCGCTCACCCCTGGCGGACTGCTGGCCCAGCGTGCGGACCGCGCTGAAGATGCCGTGCCGCAGGTGGAAGCCGATGGCCAGGATCGCGAGCACGTAGAACGCGGTGACGTACCAGCGCTCGGGCGCGAATGCGGAGATCACGTTGGCGTACGGCTTGGCCGGGTCGAACTCCGGGTGCACCGTGCCGGTGGTCATGTCCAGCAGGTGCCAGATGATGAAGAGGAAGACGATCACCCCGCCCCAGCGCATCGTCCGAGCCGCGTAGCTGCCCTGCACCTTGGGCCGGTGCGCGTACCGCACCGGGCGCGCCTTGCGGGCCCGGACCGTCAGCACGGCCGCGGACACGATGTGCGCGATCACGGAGACCAGCAGGCCGACCCGCATGATCCAGAGTGCCCAGACCGGGGGGAGGGCGGGCTCGCCGATCTCCCGCAGCCAGTGCGCGTAGTGATCGAAGGACTCCTGGCCCACAAAGATCTTGAGGTTGCCAGCCATGTGCGCGAAGAGGAAACCCACCAGGACGATTCCGCTGACCGCCATGATGATCTTGAGCACAACAGTGGAGCGGGCGCTTGAGCGCCCGACTGCCGGCTTGCGGGCGCCTGCGGGGCGCCCGGGTCCGGCCTTCTGCCGCGCAGCCTTACCGGCCGGGGCTGAGGTATCTACCGCCACAAACTTGACCGTAGGAACGCCATCGGAATTCGTCCAATGCATGAAACCGATGGACTCGATAGCCATAGGCTATCTGAGTGCAGCTACAACAGCTCCGATACTTCGTCGCAGTGGCAGAACTCCGACATTTCACCCATGCGGCTGACCAGTTGGGGGTTTCTCAGCCGACACTCAGTAAGCAGATTCACACACTGGAGTCGACGCTCGGCGCCCCGCTCTTCGACCGCCACCCCGGCAATGTGCGCCTGACGACCGTCGGCGAGACGCTGCTGCCGCTGGCACGCCGCATCGTCACGGACGCGGACGCGGCCCGGCACGCGGTCCAGGAGATCGTCGGCCTGCGCCGCGGCCGGGTGCGCCTCGGCGCCACACCGAGCCTGTGCACGTCGCTGGTGCCCGGCGTGCTCCGCAAGTTCCGCGAACATCACCCGGACGTGGAACTGCACGTCGACGAGGGCGGCTCCCAGGACCTGGTCGTGGACCTGATCGCGCACGCGCTCGACCTGGCGCTGATCGTGCTCCCGGAACAGGGCAGCGACCCCGCGCTGCACACCGAGCAGATCCTCCGCGAGTCGCTGGTCGTCGCGTCCGTCGCCAGCGGCCCGCCGCCCACCATGTCCGACCGCCTCGCGCTGGACGAGCTGCGCGACACCCCGCTGGTCATGTTCCGCGTCGGCTACGACCTGCGTACCGCCACCATCGAGGCCTGCAACCGGGCCGGCTTCACCCCGCGCTACGCGGTCGAGGGCGGCGAGATGGACGCGGTGCTCGCGTTCGTCGAGGCCGGCCTGGGCGTCGCGCTGGTCCCCGGCATGGTCCTGGCCAACCGCCCCCTGCTGCGCGCCACCCCGCTGGCCACGCCCGGCGTCCACCGCACCATCGCGCTGGCCCGCCGCCGCGAGTCCGTCATGCCCCACGCCGCCACCGCCCTGCGCGCCACCCTGCTCGACTTCATCGCCGCCGGCCCGCTCCCCGCCGGCGTCACGGTCATCCAGACACCCCCGGAAGCGACCTAAGACCAAGATCCAATTCATCTTCCCGCTTCCGGCATGGCCCAGCCCGCATGCTCCCGCGGGCAAACCTCCGGCGGGCTCCACCTCCGCTTCGCTCCGTTACGCACGCCGTTCCGGAGCCGGTTCCGCCGTGGTCCGGAAAACCCGCGCAAGCCACGCGCCCAATCGGCCACCTCCCGCGCGGCGGGTCCGTCGCGGCTCCGGCCACACCCCGGAGCGGGCGCTCCGCGCCCGACATTTCGGCCTCCAGCGGCCGGACGGGTCTCCAGGACCACGGCGGGACCGGTGCCCGCGGGAGCAACGCTGCCGGACCGCGCCGGAAGCGGGTGCGGGTCCTTCTGGGTTTTGGCTGGTCAGGGCGGAGGGCCGCTAGCGGACCGGGTGGCCCGCGCCGCGGAGGGCGGACTTGACCTCGGGGATCGACAGCTCGCCGAAGTGGAAGACGCTGGCGGCGAGGACCGCGTCCGCGCCGGCCTCGATGGCGGGCGGGAAGTGGGCGACCGCGCCGGCGCCGCCGCTGGCGATCACCGGAATGTCGACGACCGCGCGGACGGCGGAGATCAGTGCGAGGTCGAAGCCGGCCTTGGTGCCGTCGGCGTCCATCGAGTTCAGCAGGATCTCGCCGGCGCCCAGCTCGGCGACGCGGCGGGCCCACTCGACCGCGTCCAGGCCGGTGCCGCGGCGGCCACCGTGCGTGGTGACCTCGAAGGTGCCCTGGCCGGTGCGGCGCACGTCCAGCGACAGGACCAGCACCTGGTTGCCGAAGCGGTGCGCGATCTCGGAGATCAGCTCCGGGCGGGCGATCGCGGCCGTGTTCACACCGACCTTGTCCGCGCCGGCGCGCAGCAGCGTGTCCACGTTCTCCACCGAGCGGACGCCACCGCCGACCGTGAGCGGGATGAAGACCGACTCGGCGGTGCGGCGGACCACGTCCAGCATCGTGCCGCGGTCGTCGGAGCTGGCGGTGACGTCCAGGAA
This sequence comes from Catenuloplanes japonicus, assembly GCF_000717135.1. GTDB lineage: Bacteria > Actinomycetota > Actinomycetes > Mycobacteriales > Micromonosporaceae > Catenuloplanes > Catenuloplanes japonicus. The sequence continues at coordinate 42,276 of NZ_JNXY01000044.1, forward strand.
CGTCAGCTCGTCCGCGCCGGCCGCGTCGTAGGCGGCGGCCAGCTCGACCGGGTCGCCTGCGTCCCGCAGATCGGCAAAATTGACGCCCTTGACCACCCGTCCGGCATCCACGTCCAGGCAGGGGATCACGCGTACCGCCACAGTCATGCCGACGAGCCTATCGGGGCGTGCTCGGGGCGGTTCTCAGCGGTGGGACGCGCGCGGACCAGGAACGGCAGCAGCACGCCCCCGATCACCAGCGCACCGCCGGCGACGTCCTGCGCGTGGATCGGCTCGCCGAGGAGGAGCGCGGCCGAGCCCATGCCGAAGAACGGGACCAGCATGGAGAACGGCGCGACCGTGGACGCGCCGTACCGCTTGATCAGCGCGCCCCACGCGCCGAACCCGCCCAGCGTGGCCACGAACGCGATGAACAGCACCGCGCCCGCCGCGGGCAGCGTCACGGTCCGCAGCGCGGCGAGGTCCGCGGCCGGGCCGTCCACGATCAGCGACAGCGCGAACAGCGGCACCGCGCCCAGTGCGCTCACCCACACCATGAACCGCAGGCTGTCCGGCGGCGCGGCCCTCCGGGTCGCCACGTTCGACAGACCCCACGCCACGGCCGCGGCGATGACCAGCGCGAACGCGAGCGGCGGCCGGTCCGGGCCCAGGCGCGCGGCCACCACGGCGAGGCCGCACACCGCGACCGCCAGCCCGGCCAGCTGCACCCGGCGCGGCCGTTCGCGCAGCAGCAGCACCGCGAAGAGCGTGGTGAACACGGCCTGGCTCTGCAGCACCAGCGAGGACAGCCCGGCCGGCATGCCGGCCTCGATGCCGAAGAAGAGCAGCGAGAACTTGGTGACCGCGAGCGCCAGCGCGACCGCGATCACCCAGCGCCACCGCACCTGCGGGCGACCCACGAAGAACAGCGCGGGTACGGCCGCCAGCCCGAACCGCAGCGCGGAGAAGAGCAGCGGCGGGAAGTGCTCCAGGCCGACCGCGATGACGACGAAGTTGACGCCCCAGATCGCGGCCACGGTCACGGCCAGCGCGATGTCGCGAGGTCTCATACGACCATCGTCGTCTCACCGATGGTGAAGCAACAGCGAATAGTGCTACCCCCACGATGTACCGTCGCTACATGATCGACCTGGGTCGTCTCCGCGCGCTGCACGCCGTGGCCAGCTACGGCTCCGTGCTGGCCGCCGGGTCCGCGCTGCACTGCACGCCGTCCGCGGTCTCCCAGCAGATCGGCAAGCTGGAGCGCGAGACCGGCGCCACACTCGTCGAGAAGGACGGCCGCGGCATCCGGCTCACCGAGGCCGGGCACGTGCTGGCGCGGCACGCCGAGTCCGTGCTGGCCGCGGTGGACGAGGCCGAGGCCGCGCTGGCCGCGCACCGCGACACCGTCACCGGGCGGCTGACCGTGTCCTCGTTCGCCACCGCCGCCCGCGCGCTGCTCCCGCACGCGCTGCACCGCCTCGCCGGTGACCACCCCGGGCTGGTCACCGGCATCGTCGAGGCGAACCCGCACGAGGGCCTGGACAACCTGCAGCGCGGCCACGTCGACCTGTGCGTGCTGGACGACTGGCCGGAGGTGGCGCTGCGCTACCCGCCCGGCGTCGCGCACCTGGAGCTGGGCCTGGACGTCGCGGACCTGATCGTGCCGTCCGGGCACCGGCTGGCCGGGCGCGCGGGCGTGCGGCTGTCCCGGACCCGGGACGAGCGCTGGATCTCCGCACCGGTCGGCGCGATCTGCCACGAGTGGCTGGTCCGGGTGCTGCCCGGCGTCCGCCCGGACTTCCTGGTCGGCGAGTTCGAGACACAGCTGACGCTGGTCGCGGCCGGTCTCGGCATCGCCATGGTGCCGCGCCTGGCCCGGACCGCGCTCCCGGCCGGCGTGAGCGTGGTGACCGTGACGCCGCCACCGACCCGGCGCGTGGTGCTGGCCTGGCGCGAGGCCTCCGCCGCCCGCCCCGCGATCGGCGCGGCGATCGAGGCGCTCCGGGAGGCCTGGTCCCGCCTCCCCGCGTAACGCCGTGATCCAGGCGCGCGTCAGGCGCAGGGGGCGGAGACCGCGCCGGGTTCGGTGCCGAAGATGCGCAGTTCGCCGTGCCACCGGGTCAGGCGGAAGTCCAGGCGCCAGTCCGTGCAGGTCTCGCCGGGACGCTCGGGCGGGCCGAACGCCGCCGCCTGGGTGCTGGTGAACAGGACCGTCGCGATCAGCTCGCCGGGTGCGGCCGCGTCCACGACCTCGCGCAGCCGTACGTCGGAGTCCTGGGTCGTCGCGGTGTCCGCGCTGAAGTTCGCCACCTGGCCGGCGTCGTTCGGATCCACCACGCCGCCGGGCGCGAAGACCTTGGCGGCGACGGTCGGATCGTGCGCGTTGATGCCGGTGAAGTAGTAGTCGAACAGCGCGGCGACCTCGGTGGCGCGCGGGTCGCCGGTCTCGATCGACACCATCCCGACCTGCGACGGGACCGAGGGCGTCTCCTCCGAGAAGGACGGCGACGGGTAGCCGATGCCGCCGCCCGGACCGGACTCCGCGTCCACATCGGTCGTCGACTCCGTCTGCGGTCCGGCGCCCGGCTCCAGACCGGCGCCCGGCTCCAGACCGGCGCCCGGCTCCGGGCCGACGGCCGACTCCGCGCCGGCGTCGGTGGCGGACTCCGCGCCCGCGTCGACCAGCAGATATCCGCCGCCGACCAGCCCGGCCAGGACCACCAGCGCGACGCCGGCCACCCGCCACCGCGCCACGTCCGTCCGCGGGACCGGCCGGCGGACCGGGCGCACGGCAGGGCCGGCCGCCGAGGCGTTCGGCCCGGCGCCGTCGCAGACCACGCAGCGCGAGGTGGCCTCGTCGTTCGCCGTGTCGCATTCGGTGCAGCGCCACTCGGTCATGAAAGGGGCCTTTCTCCGGAGCATTTCGTGACCGCATTCAATAGGCCCCCGACGCAAGGTCACAATGCGTTCCGCGCGAATTGACGGACCCGCCCCGGGACGCGACCGGATGACGGTCCACACAGGCCGAAGGACCACCCTCGTCCGCCGGAAAGACCATGTCACACCGGCTGTCCCACTCGTACCGTCCGAGGTCTGAATCCCTTTCCGGCACTGGTGGGAGCGTATGCACACCGAGGAGAGAACCACCGTGACGGACGCGCGGTTCCATCACGGCGGCGCGGACGACGCGCCCCGGAACGGCCCGCTGTCCGCGATAACGCGTTGCCTGAGCGGCGCGGCCTACACCGTTCCCGGATTCGCTGACCGGGTGATCACGGAATTGCTGCTGGACGGGCACCGTGCCGTTTCCCCGGCCGTCGACTACGACCTGGAACCGATCGTCCGGCACGCGTTCGCGGCCCGGCGGCTCTGGCTCGTCCAGCACGCGGTCGTCACCGCGATCCTGCTGCTCGCGTTCGTCTTCCTGCCCGGCCCCGCGTTCGGGCTGGTGATGGCCGCGATCGCGCTGGCGGTCGTGGGCCGGATGATCCGCGGCGACCTGCCGGGGAACTGGAAGGTCTGGCTGGGTGGCAGCCTCGTCCTGCTGGTGCTGACGTTCTTCTCCGGCCCGCTGCTCAGCGCGCTGGAGCAGGCGGGCGGCAGCGCCGTGGAGACCGTGGAGACCACGGAGGCCGGCGTCTCGCCGCTGGGGCAGATCGCGATCGCGGCGCTGATCGGCGCGGCCGCGCTGATCGTCACGTCCGCCGTGCGTACCGTCATGGTGCGTGCTCTGAGCATTGATCTTCGCCCCGGGCACAGCGACCGCGGCGCGACCGTGGCCAGCGTCCGCATCGAGGACCGGATCGCGCGGCTGTCGGCCGCGCAGCGCGGCAACATCCTGCTGCACTCCGGGAAGAACCCGTTCCTCGGCGCGGGCGGCGTGCTCAACGCCTGGTCGATGGCGATGGAGCTGAAGCCGGACGAGGACGGCGACGATCGCCCCGACCGGCCGCGGCGTGCGGTGGAGGTCGACCCGGTCGCGCTCAACCGGTACGTGAAGCAGCGCCTCGCCTCGCTGCGCTCCACCGACCTGCGTGAGGCCGAGCGGATGTCCGGGCTGACGCTGCGGGACCAGGTGGTGTCCGCGGGCGTCGGCGGTCAGGGCTGGCCGCTGGTCGACACGGACGCGCTGGTGCCCTACTCGCACGCGACGCCGCAGGCGATGGAGTCGGTGATCCGGTCCCCGCAGGCCAGCGTGCGGCACTTCCTCCGGGCCACGGTCGGCGCGAACGTGACGCCGGTCGAGTCCGGCGACGGCCGGCTGCTGATCCCGGGCGAGCACCACAGCATCTCCGTCTCCACGTTCATCCATCTGGCGGTGGAGGGCGGCATGCTCTACGTGGAGACGGTCTCGACCGTGCTCGGGCCGCTGCTGGCGAGGTTCCGTCTGATCGACGCCTACCCGGCCGACACGGACCTGGCCTCCGGCCGGGCGCTGCGGGAGAGCTGCATCGACCTGGGCGAGAACATCGCGCTGGCGCCGTACCGGCTGGCCGTGACGCTGGGGCGGATGCACGCGCTGCGCCGGGCGATGCGGGCCGCGGAGGACGGCGACCAGGGTGACCTCACCGACTTCGGCGCGCGCTTCGACCTGCGGCAGGAGACGTCCGCGCGCGGGCCGGTCACCTACCTGCAGCGGCTGGACGCGGCGAAGTACACCAAGCTGGTCGAGCGCCGGATCAGCGAGGCGGTGATCTGCTACCTGCGCGAGCACGGGATCGACACGTCCGAGTACGAGCGGCGGATGAACGTCTACAACAACAGCGGCGTCTTCATCCGCGGCGACAACTACGGTGCCGCGGCGGGCGGCCCCGAGGCCTCGGCCGTGATGCAGCGCGACGACGACCGGGCCGACCGTCCGAAGAAGGAGAAGGACTGATGGACGGCGTCTTCATCGGCCGGGACAACCACGGCGCGGCCGCGGCCGGACCGCACGCCCGCGCGATCGTCGGCCGGACCGATCCGCTCGCGCCGGTCCTGGCCGCGGTGGAGAAGCTGCACGCCGCGATCGACGCGGTGCCGGAGGCGCTGACCGACCCGGACGCGGCGCTGCGGGAGGTGAACGCGATCGCGGCCGCGACGCAGCGGGAACCGCCGGACACCGCGGCCGTGATGGCCGGTGCCCGGCGGTTGCTGGACCTGATCACCGCGGCCGGCGTGTTCGTGTCCGCCGCGGAGAATCTCCGTGAGGCGCTTACCTGAGCCAGGGCGCCTTCGCGACCAGTGGAGCCCAGACGCCGGCCAGGCTGTACCGGAGGCCGGCGCCGGTGGCCGCGATCCCGGCGATGACCAGCGCGTAGATCAGGTGGTCGTCGAGGAACGGGTTGGTGGCGATCGGCAGGCCGGCCGCCCACATCAGCACCATCATCAGCACACCGGAGACCGCGGCGATGCGCATCCCGATGCCGGCGATGAGCGCGATGCCGATCCCGGCCAGCCCGGCCATGAACAGCCAGTCCGCGATCACGTTGCCGGCCAGTCCGTGGAAGGCGCCGGCGAACGGTCCTTCGACGCTGGACAGGAAGCCCTTGGTGGGCGAGCCGCCCTCGAGCCACGCCTTCGCGGCCGGCGTCGACCTGCCCAGGCCGAACGTCTTGTCCAGGAACGCCCAGAGGAAGATGAATCCGAGGCCGACGCGGGTCACAGCCCAGGCGATCTCGCCGAATGCGTGCGTGGAAGCGGTCTTCGGAGTCGCCACGGCCCCGGTGTGTGCAACGGTCACCACTGTGATCCCCTCCCGGATCAGCTGACGACCTCTGTCGTCACATAAATATTCGCTGGTGGGAGGGGGTCTGCAGCAGGGCCGATAGTCCCGGGACGAAAGGTCCGCGGTCAGCTCTCCGACAGGGCCGACAGGGCCTGGGCCACGGTGAACGCGCCCGCGTAGAGCGCCTTGCCCGCGATCACGCCCTCGACGCCGGCGGACTCCAGCGTGGCCAGCGCGCGCAGGTCGTCCAGCGTGGACACGCCGCCGCTGGCGATCACCGGGTTCGGCGTGGCGGCGCAGACCTCGCGGAGCAGCTCCAGGTTCGGGCCGCGCATGGTGCCGTCCTTGGTGATGTCCGTGACGACGTACCGGGCCGCGCCGGCCTTGTCCAGGCGGGCCAGCACCTCGTACAGGTCGCCGCCGTCCCGGGTCCAGCCGCGGGCGGACAGCGTGCGGCCGCGCACGTCCAGGCCGATCGCGACGCGGTCGCCGTACTCGGCGGCGACCCGGTCACACCAGTCCGGGTTCTCCAGCGCGGCCGTGCCGATGTTGACCCGGGTGGCGCCGGTGGCCAGCGCGCGCTCCAGCGACTCGTCGTCGCGGATGCCGCCGGACAGCTCGACGCGCACGTCCAGGCGGCCGACCACGTCGGCGAGCAGCGCCGCGTTCGAGCCGCGGCCGAACGCGGCGTCCAGGTCGACGAGGTGAATCCAGGTGGCGCCGTCCCGTTGCCACGCGAGCGCGGCCTCCAGCGGGTCGCCGTACGCGGTCTCACTGCCGGCCGCGCCCTGCACCAGGCGGACGGCCTGACCGTCGGCGACGTCGACGGCGGGAAGCAGTTCGAGGGTCACGGATTCTCCTTGATCATGAGTTTCTTCGGTCCAGCGCGATCACGATCAGCGCGGGGAGGGCGAGGATGAGGACCAGCACGATGATCAGGCGCATCACCAGGTCGTCGACCAGGTACCAGACCACCATGACGGACAGCAGCGTGAGCATGACGATCGCGGCCCGCTGGGTGGCGGTCCGCCTCGGCTGCAACCGCCCGGTGCGCCGGTCCGGCAGCTTCGGCGTCAGTTTGTGCGTGATGTCCTTGCGCTTCTGGCGGCGCGACGCCACGGCCGCCCGCGCCGCGCGCTTGTGTTCCGCGTCGGCCAGCCGGGCCGTGCGCCGGAGGGCACGCTCCTTGCTCACAGCTGCGCGATCCAGTTCCGGAGCAGACGGGCGCCGGTGTCGCCGGACTTCTCCGGGTGGAACTGGGCGGCGGACAGCGCGCCGTGCTCGACCGCGGCCACGAACGGCTCGTCGTGCGCGGCCGTGGTGACCAGCGCGTCCTCCAGCGCGTCCAGGCCGGACGCGGCGTAGGAGTGCACGAAGTAGAACCGCGCGTCGTCCGGCATGCCGGCCATCAGGCGGCTGCCGTCCGGCACGGTGACCGTGTTCCATCCCATGTGCGGGATGCGCGTGGCGCGCAACCGGGTCACGCCGCCCGGCAGCAGGCCGAGGCCCTTGGTCACGGTGCCGTGCTCGTCGCCGTACTCGAACAGGATCTGCGCGCCCACGCAGATGCCCAGCACGGGCCGGCCGGCCGCGACACGGGCCGCGACCATCGGGCCGGCGTCGATCGCCTCCACACCGGCCATGCAGGCCGCGTACGCGCCGACGCCGGGCACGACCAGGCCGTCCGCGGCCGCGGCCGCGGTCAGGTCGGCGGTGACCGTCACGTCCGCACCGGCGCGCTCCAGCGCGCGCTCGGCCGAGCGCAGGTTGCCGGAGCCGTAGTCCAGGATCACCACGCGCTTGGTCATGATCGTCAGCCCCCTACTCGGGAATCAGCCACAGGATGCCGCCCGCCGCGGCCAGCACGGCGAGCAGACCGGTGATCACTATCGAGAACGTGGTCGCCTTCTGCCGGCGGAGCGACAACGCCCCACCGGCCAGAATCCCCGCAAGAGCAAGAAGCAGCAGGGGTACGACAGAAGTCACCGCGTGCCCTCGGCCGAGCTCACAGCGTGCCCTTGGTGGACGGGATCGCCCCCGCGTTCCGGGGATCGATCTCCACCGCCTCGCGCAGCGCCCGGGACACGGCCTTGAACTGCGCCTCCACCACGTGGTGCGCGTCCGGGTGGCCGCCCTCGCGCGCGCCGCGCAGCACGGACACGTGCAGCGTCATCTTCGCGGTCTGCGCGAACGACTCCCAGATGTGCCGCGTCATGCTGGTCGCGTAGACCGGCCCGATGTACGGCGTGAGCAGCGGCTCGTCGTGCACCATGTACGGCCGGCCGGACAGGTCCAGCGCGGCCCGGACCAGCACCTCGTCCATCGGGATGGTCGCGGACCCGTACCGCCGGATGCCCGCCTTGTCGCCGAGCGCCTCCGCGAACGCGGTGCCCAGCGCCAGCGCCGTGTCCTCCATGGTGTGATGCGCGTCGATCTCCAGGTCGCCCTCTGTGTGCACGGTCAGGTCGAACCCGCCGTGCTTGGCGATCTGGTTCAGCATGTGGTCGAAGAAGCCGACCCCGGTGCTGATGTCGCCCTTGCCGGTCCCGTCCAGGTCCAGCTCGATGCGCACCTTGGTCTCGTTGGTGGTGCGGTCGATCCGCGCCCGTCGGCTCATTGCGGCAGTTCCTCCATCGCGTTCAGGAAAGCGTCGGTCTCTTCGGGCGTGCCGGCCGTGACGCGCAGCCATCCGGGCAGCCCGACGTCCCGCACGAGAACACCACGGTCAAGCAGCGCGCGCCACGCGGTTTTCTGGTCGGACTTAACCCGATAAAGCACGAAATTGGCGTCACTGTCGGCCACGTCCAGGCCCCGGCTCCGCAGCACCGACACGATCCGGTCCCGCTCGACCTTGATCGCCTCGACCGTGCCGAGCAGCGCCGCGCGGTGCGACAGCGCGGCCCGCGCCGCGGCCTGGGTCAGCGACGACAGGTGGTACGGCAACCGGACCAGCTGCACCGCGTCCACCACGGCCGGGTCCGCGGCCAGGTAGCCGAGCCGTCCGCCGGCGAACCCGAACGCCTTGCTCATCGTGCGCGTGACCACCAGCCTCGGGTGGCCGGGCAGCACCTCGAGCGCGCTGGGCGTGCCGGGCCGGGCGAACTCCGCGTACGCCTCGTCGACGACCACCATGCCGGGCGCGGCGTCCAGCACGGCCGCGACCACGGCCGGGTCCAGCGCGGTGCCGGTCGGATTGTTCGGCGAGCAGAGGAACACCAGGTCCGGCGCGTGCTTGCGGATCTGCTCCACCGCGTGCGCCGCGGAGAGCCCGAAGTCGGCGGCGCGGTAGCCGTCCACCCACGTGGTGCCGGTGCCGAGCGCGAGCAGCGGGTGCATCGAGTACGCCGGCGTGAAGCCGAGCGCGACCCGGCCCGGCCCGGCGAACGCCTGCAGCAGCTGCTGCTGGATCTCGTTCGACCCGTTCGCCGCCCACACGTGCGCGGTGGTCAGATCGTGGCCCAGGTAGTCCGCCAGCGCGGCGCGCAGCGCGACCGCGTCCCGGTCCGGGTAGCGGTTGAGGTCGCGCAGCTCGGCCTGGAGCGCCTTGCCGATCGCGTCGGCCACCTCGTCCGGCACCGGGTACGAGTTCTCGTTCGTGTTCAGCCGCACCGGCACGTCCAGCTGGGGCGCGCCGTACGGGCTCATCCCCCGCAGATCGTCCCGGATCGGCAGGTCGTCGATCGTGGTCACGCCAGCCCTCCCGGGAACCGTGCGGTCACGGCCTCGCCGTGCGCGGGCAGATCCTCCACCGTGGCGAGCGCGACCACGTGCGACGCGACCTCGCGCAGCGCCGCCTCGTCGTACTCGATGATGTGCACGTTCTTCAGGAACGACTGCACGGACAGGCCGGACTGGTGACGCGCGCACCCGCCGGTCGGCAGCACGTGGTTGGACCCGGCGCAGTAGTCACCCAGCGACACCGGCGCATACGGCCCGACGAAGATCGCGCCGGCGTTGCGCACCCGCATCGCCCACGCGCGCGCGTCCCGCGTCTGGATCTCCAGGTGCTCGGCCGCGTAGGCGTCCACCACGCGCAGGCCCTGCTCCAGATCATTGACGAGAACGATCCCCGACTGAGAACCGGTCAGCGACGTGGTGACCCGCTCCGCGTGCTTGGTGGCCGCGACCATCGTGGCAAGCGCCGCCTCGACCGCCTCCGCCAGCGCCGCCGACGGCGTGACCAGCACGCTCGCGGCCAGCGGGTCGTGCTCGGCCTGGCTGATCAGGTCGGCGGCGACGTGCACCGGGTCGGCCGTGTCGTCGGCCAGGATCGCGATCTCGGTCGGGCCGGCCTCCGCGTCGATGCCGACCACGCCGCGCAGCAGCCGCTTCGCCGCGGTCACCCAGATGTTGCCGGGGCCGGTGATCACGTCGACCGGCGCACACCCGTCGCCGTCGAACGCGCCGGTGGAGCCGTAGCCGAGCATCGCGATCGCCTGCGCGCCGCCGGCCGCGTACACCTCGTCCACGCCGAGCAGCGCGCACGCGGCCAGCACCCGGGCGTCCGGCAGGCCGCCGTTCTCCTTCTGCGGCGGGCTGGCCACGACCAGCGCGTCCACGCCCGCGATCTGGGCCGGCACCACGTTCATCACCACGGTCGACGGGTACATGGCCAGGCCGCCGGGCACGTACAGCCCCACGCGGGACACCGGCAGCCAGCGCTCGGTGACCGTGCCGCCGGGCGCGACCTGCGTGGTCACGTCCTGCCGCCGCTGATCGGCGTGGACCTTGCGGACGCGCGCGATCGCCTCCTCCAGCGCGGCCCTGACCTCGGGCTCCAGCGCGGACAGCGACGCGGCGATCGCCTCGGCCGGCACGCGCAGCCGCTCCAGACGCACGCCGTCGAACCGCTCGGTCGCCTCGCGGATGGCCGGGAACCCATGCTCGCGCACCGCCTCCACGAGCGGGCGGATGCTCTCGGTCGCGACCGAGACGTCGAGCTGGGCACGGGGCAGCAGGCCACGCGGGACCGCGGCGTCGGCCGCGCTCCGCAGGTCGATCCGATTCAACACCCTTGGGAGTCTATTCGGCGTGCCCGGCCGGGGCCCCGGCCAGTCCGGCTGCCGGGACGATAACGCAGCGGAACCGTCTCCGATGCGCCACGATGATCGGGTGAGACAGTCATGAGCGATCCAGATCGGGAAGGCCGCGGGGGTCACGGGCCGGGATCGTTCCGCTACGCTCGTGGCGTGGTGACGCGGCTGCCGGTGTTTCCGCTGGGCACGGTGCTCTTCCCCGGCCTGGTGATGCCGCTCCACATCTTCGAGGAGCGGTACCGCGAGCTTGTCCGCGACCTCGTCTCCCGCCCCGACACCCCACGCGAGTTCGGCGTGGTCGCGATCCGCAGCGGCTGGGAGGTGCTGCCCGCGAGCCCCGCCGGCCCCGACGCCGCTGCCGCGCGCGTCACACTCCACGAGATCGGCTGCACCGCCGAGGTCCGCCAGGTGACCGAGCTGCCCGACGGGCAGTACGACCTGCTCACCGTCGGCCGCCGCCGCTTCCGGATCACCGAGGTCATGCCGGACCCGGCGCCGTACCTGGTCGCCCAGGTCGAGTGGCTCCCCGAGCCCGCCGGCGCCGAGGACGTGGCCGACCTGCTGGCCCCGCGCGTGCTCGCCACCTTCCGCGAGTACCTGCGCCTGATGCGCCCCGAAAATCCGGACACCGCCGAGCAGCTGCCCGACGACCCGACCACGCTCTCCCACCTGGTCGCGGCCACCGGCGCCTTCACCGTCGAGGACCGCCAGGCGCTCCTGGCCGCCACCGACACCGCCGCCCGCCTCCGCGCCGAGCTCAAGCTCCTGACCCGCGAGGCCACGCTCTTCCGCAGCGTCCGCGCGGTCCCGGTCCCGCTCTCCGACTACGCCACCCCGTCCAGCCCCAACTGAGGGCGACCGTCAGCAGCCTGCCCGCCTTTTGCGGCACGGGCGCTCCGCGCGAAACGGATCCGGCCGAAACCGCTTCAGACCGATCACTCCAAGATCAAAATCAAGATCTGGATCTTCCCACTCCGCGGGTGGTCCGGCAGCGTTGCTCCCGCGGGCACCGGTCGTCGCTGGCGCTCCTCCCTGCCGGTCCCGTCGCTGGTCCCGAAAAACCCGCACCGGCCCACCGAATCCGGACGACCACAAACCTCAGCTCCGCCTCCACGGCCGGCAAGTCCGACCGCCACACCCTGCCGCCCGTTCACGACGGGCACCGCGAGCGGTAAGGCCCGCGCGATCGCCCCACAAGGACCCGGCACCCGATGCCGGATATGTCATCTCATAGACCGGCGAGAACGTGGCGCCCCCACCCGGACCTCGGCGCGCTCGCGGTCGCCTAGGTCGACGCACCCGCACCTGGACCGCGACGGACCTTGATCAACGGTCGCCTGTACGTTTTCCACGCTTTGACTGCCTGAGACCGTGGAAACCGTACAGGCGACCGTTGATCAAGACCGGAAGCGGCAGTCGGCCCGCTGAAAGAGAAGCCATGAGCCGGGCCTACCCTGCCCAGGAGAGGCACAGAGAGCTAACCGGGAAGCTTCACCATCGAACGGCAACAACGGCGAGCATGAATCAGGTCGTATATGCCGAAATTTCGGGCGCGAGCGTCCGCCCCCGGACGAACCCGGCTCGCCGAGCCGCCCGATTCCGCTGCAGGGAAGACTGCTGCTCGGCCACCTCTCCCCCGCCGACGCGCCCGGTGCCACGCCGGCGGAGTAGTCGGCGCGCGGCGCGCGGCCAGGCGCGGAGCCGCATGAACCCCGTCGCGACTGCTGCGCTCTCGGCGTCGAGGTCTGTACCCGCCCTGATCGACGGGCACTCCGTGCCCGAAATTTCACGAAATAAAGTCCCGCGTGATCCCGGTAGCCCGCCCCTGACACCGAAAGCTCAGTAAGTGCACCGGCAGGAATGGGCAACAGAGTCCCCACAGCCCGCAGATCCCGGCGCCGCGGCGCACGGCTGGGCGCCACCGCCCCCTGCCCGATATTTCGCGTCATCACACCCATTCGCCCGCTATGGGGTTGATCGTGCGACCACGGACCTGGCAGGGAGGAGCGCCAGCGACGACCGGTGTCGCCGGGAGGCCTCGGCAGGTGATGCGAGACCAGATCGGCAGATCAGGCTCTTGAATTTAGGCCTTTGAGGGCTCTTCGGTGCTCTCGCCAGAGGAATCGGCCCGCGGCGTGACCGTTTCGGCTGCGGGCGCGGCCGGAGAAGCGGCAGGCGGCACGGCCGGAACCGAGGGGTCGTCCGCGCCCGGCGTCGTGAGCGCCGACGACGGCTCCGCGCCCGGCACGGCAGGAGCGACATCGGCGTCCGGCGTCACGGAGGCGAAGGAAGGGTCCGCGAGCGCGTAGGGCGCGGGGAAGAAGGGCGGCTCGGGCTCGGGGCGCAGCGAGGGCCAGCGGGACCAGCCGGCGAGCAGCGTGTAGGTGGCGGCCGCGGCCAGCGGCGCGGCCAGCAGGTCGCCGCGGAGGCCGGGGACGTAGCCGAGGAACATGTGCAGCTCGCCGGCGCGCAGATCGGCCGGCTTCGTGAACCGGTCACCGACCGCGGCGGCGGCCTTGAGCTGCTCGTACTCGTCGAGGCCGATGAGCCGGCCGACCTTCCACGCGACGATCGCGGCACCGATCGCGCCGAGCGTCACGCCGGCCAGCGCGATCGCGCCCCGGTAGCGGCGCAGCGCGAACCAGGCGCCGATCGCGATCAGGATGCCGAACGCGACGCCGAGGAACGTGTACCAGGCATCCGCGGCCACGAACTGCTCCGGCTGCGCGGACGTGAGCAGCGGCCCGTTCTCCCCCTGCACGACCGGCACGTCCGGCGCGAGCGCGGCCCACAGCAGGCCGAGCGGCGCACCGAGCACGGCGATCACCAGGCCGGCGCCGACCGACCAGGCGATCTCGCGCCCGAGCGGCGGTGGCGGCGGGCCGGGCGGCGCGACGTCGTCGTAGACCGGCTGCGGTTCCGCCGGGACGCTGCTGAGGCCGGGCTGCCAACTGGACGCGCTCACGGACCGATCCTCTCAGGCCCGCGCGCCCGCGGTGCCGGGACCCGTGCACCGCTCAGCGGGCGAACGGTTCCAGCATCATCGAGGTGGCCCGCAGCCAGGCGTTTCGCGTCTCGGGCTGGAGCTGGTGGTACTCGATGGAAGCACCGGTCTCCAGCGCCGGGTCGTAGGGGACGATCGCGACCGCACGGGTACGCGTCTTGAAGTGCTTCTCCAGGTCGTCCAGCAACGGCGACTTGCCGGGCGTGGGGCAGGAGATGAGCGTCACCGCGTTGGACACAAGGTCGCTCATGCCGACGTCGTCGAGCAGGTCGAGCATCCAGTCCGCGGTGAACGCGGCGTCCTCGCGCGGGACCGTGGTGACCACGAGCTGATCCGCGGCCTGCAGCACGGTCTGCCAGTTCACGCTCTCGACGTTGTTGCCGGTGTCCACGCAGATCACGTCGTGGGTACGCCGCAGCAGCTCCAGCACGCGGCGGACCGTGTGCTGGTCGAGGCGCTGGGCGAAGCGCGGGTTCTCCTCGCCGGCCAGCACGTCGTACGACCCGTCGGAGGCGTGCCGGAGGAAGTCGTCCAGCCGGTCGAGCAGCTCGGCGCCGTGCGTGATCTCGATCTGGGCCAGCTCCGAGATCAGGTGCCGGACCGTGCGCGCGTGCCGGGCGCTGCCGGCCCGCAGGCCGAGCGTGCCGCGCAGCTCGTTGTCGTCCCAGGCCAGCACGCCCTTGCCGCGCACGCTGCCGACCGCGGCCGAGGCGAGCACGGTCGCGGTGGTCTTGTGCACGCCGCCCTTGGGGTTGGCGAACGCCAGCACCCGAGGTCCGCCCAGGTCGCGCTTGAGCACGCTGATCGCGCGCTCGGTCTCCACGTCCAGCGCGGGGCGGGCCGGCTCGGGCGCGTTGCCGAGGAACCCGACGGATTTCGCCTGGAAGCGGCCCGGCTGTTCGGGCTCGGGCGGTGGCGGCGCGACCGGGGCTGCCGCGGGGGCCGACGGCGGCGGAGGCGGCGGCGTGTAGCCGGGCGGGGACAGGATCGAGTAGCGCGACTCGATCGGCGGAAGGTCGCGCGTCTCCGGCGGTGCGGCGTAGGCCTGCGGCACGGCCGCGGCACCGTAGCGAGGCTCCGCGGGTGGCTGAGGGGGCGTCTGCGGCACCGGGGGCGCGGGCGGGTTCGCCGGGTAGCGCGCGGGCGGCGCGGACCCGTAGCGGGAGTCCAGGGCCGCGTAACGCGACTCCTGCTCGTCCGGCCCCGGGGCCACCGGCGGCGGCTGCAGGGACGGGCCGCCACCGTAGGCGCCACCGCTCGGCGGGTACGCCGGACGACGGGGCATGCCCTGGTCACGCGATGGCACGGGCGGCGGCTGCACCGGCTCCTGACGGCCGTTGACCGCGGCCCCGTAGGAGGACGACGACGGCGTGCGCTGCGGGCGGCGCGGCAACGGATTCTCCGGCGGCGGCGCGGGCTCGTAACCGGGCCCGCCGGGCGGTGCCGGATCGAAGTAGTTCCGTCCCTCGGAATACCCGTTAGGGGCGTTGTACCGGTTACCGCCCTCGGGGTAACCGTTCGCGTCCGGATACCCGTTCGCGCCGGGATGCCCGTTATGTCCGTTCGCTGGGTAAGCTGGGTCACCCGGTGCGCCGCGTCCCGTTCGGTCGGCGTTCACCTGGGCATGCTCCCCGGTCCGGCCACCGAGCAGGGCACGGTCAAGAAGCGCGCGCCAACGCGGCGGCGGTTCCTGCGCCCGACCCCAGTCGGTATCGGTGCCCTCCACGGATGCATCCTCCCAGCGCCAATGGTCTGTCTGACAGGCTACGAAGGAAACCCGCTTCAGGCCACACCCGCATCCTCATCCCAATCGCCCGGCCGACAACCGAAAACCGCCGGACTCCGCAGACCATAACGATGCGTGCCTGATCGTGCTGCCACCGCCCCGATCGCCGAACCACGCTGTCCGCGCTGTTGCTGTCACACGCCGTGACGTGGTCACGAGTGCTGAGGCTGCCGCGCCGCCGAAGGTTCAACGCGTGGAGCCGCGCCGGGATGCTGTCATTCTCCCCTATCGGCCGCTCGGCGTCACGGGTGCGCCTGCCGGAGCCATGGATTCTGTGAGACCGTCCACAGGAGGCCTGACCACGTCCGTCTGTTCCGGCAGCGGCGGCAGAAGCACGGCCCGGTCCAGGCGAACGAGCTCGGGAGCCGGGTCGACGACCCTGATCCCGGGCCGTTTGGCAAGCTCGGTCATCTCCACCGGCGTGGCCCGAATCACGGCCGCGTAGAAGCACGAACAGCCGTCACGGTACGCGGCCGCCTCGTCCGAGGACACTTTCGCGCCGCTGTCGTACACGGTGCGCAACTCCCGCTCCTGCGCCGAGTCACCGGTCAGCTTCGCGCTCAGCCGCCGGTAGTCGGCAGCCTCCTTGTCCTTGCGCTCCGCGATCACGGCCATGCCGCCCACCAGGTCCGCGGGCAGCCGCTGCACCGCGATCCGGACGATCTCCGTCTGGGTCCTGTCCAGCTGCACACGCCCGACCACCATGGCGACGACCCGGCCGTCCAGCGCGGTGGTCACCCGGTCCGGCGCGAGGTACCCGGTGAACGACACCAGCGCATACATCGCGGTCGGATCGACCAGCACGGCCAGCTCCGAGGCGGAGGCGGCCGCGTACCCCGGGATCGAATCGCCCTCGGCGACACCCACCCGGACCACGTCGCCCACGGTCTGATCGCCGGACGGCGGTCGCCGGTCCGCGGCCCAGACCGCGGTCAGCAGCACCGCCGTGGACGCCGCCACGGCGGCTCCGGTCAACACCTTCAACCGCGCGGGGGTACGCCCGAGGCGTGCCATCCCGCGGCCGAGCGGCGGCAGGAGCCGGTCGTCGAGCCGCCGCAGCAGACCGGTCAACTCGCCGCGCGCAGCACGTCGAGCGAGTTCTGCAGATCGTCCGGGTAAGGGCTGACGAACCGCACCGGCTCGTACGTCCCCGGGTGCACGAAACCCAGCTCGTGCGCGTGCAGCCACTGACGGCCCAGGCCGGCCCGCTGGGAGAGCGTCGGGTCCGCGCCGTAGGTGAGGTCGCCCACGCACGGATGCCGCATCGCGGACATGTGCACGCGGATCTGGTGGGTGCGGCCGGTCTCCAGCTTCACCTCGACCAGGCTCGCCGACCGGAACGCCTCGACCGTGTCGTAGTGCGTGATGCTCGGCTTGCCGCCGGTCATCACGGCCCACTTCCAGTCCGCGGACGGGTGCCGGTCGATCGGCGCGTCGATCGTGCCACGCAGCGGATCCAGGTGGCCCTGCACGACCGCGTGGTAGATCTTGTCCACCTCGCGCTCCTTGAACGCGCGCTTGAGCACCGTGTACGCGTGCTCGCTCTTCGCCACCACCATGAGGCCGGTGGTGCCGACGTCGAGCCGGTGCACCACGCCCTGACGCTCGGCGGCGCCGCTGGTCGCGATCGTGTGACCGAGGCCGGCCAGGCCGCCGATCACGGTCGGGCCGGTCCAGCCGGGGCTCGGGTGGGCCGCGACGCCGACCGGCTTGTCGACCACCACGATGTCGTCGTCGGAGTGGACGACCCGCAGGCCCTCCACGGTCTCCGCGACCACGGTGGGCGGCGCGACCGGGGCCGGCAGCGTCACCTCCAGCCAGGAGCCGCCGGAGACCTTGTCTGATTTGCCGCGCCGGGTGCCGTCGACAAACGCGTCGCCGGCCTCCACGATCGCGGCGGCTGCGGTGCGGGAGAGCCCGAACAGCCGGGAGACGGCCGCGTCGAGACGCAGTCCGTCGAGGCCGTCGGGTACGGGAAGAGATCGGGTGTCACCGGGGGGCTGGGTCACGCGCTCGAGCTGTCCTTTTCGTCACTGCTGCCGGGGGCCGGCTTCTTGCGGCCCTCAGAGGATATCCGGGACCCGTCCCGCTGCCGTCCGGTGAGCTCCAGCAGCACCGCCAGCACCACGCCGATGCTGAGCGAGCTGTCCGCCACGTTGAAGATCGGGAACGCGCCCGCGTTCGGCTGGAAGACGCTGATGAAGTCGACCACGTGGCCGAGGAACGGGCCCGGGTCGCGGAAGAGCCGGTCGCCCAGGTTGCCGAGCGCGCCGCCCAGCACCAGGCCGAGCGAGATCGCCCACGGGACCGACCGCAGGCGGGTCGCCATCCAGCCGATCCAGATCACCACCGCGATGGTGACCAGCGGGAAGATCCACGTGTAGTCGGAGCCGAGGCTGAACGCGGCCCCGCTGTTGCGGGTCAGGCTCCAGTAGAGCACGCCCGGGATCACCGTCACGTCGTCGCGATAGTTCAGCGTCGAGAGCGCCAGCTGCTTCGTCGCCAGGTCCGCCGCGACCATCACGGCCGCGACCGAGACCAGGACGGCGACCGCCCGCCGGACGCTGCCGTACCTGCTGGCCTCGGCCTCTGCGGGCGGCTGCTCAGCCTCCACCGTCACCGGTCCGTCCTCCCCGGCGGCGCCGGAATCAGCGCCGCTCCTCCAGTTGCTTGCACGCCACACACCGGGTGGCGGACGGGAACGCGGCGAGCCGCTCCACCGGGATCGGGTTACCGCACCGCTCGCACCAGCCGTAGTGTCCCTCATCGAGCCGCTCGAGCGCGCGCTCGACCTGGTTGATCCGCTCCAGGAGGTTGTTGGCGAGCGTGATCTCCTGCTCGCGTTCGAACGTCTTGGTGCCGGTGTCAGCCTGGTCGTCGCCCGCCGAGTCACCCAGCCTCTCACGCTGGAGACCGGCGATCTCGATCAGAGTGTGATCGTACTCGTGACGGAGCTCGTCCCGGCGGCCCGCGAGCGCGGCCCGGATCTTCTCGGTCTCGGCCTCGCTGCGGGAGCCCTTCGCGGGCGAGCTCTTGCGGGTCGGGGTCTTGGTCTCGGCTGCCTTCGCCATGGTGGTCGCTCCCTCGGCCGCGCTGTCGGCGGCGGTCGGCGGTGCCTTGTCAGCCCGCGCCGCGCGTGCGGCGGCCGGCCTGGCCCGGTTCGTCTCCGTGCCCTTCGTCCTGCTCCCGGCCCGGGTGGCGCGCTGTCCCTCGCCACTCGGTGCGGTATTACCTCGTGCAGTGCTGCCCTCTTCGGTGGTGCGGGGTGATGCTTTGGTCCTCGGTGCGGCTTTGGTCCTCGGTGCGGCTTTCGCGTCTGTGGCTTTCGCGTCTGTGGCTTTCGCGTCTGTGGCTTTCGCGTCTGTGGCTTTCGCGTCTGTGGCTTTCCTGCCCGGCGTCTTCGCGCGGGACCCGGCGGCGGTCTTCCGCGCCACGACCGGCGTGACCGGTGCTTCTGCGGCCTTGGACGTGACCCCCGGCCGCGTAGCCGTGCCGGCGACGGCGCTCTTCGCCTGCGACTTCGACGCTCGGGAGGTCGAGGGCTTCGCCGCGCCCTCGACATCGTTAACCGGGGTCCTGCCGGTCGCCTCGGCGGCCTTGGTCGCCGGCCTCGCAGTGGTCGTGCTCTTCTTGCCGCTCCCAGTTTTCCCACCGGGAGCAGAAGTCACACCCCTCGCGCCGCCCCCGGCCGCCGCAGCCTTCGCGCCGGTCACGGCCTTCACGCCTGCCGCAGCCTTGACGCCTGCCGCGGCCTTCGTGCCGGTCGCGGCCTTCGCGCTGGTCACGGCCCTCACGCCTGCCGCAGCCTTCGTGCCGGTGGCGGCCTTCGCGCTGGTCACGGCCTTCGCGCTGGCCACGGGCTTCACGCCTGCCGCGGCCTTCGTGCCGGTCGCGGCCTTCGTGCCGGTCGCGGCCTTCGCGCTGGTCACGGCCTTTGTGCCGGTCGCGGACGCTTTCGCGCCGGTTGCGATCTTCGCTGTGGTTTTCTTCGCTGCCGCGCCGGGCGCGGCCTTCGCCGTGCTGCGGCCGGCCGCGCTCGTGTTCCCCGAGCCCTTGCCGCTGCCCGTGACCGCGGCGCCCGCGCCTCCGCCACCCGCGCCCCCACCCGCGGCCGTCGCGCCCCGGGCCGGCCCTCGGCCCGAACCGCGGTCCGGCCCGCGGTTCGGCGAGGTGACCGTGCCCGTGGTGGCGGGTGCGGCCGGCTTCGTCGTGGCGCTCGTGCGCGCCCGGTTCGCGCCCTTGGCGGCAGCCGCCGCCGTGGTCGCGATCCGTCCCGACACCTTACGGCCAGTGGCAGCTTGGTCGCTAGTAGTCACTTTCTCGGCCACGTTCGCCCGCTTGGCCATGACGCCCCCCGCGTGCAAAACGGGTGCACGGCGGGCCGCCATGCACTCCAGAGGTTCGCAAGAATACGGACCGTAAGCGAATCCGACAACAGGGCGCACCGGCGTGAGCGGTTTTCACCACATATGGCCGATAAATTATCGCGATTCCGACAGATGCCTTCTCGAATGCCCTAGGGTCTGAATCGCCGCCTGTGATCACCGGTCCGGGGCGCCGCCGTCCGCGCCGTACTCGTTGAACCAGCGCGCCAGCCGGCCACGCCGGCTCACCGCGCGCAGCCGCCGTTCCGCGACCTCCCGGACGTCCGCGGTCGCCACGATCAGCAGGCTGTCCCCGACGCGCAGCCGCGTGTCCGGTGCCGGCACGAAACCGGCGCCG
Source organism: Catenuloplanes japonicus (assembly GCF_000717135.1). GTDB lineage: Bacteria > Actinomycetota > Actinomycetes > Mycobacteriales > Micromonosporaceae > Catenuloplanes > Catenuloplanes japonicus. The sequence continues at coordinate 62,513 of NZ_JNXY01000044.1, forward strand.
TTGCGCATCACCAGCGTCACGGACGCGCCGACCGGCAGCCGGAGCTCGTCCACGTGCACGCCGCGCAGCCGTGACTCCGGCGGGATGTCGAGCGTCAGCAGGTCCGCGTGCATCCGGTCCAGCGGCGCGGTCTCCACGGACAGCTCGGTCGGCTCCGGCTCACCCACCACGCCCAGGCGGCGGGCCAGCGGCGCCAGCGTGCCGCCCTGCACCAGCGTGAAGATCACCACGAGCACGAAGACCACGTCGAAGAGCCGGGACGCGCCGGGCAGCGACGCGGAGAGCGGGATCGTGGCCAGCACGATCGGCACCGCGCCGCGCAGCCCGGCCCAGGACAGGAACGTCTGCTCCCGCCAGCCCAGCCGGATCCGCCGGCGCAGCGGCGCGGCCAGCGTGTACGGCAACGCCGAGATCACCACGGACAGCGGCCGTGCCAGCAGCACCAGCGCCAGGCCCGCGACCAGCGCCTCCAGGATCGCGCCGGGCAGCCGGTCCGGCGTGGCCAGCAGCCCGAGCAGCACGAACAGGCCGATCTGCGCGGTCCAGGCCAGCCCGTCCGCGAACCCGAGGATCGCCTGCCGGTGCGGCAGCCGCGCGTTGCCGAGCAGCACACCGGCCACGTAGACCGCGAGGAAGCCGGACGCGTGCGCGACCGCGCCGGCCGCGTAGGCGAGCACGGTCAGCGCCACGGCCGCGATCGGGTAGAGCCCGGCGGACGGGAGCGCGGCGTGCCGGAGCAGCCAGCGGCCACCCGCGCCGACCGTGTAGCCGATCGCGGCGCCGGCGACCAGCTCGTACCCGATGATCGACAGCTCGTGCCACCACGGGTGGACGCCGAAGCCGGTCGTGGAGAGCAGGATCACGACGATGACCACCGGCGCGTCGTTCATGCCGGACTCGGCCTCCAGCGTGGCCACCAGCCGCGGTGGCAGGCGCAGACGGCGCAGCGTGGCGAAGACCGCGGCCGCGTCCGTGGAGGAGAGCACGGCGCCGTAGAGCAGCGCCAGCCGCCAGTCCAGGCCGAGCAGCAGGTGGACGACCACGCCGACGGTGACGATGCTGACCGCGACACCGACCGTGGAGAGCACGGCCGCGAGGCCGAGGACCGGGCGGAGCGTGCTGATCCGCGCGGTCAGGCCGCCCTCCGCGATGATCACGATGAGCGCGCAGAAGCCGAGGACGCGGGTCAGCTCAGCATCGTCGAAGCGGATGCCCAGCCCGTCCTCGCCGATCAGCAGCCCGATCCCGAGATAGGCCAGCAGGCTGGGGAAGCCGAAGCGGGTGGAGATGCGGACCGCCGCGACCGCGAGCAGCACGACCGCGGCGCCGAGCAACAGCGCCAGGTCTATGTTGCCGCTCACCGGCGGGAACCAGCAGCGGCCGTCACGGCGGGCCGTCCCGGAGGGTGTCGACGGTCTCCGCGAGCGCGTCGGGTGCGTCCGTGATGAGGAAGAGCTTGTCGCGGCTGGCGGCGCCGAGCTTGAGCGTGACGGACGCGGCGCGTACGCCGAGCGCGCCGGCCAGCGCCTTACGAGCCGCCTCGGTGGCGCGGCCGTCGACCGGTGGCGCGTTGACGGCGACGACGAGCGCGGGGCCGTGCGGGCCGTCGTGCCGACCGCCGACCCGCGCACGGGACGCACCGGGCTTCACCCGGACGGGCACGGAAAGGTCCATGCCGTCATTCTCCCGAACCGAGGTCCGGGCCGCCGATCACCCGGCTGTGAAGATCATGTCACGCGACGGAGTTCCGCGTCACACGCGGCGGGCGTCCGCGAGGAGCGCGCTGTCCGGCTCGCAGAGGCCGCAGGGGGTGAAGCCGAGTTCGGAGGCCTCGTTGACCGGGAGCGGCTCGGCCTCCTTGTCCATCAGATGGACGCAGCCGGCCAGGTGGTAGCGGGGACGGCCGTCCACCACGTAGACGTCGGCGGTCATCCGGGCGACGCGCGCGGTCTCGGCGGCCGTGACCGGCTGCGGCTCGGGCTCGTCCTCCGGGTCCTCGACCGGCTCGCGCTGCGGCGGCACCGGGTCGCGGTAGACCGGCTGCTCCGGCTCGGACGCGCCGTAGCCGGCGAACTCCTCGTCACGGAACTCCGTGGAGGTGACGGGCGAGGCGCCCTCGTGGCGCTGCCGCCGGCCCTCGTAGTCGCCGAACTCCTCGTCGAGGTACTCCTCGGCGGGGTCGCCGTACTCATCGCGCTTGGCGTCCGCCTCGGACAACACGTCGCGGTTGTCCACCATCTCGGCGCGTGCGGCCTCGGACTGGCGCATGCCCACCACGAGCGTCACCGCGGCCAGGAGGCTGCCCACGATCGAACCGATCAGGAGCAGACTCGATGCGCTCATCAACCCGAGCACGAGCAACGCGATCGCGACGAGGATGAGCAGAATACTGATGACGATCATGGCTCACCCCCGTCGCGTCGACTAACGGCCGGACTCGATCGAGGAGCCGCTGCGACCGCCGCCGTACGACGAGGCCAGCCCCGCCGCGGCGAGACCGCCGGATCCACCCACGGCACGGTTGCCCTCACTCCGGGTCAGTTCCGCCTCGAGGCCCTGGCCGCGACCGTCGAGGTCACGCAGCTGGCTCTCGAGATAGGCCTTCAGGCGGGTGCGGTACTCCCGCTCGAACTGCTTGAGCTCCTCGATGTGCTTCTGCAGCGCGGACCGCTTCGCGTCCAGGCCGCCCATGGCCTCCTGGTGACGCTGGCGGGCGTCGCGCTCGAGCGCGTCGGCCTTCGCCCGCGCCTCGCGGGTGACCTCCTCCGCCTTGGTGCGGGCGTCGGTCAGCAGCTTGTCGGCCTCGCGGCGCGCGTCGGCGACGTGGTCGTCGGCGGTGCGCTGGGCCATCATGAGCACGCGGAGAGCCTGCTGCTCCCCGTCCGGGTTGGCGACGCCGGCGCCGCCCACGGGCCCACCCTGCGCGCGGACCTGGTCGAGCTCGGCCTGCATGGCGCGAGCGGCCTGGTCGGCGGCGGCCTTGTCCCGCTGGACACGGTCCAGCTGTGCCTTGAGGTCGTTGAGCTCGGCGGCCATCCGCGGGTCGGCGCCCGGCCCGGCCGGGGCGACGGGGCGGCCTCCACCGCGCTCGACCTGAGCACGGAGCTCGTTGTTCTCTTCGATCAGACGGGCGAGCTCGCGCTCGACCTCGTCAAGGAAGGCGTCGACCTCCTCCTCGTCGTACCCCCGCTTGCCGATGGGGGGTTTTTTGAAGGCGACGTTGTGGACGTCGGCCGGGGTCAGCGGCATCGAAACTCCTCGGGTCAGTTGCGGCCGCGTGGCGCGCTGGTCGTCAGGTTCTCAACCCTTTGCTGGTTGTTCACCCTTAGATCAACCGCCGTACCACGAGTTCCATCAGCACGATCAGGATAACCAGCAGCACAAGGGAGGCCAGGTCGAAGCTCACGGTACCAATTCGCAGTGGTGGGATCACACGCCTCAACGCCTTGAGGGGTGGATCAGTGACGCTCCACACCGACTCCAGTGCCGCGGCCGCGCCACGACTCGGTTGCCACCGCCGGCCGTACTGCAGGACCGCGCCCAGGACGAACCGTGCCAGCAGTGTCAGGAAGAACACGTACAACAGCAGGTAGACGACTTGCATCACGATCGACAGCAACACGGTGAGCGAGGCCCCTAGTAACGTGGGTGAGACAGCGTCGGGTCAGGTCTGACTGAAAAACCCGCCCTCGGCGATCTTGGCCTTGTCCTCCGCGGTGACCTGAACGTTGGCCGGCGAGAGCAGGAAAACCCGGTTGGTCACTCGCTCGATCGTACCCCGAAGACCGAATGCAAGTCCGGCCGCGAAGTCAACCAGGCGGCGAGCGTCACCCTCATCCATCTCGGTGAGATTGATGATGACGGGGACACCGTCCCGGAAGTGCTCGCCGATCGTCCTGGCCTCGCGATACGTCGTGGGGTGCAGCGTGGTGATCTGGTACCGCTGCTCCTCCTCCGGCTTCGCCATCCGCGCCGGGGCGGGCAGCGGCGGCGCGAGCGCGAGGCTCTCCGACGTGGGGTAGGTCAGCGCGCCGGACACACCCGCACCCGTTCGGGTGATCGGGCGCACGGTCGCGCTCTGCTCCTCGTCCCGCTCGCGCTCGGCGCGCTCGGCCTCGATGCGCTCCATCTCCTCGCGCACGGAGGAGCGGGACGGCCGTTCGTGCCGTTCACGGTCGATCCGGGAGGTACGGTCGCGGAGGTCGGACCGGCCACGGGTGCGGGGCACCGCGGGCGGCTCCTCGATCTCCTCGTCCTCGTCCTCGAAGTCCTCGGAGTAGCGGCGGCGGTCGTGGTCACGCCCGCGGTAGTTCGCGCGGTAGCCGCCGTCGTTGTAGCGGTTGTCCTCGTAGCGGGGGTCGTCGTCCTCCTCCACCAGGCCGAGCCAGACGCCGGCCCTGCGGAGGGCGCTCATCGGGTCACCCCCGCACGCGGGCGGCGGACAGCGCGACGCGTTGCGACGAGCCTCACCGTCGTTCGCCGAGCGTGCTCGCCGAACCTTGTATCGTTACGCCCTCTCATGCCTGCCCCCACCTCGCCTCCGCCGTGACGGCACCGCCCCCTGCCGTGCCGTTGCCCTGCGGTGGAACCGTCGTCCATCAGCGACCGAACGTTCCGCCTCGGGCCGGCGAGGCCGAGTTATACCCCCGCGGAACACTCGTGAATCCGACCAGACGGTTGAATCACACTCATGTAGTTCGGTTCCGCGGTCAGGCTACCGCAGCGGTGCGCGCATACCGAGCAACGCGCCGCCCACCCTCACGTGTGTCGCGCCGTGCGCGATCGCGGCCTCCAGGTCACCGCTCATGCCGGCCGAGATCAGATCCGCGCCCGGGTGCTCCGCCCGCAGCCGCGCCGCCACGCCGGCCAGCCGTGCGAACGCGTCCTCCGGCGCCAGATCCTGCGGCGCGACCGCCATCACGCCGCGCAGCACGAGGCCGGGCAGCGCCGCGATGGAGTCGGCCAGCGCGGCGACGCCGTCCGCCGGCACGCCGCCCCGGTGCGGGTCGCCGTCGATGCTGATCTGCATCAGCACCTCGAGCGGGCGGTCCCGCAGCTTCGAGACCGCGGTGCCGAGCGCCTCGGCCAGCCGGAGGCTGTCCACGGAGTGCACGACGTCGGCGTACCCCACGACGGATCTTGCCTTGTTGCGTTGCAACTGCCCGATGTAGTGCCAGCGGACCGGCGCGGTGACCGCCGCCGCCTTCGGTGCGGCCTCCTGGTCGCGGTTCTCCCCCATGTCGGTGACGCCGAGCGCGGCCAGGTGGTCGACGTCCGACGCCGGGTAGGTCTTGGTGACCGCGATCAGCGTGACCCCGGCGCCGTCCCGCCCGGCCGCGGCGCAGGCGGCGTCGATCCTGGCCCGGACCGCGGTCAGGTTCCCGGCGATCTCGTCCCGCCGCACTGTTCTCCCCACACGGAAACGAAACGAACACCGGCCCGGGAGTGCTCCCGGGCCGGTCGGACAGCGATGGGTCAGGAGCCGTTCTTCAGGAAGTCCGGCACGTCGACGTCGTCGAAGAGCACCTTGCGGCGCTCCTGCGGCGGCGGCGGGAGCGGGTTGGACGGCGCGGCCAGCGGCGCCGCGGTCGGCTGCGGCTTGCGCACGGACTCGACCGGCTTGTACGCCGGCGCACCCCCGTCGAACCCGGCCGCGATCACGGTCACCCGCACCTCGTCGCCGAGCGCGTCGTCGATCACGGCGCCGAAGATGATGTTCGCGTCCGGGTGGGCCGCGTCCGTCACCAGCTGTGCCGCGTCGTTGATCTCGAACAGGCCCAGGTCCGAGCCGCCGGCGATGGAGAGCAGCACGCCGCGTGCGCCGTCCATGCTCTGCTCCAGCAGCGGGCTGCTGATCGCGGCCTCGGCGGCCTCGACCGCGCGGTTGTCGCCGCGCGCGCTGCCGATGCCCATGAGCGCGGAGCCGGCGCCGGACATGACACTCTTCACGTCCGCGAAGTCGAGGTTGATCAGACCCGGCGTGGTGATCAGGTCGGTGATGCCCTGGACACCGGAGAGCAGGACCTGGTCGGCCTGGCGGAACGCGTCCATCATGCTTATTCCGCGGTCGCCCAGCGCGAGGAGCCGGTCGTTCGGGATCACGATGAGCGTGTCGCACTGGTTGCGCAGCTCGTCGATGCCGGACTCGGCCTGCACCTGGCGGCGCTTGCCCTCGAACGAGAACGGCCGGGTGACCACGCCGATGGTGAGCGCGCCGAGCTTGCGGGCGATGTTCGCCACGACGGGCGCGCCGCCGGTGCCGGTGCCGCCGCCCTCGCCGCAGGTCACGAACACCATGTCCGCGCCCTTGAGCACCTCTTCGATCTCGTCGCGGTGGTCCTCGGCCGCGTTCTTGCCGACGTCGGGATTCGCTCCGGCGCCAAGACCACGAGTCAGCTCGCGGCCCACGTCGAGCTTCACGTCCGCGTCACTCATCAGAAGCGCCTGCGCGTCGGTATTGATCGCGATGAACTCGACACCCTTGAGCCCAACCTCGATCATTCGGTTGACGGCGTTCACGCCACCGCCACCGATACCGACGACCTTGATTACCGCCAGGTAGTTGTGCGGAGGTGTCATCGGTCTGCCTTCCCTTCTCCGAGGTTGCCGGGCACCGGCGACCAGCCCTGCTCAGGCCGTGTCGACTCATGCTCTGAAACGTTGGAGGTTGAGGCGGAATCCTCACCCTCTACTAGAGGTCGAGAGTTATGTCAACTACGCGACCTCTCCGGCAACGTAAACGGACGTGAGGCGACATCCAAGAACCGACGCGGCGTGTCGCCGGAGCGGGTTTCCGGGAAAGTCACCCCTATCTGAGCGACACGACCTCCGGCGCACTCACGTCGATCGTCTTCTCCTTGCGGTCCAACAAGGCCGTGGCCACGGAAGACTTGGTCTCGTTCGCCGACGAGTCGCCCCAGATGATGGTCCGTCCGCCGTCCAGATTCAGCCGGATCCGGGCCGGCGCCTCCACCGTGACGGAGATCAACTTTGTGGCCAGCTCCGTGCTGAGCGACGCCAGCACCTCCAGCCCGGCGCGCGTGTTCACGTCGTCCGGGCCGGGCGCGGCCACCTCCAGCAGCGGCAGGTCCGCCGGGCGCTTCGACTCGGTGCGGAAGACCACGCCCTCGTCGTCGACGACGGCGAACGACGTCTCGGCGCGGGGCACCACCGCGACCGCGGTGCGCTCCACCACCTCGATCACCAGCGTGCCGGGCCAGCGGCGGGAGACGACCGCGCGGTCCACCGGCGCCAGCGCCTCCACCCGGGCCGCGACCGCGCCGGTGTCCACCCGGGCCAGCGGCGTGAGGTCGGCCACCTCCGCGGCGGCGCGCACCTCGACCGGCGTGAGCAGCGTGGCGCCGGTCACCTCGATCCGGCGCACGCCGAGCACGCCGGTGCCGTAGACCATCCAGCCGATCGCGACCGCGACCGCGACGATCGCGGCGCCGAGCGCCCAGGGCAGCGCCGCGCGGATCCGGCGCTGGCGGGCGCGGCGCATGAACCGGCGCACGGACGGCGGGACCGCGTCCCGGTCCGCCCGCACCAGCCGCCACCGGCGCTGGCCGCCACCCGGGTCGGTCATTCCGCGGGCGAGGCCAGCGCGGTGAGGAGCTCGTCGCCCAGCATCGACGACGGCGGCGCGCCCATGGTGACCACCACGTCGCCCGGCCGGGCCCGGCGGACGACCTCCGCCGCCACGCCGTCCCACTCCGGCACGAAGACCTTCTGGGCCTCCGGCAGGTCGATCGCGGCGGTCAGCGACACGCCGCCCTCGCCCGGCAGCCGGGTCTCGCCCGGACCGAAGACCTCCATGATGATCGCCTCGTCCGCGAGCGACAGGCCGGCGGCGAGCTCCGCCTCCAGGTCGCGCGTGCGGTAGACGCGGTACGGCTGGAAGACCACGATCAGCCGGCCGTCGCCGGCCACCTCGCGCAGCGTCTCGATCGCGGCCTTCACGGACACCGGGTGGTACGCGTACTCGTCGTACACCAGGACGCCGTTGACCACGCCCTTGCGCTCGAAGCGGCGGCGCACGCCGGGGAACGAGGCCAGCGCCTCGACGACCTTCTCGATCGGCAGGCCCAGGCGCAGCGCGGTGAGCACGGCGGCGGAGCTGTTCAGGCCGAGCAGGCGGCCGGGCGTGGGGAGGAAGATCTCGCCGAGCGAGAGCCCGTCCAGTTCCGCGCGATAGCGCACGCCGGCCGCGGACGAGCTGATGTCGAAGATGCGCAGGTCGGCGTCGTCGGCCTCACCGTACGTATAGACGGTGTGCCCCTCCGCGCGCAGCGTCGTGGCCATCCGGCGGGTGCCCTCGTTGTCCGCGCAGGCGATCACGAAGCCGTCGCCGCGGCCGTTGACCGGCGAGTCGGCCAGCCGGGCGAACTCGCCGAACGCGGCCTCCACGCCGGCCAGGTCGCCGTACGTGTTCAGGTGGTCCGCGTCGATGTTGGTGATCAGCGCGACGTGCGGGCGGTAGCGCAGGAACGACCGGTCGCTCTCGTCCGCCTCGACCACGAAGTATTGCCCGGAGCCGTGGTGCGCGTTCGACCCGACCTCGGAGATCTCGCCGCCGATCACGAACGACGGGTCCTCGCCCGCGTGCTGCAGGATCAGCGTGACCATCGACGTGGTGGTGGTCTTGCCGTGCGTGCCCGCGATCGCGATCGCCTGGCGCCCGTTCATCGCCGCGGCCAGCGCCTCGGAGCGGTGCAGCACGCGCAGCCCGCGCCGGCGCGCCTCGGCCAGCTCCAGGTGGTCCTGCGGGATCGCGGTGGAGTAGACGACCGTGTCGACGCCGTCGAGGTTCGACTCGGTGTGCGTCATGTGGATCGTGCCGCCGAGCGCGCGGAGCGCGGCCAGGTAGGGCCACTCGCGCAGCTCGCTGCCGCTGGTCTTGATGCCGCGCGTGAGCAGCAGGCGGGCCAGGCCGCTCATGCCGACGCCGCCGACGCCGATGAGGTGGACCGATCCCAGCTGCTCGGCAGTGAGCTCCGCGGTGTTCATGTCTCGATCAACCCTCTCGCGCGCGGATCTTTGGTTCGCATCATCCTCTGCGGTCCGGGCCGCCGCGGAGGCGGGTGACCCGGTCCCGGGTGGCGGCGCGGGCCATCCTGGCCGCCTGTCGCTCCTGGCCGGCCGGCGCGCGGGCGGCCGCGCGGCGGGCCACCGGGGCGTCCGCCTTCCGGGTCGCGGGCGGCAGCGGCGGCAGCGGTGCCCAGAGCAGCCGGACCCAGCGGGCCGGTGGGCGGGCGTTGAGCGCGCGGGCCGCGTCCGGCTCCGCGCGGGCGAACGAGGCGAGCACGCCGATCGCGGCCAGCGTGACCACCAGCGCGGAGCCGCCGTCGGAGATGAACGGCAGCGGCAGGCCGGTGATCGGCAGCAGCCCGACCACGCCGCCGACGTTGACCATGGTCTGCACGACCAGCCAGGTGGTGATGGCCGCGGCCGCGAGCCTGCGGAACGGGTCCTGGACGCGGCGGGCGATCCGGTAGCCGGTGTAGGCGATCACGGCGAACAGCGCGAGCACCACGGCGCAGCCGACCACGCCCAGCTCCTCCGCGATGACCGCGAAGATGAAGTCGTTGTGCTCGGACGGCAGCCAGCCCCACTTCATGCTGCTCTTGCCGAGCCCGGCGCCGAACCAGCCGCCGTCCGCGATCGCGTACCGGGCCTGCATCGCCTGGTAGCAGCCGGACTGCGCGCAGTCCTCCGGCGAGCTGAGCCAGGACTCGAACCGGTCCGCCCGGTAGTTGGACGCGCCGGCCACGCCGGAGCCCGCGCCCTGGGACGCGGCCGCGATCAGCAGGCCGAGGCCGCTCAGCCCGACCAGGGAGAGCGCGGCGAACACGCGCAGCCGCACGCCGGCCGTCCAGAGCAGGCCGACCACGATGCCGAGCAGCGGCAGCATGGTGCCGGTGTCGTTGTAGCCGACCAGCACGAAGAGCAGGCCGACCGCGGGGCCGAGCGGCATGGACAGCTCGCGCCACCAGCCCATCGCCGCACCCTTGCGGGCGATCATGTCGGCACCCCAGAGCACCAGGCCGAACTTGGCCAGCTCGGACGGCTGGAACTGGATCGGGCCGATGTAGAGCCAGAGCAGGTTCGCCTCGACCGGGCCGATCTTCGGTTCCGCGATCACGCCGAAGCCGTCCAGCACCACGAGCAGGTCCAGCACCGCGAGCAGGATCAGCGACACCACCATCACCGGGAATCCCACCTGGCGCAGCGTGGTGGCGGGCAGCCGCTGGACCACCCAGAACGCGACCAGGCCGATCAGCGCGAACAACACCTGCTTGCTGATCATGGCGAACGCGTTGCCGTTCTCCGCGTACGCCCGCACGCTGGTGGCCGAGAAGACCATGGTCAGGCCGATCACCAGCAGCAGCCCGGAGCTCGCCAGCAGCAGATAGTAGGAGGCCAGCGGCCGGGCCAGCAGCCCGCGCAGCGCGGCCAGCCCGCCGCCGAAGTCCACCTGCGCCCGTGGTGCGGCCGGTGCCGTCTCGCTCGTACCCTCCGCCATGGCCCCATCATGTGCGCCGGACACGCCCGGAACGTGTTCTCTTCCGGGCGTGTCGACAAGCGAAAAGCTCACATTCCACAAAAACCATCAGGGGGTACGGGACGCAGCCCCGTACCCCCTGATGGGTTATCGCAGTTTCTAACTCGTGGCCGCCAGGAACTCCGTGTAGAAGATGCCCAGGCCGATGGCGACGCCGATGCCCGCGACGATCCAGAAGCGGACCACGATGTTCACCTCGGACCAGCCGGCCAACTCGAAGTGATGTTGGAGCGGTGACATCCGGAACACACGTTTACCCGTGGTCTTGAACGAGATGATCTGGATGACGACCGACATGGTGATGATCAGGAACAGGCCGCCCAGGATCAGCACCAGCAGCATGGTCCGGCTCGACATGGCCAGGCCGCCGATCAGGCCGCCCAGTCCGAGCGCGCCGGTGTCGCCCATGAAGATCCGGGCCGGCGAGGTGTTCCACCAGAGGAAGCCCACACAGGCCCCGGCCGCGGCTCCCGCGATCATCGAGATCTCCAGCGGATCTCGGACCGCGTAGCAGTAGACCTCGGGGCTGGTGTTGTAGGTCGGGTCCGCGCACCAGTGCCGGTACTGCCAGAAGCCGATGATCGAGTACGCACCGAGCACCATCACGGACGCGCCGGTGGCCAGGCCGTCGAGGCCGTCCGTGAGGTTCACCGCGTTCGACATCGACATGATCACGAAGATGAACAGGATGACGGAGCCGGCCTTGCCGATGTTGGCCCAGTCGATGTCCCGCACGAACGAGATGTACGTGCTGCCGACCGTCTCCGCGTTGGTCCGGTTGCCCTGCGGGTCGAACATCGTGCTCGGGAAGTAGAGCGCGACGATGCCGAAGATGCCACCGATGATGATCTGGCCGAGCAGCTTGCCCCGGGCGGACAGGCCCGCGCTGTTGCGCTTGCGGACCTTGATGAAGTCGTCCAGGAAGCCGACCGCGCCGCAGAACACGAACAGGCCGAGCAGCACCAGCGCGGTGATGGTCGGGTTGTCCTGCGCGATCTGCTGGTCGGGCAGCGTGCTCAGCGCGGCGTGACCGGCCACGTAGGCGATCACGGTGGCGAGGATGAAGACCACGCCGCCCATGGTCGGCGTGCCCTTCTTGCCCATGTGCGTCTGCGGGCCGATGGTGCGGATCGGCTGTCCGGCCTTCAGCGCGGTGAAGACGCGGATGCCGATCGGTGTGCAGAGCAGCGACACGATGAACGCGACGCCGATCGCGATGATGACCGCCCTCACGCGGCATCACCCGAGGTCAGCGGCACGCCCTCGGCGTCGGCCGCGCGCAGCGCGTCCGCCACCTTCCACGTCCGGTAGCGGGACGCCTTGACGAGCACCACGTCGCCGGGACGCAGCGCGCCCCGTAACGCCTCGATGGCCGCCTGCTGGTCGGCTAGGAGCACCGACTCTCCCTTCCACATCTGTTCGGATCGGGCGCCGTCGGCGATCGGCGCGGCCTCGGGGTCAACGACGAGCAGTTTCTCCACGCCCAGTTCGGCGGCGAGCCGGCCGACCTCCGCGTGGGCGTCGCGGGAGTGCTCGCCGAGCTCCCGCATCTGTCCGAGCACCGCGATCGCCCGGCGGCTGCCGTCGCCGGCCAGCGTGGCCAGCGCGCGCAGCGCCGCCGCGGTCGAGGAGGGGTTGGCGTTGTAGGAGTCGTCGATCACGGTCACGCCGTCCGCGCGATCGTAGACGTCCATCCGCCGGGTGGACACCGTGCGCATCTCGCCCAGCGCCTCGGCCAGCGCGGCGCCGGTCAGGCCCAGCTCACGCGCGACCGCGGCCGCGGCCAGCGAGTTGCCGACCATGTGCCGGCCGGTCATCCCGAGCGCGACCGGGAACCGGCCCTCCGGCGTGACCAGCGTGTACGACGCCCGGCCGCGCGCGTCCAGCGACACGTCCACGGCCCGCACGTCGGCCGTGTCCCGCTCGCCGAAGAACACCACGCGCGCGGTCGTCCGGGACGCCATCGCGGCCACCCGGTCGTCGTCCGCGTTCAGCACCGCGACGCCGTCGGCCGGGAGATCCTCGACCATCTCGCCCTTGGCCCGCGCGATGCCGTCGACCGAGCCGAAGCCGCCGACGTGCGAGATGCCGACGTTCAGCACCACGCCGATCCGCGGCTGGACAATCTCGTTCAGGTACCGGATGTGGCCGAGACCGCTCGCGCCCATCTCCAGCACCAGGTACTTCGTCTCCGCGGTCGACCGCAGCGCGGTCACCGGGAAGCCCAGCTCGTTGTTGAGCGACCCGGCCGTGGCCACGGTCGGCCCCAGCCGCGCGGTCAGCTGCGCGACCATGTCCTTGGTGGTGGTCTTGCCGGACGAGCCGGTCAGCCCCACCACGCTCAGGCCGGCCGCGATCAGCCGCTTCCCGACCAGGCGGGCCAGCGGGCCGAGCGCGTCCTGCGCGTCGTCCACCAGGATCGCCGGCACCTCCGGGCCCATGTCCCGCGTGGCCAGCACCACGGACGCGCCGGCGGCCACGGCACGTGTGCCGTAGTCGTGGCCGTCCACCTGCTCGCCGGGGAACGCCACGAAGAGCCCGCCCGCCGCGATCTCGCGGGAGTCGTACTCCGCCGGGCCGGTGACCAGCGCGGACGGGTCGGCGTGCACCAGACGGCCGCCCACCGCCTCGGCGATCTCGGCCAGGGTCAGCGGGATCATGCGACCGCCACCTTCCGCAGCGCGTCGGCAAGCACGGCCCGATCGTCGAACGGCAACACCTCGCCGTCCACCTCCTGCCCACGTTCGTGTCCCTTGCCGTGCGGCACGGCCGCGTCGCCCGGGGCGGCCCGCTGGGCCCTCCCGGCGATCGGGGTGCGCCGTCCGGCAACCTCGATGATCTTCACCCCGGCGGCCGCCCCGGCCGGGACGTGCGCGCGGAACACCGCGGGGTCTTCGTCGCGTGGATTATCGTGACGCGGCGGCGCCAGTGCCCCGCGCGGCATCGCCACCTGCGATGGGACCGGCACGAAAGGCCGTGGCGGCGAGGTCGGATTGCCGGGCACGGCGTCAGACCCTACCCGGTCGGCCGGGCCTGCCGACATCGGCCACAAGATTCACTAAAGCCATAACAGTGCGCACAGCAGTCATAACTCCGGTCTACGGAAAGACCTTGAACTCGGGCGCCTCCGTCGTGCTCGGCGGCACCTTGTAGTGGCGCAGCGCGAAGTTCATGATCTCCTTGAACGGCGGGCCCGCGGTCAGGCCGCCGGCACCGTCCGGCACGTGCGCGAGGACCGCCACCACGAACCGCGGGTCGTCCGCGGGCGCCATGCCGATGAACGACGTCACCTGGCCCTCCACGTACTTACCGCCCTCGAGCCGGCTGGACGTGCCGGTCTTGCCGGCCACCCGGTAGCCGTTCACCCGGGCGTTCGCGCCGCTGCCGTCCTTGATCACCATGACCGACTCGAGCTGGGTACGCAGCTGTTCCGCGTGCTCCTCGGTCAGCACCCGGTGCGACTCCACGTCCGTCGTGGCCGTTCTCGTCCCGTCCGGCGCGATCGTGTCCTTGAGCAGGTGCGGCTGCACGTACAGGCCGTCGTTCGCGATCGTGTTGTAGACCGCGGCCATCTGCATCAGCGTGGCGTCGACGCTGTGGCCGATCGGCACCGAGCCGTAGCTGGCGCCGTCCCACTCGTCCGCGTTCATGACCCGGCCGGACGCCTCGCCGGCCACGCCCTCGTTCACGGCCTTGCCGAGCCCGAACCGCCGCTGGTACTCGATCAGCTTCTCCGGGCCGAGCCGGTCCGCGACCTGGATCGCGGCCACGTTCGACGAGTACGCCAGCGCGCCCGCCATGGTGATCTTCGTGCCGTCCGGGTGCGGGTGGGTGTCGTGGTACGTCACGCCGCCCTTCCGCACCGACGGCCCGACCTCGAAGATCGTCTCGGGGGTGATTATCCCCTCCTCGAGCGCGGCGCCGTAGACGATCGCCTTGTGCACGGAACCGGGATCGACCACCACGCCGGACGCCACGTCCTGCCGAACCTCCGGCTTCACCTCGGAGAACTTCACCGGGTCGTACGTCGGGTAGCTGACCTGGGCCAGCACCTCGCCGGTCTTCACGTCCATGACCACGGCCGCGCCCAGACTCGCGCCGACCTTCTGCATGGCCTCGCCTATGATCCGCTGCGCCTCGTACTGCATGTCCCGGTCCAGGGTCAGCGTCAGCGAGGTGCCGTTCTCGGCCGGCGTCTCCTGCGAGTAGCCGCCCGGGATCTCCTTGGCCAGGTCCGTGCCGTCCACCTTCTTGCCGACCTCGTACCGGCGCTCGCCGTTCACACCGCGCAGCAGCTCGTCGTACTGGGCCTCCAGGCCCTCCAGCCCGTTCATGTCGCCGCCGGTGAAGCCGATCAGGTTCGCGGCCAGGTCCCGGCCCGGCCACTCGCGCCGCTCGTCCCGGTCGATCACGATCTCCGGCAGCTTCAGCGCCGCGATCTTCTTCGCGTCCGCCGTGCTCACCCCGCGCGCGATCCACTCGAACCGGGACGGCCGGCCGTCCGGCCGGATGCGCTTCTTCATCCGGTCCAGCAGCTGCGACTTCGGTATGCCGAGGATCTCCTGCAGCTGTGACGCGGTCTTCTCCGCGTCCTTGACGACCTCCGGGTCCACCGCGATGTACCGGGCCTCCACGCTGTGCGCCAGCACCGCGCCGTCCCGGTCGTAGATCGCACCACGTGCCGCGGGCAGCTGCACCACCTGCAGCCGGTCCTGCAGGCCCTGCCTGGCCCACTCCGGCGTGTCGCCGAACTGCATCACCACCAGCCGGACCCCGACCGTGGCCAGCATGACCAGCGCCAGCAGCGACGCCACCCGCAGCCGCCGGCCCGGATCGCCGAGCCTCGGCGGCCTCCTCGGGTGGCGCGGCTTGCGGATCGGGGCCGGCCGGCCCTTGGGCGGGGCCGGGTTCCGCCGGCGCGGTGCCGGGACCGTGTCGCGCGCCGGCCTTCCGGCCCGGCCGCGCTCGCCCTGCCGTCCGCCGTCGAGCAGCCGCAACGCGGGCCGGTCGCCCTTCGCGGTGGTTCCGGATCCAGATCCAGATCTCGCGGGGGTACGCCGTGCGCGCGCCTCGTCCGCGGCCGGGCGCGGCATCCCCTCCCGGACCGTGCGCCCACGCGGCGTGTAGGCCGCCGCGTCCGAGATCTTGCTGTGCGAACGCGACCTGGGGGACGACGGCACTCCGTCGTCCCCCAGGTCGCGATCCTGACGCCGGTCTCGCGCGCCGCCGCGGCCGGTGTCACGGTCGTCCCGTGATCCCCGGCCGCGGCGCGCGGGAGGCTGCTCCCGTGGCGGCACTCGGTCTACCGTCCGCTCTCCTGCTGGCTGCCGTTCTGCTGGCTGCTCAGTGCCGGCTCGCCGCCGGCCGGGGTCGGCACGCCGATCACCTTGCCGTCCGGGAGCGTGATGAAGGCCGGGTCCTCGGACTTGACCAGACCCAGCTTCTTCGCGTGGGCGATCAGGTAGTTCGGGGACTCGTACTCCTCGATCTGCTTCTCCAGCTCCTGCTGCTGCACGTCCAGCACGGCCTGCGTCTTCTGCAGCTCGTCCAGCCGGAACGCGTTCTTGTTCGTCTGCGTGTTGATCAGCAGGATGCCGACCACGCCCGCGACGACCACGACCAGGATCCCGGCGATGAACGGTGCGCGCGGCACCGACACCGGACGGGGCGGCGTGACGCGCAGCCGCGGCGCCGGCGGCTCCTCGTGGACCGGCAGGGACTCGGCCGGCTCCACCAGGACGTGGATCTCCTCCGGCGCGAGATCCAGGGCGGCGCTGCCCTCGGTCGCGTACCTGCGGCCCCGCGCCGCCGACAGGTCGACCGGCGAGGCCGACGACGTGCGGCGTGGGTCCCGCGTCCCGCGCGGGGACTGCGACCGCGTGCCGGAGGTGCGGGAGCCACCCGCGTTCCGGCTCGCGGGCCGCTCGGCCCGCTCGGTACGGCCCATGCGCTCAGCCCGCTCGGCCCGCTCCGCACGGTCGGCGGTGCCGGCCCGCTCGGACCGGTCGAGGCGCTGGACCCGCTCGGGCCGGTCGGCGCGCTCGACGCGCGGCTCGCGGTCCCGGCGGGTGGTGGCCCGCTCCTGCTCCGGCGCGATCCGGGCGGCAGCCGCCGCCCGCTCCCGGCGCTCGATGCGCTCCAGTGAGCTCAGTCGCTCGGCGCGCTGCGGGACCCCCTGGTCCGCAACGCGGTTGTCCGTCGTGGACGGCGTGGCGGCCCCCCGGCCGCGTGCCGCGTTCTGGCGCTCGGCGCGACGTCCGGCCATGCCCCGGACGATCGCCTCCGACCCCTCCGCCGGAGCCCACTGCGCCGCGGTCCGGCCCCCCGACCGCGGTGCGCGCTGCACCGTCTCGCGCCCGGCGCTGATGTCGCCCCGGTCGCGCTTGTTGACGCTCATGTTCCCTCCCCCTCAGTGTCTTCGTCCCGTCGTTCCCCACTGGACACTGCGGAGCCCCTGCCCGGCCCCCGCCTGCCCGCCGTCCTATCCGGACGACTCCGGCGCCCCCGCGCCGGACCGGCGGGACTTCCTGGACCGTTCGCGGGCGGTCCCGGTGTCCCCACCGGCAATGCGTTCCGCGGCGCGCAGCCGTACCGAGGCGGCCCGCGGGTTCTCCGCGACCTCCTCCTCGGTGGGCAGCTCCGCTCCCCGGGTGAGAAGTCGCAGCGTGGGCCCGGTACCGGGGAGTTCGACCGGAAGGTCGATCGGCCCGGTGCTGCGGGCTCGCGCCGCGAGCGCTTGCTTGGTGATGCGGTCCTCTAGCGACTGGTAGGACATGACGACCACCCGGCCGCCAGGTGCCAGCGCGTCGAGAGCCGCCGGTAACGCCGTTTCGAGGGCGGCGAGTTCGCCATTTACCTCGATACGCAACGCTTGAAACGTTCTTTTCGCAGGATTTCCGCCGGTACGCCGGGCTGCGGCCGGAATGGACTCTCTGACCAGGTCTGCGAGCCGACGTGTCGACGTGATCCGGGAGCGCCCCCGCTCCCGGACTATCGACGCCACGACGCGGGTCGCGAACTTCTCCTCGCCGTACACCCGCAACAGCCTGACCAGCGCGCCCGGCTCGTATTCATTGACCACGACCTCCGCGGTGACGCCGCCGCCCTGGTCCATCCGCATGTCCAGCGGAGCGTCCTGGGAGTAGGCGAACCCGCGGTCGGGCGCGTCGAGTTGCAACGAGGAGACGCCGAGATCGAACAGAGCGCCGTCGATCTGCTCGAATCCGAGCCGCGCCAGCACCTCGGGCAGCTCGGACGAGACCGCGTGCACCAGGTGGGTGCGGTCGGCGAACCGGTCCAGCCGGTGGCGCGAGTGCTCCAGCGCCTCCGTGTCCCGGTCCAGGCCGATCAGCGTCAGCCGTGGGTTCGCGGTCAGGATCGCCTCGGCGTGACCGCCGAGACCCAGGGTCGTGTCCACATAGACCGGTGATTCTCCGGTCAGCGCGGGGGCGAGCAGCGCCAGGCACCGCTCCAACAGCACGGGCACGTGCGTGCCCCGCGCCTGCCGGTCCAGGCCCTCGGCCACGAGCTCGTGCTCGGGCACCCCCATGTCGACCCCCATCTGTGACGATTCGTTTCACGCAATGCCCGCCAGCAGTGCGACGAAGACCGTACCGCCAGATCCCCATCCGCCCTCTTGGCGTCACCACCGTCGCGCCTGACACCGGGGAAGGGGCATCAGGAGCGCCGAGCGGCTGGAGATCTCGCAGTACGGGTCCGATCGCTACAGACCGCCGGGTAGCACCCCCTCCCCGATGTCCGCGAAGTCGTCCTCGCTCTCCGCGAGATACGTCTCCCAGGCCTGCTTGTCCCAGATCTCGACCCGGGTGCTGGCGCCGATCACGACCAGTTCGCGATCAAGCCCCGCGTACTCCCTCAGGAGCACGGGGATCGTCACGCGACCCTGCCGGTCCGGCACCTCGTCGTGGGCGCTGGCGAAGAAGACCCGGCTGTACGCCCGCGCCGCCTTGTGCGTCATCGGGGCGGACCGGAGCTCCTCGGAGATCCGCTGGAACTCGGGCATCGGGAAGACGTAGAGACAGCGCTCCTGCCCTTTTGTGATCACGACACCTCCCGCCAGCTCGTCCCTGAACTTCGCCGGGAGGATCAGCCGGCCCTTGTCGTCGAGGCGCGGGGTATGCGTGCCGAGAAACATCGCGGCGCACCCCCCTCGCCCTCGACGGCGGCATTCGCGGTGCCGCAGATCACTCGGGCCGGCGGGCTCTCCACGACCCCGCCATGTGGCCCCACTTTACTCCACTTCCCTCCACCCGCAACCAGAATCGGCGGCTAGTCAAGGGGCGCGGAGGTGCAAAACAGCACGTCACGGAGGGTTGCCGGAGGTGGAGGGAGTTGATCCAGTACGCCCGTCCGGTTTCCGACATGCGTTCGGTAAGGCGCTTTCGCCGCACCTTTTATGGGGATATTTCGGTCGGTTTTTCCGGGGTCTGCTGGGCTGCGGACGGTTGCGGGGAGGGAAGTGGAGGGATTTGTCGTACACCCACCGTCTCCATCCGTGATCACTGAGCGACGGCTGCGAACATCCTGTGAAACGACGCCGACCCCCGCCGGACTCGGCAGGGGTCGGTAGATGTCATCAAGATGTAAAGCGGTCCAAATCAGACGATTCTGCGGACCACGTAGTTCCGGGACCAGATCCGGTGCTTCCCCACGGTCATGCCGGGCTGAGGCGCGTCGTACATCCACCCACCGCCCGCGTAGATCGCGGTGTGGAACCCGTGCGCGCCGCTGCGGAACACCATCAGGTCACCGGGGCGGGCCTGCGACCTCGGCACCGCGGCGCCGTAGCGCTGCTGACGGTCCGCGCTGTGCGGGAGCGAGCGGCCGGCGGCCCTGCGGTAGACGTACTGCGTGTAGCCGGAGCAGTCGAAGCCGCTGGGGCTCGCACCGCCGGATCGGTAGCGCTTGCCGGACAGGCTCTTGGCGAGCGCGACGACCTTCTCCGCCCTCGCCGAGGAGGCGGCCTGCGCGGGGGCGATTCCGGTGAGCTGACCGGCCGCCACACAGAGCGCGATGAGGGCCGCGAGCAGGGCTGCGGACCTGGGCAGAGCCGTCTTGGGCAAGGCGTCGGTCGCGGGCAGGGCTGAGCGCCGGTCCCGCTGGAGCCGGAATGTGATGCCCGGTTGTGGCATCGCTTTCCGAGCGTCCTGGTTGTGGCCGAAATTCAGCAGGACCGGGGTGTGCGTCGACACGAAAGGAGTCCTTCCGGCGCGCCTGCGGGGTTAGCTGTCGGGTTCGGGCGCCGAAGATGCCCGGCCCGGCCGTGGCCGGACCTCACCCCAAGGCCCGCGATGCGAGCCGTCGTGGAACGGTGGTTCCCCCGTCCCTGCCCTTGAGTGCCATGTGTGCTGCGAGGGGATGTCGCGACGCCCGGGACGGGCAGGGTTCGGCGTGTCCCGCGGTCGGCGCGGCCGGCGGCACGACGCTCACCGGCTCGTCGTTTGTAGCGGACCACGGGAGCACTCCCGGAGGGCCTAATGATTACGGTCCGTGGTTGGCATGTCCGGCACGCGACCGGGCTCGCGCCGGGTGCCCGATATGCCGCCGCGGACCGGACACACTCCGTATATCGAACCCGGTGAAGCTTCCCACACAAATCCGGATCACACGGATGCGCTCCGACGTATCGCCAGCGTGATCAACTGGTACGTGCGGGCAGGCCGCAAGGGGCCGAACGAGCCGATCGTGCGGCGGCGCCGGTCCGGTAATCTCGCTCGGGTGACGCAAGGCAACCTGCCCCTCCGCGCCAAGGTCGCGACCCAGGTCTCCCGCACCGCCGCCGCGCTCTCCCGCGCGGCCGGGCGAGGTGACGGGTCCGTGATCGGTGGCTGGATCGGGCTCAAGATCGACCCTGACCTCCTCGAGCACCTCGCCGCCGGCCGCGCCATCGCGCTGGTCTCCGGCACCAACGGCAAGACCACCACCACCAGGCTGACCGCGGCCGCGCTGGGCGTTCTCGGCCCGGTGGCGACCAACTCCTTCGGTGCGAACATGCCCAGTGGGCACACGTCCGCGCTCGCCAAGGCCGGCTCCACGCCGTACGCGGTGCTGGAGGTGGACGAGCACTACCTCCCCCAGGTCATCGAGGAGACGCGGCCGCGCGTGATCGCGCTGCTCAACCTCTCCCGCGACCAGCTGGACCGGGCGAAGGAGGTGGCGATGATCGCCCAGCTCTGGCGCACCACGCTGGCCAAGCACCCGGAAATCATGATCGTCGCCAACTCGGACGACCCGATGATCGTCTGGGCGGCCGGCAACTCCCCCACCGTCACCTGGTTCAGCGCGGGACAGCGCTGGCAGGACGACTCGTGGGTGTGCCCGGAGTGCGGCTCCACCATCGAGCGCCAGGACGGCCAGTGGTGGTGCACCGGCTGCCCGCTGCGCCGCCCCCAGCCGCAGTGGGTGGTCGAGGACGACGGCGTGCTCGACCCCAGCGGCGCCTGGCACCTCGTCCGGCTGCAACTGCCCGGCCGGGTCAACCTCGGCAACGCGGCCACCGCGCTCGCGGTCGCGGCCGCGTTCGGCATCCGGCCGCTGCAGGCCGTGCCCACGCTCTCCTCGGTCGCGTCCGTGGCCGGGCGTTACGCGCAGGTCGACCGCGACGGGCGCAACATCCGGCTGCTGCTGGCGAAGAACCCGGCCAGTTGGCTGGAGGCGTTCGACATGGCGGACAACGCGCCCACGCTGCTCTCCATCAACTCCCGCGACCCCGACGGGCTGGACACCTCCTGGCTCTTCGACGTGGACTTCTCGCCACTGCGCGGCCGGCAGATCCTGATCACCGGCGAGCGGGCGTACGACCTGGCGGTCCGGCTCGAGGTGAACGATGTGCCCTTCCGGCACGTACAGACCTTCGGGGAGGCGATCGCCAGCGTGCCGCCGGGCCGGCTGGAGGTCATCGCGAACTACACCGCCTTCCAAGACATCCGAGCGGAGCTGGACCGTGTCAATTAACCCGGAATGGAGCACGCCCGGCCAGGCGGCCGGCGGCCAGAGCTGGGGCGAGCCCCCGGTCCACGGCCAGCAGCCGCCCGTCCAGTGGCAGCAGCCTCCGGTCTACGGTCAGCAGCAGCCGGCCTACGGTCAACAACCGCAGCCGGGGTACGAGCAGCAGCCGCCCGCCTACGGCCAGCCGCAGCAGCCTCCGGCCTATGGACAACCCCAGCCGGGGTACGGGCAGGAGCCTGGTCAGCCGCAGCCCGGATATGGACAGCAGCCGGGTTACGGGGAGCAGCAGCCCGCATACGGGCAGCCGGTCGCTCCGGCGCCCGGCTTCGGGCAGCAACCGCCGGCGGCGTACCCCCAAGGCGGTTTTGGTCCTGGATCTGCTCCGGCTCCGCAGCAGGGGACGCCGAGCGGGGACAGTGTGGTCCGGATCGTCTGGATCTATCCGGATCTGCTCTCCACCTACGGTGACCGCGGGAACATGCTGATCCTGGCCAAACGCGCCCGGCAACGCGGCATCGCGGTCGAGACGATCGAGGTCCGATCCGACCAGCCGCTGCCTTCGCAGGCCGACATCTACCTGATCGGCGGCGGCGAGGACGGCCCCCAGGCGCTCGCGGCCCAGCGGCTCCGCGTCGACGGCGGCCTGCACCGCGCCGTCAACCAGGGCTCCGCCGTGCTCGCGATCTGCGCCGGATATCAACTGCTCGGCACGTCGTTCTTCGCCAAGGGCGCGAAGTGCCAGGGGCTCGAGCTGATCGACATCTACTCGGACCGCGGCGAGACCCGCGCGGTCGGCGAACTGGCCGGCGAGGTGGACCCACGCCTGGGCCTGCCGCGCCTGACCGGCTTCGAGAACCACGGCGGGCGCACGCACCTCGGCCCGACCGTGTCGCCGCTGGCCCGGGTCAGCGTCGGCATCGGCAACGACGGCCAGACCGAGGGCGCCTGGCGCGGCAAGATCCTCGGGACGTACTCGCACGGCCCCGCGCTGGCCCGCAACCCCGCCATCGCCGACCTGATGCTGCGCTGGGCGACCGGCTACGACACGCTGCCGCCGGTCGACGACACCTGGTCCGAGGCGCTCCGCAACGAGCGCTTCGCCGCGACGAGGCCGAACCCGGCATGAGCCACCGTCCGCCGGCCGCGCTTCCGCTCAGGTCGCCCGGCCGGCGGACGATATGGTCCGGAACCGACGCCCCACCCAGCCCCCGCATCCACCGATCGGAGACTGCATGACGGACGCCGCGCTCAGCGCCCCGGCGCTGACGATCTGCCCCCGGACCGGCCGCCCCCTGGCGGTGCCGTTCGTCGCACCCAGGGCCGGCGCTCCCGCGCTCCCGGCCCCGGCGGCGGCCCCGGCCCCGGCGGTCTCCGCAGGCTCTGCGGCTCCCCTGTTCGCTGCGGTCTCCGGCTCCCCCGAGGCTTCCGCCGCCTCTCCGGCCACCGCGGCCCCTGCGGCTTCCATCCGCCCTGCGGCTTCCGCCGCCGCCTCCGCTTCCCCCGCCGCTGCGGCCCCCGTGGTGCCCGTGGTTCCCGGTGCGGCGCGAGCCAGCCGGAAGGCCCGTGTGCTGCGTGTTCTCGCGCTGGCCGCGGTCGTGGGCGGGCTCGGCGTCGCCGCCGCCACGCTGCCGATCCAGGAGATCCAGGAGACCGCGCGCTCGCTCGGCTGGGCCGCCGCATTCGTCATGGCCGGGGTCGGTGCGCTGCTGCTCACCGCGCTCGTCCCGCGTACCGCGATCTCGCTCGCGTCCGGCGCGCTCCTCGGCCCCGCGATCGGCTTCACCGCCGCGCTGACCGCCGCCATGCTGGCCGCCACGATCACCTACCTGGCCGGACGCTGGGCCGGACGCGGCCTGCTCTCGGCCCGCGCCGACAGCCGGATGCACCGCCTCGACGGCTGGCTGAACCGCCGTGGCTTCGCCGCGGTGCTGCTGGTCCGCATGCTGCCGCTGGCCCCGTTCGGCCTGATGGGCTACGCCTACGGCACCACGTCCGTACGCGCCCGCCACTACCTGCTGGGCACGCTGGTCGCCGCGATCCCGTCCACGTTCAGCTACTCGACCCTCGGCGCCGCCGCCATGACGCCCGGCAACGTCAACCCGCTCACCTTCGTCCCCGCCGTCTGCGGCATCATCCTCACCTCCACCATCGTCTACCGCTGGCGCCGCTCCTCCCGCCACGCCGCAGCCACATCCGCCTGACATGCGCCGTACTGCAACCACGGCACATCCGCCGCACCGCAGCCACAGCGCATCCGCCGCACCGCAGCCACGGCACATCCGCTGCACCGCAGCCACATCCGCCTGACATGCGCCGCACCGCAGCCACGGCACATCCGCCGCACCTCAGCCACGGCACATCCGCTGCACCGCAGCCACAGCCGCCTGACATCCGGCTGCACCGCAACCACGGCCGCCTGACATCCGCCGCACCGCAGCCATGACCGTCCGCGGGCGGCCGAGGCTGCTTGGCGCGCCGCACCATTACATGCCACACCGCGGCCGTCCGCGGGCGGCCATCCGCGCTTACCGCCGTGCCGCGGCTGCTTGACGCGCCGCACCATCGTGGCCAGCCCAGCAGACCGCAGGCGACGTCTGTGGGAGGCAGCAAGCTGCGGCTCCCTGTTCACCACCACCGTCGCGGTCATCGCCAGACCTGCCACCGCCGGGCACATGATCCCCGGCATGTCGCCGTCCAGCGGCAGCAAGACCGGCATCGAGGCCGCAGGCTCGCGGAAGCAGAGGCTGATCCCGGCCCTCGCGCGTCGCAGACGGCGTTTCAAGGCAGTTCGGGCGCCGCGCACCCGAAATATCATGATAAAGCTGGTTGGTCGCACAGCGGTCGCGAGACGAGGACCAGCTCTCAAGGCGCTGCCTTCGCTAAAGGATCATTGAGTGCCGCAAAAACCAGGTCAACTACGCCCGGAGACCTGGTTTTTGCGGCACTCAATGATCCTTTAGCCCGAACAGGGCCATCGCCACTGCTGCAGCTCCGCTGTGGTCGTGGCGGAATCAGATCTTATATATCGAAATTTCGGACACGCGGCGACCGGACCACTCACGGCGGTACGGGCGCCGCGACCAGAACCATCGCAGACCGGGCCAAAGCAGACCGGGCCGAAGCAGACCGAGCCGAACGCGCAGACCGAGCCGAATGCGAACCGGAACACACCAGGCGCAAGATCAAGCACCGCCTCGTCAACCAGCGGTGAGACGAGGACCGACGACGGGCCCCGGGCCTCGTGAATTACACAAGAACTGTTGCACAATAACTCTTGTGCATGGCAGAGTGATGGCATGACGATCGATGGTGTGCGGCAGGTTGACGACCCACGGGTGCTGGCGGCGCTCTCCCATCCGCTCCGGCGGCGGCTGATGGACGTGCTCAAGGTTGACGGGCCGGCCACGGCCAGCGTGCTCGCAGCCGCCACCGGCCAGGCCGTGGGAAACGTCAGCCACCACCTGAAGGTCCTCGGCGAGTGCAATCTGATCGAGGAGGCGCCGGAGCTGGCCCGGGACCGGCGGGAGCGCTGGTGGCGGCTGGTGAGTCGCGGGCTGAGATGGACCACGGCGGACTTCCGCGACGATCCGGCCACCGAGGCGGTCGCCGAGGCCGCGCAGTCGATGAACCTGGACTATCACATGTCCCGCGTCCGGGCCTGGTACGCAGCCGGCGACGAGGAGCGTGAGCACTGGCGCAACACCCCGTTCAGCGGTGACCAGTGGCTGAAGCTGACGCCCGACGAACTGGCCGAGCTGGAGGCGGACCTGCTGGCGCTGATCGACCGCTGGCGGACCCGCGAGATCCCGGACGACGGTGCCGAACGCCGGCCGGTCTACGTGTTCACCTACGGCGTGCCGGGAAGGCCGGGCCAGTGAGCAGGGACTTCACGCTGTACTGGATAGGCCAGACGACGAGCAGGTTCGGCGGTTCGATCACCACGGTGGCGCTGCCGCTGGCCGCGATCACGGTGCTGCAGGCCAGCACGTTCCAGGTGACGGTGCTCGCGGCCGCAGTGTGGCTACCGTGGCTGCTGGCCGGGCTGCCGGCCGGCGTGCTGGTGGATCGGTCCCGGTCCCGGCGGCACATCATGATCGGGTGTGACGTGGTGGCCGCCGTGCTGTTCGTGAGCGTGCCGGTCGCCGCATGGCTGGGCGTGCTGACGTTCGCCCACCTGCTGGCCGTGGCGCTGCTGACCGGCCTGGTGTCGGTGTTCTTCGAGACCGCCGGCCAGGTCTACCTGGCCGAGCTGCTGCCCGCCGCGCAGCTGTCCACCGGCAACGCGCGGCTGATCGGCGCGGACTCGGCCGCGAAGGTCGCCGGACCCGGCGTCGGCGGCCTGATCGCCCAGCTCTTCGGCGCCGTGACCGGCCTGCTCGCCGACGCGGTCACGTTCGTCGTCTCCGCCGCCTGCATGATCGCCGTCCGCCACCGCGAGCCCGGCACCCCGCCCGACGGTCACCGCGAGACGACCGGCACCCACGAGATCCGCGCTCCTCACGACGACCGCGGCACGACCAGCAGCCGCCGCACGACGGTCACCACCGCACCCGGTGGAACGGCCGCGATCGCGGAGGGCATGCGGTTCGTGGTGCGGGATCCGTTCCTCCGCGTACTGACCGTGTTCGGGGCGGCCTGCAACCTGGCCCTGAACGGCTACTCCGCGATCCTCGTCCTGTTCCTGGTGCGCGAGAACGGCGCGGACCCGGGTGTGGTCGGTCTGCTGATGGCCGGCATCTCCGCGGGTGGCATCGCCGGGGCCGCGCTGTCCGGTCCGCTCGCGCGCCGGATCGGTACCGCGCGCGCCATGCTCGCCTGCCACCTGTGCACCGCGCCGTTCGCGCTGCTGGTGCCGCTGGCCACCGCGGGCGCCGGACTGGTCCTGGTAGTGGCCGGCGGCGTCGTGGTGACCGCCGGCATCGTGGCGGACAACGTGATCAAGGGCGCGTTCCGGCAGACCTACGTGCCCCGCCACCTGCTCGGCCGCGTCACGAACAGCATGCAGATGCTCAACTACGGCGCGATCCCGATCGGCGCGCTGCTCGGCGGCACCCTCGGCACCGCGCTGGGTCTGCGCCCCACCATGTGGATCATGGCAGCAATGATCGTCGCCGCGAACGCCCTCCTCCTGATCGGCCCGATCAAACACCTCCGCGACCTGCCCTCCGCCCCCGCCAAGCACGAACTCACGCTCGCCTGACCACTCCGGGAACAGATCAAGATCCAATTCATTTTCCCGCTCCCAGCGTGGCCCAGCAGCGTTGCTCCCGCGGGCAAACCTCGCTGCCCGCCAAGACTCCGCTGGCGCTCCGCTTGCCGCTTCGCATCGGAGCCGGTCCCGCGCGGCGCAGGAAAGAGCACGCGATTCCCGCCGCCCCTCGCGCCGGCCGGCGCGCGTCCCTTACCGCCGGCCGGGGCTGCTGCCGCCGCGGAAAGTGAATTCGGAGCCCGACTCCGCGCGGCACGGAAGGTGGAACACGTGATTCCCTGTCACATTCGCGCCTGTCACATTCGCGGCGACCGAGGCGCGGGCCGGTCGGTCGCCGCCTCGGGAATGGCTTCGGAACCGGTGCCGCGCGGCGCGGAGAACGCGGATCACGGCGGTATCCCAAGGGGGCATGGCTCCGGAGCCGGATCCGCGCGACGGCGCAAGAGCGCAGAACACGGCGGCACCGCAAGGAGGCGTGACTCCGGAACCGGATCCATGCGACACCACGAGAACGCAGAACACGGCGGCACCGCAAAGAGGCGTGACTCCGGAACCGAATCCACGCGACAGCGCAAGAACGCGGAAGCACCGCAAAGAGGCGTAGCTCCGGAGCCGGATCCGCGCGACGGCGCGGAGCACGGCGGCATCGCAAGGAGGCGTAACTCGGGAACCGGATCCACGCGACACCACGAGAGCGCAGGGCACGGCGGCGGTCGCGGGGGATGGCGTCGGAGCCGGATCCGCGATGCGGGAGGGGAACACGTGATTCCCTGTCACATTCGTGGCGAGTGGGGGCGCGTTCCGTGGTGTCGGCCGGGGTGGTTACCGGTTGGGGTTGTGGCTCTGGACCGGTGTCACGCGGCACCGGCAGGGAGGAGCGCCAGCGACGACCGGTGCCCGCGGGAGCAACGCTGCCGGACCACGCCGGAAGCGGGAACATGAACTGGATCTTGAATTGGATCTTGAATTGGCTCTTGAGCTGGGAAAAGGCGCGGTGCCCGCGCCGGGAATCGACGCGGGCACCGTGGGGAGAGGCGAGCTACAGGACGACGCTGACCATGCGGCCCTTGACCACGATGACCTTGCGGGGCTCGCGGCCGGCCAGGTGGTCGGCGATCTCGGACAGGGCGGCGGCCCGGACCGTGGGCTCGTCGGCGTCGGCGGGGACCTCGATCTTGCCGCGGACCTTGCCGTTGATCTGGATGGGGTAGGTGACCGTGTCCGCGACCAGCAGCGCCGGGTCGGCGACCGGAAAGTCGGCGTAGGTCAGCGTGCCGGTGTGGCCCAGTTTGGACCACAGTTCCTCGGCCAGGTGCGGCGCGAACGGGGCCATCATCAGGATCAGCGGCTCGACGGCCTCGCGCGGCGGCTCGGCCAGGCCGGTCAGGCCGTTGGTCAGCTCGATCAGCTTGGCGATGGCGGTGTTGAAGCGCAGCTCCTCCATGTCGCCGCGGACGCCGTCGATCACCTTGTGCAGCAGCCGGCGCGTCTTCTCGTCGGCGGCGTCGTCGCTGATCCGGACCGCGCCGGTCTCCTCGTCGACGACCAGGCGCCAGGCGCGCTGCAGGAAGCGCTGGGAGCCGACGACCGCGCGCGTGTCCCAGGGGCGGGACACGTCCAGCGGGCCCATCGCCATCTCGTAGACGCGGAACGTGTCGGCGCCGTAGGTCTCGCACATCTCGTCCGGCGTGACGACGTTCTTCAGCGACTTGCCCATCTTGCCGTACTCGCGGGTGACCTTCTCACCGTCGTGGTACCAGGCGCCGTCGCGCTCGACGACCTCCTCCGCGGGCACGGCGATGCCACGGGCGTCCCGGAACGCGTACGCCTGGATGTAGCCCTGGTTGAACAGCTTCCGGAACGGCTCGACCGAGGAGACGTGCCCCAGATCGAACAGCACCTTGTGCCAGAAGCGGGCGTACAGCAGGTGCAGCACCGCGTGCTCGACGCCGCCGACGTACAGGTCCACACCGCCGGTGTCACCGGGGCGCTGCGGACCCATCCAGTAGGCCTCGTTGGCCGCGTCGACCAGGACCTTGTCGTTCTTCGGGTCCAGGTAGCGCAGCTCGTACCAGCAGGAGCCGGCCCACTGCGGCATCGTGTTGGTCTCGCGGGTGTAGCGCTTGGGACCGTCGCCCAGGTCCAGCTCGACCTCGACCCACTCCTTGGCGCGGGACAGCGGCGTCTCCGGCTCGCTGTCCGCGTCGTCCGGGTCGAACGTGCGCGGCGCGAAGTCCGCTACCTCCGGCAGCGCGACCGGCAGCATCGAGTCCGGCAGCGGGACGGGCAGGCCGGTCTCGTCGTAGACGATCGGGAACGGCTCGCCCCAGTAGCGCTGGCGGCTGAACAGCCAGTCACGCAGGCGGTAGGTGGTCGCGCCGGTGCCGTGCCCCCGGGCCTCCAGCCAGGAGATCATGCGGGCCTTGGCGTCCGCGACGCCCAGGCCGTTCAGGTCCAGATCGCCGTCGGTACGGGCCGAGTTGATCGCCGGTCCGTCGCCGGTGAACGCGCCCCCGTCCCAACCGTCCGTCGGCTGCACGGTCCGGATGATCTCCAGGTCGAACGCCTCGGCGAACTCCCAGTCGCGGGTGTCCTGCGCCGGCACCGCCATGATCGCGCCGGTGCCGTAGCCGGCCAGCACGTAGTCCGCGATGAAGACCGGGACGCGCACGCCGTTGACCGGGTTGACCGCGAACGCGCCGGTGAAGACGCCGGTCTTCTCCTTCGCGTCGGCCTGGCGCTCCTCGTCGGTCTTCGCGGCGGCCTTGGCCCGGTAGTCCGCGACGGCCTCGGCGGGCGTCGCGTGCCCGCCGGTCCACGAGTCCTTGGTCCCGGAGGGCCAGGTCGGGGCCGTCAGCGTGGCGACCAGCTCGTGCTCCGGTGCCAGGACCATGTAGGTGGCACCGAACAGCGTGTCCGGCCGGGTGGTGAAGACGGTGATCGTGCCGCCGCCGGTCTCGGTCGCGAAGTCGACGTGCGCGCCCTGCGAGCGGCCGATCCAGTTGCGCTGCATCAGCTTGACCGGCTCGGGCCAGTCCAGCGCGTCCAGGTCCTCGATCAGGCGGTCGCCGTACGCGGTGATCCGCATCATCCACTGCTTCAGGCTGCGCTTGAAGACCGGGTAGTTGCCGCGCTCACTGCGCCCGTCCGGCGTGACCTCCTCGTTGGCCAGCACGGTGCCCAGGCCGGGACACCAGTTGACCGGCGCCTCGGAGACGTACGCCAGGCGGTGATCGTCGATGATCTTCCGCTTCTCGACCGGGGTCGCGGTGGCCCAGGCCGGATTCACCCGCGCCCCGGACTCGAACGCGGAGATCAGCTCGTCGATCGGCCGGGCCTTGCGCTGCTCCGGGTCGTACCACGAGTTGAAGACCTGCAGGAAGATCCACTGGGTCCAGCGGTAGTAGTCCTCGTCCGTGGTCGAGAACGTGCGGCGGTTGTCGTAGGCCAGGCCCAGGCGGCGCAGCTGCGCGCGGTAACGCTCGACGTTCGCCTCGGTGGTGACGCGCGGGTGCGTGCCGGTCTGCACCGCGTACTGCTCCGCGGGCAGGCCGAACGCGTCGAAGCCCATCGGGTGCAGCACGTTGAAGCCGGTCATCCGCTTGTATCGGGTGTAGCTGTCCGTCCCGATGTAGCCCAGCGGGTGGCCGACGTGCAGGCCGGACCCGGACGGGTACGGGAACATGTCCTGCACGTGCAGCTTGGGCGCCCCGGCCCGCGGGTGCGAGGCATCGGCCAGTTCGCCCACCGGGTTCGGCGCGTCGAACGTCCCCTCGGTTTCCCAGAAGTCCTGCCACCGCCGCTCGATGTCACCGGCCAGCGCGGCCGTGTAGCGGAACCGGGGGGTGTCTGCCGCCGTCGTCGTCTCGGCTGGCTCACTCATCGTCAGTCACCTCAGAAGTCACAGAATGTCGGGAGTCATCTTCCTCGGGGCATAAAAAAGCCCCTCACGCAGGAGGGGTGGCCGTGCGATCGCGAGTGCGCGAATCAGCACGGCTAGGTAAGGAGCAGGAAGGTCCCGGTCATATCCCGGAGTATAGACCCCCGCCAAGAGATAGCGCGCTGTAGTTACGGTGTCAGCTGGGAGTCCGGTCACGGGGAGGTCTCGGCGAACCTCATCGACCGGGCTAGCCTGTGTGAAGCGGGTGGGCCGTTCTTCGCCTCCGCGAACCGAAATTCGTTCGCGCCTGCGAACCATATTGCGGGTCCGGTGACTCTTAGGGGTCAAACGCGACCTGTCAGGAGGAGGATTGCCCGTGTCCGCACCTACCTGGGACGAGCTCGGTGGTCCGCTGCCGAAGAATGAATTCAAGATCGCCAGCGAGGCCATCGTCTCGAACATCGAGCAGGTGATCGAGGGCAAGACCGCCACCGTGCGGCTCGCGTTCGCGGTGCTGCTCGCCGAGGGGCACCTCCTCATCGAGGACGTGCCCGGCGTCGGCAAGACGAAGCTGGCGAAGACGCTCGCCCGGACGATCGACTCCTCGGTGCGCCGCATCCAGTTCACGCCGGACCTGTTGCCCAGCGACGTCACCGGCGTGAGCATCTACAACCAGGAGACGCACGACTTCGAGTTCAAACCGGGCGCGGTCTTCGCGAACCTGGTGGTCGGCGACGAGATCAACCGCGCCTCGCCGAAGACGCAGTCGGCGCTGCTGGAGTGCATGGAGGAGCACCAGGTCACGGTCGACGGCGTGACGTACGAGCTGCAGACGCCGTTCATGGTCATCGCCACGCAGAACCCGATCGAGATGGAGGGCACCTACCCCCTCCCCGAGGCGCAGCGTGACCGGTTCACCGCCCGGATCGCCATGGGCTACCCGAGCGCGCAGGCCGAGCTGGCCATGCTCGACGGCCACGGCGCCCGCGACCCGCTGACCGGGCTGAAGCCGGTCGCGGACGCGAACATGATCCGCCGCATGATCGCCGCGGTCCGGAACATCCACGTGGCCGACGCCGTCAAGCAGTACGCGGTCGACCTGGTCAACGCCACGCGCGAGGCCCCGGACATCCGGCTCGGCGCCTCGCCGCGCGCCACGCTCCAGCTGCTGCGCACCGCGCGTGCCGTGGCCGCGCTGGACGGCCGCGACTTCGTGCTGCCGGACGATCTGCAGGTGCTGGCCGTGCCGGTGCTGGCCCACCGCATCATCCCGACCGCGGATGCGCAGCTGGCGCGGCGTACCACGGACGCGATCCTGGCCGAGCTGATCCGCCGGCTGCCGCTGCCGCACGACCGGGGCCGCTCGCCGTACGACACCCGTCCTCCGGTCCCCGGCGACGACCGCAGCCGCTACGAACAACCGCGGGGGATGTAACGCATGCGCGAAGCTCTGCGCGGACTGACGACGCGAGGCCGTTCCTTCCTGGCCGCCGGCCTGGCCGCGGCGCTCTCCGCCGTGATCCTGGGCGAGCGCGACCTGCTCCGGGTGGCGATCCTGCTGATCGCGCTGCCGCTGATAGCCGCGGTGTACGTCGGCCGGAACCGCTACCGGCTGGCGTGCACGCGCTCGCTCGACCCGCAGCGCACGCCGGTCGGCGGCAACGCCCGGGTCATCCTGCGCCTGCAGAACATGTCCCGGCTGCCCACCGGCACGCTGCTGCTGGAGGACCGGTTGCCGTACGCGCTGGGCAGTCGCCCCCGCGTGGTCCTGGAGCGACTGGCGGCCGGCCAGGCCAGCTCCGTCGGCTACACGGTCCGCGCGGACCTGCGCGGGCGCTACCAGGTCGGCCCGCTGATCGTGCGGCTCACCGACCCGTTCGGGCTGTGCGAGCTGACCCGCGCGTTCCCGAGCACCGACCGGCTGACCGTCATCCCGCAGGTCGTACCGCTGCCGTCGGTGCGCCTGACCGGGGAGTACGCGGGCACCGGCGAGAGCCGCGCCAAGTCCGTCGCCGTGCACGGCGAGGACGACGCCGCCACCCGGGAGTACCGGCGCGGCGACGACCTGCGCCGCGTGCACTGGCGCTCCACCGCACGCAAGGGCGAGCTGATGGTCCGCCGCGAGGAGCAGCCCTGGGACAGCCGGGCCACCGTCGTGCTGGACACGCGCGCGAGCGCGTACCGGGGCGAGGGCCCGACCGCGAGCTTCGAGTTCGCCGTGTCCGCGGCCGCCAGCATCGCGCTGCACCTGCGCCAGGCCGGCTACAAGCTGCGGCTGGTGACCGGCGCGGGCGTGGACATCGACGCGTCCGAGGCGGCCGGCGACGGCGTGATGATGGACCACCTGGCCGAGGTGCGCCCGCAGGCCGGCGACGTCGCGTCGCTGATCGAGCACGTGCGCGGCCGCTCCGACGGCGGCCTGGTGATCGCGCTGCTCGGCTCGCTGACGTCCGGTGAGGCGGAGGTGCTGGCGCGGCTGCGCGGCAACAACGCCACCTGCATCGGCCTGCTGGTGGACAGCTCCACCTGGGTGAACCTGCCGGCCGAGGCGCGCGCCGAGGCGGACGCGGCCCAGTCCGCGGCCGCGCTGAGCCTGACCCGCAGCGGCTGGCGCGTGGTCGGCGTCCACCACGGCGCGAAGCTCGCCGGGCTGTGGCCGCAGATAGGGCGCGGCACGCAGGGCTTCGCGTACCGGGCCACGATGGCCGAGACCGTGTCGGGGGGACGACGATGAGCGGCAGGCGACGGCTCGGTCTGGTGGCCGCCGCGGCCACGCTGATGGCCGCGGCGCCGATCTCGACGATCTACGACCGGTGGACCTGGCTGATCCAGTGCGTCATCGCGGTCGGCGTGGTGTGCGGCGCGGCCACGCTGTCCCGCTCGCTGCGCGCACCGGTCTGGGCGCAGGCGCTGGCCATGGTGGCCGGGCTGCTGCTGATCACCACCTGGATCTTCCGCAGCGGCGAGGAGATCCTCGGGGTGCTGCCCGGCCCGGAGACGTTCACGCACTTCGCGGACCTGGCCACCAAGGCGATGGAGGACATGCGGTCGTACGCGATCCCGGTCCCGGACCGCGACGGCCTGCTCTTCCTCACCGTGGTCGGCGTCGGCGGCGTCGCGATCGTGGTCGACCTGCTCACGGTCGGCCTGCGCCGGCCCGCGCTGGCCGGCCTGCCGATGCTGGCGATCTACTCGGTGCCGGTCGCGATCTACCCGGAGAGCGTCCCGATGCTCCCGTTCGTGATCGGCGCCGTCGGCTACCTGTGGCTGCTGGTGGCGGACAACGTCGAGCGCGTGCGCCGGTTCGGCCGCCGCTTCACCGGCGACGGCCGGGACGTGGACGTCTGGGCGCCCTCCCCGCTGGCCGCGGCCGGTCGCCGGCTCGCGGTGGTGGGCGTGGTCGCGGCCGTGGCCATCCCGCTGGCCGTGCCCACGTTCAGCAGCGGCCTGCTGACCCGGATCACCCAGGGCGCGGGCGGCGAGGGCACCGGTCCCGGCGGGGGCGGCACGGCCGGCAAGGTCGACCTGTTCGCGTCGCTGAGCGGTCAGCTGCGCAACACCGAGACCGTGCAGTACCTGACCGTCACCACGAACAACCCGCAGCCGTACTACCTGCGCTTCGGCGTGGCGGACACGCTCACGCCCGAGGGCTTCCGCAACCAGGCGCCGAACGGGCGGCCGGTCACCACGGAGATCCAGCCGCCCGAGGTGGCGAGCTCGTCGCTGCCCCAGCAGGGCTACTCCGCGACCGTGTCGATCACGGACCGGTTCGACATGCCGATGCTGCCGGTCTACGCGAACACCACCGGCACCGAGGGCCTGACCTCGGGCTGGTTCTACGACGACTCGCTGCAGATCGTCTACTCGAACCGGCACCGGTCGCGGAGCGCGCAGTACTCGTTCTCCTACGTCGCGCCCGAGTACACGGCCGACGCGCTGCGCCTGGCCCGTGAGCTGGAGCCGGAGAGCACGATCCGTCAGCAGTACACGCAGCTGCCGGAGCTGACCGAGCAGCAGCAGGCCGAGGTGACCCGAATCGTCACCCAGGAGATCAACGGCGCCACCACGCAGTACGACAAGGCCCGCGCGCTGTACGACTTCTTCTCCCGGGACAACGGCTTCACGTACAGCCTGCAGACCGAGAGCGGCTCCTCCGGCTCCGACCTGCTGGACTTCCTGGACAACAAGGTCGGCTACTGCCAGCAGTACGCCACCGCGCTGGCCTGGCTGCTGCGCGAGGCGGACATCCCGGCCCGGGTCGCGTTCGGCTTCACCCGGGGCTCCGCCACCGGTGCGCCGAACTCCTACGCGATCACGAACCAGAACGCGCACGCCTGGACCGAGGTCTACTTCGACGGCTTCGGCTGGGTCCCGTTCGACGCCACGCCGGCCCAGTCGGTGCCCGGTTCCGCACGCGGCGAGTGGGCCCCCGACGTCGACGCAAGCCCGGCGCCGAGCACGTCCGCCGCACCGACCACCAGCGTCGCCCCCGGTGCGACGTCGAGCGTGGCCCCCGGCCAGCGCCCCGAGCGCGACGTCGACGAGACCACGCCCGGCGCCGGCGGCCCGGTCACCCCGCAGGGCCCACGCTGGCCCTGGTACCTGGCCGCCTCCGTGATCGTGCTGCTGGCACTGCTCGCCGTGCCCGCGCTGCTGCGCTCGTCGGCCCGGCGCCGGCGTACCGCCCCGATCACCGCCGTCACGGCCGCCGCGGCGGAACAGGAACCGGGCCGGATGTCGATCATGGAACCGTCGCCGGAGCTGGAGAAATCCCGCTCCTACGCCCACGCCGCCTGGGCCGAGATGCTGGACACCATGGTCGACTTCCGCGTCGAGGTGAACCCGGCCGAGACCCCCCGGACCACCGTCCAACGGCTGGCCAAGTCGGAGTCACTGACTCCCGAGGCCACCGCCGCCGCCACGCTGCTCGGCAGCGCCGAGGAGCACGCCCGCTACGCCCGCACCCCGCTGGACGGCGCCGGCGACCTCGGCAACGCCCTGTCGCAACTGCGCCAGGGCCTGTCCGTACACGCCACCCGCTCGGTCCGGACCCGAGCACTGCTCATGCCCCCATCCGTCCTCCGCCGCTGGAAAACCACGATCGGCGACCGCTACGCCTCGGTCATCGCCATCTTCGGCCGCTGGCGCGACACCGCACTGCGACTCAGCCCACGACGGCTGCTGGCCCGCTCCCGCTGATCGCACACTCAGGGCCCGGCTCTCCCCGCGAGAGCCGGGCCCCGTTTCGTCCCCGGAACTTCAGCCCTCCGTCAGCCGCAGGCCGCCCTTTCCCCCAGAACCACCCCCACAATCAACCCCATCCAGCGGTACGCCCGCCCCGCCCGACCCCCGCTCCGAGCCCGACTCCCCGGCAGCTCACCCGCGGCCCACACACCACGCATCCCGCCCGGCGGCAGACGGCCCGGGATGGCACCCCCCCCCCCCCCCCCCCCCCCCCCCCCCCCCCCCCCCTCCCCCCCCCCC
>NZ_JNXY01000045.1 GCF_000717135.1 Catenuloplanes japonicus
CCCCGCCCCCACCCCGTCCACCAGCCCGACCCCCACCCCCGCCGTCACCACCCGTCCCGTCACCCTCTACGACGACACCCCGCCGCAGATCACCGCGTTCCTCTCCCCGCCCGCGAACGCCGACGGCTGGAGCACCCAGCCCACCACCGTCCGTTTCACCTGCGCGGACACCCAGTCCCCGATCCTCTGGTGCCCGGCCGACATCCCGGTCATCGCGGACGGCCCCGACCAGTCCTTCACCGGTCTCGCGATCGACGCCGCCGGTAACCCCGCGCTCACCACCATCACCGTCAACCTCGACCGCACCGCCCCCACCGTCACCGCCACCGTCATCGGCTCCCGTACCGCCACCGGCTGGTACACCTCGCCGCCCCTCGTCCGCTTCACCTGCACCGACGCCACCTCCGGCATCACCGTCTGCCCGCCGGACCGCCGCATCACGTCCGAGGGCGCCGCGGTCACGGTCACCGGCGCCGCCACCGACCGCGCGGGCCACCAGGCCGTCACCACCGTCCGCGGACTCAAGATCGACCTGACGGCCCCGCGGACCACGGTGACCGGTCTGGCGCCCTTCGGTCCGTACCCCCGGCTGATCGGCATTGCCCCCGCCTGCGTGACCACGGATGCGGTCTCCGGTGTCGCCCGCCACGCCACGCTCACCATCGGCGTCGCCGCGGGCGGGCGTCGCACCGCCACCTGCTCCGGCGCGGTCGACCGGGCCGGGCGCACCGCCGCCCCGTTCGTCATCACCTACGTCGTGGAACAGCGTCGGCGCCGTTAGAGTGGGCCGGTGACGGACACACGCATCGGGTTCATGTTCGATCGGGACCGTGCGCCGGAGGAGCTGGCCGGCTTCGCCGCGACCGTGGAGGCGCTGGGCGCGGACGATCTGTGGGTGGTCGAGGACCTCGGCTGGACCGGTGCGATCAGCGCGGCCACGGTCGCGCTCGCCGCCACGCGTACCCTCCGGGTCGGCATCGGCATCGCCCCGGTCGCGCTGCGCAACCCGGCCGTGCTCGCGATGGAGCTGGCCACGGTCGCGCGCATCTACCCGGAGCGGCTGGTCGCGGGCCTCGGTCACGGCGTCACGCAGTGGATGCGGCAGGTCGGCGCCGCGCCGGCGTCCCCGCTGGCGCGCCTGGAGGAGTCGATCGTCGCCACCCGCGGCCTGCTGGCCGGCGACACGGTCACGCTGCTCGGCCGCGAGGTCACCATCGACGGCGTGAAGCTGGTCCACCCGCCCGCGGTCGTCCCGCCGATCGTCACGGGCGTGGTCAAGCCCAAGTCGCTGGCGCTGTCCGGTCGCGTCGCGGACGGCACGATCATCGCCGAGGGCAACGGTCCCGCCGAGATCACCGCCGCCCGCGCCCACATCGACCTCGGCCGTGCCGAGGGTGACCGCCCCGCGCACGAGCTGATCGTCTTCGCCTACCTGCACGTCGGCGACGACCCGGCCCTGGCCGCCGCCGAGACCGGCGAGATGGTCTCCGGTCAGGCGTCCTGGCTCGGCGTACCCCCGGAGTCCCTCTTCACGCTCATCGGCCCCGCAGCCGACATCCCCGCCAAGATCAGCGCCCTGCGCGACGCCGGCGCCACCACGGTCATCCTGCGCCCGCTCGGCGCCGACCCCGACGCCCAGGCCCGCGCCGCCCTCGCAGCCCTGGCCTGACGCCCGCTTCCCGGATCACCGGCGAAACCCACAGATCACATTCATCTTCCCGCTTCCGGCGTGGTCCGGCAGCGCTGCTCCCGCGGGCAAACCTCGCGTCGGGCTCCGCTGGCGCTCCGCTCGTCGCGAGGAGCCGGACCCGTCGCTGGTCCCGGAAAACCCGTGTGCGCCAACCACTGTGCGTTCCGGTAGCGAACCGGCCCTCCGCACCGCCTCGACCCGGTCTGGCAACCCGAGTCCGATATTTCCTGATAAGGCGCTGCGCCTGCCCGCCCGCAACGTCGACCGCGGGCATGGTCGCGAGCCAAAGGATCATTGAGTGCCGCGAAGACCAGGTCAACTCGCGCAGTTGACCTGGTCTTCGCGGCACTCAATGATCAGCTCTCGGTGGCTGTCAGCGTTTCCTCACCACGACAGGGGCCAGCGCCGCGGTCAACTGAGCCACGCTGCCATGATGCACCGCAGGTCGTCTGCCATCATGGTGGCCTCCGGGCCTCGAGGGCTTCGACGATGCGGGGGACGGATGTACCGGCTGGCCGCTGTCGTCGCCGAGGCGGGGATGCTGCGGGATCGGGTGGCCGGGACCGGCCACGGAGTCGTCGCGGTGCTTGGCTGCGGGATGGCGATGGCGCCGGTCGGTGAGGCGCTGTTCGAGGAGTTGGCCGGGCCCGCGCGTGGCGGGCCCTTCTCCGCGCGGATGCCGCCGCCGTTCGCGAAGGTGATGGCCGAGTGGTCCGGGCACGGCCCGCTCGCCTTCGTGCAGGCGAGCTTTCACGGCGGCGACGGATACCAGGCCGCCACGGTGTGGCGCGACGGGACGCCGGCCTGGGGGCCGGTCTTCGACGACCGGTTCGACGGTCCGCGGGAACGGTGGCCGATCAACGCCGCGCTGGCGCAGCTCGGCGTGCAGCCGAGCGGCCGCACGTACCCATGGGATCCGGATCTGCCCGTCGACCTGTTCGACGAGGTCGGGCTGGGCCTCGAACGGGACGTGACGGACTGGCTGGCCTACGGTCGCGCCGGCCTGACGCCCGCCCACATCGAGGCGCGGGCGCAGGAGGCGGAACGCCGCGACGCCGAGCGGGCGCTGGCACGGATCCGCCCGGACCTGGACGGGCAGGCGATCATGTCATTGCTGGGCATCCCACCCGGCCCGCTGGTCGGCGCCGCGATGCGGCACCTGCGGCAACTGCACGTCGCGCACGGCCCGCTGCCCCGCGAGGAGGCCGAGGCCGCCCTGCGCGCGTGGGCTCGGGGGCAGGGCATCGACGTCAACCCGGCTGGACCCGCCGGCGGCGCCCCTCCGGCGTGAACGAGAACGATCCCGGGCAGTCGCGGCGAGCAGCAAGGGCGCCGGGTGCACGCCCTGCGGCCCGGTGCCGGCGACGGTAGTCAGGTTCTACCGGCAGCCGGGGGCGATGGCGAAGATGTCGGGGGCGTCGTTGGTGTCGGCGGGGACGAGGTTGGTGGCCCAGGAGCTGAAGGTGAG
This sequence comes from Catenuloplanes japonicus, assembly GCF_000717135.1. Lineage (GTDB taxonomy): Bacteria > Actinomycetota > Actinomycetes > Mycobacteriales > Micromonosporaceae > Catenuloplanes > Catenuloplanes japonicus. Next base: position 3,159 of record NZ_JNXY01000045.1, read on the forward strand.
CAGCGTGCCGTCGCGGGAGAGGTGGCCGACCCAGCTGCTGTCGTCGGGGTCGTGGCCGATGCGGGTGGTGGTGCCGGCGACGCGGTCGCGGACGAAGACGTCGCGGGTGGTGTTGGTGTCGCCGGGCACGATGTTCGCCGACCGGGAGGCGAACGCCACGTACCGGCCGTCGCGGCTGATCGACGGGCTCGTGGCGCCCTGGTCCGGGTCGGTGCCGTCCCAGCCGATGCTGAGGCGGACGGTGGTGCCGAGCTGCCGGTCGCGCAGGAACACGTCCGCGGTGCCGTTCGTGTCACCGGGCGCGAGGTTGGCCGCGTCGGAGTCGAACGCGACGTACCGCCCGTCGTCGCTGACCGTGCCGTCGAAGCTGAGGTCGTCGGCCAGGACACCGGCGCTGGACACGCTGATCAGCTCGATCTCTCCGGCAGGAAGGACGGGGAACGGAAGCACCGCGGACAACGCGATCGCGACGAGAGCCCTCATGGCACTCCACAGTAGAGACATTGACGCGCGGTGATAGTCACATTGCCGACGGTCACACAGAATCCGATCGACGTTGTACGATCCGGCCATGACCTTCAGGGAACGGCAGGTCACGCTCGTCGGTCCGGACGGTGGCGCACCAGGCCGTCTCGCCTGGATACGACGCGGGGACCGCGACTGGGTGGTGTCACTGACCGGCCCGCCCGGCCACACGGAGGTCACCGGCACCGACCTGTTCGCCGCGCTCACCGCACTGCGCGACAGGTTGGAGCCGCACGGCTGGACCGTCGCGGTGCACGGTTTCCGGCCGGGCGCCCGGCCCAGCGGCGACTATCCCACCCGGGTCGAGGTGGGGGAGCAGATCCGCGAGATGCTGGCGGACGCTCAGGCGTGAGCCGTCACGGCCGCGGCGGCGAACGGGATCAGCGGACAATTGACGTTCGTGAAAGCCGCGGGTGGTGTGCCGCCGATGATCAGGTCGCGCGGGATGCCGCCGCCGAGCGTTGGTGAGCACGGCCAGGACCAGGATGCCCACGACGTCGAAACGCTTCTCGATCGCCATCGGGGCGCCGGAGGTGGCGAAGACGGACAGGCCGACAGGTTCGAGCACGGTGATCATGTCCTGCCCTGTCGCCCGATCGAGTGTGACCGGCGTTACCAGTTGGACCGGACCGGAAGATCCTCGAGGTGAGGTGGCTTGTCGAAGTGGTGGCTGAGACTTCAACCCTGACCCCGCCCGTTTCTCCCGGCGAGCGCCTGCCGTTCGGGCGTCGCTTCCGGATTGTCCTCGTGCTCGGCTTCCTGACCGCGCTCGGGCCGCTCACGATCGACATGTACCTTCCGGCGCTCCCGACGATCACCACCGACCTGCAGACGAACGCGGCCGCGGTACAGCTCACGCTCACCGGCACGCTCGCGGGGCTGGCGTTCGGCCAACTGCTGGTCGGGCCGCTCTCCGACGCGATCGGGCGGCGACGGCCGCTGCTCGCCGGCATCGCGGTGCACGTGCTGGCCTCGATCCTGTGCGTGGTCGCGCCGAACCTTGCCGTGCTCGGCACGCTGCGCGTGCTCCAGGGGCTCGGCGCGGCAGCGGCCGCCGTGGTGGCGATGGCGATCGTGCGTGACCTGTTCGACGGGCTGGCCGCGGCGCGGCTCTTCTCCCGCCTGATGCTGGTCGTCGGCGTGGCGCCGATCCTGGCGCCGACCATCGGCGGCGTGGCGCTGAACTGGACGTCGTGGCGCGGCGTGTTCGTGGTGCTCGCCGTGATCGGCGTGGCGATGCTGGGCGCGGCCGCGTTCGTGCTGCCGGAGACGCTGTCCGTGGCGCGGCGGCGCAGCGGCGGGGTGCTGGGGACGGTCCGCGACTACGGGCGGCTGTTCACGGATCGGGTGTACGTGGGGCTGATCCTGGTGACCGGGCTCGCGATGGCGGCGCTGTTCGCGTACGTGAGCGGGTCGTCGTACGTGTTCCAGGACGAGTACGGGATGAGCGAGCAGCAGTTCGCGCTGATCTTCGCGGGCGGCGCCGTGGGGCTGATCGGGGCGACACAGATCAACGTGCGGCTGCTGCGGCGGTGGACGCCGCAGCAGATCATGAGCTTTGCGCTGGTGGCGGGGCTCGGTTTCGGGCTGGTGCTGCTCGTTCTCGCGGCGACGGAGGCCGGCGGGCTGGCGGCGATCCTGGTGCCGCTGTGGCTCGTGCTGACGATGGTGGGGCTGACGATGCCCAACGCGACGGCGCTGGCGTTGTCGCGCCACGGGGAGGCGGCCGGGACCGCGGCTGCGTTGCTCGGGGCGGTGCAGTTCGGGGTGGGGGCGCTGGCGGCGCCGCTGGTCGGCGTGCTGGGGGTCAGTGCGACGGCGATGGCTGTGGTGGTGTTCGGGGGGATGGTCGCGGCGGGTCTGGTGTGCTTCGTGGTGGTGAGGCCGGGGCGGCTGCCGGTGGAGCAGGGGGAGCCGGTGCTGGCGGTCGTGCATTAGGGCTCGGGAGGAAGCCCTCGTCGCGTCCGGGAAGGATGCGGCGAGGGCTTCTGTGCGTGGTGGGCAGGGCCGCCCCGCAGGCCCGCCGGTGCGGCTAGGCGGCGTCGCGGCGGGGGAAGACGACGGCTGCCACGACGGCCGCGGCCAGCGCCCAGACCGCCGCCGTGGTGCCGGCCCCTGCGGGGTCTCCGGGCAGCCAGTCCTTGCGCAGCAAGGGGGTTGCCACGTAGTAGACCAGCAGCAACGGCAGCAGGGACGTGACCGGGTGCCGTACCACCGCGGTCACTGCCCCGGCCAGCAGCGTGGTCGCCATCAGGTAGCCGGTCACCCGCATTCCGGCGCCGCACAGCAGTGCCGCCGATACGGCCGCGGGCAGGGTCATCAGACCGAGCGCCACGGCCTTGGCGGCCAGCAGCGGCAGCCGGCGTGGCAGGGCCAGCAGCGTGGCGCGGATCTGGGCGCCGGCCTCGAACTCCGAGCCGACGGCCAGGACGCCCGCGATCAGGAAGCCGGCCTGGGTGTAGGTCAGCGGCAGCGGACCGTCCGAGCCCACGGCCCAGCGCAGCAGGCCGGTCGCGGTCATGGTCAGCAGGGCCGTCCGGCGCAACGACGGCAGGGTGGCGAGTTTGAGCAGTTCGGCGCGTACGGATCTCATGCGTCGCGCCGGTGGAAGAGGTAGGCGCCGATTGCCAGGAGGAGTGCGATCCAGGCGGTCATGGTGAGGCCGGCGGCGACGGGGGAGATCGGCTGCGCGAAGGCGCCGCCGCGGATGAACATGCGGGCGCCGACGATGTCGGGCAGGTAGTAGGCCAGGTCGGTGACCTTGGTGAGCAGGTAGGAGACGGAGACGAAGGTGCTGTTGATGATCAGGACGGTGAGCGGGACGATGCCGTTGCGGGTGATCAGCGCGATCGCGAACGAGAAGACGGCCAGCAGGACCCAGTAGAGCAGGGCGGAGGCGATCCGGGCCGGCTCCAGGGGCGGGGTGAAGTCGCCGTGCAGGATCTCGTTGAGGGTGAGGACGGCGGTGGCGACCACGACGGCCTGTGCGAGGACGACCAGGACCAGCGCGAGCAGCTTGGCGGTGAGCAGGCGCAGGCGGGACGGCATGGCGGTCAGCGTGGCGTGGAGCTGGGTGATGCCGGGGGAGTGCTCGCCGGTGGGGGTGTATTCGCTGCTGATCGACACGACGCCCAGGACCATCGGGCCGATCAGGCCGATGCCGAGGTCCATCAGGCCCAGGTCGGCGACGTCGCCGTAGGTGCCGTCGACCAGCGCGGCGTGGGTGTAGCGCGCGTTGATCAGCACGATCAGCGGGGCCAGGAGGGTGCCGATGGCCAGGCCGGCCCAGGCGGTCGGCAGGGCGAGCAGTTTGCGCAGCTCGGCGGTCACCATGAGGCACCCGACTCGGCGGTCAGGGCGAAAAAGGCGTCCTCGAGGGTACGGTGACCGTCCGTCACCTCGGCCAGCGAACCCGACGTCACGATCCTGCCCTTGTCGATGACCACCACGTCGTCGACGGTTTCGGCCAGCTCGCCCATCAGGTGGCTGGAGAGCAGCACGGTGCGGCCCTCGGCGGCGCTGTCGCGCAGGAAGCTTCGCATCCAGCGGATGCCGGACGGGTCGAGGCCGTTGATCGGCTCGTCCAGGACCAGAACCTCGGGGTTGCCGAGCAGCGCGGCGGCGAGTCCGAGGCGGCGGCTCATGCCGAGTGAGTAGCGGCCGGCGCGTTTGCGGGCGTCGGCGGTGAGGCCGACCGTTTCGAGGACCTCGTCGGCGCGGGTGGCGGGGATGCCGTTGCTGGCGGCGACCCAGCGCAGGTGGGCGCGGGCGCTGCGGGCCCGGTGCGCGCCGCTGCCGTCGAGCAGCGCGCCGATGCGGGTGAGCGGGCGCGGGAGGTCGCGGTAGCGGGTGCCGCAGACCAGCGCGGTGCCGGCGTCGGGACGGTCGAGGCCGAGCAGGACGCGCAGCGTGGAGGTCTTGCCGGCGCCGTTCGGACCGAGGAAGCCGGTGACCCGGCCGGGTCGCGCTTCGAAGCTCACATCGTCCAAGATGCGGCTTTTGCCCTTGGTTTTACTGAGGCGATCGATGGTGATCATACGGAGAGTCAACCGCCGGGCCGGAGGCCGCACATCGGACCGGGATCGGAATCGCGGGCACGTCTCAGACCTGGGTCCGAGAACTACAGTCGGTGCGGTGAGACCGCGCCGCACCTCCTCCCCCGCGCTGATCGTCGCGGCCGTGACCGCGAGCGTGCTGGTCATGGCCATGTGCACGGTGGGTGTGGAAGGGCCGGCCGTGTTCGTCGTCCCGCCGCTGATCGTCGGCGGGGCGGTGGGCGCGGCGTTCTGGAGCGTGCGGCGGGCGCGGGCGGACCGGGCCGCGTACGAGGCGCGGCTGACCGCGTGGGCCGCGACCGAGGCGGTGCTGGCCGAGCGGCTGCACATCGCGCGCGACCTGCACGACATCGTCTCGCACGGGCTGGGGCTGATCACGGTGCGCGCGGCCGCGACCCGGCACCTGCCGAAGTCCGGTGAGGTGGAGGCGGCGCTGACGGACATCGAGGAGACCAGCCGGCAGGCGACCGCGGAGCTGCGCCGGATGCTGACCGTGCTGCGCTCGCCGGCCACGCACACGCCGGTGGACAGCCTGGACGACCTGCCGGCGATCGTGGAGAACGCGGCGCGTGCGGGGCTGCGGGCCACGCTGACCGTCGACGAGCTGGGCACGGTGTCGCCCGGCGTGCAGGTGGCGGTGGCCCGGACGGTCCGGGAGGCGCTGAGCAACGCGGCGCGGCATGCGGGGCCGACCGACGTGCGCGTGCACGTCTACCGGGACGGGCCGCACGTGGTGACCACGGTCGCGGACGCCGGACCCGCGCCGGGCTGGCGGGCCACGCCAGGGGCCGGGCACGGACTGGCCGGGCTGCGCGAACGCGTCACCAGCCTGGACGGAGTGCTGGCCGCGGGCCGGGTCGAGGCCGGGTTCCGGGTGTCGGCCCGCATTCCGGACGCGGGCATTCCAGATGCAGGCATTCCGGACACGCGCATTCCGGACGTGGCATGACCAGGGTGCTGCTGGTCGACGACCAGCCGCTGCTCCGGCGCAGCCTCGCCATGATCATCGACAAGGAGCCGCTGCTGGACGTGGTCGGCGAGGCCGCGGACGGCGCGCAGGCCGTCGCGCGCGCCCGCGCCACCCGGCCGGACGTGGTGCTGATGGACGTGCGCATGCCGCACCTGGACGGGCTCGAGGCCACGCGCCGCATCTGCGCGGATCCGGCGCTGACGGCCACGCGCGTGCTGGTGCTGAGCATGTTCGAGCTGGACGAATATGTGTACGAGGCGCTGCACGCGGGCGCGTCCGGGTTCCTGCTCAAGGACGCCCGGCCGGCCGATCTGATCGACGCGATTCACCGTACCCACGCGGGCGAATCGCTGTTCGCGCCGGCGATCCTGACGCGCCTGGTCGCGCACTACGTCGGCGCGCCCAGGCCGGGACGGCCGGTTCCGGCGCTGCGGGCGCTGACCGCGCGCGAGATCGACGTCCTGACGCTGATCGGCGGCGGGCTGTCCAACGACGAGATCGCCACCGCGCTGGTCATCTCCGTCAAGACCGTCAAGACGCACATCACGCACCTGCTGGCGAAGCTGGCCGCGCGCGACCGGGCGCAGCTGGTGATCACCGCGTTCAACGCCGGACTGGTCCGGCCCGCGCCCTGAGCGGACGGGCGGTGGCGGCCCGCTGATTCAATGGGGCGCGGAGGCGGTGCCCGATGGCGATCGAGCTGGAACCCGGACAGACGATGGCGCTGCGCGGAATCCGGGGGAACCCCGCCCGGATCCGGATGGGCCTGGCCTGGACCTCGGCGAGGCCGCCGAACGCCCGCTGGTGGCAGCGGGTCCTCCGCTGGCCTCTGGTCGATCTCGACGCGTCCGCGCTGCTGTTCGACGCGTCCGGCGAACTGGTCGACACCGTCTGGTTCGGCCGGCTGGTCAGCAAGGACGGTGCGGTACGGCACAGCGGCGACAACCTCACCGGCCGGGGCGAGGGAGACCTCGAGTCCATCCGGGTCGACCTGGCCGCGCTGCCCGCCGGCGTGGTCACCATCGTGTTCACCGTCAACTCGTTCACCGGCCAGGCCTTCACCCGGATCGACCGGGCCTCCTGCCGGCTCGTCGACGAGACGACGGGCGAGGAGGAGCTCGGCTCGTTCGACCTGTCCGTCTCCGGCCCGCACACCGCCCAGATCATGGCGAAGCTGACCCGGGCCGACAACTCCTGGACCATGACCGCGATCGGCGCGGCGGCCGGCGGCCGGACGTACGACGCCCTGCTTCCCGCGGTCAGAGCCGAGCTCGGCCGCGCTGACGGGTGATTGCGTGCGTGTCGTACCGTGCGCGCGTGACTGCACAGCCTCTGCCGCACAAGCGCCGCTCCGGACTGCACCCGGCGATCATCGTTGTCCTGGTGGTCGCCGCCGTGTGCGCGGCCGGCACCCTCTTCTTCTTCGTGCGGCTCTTCACCAACCTCAAGGCCGTCGTCGACGAGGAGAAGGCGGTCAACGACGCCACGGCCGCGTACATCGAGGACCGCCGCGACGGGCTCGGCGAGGCCGGTTACGCGGCGCTCTGTGACGAGGCCAAGGAGGAGTACGCTGCCGGGACGCTCGCCGTCGCGCCCGCCGGGGACGAGGCGATCACCGGCTATCAGTTCACGCTGGACACCCACGTGCAGCACGAGCGGGGCACGGCGGACGTGCGGGTCGACATCACGCGCGCGGACGGCTCCACCACCGAGGAGATGTTCTTCCTGGAGCAGGACGGCGACACCTGGCGTCTGTGCGGCCTGCCGTTCTGAACCACGCTGGGGTGTGCGTGAGCACGGCGGAACCGGTGCCCGCGGGAGCATGCGGACCGCCACCACGCCGGAAGCGGGAATATCTGCTTGTGAAGGGTTTGTGAAATGCGGGGCGTCACCCACCGGATGTGGGTGACGCCCCGCTGTCGCACTCAGATGGTCTGGTAGGCCCGGATCACGGTCTGGGTGAGCGTGTTGCCGGAGGTGTCCTTCGCGGTGATGCGCAGCGAGACCGGGGTGCGGCTCGGGGCGACCAGCGCGACGCCGCCGATGACGACGGTCTGGTGCCAGGTCTTGCCGTCGTCCGTGGAGACCTCGGCCTTCAGCGCGGACAGTCGCGTGTCGGCGTCGACGTGCACGCCGAACAGGCCGGGCGTGTAGTCGACGCCGATCAGCGGCAGGCCGGCGGTGCCGGACGCGGAGGTGAACGTCCACTCGGTGTCCGTGCGCGTGCCGAACTGCCAGTCCTCGTCGTTGCTGCGATCGGTGGTGACCTTCAGCCTGTAGGCCGACCGGCCCGGCGTGGTGGTGACGTCCGCGGCCGCGTAGGGCAGCTCCGCGATCGTGACGCCGTCACGCCAGAGCGTGGTGGCGGACTGTGCGGCGTAGCTGCTGGTGTAGTGGCCGTCGCCGTCGACGAACTCGGCCACGCGCAGGCGCAGTACGTCGCCGTCCCGGGTCGAGCCGATGTCGGCGGGGCGGACCACCGGCGCGGCCCAGGTCTCCGCGTCCGTGCCGGCCCGGTAGGTGCGGACCGGCTCGTGCAGGCCGCTCTGGAGCGGGCCGAAGCTGTTCCACGGGTAGGCGTGGTTGACGACGTGCTGCCACTGCGAGTCGCCGGCGGAGACCCACTCCTCGCGGACGGACGGCGTGCGGGCGATGCGGGCGGTGTCGTTCCAGGCGAACTCCTGCCAGGGCCGCCAGCCGAACCGCTGCTCCTTGATCCAGTCCAGGCCGCCGTTGTGCGCGTACCGCGTGGTGATCCGCATGCTGTTCGCGGCCGTCACGGTGTGCACGATCCGGTCCGGGATGCGGTTCGGGGAGACCTGGATGACGTCGTAGAGGTACGGGCTGGAGGTGGTCAGCGTGAGGTCGAGCGGGCCCTGCTTGCGCAGCAGTCGCTCACCGTCCTCGTGCGAGACCTGGATCGTGACCAGCGGCAGCTTCTCGGTGATGGACGGGTCCCAGCCGGTCCACGGGTTGTCGCCCTCGGGCTGGATGAGCACGACCGCGGCCGCGCCCGCCTTGACGAAGCGGGTCAGGTCGTCGGTGTAGTCGTTCTCGACCAGCACGGCCTTGCCGCGCAGGTCCTTGGCGCCCCACGCGGCGGTCTGGTAGCGGCGGGTGCCGTCGTAGACCGGCGAGCGGTTGACCAGGTACGCCCCGACCGTGCCCTGCGAGAACGCGGCCTGCACGCGCGGTGCGACCAGCTGCCAGCGGGAGGAGAACTCGAACGTGCCGGTCTTCACGGCCGGCGTCGGCGAGACGTAGATGTCCTTGGTGAGGCTGAAGCGCATCACGCCGTGCGAGATGGACCGGCCGCTGCCGGTGACCCGGTGGATGTAGTAGCTGATGATCGACGTGGGCTCGGCCGGGCGCGGCGTCTCGATCCTGATGGGCGTGCCCTTGCGCGCGTCCAGCAGCACCGTCATGTCGCCGGTGACCTTCAGCTCCGGGATCGTGACGAAGTTGTCCGAGACCTGGTCCTGCTCCAGCGTGGCGTCCAGCAGGTAGGTGCCCTCCTGCAGTGCGATCGTGGTGCCGCTGCCCGGCCCGGAGACCAGGTGGTCGAAGCGGCCGTCGTCGCCGCGCACGTTGAGCACCGGCATGAACGCGGGCTGTCCGTCGCGGTCGACCGCCTTGATGGTGACCTGGTGGACCGGTCCGTCGACGACCGCGCCGACCGCGGTGGTGACCAGCACGCCACCGGGCGCGGTCGCGGTGAGCCAGCCGGTGAGCCGGCCCGTCTCCCGCCCGGCGAACGTGATGCCGACCGAGACCGCGGCGGTCCCGCCGGCCGGCACCGTCACGGAGGCGGGCCCGGTGAGGAACGACGGCTTGCCGAGCGTCAGCGTCACCGCGGCCGTGCCCGCGTTGTGGTAGGTCACGGTCCGGGACGCGGCCGGGCTGCTGACCGTGTTGCGCGCGAAGTCCGCGACCGGGCTGCCGGTCACCAGCTGCGTGGTGGCGCGGGCCAGGTCGACGCGTCCGGCGCCCTGCGCGTAGACGGACTCGCCGGCGATGGTCTTCGCGGTGCTGACCAGCGATTCCTTGATGCGCTGGCCGGACCAGTCCGGGTGCTGCTGGGCCACGATCGCGGCCGCGCCGGCCACGTGCGGCGTCGCCATGGAGGTGCCGGACGCGGCGGTGTAGTTGTCGTCGACCGGCGAGTCCATCGCGGTGCCGGCGGCGCGGGCGGCCACGATGGCCACGCCCGGCGCGGTGATCTCCGGCTTCAGGCCGAGGTCGCCGAGGCGCGGGCCCTTGCTGGAGAAGACAGCAGTCCTGTCGTCGCGGCCGACCGCGCCGACCGTGAGCGCGGACGCGGCCGAGCCGGGCGTGCCCACGGTGGAGTCGCCCTGCTCGCCGTCGTTGCCGGCCGCGATCACGAAGAGCGTGCCGCTGGCCTCGCTGATCTCGTTGACGGCCAGGCTCATCGGGTCGAGGCCGTCGGTCGGGCCGCCGCCCAGGCTCATGTTCACGACCTTGGCGCCGCTGTCCGCGGCCCACTGCATGGCGTTGATGATGTCCGACTCCTGGCCGTAGCCGTCGTCGCCGAGCACCTTACCGATGATCAGGTTCGCGCCGGACGCCACGCCCTTGCGCGTGCCGCCGGACGCGGCGCCGGAACCGGCGACCGTGGACGCCACGTGCGTGCCGTGCCCGTGCCGGTCGACCACGTCCGGGCTGCTGCTGAAGTTGCGCGCGTCGGCGATCTTGCCGGCCAGGTCGGGGTGGGTGGCGTCGATGCCGGTGTCCAGGATCGCGACCGTGACGCCGCGGCCGTCCAGGCCCTTGGCCCACGCGGCCGGCGCGCCGATCTGCGCGGTGCTGCGGTCCAGCGAGGCCTCGACGCGTCCGTCCAGGTAGATGGTGGTCGCGGACGCGGTGCGGGCGGCGCCGGTCTGCTGCTTCCAGAAGTCGGCGATCGCGGTCTTCGCGGGCGCGATCGCGGTGGCGCCGATGCCGGCCACCCGGGCTCCGGTTACCGTGCCGCCGCGGACGATCAACGGCAGCGTGTCCGTCTCGGCGTCGCCGTAGCCCTGGTCGAGCAGGTGTTCCACGTCGAACAGTTCCGCGTCGACGCGCCCGGCCTGGATCAGCGGGACCGCGTCCTCCGGGATGACCTGGAGGCCGGCCTCGCTCTCGTACGTGTGGAACCCGACGCCCTCCCGGCCGGGGGCGGGCGTGACCGTGGCCGCGAACTTCCCGTCAGCGGCCTCGGCCAGGCTGACCGTGTCGCCGGTGATCAGCGTGAGTGCGCGGGCGGTGTTCCCCGCGGGTACGACGGTGGCGGCCGGGGGTGTGCCGGCAGCGGCCGCGGGTGCGGCCACTATGGGTATCGACGTGGTCCCGATGAGGACCGCGCCGAGCAGACGACCGAGCATGGTGGCTCCTTCACGCGTGTATCGCTGCACGCATGATCGTCGCCCTATGTTTACCGGCGTGTTTCCTCGTCCTGCGTCAAAGTTGACATGGCGCAGGATGGACACACGCCCGTCAGTACGCCGTGAGCGCCAGAATCAGCGAGGTGAGCGCGCCGGCCAGCAGCGACGTGCCCGCGCCGACGCCGGTGACCAGGCTGACCGGCAGCTCGCGGGCCCGTGCGACCGGCACCGCGAGCAGCGACACCGCCGTGACCAGCACGCCGATCACGTGGATCAGCGGGTAGTCGAGCGTGGACGCGATCGAGAACAGGTGCACGCCGACCACGAACGCGACCCAGACCGGGATCCACTCCACCCGCTTGAGCGCGCCGAGCAGCCCGGCGCCCAGCCCGGCCACGGTGAACTCGATGCCGACGATGATGCCGTACGTCCTGCTGGTGTCCGCGTCCGCGAACGCGGTGCTGTCCGACCAGTGCGGAATCGCGATCGCCAGCCCGCCGAGCAGCACCAGCACGCCGGCGGCCACACCACCCAGCAGGACTTTGCGGGTACGCGTCTCCTGCGCCCAGCCGAACCAGACCGTCGTGAAGAAGCCGAAGATCACCGCGGTCATCGCGGCGTCGCGTATGTGTTCTGTGAGCATTTGTGTTCTCCCCGTGAGTGTTGTGGCGGAGAGTATCAGGCATGGTCTCCGGATCTTGGGGGCAATATTGCGGGTATGAGCATGTCGGAGAGCCTGACCGAGATCCTTGACGGACGCTGGGCGCACCTGCGCCGCAACGCGCGCGAGAAGCTGGGGAGCGAGTTCGTCACCGTCCCCGGCGAGACCGGCGAACAGGCCCGCGCGCGGATCAGCCGGCTGGTCCGGGAGATCCCGCCCGAGGTCGGCGTCGCGGCCGGGTTCCCGTCCGAGTTCGGCGGCGCGGACGACCCGGGCGGCTCGATGGTCGCCACCGAGACGCTCGCGCAGGTCGACCTGTCGCTGATGGTCAAGGCCGGTGTGCAGTGGGGACTGTTCGGCGGCGCGGTCTTCTCGCTCGGCACCCGCCGGCACCACGAGGCGTGGATCCCCGGCATCATCTCCGGCGAGGTCATGGGCTGCTTCGCGATGACCGAGACCGGGCACGGCTCGGACGTGCAGCGGCTGCGGACGACCGCGGTCTACGACCCGGAGACGGAGACGTTCGACCTGCACACGCCGTACGAGGCGGCGCGCAAGGACTACATCGGCAACGCGGCGCGGGACGGGCGGATGGCGGTCGTCTTCGCGCAGCTGGTCATCGGCGAGCGGCGGCACGGCGTGCACGCGTTCCTGGTCCCGATCCGGGACGACACCGGTGCCGTGGTGCCGGGTGTCACGATCGGTGACGCGGGTGCGAAGGCCGGACTGCTGGGCGTGGACAACGGGCGGATCTCGTTCGACCACGTGAGCGTGCCCCGGGACATGCTGCTCGACCGGTACGGGCAGGTGGCGGCCGACGGCTCCTACACGAGCTCGATCGAGAACGACACGCGGCGCTTCTTCACCATGCTCGGCACGCTGGTGCGCGGGCGGGTCAGCGTGGGCGGCTCCGCCTCCGCGGCGGCGAAGAGCGCGCTGACGATCGCGGTCCGGTACGGCGAGGTCCGGCGGCAGTTCACGGCGCCGGACTCGGGCGAGGAGGTCGTGCTCAACGACTATCTCGCGCACCGGCGGAAGCTGCTGACCGCGGTGGCGCGCTCCTACGCGTACACCTTTGCGCAGGAGCAGTTGGTCTGTGATCTCTCGGACGCGCTGTCGGCCGGTGACGAGCACCGCGAGCTGGAATCGCGCGCGGCCGGGTTGAAAGCGGCGCAGACCCGCAACGCCACGCGCACGATCCAGCTGTGCCGGGAGGCGTGCGGCGGCGCCGGCTATCTGGCGGAGAACCGGCTGCCCGGCCTGAAGGCGGACACGGACGTGTTCACCACGTTCGAGGGCGACAACACGGTGCTGCTGCAGCTGGTCGGGAAGGGGCTGCTCACCGGTTACCGGGACGCGTTCGGGTCGCTGGACGGGTGGGGCAAGGCCACGTTCGCGGCGGAGCAGGTGCGCGAGATGGTGCTGGAGCGCACGGCCGCGCGCACGCTCATCCAGCGGCTGGTCGACGCGGTGCCGGGGCGCGGCGACACCGTCGGGCTGACCGAGCGCGGCTGGCACCTGTCCATGTTCGAGGAGCGGGAGAAGCACCTGCTGGAGGGCGCGGTGCGGCGGCTGCGCAAGGGCGCGGAGACGAAGCGGGACCGGCCGTTCGACATCTTCAACGACGTGCAGGACCACGTGCTCGCGGCCGCGGAGGCGCACGTGGACCGGGTGGTGCTGGAGGCGTTCGTGGCGGGGATCGCCGCCGCTCCGGACGACGAGGCAAGAGCGCTGCTGGAGAAGGTCTGCGACCTCTACGCGCTCAGCACGATCGAGGCGGACAAGGGCTGGTTCCTGGAGCACGAGCGGCTCACGCCGGCGCGGGCCAAGGCGGTCACCGCGGCCGTGAACGACCTGCTGGTGGAGCTGCGGCCGCGGATGACCACGCTGGTCGACGCGTTCGCGATCCCGGACGCGTGGCTCGACGCGGCGATCCTGCGCGAAGAGTCAGATAGGCAGATTTCCATGCAATGATGCGCTGATGAGACGTCCCCTCCTCGCGCTCGCGGTCTCCGCCGTGCTGCTGGCACCGGCCGCTCCCGCGCACGCCGCCGTCGTCGTCTTCAGTGACACCTTCGACCCGATCCCCGGCTGGAACCGGCAGGGCGTGATCATCGCCCAGTCGCTGCCCTGGGAGAGCTCGCTCATGCAGGACCCGGCGATCATCCGGGACCAGGGCGGATTCAAGATGTGGTACGGCTCGCTGACCAACATCGGCTACGCCACCAGCACCGACGGCGTCTCCTGGACCAAGCGCGCCGACCCCGTGGTCAGCCGCACGCTGCCGACCGAGGGCGGCGCGCTCAACCAGCCCAGCGTCGTCTACCGCGACGGCCGCTGGCACATGACCTACTTCGGTCTCGGTGACGACGGCGTCGGCCGGGTGCACTACGCGGAGGCGACGGATCCGGCCGGCCCGTGGACGAAGTTCGGCCCGGTCGTGGTCCCGACCGCGGCCTGGGAGGACGACTACATCTACAACTCGTCGCTGATGGTCGACAACGGCGTCTGGAAGATGTGGTACACCGCCGGGAAGATCGCCTCGGCCGGCGGCGAGCCCGAGTTCATCTGCTACGCCACCGCCACGTCGCCGCGCGGCCCGTGGACCAAGTCCGCGTCGAACCCGCTGCTCGGGCCCATGAACGACGGCGGCTGGGCCGGCCTCGGCATCGGCGGGCCGAACGTGCGGCGCCTCGCCGACGGCCGTTACGAGATGGTCGTCGTCGGCTGGCAGGCCGACTACCCGTCGCGCGGCGGCCGGATCTACTCCACCGACGGCGTGCGCTGGACGCTCGACCGGTCCGCGATGACGCTCGACCTGGGCGTGGCCGGCGGCGTCGAGGACGGCATGATCTACCGGCAGTACGTGGTGAGCGTGGGCGGCACCGACTGGGTCTACTACAACGTCAAGAACAACCGTCCGGGCTGGAACGAGACGATCCAGCTGGCCCGCTGGGAGTCCGGGCAGCAGATCATCGACCCGTCGAAATGGGCCATGCTGCAGGGCTGGGAGATCCCCAACGGCGCATCCTTCGAGGTACGCAACGGGCGCGCGAACTCCCTCGGCAACGCGCCGGCCGGACGGGTGCAGACGCTGCAGGGCAACCGGATCATCAACGCGTCCGACTACGCGTTCTCCGCGGACGTCACCCCGATGGCCTCCGCGCCGAACGACCGCGACAACGTGCTGTTCGCCCGTTACACCGACCGCGACGACTACTACTACGCGGGCATCGCATCCTGGGGCAACAAGTACGCGATCGGGAAGATGGCCGGCGGCGTGAACACGAAGCTGACCGGCGTGGGTGCTTCCTCGGAGATCGCGGCGGGGACGACGTACCGGCTGAGGATCGTCGTCACCGGGGACCTGATCTCGCTGTACGACAACGGCGTGCTGGTCGCGTCCGCCCGGGACTCGTCGCTGCGGCCCGCGTCCAGCTACGTCGGCTTGCAGACCACGGCATCGACCGGGCACGCCGCCTTCGACAACGCCACGGTGGCGGTCGGATGAGCGGCGTGCCCGGCCTCTACGTCAGCTGACGAACAGCAGGCGGTTCGGGGAACCGGTGCCGGGGCTGGTCACCACGTTCGGGGTGGAGGCGTTGACGATGGCGGAGTGGACGGTCGCCGGCGTGGCCGACGGGTTGGCGGAGAGGTAGAGCGCAGCCGCGCCGGCCACGTGCGGGGAGGAGAACGACGTGCCGGAACCGGTGTAGGTGGCCGTGTCGCTGGTCGCCCACGCCGACGTTATCGAGACGCCAGGCGCGAACAGGTCCAGCACGCTGCCGTAGTTCGACCAGGACGCGCGCGCGTCCGTGTTCGAGGTCGCGCCGACGGTCAGCGCCTGCGTGACGCGGGCGGGGGAGTAGTTGCCCGCGTTCGCGCCGCTGTTGCCGGCCGCGATCGCGTACGTGACGCCGGAGCTGATCGAGTTGCGCACCGCGGTGTCCAGCGAGGTGCTGGCACCGCCGCCCAGGCTGAGGTTCGCCACGGCCGGCTTGACCGCGTTGTTCGTCACCCAGTTGACGCCCGCGATCACGCCGGCCGTGGTGCCGGAGCCGTTGTTGTCCAGCACCCGCACGCCCACGATCGACGCGCTCTTGGCCACGCCGTAGGTGGTGCCGGCCGCGACCGCGGCGACGAACGTGCCGTGGCCGTTGCCGTCCTGCGCCACGTTGTCACCGTCGACCGCGTCGTAGCCGTTGCTGGCCCGGCCGCCGAAGTCCTGGTGCGAGATCCGCACGCCGGTGTCCACCACGTAGATGCGCACGCCACCGCTGGCCGGGTACGTGTACGACTGGTTGAGCGGGAGGTTCCGCTGGTCGATGCGGTCCAGGCCCCAGTTCGGCGGGTTGGTCTGGGTGGCGGTCAGCTGCACGCGCTGGTTCTGCTCGACGTAGGCGACGGCCGGGTCGGCCGCGAGCCGCCGGGCCTCCGACGCGCTGAACCGCCCGGCCAGGCCGCGCAGCGCCCGGTCGTAGACGCGGTCGACCTCGCCGCCGAACTTCCCGGCGATCCCGGCCGGCGTGGCCGTGGTGCCGTCCTTGAGGACGACGATGTAGCTGCCGGCGACGGCGGTGTCGCTGCCGGCCGCGAGGACCTCGCCGTTCGGCGTGCCGGCCAGCGCGGGCGCGGCGAACAGCGCGGTGACGGCCGCGCCGCCGATGGCGGCGAGACCGAGGGACCTGAGTCGTGACATGCGGACTCCTCCGAGAGCGTGTGCGCCGATCTGGCGCCTCTTAAACGCTAGGGAGGATCGATGAATTGACATTTGCCGACGTGTGATCGACTGACAATAAGGTGGTTCCAGTCGTAACGTCTTATTTACGCAACAACCGTCAGCTGCTGACCCCGACGCCCAGTGCCGTCAGGCCCGCGGCCAGGTGCTCGATGCCCAGCACGGTCCGCACGCCGGCGGTGGACTCCTGGCGCGGAAGCGTGACATATCGCTCGTGCAGGACCGCGGTCAGCTCCTTGAGCGTGGCGTCCCCGGCCAGATACGCCTTCTTCTCATCCGCCGGCTCGATCAGCACGATCACGGTCGGGTCCGTGGCCGCGACCGTCGCCCACGCCGACTCCGTCGAGGTGCCGGGCACGGTCGCGGACACGTTCGGCGCGCCGATCGCGGCCATCATCGCGGCCGGCACGCCGCAGCAGGCGCCCACGGCCGGCGTTGCCGTGCCGTCGTCCCACCACATCAGGCGCTCGCGCTCGACCTGGTCCACGCTCGCGGCCGCGGCCGTGATCCGCGCGCGGTGGTCCGCGACCAGCGCGGCGGCCCGCTCCGGCACACCGAAGATCGCGCCGATCTCGGTGATCTCGGCGAGGACGGCGTCGACGGTGAGCGGAACCGGCGAGCAGTCGGCCGGGGAGACGTAGGAGGCGGCATCACGCTTACCCGCGGCGAACGCGCTCACGTGGGAGGCGTAGACGAAGTCCGGGTCCGCCGCGGCCAGCTGCTCCGGCGTCGGGTACTCCGAGGCCAAGACCGGAATCTGCTGGTACGTCTGCGCGTACTCCGGCAGGATCTCGTCGTCGAGGTGGGCGGTGCCGACCATGCGCTCCTGCAGGCCGAGCGCGAGCATCACCTCGGTCGCGGCCTGGTCCAGGGTGACCACGCGGCTCGGCGGCTTCGGCACGCTGATCCGGGTGCCGCAGTTGTCCAGCGCGGCGGGCGCGGACGACGGCGTACCCCCTGATGGTTCTCCCACGGCGGCGCAGCCGCCGAGCAGGACGGCGCAGAGCAGGGCGGGGGCGATGCGGGACCCGCGCATGCGGACCACCTTCCGGCGTTGTGGGGGACGGCGGCCACCTTAACCGCGTCGCCGTTCATCGATCGAAGGCACCCGTTAGTCCACTATGTGTAGTCCTTCATGGACACTCCGTTGACAGTGTGGATCAAGCGCCTTACGCTTCCGCACGCTCATCTATCTCCGGGCGGCCGTAACCCGGATGACATCGGGGGTTCACACATGGCAGATTCCATACCCTTGCGCGCCCAAAAACGGGTACCGACCGCGGGCGTGACCACGATCGCGCTGGTCGCGAGCCTGCTGGCGGTGCTCACCACGCCCGCCCCGGCCGTGGCCGCGCCGGACCGCGGCGACGCCGACCGGCCCGCCTGCCCGGCCGTCAAGCCGGACGAGCTCTCCGCCGCGATCAGCGCCCGCCTCTGCGGCGGCCCGGTCGAGGTCGAGGCGCTGCGCGGCGAGACCGAGCAGGTCTTCGCCCAGCCGGACGGCTCCTTCGACGCCACCGTGGCGGCCGGCGTCGTGCGCTTCCAGGACGAGGCCGGCTGGCACGACGTCGACCTGACGCTGCGCGCCCGGCCGGACGGCTCGGTCGCGCCGGTCGCCCACCCGAACGGGCTGACCATCTCCGGCGCGGTCACCGGCGGCAGCACCGCGCTGGCCGCGGTCGGCAAGGGCGACGACCGGACCACGATGACCTGGACCGGACCGCTGCCCACGCCGGTCCTGGACGGCACCACCGCCACCTACCCGGACGTGAAGCCCGGCGTCGACCTGGTCGTCAAGGCCACCCGCACCGGCTTCCAGCAGCTCTTCGTGGTCAAGGAGAAGGCCGGCCTCGCGCACGTCAAGGACGTGACGCTGCCGCTGAGCGCGAAGAACGCCACCACGCACACCGTCGACGAGGGCGGCACCGTCACGCTCGCGGACGCGAAGGGCCGGGTCATCGCCCGCTCGCCCGCGCCGCTAATGTGGGACTCCGCCACGCCGGACGACGGCCGCCCGGTCACCCGCCGGTCCGTGAACAGCACGAAGACCACGGCGAAGAACGGCGTCAACCTGCGGTTGCGACCGGACACGTCCTGGCTGGAGTCGGCCGACCGGGTCTACCCGATCATCATCGACCCGACCGTGAACCCGCTCTCCACGACGTTCGACACGTACGTCAAGGAGGGGCTCACCGGCGACCACGGCGGCGACAACGACCTCCAGCTCGGCATCGTCGCCGGCGACAAGGCGCGCGCGTTCGTGCACTGGAACACATCCGCGCTGAAGGGCAAGCAGATCACGGCCGCCACCACCTACTTCTGGAACTGGTGGAGCCCGAGCTGCACGGCCGCGACCTGGGAGATCTGGACCACCGGCGCCGCGTCCGCGGACACCCGCTGGACCAGCCAGCCGGCCTGGACGGCCAAGGAGGCCACGTCCACCGCGACCAAGGGCTACAGCTCCTCGTGCAACGACGGCTGGGTCAGCGTCAACTCCAAGACGTTCTTCCAGAAGGCCGCCACCGCGAACCAGGCGACCGGCTACATGGGCCTGCGGGCCAGCGAGACGGACGGCAACGCGTTCAAGCAGTTCCGGTCGCGCAACGCGGACAGTGCGGCGCAGGTGCCGTACTCCGTGGTCAGCTACAACTCGGTGCCGACCGTCGGCGCGCGCAGCACCTCGCCGGTGTCCGCGTGCGTGACCGGCACGACCCGGCCGTACCTGAGCTCCAAGACGCCGAAGCTGCAGTCCGTGGTCACCGACGGTGAGGCCACGCCGGCCACCGTGACGTTCCAGTGGTGGACGCTCACCGGCACCGCCGCGCTCGGCTCCGCCTCCGTCGCGAACGTCGCGTCCGGCGGCACCGCGGCTGCCACGATCTCGGCCGCGCTCACCGAGGGCACCAGCTACAAGTGGCGGGTGCAGGCCACCGACAGCACCGGCACGTCCGCCTGGTCGTCGTTCTGCGAGTTCACGGTCGACACCACCCCGCCGGCCGGCGCGAGCGTCACCTCGACCGACTACCCGTCCGGCGCCTGGAGCAAGGCCGCGGGGCAGGCCGGCGCGTTCGCGCTGAGCACCACGGCCACGGACGCGGTCAGCTACCTCTACGGGCTGGACACGAACCCGCCGGTCACCGCCGTGAACCCGGCCGCGGTCGGCGGCAGCGCCACGGTCAGCGTCACCCCGGCCACGAACGGGCCGCACACGCTCTACGTGCGCACCCGGGACCGGGCGGGCAACGTCTCCGCGGTCACGTCGTACCAGTTCTCGGTCGGCTCCGCGGCCGTCACCTCGCCCGCGGGCGGCGCGCAGTCGCTCGGACCGGTCACGCTCACCGCGGCCGGGCCGTCCACGCTGACCTCGGCCACGTTCCAGTACCGCCGGGCCGCGGTCGAATCATGGCAGGACATCCCCGCGGCCGCGGTCACGAACGGCGGCGCGGCGGTCACCTGGCCGGTCGCGCTGACCGGCGGCAAGTCCGCGGCGCTCACCTGGTCGTCGCTGAGCACGCTCGGCGCGGCCGGCGGCGTGGTGGAGATCCGCGCGGGCCTGACCTCGTCGACCGGCACGTCCTACACCGACCCGGTCCGGATCACGGTCGACCCGCTCGGCGCGGTCGGCACCGTGCAGCAGGTCGGGCCGGGCAGCCTCAACATGCTCACCGGCGACTTCACGGTCAGCAGCTCCGACGTGTCCGGCTTCGGGCTCGGCCTGAGCCGGCACAGCTCGTCCCGTTCCCCGTCCGCGGGCGCGGCCGAGCCGCACGTCGCGCCGTTCGGCCCGCAGTGGACCACGCAGTACGCCGTGGCCGGATCGTTCAACATCGCGTGGCTGCGCCGGTCCGGACCGACCGTGACGATCGGCAACGGCACCGGGTACACCACGATCCTCACGCAGCGCACGGACGGCACGTGGCACCCGCAGACCGGCGCGGAACGGCTCAGCCTGAGCTATGACGCGACCACGGACGTCTACACGCTCAAGGACGTCGCGGACGGGGCCACCGCCACGTTCGCGAAGGTCACCACGGACATGACGGTCTACTCCGTGACCCGCACCCGCACCACGGCGGAGAACTCCACCACCGCCTACGGGTACGACACCGTGCTCGGCACGGACGGCGTGCGCCGGGCCCGGCTGCTGACCGTGACCGCGCCGACGACCGCGGCCACCACCGAGACCTGTGCCGCCACGCCGGCGACCCGGGGCTGCCGGGTGCTGCAACTGGTCTACGCCACGGCCACCACCGGCGGCGACGTCGCCGGGCAGCTGCGCGAGCTGCGGCTGTGGACGACCGCGGCGAACGCCACCGCCTCCACCGCCGTTGCGGTCGCCACCTACGCCTACGACGCCCAGGGCCGGCTCAGCCAGAGCTGGGACCCGAGGATCTCGCCGGCGCTGAGGACCGGGTACACCTACGACGCGGACGGCCGGGTCGCCACGCTGACCCCGCCGGGCCAGCTGCCCTGGACGTTCGGCTACGGCCAGGCCGGCGCCGCCCCCGCCTCCGGGCCGGGCATGCTGCTGACCGTGACCCGACCGGCGCTCGCGGCCGGCACCGCGTCCACGGTGAGCGGCGAGGCGAAGACCAGCGTGGTCTACGACGTGCCGGTCTCCGGTACGGGCGCGCCGTACGACCTGAGCGCCACCACGATCGCCGGATGGGGTCAGCCGAGCGTGCCGGTCCGCGCCGTCGCGATCCTGCCGCCGGACACGGTCCCGTCCGCGCACACCGGGCGGAACACGCTGCCCGCCACCGCCTACCGGCGGGCCGACGTGGTCTACCTGGACGCGGACGGCCGGTCCGTGAACGCGGCCGCGCCGGACGGCGGGATCACCAGCTTCGCGTTCGACCAGTTCGGCAACCAGGTCTTCAGCCTCTCGGCGGAGAACCGGAAGCTGGCGCTGGGGGCGACCGCGGAGGCCGTCGCGGAGCTGCAGGCGCTGGGCCTGGCCAGTCAGCCCGCCGCCCAGCGCGGCGCGATGCTGGCCTCGACCGTCGCCTACAGCGCGGACGGGCTGCGGCAGACCGCGAACTTCGCGCCGCTGCACCTGGTCATCCTCGGTGAGACGCTGCCCGCGAACGGTGCGCTGCCGGCCATCGCGGCCGGCAACCCGGCCGCGGCCCGGCGGCACAGCGTGTTCGCCCACGACCAGGGCCGGCCCGCGAACGCGGTCCGGGTCAACATGGTGACCGGCACCGTCGCCGGCGCGTCCGTGCCGGGCTACGCGGTCGACGTGGACACCAACGAGCTGGCGCTGCAGTACGACTGGACGCTCGGCCTGATCACGGTCAGCACCAGCGAGCCGCAGGGCGCGGCCGCGGTCGAGCGCAGCTACTACGACACGCAGGGGCGGCTGACCGAGAAGCGGCTGCCCGGGTCGAACGGCAACGACGCCGGCACGACGCTCAGCACGTACTGGTCCGCGACCGGCACCGGCGCCTGCAACGGGCGTCCGGAACTGGCCGACCTGCTCTGCCGCACCGCGCCGAAGTCCACCGTCACCGGCGGCGCCGAGGACGTGGACGAGCTGGTCACCACGGTCGCGACCTACACCGGTAACGGCCTGATCGCCAGCTCGCAGGAGACCGCGAACGGCCAGACCAGGACCACCACCACGGGGTACGACCCGGCCGACCGGATCAGCTCGGTCACGGTGACCGGCGGCGTGGGCACGGCGGTGAGCACGGTGCGCACGACGTACCACCCGCAGACCGGTCTGGTCGTCACCACCGGCGACGACGAGGGCCGGCAGGTCCGCAACGAGTACGACGCGCTCGGCCGCCTGATCGCCTACACCGACGGGTCCGGCGCGGTAACCCGGTACACGTACAACCTGCTGGACGACGTGATCGAGCAGGCCGACCCGGTCGGCACGACCACGTTCACCTACGACACCGCGATCGACGCCCGCGGCGTGCTGACCGCCACCACGGACTCGGTCGCCGGTGTGATCACGGCCGGTTACGACGCGGACGGCCGTCTCGTCCGGCAGGGCCTGCCCGGCGGCGTGGTCCAGCAGAACGTCTACGACCCGGTCGGCACCGCCACCGCCCGCACGTACACGGTCGGCGACGCCGTACTGCTGGAGGACACGGTCGAGCTGACCGTGCACGACCAGTGGGTACGCCACACCGGCCTGTCCGAGCAGCAGTTCACGCTGGACGACCTGGGCCGGATCGCCGCGGTTGACGACGTGTTCGACGGGGTCTGCACGCGCCGCACCTACGGGTTCGACGCGAACGGCAACCGGACCAGCGCGTCCTCGGCCACGGCCGCGCCCGCGGAGCCGTGCACCAGCGACGGCGCGGTGGGCACCACGCACACGTACGACGCCGCCGACCGGATCGTGGACGGCGGGTACACGTACGACGCGTTCGGCCGGACCACCACCACGTCGGCCGGGATCGCGGTGGGCTACTACGCCGACGACCACGCCCGGACGCAGACGCTGGACAACGTGCGGGAGACCTGGGACCGGGACGCGGCCCGCCGGGTCACGACCACCACGGTCGAGGTGCAGGAGGACACCGGCGCCTGGACCGCGATCTCCAGCACCGAGAACCACTACCGGGACGACAGCGACACGCCGGACTGGACCGTCGACGACGTCGCCACCGGCGCGGTGACCCGCAACGTGCGCGGCGCCGACCGGGGCTTCATCGCCACCACGGTCGGCTCCGCGGTGACGCTGCACCTGACCGGCCTGCACGGCGACGTCAACCTGCTCTACACGCCGGCGAACCTGTCGGTGGACGTGCGGGAGACCGACGAGTACGGCGTCAACCGCAACGGGCTGGCCACCGGCCGGTACGGCTGGCTCGGCAGCGAGCAGCGCGCCCTGGACGTCCAGGGACGGACCGTGCTGATGGGCGCCCGGGTCTACGATCCGACCATCGGCCGGTTCCTGCAGACCGACCCGATCGAGGGCGGCAACGCCACCGCGTACGACTACTGCTCCGGTGACCCGAACACCTGCGTCGACCTCGACGGTAACGAGGGCTGCCGCTGGAAGGGACGCCTGTGCGGCAAGGTGGTCAACTGGTCCGGCCGGAACATGCGGGCGGGCGACATCACGAACATGAAGAAGGGACCACAGTGGATCTGGGACGCGTGGTGCTGCGGCCGGGTGCACAAGGGCCGGATCCACACGTACCTGGTCCGTCCCGGATACCAGCTCGGCGGCCGGGGCTACGACGTGGACGCGTTCACGTTCCCGGCACGCCGGTACTGGCTGTGGGGCATGCGGGCCAGCGCGAACCTGTACGCCAAGTTCCCGACCGGTGTCGCGATCTACTGCGTCGGCGGCCGCGGCATCTGGGCTCCCGAGTGCTTCTAGTCCATGGTCACGCCTGACCAGCCACCGCGGGGCCGTCGTGCCCCGCGGTGGGTCACCGCGGCGGCGCTGGCCGCCGCGGTGGCGGCCGGGACCGCGCTCGCGCTGCCACCGCACGGCACCACCGGCGGCGGCACCGTGAGCGCGGTCCCGGCCGCGCTCGGGCTGCCCTGGCCGTGGACCCCGCGCCTCGCCGCCGCGCCGCTCGGCGCGGCGGCGGTGATCGTCGGCGGCCAGTCGCTCGCACTGGAGGATCTACAGGACAACGCGTCCGTCGCAGTGGTCGGCCCGGACGGCGACCACCGGCTCCTGCCGCTCGGCGGTCCCGGCTCGGCCGGCGGCACCGTGCTGCTGGCCGCGGACGGGCACTCACTCGCCCACGACGACCGGAACGGCGACCTCGCCGTCACCGCGGTGGACACCGGCGACAGCCGGACGTTCGGCGTGCCGGACGGGTACTACGCCGCGCTCGCGTTCGCCCCGGACAGCGGACGCCTGGCGGTCGCCCGGGTCACCGGCCGCACCGAGCTGGGCCTGCTCGATCTCGGCTCCGGCGCGTTCCTGCGGCTCGGCGACCTGCCCGGGGACTACGCGGCCCGGCCCGGGTTCTGGGCCGCGTTCTCCCCCTCCGGCCGGCACGTGGCCTTCCAGGACGGCGGCACCGTCGTCGTGGCCGGGACCGACGGCGCCCGCTCCGGCACGTTCACGCTCCCGGCCGGCGCCGTGCTCGCCGGGAAAGGCGCGTGGACGCCGGACGGGACCGGGCTGGTGCTCGGCGCACCGACCGCCGAGGGCTGGGCGTTGAGCATCATCGACGCGGTCACCGGCGTGGCCCGCAGCGCGCCGGTGGTGCTGCGGGGAACGCCGGTGGGGGACCTGCTCGGCTGGTCCGGTACCGGCACCATGGTGGTGGCCGGATATGCCGGGGCCGTGGACGTGACCTCGATCGGCCTGGCGTCCGAGGTGGACACGGTCCGGGTGTTGCGCGTCCCGGCCGACGGCGGGCCGGCGGAGGACCTGCTGAGGCTGCCGGACGGCGTGACCTCGGTCGACATCGCGGCGGACGCGATGAACGGCGAAGGTCCGGCACGGCCGGCGCCGATCTGGCCGGTCGACCGGCGCTGGGCGTTCCTGGCGCTGCTTCTGGTGTGGTGGCCGGCCGTCGGCGCGTTGTCCGCGTGCGTCCGCCGCGCCGGCTAGATCAGCAGCAGCACCGCCGCTACGGCCGTGAGCGCGAGCGTCACGTCGCCGAAGAGGCGCAGCGAGATCCGGCGTGCCACCACCGTGCCGATCGCGGCGCCGACCAGCAGGACCGGGATCAGCATCAGGTCCATCAGCAGCGCGTCCGCGCTGAACAGGTGCAGGCTCGCGCTGAACGGGATCTTCGCCACGTTGACCAGCAGGAAGTACCAGGCGCCGGTCCCGAGCAACTGCATCACGGTACGGCCGGAGAGCAGCAGGTAGAGCGTCATCACCGGTCCGGCCGCGTTCGCGGTCATGGTGGCGAACCCGGCGACCGCGCCGACCGCGATCGGGGCCAGGCGCTTCACGGGCGTGCCCGGCGCTTCTGCCTCCCGCGTCTCCGCCTGCTGTGCGGCTTCCCGGCGTCGCCGGGACGTCCAGAGCTGCAGCACCGCCATGATCAGCAGGATGACCGCGATCGAGCGGCGCATCAGCGTCTGGTCCGCCACGTGCACGAACCACGCGCCGAGGAACAGGCCGGGCACCACCGCGGGCAGCAGCCGGACCAGCAGCCGCCAGTCCGCGTGCTTGCGGTACAGCGCGACCGCCAGCACGTCACCCACGATGAGCAGCACGAGCACGGCCGCGGTCGACTCCTTGGCCGGCAGCACCATCGCGAACACGGCCACCGCGACACCGGCCACGCCGCCGACCCCGGTCTTCGCGAACCCGATCAGCAGCGCCGCACCGGCCAGCATGATCCATTCAACGGTGGTGAGATCCACTAGCGCGCTCCTCCGAGCAGAGCCTGGGCCGTCGCGCGGCCGGAGAGCCAGGCCGTCTGCACCCGGGGACGACCGAACGCGTCGCCGCAGAGCCAGACGTCGCCGTCGACGGCGTACCCACCGGATCGGGGTTCGGGTTGTGCGTAGGTCCAGCGGTGCACGTCGATCCGCGCCGGGGCGGGGAGTCCGAGCAACTCGCCCACGGCGTCCGCGATGATCGGGCCGGCCGTGGCGGGGGAGTCCAGGTGCGCGGCGGCCAGCGTGGCGGTCGAGTGCGCGACCAGCACCGGCGCCCGGTCGCCGCGGCGGTCGCCGTCGTCGCAGACCGTGGCCAGCACCGGATGCTCGTTGACGAACGCGCCGCGCAGGTCGCCCCACGCGCGCGACGGATAGGTGAGCACGGCCGCGATCACCGGGTGCCAGGTCTGCGCGGTCGCGGCCGCGACGATGCCCGGCGGCGGGTTCAGGCGCAGCGCCTGCGGGCCGGGCATGGCCAGCACCACCGCGTCCGCGTCTACGTTTGCGTTTACGGGCAGTGCGTCGAGCGAGGTGTTCAGCGCGATGTCCAGGCCGTCGGCCAGGTCGGAGGCGAGCGAGCGCAGACCGCCGGGCGCGGCCCACCGCACCGGGCCGCTGCTCGGCGCGCCGCCCGGATAGACGCGCAGCGTGTCCGTCCACGGCCGGGCCAGCCCGCGCGACTCCCACGACGCGACCTGCGCCTCGAACGCGGGATCGTCCGCGACGAGATAGGCGGCGCCGATGTCCGCGTACCGCCCGTCGTAGCGCTTGCTGGCCAGCCGCCCGCCGACCACCCGCCCCCGCTCCACGACCCTGACCCGCGCACCACCGTCCACCAGCGCGCGTGCGCACGACAGCCCGGCGATCCCGGCGCCCACCACCACAACGTCCATGATCGTGACCCTACGGCGCGGGCCTCCGGCTGACACGATGGCCGGCATGCATCGAGTGATGACGGCCGTGCACCCCCGCCTGCGTACCCCCGTGACAGCACTGCTGGGTGCCGGCGCCGGCCTTGCGATCATGGGCGTCGCCGGTCGCGGGGATCCGAACCTCGACTCCGGAAGATCAGTCAGCTTTCAGGCTCAGCGCGGTAGAGCGAGCCCGACGCCCCCGAGTCGGTCGGGGACCCACCCAGAGCGCATAGCCCGCTATCTCCCGAAACCCCGCCGCACGACCGCCTCCCATTTGTTCGCGTCAGCCCCACCCCTCGACACCGACAGCTCGACAAAAGCAAACACCCTGTTCGCTACGCTCTCCGGGTGTTCCGTGAAGCGGGTGAAGGCGACCTCGACGACATACGCCGCCTGTACCGGCAACTGCATGCCAGAGATCCGGTCGTCCAGGACGGATCGGACGCAGCCGCGTTCGCGCGCATCCTGGCCTCCCCGGACCTGCACCTGTTCGTCCTGGAGGCAGACGGAAACATCGTCGCCACGACCTACCTCAACATCATCCCGAACATGACCAGGGCGGCCTCGCCCTACGCCGTCATCGAGAACGTCGTCGTCGACGAGGCACACCGCGGCACCGGGCTCGGCAGGCAGATCATGGCGGCCACGCTGCAATGCGCATGGGATGCCGGCTGCTACAAGGCGATGCTGATGACCGGCTCGCGTACCCCGGGAACCCACGCGTTCTACCGCGCCTGCGGGTTCTCCCCGGACGCCAAGACCGCCTACCTGGCCCGGCCGCCGGTCAGCTGAGCGCCCCCACGATCGTGTCCGCACGGGCCAGCAGCGACAGGTGCCCCTCACCGGGGAGCAGGTGCGCGTCCGCGCCGGATACGTGCGCCGCGAGCCAGCGCCCATGGTCGAACGGGACCATCCGGTCCTGGTCGCCCTGCCAGATCGCTACCGGAACGCGCAGCTCGTCGAGTCGGAATCCCCAGTCCGTGACGAACGCCAGGTCGTCCTCGCGCCAGCCGGCGATGCCCTCGGCCACCGCGGCCCGGGAGGCGGCGGCCAGGTAGTCGGCCATCCCGGCGCGCAGCGTGCGGGTGTCCACGTCGGACAGCAGGTCGCCGAACGCGGCGATGACCTCGTCGGGGCCGACGTTCACCAGTCCGGCCGCGGCGTCGGTCAGGAACGCGTCGAGCGGCTCGTCACCCCGGAACGCGGCGCCGAACTCGGCCAGGTTGTCCTCGCCCATGCCGGCCAGCCAGTCCAGGCCCGGCGCGCCGAACGGTGCCACGCCCGCGATCGTGGCCGCGCCCCGGCAGCGGTCCGGGAGCAGCGCGGCGCAGGCCAGCGCGTGCGGGCCGCCGCCGGACCAGCCGACGGTCACGAAGTCGTCCGCGCCGAGCGCGTCGAGCAGCGCGGTCACGTCCGCGGCGACGTCGGCGACGCGGCGGCCGGGGTGGCTGGTGCTGCCGCAGTAGCCGGGCCGGTTCGGCATGACCAGGCGCAGGCCGTGCCGGGCGGCGGCGTCGATCAGCGGGCGGGGGAGGACTCCGCCCGCGGGGGTGCCGTGATGGAACACCAGCGGGCGGCCGCCGGCCGGACCCTCGACCAGGTACTCCAGCGTCCGGCCGTCGGAAAGCGCGATCTTCTCCACGATCGTGAGCCTAGCCGCAGCGGCAGAGGTCGATCACCGCGATCGGACAAGGGCGACGATCACAAGCCTGAAAGCGGATTTTCCCACTCACGCGGTGGTCCGGCCCGCATGCTCCCGCGGGCAGCGGTTCGCGCGGTGCCGGTCCAGAGCCGAGACCCGCCCGCGCGGTGCCGGTCCGGAGCCAGGACCCGCCCGCGCGCACCATGGCAGGGCCTGCCGATCATGCCGCGCCGTAGAAGGCGCGCGGGTCGCCGGCCAGGCCGGACTTGACGAAACGGGCCGTGTCGTCCGCCAGGACTTCCCAGTCGCCGGCCTCCAGGCCATCCAGCGCGGTGCGGACGATGTCCTCGGGCGCGCTCAGCAGGTGCGCGGGCACGTCCACGCCGGCGGCCAGGTCGGTGTCGGCGGCGCCCAGGTGTACGGCGGTGACCTGTGTGTTCTGGGCGGCGAGTTCGAGGCGGACCGCGTTGGTCAGGTTCCAGGCGGCGGACTTCGAGGCGGCGTAGGCGCTGTTGCCGGGGGAGGCGGCCCAGGTCAGCGCGGTCAGCACGTTGAGGATCGCGCCGTCGCGCAGGCCCGGGGCGAACGCGCGGACGGTGTGCAGCGGGCCCCAGAAGTTCGTGTCGAACTCGCGGTGCACCTCGGCGAGGTCGCCGGTGACGAGTTCGGTCCAGGTGGTGACGCCGGCGTTGTTGACCAGCAGCGTGACGTCCGGGGCCAGGACGGCCGCGGCCGTGACCGACGCCGGGTCCGTGACGTCCAGCGGGACGAACTCGGCGCCGGGCAGGGTGAAGGGGCGGCGGCCGGTCGCGTAGACCTTGGCGGCGCCGCGCTCGAGGAGCTGGAGGGCGAAATGACGGCCGAGGCCCCGGTTCGCGCCGGTGACCAGGGCAACTGCTCCGTTGATCTGCATGCCGGTACGCTAAAACCTCACATGAATGTGAGCTGCAAGTCGTGTGACGGAGGTTTCATGCGCATCGGCGACCTGTCCGCGCGGACCGGCGTGAGCATCCGATCGCTGCGCTACTACGAGGAGCAGGGGTTGCTCACGGCGGTCCGCAGCGGTGGCAACCAGCGGCACTACGCCGGCGACGCGGTCGAGCGGGTCACGCTGATCCAGGATCTCTTCGCGGCGAACCTCTCCAGCCGCACCATCTGCGAACTGCTCGCCCACATCGACACGCACGCCAGCACGCCGGAGACGCGTGCGCGCCTGGCGGCCGAGCGCGCCAGGATCGACGCGCAGATCACGGCGCTGCTGAGCGCGCGTGACCGCCTCGACCGGGTCATCTTCCACGCGAACGACCCGCGGAGCGGCTGCGCCTACTCCTGACCACCGGTGCGGCCGGACGGCCGATCGTTGTCGCGGCCCCGGCCGTACCGATGGATGATTTTGATCTTGGGGTGTCAGGAACGCGGTGATCCGCACAGGCCGTGCGGGTCGATCACGTATTTCTTGGCGGCGCCCTGGTCGAAGTCCTGGTAGCCGCGCGGGGCCTGGTCGATGGGGATCGGGGTGGCGTTGACGTTGCGGGCGATCTGGACGCGGTCGTGCAGGATCGCCATCATGAGCGCGCGGTGGTACTTCATCACCGGGCACTGACCGGTCACGAACGAATGCGACTTCGCCCAGCCCAGGCCGAGGCGCAGCGACAGCGAGCCGACGCGCGCGGCCTCGTCGACGCCGCCGGGATCGCCCGTGACGTAGAGGCCGGGGATGCCGATCGCGCCGCCGGCCCGGGTGATGTCCATCAGCGAGTTCAGCACGGTCGCGGGCATCTCCGTGCCGGAGTCCGCGCCGTGGCCGCGCGCCTCGAAACCGACCGCGTCCACGGCGGCGTCGACCAGCGGCTCACCGATCGCGGGCGCGGACGGGCCGAGGATCTGCTGCACCTGCTCGGCCGGGTCGCCGCGGGACACGTCCACGGTCTCGCAGCCGAAGCTGCGCGCCTGGGCGAGCCGTTCCTCGTTCAGGTCACCGACGATGACGACGGCGGCGCCGAGCAGCCAGGCCGAGGTGGCGGCGGCCAGGCCGACCGGGCCCGCGCCGGCGATGTAGACGGTCGAGCCGGTGGTGACGCCCGCGCTCACACAGCCGTGGTAGCCGGTCGGGAAGATGTCGGCCAGCATCGCCAGGTCCAGGATCTTCTCCAGCGCCTGGTCACGGTCGGGGAAGCGGAGCAGGTTCCAGTCCGCGTACGGGACCAGCACGTAATCGGCCTGGCCACCGACCCAGCCGCCCATGTCGACGTAGCCGTAGGCGGATCCGGGGCGGTCGGGGTTGACGTTCAGGCAGATGCCGGTTTTGCCCTCCTTGCAGTTCCGGCACCGCCCGCAGGCAATGTTGAACGGGACCGAGCAGATGTCGCCGACCTTGATGTACTCGACGTCGGAACCGACCTCGACCACCTCGCCGGTGATCTCGTGCCCCAGGACCAGGCCCTCCGGCGCGGTGGTCCGCCCGCGCACCATGTGCTGGTCGCTGCCGCAGATGTTCGTGGCCACGGTCCGCAGGATCGCCCCGTGCGGCGTCCGCCGTCCCACGTTGGCCTTGTTGACCCCGGGCCCGTCCCTCATCTCGAACGCGGGATAGTCGATGTCCCGCACCTCGACCTTGCCGGGCCCCTGATACATCACTGCGCGATTGGCTGGCATCGTTGCCTCCTCTACGAGGCCCATGTTTCGCGCACCCGGGAGGTAAAGGAAACCGTCAATACTCTCAAGACCTGCCCATACCGACATCACGCCGCGGGTCGTGGGTTGAAGGCCAGGAGGGCCAGGTTGGCCAGGGCGACAGCACCGAGGATGGCGATCAGTGGGGCGGTCAGGCCGGAGCCGGCGAGGAGGCCGAGCAGCGCGCCGAGCAGGGAGGCGGCCGGCGCGATGATCAGGCCGGTCCTCGGTGGACGGTTCCAGGTCAGGTAGGCGCCGAGGCCCACGGTCAGGCCGACGGCGGGGACGACCACGGGGCCGCCGGCGACGAACAGGCTCGGGGCCAGGGTCCAGGCGACGAGCGCGCCCAGGAACCAGCCGCCCAGGCCCAGCGGCAACGGCGTCAACAACCGCCACCACAGACCCACGCCACCGGTACGGCGCACGCGCCAGACCAGCGCAGCCAGGATCGCCAGGGCGAGCAGTGCGCCGCCGGCCACCACGCCGATCAGGACGGCGGCGATGGTGGACATGTTCAGCGCACCGGGATCGAAGTTGACCGGGCGGGTCGTGAAGGCGGACGAGTCCACGCGGCCGGCGTCGTAGAACGTCAGGAGCAGCTGCTTTCCGGCGTCGGGCTGGTGTTCCCAGAAGTCGGCGGTGTGGCCGAGCTCGGGGAGGATGACCTGGTGGCCGTTGGGGAGTGCGGGCAGCAGCTCGCGGGTGGCCAGCTCGGCCGGGGTGGAGAAGTCGACGCTGCCGCTGACCAGGAGCGTTTCGACCGCGCTCTCCCGGACCGTGCGGTACTCGGCGTTGTCGGGGCTGTCCGGCCACACGTCGGGGAAGCCCCACAGGAACTGGGTCGCGGCGCCGCGCAGGATGGAGCCGGGGTCGGACAGCGCGCGCCCGCCCGGGGCGTCGATCATGGCGAACGACGCGAACTCGCCCCAGACGATCGTGCCGGGCATCTGCAGGTCGGCGAGCACGGACATGGCCCACAGCGCGCCGGGGCCGCTGAGGTAGGCGTCGATCACGGTGGGCGCGTTGACCGGGGCGGAGGCGGCGCCGTTGTGGTGCATGCCGAACATGCTGACGATCCGGACGTTGCCGGGCTTGATGGCGAACGGGCCCCAGCGGGCGGGCGGGTCCGCGGCCACCGCGCGCATGGACGCGGCCAGGTCGCCGGTGCGGGCGGCGCAGCCGGTGTCGGCCGCGCACAGCTCTCCGTACCGCCGGATCTGGTTGTCGGTTATGCCTGCGTCCCAGACCATGTGGCCGGGCGGGTTCACGGACAGCATCGCGGACCGGAAGATCGAGGCCGGGTGGCGCCAGGAGTAGATCTGCGCGGTACGCGTGCCGGCGCTGGAGCTGAGCAGGTTGATCCGCGGGTAGCCGAGCGCGGTCCGGGCGGCCTCGATGTCGTCGACGCGCTGCGCGGGCGAGTATCCGGTCAGGTCGACGCCGTCCTTGGTGAGCCGGTCCGCGCAGGCCTTGAACGGCAGGCTCACCTCGGCCGACAAATCGTCAGATGTCTGTAAATATCCGGTGACCTCGGGGCAGTCGAGCCGCCGCGAACCGTCGATGCCGCGATAGCCCACCAGCACCACGTCATGCGTGTCGGTGA
Organism: Catenuloplanes japonicus; assembly: GCF_000717135.1. GTDB lineage: Bacteria > Actinomycetota > Actinomycetes > Mycobacteriales > Micromonosporaceae > Catenuloplanes > Catenuloplanes japonicus. The sequence continues at coordinate 35,648 of NZ_JNXY01000045.1, forward strand.
ACCGGCTGGCCTGCGGGAACTTCAGGTTCGTGTTGCCGGGCCCGCCACCGAGCCGGAAGATCGGCTCCCGCGACGCCGCTCCGGAAGCGGCCGGAATCCGGACCACCGGCAGGCCGATCAGATCCGAGGAAGGATCGCGCCGATTCTCCGGCACGACCAGCGTCCCGCACTCGGCCGCCACGGTCCCGGCCTCGGTCCTGTACTCACACTCACTCATGGTGAGCGGCCCGGCCTGCACGGTCCCGGACGGACCGGGCCACACCGCGACCGCCGCGAGCACACCGACGGCGACCACGAACGCCGCGATCTTCGCAATTCTCATGCACAGAAACCTATGAACGGGCGCGCGGCCGTTCTTCCCCCCTCGGATAGAGTCGGCCTCCCCCGTGCGAGGGAGGCGGAATGCGGTTGGGCAAGCTGGCCCGCCAGTCGTTGCTGGTCGCGGCCGTGTGCGTGACCGCGGACGTGCTGGCCTTCACGCTCCAGGGTGGCGTGCAGGCAGGCGGCCCCCGGTGGATCGTGGTGCTGGTCGCGATCATCGCGTCCGATGCCGCGCTCGTGACGCGGACCTGCTGGTCCGCCGTGGTCGCCGCGCTCGCGGTCGCGGTCAACGCCGGCGGCGCCGCGCTGCTCGGCGGCCCGGAGTCGCTGGTGCTCAACGAGGCCGGCGTGCTCGTCGCGTCCTACCGGGCCGGCGCCTGGCTGCGCGGCCCGCACGCGGTCGCCGCGCTCGCCGCCGTGATCGGCGGTCTCGTGCTCGCCCATCTCGCGCGCGGACTGCCGTTCGACATCACGGTCGCGGTCGCGGCCGCCAAGATCGGGCTGGTGTCCTGGCTGGTCGGCCGCTACACGACCGCGCGCCGCGCCTACCTGGACGAACTGCGCCGCCAGACCGAGCAGCGCGAACGCGACGCCCGCGACGCGGTGGAGCGCGCGGTCGCGGAGGACCGGGCCGCGATCGCCCGCGACCTGCACGACGTCGTCACGCACCACGTCAGCGCCGTCAGCATGCACGCGGGCGCGGCCCGGCTGCGACTGTCCACCGTCGACGGTGACCCGGCCATGCTGGCGTCGCTGCGCGCGGCGGAGGAGTCCAGCCGGTCCGCGCTCGGCGACCTGCGCGACATGCTCGACGTGCTGCACGGCGTCAAGGTGCCGGACCAGCCCGGACTCGCCGACCTCGACGATCTGCTGCGCGGCTTCCGCGCGGCCGCGATCCCGGTCCGGCTGGAGATCACCGGTGAGCCGCACGCGCTGCCGCCGGAGATCGACACCGCGCTCTACCGGATCGTGCAGGAGATGCTGACCAACGCGCTGCGGCACGGCGGTGCCTCCGGGCCGATCACGGTGACGGTCCGCCACGACGTTGCCGCCATCGACGTCGAGACCATAAACCCGCACACCGCCGTGGGTACGCCTCGCGACGCCGGACGCGGCCTGACCGGCATCCGCGCCCGGGTGTCCGCGATCGGCGGTCACGTCCGCAGCGGGCCCCGCCCGGACGGGCGCACCCTGGAGCACCGCCGTCCACGTCGACCTGCCGGAGCAGCAAGAATGACCATCTCGGTACTGATCGCGGACGACCACGCGGTCTTCCGCTCCGGCCTCCGCGCGATCCTGGACACGCAGCACGACATCGACTGCGTGGCCGAGGCCGGCGACGGGGAACAGGCGATCGAGGGGGTACGCCTGCTGCGGCCGGACGTGGCGGTCCTGGACGTGCGCATGCCGCGCCGGGACGGGCTGGGCGCGACCGAGGCGATCCTCGCGCTGCCCGGCAACACGACCAGGATCGTGGTGCTGACCACGCACGACACGGACGAGAACGTGCACCGGGCGATCACTGCGGGCGCGCGCGGCTTCCTGCTCAAGTCGATGCCGCCGGAGGAACTGATCGCGGCGGTCCGGATCGCGGCCCGAGGCGACGTGCTGATCGATCCGTCCATCGTGCGGCGGCACGCGGGCCGGGTGGCGGCGGCGCTGAGCCCGTCGCCGCTGCCGCCGGAGCTGGACCGGCTGACGGCCCGCGAGCGCGAGGTGCTGCAGTTGCTGTCCCGCGCGTACAGCAACGCGGAGATCGCCCGGCACCTGCACGTCGGCGACCAGACCGTGAAGACACACATCTCCAGCATCCTGCGGAAACTCGACCTGCGGGACCGTACCCATGCGGTGGCCTTCGCGCACGTGACCGGGTTCGCGGACCGGAGCGGGCCGGCGTGACGCCGTGATCAGCGGTGGGTCCGGGCGCGTGGCAGCCCACCAGGGCTCTGGTCCAGGAACGGGCTGAAGTGTGCGGAGACCGTGTCGGCGACCTGCTCCGCGGTGCGGGAGCCGTCGACCTCGATGACGCGGATGCCCAGCTCGCGTGCGGTGCGGATCGCGTCCTGGGCGACCAGGCGGTCCCGGGCCGCCTGGACGGGGGAGCGGGACCGTTCCAGGCGGGTGGCCTGCAGCGCGCGGAACGCGTCCGTCGGCGCCAGCACCACCATCTGGCGTAGGTCGTCGGTCACGGGGGCGACCAGCTCGGGTCGCAGGCCCCAGCCGTCGGCGATCATGCGGCAGGGTGTGATCAGGGCGCGGAGGTCGTCCAGCACCCACTCGAAGCGCTCCGGGAAGCTGGCGATCACGGCCTCGGCCAGCTGGTCCGGGGTGGAATTCTCCCAGTCCACACCGATCGGTGGCGCGTCGATCGGGCCTCCGCGGCGTACCCGTGCGGCTGTCCTTCGATCGTGATGCCCACGGGCGTCGTGGTAGTCGTAGCTGTAGAAGGTCAGCCCGTGCCGCGCCGCGAGCAGCGCGGACACGGTCGTCTTACCGCTCCACTGGCCACCGCCTATCCACAGCGTGCGACGGATCGTCTCGGTCGGGTCCCACGGCATGGCGCTCCCTGCTATGTTGAGTCATCACTCATTTTATGAGGAGGTTGTGGTGTCCCCTCGCGACATCTTCACGCGCCTGCGGCAGGACTGGTTCGGGCAGCCCGGACCGCTGACCGGCGATCTGCTCACCGACGACGTGGTCATGGAGACGCCGTTCGCGCCGCCCGGCCACCCGTCCCGCATCGAGGGCCGCGACGCCTGGCTCGCGTTCGCCAACCCGGCCCGCGCCACGTTCCCCATCCACATCGACGGCAGCGAGGTCACCGCGATCCACGACACCGCGGACCCGGCCACCATCATCGTGGAATACACGCTGACCGGCACGCACGCCGGCACCGGCCGCCAGGCCACCGCACCGTTCATCGCCGTCCTCACCACGCGCGACGGCCGCATCTCCCACTGGCGTGAATATCAGAACCCGCTGGCCATGGCCCAGATCAACGCGTGATCTCGTCCAGCCGGGCCACGCGGCGCTTGCCCGCCGTGAGCCGGTAGCTGGCGTCGAGCAGCTCGGAGATCTCGGTCCAGTCCGTGTCCGCGGTGAGGTCGACGCCGATCCAGCCGGACGGGCCCAGATAGGCCGGCAGGTAGGTGCCGGGCGTCTCCAGCAGCGCGGATCGCTCGTCGGGGTCGGTGAGCACCATCAGCGACTGGTCGTGCCGCCGGTACTCGCCGTCCACCTTGATCGAACCGCCGTAGTAGCCGAAGACCTTGGTCGTGAAGAACGCGGGACGGCCGTGCGACACCTTCTCCGCCGCGTCCGGGAACGCGAGCGCGATCTCCCGGACGCGGTGGAGCAGCGGGTCCGCGTCGTCGAACATGATCGGGTGGCTCACAGGTCCGTCCCCTCGCTGACGGAACGCCACCGGTCCAGCTCGGCGCGCCGGGTCTGCAGCGCGGCCTCCGCGGCCGTGACCGCGTCCGGGCCGAGCAGCAGCAGGCCGGGCAGCTCCGGGGCGTCCACGGCCTCGGCGATCGCCACCGCGGCCTTCGCCGGATCGCCGGGCTGGTTGCCGTTGACGGTGTCGTGCTCCTTGCGGCGGCGGCCCGCGGTCTCCGCGTAGTCGGCGATGGGCGTGGCGGCCTGCTCCAGCGACCGGCCGGCGAAATCGGTGCGGAACGCGCCCGGCTCCACGGCCATCACCCGGATGCCGAGGTGGGCGGCCTCGTGGCGCAGCGAGCCGGTCAGTCCCTCCAGGGCGGCCTTGGTCGCGGCGTAGTAGCCGGAGCCCGGCGGACAGAGCTGGGCGCCGATCGACGAGATGTTGATGATCGTGCCACGGCGGCGTGCGCGCATGCCGGGCAGGACGGCCTTCATCAGCGCGACCGGGCCGAACACGTTCGTCGCGAACAGGCGGCGGACGTCATCGTCGTCGCCCTCCTCGATCGCGGCGCGATAGCCGTAGCCGGCGTTGTTCACCAGCACGTCGATGCCGCCGGACCATTTCTCGGCCTCCGCGACGACGGCATTGACCTGTTCCCTGTCCGTGACGTCCAGCGCGAGCGTCAGCGCGTTCTCCGCGGTGCGGGCTTTCGGGTTCCGCGCGGTCAGCACCACCCGGTCGCCGCGGGCCAGCACCTCGTCCGCCAGTGCCCGGCCCAGCCCCGCCGATGTCCCCGTGATCAGCCAAGTCCTCATCAGGAAAGCCTAGAACGCGGGCGACGCCGTGCGGGGTATGCGCGTGCCCGGCGTGGTTTCCACGCGCGGCTGTCCGCGCGCGGAGGACCGGAATCGCGTTGTGGCGCGCGCCGGGGAGGCGTTACAGATGATGACGTGACTGTGCTGCTTCGTGACCGCGGCCGGTGAGCCGCCGGCGTTACGTCGCCCGGGGTGTTCCCGGCGGCTATCGGATCTGGGACAACAGGGGCCGCCACTGGTGGGGTGACCTCTACGAACTCTGCCCCGACGGCCTGCTCGACGAACTCGACGGCGGCCGGGATCCTGGGAAGATCACCGCACTGCTTACGCGGTATCGGGCGCAGAGGCGATAGGCGAGGTCCCGCCTGCGCGGTGTTCGCGGCCCGCGTGCGACCGCGGTGTTCGCGGGCCGTGTGCGACCGCGGTGTTCGCGGGCCGTGTGCGACCGCGGTGTTCGCGGGCCGTGTGCGACCGAGGTGTTCGCGGGCCGTGTGCGACCGAGGTGTTCGCGGGCCGTGTGCGACTGCGTGTTCGCGGCCTGCGTGGGACTGCGGTGTTCGCGGCCCGCGTGGGACGTTACGCGTACTGATCTCCTGGCGTTGAGGGCCGAGTTGCCGCGATCCGTTGAGGGCGGGAGTTGCCGCGATCAACGGGCACTCCGTGCCCGAAATTTCGTGAAATAGCTGCCTGCGGGGCGGCCGTTGTCTCACGCTGACGGCGAAGGCCGACCGGAAATAGGCCCCACCGCGAACCGAAGCCGAAGGGTTCACACCCGCGAGGCGTCGCCCGACGGTGCCAGATGGACTCAGTGGGCGTGAGTCGCGCTGCCTCGCGGGAGCGGCGGCGGGAATCGCGGCCTTGGGCCGACCCGCGCGAACCGGCTCCGACAGGGGCGGGCAAAGCGGAGCGCAAGCGGAGTCTTTGCCCTCCCCGAGGTTTGCCCGCGGGAGCATGCGGGCCGGACCACGCCGGAAGCGGGAAAATGATCTTCTGGTATTGGGTGTTGAGGTGGAAGCGCGCCTCGATCAACCGGGCGAACCGTGCCGGAAATATCGCTATATGGTGGCTGGGGGTGTTCGCGAGCACTCTGGACGGGCTGCCCGCACGCACATCCGGTGGTGCGGTGGTCTGTCGCGAATGGGTGGCCCGGTCTCCGGGCAGCGGCGGCGCGGCCTCTTGCTGCTCGGGCTGCGGTCGGTGGCGCGCGCATGCTCGCGGGTGAGGTCGGCCGCGGGCGTACCGGCCTCGGAGAAGTCGACGTGCAGCGTGTCGGCGAAGCAGGTGGCGCCGGCCGCGTTCAGGGGCTCGGTTCCGTCAGCTGCAGGCCGACGGCCGGGCGATCCTGTGGTTCACCGCGGCGGCGAGGTGCTGTCCGAGGTGGCCGTGCCGCCGCCGGTGCTGGCGCCGGCCGGGCGATCCCGCGGTTCACCGCCGAGCGGGCGATCCTGCGGTTCAGCGACGGCGACGTTCTCAGGCGGGATCACTGAGTCCTCCTGATACCTGCGGGTGACGCCTCGCGGGTGTGAAATCTTTCGGCGCCGGTCCGCAGCCTATTTTCGGTCAGCCTTCTGTGCGAGGGTGAGGATGCCGCGACCGCCAGGCTGCTATTTCCCGAAATTTCGGGCGCGGAGTGCCCGTTGATCGACGCGGGCCTGGAGCGTGACGCTAAACCCGAGTAAAAGCGACCGGCAATTGGCCGCGGCCCACGAGCTTGCTTCGGTGATCCAGGCGTCCCTCATGCTGTTCTAACAGCATGAGGGACGCCTGGATCACTGGCCGGCGTCGCTCTGAATGCCGAAATTCCGGGTGCGTGCGGCGCCCGGACATCGTGCGGATACGCACCGGTCGGGTGTGGTGGCCGCTATGAGGTCTCGATGCGCCGGATCAGGCCTTCGAGGATGAGGGCCAGGCCGGCCTCGAAAGCCGCCTCGTGATCAACGACGGGCGCGTCGGGCGGCAAATCCGCGCCGGTGCCGGGGCCGGCCTGCTCTTCGAGGACGCTACCGACCGTGAAGCGGCCGGCGGCCAGCATCGCCATCTGCGCGTCGTGTTCCGGGACGCCGGCGGCGACGAGGAACGCCATTTTCACGCGAAGCCGCGCGATGTCGCTGGTGGGTGTGCTGCCCGCGTGGAGGCGGGCGCCGTCGCGGCGCAGCAGCAGCGTGCGCCGGAAGCTGCGGGTGTTGTCGAGGAACCAGGTGCGCCAGTCGTCGCCCGAGACCGGCAGCGGGGCGGTCGCGTGCGGGGCCATCGCCGCCTCGGCCATGGCGGTGAGCAGGTCTTTCTTGGTGCGGAAGTGCCAGTACAGCGAGGGTTGCTCGACGCCCAGGCGGCGGGCCAGCTGGCGGGTGCTGACGGCGTCGAGTCCGAGCTCGTCGAGCAGTGCGAGCGCCTCGGAGACCACGGCGTCGCGGTGAATTTTCGTCACTTGCCCAGCCTATCGCTGATAGATATGCTGCCAAAATCAATCACCGATAGATTTTGGGGTGAGAATCATGCGCATCCTCATCGCGGGTGGCGGCATCACGGGCGAGGCGCTGGCCTACTGGCTGGTGCGCGGCGGTCACCGCGTGACCGTCGCCGAGCGCTTCCCGGCGCTGCGGGCCACCGGCGCCCAGGTCGACCTCCGCGGGCAGGGCATCGAGGCGATCACGCGGATGGGACTGCTCGAGGCGGTCCGCGGGAAGCTCGTGGACGAGGCCGGGGTCGCGTTCATCGACGCCACCGGGCGGGCCAGGGCCACGATCATGGCCAACACGTCCGGGCGCGGCCGGCAGACGCTGACCTCGGAGTACGAGATCATGCGCGGAGACCTGGTGCGCATCCTGCACGACGCGGCAAACGACGCCGAGCACCTGTTCGGCCGGAGCGTGGACGGCTTCACGCAGGACGGGGCGCGGGTCGTCGCGCGGTTCTCCGACGGGTCCAGCGGGGAGTTCGACCTGCTGATCGGCGCGGACGGGCAGGGCTCACGGATCCGGCGCGCGATCCTGCCGGCGGGCGCCGATCCGTACTGGCGGGTCGGCATTCACATGGCCTACTGGTTCGTGCCGCGGATCGCCTCGGACGGCAACATCCGGGACACGTTCATGGTGCCGGGCGGCCGGCAGATCATGCGCCGCAGCCACAACCCGGCCGAGACCCAGGTCTACTTCGTGCTGCGGGAGGCGTCCGAGGAGGCCTCGGCGATCCACCGGCAGCCCGTGGAGCGGCAGCGGGAGTTCTGGGCCGGCCGGTTCCGGGACGCGGGCTGGCAGACCGCGCGGTTCATCGACGGCATGGAGAGCAGCCCGTTCTTCTACTCGCAGGAGGTCGCGCAGGTGCGCATCGGCGCCTGGTCCGAGGGCCGCGTCGTGCTGGCCGGCGATGCGGCGCACTGTGCTTCCCCGTACAGCGGAATGGGGGTCTCGGGTGGTCTTGTGGGTGCGTATGTGCTGGCCCGAGCGATCAATGAACGTCCGGACGACCTGCCGGCGGCGCTGGCGAGCTACGAGGCCGTGCTGCGGCCGTTCGTCGACCGGATCCAGGGTGAGGTGAAGCCGCGGCTGCTGCGCCTGGCGCTGCCGACCTCGCAGCGGGCGATCGACGCGTTCCGCTTCACCACCTCGCTGGCCTGTTTCCTGCACCTTCCGGACCTGGCCGCGCGCCTGGCCACGGAGGACCGGGGCGGCGACTGGCGGCTACCGGGTGGGGTCCACGAGGATCTTGGCGTGCCGGCCGGGCGTGGAGAGCAGGTCGAACGCGGCGGGGAGTGAGCCGAGCGGGATCACGTCGGTGACCAGCGGGCGGGGGTCGAGACGGCGGCGGGCGAGCAGGCGCAGCGCGTCGTGGAACTCCGGCGGCGCGTATCCGGAGCTGAACCGCAGGTCGATCTCCTTGTTGCTGGCCATGGTGGGGCGGAACGTGTCCGGCTGCATGCAGACGCCGACCACGACCACGCGGGACCGGATCGGCGTACGCGTGATGATCTGCTCGATGACGCCGGGCAGGCCCACGCACTCGAAGATCACCGGGCCGCGGGGGTTGGCCGCGCGCATGACCGCCTGCCAGGGGAAACCGGGGATGCGGCGCAGGGTGCGGAGCGCGGTCAGCCCGGCCCGGAACAGCTGCGACGCGTCGGTGGCGAAGCCCAGGTCCGGCCAGGGATCCTCCGGGGCCGAGGTGGCGCCGCAGGCGAGCGCCAGCGCACGGCGCCCGGGAGCGAGGTCGGTGGCGATGATCCGGCGCACGCCGGAGGCCCGCAGCATCAGGATGACGGCGAGGCCGATCGGGCCGCAGCCGATGACGACCGCGGTGTCCCGGCGGGTGATCGCGGCACGGTTGACGGCACGGCGCGCGACGGAGAGCGGCTCGGTCAGCGCGGCGACGTCCGGCGGCACGTGACGCGGGACCGGGAACGTGGCGGCCTCGTCGACCAGGACGTACTCCGCGTAGGCGCCCGGGGCGTGCGCGGACAGTCCGGTCAGGTGCACGTCCAGCCCGTGCTGGATCATCGGGACCGAGACGACCGCGCGACCCCGCGGCCAGCGGCGACGGCATCCGGGGCCGTAGGCGTCGATCGTGCCGGTGAACTCGTGGCCCATGATCACGCGCTGGTCGTGGCGCATGAAGCCGGTGTAGCCGATCTCCGCGGTGGCGTCCGCCGCGGCGTCGGCGTGGTGACGGGCGTGCAGGTCGGAGCCGCAGATGCCGGCGCGGGTGACGCGCAGGCGGATCTGACCGGGGCCCGGCTCGGGGGTGGGGACGTCGGTGACGCTGAGGACGCCCTTCTCGCTGATGACGGCGCGCATGAGGCCATTGTGGACCGCCGTTTGGCATGATCGATTAAGTGCGTGGCAGTTTCCGGGCAAATCGCCGCCGGGTGTCCTGGTTGAGGCTGATTTGCCTGTCGGGACTTTGACTGAATTCGATGCCGGACGTCGGAAGTGCTCAAAGTTCCTCAGGTCCGGCCGGTCGATGCCGATCAACGGACTGCGCGAACCACGCCCGGTGCTCGCCGAAGGAGCGTCCCATGGCCAAGCGATTGACGGCCCTCATCATCCTCGTCCCGCTTCTGGTGCTCGCGCTCATCTGGATGCACGGCAACGAACAGCGCCTCGGCGACCAGACCAGCGAGATGATCTGCTCCCTGCGCCCCTGCTGATTCCGGCTCGGCGGCGAGCGGGATGATGTCCCGCTGTGGAGATCAACTGTCCCCGGTGCGCCATCGCGCTCGTATCGCCCGGCGGCGGCCCGCCCTGGTGCCCGGCCTGCGAGTGGAACCTCGACGCCTACGACGAGCGGCGCCCGCCGGAGCTGGGCTGGCGCTGGCTGGACCGGCGCGCGCACCGGCTGGCCTACCGCCTGACCATGGCCCGGCACGCCGAGTTGCACGCGGACCCGGCCCGGCCGATGCCCGGCGGCGGCCGTACCCGCGTGGTGTTGCTCGTCGCCTCGGTGCTGCTGCTGGCCGTGATCGCCGGGATCGTCGTGCTCGGCGCCTGGATCGTGATCGCGACCTGGCTCAGCCTCGCCACCGTGTTCGGCGTGCTGTTGCTGCTCATCGCGTACGCGGTCCGGCCGCGCCTGGGCCGCCTCGACCGCGACGCCGACCGCCTCGACGAGATGACCGCGCCGACGCTGTTCGCGCTGCTCCGCCGCGTCGCGGACGCCACCGGCGCGCCGATGCCGGACGTGGTCGAGGTCGACGCGGTGCTGAACGCGTCCGCGGCCACGATCGGGCTGCGCCGCACCCGGGTGCTGCGCCTCGGGCTGCCGCTGTGGGCCGTGCTCACACCGCAGGAACGCGTCGCGCTGCTCGGCCACGAACTCGGCCACTTCGTCAACGGCGACACCCGGCGCGGCGCGCTGACCGGCGTGGCGACGCGGACGTTCGGCGAACTGGCGCTGCTGCTGCGTCCCGGGCCGCCCGCCGGCGACACGCTGGTCATGATGATCGCCGACCTGATCACCCGCGCGATCCTGCGGGTGCTCTGCACCGGCGCGGTCGCGGTGCACGTGCTGCTGGTCTGGCTCAGCATGCGCGACGGGCAGCACGCGGAGTACCTGGCGGACGACCTCGCGGCCCGCGCCGCCGGCACCACCGCCGCGGTCTCGTTCCTCGACCTGCTGTGCCGCGCCGAGACGCTGGACATGATCGTGCGCCGGGACGCCCGCGCCGGGCTGGAACCGCCGTTGTGGCGCGCCTCCGTGGACGAGCTGCGGGCCGCGGACCCGGTCGTGCGCCAGCGTGCAATCCGGCAGGAGGTGTCGATGTTCGCCGGTCACCCGCCGTCCGGGCTGCGCGCGCGGCTGATCGAGGCCCGAGCACCGCACGCGCCCGCGGTGGTGCTCGCGGAGAGTGACGACGCCTCGATCGACGCGGAGCTGGCCAAGCGGTACGCGGTCGCCCGGCGGGAGATCGCGATCGGCGGGTAACCGGTCAGCCAACCGGCCGGGTCCACCCGCCGACGCCCTTCGCCGACCGGCCGGGTTTACACCCGCCGACGCCCTTCCGCATCCTGAGAGAACCCTTCCAACATCCGGGACCCAAGATCCTTGCGGCTCTGGTGGCCCTTTCCCGGCCCGAATAAGGGCCACCAGAGCCGCAAGGATCTTGAGCCGCCCCATCGGCCGCCGCCGGACAGGTGTTTCGTCCTTCAAGCGCAAGCACCCACAAAGGTGACCGCCTGGCTGCCCCGTCTGCCATCGACCCGCCCGCAGGGGAGCAGATCATCGGCAGGGCCGCCACCAACGCACCGCAGGCAAACAGCGGAACGCAAGCCTGAACCCGACCACGACGCAACCGGCAGCAGCCCGCCCGACGTAACCCTCAAAACCGGACCACCCGAGAACCGCAGCCCATCAGCGAGAAGCGACCACCCAAACGCGAGAACCACGAAGCCGCCGCCCGGCAGACCAAAGCTGGCGGCCCTGCCGATGATCTGCTCGGCTTGTCCCGGGTCGATGACAGACGGGGCAGACAGGCCGCACGAAACCCGACCACCCGCCTGGATGGCAGCGCAGCTGCAAGGTCTTGGACCCTGCCCCGGAGCCGGAGCGCTCCCGCCGGAGGCCCGCCGGAGGCAAAAACCGCAGCCAGCCCACCCAACGCAACCAATAACACGAAATTTCGGGCGCGCCAGCGCCCCGCTGACCGCCCCGCTGACCGCCCCGCTGACCGCCCCGCTGACCGCCCCGCTGACCGCCCCGCTGACCGCCCCGCTGACCGCTCCTGGACCGGAGCCCAACCCCGAAGCGTCAAGCACTGACCGCAGACAACAACTGCAGCTTCTCGTAACTGTCGGTCCCAGGAACCGCCGTATACACCATCAACACATGAGACTGCCCCGGATCGACCAGCGGCTGGCACGTCAGATCCAACCGCCCGACCAGCGGATGAATGAAGCGCTTACCCTCATCCGGCCGGATCCCGACCTCATGCTCATTCCAGAGCTGACGAAACTCCTCGCTGCGTGGCAACAGCAGCTCGGCGAGCTGCTCCGCCCGCGACCCCGGCCCCCGCAGCGTGACGATCCCGCGCAGTCCGGACGCGAACATCCGGGACAGGAACGCGTGATCCTCCGGCGCGTAGATCTCCCGGCTCGCCGGATCCGTGAACCAGCGGAAGCCACGACTGCGCTCCGGCCCCGTGTAACACGTCGTATCCCCGGTCAGCGCCACCCCGAGCGGCGTCTGCCGGAGCGTCTCCCCGAGCTCGGTGACGATTTCCGCCGGCGTGTCGGTCAGCCGGTCGAGGACCCGCAGCAGCCCCGGGCTGATGTGCTCGCTGACCGTACCCCTGGCCGGTGGTTGATGCCCTGCGAGCCGGAACAGATGGTCACGCTCGTCGAGCGAGAGGTGCAGCCCCTGCGCGATCGCGGCGAGCATCTGGCCGGACGGCTGCGGCCCCCGCTGCCGCTCCAGCCGTGCGTAGTAGTCGGTCGACATGTGGCAGAGCAGCGCCACCTCCTCGCGGCGCAGCCCGCCGGTCCGGCGGCGCAGCCCGCGTGGCAGCCCCACGTCCTCCGGCTGCAGCGACTCCCGCCGACGCCGCAGGAACTCCGCCAGCCCGACCCGATCGATCATCTCTCGTTTCTACCTGCCCGCACCCGGGCCCAGCCACGGCTCGCCGATCCCCCCTTCGGCCGCCGCCGCCGCCGACACGCGCCGCCGCCGACACGCGCCGCCGCCGACACGCGCCGCCGCCGACACGCGCGGTCATCGGGCGAAAAGGTTGGCGCCGACCGTGCACAGCACGGACAGCAGGATCGACCCCAGGATCATCGCCAGACAACCCACGCCGCCGCCCAGTGGTCTGATCTCCCGCATACCGGGCCCCTACCCGGCGTCGGCCCGCGTCAATCGTCGCGGCCTCCCGGTCGAGCGGTCTCCGGGGATCTGTGAGATCTTCAGGGTGACCCTGCGGGGGTAGGCCGATCGGCCTACCGCTGCGCCGTACGCCCCGGAGCTGCGTATCCTCATGGAGATTCCGGACCGGGAGAGCCCAAGACGATGACTGAGCGCGTGCTCGTCGGCGATGTCGGCCGTGACCTCGCCGCGGTGGCATGGGACGGTACCCCGCTGGGACCGCCACAGGGCTGGCCGCAGAGTCTCCGGACCGCGGTCAGCATCCTGTTGTCCTCGCGGTTCCCGATGTGGATGGCCTGGGGTCCTGACCTCACGTTCTTCTGCAACGACGCGTACCGGCGGGACACGCTCGGCCGCAAATATCCGTGGGCGCTCGGCCGGCCGGCCGGCGAGGTGTGGGCGGAGATCTGGGACGACATCGGGCCGCGGATCGACGGCGTGCTCGGCACCGGCGAGGCGACCTGGGACCAGGGCCTGCTGCTGTTCCTGGAGCGGTCCGGCTACACCGAGGAGACCTACCACACGTTCTCCTACAGCCCGTTGCGGGACGACGCGGGCGCGGTGGTCGGCATGCTGTGCGTGGTCACGGAAGACACCGAACGGGTGATCGGCGCGCGGCGGATGGCCACGCTGCGGGACCTCGGCTCGGATCCGAGCGCCATCCGTACCGTCGACGAGGTCCTGACCTTCACGAGCGCCCAGATCGGGCGGAACCTGCGCGATCTGCCGTTCACGCTGACCTACCTGGTCGAGGACGGGGTGTCGCGGCTGGCGAGCGCCACCGGCATCGACCACGGGCTGGAGATCGCGCCGCCGGCCGGCGAGTCGGTGCTCGTGGACCTGGACGGCGAGCTGCCCACCGGCGAGTGGGAGCAGCCGCCCACGCAGGCGCTGGTCGTGCCGTTGCTGCAGCAGGGCGGCGAGACCTTCGGGTTCATGGTCGCGGGGCTGAACCGGTTCCGGGCGCTGGACGACGGCTACCGGGGGTTCGTGGAACTGGTCGCCGGGCACGTCACCACCGGCATCGCGAGCGCGCGCAGCTATCAGGCGCAGCAGCACCGGGCCGAGGAGCTGGCCGAGCTGGACCGGGCGAAGACCGCGTTCTTCTCGAACATCAGCCACGAATTCCGTACCCCGCTGACTTTGATCATGGGTCCTGTGGAGGATCTGCGCGCCCGGCTCGGCGCCGGCGACGCGGACCTCGCGGTCATCCACCGCAACGCGCTGCGCCTCGGCAAGCTGGTCAACACGCTGCTCGACTTCTCCCGGATCGAGGCCGGGCGCATGCAGGCCCGGTACGAGCCGGTCGACCTCGCCGCCGCCACCGCGGAGCTGGCCAGCGTGTTCCGGTCCGCGATCGAGCGCGCCGGGCTGACGCTTGCGGTCGACTGCCCGCCACTGCCGGAACCGGTCCACCTCGACCGCGGCATGTGGGAGAAGGTGATCCTGAACCTGCTCAGCAACGCGCTCAAGTTCACGTTCGCCGGCCACGTGCGCGTCACGGTCCGGGCCGAGGGCGGCTCCGCGGTGGTGACGATCGCGGACACCGGCATCGGCGTGCCGCCGGACGAGATCCCGCGACTGTTCGAGCGCTTCCACCGCATCGAGCACGCCCGGTCGCGGTCCAACGAGGGCAGCGGCATCGGTCTCGCGCTGGTCCGGGAACTGGTCGAGCTGCACGGCGGCACGATCATCGGCGACAGCGTGCTCGGCGAGGGCACCACGTTCCACATCCGGCTGCCGTTCGGCGTCGATCATCTCCCGGCCGACGCGCTGGTCCCGGCCGGTGCCTCAGTCACCTCCGACGCCGACCCGTACGTGGAGGAGGTGTCGCGCTGGCTCCCCACCGTCGACACCGCGGACACCGGTAGCCGGCCGACCGTGCTGATCGCGGACGACAACGCGGACATGCGCGACTACCTGACCCGGCTGCTGGAGTCCGCCGGGCACCTCGTGCAGTCCGTCCCGGACGGCCTGGCCGCGCTGGAGGCCGCCCGTCGCCGCCGGCCCGACCTGATCGTCAGCGACGTGATGATGCCGCAGATGGACGGCCTGCAACTGGTCGCGGCACTGCGTGCCGACCCGCGCACCGCGGGCACGCCGGTGCTGCTGCTCTCCGCGCGCGCCGGCCAGGAGGCGTCGATCGAGGGCCTGGAAGCGGGCGCGGACGACTACCTGGTCAAGCCGTTCTCGTCCGCGGAGCTGCTGGCCCGGGTCCGCGGCAACCTGAAGCTGGCCCGGCTGCGCAACCACCACGCCCGGTGGCGGAGCGCGCTGATCGACTCGCTGCAGGAGGCGTTCTTCGTCAGCGACGAGGACGGCGCCATCATCGAGATGAACTCCACGTTCACCGACATTCTCGGGTACGGCCCGGAAGGGCTGCCCTACCCGCCGGTCCACCCGTGGTGGCCGGACCGGGACGCCGACCCCGAGGGCCACCGGCTGGTCGAGGCCGCGCTCGCGATGCTGCTGGAGCACAGCCGCGGGTCGTACACGATCCCGGTCCGGCACCGCGACGGCCACCGGCTCTGGGTCGCGGCCGCGTTCAACCAGGTCCAGGACCCGGACACCGGCCGCCGCGTCATCGTCGGCACGTTCCGCGACGTCACCGCGGAACACTACGCGGTGCAGCGGGACAGCACGCTCGCCGCGCTCAGCGTGCGGCTCTCCCAGGCGGACAGCGTCGACGGCGCACTGCGCGGCGTGCTCCCCGTGCTCAAGGATCTGTGGCGGGCCACCGGCGTCTACGCGGTCGTCTACACCGACGCGGGCACGCCCACCATGGTCGCCACCGAGCCGCGTACGCTCCCCGAGGACCGCTACGCCCGCCTCGCCACGCTCCGGCACACGCCGCTGCTCACACCGGTCGCCGACGACCTGACCGGCGCCGGCATCACGCTCGAGCACCCGGACGGCACCATGGTCCTCTGGATCGACATGGCCGAGAAGCGGCCGTTCACCCAGCAGGACCAGACGCTCCTCGCGCTCCTCGCCGGCCACCTCGGCCAGGGCCTGCACCGCATCCACCAGATCGACCAGCAACGCGAGACCGCGCTCGCGCTCCAACGCGCCATCCTCGGCCCCGCGCAACTGCCCACCGGCTTCGAGGTCCGCTACGCGCCCGCCACCCGCCCGCTCAAGGTCGGCGGCGACTGGTACGACACGGTCACGCTCCCGGACAACCGGATCGGCATCGTGGTCGGCGACTGCGTCGGCCACGGCCTCGAGGCCGCCACCGTCATGGGCCAGGTCCGCAGCGCCTGCCGCGCACTCCTGCTGCAGAACATGGACCCGGCCGCCACGCTCACCGCGCTCGACCGGTTCGCGGCCCAGCTGCCCGGCGCCATGTGCACCACCGTCTTCTGCGGCGTGCTCGACACCGAGACCGGCGAACTCCGCTACGCCAGCGCCGGCCACCCGCCCGCCATCGTCACCCACCGCGACGGCGCCACCGATCTGCTCGACCAGGGCCGCTCCCGCCCGCTCGGCGTCCGCGGCAACGGCGAACGCCCCGAGGCCAGCTACCGCGTCCCGCCGCGCGCCACGCTGCTGCTCTACACGGACGGCCTCGTCGAACGCCGCCGCCAGGCACTCACCATCGGCATCGACCGGGTCAGCGCGCTCGTCCAGCACGGCCGCTCCGCGCCGCTGGAGGAGCTGGCCACCGACGTCATGGAGAGCATGGCGCCGCCGGCCGGCTACGACGACGACGTGGCCCTGCTGCTCTATCGCCACCCCGGCCCGCTCGACCTCGAGTTCCCGGCCGACGCCACCCGCCTCGCCCCGATCCGCTCCACGCTGCGCGGCTGGCTCGACCGCTCCGGCGTCGACACCGGCACCGCGCAGAACGTCCTGGTCGCCGCCGGCGAAGCCTGCGCCAACGCCATCGAACACGGCCACCGCCAGGTCCGCGGTCTGATCCGCCTGTCCGCGCTGGTCACCGCCCACGACGTGCGCCTCGTCATCACCGACACCGGCCATTGGCTCCCCCCGCGCCCGGCCGAAAACCCCTACCGCGGACGTGGGCTTATCCTGATCCGCGCGTTGATGAACGAGGTCACCATCACCACCGGCACGACCGGCACCGTCGTCGGCATGCGAGCGAGGATCCCGGGATGACCACAGAGCTGACCTTCGCCACGTCAGAGCGGCCGGACGGTGTGCTGGTGCTGGCCGTCGCGGGGGAGATCGACATGAGCAACGCGGAGGCGTTCTCGGTCGCGCTGACCGAGACGCACCGGGAGGCCGGTGCTGGCTCGTTCGTCGTCGATCTGACGCGGATCGGGTATCTGGACAGTGCGGGGCTGGCGGTCCTGTTCCGGCATGTCGAGCAGTTGGAACTGGTGGCGGCGCCGTTGCTGGCGCCGGTGCTGGCTATCGCTGGGCTCGACGACATTACGACGATCAAGGGCTGATTGCATTTTCCCACTTTGTGGGTGGTCGCTTTGGGCATGCTCCCGCGGGCTTGCAGCCCGTGGGTGGTCGCGTTTCACGCGATTTTCGCGACGGCTGAGGTGTGGTCTCGCGGGTTGCGCCGGCCGGGGGCAGCGCGCCGTTGCTCACTTCTTCCAGGGCCGGTTCGGGCGCTGGTGCGCCCGAAATTTCGTGTTATTGGTGGCGGCCCTGCCGATGATCTGCACCCTTGCGTGCGGGTCGATGGCAGACGGGGCAGCCAGGCGGTCACCTGTGTGGGTGCTTGGGTTCCGGATGTCGGAACAAGGTTCTTGGGATGTGGTCTGTTCGGGGCGGAGCCTCGTGGGCATATCGTGTGGCGTCATTCCTGAAATACGGAGGTATTTGGATATGTCGTCGTATGACGTGCGTGCGCGGTCGGCTGCTGCACCCGCGGTGGTGTTCGGGGTGCTGGCGGATGTTGCCTCCTGGCCGTCCTGGCAGCAGATCAGCAAGATTCGTGCGGAGGGGGAGACGTGGGTGGTGGGGGACCGGCCGAGGACGGTCGTTCAGGTCACGGATTCTGTGCCTGACCGGAGTCTTACCTATGTCGAGATCTCCGAAACGCTGTGGCGTGGGTACCGCTCCACGATCGACCTGACGCGGTCCGTGGACGGCGGCACCGACATCCGCTGGCACTGTACGTTCCGCAGCCGGCCCCCGTTCCTTGATGGCTTCTGGCGCTGGTACCTGCAGAAAGAGATGCAGAAGAACGTGGACGCGCTCGCGCGGAAGGCTGCCGCCGGACGCTGATCGAGATGTCAGATGTCGAGCGGCGGGCTGTGCTCGGTTTCGCTCTCCCAGCTGCGGTCTCCGTAGCCTCCTGGTCCGGTCGGGCCGATGTGTTGTGCATGAGGTACTCCGAGGGAAGGCGTTCATCGCCGGGGGAGGCGGAGGGTGCAGGTGAGCATGGGGAGGGGTGAAGGTGCCGGTGGCGGATGCCGGGTGGCTGGAGAGGAAGGTGCGGATGCGGGTGAGGGTGTCGGCGCGGGTGCGGGACGGCATGACCAGGAGGCCTGCGCGGGTGGCGAGAGTGGCGGTGAGGGACGTGGCGGTGCGGCGCTGACCGTGGGGGAAGGTCGCGGTTTCCGGCGGGGCGAAGAGGTCGAGCGTGCGGGCGCGCTGGTCGCGAACATGCTCGGCGACGGTGTGGATCTGGCCGGGCATCCGCTGGACAAACCGCTCACCTCGGACTTGGTGCCGGATCTGGCCGCGATCAACCGTCGACGCGGCCGGGCCGAGATCTTCGGCGATCTGATCCGGCGCGGCGACACGCTGCGGGTCCTGGTCCCAGTGGGCCACGCTGCCCGGCCGTCCGATCGCCACCGGAGGAGCCGCCGGTCAGAACGCGGCGTCGAACATCTCCGGGAGGCCGGGCGTGGTGGACTCGCCGCTGTAGCCGCAGATGAGCATGGCGCCGGCGGCGGAGGAGACCAGGTAGTCGCGGCCGGTCTCGAAAGCGCCGGAGCCGAGCAGCGTCTCGGAGGCGCCGCCGGTCTGGGCGACCTCGACCTCGGTAACGGGCTCGCCGCGGTAGACCCGGGTCACGTGCAGCGTCACCACGTCGCCGGTCACGGCCGTGACCGTGCCGGCGAAGGCGAAGTCGGCGCGCTCGGCCAGCGTGGCGGCGGTGGGTTCGACGCACTTCGCGCGTACCCCCGCGGCAGTGATCGTGGTGGTGCTCGTCTCGGCCGGGCGGTTCAGCACCCAGCCGGCGATGCCGGCGCCCGCCACCACCAGCGCCAGTGCGGCAGCGGCCGCCAGCAGCACCGGGCGGCGATTCGTCGTGGTAGCAGCCATTGTTTCCTCCATGAGCCGGTCGATCCGGGCGGGAGGCAGCGGTGGCAGTCCCGCCGCCGGGTCGGCGTCCCGCAGCCGCGCGCGCAGATCGTCGTCGTCGGTCATGGGCGTCTCCCTTCTCCCGGCTGCTCATGTCCGGCCGGCGTGCCGGTCTTTCGGAGTTCGTCGCGGAGTTTCTGCTTGGCGCGGTGCAGGCGGATCGAGACCGCGTTCGCCGAGACGGACAGGACCACGGCGATCTGTGCCGGCGTCAGGTCTTCCCAGGCCCACAGGCGCAGCAGCTCCGCGTCCTCGGTGCGCAGCCGGGACAGCGCGGCGTCGAGGTCGTCGTCCGGCACGGCGGGCGCGTCCGCCACGGCCGTCGGCGGGTCGAGCGCGGCGATCCTGGCGGCCAGGCGGCGACGGCGGCGGTGCGCGCGTTCCGCGTTGGCCAGGCAGTTGCGGGCCACGCCGTACGCCCACGGCAGGTGCTCGTCCGGGATCTCCCCGATCCGCCGCCAGCAGATCAGCAGCGTCTCGGAGAGCACGTCGTCCGCGGTGGCCGGGTCCGTGCGCCGGGCCAGGTAGCGGCGCACGGCGTCGATGACGTCCGGGGCCAGTGCCTCGAATCGGGCCGCGTTCACAGGGTCCACCCTGGTTCATGTCCGGAAGCGGGTGGAACCTTTCAGCGTTTCGCGCACGGAGGTCCAGGAGTGCAGCGCGTCACGGACGTCGGCGCGGGGCTCGTCCGATATCGCCCGCTCGTAGGCCTGTTCCAGCACGTCGTCGATGCGCACGCGGGTGCCGGTGGACGCGGACCGGACCGCGGCCTCGACCATGACCAGGCTCATCACGTTCTCGTGGACCTCGCCCATCGGGGGCTCGCCGGTGCGCAGCGCGCGGGTGAACGCGCGTAGCGAGCCGGCGATCTCGAAGCCGGGGTCCGTTCCGGTCGCAGCTTGATCACTTGACGACACCGGCGCGTCGTCGCCGTTCCAGACCGCGCTGCCGTGCTCCGCGGAGAGCCGCCATGCGCCGTTCCAGGACGTCTCCAGGCCGGGCGCGCACCAGCTGCCGGTGTAGACGTAGCGGACGCCGCCGGTCATCTCGAACATCGCGGTCGCGGCGGCGTCGCCGGCGTACCAGCTCCAGGACGGGTTGTGCTCCTCGCAGTAGACCGAGACCGGCTCCTCGCCGAGCACGAACCGCGCGGAGTCGAACGGGTGGATCGCCATGTCCAGCAGCAGCGGGTGGTCCATCGCGTCCCGGAAGCCGCCGAACCGTGGCGCCTTGAAGAACTCCGTGGTCAGCTGGCCGGCCCGGCCGAGCGCGCGGGCCTGCGCGCGCAGCGCCCACAGCTGCGCGTTGTAGCGGCGGGACTGGCTGACGACGAACAGCTCGCCGGTCACCTGCGAGGCCGCGACCAGGGACAACGCCTGTGCGACGGTCTCCGCGACCGGCTTCTCGCCGAGCACGGGCAGGCCGGCGAAGAGCGCCTCGGTGGTGACCGGGTGGTGTGCGGCGGGGACGGTCACGTTGATGATCGCGTCGGCGCCGGTCTCCTTGGCAAGCCTTACTCCGTCGACGCCGGTAGGGACGCGGCCCTCGACCGCCTCGGCGGCGGCTCTTTCGTCGAGGTCCGCGACACCCACGAGATCAACGTCAGGATCGTCCTCGACGGTACGGATCCACGCGCGGCCCATCCCGCCCGCGCCGATTATTACGACTCGCAGCGTCACAGCGCGCCACCGTACCCGTGGCCGTTGAAGAAGTCGTTGGTCTCGTAGCGCAGCAGCGTGGGAGTGGCCCGCTCCGGGCGCAGCGTGACCGCCCACTCCACCGCGTTCGCGATCACCTTCTTTACGTCTTTATGGTGATATGTGGGGTAATCCTGGTCGCCGGGCCGGAAGTAGAAGATCTTGCCGTGGCCGCGCGTGAACGTCAGGCCGGACCGGAACACCTCACCGCCGGAGAACGACGAGATGAAGACCAGCTCGTCCGGCGCCGGGATGTCGAAGAACTCGCCGTACATCTCGTCCTCGTCGATGATCAACGGGTGCGGCACGCCCTGCGCGATCGGGTGGGTCGGGTTCACGGTCCAGACCAGCTCGCGATCGTGCGCCGAACGCCAGCGCAGCGTGCACGTCGTACCCATGAGCTTCATGAAGATCTTCGACCAGTGGCCGGAGTGCAGCACGATCAGGCCCATGCCGGCCAGCACGTGCCGGTGGACGCGCTCGACGACCTCGTCCGACACGTCCGCGTGCGCGGCATGCCCCCACCAGGTCAGCACGTCCGTCTCGCGAAGCACCTCCTCGGTCAGGCCGTGCTCCGGCTGCTCCAGCGTGGCCGTGCGCACGATCACCCGATCGCCCAGGTTCTCCGCCACACCCTGTGCGATCGCGCCGTGCATCCCGTCCGGATAGCGGGCTGCGACGGCAGGTTCGCGCTGCTCATGGACGTTCTCGCCCCAGACGGTGACACGGATCGGTCGACTCACGGACACTCCCTCGATCGTTTGTTCCACCCTGCCATGTTCGTCGATGGTGGTGTTCGCCTGGCACGATCGGACGGTGATAGCCACTCGTGTCCGCGTTCTCCTGTCCGTCGTGGTGGTGCTGGCCCTGGCCGGTGCCATGGCGATGTTCGCCGAGCGGCGGATGCGCCCGCCGGGCCCGCGACCCGCGTTCCAGCTGCCGGTGGCGTGCGGCGAGACGTGGCGGCTGAGCACCTACCCCGGGCACGACGACTTCGACGTCGACTTCTACCCGACGTCCGGCGAGACCTACGGCCGCCCGATCCTGGCGGCCGCGGACGGCACCGTGACCCGGGCCGGCACCAACGGCCGCCTCGGCGACCGCAACCCGGACAATCCGACCGGTCCGATGGGCCGCGGCGGCGGTTACTGGGTGAGAATCGACCACGGTGGCAAGTGGTCCACGCTCTACCTGCACATGCTGGAGCAGCCGATGGTCACCGAGGGTCAGCAGGTCAAGCAGGGCGACCAGCTCGGCAAGGTCGGCAGCACCGGCGATTCCAGCGCCCCCCACCTGCACTTCGAGCAGCTCCGCGACGGCAGCAAGGTCGAGTCGTACTTCAACGGCCGGCCCTCCGGCATCACCCACGACAACGAGGAGTACGCGGTCCGGTTGGAGAGCGCGAACTGTCCCTGAGTGGCACGGACCGGGGAGACGGCGCACGCACGAAGATTTGTACCGTAACGGGCATGTCTAGCCCAGAGATCGCGCCGGCCCGGTCCCGCCGCGGCATCGTCGTCGGCGTCGTGCTGTTCCTGCTGCTGCTCGTCGTCGTGACCGGCCGCTGGTTCTCCTCGAACCTGGTCGCCGGCAGCACCGTCGAGGACCGCGTCTGCGACGACACCACCGGCTGGTGCGTCGAGCACGTCACCCGCGCCGACTGGCTGATCCTCGCCCCCTACGACGAGTGGCACGTGATGACCAAGACCAACTCCGGCCGCTACTACTCCGCCGACAACCCCTTCGACGAGTACTCCGACATCACCTACGACCTCAGCAACGGCGTCTCCATCACCGACGGCACCGTCACCCTCACCTGGCCCAAGCCCGTCCTCGACCGCCTCGGCGACTGACACCCGATATCGGAAATTTCGGGAAATAATGGCCTTCGATCCCATCATGGCCTCGCGCTGACACCGAAAGCTCAGCAACCAGCCCACCCAACGCAACCAATAACACGAAATTTCGGGCGTGGCAGTGCCCGGTTGATCCCCTCGTGCCCAGGTCGCGTCGTGCCCAGACCTCGACGTGCCCAGTCCTCGACACCGAGGACTCAGCAAAAGCGCTACACCCCCGCCGACCACCCATGCCATGGTGTCGGGATGAGTTTCGACGGGATGTGGGTACAGCCGGAAGATGACCCCCGCACGATGGGGAACCCGGTCGGCGAACGCGCGACCATCCGTGAGTACCTCACGAACTATCGCCTCACCCTCGACCTCAAATGCCGCGACCTGACCCCCGCGCAACTGGCCGCACGCTCGGTCCCGCCCTCGACCATGAGCCTGCTCGGCCTGGTACGGCACATGGCACGGGTCGAGCACAACTGGTTCCACCGCGTCCTGACCGGCCACCTCGGCGAACCGCGGATCTACTGGACCCCTGACGACCACGATCTCGACTTCAACCACGCCGACCCCGCACTGGCCGAGGACGCGTTCGCCGAGTGGCGTGCGCAGATCGCGGCCGCGGACGCCTGGCTGGACACGGAGCCGGATCTGGGTGCGGAGGTCCCCAGCCACGACGGCTCCCCGATCGCGGTCCGCGACGTGCTCATTCACATGATCGAGGAGTACGCCCGGCACTGCGGCCACGCGGACCTGCTGCGCGAGTGCATCGACGGCCGGACCGGCCAGTGAGAGTGCACACGGTCGAACTGCTGCCCGACCTGGCGGGCTCGGGATCGCGGTCCGTCCCGCGGCCGAGGGCCGCCTGCGCATTCCGGTCGCCGCGACGTTCCCGCTGGAGAGGGCCGCGGAAGCGCACGCGCTGAGCGAGTCACGGCACGCCCGCGGAAAGATCGTATTCGCGCACCGAGAAAGTCCGGCCGGGTTTTCCCGACCACCGCGGAACCGACCCGAAAATCGAAAGGTGAGTGGGCAGGCGACAGCGCCCGGCGGAGCCGGGTGGGGTGTGGGGTGGGGTCAGGTGGTGGCGGGGTTGG
>NZ_JNXY01000046.1 GCF_000717135.1 Catenuloplanes japonicus
CATCGGCTACAACGAGTCACTGTTCCTCCTGCTGTCCATCGGCGCCCTCTACGCCGCCCGGCACGGCCACTGGTGGCCGGCCGGCAGCCTCGGCGCGCTGTCGTCCGCGACCCGGCTGTTCGGCATCCTGCTCATACTGCCGCTGGCGATCGAGTACCTGCGCCAGACCGGCTGGCAACCACGCAAGATCCGATGGGACGTGCTGGGGATCGCGCTGGTCCCGGCGGGCCTGGCCGCCTACAGCCTCTACTGCTGGCGGACCATGGGCCACCCACTGCAGTTCAGCATCGCCCAGGACCAGTGGAGCCGCCGCTACACCCTCCCCGGCGAGGCATGGCTGATCGCCGCCGGGCAACGGGACAGCTGGCTGGGCCCACGCACCCTGGGCACAATCATCGACGCCGGCTCGATGCTGGCCGCCGTGGTGCTGCTTGTCTTTTGCGTGAAGAGCCGGTTCCGGTTCCGGCCCGACCAGGTCTACCTGATGGCGTACTCGGCGATCAGCCTCGGCCTGATCCTGTCGACGGAGGTCGGTGGCCGGGCATTGCAATCGGCACCCCGGTACGCGATGGAAGCGGTCGCGATCATCATCGTGCTGGCCCGGATCGGTGCCACGCGACTCGTCGACCGACTCGTACTGACCGTCGGCACGGCGTTGCACGCCGCACTGCTGATGATCTTCATGACCGGCACATACCTGATCGCCTGAGACGCTTCTCAGACCGCCGGCGACCGGCCGGTCCGATCGTGAAGAAAGCGAGCGGCGCTGACACTCGCCGGTCCGGACCAGCGAACCGGCGAGTGGAGCGGGATCCGCCGAGGCCCACCGCCTGTGCGTTACAGGCGGTGCAGCCACGTGTAGAGCTCGGCGGGCAGTTCGACGCGGGCCCGGTCGTGATATTGAGCGAGTTCGTCGTCGTTGAGCAGGCTGGGCCCGTCACCGGACCGGCCGCCCCGGAAGAAGGCCTGGCTGCTCTTCAGCGGCTGGCTGGGAACCAGGTCGTCGGCCCGTTCGGCCATCCGCTTGAAGGAAGCCGCCTCGACCAGGGCAGGCCAGCGGCTCTGCGGCACCTCGATGCCCAGGCGCTCCGCGATCCGGCGCATCTCCCGCTCGAGGTCGGCGGACAGGTCGGCGTAGTGCACGAGGACGACACCCGGGTCGTTCCGCCGCTCCCAGGCGGTCCGGATCATGCGCAGATGGCTGGTCAGCGTGGACTGCTCCGGCGCGGCCGGGTCGCTCTCGGCGATCCAGGACGTCAGGTAGTCGTGCGCGCTTCCGGTCGGGCTGGGATCGTACGACGGCGGCAGCCCGAGACGTGTCATCAGCACGGGGAAATCGATGTTACGAAGATGGTGGTACCACGAGATGCCCGCGTCCAGGGGATGTCGCGCCCCGGCCACGACAGTCATCCCGGGTACGACCGGGATGCCGTCGATCGGCGTGTGGGACTTGATGACGCGCCGGTGCGTCTGGGCTTCCAGCGCCGAGACGACGTCCTCGACAGGGCAGTCGTTCGACTCCAGCCAGGGGGACAGTGCTCCCAGGCGGGCCGGCAACTCCCGGTCCTGGAAGAGCAGCGATGTGCAGATCGTCTGCAGCCATGAGGTCCCGGACTTCACCGGCGCCGAGATGACGATGTCGTCGGCGCGCAACGGCAGCGCGTCCCAGCGGCGGCTGTCATAGGTGACATCCGCGTACACGGCGAGGTCAGTCCGTTTGTCTTCCACTTCTTCTCTCCAGATCTCACATTGATGACGCGCTGAGCCGCCGAGTGTCAGCTCAGGTCGAGAACGATCCGGCCCGCGACACCGCCGCGTGCGAGTCGGCGGTGCGCCTGCGCGGCGCCGTCCATCGCCAGCACCTCCGTGACGACCGGCCGCAGCAGGCCGTCGTCGACCGCCCGGGACAAGGCCGTCAGCTCAGCCGTTCCGGGTTGTCGGTGAAGGCCACGATGCCCGGCCGGAGGGCGGAGACGAGCTGCCCCCGCTGGGCCACCGGCTCGGGAAGGTCGACCGGGCGCAGCACCTCGGCCGGGCCGTACCGGTCATATCTGATCGCTCGCACGAGATCCCACCGTACGGAGACCCGCCGTTTGCAGGTATCAGTCGCGCGACTGCATCATGGGTCATGATCATTGGGCGGGCCGCGGAGCTGCACAGGTTGACGGCCGGCGCAGATCCGCTGCTGCTGCTGGCCGGAGACCTCGGCTCGGGCAGGACCACCATGCTGGAGCACGCGATCGGCGCGGCGCAGGACGCCGGCAGCCGGGTGCTCCGCGCGGTGGGCAGCGAGGCGGAGTCGGCCCTGCCGCACGCGGCCCTGCACCAGCTGCTCCGGCAGCCGCTCAGCTCGCCCGCGGCGGATCCCTTCGCCGCCGGCCTCGCCCTGCTGGACGCGTTGACCCTGCTGGAGCCGGCGCTGGTCGCGGTCGACGACGCGCAGTGGATCGACCGGGCCTCCCTCGACGCCCTGGCATTCGCCGGCCGGCGCCTGAGCGGCACCCGGGTGCGGATCGTGATCGCGTACACCGGAGAGCCGCCGGTGCAGGGGTTCCCCACCGTCACACTCGGCCCACTGGATCCGCGCGCGGCCGCGCAGCTCCTGGACAGCCAGCCGTCCGCCCCGACCGGCCCCGACCGGTCCGAGATCCTCGCACAGGCCGACGGCAATCCCCTCGCGCTGATCGAATTCGCCGGTACGCCGGCAGCCCTCGCCCTGGGACCGTTGCCTGTCTCCGAGCGGTGGCACCGGCACTTCGCCCCGCGCGCGGCGGAGCTCACCACCCGCGAACGGGAAACCCTGCTCCTCGCGTACGCGAGCGGGGAGAAGACCGGCCCCGCCTGGGCACATCACCCGCTGGCCAGGTCGGCCATCTATCACGGTGCCGCCCCGGAGGCCCGGCGTGCCGCGCATGCCACGGTCGCCGCGACGCCGGGGCTCGATCCCGACCGCCGCGCCCGGCAACTGGCCGCCGCCAGTCCCGGGCCTGACGCGACGGTATCGGCGGCGCTGGAACGGACCGCGGACCTCACCCACCGCAGGGGTGGCCATGCGGCGGCGGCCCTGGCGCTGCAACACGCCGCCAGACTCGCCCCGGCGCCGGAGGAGCGAGTACGGCTGTTGCTCCGGGCGGCGCAGGCGGCGGTGGCCACCGGGGATCTGGCCTGGGTGGAGAGCCTCGCCGATGCCGTACGGGTGCAGACCGGCGACCCGCACCTGCTCGCCCAGGCCGCACTCCAGGTCGGCATGCTGGCCGGCATGACGAACCGGCACCCGGTCGTCTTCGAACGACTGGTCCGAGCCGCGGTTCCGCTGCTCGGCCTCGATCCGGTCGTCGCCGGAGACCTGCTGGCCGCGGCCACCGTCGTGCGCTACCAGTCCGGTGACGACGAACAGGGGCGTCGGCTGCAGGCGTTGCTGTCCGCCCTGCCCGACGCCCCGTCCCGCGCCGGCCTGCGCGCGTGGCTCACCGCTCTCTGCGACCCCCACCCCGTCTCGGGGCGTGGTGACCTGCTCGCCGCGGTTCACGGTCCGGGTGAGGACGGCTGTGCGCTGCCCGAGTCGCTCAGCTCCTCCGCCGTCATGGCCTGGCTGCTGGACGAGACCTCCGTGGCCGTACGGCTCTTCGACGAAGCCGCGCAGAACCCGCCGGCGCACGGCTCCCCGGTGGACTGCCTGGGCGGAGCGGCGCCGTACGCCTACCTGGAGCGAGGCCGTTGGCAGCAGGCCCTCGACACCTGCGACCTCATCACCACGACCGGGAGCGCCCTCGGCCTGGATCACGCGGTCGCCAAGGCGGCCGTCGCCGAGGCGACCGTGCTGGCCCTGCGCGGCCGGACCGCTCAGGCCCGCGCCCGTACCGCCGACGCCCTCGCCCTGATCGACCCGTTGGAGAGCCGCGCCGTTGCGGTATCCGCCCGGCGCGCGCTCGGCACCGCGGCCATCGCGGACGGCGACTTCGGCAGCGCGTGGGAACAGTTGCGTGGCGCCTTCACCGCCGACGGCTCCCCCGTGCACTACCACGCCAGCTTCCCGCTGCTCGCCGACCTGGCGGCCGCCGCCACCCACACCGGCAACGACGACGAGGCCCGGCGAATCGTCGAACGCAACGCGCGAAGCATGGACAGCCCGCGCCTGCAGGCGATCCTGCACCGGGCCCGAGGTCTGCTCGCCGGTCCGGAACAGGCGGAGACACACCTACGGGCGGCCCTCGCGGATCCCGCAGTGCGTCATTGGCCGTTCGAATACGCCCAGTCCACCCTGGACCTCGCCGTCTGGCTGCGCCGACGGCGCCGGATCACCGAATCCCGCACAGCGCTCACGGAAGCCCTCGATCTCTTCGACCGTCTCGGCGCCGCCCCCTGGTCCGACCGTACCCGTGCCGAAGCCCGCGCCGCCGGACTGACCACGGACCGCGTCCACCCGGGCGGTCCGACCGGAGGGCACGGTGCCGCCGCCGGCGAGGCGCTGACCACGCTCACTCCGCAGCAACGCGAGGTCGTCCGGCTCGCGGCCCGAGGGCTGACCAACCGCGAGATCGGCGAACGCCTCTATCTCTCGCCCCGCACGGTCGGGTCACACCTCTACCGCAGCTTCCCCAAGCTCGGCATCACCACCCGCGTGGAGCTCAGGCTAATGAAGATCAATTCAGACTGAACAGCCGCCCGGAGCACGTCCGCGAGCCCGGATCGGACCGGGCATCACCGGATCGGCAGGGCCTGGAAGGAGTCCGGGCCGGTGGCGGCAGATCCCGGCGTTCTGCGCCTGAGCGCGGTGTCCGGGCGGGCAGGTCGTGCATGTCCGCACATGAGCCGTCTCACGTGGCGGGTGCGTCCCGGGTGTAGAGCTCCATCATCAGTTCCGTGCAGCGCACGCGGGCCGGCGAGAAATCGTACGGCATCTTTCTGATGGCTTCACCCGCGCTCATGGAGCCGGGTTTCCGCCTGCCGGCGAGCATGTCGGCCTCCTCCTCGGCGGTGAGAGGGTGCAGCGCGTCCCAGGCGTCGAAGATGGCCTCGGTCTCCTTGTCCAGGCCGGACTCCTCGATCGCGGCATTCAGGGCCTCCTCGAAGGCGCACCGCTCGGCGGCCACCGCAGCCACGCGGGGATCGTCCACGGCGACGCTGTCGTCGAGCGCTTCCTCGGCGGCGTCGACGCGGTCGGACTCCGCCTGCAGCGCGGGATGCGCGGCCAGGGCGACGAAGCGGGTGGTCTGGACGGCCGCGCCGAGCGGGCCGAAGATCCGTTCGGTGACCAGCAGAGCGTCCAGGTCCGCCTGGCGCAGGTAGCCCTCGGGCAGGCTCTTGAGGCGCGCGGTGACGAAGTCGGAGAGCAGGCCCATCCTGCTCCCTTCGGAACGCATGCGCTGCACGGCGGTCCGCTGCCGCCGCACGGCCTCCTCCTGCGCGGCGAGGGTTTCCTCCAGCCGCTCCAGGGTGTCCGCGATATCGTCCGCACCGGTGGTGAAGGCGTCACGGATGTCGTCCAGGGGGATCCCGGCGTCGGCCATCCTGCGAATCCACAGCAGGCGGATCATGTCCTCGTACCCGTAGCGGCGGCGGCCGTCACCGCCCCGCTCAGGCTCGGGAAGCAGCCCGATCTCGTGGTAGTGGCGAATCGCCCGTGGCGTGATACCGACGAACACCGCCGCGTCACCGATCTTGACCTGGCGGGGTGGCGTGAAAGAGCGCATTGGCAGGGACCCTTCTCTCAGGGGACCGGGACGTGAGTCAACTGGACCACATGCCGTTACGGAAGGTGCAAACCCTGTGGGCGCGGCGCAGGGTCGTCGCCGCGACTGAGTTCCACGAGCGTCAAGGCATGAACCTCAACGCCTCGCCGAGGAGCCGCCGCACGGTAGCGGCGTCGACCTGTGCGCCCGGCCCGGGATTGAACTCTCGGTCGTAGGACGGCATCTCGCCGCCGAGGAACTGAGCGCGCCATCCGTGGTGAATCCGAGCAGCAGACGCGGATCGTCGTCGACGGCGCCGGGCGCTGACGCCCCGTCGAGGAGCTGTCTCCGAGCGAACATCGCGGTCGCGGGCCGGGCCCCTCGTCACCCCGCGGGACGATCGCCTGGTACTCCCGTTCTCTGGTTACCGCCTCTGATCCGCCGGACAGTGGTAGCCATGACCACCGCACCCCTGATCACCCGCCATGACCGTTCGGTACCCATCACCGTTCAGCGGCGCAGCCCGCTCTCCCCCGCGGACGCGTTCGCGATCGTCGTGCCGATCGACCTCGCGAGCGTGTTCCCGCGTATCCCCGGCGTGCCGGTCATCGCCGGCGTCGAGCGGCAGACCGGCGCATGGGACCACGCGGGGGCGTCGCGCTATCCGCGGTTCAGCGACGGGTCGCAGGCGTTCGAGCAGCTCACCGAATACACCACCGGGCACAGCTTCGCCTACCAGCTGACCGGCTTCACCAACGTGCTGCGCCGGCTCACCCACGGCGTTCGGGGTGAGTGGACGTTCACCCCGGACGGGGACGGCACCGTGCTGCGCTGGACCTACGAATTCCAGCCGAGGCGAGGGCGCCGCTGGATCCTGGCCGGCCCGTTCGTACCCCTGTGGCGGATCCTCATGCGGCGCACGCTGGCGAACATCGCCGATGCGGCGGAACGCGGGTGAACGCCCATCCCGAGCTGGGCAGCGCGCTGCGCGCCTGGCGGGACCGTCTCTCCCCGGCCGATGCCGGACTGCCCGGTACCGGCCGGCGTCGCTCCCCCGGCCTGCGCCGGGAGGAGGTCGCCGAACTGAGCGGGCTTTCCGTGGACTACCTGGTCCGGCTGGAGCAGGGCCGCGCCGGGCGGCCGTCCCGGCGCGTCGCCGAGGCGCTCGCCCGCGCCCTGCAGCTCACCGAGACCGAACGCGACCATCTGCTGCGGGTGGCGGGAATCGCGCCGGCGGCCACCAACCGGGTGCCCCGGCACGTGCCGCCGGGCGTGCAACGGCTGGTGGCCCGGCTCGGCGAGGTCCCGGTCGCGGTGTTCACCGCGCACTGGACGCTGCTGACGTTCAACCGGCCCTGGCAGGCGCTGCTCGGCACCAGCCCGGTCGACGGCAACGTCCTGCACACGATCTTCGCCGGTGGGGACCTCGTGCCCTGGCCGATCACGTCCGACCGGGATCCGGCCGAGATGGCCGCGGCCTTCGTGGCCGACCTGCGCGCGGTCCGCGGCCGTTACCCCCACGACCCCGAGCTGGCGGACCTGATCGCCGGCCTGCGGGTGACCAGCCCCGCGTTCGCGGAGGCCTGGGACGGCGGCGCGATCGCGGAGTACCGGTCGGAGCGCAAGACGATCCACCATCCGGCGGGGCCCGTCACGCTCGACTGCGACGTCCTGACCGTTCCCGGCGCGGACCTGCGGGTCGTCGCCTACACCGCGGCCGAGGGCTCCCCGGACGCGGAGGCGCTGCGATTCCTCACCGTCACCGCCTTCACCTCACTGCACTCCCGTTGAAAGGTACCGTCATGTCCGTTCACACCACCTCGCTCGCCGTCGCGCGCCAATTCTTCGACTCCCTGGAGAGCGGTGACGTCGACGCCATCGGCGCGCTGCTCGCCGACGACGTCGTCCAGGTCCTGCCGCTGTCCTTCACCGGCGATCCGGAGCCCGGGTACACGTTCACCGGAAAGCAGGAGGTGCTCGGCTATCTCGGTAGCATCCCGCAGCGGTTCTCCCGCCGAGTGATCACCGACCAGCGGTACACGGTCAGCGCCGACGGGGACGTGGTCTTCTTCGAGGGCAACGGCGACCTGGCGCATGCCGGGACCGGCGCGCCGTACCGCAATGTCTATGTCTTCAAATTCGAGTTGGCCGGTGGGCTGATCACCCGGATCGACGAGTACGGAAATCCCGTCACCGCATCGAAGGCGATGGGCATTCCGCTCGGCTGAGGCCGGCACTCCATGGCATGATCCCCGGCTCACCCGACCACCGTTGATACCGGCCGGCACCTCCTCGCTCAGCCAGGCGCTGCAGGGCAGCCTGGAGGGATCAGCGTGCGAGCCGGGTGAGCCCGGCCAGGAGGCCGCTGCGCCGCGCGCGCCGCAGGCCCTGCTTGGCGAGCATCCCGTTGCCGAACTGCTGGATGGCCTTGACCGCGGGCACGGTGAAGCCGGACCGGATGTGTGCCGCATACACCGCGCTGCCGTCGTCGGCGACCTCCAGCCCAGCCGGTGCACATCCGGCTGGCCAGGCCGATCGCCCTGGCCCCGGACGAGTGGCCGATCAGGCCCGCCCGGCGCCCTCCGCGGGTAGCGACCCGTGCCGGATCCGCCCGAGGGAGACCCGCGCCGTCCCCTGCGCCAGCACGAGCCCGTCCGCGGTGGCGAGCCCGTGCGCCCGGGTGTGGTGGCCATGGTCACGCAGCAGACGGGGCAGCTTGTGAGGGAATCCCAGTGACGTGGTGAGCGTGATCTCGCCGGCGTCGCGGTCGGCCGCGCCGGCCGGGGCCACCGGCACGGCGAGACATCCGCCGGCCGGCGTGCAGGAGGCCAGCACCGTCACGATGCGCCGCCTGGGCGTCGTCGGGCCGGCGCACCGGCTCGCGGACGTCACTCAGGGGTGGCCGGGAAGCCGATCGGAACGCCGGTGAAGCGTGCCCGGGGGTCGACGCGGGTCTTCACCGCGTGCAGGCGGGCTAGTTTGTCGCCGAACGTCGCCGTGGCCCGCACCGTGTCGCTGTGCTCCAGCAGGTTCGGGCACGCGGCCGGGAGCGCATGCGGCAGCAGGTCGGCGTAGAGCCGGTCGGCCCACGCGGCCTGCGCGTCGTGCTGCTCCGTGTTGGAGGTGATGAGCCACAGTGATCCGTCCGGGGCCACCTCGACGGTACGGATGCGGCCGTACTCGCAGGTCAGGTGCGCGATCGGCGGCCCGGTGGCGGTGGCACCGTCGACCGGGAGCTGCCAGAGCCGCTGCCCGCCGAGCGCGCCGATCCACAGCGAGCCGTGCGCGTAGGCGACGCCGGACGGGCTGGCCTCGTCCGGGTGGATCGTCGCGATGGGCGGCTCGCCGGTGTCGCCGGCGGTTCCCTCGGTCTCGGGCCAGCCGTAGTCGGCGCCGGCCTTCAGGGCCGCCGGCCTCGTCGAGGATGCGCGCGACCGCCGCGTCCGCCGAGGACTGCGAGGTCACGTCCAGCTCCACGACACGCAGCTCACCCGGTTGCGTGTCGCCGTAGGCGATGAGTTCGGCGGCCACGGCGGCGTTCGCGCCGCCGGGTACGCGCATCGTGGCGTAGAGGGAGGGCGTAGTTCTCCGACCAGGCGGCCGACCGGAAACCGACAGATCGCCGTTCCGCCGACGATTCTGCCTCGTTCCCGCGCACCCGCCGGTGATCCCCTGAGGATCGGAAGCCGGGCGGACGACCCGGCGCGGAACGGAGCGGGCGATGTCGGAATGCCGGATGCCGAGCGTGTCGATCAGATGCCTGGGCGGATTCCGGATCGAGGTCGACGGGTCCGGCGTGGACTGCGCGGCGGCCCGGCCCCGGACGGTGAGCCTGTTGCGGCTGCTCGCCGTGCACGCCGGTGCCGCCGTCCACCGGGACGTGCTGCTGGAGGCGCTCTGGCCCGGACTGGCTCCGGAGCCGGGCCGCCGAAACCTGCACGTGACGCTGTCCCGGGCGCGGCGGCTGCTGGCGGGCGCCGGCGCGGGAGCGACGCTGATCCGCGACGGCGCGGCGTACGCGTTGTGGTCCACCGGCAACGACGTGCGTGAGTTCGACCGGATCACCGCGCCCACGCTGCGCGGCGCACCGGCCGAGCTGGGGACGCTGCGCCGGACGCTGGCGCTCTACCGGGGTGACCTGCTGCCGGAGGAGGGCCCGGCCGAATGGGTCGTCGGCGAACGGTACCGGCTGCGCACGGCGGCGGCCCGGCTGTGCGCCCTGGTCGCGGCCGCCGAGCTGCGGCAGGGCCGGATCCCGGCCGCGGTGGCGGTGGCCGAGCGCGGCCTGGAGTTGGACGCCTACGAGGACGCCGCCTGGCGCGTCCTGCTGGCGGCCCGGCGAGAGAGCGGCGACGTGGCCGCGGCCACCCGCGTGCGCGCCCGCTACACCCGCCTGCTGAACGGCTCGTAGTGGCCGGCCGCCGCCAGGCTCCAGCCGGGCCGGCGGGCCAGCCGCGCCGCGAGGGACCGGATCGTGCCTGGGGCGTGCCCGGCCGCGGCGACCAGCGCGGCGGCCTCCTCCGGTTCCGCAGCGACCCGCTCGGCGCCGACCGCCCGCGCCAGCAGCGCCAAGGCCTCACCCGCGGGCAGCGCACCCAGCGGGCGGGCGCCGGGCCAGCGCGGATCGCGGCTGGTCACCAGGACCATGTGGGTACGCAGGGCGGCGAGCAGCGCGCGCATCGAGGCCGGGGCCGGGGCGTCGTCGAGCAGCACGAGCGGCCGCCCGGCCAGGTCGCGCCGCAGCCGGCCGGTCACCGCCGCCGGGTCGGCCGCGTGCAGGCGCGCGTAGAGCGCGCCGTCCGGGAAACGATGCCGTACCAGATGGGCGGCGCGTACGGCGAGCGCGCTCTTGCCGATGCCGGGCGGCCCGGTCACCGCTATCACCGCGCCGCCGCCTGCGGTCAGCGCCGCGGTCAGCGCGGTCAGGTGCTCCGCGCGGCCGGTGAAGTCCGGCGGTGAGGGCGGCAGTTGCGCGGGCGGGCCGGCCTGCGCGGGCGGTGGCGGCGACGGGCTCACCGGCGGGGTGGGAAGCCGTTCCCGCCGGGCCCGGTCCGCCGCCTCCGCCAGCCGGCGCCGCGCGCCGTCCGACAGGTCCAGCGCGTGCGCGAGCGCGGTCAGCGACCGGCGCTGCGGGACCCGTGCCCGGCCGCTCTCCAGGTCGCGTACCGCCCGCACGCTGAGCGACGCGGCATGGGCCAGCGCCTCCTGACTCAGCCGCCGCGCACGCCGCGCCCTCATCAGCAGGGCGGCGACATCATCCACATCGGACATCAATTCCGGCATCTGATAGATTGTCGTCGAAATCGATTGCTTCTCTGCCTGACGGGCGACTGGCGACGTGACGTCATTCGGACAGCAACAGCGATTCGGTCGGCTGCTGCTCGACCACCGCCGCGCGGCCGGTCTCACCCAGGCCGAGCTGGCCCGCCGATCGGGCACCAGCGTGCGCGCGATCGGCGATCTGGAGCGCGAGCGCAGCCTCGCCCCGCAACGCGCCACCGTCGACGCGCTGGCGACCGCCCTGGGTCTGCCACCCGACGCCACGGCCGCGTTGCACCGGGCGGCCGCCGCGCCGGACGGGCTGCCCGCTCCGCCCACCGACTTCACCGGCCGGGGGCCCGAGCTGGCCCGCCTGCGCGCGCTCGCCTGGGCCGCCGTGTCCGGGTCCGCCGGCACGGTCACCATCGCCGCCGTGTCCGGGCAACCCGGGCTCGGCAAGACCTGCCTGGCGTTGCGCGCGGCCCGGGACAGCGCGGGCCGGTTCCCGGACGGCGTGTTCCACCTCGACCTGCTGGGCGCGCACGGGGCCGGGCTGCCGGTCCCCGACGCGCTGTCGCGACTGCTGCGCGCGTGCGGCGTCGCGGAGAGCCAGGTGCCGGCCGACGCGGACGCCCGCGGCGCGCTCTACCGTTCACTCACGCACGACCGGCGCATGCTGCTCATCCTGGACAACGCGGCCGACGAGGCGCAGATCCGCCCGCTGCTGCCGGGCAGCGCGCACAGCATGGTGCTGGTCACCAGCCGGCGGCTGCTACCGGGCCTGGAGACCTCCGCGCGCATCCTGCTCGACGTGCTTCCGCCGGAGAACGCGGTGCGCCTGCTGGGCCGCACCGCCGGTCCCGGCCGGATCGCGGCGGAGGCGACGGCCGCGGCCGATCTGGCCCGGCTCTGCGGCGGGCTGCCGCTGGCGCTGCGGATCGCGGGCAACCGGCTGCGGCGCTCCACCGGGCCCGGCGCGGTGGGTGAGCTGGCCGGCCTGATGCGGTACGAGGAGCACCGGCTGGACCTGCTCGGGGCCGGCGACCAGCAGGTCAGGGCCGTGCTCGCGCTCGCGTACCGACGGCTCGACCCGGCGGCGCGCCGCCTGTTCCGGCTGCTCGCGCTGGTGCCCGGCACCGAGTTCGGCGCACCGGCCGCCGCCGCGCTGGCCGGCGCGGAGACGGCCGGCGACCTGCTGGAGGAGTTGGTGGACGCGAGCATGCTGGAGCCGGCCGGGACCGCGTTCCGCTACCGGTTCCATGATCTGATCCGGTTGTTCGCCACCGAGGCGCTGCACGACGACGAGCCCGCGGCGGCCCGGGACGCCGCCGAGTCCCGGATGATCCACGACCTGATCGGCCGGGCCACCGCCGCCGGGCTGCGGTTCCACCCGGACGGCGACGGCAGCGGCCCGTCCTGGGAGACGGCCACCGCGTGGCTGGACGCGGACTTCGCGCTGTGGTCGGAGGCGGCCCGGCGCGCCGCCGCCCGGGGCATGCACCGGCCGGTGCTCGACCTCGCCGAGGCCATGCACTGGTTCTCCGACTACCGGCGGTACGACCCGGGCTGGTGGGCCGAGCTGTTCGGGCTCGGACTGGCCGCGGCCCGCGCGCTGGGCAGCCGGCCGGAGGAGGTCGCCCAGCTCAACTACCTGAGCTGGGCCTGCGGCTACTACGCCGGGCGGCCCGCCGACGCCGTCCGGTACGCCACCGAGGCGCTGGCCCTCGCCGGGACGCTCGGGAACCGTACCGAGGCCGCCT
Source organism: Catenuloplanes japonicus (assembly GCF_000717135.1). Taxonomy (GTDB): domain Bacteria; phylum Actinomycetota; class Actinomycetes; order Mycobacteriales; family Micromonosporaceae; genus Catenuloplanes; species Catenuloplanes japonicus. The sequence continues at coordinate 12,692 of NZ_JNXY01000046.1, forward strand.
GGGCCCGCGTCTATCTGGCCGCGGCCCATCTGCGCGGCGGCGACCCGGAGCGGGCCCGGCCGGCCTACCTCGCCGCGGCCGCCGCGATGGCCGAGGTCGGCGACGCCATCGGTGAGGACCAGGCGTCGCGCCACCACGGGGTGACGCTCCGGCTGACCGGTGACCCGGCCGGCGCGGCAAAGACGCACCGATCGGTGCTCGCCCGGTTCCGGGACCGCGCGCGGCATCCGGACGAGTTCCAGCGGGCGACCGGGATGAACGCCACGCTCACCGAGCTCGGCCACGACCTGGCCGCGCTGGGCCGGTGGGCGGAGGCGGCCGGGGCCTACCGGGCGGCGCTGACCTGGCTGCCGGCGCTGGGCGACCCGTGGCACGAGGCACAGATCCTCGCCGGGCTCGGCGCCGCGCTGGACGAGCTCGGCGACCCGGAGGCGCCCGGCGTCCTGCGGCGGGCCGCCGACCGGTTCGCGGAGGCGAACGATCCGCGGGGCCGCGCCGAGGTGCTGGACCGGCTCCGGCCTGCGCGTTGACCGGCCGGTAAGCGCCGGTCGGCATGGTCGGTGCCGCCACCCGGGATCGCCCGGGAAGCACCGACCATCGGGAGGAACCCATGAGAACAGCACGTGTGGCCGCGGGTGCGCTCGCGGCCGCGCTGACCGGCGTGCTCGTCGCCGGTACGGCGGCGCAGGCGGCCGCGACCTGGACGCCGCTCAACCCGGACGGGATCACGTTCGACAAGGGATTGGGCGTGACGACCACCGTCGAGGCGCCGGGCGCGACCCGCACCCCGTACGTCTTCGCCCGTCAGAGCGGCACTCCGACCCGGATGTGGCTGCACCGGGACGCGGTCGTGAACGGCTGGGACTACCTGGACGCGCCGCTCGGGGACACGATCGCCGGCCCGGTGGGTGCCACCACTGCCGGTGCGGACGACTTCCAGCTGCCGCAGGTCTTCGTGATGGGCGGCTCAGGGAAGCTGCTGGTGGCCAGCAAGACCCCGAGCGGTCTCTGGACGAAACTCAACACGATCGGTGGCACGCCCGGCGGCGCGCTGAAATGGGGCGCCGGTGCGGTGGCCCGGAAGGTGCCGGGCGACCGCGGCGGACGGCCTTACGCGTTCATGGTCGACGCCGGCAACCAGCTGTGGACCTACTACTGGAACGGCACCCAGTACAACTGGAACAAGATCGGGGCACCGGCCGGCACCACGCTCACCGGCTCGATCGGCGCGACCGCCGTGGTCGACGGCGTCGACACCGCCACCCCGTACGTGTTCCTGTACGGCAGTGACGGGCACGCGTACGTCGCGTTCATCACCGATGCGACCGGCGAGCAGTGGGCCTGGCAGGACCTGAGCCTCGCGAACGGGCACCGGGTCGTCTCCGGCGTCGGCGCCACCGTCTCCGGTGCGGCCGGCACCCAGCGCCCGTATGGGTTCACGCTGGCCGACGACGGCGCGTTGTGGCAGATCTCCTGGTCCGGTGCGGCATGGGTCTGGAACCGGCCCGGCACGCCACCGAGCGGGGGAATCACGGCGAACGGCGGCATCGGCGCCACCGCCGTCCTGGAGAACAACATCCAGGTCTACCGCCCGAACGCGTTCGTCATCGGCCGCGACGGGCACCAGTGGAACTGGGACGGCACCAGCGGGGCGTGGATCGACGACAGCGGTCCGCCCACCGCTCCGATCGTCTCCGGCGTCGGCGCGACCGTCTTCAGTCTCCCGTTCGCGGTGGACACCGAGGCCGAGACGTTCGTCCTCACCACCGGTGGCCTGCTGTGGGAGAGCGGCAGCTGACACATGACGAGTCCGGCCGCCGGGAATTCGGCGGCCGGACCGGTCGCGGGCGGAACCTGGATCAGCAGTTACGGACCGACCAGACCGGGTTCCAGTCCTGCGATCCGTCGCGCGGCATCGGATCGGTCGAGGAGAACGTCGCCAGCACGTTGCCGCTCTGGCCGTAGAAGTACGACCGGACGTTGCCGGTCTGACGGTTCGACCAGAAGCCGTTCTCGTAGAAGTTGTGCAGGCTGTACCGGTTGCAGTCGTACAGGTCGAAGATCTTGAACTTGCCGACCGTCGGGTCGAAGACACTCAGGCAGAGGTTCCCCTCCGGGCACGAGTGCGACTCACCGAAGTCGACGATGTACGTGCGCCGGGCCGCGGGCGTGATGGTCGGGCTGACCGCCGCCGCCGTGGCCGCGGCGGGCCTTCCGGCAGCCGGTGCGGCGGCCGCCGGTCCGGCCGCGGCGAGCGCGCCGGCCATCGCGACGGCCGCCACCGCGACACGCGTCATGAAACGAAAGTCCAGAGTGGACATTGAGACTCCTTGCCCCCGTTGTTCCCCGTGGTCGACCGGCCTGTCGTCCGGTCAAGGAAGACGTTAAACCCTGGGTCGGCCACGCGCCGGAGGCGAAGTGTCGCAATGTGAAATCGAATGCTGCAACCGTTCGGGCCGATGCGGGTACCAGCGCGAAGGGCAGTGGCTGGCGCTCTCGCCGTGCTGGAAAAGTGGCGTCGCAGCGCCGGTGACCGGCATCCCGACGGTGAGCAGACTCGGGCGGCCCGCGTCGCGCCCCTGATGGATCGCGGCTCACCCGGGCTGCCGGAGAAGCCACGCCGCGAGGTCCGGCGAGGTCAGCTCCCGTACCCGCGCCCGATATCGCAGGAGCTCGGGTTCGCTCAGCACGGCGGCGCCGGCGCCCGAGGTGCCCTGCCGGAAGAAGCTGGTGCGGTCCTTGAACGGCTCGCCCGGGGCGAGCTGGTCGGCGCGCCGGCGCATGTGCGCGAACGTTGCCGCCTCCACCAGGCCCGGCCACCGCGCCTCGGGAACCTCGATGTCCAGGTGGGCCGCGATGCGACGCATCTGGGCGTCGAGATCGGCGCTCAGGTCGGCGTAGTGGACCAGCAGCACCTGCGGGTGGTCCCGCCGCAGCCACGACTGCTGGATGTGGTGGAGGACTCCCGGCAGCGTCTCGCTCTGGGCCCGGACGTCACTCACGTCCTGCGTCACCCAGGCCGTGAGCCATTCGCGCAGGGGCGGCAGCACCAGGGGGCCGTCCTCAGCCCGTACCGGAAGGCGAAGTTTTTCGCTCAACCGCGCGAGATCCAGGTTGCTCATCTGGTGGTAGAACGACACGGCGATGTCGAGCGGGTCGCGCGCGCCGGTCACGTAGCGGACGCCGGCACGTTCCGGCAGCCCGTCGAGGGGCGTGTGGCTCTTGAGGACGCGGCGATGCTGCTGGGCTGCCAGCCTCCGATGGAGCGCGTCCTCGGGCTCCATCTTCGAGTCCACCCAGGGCGACAGCGCCGCCAGTGGTGCGGGCAGCTCCGGGCTACCGAAGATCAGCATCGCGCAGATGGTCTGCAGCCAGGTCGTGCCGGCCTTGACCGGGGTGGTGACGACGACGTCGTCCGGGCGCGCGGCGAGGCCGTCCCAGCGGGTGCTGTCCTCCCGGAAGTTGCGGTAGACGGCGAGCGCGCTCACCGAGGGGCTCCGGAGGCGGCGAGCGCCTCGTCGAACGTCTCCGGCCGGCGGCCGATCAGCCGGGCCAGGTCGCCGCTGGTGACGTGGAACTCGTCGCGTGCCATGCCCCGCTGGGTGTCGGCGAAGATCTCGGCCACCTGCGGCGGCAGCCCTCGCTCCAGGAGCACGGCCCGGAAGTCGTCGACCGGCAGGTCACGGTATGCGATCGGCCGGCCCGACCAGGCGGCGATGGCCGCGGCCACCTCGGCCATGGTGTACGACCGGTCCGCGCCGAGTTCGTAGACCGCGCCGGCGTGCCCCTCCCCGGTCAGCACCTCGGCGGCGGCCAGTGCCAGGTCGCCCCGGCTGGCCGGGCTCAGCCGGCCCGGACCGGACGCGCCGACGATCGCACCGTCGCGCAGCGCCTCCCCGGCGGTCTGCTCGACCAGGACGTCCAGGTAGATCGCGTTGCGCAGCATCGTGAACGGCACACCGGAGTCCCTGATCAGGGCCTCGGTGGCCGCGTGATCGGCGGCCATCGTCATCGTGGAGGTGCCGGCCCGCGGTGTGCTCGTGTACGCGAGAAGTTCGAGGCCGGCCTCACGTGCGCCGGCGACGACCCGGGCGTGCTGATCCACGCGCCTGCCGAAGTCCGGGCTCGAGATGAGAAGTGCCCGGCGGGCACCCTGCAACGCCGTGCGGATGCTCGACTCGTCGGCGTAGTCGACCCGGACCGGCCGGACGTCCCGGTCGACGATCTTCGACAGGTCACGGCCGGCCGCGCGGATCTCGACGGACCGGCCGGCGAGTGCGTCAAGGACGTGACGGCCCAGCCGGCCGGTGGCACCGAGAACGACGACGGACATCGTCGACACCTCACCTCGTGTGTTCGTGGTGGTCTGACGCTTCTCAGCCAATCAGCGACGCCGGCGGGCCACCATGCTGCGCGGTACCCGCGGCATACGCCTTCGTGCGATCCCGGGCCGGCGGCTAACCTCGGGCCGGTGGACATGATCAGCACGGTTCTCAGCAGTGTCCGCGTCGGTGACGCCCTGGCCCGCCGGGTCCGCAAGTCGGGCCGGTGGGGCGCCCGCTACCCCGCGTTCGAGGGCAGCGGTTTCCACGTGGTCACGCGTGGCGACGCCTGGCTGATCGTCGCCGGCAGCGAGCCGATCGCGCTGGCACCCGGGGATGTCGTCCTGGTCCCGGCCGGCGCCGAGCACGGTCTCAGCCAGGACCCGAGGACGCTGGCCGAGCTGCCGGTCGAGATCCTGGACCGGGATCACCCCGAGCCCGGCCGGGCCGACTTCGAGTTCATCTGCGCCGCCTACCGGCTCGGCCACGGCCGGGTCCACCGGTTTCTCCGGGCACTGCCGCAGGCCGTCACCCTTCCCCGCGGCGGCGTCCACCACGAACGCCTCCGCACGGTGGTCGGCCTGTTCGCCGACGATCTGGACAGCGAGGCGGCCACGGCGGACGTGGGCCGCCGCGCCCTCATGGACCTCGTCCTCTCCCACGCTCTGCTGTGGCTGCAGCAGGAGGCGGCGGCGCCCGGGTGGCCTCCGGTGCCCGATCCGGTGGTCGAGGCGGCGCTACGCCTGATCCACCACGATCCGCGGCGTCGGACCGTCGAGCAGCTCAGCGCCGCGGCCGGGCTGTCCCGGACCGCTTTCTCACGGCGCTTCGCGGCCTCGGTCGGCACGTCCCCCACGACCTACATGCTCCACCAGCGGCTCGCGTACGGCGCCCGTCTGCTCCGGGAGACGCCTTCGTCGCTGGCCGCGATCGCGCGTGCCGTCGGCTACTCCACCGAGTTCGCCTTCTCCGCCGCGTTCCGGCGTGAGTACGGGATCTCACCCGGCCGGTTCCGGGAACGGTGACCGGAGTCGGAGAACCCACGCGTGGTGAGTTCCGCCCGCAGTCGTTGAAGCCCGTAGAAGGTACGCGACTTCACGGTGCCGAGCGGTATCGCGAGGACTTCGGCCACCTCGGCGACCGGCCGGTCGCAGTAGTAGACCTCGATGAGCGTGGTGCGCAGCCGCTCCGGCAGAGCACCTAACGCGGCGCGGACGTCCGACCTGTCGAGCCGCCTCTGATTCTCGTCGTCCTCCTGGACGCAGGCGTCGAGGTACTCGACGGGGATCTCCTCCGGCCGGGCCCGGGTGGCACGGATGCTGTCGATCGCGATGCGGCGGGCCACGGTGAACAGCCAGGGACGGTTCCACGTGCCCTCCGCGTTCTTCGCCTCCGGGTGCCGCCAGGCGCGTAGCAAGGTTTCCTGCAGGAGGTCTTCCGCGCGGAAGACGTCACCTCCGGCCATCCGGGTCAGGAAGGCGAGCAGCTCGCGTCCGTGCCTTCGATGAAGGTAGGCGATCGCAATGGCGTCACGTGCCTTCTCCGATCCCGTCTGAGTCTCAGCGGGTACCACGAGCACTGTTCCCTTCGTCCGGTCCATTCATCAATGGGCCGCTGGATGTACCACCGGTCAAACAAGAGCGGTGACATTCGGCCCGTCTTCGCGTGCAATCACGACTTCGCCGCGCAGCCGGGGCACGATGCGTTGCGCCTCGGACACGGATAGGTCGATGATGACCGGCGTCCCGGGGCGTCGGATCGAATCTGTCCGCTCAGCGGACACGCGACCAGAGCTAAACTGATGCGTGGAAAAACAGAGGCATCCCGAACCCAGTGAAACGGGAAGGGGACGCGGCGTTATAGACGGGGCATTTCGGCTGCTCCAACTACTCCCGCATATCAACGATGACTACCAGATCCGGGACCTGTCCCGGTTGTCCGGTATCCCTCGGGCGTCGGTTTATCGGCTGATGTCGCAGCTCTGCGACGTGGGAGCCGTCGAACTGGTCGGGGACCGATATGTGATCGGCCGTACGATGCTCGCGCTGGCCACGCGTGCCGAGCCGGTGCGCGGGCTGCGTCGCCGGGCCTTACCACTCATGCAAGCACTCAGGGAGCGCACCGGCGCGACCGTGTCGCTGGTCAGCCGACGAACCGACGATGCGATGGTGCTGGAGGCCCTTCCTGGCCGGGAACCGCTGCCGGTGGACATATACGCCGGCCTCCCTCTTCCGGACCTGGCCGCAGCGACGTTGATCCTCACGTCGGCCGTCGTTTCGGGACGCATCGATCCGGTACGTCGCACCGCCGTCGATCTGGGTCACACGGTGGCGGGAATGCAATGCCTCGCTGCGGCCCTGACCCTTCCGAACGGTGATGAGGCGGCCGTACAGATCACTACGACCCATCGGGCCGATGCGGCCGATCTGCTCCCGCTGGTGCGAGACACCGGCCGCCGGATCGGCTCTGCGCTACGTGCAACGACGTAGTAAGAATGCACCCGTCGTCGTTCGCCGCGGCGGTGGGCGCTCTTCTCGTGAATCCCACCGGCCGGCACGATAGACGATGGCCACGGATTCGCGGATGCCGGGCGTCTGCCCGAAGGTGCCATGGCACGAACTGTTGGTACAAGATCGTCGGCGCGGAGGCGACTGCTCGCCCTCCGCCTTCCTAACCTGAGCCCATGTCTGAGGTCAGCCTTCGGCCTATGCGTGACGCCGATCTTCCGTCCCTCTCCGCGACGGTGAGTACGTACAACGACTTCGGTCCGACCGCACCGCCCACCAAGGCCGCCCCGTACGATCTGGAAACCCGGGGCGCGTTCGTCGTCGAGGCCGGCGGCGATCCGGTCGGCACCGTCAGCTGGTATCCCAAGCGCTGGGGCCCGAACGAGAGTTCCTCGTGCACGAGGATCGGCGTCTTGCTGCTGCCCGAGCATCGCGGACGCGGGATCGGTACCACGGCGCAACGCGAGCTGGTGACCTTGCTGTTCCGGCACACGGCGGTCCACCGCGTCGAGGCTTACACCGATGTCCGCAACATCGCAGAACAACGTGCGCTGGAAAAGGCCGGACTGATGCGGGAGGGCGTCGTACGCGGCTCCCAGTTCCGTGACGGCAGGTACAACGACGGCTACCTGTACGGGATTCTGCGCACGGACCTCGACGACGCCTGCCCCGGGGTGAGCGCCGACCTTCGTTTCATGGGCGCTCGGCACCGCTTCGTGGGCGCGGTGGAGGCCACCGGTCAGCCGTGAGGCTCGGCGGCCCGCACCGTGGTCAGGACTGGAGGATCAGATAGACGCCGGCGACGATGAAGCCGAGGCCGATGAAGCCGAAAAGCCCGTTGGTACGCATCTCGTTGCGCAGAGACACCACTGTGGCGGTCTCCGGCCGACCGGCCTGGTACACCACCTCGACGCGCTCGCCCACTCCGAACAGGGGCTCGCTGCTGACCGGTTGCACCACGAATTCCCGCGTGGTGCCGTACTCGTCCCGATACGCGATGACTGTCGCGTAGATCTTCGGGGTCGAGGTGCGTCCACGCCGTTCCTCCCGGACGACCTCGCCCGGCGAGCGGACGCCACGACGGAGCAGCCTGGCGTGCTCGATGTGCCGTTGGACGGCCAGGAGCACACCCGCACAGCCCAGGATCAGGCAGAGGATCGCAGCGATCATCGTCGGAGCACCTTCCGCAGCAGACGGGCATCGGCCTTCTCATCCTCGGCGATCGCCGCCGCGGGCGCGAAACCGTCCGGTGACACCGGCTGCGCGGATCGGCCTCTGGACGGTAGAACACGACGGGTGCGAGCACTGCGCCGCTGCGGCGTCGTTGCACCTTGGGGCACTCCTTCAGGCCACGCGACCGTCGGCGCGCGTGTGGTGGATGCCCGCGGTGTGCCGGCGCACGCCGATCAACCGTGCGGCCGGCTCATGCTCCGGTTCCGCCGTCGACCGGGATGATCGCACCGTTGACCATGGAGGCGCGGTCACTGAGCAACCACGCGGCGACCTCGGCGACCTCGACGGGCTCGGCCATGCGATTCATCGGGCTGGCGGCCTCGGCTGCCGCGATGATCCCGGGAGCGGCCGCATCCCACTCCAGCATCATCTCCGTCGACGTGCCACCGGGAGTGATTCCGTTGACACGGATGCCTTGCGGGCCGAGAGTGACCGCCGCGCTCTCCGTGAGGCTGTTCAGGGCTCGCTTCATCGCACCGTAGGCCGGCAGGAACGGGTTCGCGCGCCGGCTGCCGATGCTCGACGTGTTCACGATCGCGCCACCACCGCCGTTGCGCATGAGCGCGATCTCGGCGTTCATCGCCGTCCAGTGCGCCCGGAAGTTCACCGCGAACTGCGCGTCTATGTCGGTGTCGCTGGTGGTGTCGAACGGGCCGGGCTGCTGCCCGATGCCGGCGTTGTTGAACGCACCGTCGAGCCGGCCGTGCAGGTCACCGGCCCGATGCACCGCGGCCGTGATGCCGGCGCGGTCGGCCAGGTCGACGGTGACGGCGTCGGCCACGCCCCCCGCGTCACGGATCTCGGTCACGAGGTGTTGCAGCGCGTTCGTGTTGCGGGCGGCGAGTACGACAGATGCGCCCTCACGGGCGAAAAGGCGGCCGGCGGCGGCGCCGATACCGCGGCTGGCCCCCGAGATGAAAATGACCTTGCCGGTCAGCAGACCGGTCGTGGTGTGCGTCATGGGTCCCAGCGTCGTCCCGCATCCGATCCGGGCACAGGCACAGGTTGTACTACTCTTGGGCGCCGCCCGAGCGCACACACTGGGACCGTGGACAAGCAAGAGCTCGCGGCGTTCCTCAGGAGCCGTCGCGCACGACTGAGTCCGCGGGATGTCGGCCTGCCCGCCGGCCCGCGACGCCGCATATCCGGCCTGCGCCGCGAGGAGGTCGCCGTCCTCGCCCACATCTCGACGGAGTACTACGCGCGTCTCGAGCAGGGCCGCGCTCCCCGCCCTTCGGCGGACGTGCTGGCCGGGATCGCCGGCGCGCTGCGGCTGACCGGCCCCGAGACCGACCACCTGCACCTGCTGGCCGGTACGGCCCCGAACCGCACCGGCCTGCACCGGCGAGACGTGCGGCCCAGCATCCTGGCGTTACTTGACCGGCTGCCCCGGACCGCGGGATTCGTCGTGTCCGCCGGGTTCGACGTGCTGGCCTGGAACGACCTGGCCGCCGCGCTCATGGAGGACTACGCCGTCCTGGACCCGGCCGACCGCAACCTCGCCCGGCGCGCGTTCCGGCCCGATGCCGCCGCGAGCGAGCCGCTGTACGGCCTATCCGACGCCGCCGAGTTCCGCCGGCAGGCTGTCATGGACATCCGGAGAGCCGTCGCACGCTATCCGGCCGACCCGGCGATCACCGCGCTGGTCGAGGAGCTGCGCGCCACCAGCCCGGAATTCGCCCATCTCTGGGAACGCCACGACGTGCAGCCCGCACCCATGCTCACCAAGACGTTCCACCATCCGGTCGTCGGCGAGCTGACCCTGGACTGTGAGTCCCTCCACCTCACCGACCTCGATCAACACCTCGTGCTCTACAGCGCGGCCGCCGGAACCCCCGCCGCAGAAGCCCTGGCCTTCCTCCACGCGCTCGGAAGGGAAGGGATCCCGGCACGCCGGGAGAACGGTGTGTGAGCAGGCCGCACGGTGTCACCGGCCCGGTCGACGCCGCTCGGCGTCGGTGAGCGCGGTGGAGACGTCCCACAGTCGTCGTGCGGCCTCCGGATCGAGCGCCCAGTCGCGGACGCCGTGCAGGCCGTCCACCACCTCGGGGACGATCTCCGCCTCGTGACAGTCCTCGAAATAGCGGCCGCCCGAGCCGGCCAGCTCGGGAGCGGTGGCGACCAGGACGGAGGTCGCCGCGCCCTGTTCCACGGTCTTGACGACGCCGACCGCGCGCTCCTTCTCGGCCGCCAGCACGGCCGGGTCCCAGTGCCTCTGCAGCCCGGTCCAGATGCCGCCGGGCATGACCGCGTCGGCGGTGATTCCCTCCTGCGACCAGCGGCGGGTGGCCTCCACCGCGAAGAGCACGTTGGCGGTCTTCGACTGTGCGTAGGCCAGAGCGGCGTCGTAGGGCCGGTGAGTGAAGAACAGGTCGTCGAACACGACCGGCGAGCCACCGTTGGCGGCGGAGGCGACCGAGACGATCCGGGCCGCCCCGCTCGCGGCCAGAGCCGGCCTCAGCGCCAGCGCCAGCGCGAAGTGGCCCAGGTGGTTGACCGCGAAATGCAGCTCCCAGCCGGCGACCGTGTACGCCTCCGGCGCGTTCATCACCGCGGCGTTGTTGATCAGGATGTCCAGCGGACCCCGTCGGTGCGAGGCGAACGCCTCGACCGTGACCCGATCGTTGCCGGTGGACGCCCGGATGCCGGCGGCGACCCGTTCTCCCGCGCCCACGTCGCGCACGGCCAGGGTGACCGAAGCACCCGCGCCGGCCAGCGCGCGGGCCGTCTCCGCACCGATCCCCGAGGCGGCACCGGTGACGACCGCCGTCCGGCCGGTGAGATCCACGCCGGCCAGCACCTCGTCCGCCGTGCTCCGCGCGCCGAAGCCGCGGATGTCGTTGATTGTCATGGCTGCTGCCTTCGTTCCGGGGTCGGGATCAGGGGAAGCGGTCTTGGCCGCGTCGCGCGACGGCTCGACGGCGCGGCGCGGGTCGCCTCCTTGCAAAAGCGGAAAGCCTTTCCGTATAGTTCCGGAAAGCTTTTCCGCTTACGGTGACCATATCGCAAGGAGACCACCATGCAGTACCGCACCCTGGGCCGGACCGGCATCAAGGTCAGCCCGTACGCCCTCGGAGCGATGATGTTCGCCACCTCCATGGGCAACCCCCCGGAGGAGTCCGAACGCATCATCCATCGGGCCCTCGACGCGGGCATCAACCTCATCGACACCGCCGACGCGTACGCCGACTCCGAGGAGATCGTCGGCCGCGCCCTGCAGGGACGACGGGACGGCGTCGTGCTCGCCACCAAGGTGGGCCGGCCGGTGGACGAGGACATCAGCCACCGAGGCGCGTCACGACGGTGGATCATGAAGGCGGTCGACGGCTCGCTGCGCCGGCTACGTACCGATCACATCGACCTCTACCAGATTCACCGCCCGGACCCGGACACCGACATCGAGGAGACCCTCTCCGCGCTCACCGATCTGGTCCGCAGCGGCAAGGTCCGGGCGATCGGCACATCCACCATGCCCGCCTCCGACATCGTCGAGGCCCGATGGGTGGCCGAGCGTCGCGGCCTGGAACGCTTCCACACCGAGCAGCCTCCCTACTCGATCCTCAACCGCGGCATCGAGAACGAGGTACTGCCCGCCGCGCAGCGCCACGGCATGACCGCCATCGTCTGGGGCCCGCTCGGGCAGGGCATGCTCACCGGCCGCGTCCGCAAGGGCGCGCCGAACGACCTCCGGCGCGCGCGATTCTCCAAGCACCTGAGCGACGAGCGCCGCATCGACGTCGTCGAGCGGCTCATACCGCTGGCGGCCGACGCCGGGCTCCCGCTGACCCATCTCGCGATGGCCTTCACCATCACCCACCCCGGCGTCACCAGCGCCCTGCTCGGCCCACGGACCATGGCACACCTGGACGACCTGCTCTCCGGCGTCGACGTCACGCTGTCCGACGACATCCTCGACCGCATCGACGAGATCGTGCCGCCGGGCACCGACGTGACCCGTCTCGACCAGGCCTACCTGCCGCCGGCCGTGCTGCACCCGGGCCTGCGCCGCCGTCCGAACCCCGAGCGCGCCGCCGCCGGTCCGGCGCCGCGGGACGACCGGGCCACACCGGACGGAAAGAGTGCCGCCGAGGCGCCCGCCGGCAACTGATCCGCACGCCGCGGACCCGGGGGCTCACCACACCGAGTCCGCGGCGTCCTCACCGTGGCGGACCAGCGGACCGGCGTCGCAGTCGCGGTCAGGGTGCCAGCTGGGGTTGCAGAGCGGCGAACCAGGCGTCGGCGATGCGCCGGTAGCCGGCGTCCGTCGGATGGATGCGATCCGGGCCGATGTCCGTGACGGTCAGCGCACCATGCAGGTCGACCAGCACCACTCGGTGCCCGGCCTCGCGCTGTGCCTGCGCGATCGACGGAAGCGCCGCGTTGAACGCCCGGACCCGCTTCTCACATTCGAGATCACCGGAGGGTACGAGGGAGGAGAACACCACGAGCGCACCGGGCCGGACGGCGACGATGCTGTCTATCAGCCGTCGTAGCCGGTCCGGGGCGTCCGCGAGATCCCGGTTCTGAATCGTGTCGTTCGTGCCCACGTTGATCAGCACCACATCCGGGCGGGCATCAGCCAGCCACTGGCTCACGCCGCCGGCCACCTGATCGATCCGATATCCCGGATGTCCCTCATGCTCGGCATCCGTCATGCTCCCCGACCGCTGCGACCCGACCAGGTCGACCGCGACCCCGGCCTCCGACAGCCGTTCCCGCAGAATCCGCCGATAGCCGTCGTCGCTGCTCGATCCGTGCCCCCAGGTGATCGACGCCCCCAACGGCATGATCCGCACCGGAACGGTCTCGACCTGCTGCGCGGCGGCAGGCGCACATCCGCCCACGCCCAGCATGGCCGCCACCAGCACAAGAAGCGCCCCGCCCACGCCACGTGATCCAGCCGCCGGCGCGGACACGTGGTGCGTGCTGTTCACACCGGCCGGGCCCGCCTCGGGTGCAACTCGCGCCGGCACGCGATATGTGCTGTTCACGCCGGGAGTCTCGCCGCTGGTGCGCCGGTTGCGGCAGGGGTGTGCCGGCCGCGCGGCCGCATCAGGAAGCGGTGGTGCCCGACAGGGCACGCGGCGTCCCACCCTCTGCCGCAGCGAGAGTGCCTACGCTCGGCCACGTACCGTGCGGCCGTCGTAGGTACGCGCCGGCGGATGCGACAGCCGTGAGCCTCACCGCGCGGAGGCAGACATCCGGCGTTCCAGGCGTCGCAGGTCCCAGGCCGCGCCGAGGCGAAGGTAGATCTCACGGGCCGTGTCGGCCTCGCGGGCCGCGCCGGCGCGGTCGTCGGCCGCGGCCAGCAGTACCGCTGCGTCCTCACGGGTGGCGGCTTCCTCCGGCAGCAGTCCGGAACGGCGATGACCGGCCGCGACCGCCAGCAGCGGGCGCGGATCGCCGGTGATCAGGCCATGGCCGTGCGGTCCCGCGTCGTGGGCGGCGCGGGCCGCGAGCTCCGCCCGGCCGGTGTCGCCCGCGAGCCGGACCAGGTGTGGCAGCCACGGCCGGACCGGTGCGGGCGACGAGTGGCCGAGCTCCAGCAACGGCGCCAGAATCTCCGCCGCCGCACCGGCGTCGCCCGCGCGTTCCGCCAGGTGGGCGCGCGCCAGCAGCAGGAACACGCTGTTCTCCCGCTCTTCCGCCGTCACCTGTCCACCGGTGTCCCACCATGCCGGGCCCGGGTCGCGGTCCTCCCGGCGGACCGTGATCAGCCCGGTCAGGCCGCGGACCAGCACCTCCACCGCGCCGGGCTCGCGCCGGCCGAGGAACATCGCGGAGATCGCGGCGTCGTCGGCCGCGCTCAGCTCCGCGGCGGCGTCGTCCCACCGGCCGCTCCGGTAGCCGAGGACGGCCGCCGACACCCGGTTCACCGGCAGGCGTCGCCGGAATCCGAATCGCGCGGCGTCCCGGACGGTCCGTTCCGCGGCGTCCAGCTCACCGAGGCCGATCAGCGTCACCACTCGAAGATCAAAGAGATCGACCGCCAGGGGGTACGTGTCCGTCCGCTCCCGGACCATCCTGAGCGCCGCGTCCACGCAGACCAGCGCCGCCCGATGCCGCCCTCGCACCGTCTCGACCATCCACCGCGTCCGCAGCTGCGCCACCCGGTCCTCCACCCGGCCGTCCCGCACCACGCCCGTCTCCGTCACCGGGTGGCCGACGACCTCGGCCGAGGCGGCCTCGACCAGGGCACGCAGGTCTCCGCGGCGGAACGTGTCGAGCTGGGCGCGGTGCCGGGCACGCCAGAACGGGGGCACGGACGGGTCCCTCCATGACGACTCCACCAGCGCGATCGCGCCCGCGTGGTCACCGCTGCGGAAGCGCATCTCGGCCAGCAGCGACCACATCTCGCCGCGGGCCGCCGGGTCCGTGACGGTCTCCAGCACGGCGGCCGTCGCGGCGGTCGGGTTCCGTCCGGCCCGGAACTCGGCGCGGACCAGTGCCGCCGACAACGTCCTGCGCTGCCCGGCGTCCGGGTGCGGAGCGCGCAGCGCGGCCCGGAACAGGGCCGCGGCCGGCGACGGCACCCGCCGGACCAGCGCGGCGTGCTCGGCGGCCAGCCATCCGGTCAGGAACGCGTCCGGCTCCGGAACGCCGCGAACCTGTGCGGCCACCAGCTCCGGCGCCGCGCCGGCCCGGATCAGCGCACGCGCGTACCGGAGCCGGTCGGCGTGCGGCACGGCCGCCGCGATCGACCGGCGCACCGCGGCGTCCCGGAACGTCAGCGTGCTGCCGGACGCGACCAGCGTGCCCGACTCCAGCGCTTCCTCCAGCTCCCCGGCCAGGTCGGCCGCGCTCCGCCCGGTCACCGCTGCCAGCTCCGCGGCGTCGAACCGCTCACCCAGTGATGCCGCGGCCCGTACCGTCCCGCACCGCAGACGGTCACCGGGATGCGCCACGACGGACGGCTCCAGCGCGCGCAGGGCGGGGCCGGGCGCGACACCCAACTCGGAGGCGAGCGTCTCCCGGGCCGCCTCGAACGCGTCCGCCGCCTCGGCTCGACGGCCGGCGCGCAGGAGGGCGCGTACTCGCAGCTCATGGAATGGCTCGTGCAGCGGGTGATGGTGGATCAGCGTGCCGAGCTCGGCGATCAGGCCGTCGTCGCCCGCGTCGAGGAGCAGGCGGGCGCGCAGTTCGCGCGCGGCGAGACGGGCGGTGAGCAGCCGGGTGCGTTCCAGCGCGAGGTGGTCACCGGGCAGCCCGGCGTACGGTTCGCCGTGCCACAGCGCGAGCGCGGCACCGAGATCCGCCGCCGCCCCGGCCGGGTCGATGCCACGGAGGGTGAGCGCTGCCGCGTGCGCGGCCGTGAAGCGTGCGCTGTCCAGGTCGTCGACGGCCAGTGCGTACCCGGTGTCGGCGGTCCGCAGCAGCTCGCGTCCGTGCGGGGCGAGCGCGCCACGCAGGCCGGAGACGTAGGTGTGCACGCTTCCGGCAGCGGTCGCGGGCGGACGGGTGCCCCAGACGGCCGTGATCAGGCGCTCGCGGGAGACGGGGCGTCCGCGGGCGGCGGCCAGCGTCGCGAACAGGGTGCGCTGGCGGGTCGCGCCGAGGGGCAGTTCCCGGCCGGCGAGCCACGCCCGGACCGGGCCGAGGACGGAGACGTTCAGCACGGGTATAGGACGTGCGGGCGCGGCCAGGGGTTCGGTGAGCTGCCTCTCCGTACCCGCCGATGCCGTTCTTCCGAAGCGCGGATCCCGGACGTGACGGTCACGGGAGCACGCCGGCGCTCCACCCCGCCAGGGACCTGATTCTCGTCGGCCGCGCGGACGACGGCGGCGCTGTTCCCCGTCGGGCCGCGCCTCAGTACAGGTGGATCGTCACCTCGCCCATCCACTCGGAGGCCATCCGGCCCGCGGCCGCCGCGGCGGCGCGGACCGCCTCGGCGACGGCGGTCTCCAGAGCGGCCACGTCCGTGATCGCGGACGGGTCGATCCGGACCGAGCGCAGCTCGCCACCGCCGGAGGCCAGCACCACGACGGCGCCGTCGGCGGAGCGGCCGGTGACCGTGGCACGGTCCAGGTGGCGCTGGGCCGCGCGCATGCGTTCCTCCAGTGCCTGCCCGGCCGCCAGCAGGTCCGCCACGGACGGCGGCTGGTCCTCGGAATCGCTCATCCGACGGCCGCCAGTCCGCCGGCGGCGGGCGTGCCGTTCAGGTCGGCGAGCGTGAGCGTGCGGGAGGCGGCGCGGCGGGTCAGCGAGGCGGACAACGCGTGGGCGCCGCGGACCGTGCGGTCGGGCAGCCGCGCGGCGAGGACGGTCAGCGCGGCGCGGACGTCGTCGGGGATCTCGTGTCCGCTGCGGATCAGGTGGCGCAGCGTGATCTCGGCGAGTTCGCCTGCGTCGGGTTCCGCGATCGTCCACTGTGATCCGAACACGTCGGCGGGGACGGGATCGGGTGCGCCGATCAGCACCACGATCGGATCACCCGGATCGGCCCGCACGCGCTCGGCCAGCGCCTCCAGGACCTCCGGCTCGCCGCCCGGGTGGTCGACGATCAGCACTCCCCCGGCCGCGTCGCGCATGGCCGCGTCGACGAGGCTCCACGCCTGGCCGGGCCAGCGCGGTGCGAGCCCGCCGGCCGTGGAGACGCGCACGACCTGCCCGACCGGGATCAGGTCCAGCTCGGACAGCGCGGCCGCGTAGAGCCTGGCCAGCTCGGACCGTCCGGAGCCGGTCGCGCCGGTGAGCAGCACGTTCCCGTGCCGCCCGTACGTGCGGCGGCGTGCCCGGAGCGCGCACAGCCGCAGCACCGTGGCCTGGAACGCGTCCTTGGCGTCGGCCGCACCGACCAGCTCCGTCACCCGGCGCCAGGTGCGACTGGCGGTCAGCGCACGGGCCGGGTCGAGGGCCGTGTCCGGCGGGTCGTCGCGTCCGACGGGCAGCTCCTCCAGCTGCGCGAGCTCCGGGGCGAGGTCCTCGGCGGTGAGGCGGTTGAGGTCGGTGTCGCGGGCCGGTGGCGCGGCGGCCAGCCGGGACGCCTGGTTGTTGATCATGGCCTCGAACAGCTTCCGGGCCACCCGCCCGTTACCGAACGTGGCGTTGCGCGGCACCCGGGAGAAGTACGTGCCCAGCGCCCCGACCGCGTCGTCGGTCAGCTCGTAGTAGTGCTTCGACGCCAGGTTCGACGTGATGGTGACCAGCTCGTCCACCGAGTAGTTCGGGAACTCGACCGTCCGCGTGAACCGGGACGCCAGGCCCGGATTGGACTCCAGGAACCGTTCCATCAACTCCGAGTAACCGGCGACGATCACCACGAACTCGTCCCGGTGATCCTCCATGATCTTCATGAGCGCGTCGATCGCCTCCTGCCCGAAATCCGGCCCGGAGCCGCCCGAACCGGCCGACAGCGTGTAGGCCTCGTCGATGAACAGCACACCGCCGAGCGCCTTCGTGACCAGCTCGGTCGTCTTGATCGCGGTGGAACCGATGTACTGGCCGACCAGGTCCGCGCGCGCCACCTCGATCATGTGCCCCTGCGACAGGATGCCGAGCTCCTTGAGTACCGCGCCGTACAGCCTGGCGACCGTGGTCTTACCGGTTCCGGGCGGCCCGGCGAAGACGAGGTGGCGGCTCATCGGTGGCATCGGCAGGCCCATCCGCTGCCGCGCCTGCGACATCTTGATCAGGTTGATCAGCGCGGTGACCTCGTGTTTCACGCCGCTCAGCCCGATCAGCGAATTGAGTTCGCGCAACGGCCCGTCGGCCTCGCCGTCCGCCGCCTCCGGCGCCACAGGATCAGAATCAGGATCGACCGGGGGTACGCCGTCCTCCACCACGCACCGGGTCACCACCGACCGGGACGCGGGGTCGGCCTCGACACCCCCGCCGCAGCCGAGGATCTCGCAGTCGGTCAGCGTGCCCCGGGCGCCCGCGCGCAGCACCACGCCGGTGCCGCGCGCGTCCCGGACCCGCAGCCGGGAAGCCGTGAGCTCGCCGCCGGCGGCCACGGTCAGCGCGTCGCCGGGCGCGCCGACGATCTCACAGTCGTCCACGGTCAGCACGGCCGCGCCGACCGTCACGTCCGCGCCGCGGACCGTGCAGGCGTGCATGGCCAGCGTCGCGCCGGTGTCGCAGCGGACCGCGCCGACCCGCGAGTCCCGCAGCGTGGCCCGAGCCCGATCGTCGACAGACAGCGAGGGTACGCCGTCCGCGCGCACCCGCAGCCCGGTCGCGTCCAGCGACGCGCCGCCGGAGATCCGCAGGCCCGCACCGTCCGCGCGCAGCCGCTCCACGGTCACGGACGCGCCGCCGCCGAGCAGCATCGCGGTCTCCGTCGTACCCCTGATCGTGCCGCCCTCGACGCGGACCTCGCCGGCCCCCTCGACCGCCAGCCCGTGCCGCGCGTCGTGGAACACGCAGTCGGTGAACACCGGACGGGCCGCGCCGGTGACGTGCGCGGCCGTGTGCCCGGCCGCGAACTCACACCCGGTGAACCGCGGTGCCGCGCCGCCCGCCACGTGCACGGCCTGGACCGGTGCGCCGGAGAACCGGGAGCCGGTGACGACCGCGTCGATCGCGCCGCGCAGGAACAGGTCGACGTTCGCGCTGCCGGTGACCGTCAGCCGGTCGATCCGGGCCGTGGCGCGCTCGTCGACCACCACCGCCGGTTTACCCGCGCCGGAGATCTCGCAGTCGTCGACGGTCAGGCGCGCGTCGCCGTTAGCGCTGATGCTGTTCGCGCCCGAGTCCCGGACCGCGCATCGGCGCAGCGTCAGCGTGCCGCGCTCGCCCGCGACCACGCCGGTCGTGGCCACCCGCTCGATGACCGTGTCCTCGATCGTGCTGGCGCCGGGCGAGGTGACCACGACCCCGGCACCGGCGGGCGCCTCGATCCGGCAGCCGCGCAGCGCCACCGTGCCGTCGATCCGGGCCAGCAGCGACACCCAGGACGCGCCGGAGATCACGCAGCCGTCGAGCGCGGCCTCACCGGAGTAGACGTCCACGGCCGCGAGCTTCGGATCCGCGCCGGTCAGCGTGATGCCGCGCAGCTGGGCGCCGTCGCCGTGCACGACGAGCACACTGCCGGAGTCCGCGTGCACCTCGACCGGGCCGTCCCCGGCCGCGCCGATCGTGATCCGGCCGCCGACGACCAGGCGCTCCGCGTACCGGCCGGGATGGACCTCGATCGTCGCGCCCGGTTCCGCGCGGGCCAGCGCCGCACCGATCGTCGGGTACGCGCCGGGACGGCCGCCCCCGACCGTCAGGATCTGCCGGTTCATCGTTCCTCCTCGGTCAGGCCCGGCAGCCGGCCGAACCGGGCGGCGGACGCCCCGGTCAGCCGTGCCTTGGCGGGCGACGCCGACCAGCGGTCCAGGCTGCGGCGCATGGACGTGACCGCCAGCTCGTCCAGCGAGATCCGGTTGCGGTCCACCCGGCCGTCGCCGTCGATCTCGGTCGCGCCTATCTCGCGCATCAGGATCAGGCCGCGCGCGTCGCCGGACGGCTCGGACAGCTCCAGGATCTTGAAGTTGGTGCCGGGCAGGAACAGCACGCGGTCGTCGGCGTGGTCCGGGCCGTCCGGTTCCAGCAGCGCGGTCCGGCGCGCCGTCATGGCCCAGATCAGCACGTCCGTGTCGCCGTCCTGGCCGACGCTCGGCGCGGTCAGCGCGTGCAGGAAGCCCCACTCGGTGACCAGCTTCCGGTCCCGGTAGAGCGCCCAGCGTGCGGCGTCCGGCGTGGACCGGACGATCGTGGCCCCCCGGTACGACGGGAGCCGGTGCAGCCCCGCGACCGCGCACCGCGCGAACGGCACGTGCGGTCCGTTGCGCGCGGACCGCAGCCCCGCGTCGACCGCCTCGCCGCGGCCGGTCAGATAGAGGCGGACCGCGACCGCGTCGGCCAGCACGTCGTCGGTACGCGCCCCGCCCGTACCCTGCATGCCCGGGTGTTCGGACACGAGCCGGGCCACGGAGCTGGCCATCGTGCCGAAGTCGCCGCTCAGCGTGCGGCGCAGCCAGTCGCGCTCCTCGTCGAGCGCCCGGTCCGGCAGCAGCGCCGACGCCTTCGCCTCGGGCACCGGCTGCACCCGCACCCCGCCCGCGACGCCTTCCGGCACGCCCCCGTCCCCGGTGGGCGAGCCGATTCCCGCGGGTGAACCGGGATCGGCCGGTGCCGCCCGGTCCGTGGGCACCACGTCAGCCGCGTCCGGCGGGGAGACCGGGGCCGGCGCGTCTCCCCCGGTCAGCGACGCGGCGATCGGCACGTGATCCACCGGGACGGCGAACGCGGACGGCGGCGCGATCTCGATGGACGGCACGCCACCGACCGGCGAGGCCTGCGCGGTCGGCGGCGGAGGCGGCGTCGCGGCAGGCGGCGGTAGTGCGGCAGGCGGCAACGCGGGAGGCGGCAGCAGCGTGCTGCCCGGCGCACCGGCCAGCCAGAACCGGTCCACGCCGGAGGTTCCGGACACCGGAGGCGGCCCGGCGGGTGACGGTCCGGGCGTCGGCGCGCCGACCGGCGAGGCCGCACGCTCGGGAACCTGCGAGGCGTCGCGCCCGGCGGTCCCGGACCCAGCGCTCACGGACCCGGTGCTCCCGGCCCCGGCGGCCCGCGGGACCCCCGGTGGAGCTCCGGCGGCCGATGGGGACACGGACGCGAGTGCGGCCGTCACCGGACCGCCGGTGACCGGCGAGGACGGAGCCGCCGTCCCGTCGACCGGCGTGCCCTCGACCGGCGGGGCCAGGTCGGCGGTCGGTGCGGCCGGGACGCGGGCGACGCCGACCGGTGCCGGTGGGTGCGCGGGACCGCCGGTCAGGCCCGCGTCCGCGCGGGAGAACGAGATCGTGGCGCTCGCGCGTCCGGGCGGCCTGCGGCCCGGGGCCAGCACGGACGCCGGATAGAGCGCCGCGGTCACGTCCGGTTCGACGCGGGCGGCGAGGTCCTCGGCGAGTTCGCGCAGGCGGGCGGTTGCCGGCGCACGGCCGTCCTCGAAGATCAGCGTGCCGCCGTCCGGGTCGAGCGGGACCGCGCGTACCTGGTCCGCGTGGGGTGGCTCGTCCGCGGGGCGCATCCAGAGTCCGGCCTGGACGACCTCGATCACGGCGTCCGGCGCGTACCAGTAGACGCGGGGTGTGATCTCCTCGGCCTGGGGCAGGGGCGGCCGGTGCCCGGCGACCGCGGGCCGCCGCGCCACGGACTGCGGGTGGGCGCGCGGCGCATAGGTCAGTGCGGTGGCGTAGGTCGGCCAGCCGAGCGTGCCGTCGGTGCGGACCGTGCGGACGGAGAAGCGCTGCGGCGCGCCGACCGGGACCCCGGTATAGCAGGTGACGTCCGTGCCGAGCAGGTCGGCGAGCGCCTGCCCGAACGCCTCGTGCTCGGGCAGGCGCACGTCGCCGTACTGGACGAACCGGACGGTGGCGCGGGCCGCGTCCGGTAGCGCGCGCCAGAAACGGACCACGTCGTCGAGCGGCAGCGGTGCGGTGCCGGGACAGCCGAGCAGCACCGTCATCGTGTCCGGGTGGACCGGCACGTCCGCGATGAGGCGGCGCCGGTGCCGATCGACCGCGTCCGGGTGGCGCACGTCGTGGATCCAGACGCCGCCGGGCAGCGGTTCGATCTCGGTGAGCGCGCTGGCCGGTCGCGGGTCGACGACGGCCGAGTCCCACACCGGTGCCGGGTAGCGCTTGGCGTCCCACGCGGGCGGCCGTCCGGGCCGGAACCGGACCCACCCGCTGCCGGGCCGGGCGTGCACGAACAACGCCCCGGCAGCGCCGCGGACCAGGTCGCCGTCCGGTGCGATCACGGTCCGGCCGAGCCGTTCGGACAGCCACTGCCCGGCGAGCGCGGCCGAGGCCCGGTGCTCCCCGCACGCGACGAGCCGGATGCCGCGACGGCGCCGGGGCAGGGCCGCGGCCATCGCCTCCCAGGAGCCGATCGGCGGGCCGTCACCGAGGTCGAGCACGACGATGTCGTTGTCGGCGTCCTCGGCCACGGACAGCGCGAGCGACTGCGCCTCCGGGCTGATCGTGTCGCTGGCGTGCAGGACGAGCGCGTTGCCGACGATGTGCCGGGCCAAGCCGTCGGGTAACGGCCGGCCGGCACGAAACAGATCACGGATGGGTGGTGCCATGTCATCCCCTCGCGGCGGACGGACTGAGCGCGGGCCCGTGCGGCAGCAACGCCAGCAGGCCGCGCGGGAACGGGACCGCGACGGCCCGGTCGAGCCCGAGCGCGGGCACGGCGTCGGTGCCGGCCAGCGGATAGGCGGTGCCGGTGTCGTCGACGTACCAGGGTTCGCGCGGATCGTGGCCGATCACCGGCGCGGCGTACACGCTCATGCCGGTGCCTGGTTCGGCGTGCACGCCGCCGGTCGCGCCGGGCGTCCCGCGCGGCGTGACCACGACCTCCTGGGCGAGTACGCCGTCACCGGCCGGGCGCTGGCGCAGGCAGAGCACGGTGCCGGGCGCGTCGGCCGGGCGCAGGCCGGTCAGGTCCGGCAGCCGGTCCATCAGCGTGCGGTCCGCGGACCGGTCGGCGGCGACGATCGCGGCCGCGTCCACCTCGACCGGTTTCCCGGTCGTCGCGGTCAGCAGCAGGAACTCGGTGGCGCTGAGCGCGGCCAGCCCGTCCGCGCGGAGCACGAAGATCTGGTCCGCCTGCCGGAACAGCGTTCCCACCGGGTAGGACCGCCCGGCGACCCGGGGCCCGGCCGAGCCCGCGCCGGGGAGCGCGGCCGGGGCGAGCGCGACGCCGTCCGGCAGCCAGCCGAGCCAGACCGCGGGCGCGGGTACCGGCCGGACGGTGGCGGCACCGAGCGCGACCAGCACAGCCGGGTCGTCGACGCGGTGCTTACGCCCGCCGGTCAGCAGGTAGACCCGGTCGCCGTCGCGGGCGAGCGCGAACGTGCCCGGCGCGACCGGCGTCGCGGGCGCGCGCGGGTCGAGCACGACGCCGAGCCGGTCGCCGGCCTCGTCCGTCACCGAGCCGGCGAGGCAGGCCAGCCACGGCCCGGCGCGCAACCGGTCCGGATCCGGCACGGTCTGCGGCGCGTCCGGGATGCCGACCTGCGGCCCCCGCGGGAGACCGGCCAGCGACGCGGCGGAGATGAGCTTCACCGTGTTCCGGCCGCCCTGGATGAGCATCGCGGACGTCAGGTTCGCGGTGGGGTGCAGCACGCCGTCGAGGTAGACGTAGCGGGTGCCGGTCTCCTTCTCCACCAGGATCGCGCCGGGCGTGGCCCAGGCACGGCTGCCACCGGGCACGAGCCAGCCGTAGACGCCGAACCCCGCGGTGACCAGCAGGGCGAGGACGACGCCGACCAGCAGGCCGGTCTGGGCGCGGCGGCCGGGCAGCTCGGCACCGGTCGGGTCGCCCTCCACCAGAGCGGAGCCGATCCGGCCCATCATGAACGTGTGCGCGTGGACGTGGTCGCGCTGGGTCTGCACGCGGCCCGCCTATCCGGCCAGGCCGCGGGCCCAGGCGTACACGCCGACGAGCTGGCCGAGCACGGGCAGGACCGCGACGCCGGTGGCGACGTCGAGGAAGCGCGCGGTGTACTCCCAGAACGGGAGCATGCGGCGCGGCCAGGGGCGGGCTGCGGCCATGACCAGCGGGATCACGAGCACGGCGAGGGCGGCGATCAGCGGGTACCGCCAGCTGCCGGAGAGTTGTGCGACGACCATCAGGGTGCCGACCGTACCGGCGGTGACCAGGCCGATCCGCTGCCAGAGACCGCCGAACGCCCGTACGCGCAGCAGGACTGCCCCGGTGAGCAGCGACACGAACGTCACGCCCGCCCACCCCGGCGCGGCCAGCGTGTGATGGAGGAGAACCGGCAGCAGCAGCGCGGTGGTCAGCATGGCCACGGTCAGGTACGTGTCCGCGTCCGCGGTCCGGCCGGCGACCAGGGCCGCGTCCTCGGGCGCGATGTCGAAGGTCATCTCCGCGCCGGACTTCGGCAGTTGCGGCCCGCGCAGCCGGGACAGTTTCACGGCCAGCCGGGGTGCCTGCACGACCAGCAGGAACAGCAGCGCGGCCACGACCGCGGCGGTGCCGGGCAGGCCGAGTCCGGTCGCGGCGCGCAGCCCGGCCACGATCAGCACGGCCACGGCCGTGAGCCCGGCGGTGAGCACCGGTGCGGGCCGGATGTGCGGTGTGACCGTCCGCTGTCCGAGCAGCAGGATCGCGGCGACCGCGGTCACGGCACCGGCGGCGGGGGCGATCCCGCCCGCGGCCAGCGCGCCGAAGCCCGCCGCCCCGGCACCGCAGAGCAGTGCGAACGCGGTGTCCGGCTGTCGTCTCCCGCAGATCAGCGCGGCGCCGAGCAGCACAGTCGCGAGCCCGCCGGAGATCCCGGCCCGGACCGCCGTGACGTCCACGGTGGACACCAGGTGGGCGAGCGCGCCGAGCGTGATCGCGGACAGCACCAGGAACAGCGTGCGGCGGTACTCGGGCTGCCAGCGGTCGTCGCGGCGGTTGACGATCGTGGCGACGCCGTCCGCGATATCGTCGAAGTCCAGCTCGGGCAGCGGGTTCTCGGCCGGGCGCAGATGCAGTTCCTCGCCCTCCAGCCAGTCGAGGCTCTCC
The DNA here is from genome assembly GCF_000717135.1 of Catenuloplanes japonicus. Classification (GTDB taxonomy): domain Bacteria; phylum Actinomycetota; class Actinomycetes; order Mycobacteriales; family Micromonosporaceae; genus Catenuloplanes; species Catenuloplanes japonicus. The sequence goes on from NZ_JNXY01000046.1 coordinate 37,284, forward strand.
GGCGTGCCGGACAGCGCGAACGGCTTCTCACCGAGCCGTTGCAGCACCCAGGCACGGTCGCCGTGCGTACCGTCCGAGGTCTTGTCCAGCAGGGACGGCAGCATGGCCGCGACCGTGGTGGTGACCGGGACGGCCAGGTCGGCGCGGCGGACCGGGCCGACGACCGTGATGCGGGCGATGCTCACCGGGGGTTCTCTCTCGTCGTCACGTGTCCGGTCTGGATGAGGCTGACGCCGCGGCGGGTGACCAGTTGCGCGCGGCCGGGCGGGAGACGGCGCGGCACGGCCTCGCCGAGGAAGCGGCCCTCCTCCTTCGGGTAGGACAGCAGCACGCCGGGCGTGCCGAGCTCCCACATGCGGCGCACGACCGGGTCGGTCATCGCGCGGACCGCACCGGACGTGCTGCGCGCGACGATCAGGTGCATGCCGACCGGTACGCCCTGGGCCAGCAGCGGCAGCAGCGGTTCGAGCGTGGAGCCGAGCCCGGATCCGCGGGTGAGCAGGTCGTAGTCGTCGACGACCACGAACAGCTCCGGCCCGTCCCACCAGTCGCGGCGGCGCATCCGCTCGGACGACACGTCCGGTCCGGGCACGCGCTTGTTCATCGAGCCCTGCGCCTGCCCGGCCAGCTCGAACAGCCGGTCGCCGGTGAACGCGGACCCGACCTGGTAGGCGGCGCCGATCGCGGTGTCCAGGTCGCGGCGTGCGTCGCCGATGACGACCTTCGCCCGGTCGGGCGGGTACCGCCGGGCGATCGCACGCAGCACCAGGCGCAGCAGGTTCGTCTTGCCGGTCTCCGCGTCACCGAAGACCAGCAGGTGCGGCGTGGCCATGAAGTCGTGCCAGACCGTGGCCAGCCGCTGCTCGTCGCGGCCGAGCGCCACCCGGAACGCCTCCTCCGGGTCCGGCAGCTCGTCGGCGGGCAGCCGGGCCGGCAGCATGCGCACCGGTGGCGCGGGCGGGCCGGTCCAGAACGTGCCGATCTCCTCGACGACCGCCCTGGTCGCCTCCGCCAGGTCCGCGGTCCCGGAGCCGCCGTCCATCCGCGGCAGCCCGCCGAGGAAGTGCAGGCCGGCGGCGGTCAGGCCGCGACCGGGCTGGTGCGGGACGGTCGCGGCCTTGCGCGAGCCGATGTCGGACTCCATCGCGTCGCCGAGACGCAGCTCCAGCTTCGTGCCCATCAGGTCGCGCAGCCAGGTCCGCATCTCGGACCAGCGGGTCGCGGTGACGATCACGTGCACGCCGAACGACAGGCCGCGCGACGCGAGCTCCTGGAACGCGCCGTCGAGGTCGGCGAAGTCCTGCTTCATCGTGTACCAGCCGTCGATGACCAGGAACACGTGCCCGTGCCGGTCGGTGATCTCGCCGCGGTCGCGCGCGTCCAGATAGGACGTCATCGAGTCCAGGCCGCGCTCGGCGAACACCGCCTCGCGGCGCTCCATCACCTGGCGTACCTCCTGGATCGTGCGGACCACCCGGTCACGTTCCATCCGGGTGGCGACCGATCCGGCGTGCGGCAGCGCGGCGATCGCGGCCAGACCGCCACCGCCGAAGTCCAGGCCGTAGAACTGCACCTCCTCCGGCGTGTGGGTGAGCGCCAGGCCGAGCAGCAGCGTCCGGAGCAGCGTCGACCGGCCGCTCTGCGGCGCGCCCGCGATGCCGACGTGCCCGTCCGCGCCGCCGAGGTCCGCGACGAGCAGCTCGCGCAACTGGTCGGCGGGCCGGTCGACGATCCCGATCGGCACGCGCAGGCCACGACGGGCGGCCGGGTCGGCGACGGTCATGCCCCGCTCCGGGTCCGGGACGACGCCGGGCAGCAGCGTGTCCAGGCTCGGCGCGGCGGACAACGGTGGCAGCCACACCTGCCGGGCAGGCGGCCCCGACCCGGCGAGCCGGTCCAGCAGCACCTCGACCAGGCTCGGGCCGGTCGCCTCCTCCTCCGGTTCGTCGACGGGCACGGGCGCCACCGGGCGCGTGTCGTGGCGCGCACCGGCCCGCCGGGTACCGAACGGGACGATCCCCGCGGACTGCGGCGCCTCGGGCTCGTCCGCACCGGCGACCGGGCGGACACCGGTGTACGGGCCGGACACGTACGCGGCCCGGAACCGGACCAGGTTGCCCGCGTCGACCTTCAGGTAACCGTTGCCGGGCTCCGGCGGCAGCTCGTACGCCTTCGCGACGCCGATCACCGCGCGTGACTCCATCGACGAGAACGTCCGCAGCGCCATCCGGTACGACAGGTGGCCCTCGACCCGGTTGATCCGGCCCTCGTCCAGGCGCTGCGAGGCGAGCAGCAGGTGCACGCCGAGGCTGCGCCCGAGCCGCCCGATCGAGACGAACAGGTCCATGAACTCGCTCTTGCTGCTCAGCAGCTCGGAGAACTCGTCGACGACGATCAGCAGCACCGGGAACGGTGTGAGCGCCGCACCGGACACGCGCGCCTTCTCGTAGTCGAACAGCGACGCGTATCCGCTGGCGCGCAGCACCTCCTGACGGCGCGTCATCTCGCCGTTCAGCGCGTCCTGCATGCGGTCGACCAGCGGCAGCTCGTCCGCGAGATTCGTGATCACCGCGGACGTGTGCGGCAGCCGCTCCATGCCGAGGAACGTGGCGCCGCCCTTGAAGTCGACCAGCACCAGGTTCAGGATCTCCGACGAGTGCGTGGCCGCCAGCCCGCAGACCAGCGTGCGCAGCAGCTCCGACTTGCCCGAGCCGGTCGCGCCGATCAGCAGCCCGTGCGGGCCCATCCCGCCCTGCGCCGACTCCTTCAGGTCCAGCTCGATCACCTCGCCGTCCTCGGTCACGCCGATCGGCACGGACAGCCGGTTCCGCTGCGGCACCCGGGTACGCCACAGCGCCGCGACGTCGAACGTTCCCGCGTCCCGGATGCCGAGCAGCGTGGTCAGCTCGAAGCTGTCACCGAGCGGCTCCTCGACCACGTCCAGCGTGCCCGAGGTGCGCTTCGGCGCGATGATCCGGGCCAGCGCCAGGCACGCGTCCGCGTCCAGGCCGTCCCGGGACGCGGAGCCGGTCGACGCGCCGGACGGGAACTCGACCACGTCGTCCCGGACGGTCAGGCGCAGCACCTTCGGGCCGCCCGGCATCGCGCCGGTCAGGTCCAGCAGCACCACGTTGCGCAGGCCCGCGCCGAGCAGCCGGGACGAGTCCGGCAGCGCGGCCAGGTGCGCGACGATCACCGTGAACGGTTCGGACGCCGACGGGCGCGCGGTCCGGTCGTGGTCGCCGCGGTCGGTCACCTCCGGGCCGAGCAGGTCCAGCAACGCGTCGTGCGTACCCGCGAACAGGCGCAGCGGGCCGGCGTCGTCGGCGTCGGCCGGGTGCGCGTTGTGCGGCAGCCACTTGACCCACTCCCACGGGCCCCGGTGCACCTCCGGCGCCAGCACCGCGATCCGCAGCTCGTCCGGCGCGTGGAACGTGGCCAGCTGCGCGACCATCGCGCGGGCCAGCCCGGTCGCGCCGGCGGAGTCGCCCTCGAACTCCACGCTCGTGAAACTGCGCAGGCCCACCGACGTCGGGATGCCGGACACCGACCGGTACGCCTCCGCGAACCGGCGCAACGCGATCGCGGACAGCGGCTCCAGATCCTCGATCGGCTTCGTCGACGGCGGGGAGAACGACAGCATCGCGGTCTGGCGGCCCAGCCCGATGCGTACCCGTGCGAAGTCGTCGTGGCTCGGCCGCCGTTCCCACAGGCGGCCGCCCATCGCCAGCGACCACAGCCATTCCGGTTGCGGGTTGTTCCACAGCACGTGCGCGCGCTGCCGGTCCGCGGCCGCGCGGGCCTGCGCGCGCAGCTGCGCGATGTAGCGCAGGAAGTCGCGGCGCTCGCCGGACATCTTCCGCTTGCGGTCCGCGGCCGCACGGCCGATCTGCACCGCGCCCATGATCAGCATTCCGGCGCCCATCGCGCCGCCCATCAGGTACATGACCGGCGCGCGGTTGTAGAGCCCGAACATGGCCATCATCGCGCCCATGCCCAGCCCCATCGGCACGATCATCACGAACGACCGGAAGTCCAGCGGCGCCTCCTCCGCCATCAGCGGCGGCTCCTGCAACTCCACCTGCCCGTCCGGCGCCTCCGGCGGGTCCGCGCGCGGCGGCCGCTTGACGGTCACCGTGCTCATCCGAGCACCCCGGTGTCGGTCGCGCCGCCGTCCCACGCCGCCCGGTCCTGGCGCAGCGCATAGCGGTCGGCCTTCACCGGTTCCGCCTGTTCCCGTGCCCGTTCCTCCCGGTAGGCGCGGTCCCGGGCCCGGATCTCCGCCAGCCGCTGCGCCACCGTCAGCGCGGGCCCGCCGCACATGGGCACGAAGTCGTCCGCGATCGGCCCGCCACCGTCCCGGTCGCGCCGCCACACCGCCCGTTCCGCCATCTACCGCTCCCCTCCCCGCACACCTGAGTGCCCGGTCAGCCATTCCGCGCCGTCGTCCCAGCCGGCCGGATCGTCCTCGCCGGGCCGCACCACCGGCACGCGCTCGTCCTCCGCCGGCGCACCCTTCCCACTTCTCAACACCGCCGGGGGTACGGAATCCGCCCGCGACCCGTTCCCCACCGCCCCACCGGCCGCGGCCATCCACGGCCCTTCGGCGGCGGGATCTGACGAATCGGATCGGGGCCACGGGTCCTGCGCGGGTCCTTCGTCGACCGGGCCGGAGCCGGGCGGTGTGTTCCCGCCGGGCGTGACCGGCCGGCCGGGCCCGGCGGAGCCGCGCGGGCCGTCGGCGGGCGCGGGCACGCCGGGCAACACCGGGGGCACCGGCATTCCTGCGGCGGGTGATGCCTCTGCCGGGCCCGGCTCCGGCATGCGCTCCGGAACCGGGGCCGGCAGCGGCGGCGGCGCGGGAACGCCGGGCGTGGCACGCAGATCCAGGCCCACACCGCCGGGCCCCGCACCGGGAGGTGCGTCCGGAATGCCCAGGTCGCCCGCGTCGATCGGGGACCAGTCCTCGTCGTCGCCGGTGACCAGCGCCGACGCGTCGGGTGCCTCCGCACGGTCACCGGCACCGCCGGCGCCACCGCCGGGCGTGCCCGGGAGCATCGGTGCCATCGGGCTTCCTGCGGCGGCAACGGCCGGGGCGTCGAGACCGGCGCCTCCGCGAGACGCGCCACTCGTCGTGTCCGGGACGTCCTGACCGCCGGTGTCGATCGGCGACCAGTCCTGGTCGTCGCCGGTGATCAGGCCGGACGCGTCGGGGGCCTCCGGCAGGCCGGGACCACCGGCACCGCCTGCGGGCGAGCCGGGCATCATCGGCATACCGGCACCGGGGGGCGTGACGGCGGGGGTGCCCGCGACGGCACCACCACCGGCCGAGGAACCGATCCCGGCACCGCCCACCACCGGTGTGTCCAGGCCGGCTCCACTCTCGACCGGCGCGTTCAGGCCGGTTCCGCTTCCGACCGGCGCGTTCAGGCCGGCGCCACCACGCGAAGTGCCGCCCGGAACATCCGGGATGTCCAGGCCGCCCGCGTCGATCGGGGTCCAGTCCTGGTCGTCGCCGGTGACCAGGCCGGACGCGTCGGGACTCTCCGGCAGGCCGGGGCCACCGGCACCGCCCGCCCCGCCCGCGGGCGAGCCGGGCATCATCGGCATCCCGGCACCCGGGGGCGTGGCAGCGCCGGTGGGCGGAGTGAGGCCGCCGCCCAGGCCGCTTCCTTCGCTGGCGCCGAGACCGGATGGCGGGCTGACCATGCCCGGCTCGGAGATCCCGGCGCCGAGGCCGCCACCGGCTCCGCTTCCGCCCGGGAGGTCGCCGACGGCCGGAACCCCGCCGATGCCGGACCCGCCGCTCCCACCAGACAGATCTCCTACGCCCGGAACGGAGGCGCCACCGGGCAGATCGCTCACGCCCGGAATGGAGGCGCCACCAGGCAGGTCACTCACGCCCGGGATCGCGCTGCCGTCCGGCAGATCACTCACGCCCGGAATCGAGCCACCATTGGGCAGGTCGCCCACGGCGGGGGTGGGCAGGCCGGAGCCCGGGGACAGGCCGTCCGGTACGCCGGGCAGGCCGAGGTCGTCGCCGATCGGTGTGAAGTCGGCGGCGTCGCCGTCGACCAGGCCCGCGGCGCCGGGGGCGTCGGGGTTGCGCGCGGAGGACGGACCACCGCTGCCGGGTGCCGGCAGCAGCCCGCCGCCCGGACCACCGGCGGCACCGGGCGGGGCTGCGATCGACGGCGCGTTCACGCCGGCCGTGTCGACGGCGGGCAGGTTCGCCGCCTCCGGTGCGGCCGGGACGTCGCCCACGCCGCCGGGCAGACCGCCCGGATCACCGGCGCCGGGCACTCCGGATGCGCCGTCGGGCAGGGCGCCGACGGACGGGGGCTCGGCCGCGCGGTTGCGGCCGGTACCCGTACCCGCTGATGGGGGTGGGGTGTCATCGAAGCCGGGGAGGCCGCCGGCAGCCGGACCGCCGGCACCGGGTCCGGGCGCGTCGTCCAGGCCGGGCGGCGTGACGGCGCCGGGATCGTCCACGCCGGGCGGGCCGTCGACGCCGGGCGGCGTGACCGCGCCGGGATCGTCCACGCCGGGCGGGCCGTCGACGCCGGGCGGCGTGACCGGCGCGTCCGGACCGGGCGGTGGCACGTTCGAGCCCGGGGGCGGGTCGACCGGCGGGGGCACCTCGGATCCGGGCGGTGCCTCGACCGGCGGGGGTGTCACGTCGACCGGCGGGGGCGTGGTGATGTCGGCCGGTGGCGGTGTGGTGATGTCCAGGGGCGGCGGCGTGGTGATGTCGATCGGGGCGGGGGTCGTGAAGTCGATCGGGGCGGGCGTGGTGATGCCCGCCGGGTCGGGGGTGGTGATGGACGGCTCGCCGGTACCGCCGGGCGGGGAGACGGAGCTGTAGGTGATCACGTACTGGCCGGCGAGCGTGTTCGCGACGGAGAGCATCTGGTTGGTCATCGGCCGCGCGTACTTACTCTTGCTGATCGCGATGTTGCCGCTCTCCGTCTTCGGCTGACCGTCGGCGGCGGCGAGTGCGGCCCAGGCCGAGTCGAGGTGCTGAAGCTGCTGCTTGGCCCAGCCGAGGTAGCGGGCGCTCGTCATCAGCTGGTTCATCACGGACGCGCTGTCGGCCATGCCGGTGCCGCCCGCGATGCGTTCGGCCTGGTTGCCGAACTGGTCGGCGAGGTTCTCCATCTTGGCCAGGAACGCGTCCGCGGCCGGGCCCTTCCAGGCACGGCCCTCGCCCGCGATCGCGGCCGCGCCGTCCCTGATCGTCCGCTCGAGGTAGCTGAACGTGTCGTAGGCCTGCTGGAACGCGGACGCGGCGTCGACCAGCGTGTTCTGATCGACCAGCCCGGCGGCGTAGTCACGGCCGTCCTGGTTCTCGATCGCGGAGCCGCCGGTGACGGCCGCCTTGATCTTGCGCCAGCCGGGCGGGTCCTCGGCGGCCCACGTCGACAGGTCGTTCTCGTCCTTGACGTCGACGTCCGAGGGCGGATAGGTGCCCTTCGCGTCGCGGGAGTCCGTCCATTCCTCGGCCATCGCGGTGTCAGTCCTCGTCGTCCGACGAGCCGGAGTCCGAACCCGAGTCCGAACCCGAACCCGAACCCGAGTCCGAGTCCGAGTCCGAACCGGAGCCGGAATCGCCGGAGTCGGAGTCGGTGCTGCCCTCGCCGGAGCTGGCGGTGCCGTACTCGGAGAGGCGGTTGATGCTGCCCCACGGGTCTTCCATGGCGTCGCCGAGCTGCTCGGCGGTCATCTTGTTGAACTCGTCCGCGGTCTCGTAGTCGGTCATCATCTGCCGGAGGCTGACCCGCAGGTCGAACAGGGCCTCGTGCGCGGCCCGCAACGCGCCCGCGGTGTCGCCGCGCAGCCCGGGGTTCGACTCGTCGGTGCCGGTGATCGACCGGCGCAGCAGCTCGGCCTTGGCGAACCGGCCCGGCTTCAGGTCGATCGCGTTGACCGCGGTCCGCGCGGTGAGCAGGATGCCGCCGCCCTCCGGCGCGATCGCGTCCAGCTGGCGGCAGAAGTGCTCGATCGCCTCATGGCTGACCGCGACGCTCTTGTTCGCGTTGTTGTCGCCACCGGCGTACTCGTGAACGCCCTCCGGTGCCTCGAAGTCCTCGCTCAGCTCGGACGAGTAGGAAACGCCCTCCTCGGGTTCCTCCTCGAATTCCACGCTGTCGTCCGACGGCTTCTCGTAGTTGTCGATCTTGTCCTTGTTGTCCGCGACGATCGCGTCCCACTTCTCCTTCGGAGTGATCTCCGTGGTGTAGTAGTCGTAGGCCGCGCGTTCCTCGTCGGTGAGGTCCTGGTCGTCGACCAGCTCGTCCGAGTCCTGGATCGTCTCGACGACCTCCCAGGCCCAGCCCGCCTCGTGACCGTGCTCGGTGCTGTAGTCGTCGAGCGGCTTGAGGTACTCGACCGCCTTGCTGTTCGCGTACGTGAAGTCGATCGCCATCGTCGCCCCTCACTGTCCGGGTGCCGGGACCGGCCGCGCGGGGCGGCCGGTCGTCCACTGGTGCGGCGGGTTCAGCGGTTCTGCCACATCGCGGCGTTGCGCTGCTCGGTGTTGCCGATCTGCTCGGAGATGCCGCCGAGCGTGGCTCGTGCCGCGTTGAGCGCGTTCGTCATCCCCTCCGCGGACTGGTGCCAGACGCGCTTGGCCTCCGTGTACTCGTCCTTCGGCCGGCCGACCCACTCCTGGACGTGCGGGTCCACCTGGCTCTGCAGGTCGGCGAGCGCCTGGTCCATCTGCTGCTTGACGTGCGCCATGTGGTCGAGCGTCTGGTTACCGACGCTGAAGTTGAATCCGTAGTCGGACATGTGTGCTCTCCCTCGTTGACCGGCGGATCAGAAGCCGGGAAGCGACGCCTGCAACTGCGCGGCGGCCTGGTCGGTTTCCTGCGCGGTGCTGATGTTCTGGTGCATCGAGGAGTCCATGACCTGGCGCATCCAGTCGAGCTTGTCGATGACGTTCTTGAGCGACCCCGACCAGGAGTCCATCGCCGCCTGGAACGTGTTCCCGGCCTCGCCGGTGAAGTACGGCCGGAGCGCGGACATCTCGTCCGCGACGCTGGAGCGCATGGCCTGGATCTCCGAGGACTTCGCCGAGAACTCCCGGGACGCGATGCGCATCCCCTCGATGGCGGTCGCCATCCCCTGGCCCGACGTGTTCGGCTGGGTCATCGCGATACTCCTCTCGCGTGCTGAGCGCGGAGACGACCTCCGGCGCTGCCCGGCCGAGTCTTCGGGGCCGGGAACACCCGGGCCATCCCGACGTGTCCGGATTGCACGAACAGCACCCGGCATTGCCCGGTTCGTCGCCGTTCGCGGCCCGGCGGCCGCCCGAGTGGGAAGAGGCGGTGCACGATCGCACCCGTACCCTCGGGGAAATGGTTCTTCCGGCGGCCTGGCCGCCTTGACTGGCCCGGTGAACTTCAGCGACCACATCGAGACGCTGTTCGCCGAGTACGAGCGGCATCGGGAGAGCGCGTCCGACCTTCAACGACGCCTGAACGAGGTCTCCGCGACCGCGACGTCCCCGCGGCGCGAGGTCACGGTCACGGCCGGGCCGCAGGGCGCGCTGACCGGTATCGCGTTCCCGACCGGCGCGACCCGGCGCCTGCCGCCCGCCGAACTGGCCGCGTTGATCATGAAGACGTACGCGGACGCACGCGAGCAGGTGATGGACGCCTCCGCCGCGCTCCTGGCGCCGATGCTGCCGCCCGGGATCGACGCGGCCGCCATGGTCCGCGGTGAGAGCAGCACGGACGCGCTGATGCCGCCCGGCGCACCGCCGATGGTCAACAGCGTCCGCGAGGCGCTCGGCCTGGACCGGAGCGACACATGAGCCAGCCGACCGGCGACTTCTGGGTCCGGCCGGACGGCGTCGACGCACTCGGCCGTGTCTACGACGAGCACACCTCCGACTACGACGCGCACATGGAGGCGCTCGCCGACATCCGCGCCCGGTACGCGGACGCGTTCGGCGACGACGAGATCGGGCGCGCGTTCCTGAAGCAGTTCACCGCGAACCTGGACACGATCGAGGGCATCATCGGCGGCGTGCAGGGCTCGCTCGGCTACGCCGGGTCCGGGCTGCGCCAGGCCGGGAAGTCGTACGCGGCGGCGCACGACGTCGCGCAGGAGGACGCACACTCACTGGAAGCCGCCTTCGACGAGTTCGGCGCGACGCCGATCGGGCCCTTCCAGACCGGGGTTGCGCCGTCGGACGCTTCCCAGGCCGGTGTGGACGCGCCGCTCGTCGCCGGGGTGCGGAACCGGGGTGTCCCGCTCGGTGGTGACATCACGCCGGACGCGGACAGCGCGCACGCGCTGACCCCGACGACGAAGGCGACGTCGCAGTACCGGCTGTCGCTGGAGTGGGCCGGCGCCACCATCGACGGCGAACCGCCACCCGACGGGTACGGGCTGATCGAGCTGCGACCGCTCCCCGACGGCATGGTCCGGCTCGACGCCAACCGGTACGAGTCGATCCTCCCCGTCGCCGCGGACAGCAGCGTCACCGCCACCGACGGGCACGAGGTCAAGCCGGAAGACGGCCGGTTCTTCCTGCTCAAGGAGAAGCCCGACGTCGACGCGGGCGCGGACGGCTACCGTCCCTCGGTCGTCACGTTCGACGCCGACGGCACGCTCGTCGCCGACGCCTGACCGGACATGGGCGACTTCCAGATCCCGCAGGACCCGCACTGGCAGTGGGTCTACAACTTCATCCTGGTGACGGTCGGTGAGCACTACCCGAAGGGCAGCCCCGACCAGATCGGCGCGCTCGCCGAGGAACTGGACGCGTTCGCCCGGTCGATCGCGGCGGGCGCCGCCAGCACCGGCGGGATCGGGCGGTCGCTCAACGGCAGCCTGGAGGGACCGGCCGCACGCTCGTTCGGCACGTACCAGGCCGGGATCACCGATCCGCTGGTCCCCGGCGCGCAACAGCTCGCCAACATCGGCCAGCTGCTCCAGCTCGCCCGCCAGGAGATCGACTACGGCCAGATCAACATCCTGGTCGCCGCGTTCACGATCCTGCTGGGCATCGTGGCCGCGATCGCCTCCGGCCAGTTCGGCGCCGTGCCGGGGCTGCTCAGCGCCGGCCGGCAACAGGTCAATCAGATCTTCAGCCAGACGTACGGCCGGCTGTCCCAGATCCCGGCCCGGATGGTCATCGAGGGGATCCAGGAGGGCATCCAGGAGGTCGCCGAGGGCGCCGTCAGCCAGATAATCCAGCTCGGACGCGGCACCCGGAAGAAGTTCGACAAGAAAAACATGGTGAACGACCTCTGGGCAGGCATCCACATCGGCTTGGTGACCAGCGGCGTCACCAAGGTCGGCGGCAAGTTCTACCCCGGCCTGGACAAGAACCACCACGGCAAAATCGGCAGCGGCGCGGTCGGCGAGACGATCGGCGAGGCGTCGTTCAGCGCGATCGTCGGCTCCTCCTTCGGCGGCGTCTCCGCCGCCGCCACCATGTCCTCGTCGATCCTCGCCGGATACGCGGAGAAGTCCGCCCGCGAACTCGGCACCAATCTCGGCTCCGGCGGCCCAGAGTCACCGCCACCGCCCCCGGCGACGCCGCGACCCACCACAGTCGACATCCCACGACCGGGTGGCGACCCTGGTGGCACCGGCCCGGCCGCGGGAGCCGGCGCGGGCACGGGAGCCGGAATAGGGCTGGGCGCCGATGGTCGTGGGGGCGGTGCGCCGGGGGCACGCGGCGGTGCGGCGCCGGGAGCAAGCTCGGGCGCCGGTTCCGGCAGCGACCTACCGGTCGCGGGATCGAACAGTGCCAGGCCGGACAGCCGTTCGGACGGCGGTGGCCTGAGTACCCGTTCCGGCGGCGCCGCGGGCGCCGGTTCCGGAAACGCGGCAGGTTCCGGCGGCAGCGCGGGCACCGGTTCTGGAAACGCGGCAGGTTCCGGCGGCAGCGCGGGCACCGGTTCTGAAAGCGCGGCCGGTTCCGGAAACGCGGCTGGTTCCGGAGCCGGAAGCATTCCGGGCATCGGATCGGGCGGCGATGCGAGCGGCGGTTCCGGAAGCTCGCATGGGGACGGCTCGAACGGCCTAACCGCCGGATCCAGCGGCGCAGCAGGGTCCGAATCTGCCGGTATCCCGTCGCCGGGCGGCAATCCCGCACTCAGCAGTAGTCCAGCACTCGGCAACAGTGCTCCGCCCGGCGGTAATGCTGCACTCGGCAACAGCGCGCCATCCAGCAACAACCATTCCTCCGGCGGCAACGCAGCGTCCAGCGGGAACACGGCGCCAGGAGGCGCGGCGAATGGTTCCGATCCTGGTGCGGCGGCCGGAGCGAGCGGGGACGTGGCCGTGGACCGGTCCGGCGTGCCGCAGGGAACCGCTACCAGAGGCGGCACCGGTGTGCCCGCCGCAGGCGGTTCCGCCGCAGGCGGTTCCGCCGCAGGCGGTTCCGCCGCAGGCGGTTCCGCCGCAGGCGGTTCCGCCGCAGGCGGTTCCGCGGGTCGGTTTCCGAGGCCGGATCCAGTACCCGCCCAGGCCAGTCCGAACAGCCTGTGACGACCGCTCCTGCCCAGGGCGGCCCGGTGACGACTGCCCCTGCCCAGAGCAGCCCGGTGGCGACCGCCGACGCCCAGAGCAGCCCGATATCGGCCGCCCCGGGTCCGTCAGACGCCGTCCCGCCTGCGGCAGCGACTCAACCCGGCGATTCCGGCAATCCCAGTCTTTCCGGTAATACCGCTCAGACGATCCCGCCTACCGCCGACAGCGCCGCGGATTCCCGGCCGGATGGAGTCGTGGGCACCGTCCCCGCCCAGTCCGCGAACGGCACGGCGGCACCCGGCGGCCCGGCCGGGTCTGATGGTCCTGCCACCGCCGGCGGCCCGGCGGGAGTAGCCGGCCCAGCCGCCCCCAGCACCACCGACCGCCCCGGAGCCGACACCGCCGGCACCATCGGCGGCACCGCAGCGGGCGGCATCGACGTCACCGGCGACGCGCAGCGCCCGGAGACCGCACCCCATACCGGGGACGATCCCGGCTCCGCCGGTGCGGTCCGCCCGGACGACCCCGGCACACGCGGCCCGGCGCACGGAGACCAGACGTCCCCGGCCCGGCCTGGAACGGCGACGGACAGCGCGACGACCGTCGTGCCACCGCCCACGCACGACGGAGAACCCACCGGACATCAGACCGGGACGCCGAACCCGGACCGCACGGTCGACCCAGGACCGGCCGAGCGGCCCGGCACGAACGGGACGGCTACGGACCCGGCTCCGGCCGGTCCCGGGCCGGGCACGGCCCGCGGCCCGTCGTCGATCGCGGCGCTGTCGATGGACGGCTGGAGCGTGGCCGACTGGCAGACCGGCACACCGAATCCGGACTACACGGTGGACGCCGGTCCTACCGCCGCGCCGACTGCAACGGAGTCCGACAGCACCTCGCCGTCGGAAGCCGGACCGTCGACGGCTCCGACGGCGGCCGCCCCGGCACCCGTTCCCGCAGCGACACCGGCAGCGCTCTCCGGAGCGGCACCAGGCGCCACACCGGGAGCCACGCCAGGAACCACACCGGGGTCGCCCCGGAACACCGCCGCCGGGCCCGCCACGGAGGACCAGGCCGACGGGACTGCGGACACTCGCGACACCAGCGTAAACGTGACAGACGGCCTCGCGACCCACCCCGCACCGGCCACGATCGAATCGCTGTCGACGGACGGCTGGGGCACGGCCGACTGGCAGACCGGCGCACCGAATCCGGACTACACGGTGGACGCCGTACCGGTGGTGGAGGACACCGCGGCCGGGCCGGACCGGACGGGCACGTCACCCGCGGAGTCCGCGACACCGGAGCCGGCCTCCCGGCCGCTTCCGGATACCGCACCGGCGACTGCCCCGGCCCGGCCGGACCTGACGATCGACACCGATCTCGCCCGGCCGGACGACGGTCCGGTGTCGCCACTCACGGACGACGACACCTCCGCGTCCGGCCCGAGCACGCCGGCCACTCCGGTCAGCCCGTTGAGTCCGTCGCAGCTGGCTGCGGCGCCGGCCTGGCACGGGCCGGTGGTGTTCGGGCGACGGTCGCCGAACTCGTTGCCGGTGGCGTTGAACCCGGCCGATCAGCTCGTGGTGGAGATGGAGTCCGCGGACGGCCGGTTCTTCGGCGTGTCGTTCCCGATGAACGAGGACGAGGCAAAGGCGATCCGCACGTACGCCCCGCTGCTGGCCGCGTCGTCGCTGCGGACCTATGACCGGGTCGTCCGGAGGAACGAGGACGGAAGCTTCTGGGCGCGGCCGACGCCGACCGGGCTACCGGCACCGGACCGGCTACGCGTGATCGACGGCCACGGCACCGAGGGTTTCGCGGGCATCACGTTCAAGGACGGCCGGACCTGGCTGTTCGACGGACCGGGCCTGCTGCGGTCCGCGGAGGCACACGGGCTGCGCAGGGGCGTCCCGGACGGAGACCCCGCGCTGCTGCTGCTCCAGTGCCAGGCGGCCGTCGGCGGCCCGGACTCGCTGGCGGCGACGCTGCGCGACGCGGCGGTACAGGACGGGCTTCAGGCACCGGTATACGGATTCACCGGCGATGTGAGCCTCGACGCGGCCGCCGGCCCGGGGCACGTGATCGACGTCAACCGGGGCGTTGCCCTGAAGCGGTTCGGCGCGTCGCTCTCGCCCGAACCAGCACCGGCCACCGATCCGGCGCCGTCCGTACCGCGTGGTGAGCGTCCGCATGCGCTGCGGCGGGCCGTCGGGCCCGAGGCAGAGATGGACTACACCGAGCTGGAGCCCGCGCGCGGGATCGAGCTGAACGAGAAGGACCTGATCGCGCGGCACCCGTACTTCGACATCACGGCCGTGGAGACGGCCGGGGGCATCCGGCTGGAGTTCGGCTTCCGGCCGGTGCGCAACTATCCGGAGGAGACGCACCTGCCGACGCCGGACGCGGTGCTGGCCGTGTTCGCCGACACCGTGAACCGGATCCGGAGCGCGCCACGCCAGGCCAGGCTGGGCTCCGTGCTGGGGTCGCAGTTCCGGTTCAACAACGCGCTGGACACCGCTGACGCGCGCGTGCGCAACTTCGGCTCGGGGACCAAGCCGTACCTCTACATGCAGTACACGTTCGGCGTGCCGATGGCGGGCATGTACGACGTGCTCGACCACCTCTATCACAGCGCCGCCGCGCTGCGGCCGAACGCGCGGGACACCACGGGCCTGATGGGGCACGCGCTCACGTTCGGCACGGACATCGCCAGCCGGTACGCGGGCGTGCCGTTCACCGCGCAGCCCGGCGCGGCGCCACCGCTGGGCGTACCGGGCGTGTCGTCGAGCGAGCAGGCCAGCGAGATCCGCGGGCATCTGGCGCTGACCTATGCGCACACCGCGGCGCTGGTCTACCAGTCGGTGGACGACAGTCCACTGTCGAAGAACCGCACGCTGGCGCTGTCCCGCACGTCGATGGCGGACAACCTGGCCGGGCTGTCGCCGGACGCGCGCACGTACCTCGCGTCCAACGGTGCGGGGATCAAGAACGCGATGCGGCAGTCGATCCTGGAGCGGTCCGGACAGGCGCCGGACGCCCGGGATCCGCTGAGCCGCCGGATAGCGGACGACACGCAGCGGCGGCGGATCGAAGCGTACGTGGATGCCGCGCTGTACCCCGGCGTGGAGTCGATCGGGCAGAACGAGGCGTTCGACAGCCTGATGACGACCGTGCCACCGGACACGAACGACGGGCGCGAGTTCCCGGGCAAGCCGGTCGTGGAGGCGCGCTTCGCCGGCCCGCCGCGCGTGACGCCGGACGGCTTCGCACACGACTTCCGGCAGATCAGCGACGTGGTCCGGACCGCTCGTGACCGCGCGGTGTCCTTCCAGTCGCCCATTCCACCGACGGGGTACGGCAGTACCTACCCGGATCCGTATGCACCGGCGACGTATGCGCCGAATCCGTACGCCGATCCCTACGCGCCGGGCCCGTCCTCGTATGCACCGGGCCCGTCCTCCTACGCGCCGCCCGCACCTGCACCCGCACCACCTGCGCAATCCTCGTCATCGGGGTCGTCGAGCAGGCGGCCCCGGTTCTGGAGCCGGCGCCGCGGTGACGGGACGACGCCGGCCGCCCCGCCGCCGCCCCGCGCCGGCGTCCCGGTATCGGGACGACCGCTCGCCACCGGCGCCGGACTGGCCTATGTGGACGACAGCGATCCGGTACCGCGCGGACGGGACGGTTACTACACCGTGTTCGGGCACGGCAGCCCTGGTTCGGTCGCCGGTCACGGGCCGGAGCAGATAGCGGCCGACATCCACACCGACCCGGCATTCGATCCGGCCACGCCGATCCTGCTGGCGTCCTGCGACACGGCCGATTTCGCCGAGGAACTGGTCCTGCACCTGCCGCCCGGCGTCACGGTCATCGCACCCACGAACACGTTCTGGACCGGTCCCGACGGCTCCGGGGGGCACGTGGCGGGCACGGCCGTGGACGCCGACGGCCGGATGTACCCCGCGCCGGCGGGCGACTCCGACCATTTCGTCGCCGTCGGCCGCGGCGAGGACGACGCCGTCACCGTCACGCCGATCGCCAACGACCCCCGGGTCCCGGCCTCGCCGCGAGCGTGGATGGACCCGTACCGCCCGAACGGCTATTACGGCTACTCCGGATATTCCGGTCAGCCCGCCTACGCTCCGGGCCAGCCCGCGAGCTACTCCGGCTACGCGCCGTACCCGGGCGGGTACGCGCCACCACCACCGCCGCCCCCACCACCACCGTCCATGCCGCCGATGCCGCCGCCCGCGCCCGTGGCCGCTCCTCCGGTGGAGGAGATCAAGGCGATCAAGAACCACGGCGACACGTGGGAGACGATCCAGCCCGCGTGGGTGAAGCACGTCATCACCTACGAGGGCTCCGTGCCGATCGCGATCGGCTTCCCGCGGGACGACGCCGAATCCGCGCTCATGCAGAGGCAGGCCCGGTACGCGCACAGCCAGGGCATGGCCGCCTACGACCGCTATCCTCGGCACGAGCCGGGCGCTCCCCGGCACGAGTGGGCGCACCGGCGGCAGCAGATCCCGATGCCCGGCGGTCAGACCGGTCCACCGGCCTCGTCGAACATGCTGTTCATCGACGGCCACGGCGGCGCGACCATGATCGGCCTGGTCTTCACCGACGACTCGTACTGGGGAACCGACGGCAAGAACCTGGCCAGGCTCATCAACCACTACGGCGTGCTGCACCGATCGAGGGGCGGCCTCGCCTCGGACATCGTCATGACGCACTGCAACGCCGCCGAGTCGGCCGGGCCGGGCGGTGTCGCCTACGACTTCTCTCGCCAGATGGCCCGCTACGGCCACGTCGGCGCGGTCTACGCCGGTACCGACACCGTGCAGCTGCGCCAGCCGCCGCCGCAGCATGTACCGGCCGACCAATACCCGACGCCGCTCGCGGTCCGCGACGACGGCATCATGATGCGCTTCGACGCCTCGGGCCACCACCGGTCCGGCTCGTCGTACGCCGAGTCGTCGTCCTCCGGCGCGCGCCGCGGACCAGACCGGCACTCCTCGTCACACGACTACCCGCCGCAGAGCGGTGGCGGCAGCCGTCGCCGCGGCGGCCTCGCGAACGACCCGGCCCTCGCCGCCACGGTCCCCGTCGGCCCCGTGGCGGTCCCGCTGACCGGCGGATCAGGAATCACCTACACCGCGGATGCGTCGCTGACCGGCCCGGACGGGCACTTCACCGTGTTCGGCCACGGCAACCCGCACAGCATCGGCGGGCACACACCCGAACAGGTCGCCGCCGACCTCCGCACCAACGGCCACCAACGGCACCCACGGCCACGTCGCAGGCACCACCGTCGACACCGACGGACGCATCCACCCCGCACCCGCCACCGACACCGACCACCTCGTCACCATCACCCGCAACGACGACGACACCATCACCACCACGCCGATCGCCGGCGACCCCACCGCGCCGGCCGATCCGGTCCGGTGGATGTACGGGCATTCCTACGCCGGCCAGCCGGTCGCCTACACGCCCTATCCGTCCTACGCGGGCGGCTACGGTCCGCCGCCTCCGCCTCCGCCGGGAAGGGGCGGTGGTCTTCCGCCGGACAAGCCCTACGTGCCGCCACCGGCTCCGCCACGCCGGCCGCCGGTGCCCGAGATCCGCGCGATGCCCGCCGAGGGCGAGTCGCTGGCGACCGAGGTGATCGATCCGGCCGGCGTCGACGTACAGGTCTTCACGGACGGCCGATACCGGATCTTCGGCTTCACCAGCGAAAGCGACGACGAGGATCTGCTGATCAATCTCAACGCGATGCTCCGTCTGCGGAACTTCGCCCGGTTCGACCAGTACGAGGGCGAGTCCGACCTGTCGGGTACCCCCGCGGACACGGAGTATGCGATGCCGTCCATCGGGGGTGTGACGCTGTCCGAGACGAACCCGAACCTCTTCTTCGCACACGGTGACGAGTTCTACGCGGACATCACCTACTACGGCCGGGAGTACCAGATCGACGGCCGCAACCTGTTCAACCTCGCCGTCACGCGCGGCTTCCTCTCCACGCCCGGCGCGCTCGACTCTCCGATCATGATGATCGGCTGCGAGGCCGGTCAGCTCACCACCGCGGGCGGGCTGGCGTTCGACTTCAGCTCGCAGGCCCGGCAGCGCGGCCATCGCAACGCCACCATCGCCGCCACCCAGCCGATGCTGGTCAGCGCATGGGTCACGGAGCCACGCAACATGTTCGGCATCGAAAACCGTGGCCGGTTCCGCCAGTTCGGCAACGCCCCCGCTCCGGCCGGCTACGCCGGACCGTCCGGATACGCGGGACCGTCCTCGCAGGGCGGCAACCACACCGCATCGCCGCAGGAGCGGCCCCGAGGCTACTCCCGTCGCGGCGATCAGGCGCCGGCCGCCATCGTCCCGGACGCCGCCCCGGCGGTTCCGCTGACCGACGGATCAGGAATCGGCTACACCGCCGACCCGGCACTCACCGGCCCCGACGGGCACTTCACCGTGTTCGGCCACGGCAACCCGCACAGCATCGGCGGGCACACACCCGAACAGGTCGCCGCCGACCTCCGCACCAACGGCCACCAACGGACGGCCGGGTGCTCCCCGCACCCGCCACCGGCACCGACCACCTCGTGGCCGTCACCCGGGACGAGGCCGACACCATCACCAGGGCACCGCTGCCCAACAGCGCGCACCTGCCCGGACCCGACGCGATCGCGTGGACGGATCCGATCCACGCGCGCCCGACAATGGGTTCGCCGGACGAGCAGATCGATCCGGACGCGGTCTGGGTGGAGGTGATGCGGGACCGGTGGGGCAACCGGAACGGGATCGGCTATCCGTGGAGCGCCGCGGACTACGGCAACTTCGAGCAGGCCGCGAGCGTGATCGGCGACGACCGGCTGATCGCCTACCACCGGTACCCCGGCGCGCACGATCAGCAGGCCCAGGTGGTCACGCAGGCCTATCCGGGTCAGGAGCACGGCGGCACCGGCATGCGGGCCGAACTGCTGCTGGTACACGGGAGCCCGTACCGCGGGCAGATCTGGGTCGGCGGCCGGATGATGTTCATCGACGGCGCGAACCTGACCCGGCTGAGCCTGTACCACGGCTTCCTGAACAACGCGAGCACGGCGGTCCGGCAGCGAATCCTGATGTTCTCCTGCGTGTCCGGCGCGGTCGCCGGGCCGGGCGGGCTCGGGTTCGACGTCGCGACCGAGACGGCCCGGCAGGGGTTCAGCGTGTCCGTGTTCACACCGACGCAGAACGCGGCCGCGTACGCCACCTCGATACCGGACGAGCCCAGCCTCTACGTGGAGCATCGCGGCGTCTTCCGGCGTTTCGACAATGCCCCCGTCACCGCGCAGTCCGGCTGGTCGTCGGACGACAGCAGCAGCGACGACGAGCCGTCCCCGCCGCGCGGCTCCGCCCGCCGGGGCGATCCGTCACCCGCCGCACCGGCACCGGTCGGCCCCGCAGCGGTCCCGCTGGCCGGCGGATCAGGAATCGCCTACACCGCCAGCCCGGCGCTCACCGGCACGGACGGGCACTTCACCGTGTTCGGTCACGGCAACCCCGGCGCGATCGGAGGGCATACGCCCGAGCGGATCGCCGCCGACATCCGCACCAACGGACACCAACCCGGCCAACCCGTCCTCCTCGCCGCCTGCGACACCGCCGACCTCGCCCGCGAACTCGCCCTCCACCTACCACCCGGCACCACCATCACCGCACCCACCAACACCTACTGGACCAACCCAGACGGCACCCACGGCCACGTCGCGGGAATCGTGGTCGACACCGACGGCAGGATGCTCCCCGCACCGGCCACCGACACCGACCACCTCGTCACCGTCACCCTCAACGACGACGACACCATCACCACCACCCCACTTCCCAACAGCACGCACACACCCGGACCCGACGCAATCGCCTGGATGGAGCGCGGGGATCCCTACGTGTCGTACTCGCGGTTCGGTGTGGGGCTGCTCAATCCGCAGAACGACAGCATGATCGCGAGCGTCCGGCGGCGGCAGACCACCACGGACCCGGACCTGGTCTGGGCCCGGACCGGCAGCGGGCGGGTGGTCACGATCCGCGCCGGGGAAATCTCGGTCACGCCGCTGTACGGACCCGGCGGCCTGTTGTTCGGCATGGCGTACCCGTCGAAGTCGGACGACCTGACGCGGCAGTCGCGCTGGGAGCGGGCCGACGCGAACCTGACGACCGGCGACTTCGCGAACAACCCGGACCGCGCCTCGTACTACCACAGCGTGGACGCCACCGACGCCCGCTCGGACTTCGCCTGGTGGGTGGGGCGCGGCCGGGTCCGCGCCGGCTGGCAGCCGCAACCGGGAATCATCGCGGTCCACTCGTCCGAAGAGGTCTTCTCCGCGTCGCCGCTGGGCAGCGACCGGCGGCTGAAGTTCGACCCGGACCAGTTCGGTCGCGCGATGTATATGCACTCGCTGTTCGCGCAGGTGGCCGCCGCCCGGCCGGGTGACTTCGTGCTCGTCGCCTGCCATGCGGGTCAGACCGACGGCGGTACCGGCGACGTGGCCAGCGCGACCGCACTCGCGCTGGACGCGGAGCGGGGAGGCGCGCTGATCGGTAACCGCCGGTTCTTCGGCGCGACCGACGAGGTCTACTCCCCGATCGGCACCGACCGGGACGGCGTGTTCACCCATCGGGGCGGCACGGTGATGGGCCTCAACGTGCGCAACGGCCGGTTCCGGCGGCTCGGGCCGCCCCGGCCGACCACGATCACGGCGCCGCTGACCGGCTGGTCCTATTCGGATCCGGCGCCACCGCAGGCGCAGCAGGACTCGTTCTTGATGCCGTTCACGCCCGGCCCAGCCGGATCGCAGCGCTACTCGACCGTTCCGGCGCCGCTACCGAGCCCGAGCGGCCCCGGCACGTTCCTGGCTCCGCCGAGCCCCGGCTACGCCCAGACGTCGTACACCGGCCATGGCGCCCCGGATCCCTACGCCTCACCAATCCCCTACGCCTCACCAATCCCCTACGCGTCGTCCAGCTCGCACCCGGCGATCGGCCAGCACTCCGGCGGCTCCGGGACCAGGCCGCCCTCCCGCCACGCCGATCCGGCCGGGCAGACACCCGTGGAGGAGTATCTGGAGCGCCGGTCGCGCCGCCGTGGCGGTCCCGCACCGACGGCACCGGCCGCTCCGGTGAGACCGGCGGCCCCGGGCGCCCGGCAACCGGGACCCGGGACGATCTACGGCTACCCACCGGACGCGAAAGGCCTGCGGGCGATCGACCCGGACACGATCTGGAGCATCGACCTGACGAACCAGGCGGGCGAGCGGGTCGGCATCGGCTTCCCGCTGAACGCGGCGGACGCCGCGGCCATGCGGGAGGACGCGAAGGCGATCGACGCCGATCCGCTGGACACCTACGAGTCGTACCCGGGGAATCCAGACCATCCCGGGCCGGAGGACGGCCCGGAGACGCGGCGGACGCCGTTCGCGTTCGGCGGGCGCAAACCGCTGCTGTGGGACGGCCACGGGGTCGTCGGACGGCAGCGGACCGCGCGACTGCCGGACCTGGCCGAGGTGCGGATCCCGATGCCGGACGCCAGCCGGCTGTTCGTGCACAAGGGCGGCCTGAACGCGGCCCGGTCCGGGCCGCAGTCGCCGGTGCTGCTGTTCGCCTGCCGTGGCGGGGCCGGTACCGGCGGCATGCTGTTCGCCGAGAACGCGCGCGCGGAGCTCGCCCGGAACGGGCACACCGGCGAGGTCTACGCGGGCACCCAGGACGTGTTCATCGACGGCTCGGCGGAACCGGAACTGAGCCGGATCGCGGTCGCGGACGGCGGCGAGCTGCGCCGGTTCGGTGACGTGCCGCAGCCGCCGCGCGCGACGCCGCTGGCCGACGGTCCGGGCCGGGCCTATCTCCCGGCAGGGCACTCGACGCCGCTGCACGCGGTGGCCGGGCACTACACGGTGTTCGGGCACGGCGGCCCGTCCTGGATCGGCGGCCGTGGCCCGGTCCCGCTGGCGGCGGAGATCCAGAACGATCCGGCCTACCGGTCGGGCATGCCGGTGTTCCTGGCCGCGTGCGACACCGCGGGTTTCGCCCAGGAACTGTCGAGACATCTTCCGGCGGGTACGCGGATCGTCGCGCCCACCAACACGTACTGGACCAGCGCGGACGGCACCGGCGGTTACGTGACCGGCACCCACGTCGACGAGCAGGGCCGGATCCATCCGGCCGGGCCTCGTGACGGCGACCGCCTGATCGAGATCGTCGACGGTGCCGAAACCGGCAACGCACGCCCCTCCCCCGGCCCGCTCGTCGACCCGATCCGCTGGATGGACCCCTATCCACCGCACGGCCACGGCTACGGACCGTCCCAGCAGGGCGGCCAATGGAGCCAGCAACCGCCACAGGCCGGTTACTGGGGTCAGCAACCGCCGCCGCAGCCTGGACCCGGCTACTACCAGGCCCCGCCACCGGCCCTGGCCTACTACCAGCCCGCGCAACCGGCCTTCATGCCGGACATCGCGCCCGGCGACCGGGCCGTGGCCCGGCCGGCGACCGGCGGCCCGGAGGTCCCGATCGACTACCGGGAGGTCGCCATGGCCATCACGCGGCGCGGTGACGTGGCGATCGGCTTCGGCCTGCCGTCGGCGACGAACGAGGTCGCCGAGATGGAGGACACCGCCAAGACGGCTGTGGACGACGGCCTGCGCTTCTACGAGCAGTATCAGGGCACGCCGGACCGGTCCGTGCCCTACGACTGGAACAGCGGACGCGTCGAGAAACGCACGCCTTTCAGGGATCTGGGCGGCGGACAGCGGCCGGCGAAGATCATTCTGGACGGGCACAGCACGCCCGGCTTGGCCTCTCTGGCCAAGCATGACGAGAGCGCCTGGTGGATCGACGGCTGGAATCTGGTGCGCCTGATGGCGCAGGCCGGCGTGCTGGACGCGCTCGGTTCCGGGCGAGACACCGAGTTCTTCCTGCTCCAGTGCAGGGGCGCGGCGCCCGGCCCGAACGGATCGCTCGCCGGTCAGGTCGCGGCCGAGCTGCGCGCCCGCGATCACCGGGGCAGCGTCTACGCCGGTACCGGCCGCGTGCTGGCGCGGTTCTTCAACCCCTACGCGGTCAATCCGATGGCGGTCTGCGACGGCGGCGTGATCCAGCGCTTCGACCCGATGCCGAGCGGTGGCCAGCAACAACAGGCGTCCGGCAGCGGTTCGCGCCGCCGGTGACCACGAGGAGGAGAGGGCACATGGCGGACGATCCGCTCGGGGACGGTATCGCGGAGGCGGTGGCGGACCGGCTGGACGTGGCGGAGTTGCGGCGGCTGTTCCGGGAGAACGAGTACGATCTGGCACTCAACGGCGACGGTCGCGCGCTCCTGCTCGTACCCGCTGATGATCTTGTTTGTGCCGTGCTGGCGACCAGCGACGCGCAGCGCGGCATTCCGGCGCCGGACTGGGTGCGGACCGACCTGCTCGGCCTGATCGAGCGGCTGCCGGACGGCGCCGAGGTGCTGGTCAACCTGAACAGCGCAGCGCCCGCGCAGTTCTCCGGCGCGTTCCTGCGCGAGGCGCTCCTCGACTGAGACCTGCCCGATCGGACCGGTCCGCGGCCGGATCGGGCACGGCCCGGCCCGCGCGCGGACCGGCGGGGTGACCGGCGTGCGATGGTCGATCCGTCCACAGACAAGGAGTTGATCACGGTGGTCTCGCCCGCCGCCCGGCTGCACGGGTTGCTGCTGCTCACGGCAGGTTTCGTGGAGCGGCCGGACCGGCTGACCGGGCTGCGCGCGGCGCTGGCCGGCGGGCGGCTCGCGGAGGTCGCGGCCGGGATCGCGGAGATCCTGGACCGTAACCGGGTGCCGCTGTCCGGCGAGGATCTGGACGTGCTGGCCGGGCTCGCGCCGGACGCGCGCGAGGTCGCCCGGCTGCGGACCGCGCCCGCCGCCTCGATGCCGCCGACCCGCTGGATGTTCGGCCCGGCGCTGCGCGATCCGGCGCTGTTCGGCGACCGCATGCCGCCGGCGCTGGACCTGACCGGCCCGGACGCGTGGGCGGCGGCCAGTGCGGACGACGCGGACCGGGCGGCGATCGCAACGGTGTCGGCGCTGCCGGGCGCGCGGGCGTTGTGGCGGGCGTGGCGGATCGGGCCGGACGAACCGGAGCCGTCCGTGCGCGTGTTCCTGCTGGAGGCGGACGTGCCGCCGGACGCGCTGCCCGCGCTCGCGGCCCGCACACCGGCCGAGGTGTTCACGGCCGGGACCACGCTGCCGCCCTACCAGCGGCTCGCCCGGCAGTCCTCCACTCTGTTGTGGACAGATCAAGAGCTTCCGGGGGTACGCACGGCGCGGCTGTTCGACCGCGTCGATCCGGCCCGGGGCCCGGTCTTCGACGACGCGCACCCCCGGATCGCCGATCGCACCGCGCTGCTGTCCTATCTGGACGCCGGTGCGCCGCTGCTGCTGACCGCGCAGCTGATGGCGGACGTGACCGATCCGTCGCCGGGCGCGGTCGTGCCGATGAGCTACCGCACGGACGGCGCGTGGATCTGGCCGGACGGCGTCGCCTACTACCTGCGCGTCCACGGGCTGGCCCCCGATCCGGAGCTGACCGCGCACATCGCCGCCCGGTCGTTCGCGCCGCCGGTCGTGGACGCGGCCGGGTTCCATCGCGCCTACGCGGAGCTGATGCGCCCGCGGACCGCCGCACCGGCGTGGAGCCTGTGATGGCCGAGGAGCGCTGGGACACGTACTTCCTGTTCATGGACCCGGACTGGGTTCCGGCGGAGGAGGACGAGGAGCCGCCGATCGAGGCCGTGATCGGCTTCTGGCCGCTGCGCGAGGACGGCGAGATCGCGCCGTTCGTGAGCAATTCCCGTTACCGGCCGCGCGACGAGAACGCGGTGACCGACCCGCTCGACGCGGTGCTGCGGCTGGCCGGGCGCGGCGACGCCACGGCCGCGCAGATCCAGTTGCTGCTGCGCGACTCGCTGATGGACCTCGGCCTGAACGGCGACGGGCGGCCGCTGATCACCCGGGCGCCGGACGGCGTGCCGTGCGTGGTGCTGGCGACGAGTGCCACGCAGCGGCGGCTGGCGTTCGCGCCGCAGTGGCGGCGCGCGGACCTGGCGGCGGTGGTGGCCGCGCTGCCGCCGGACACGGACGCGCTGGTCAATCCGGGCGGGCCAGTGCCGTTCCGGCTGACCGGCGGCTTCCTGCGGGACACGGCCGCGATGACCGGCGAGGAGCAGGCGGCCGCGTACGAGCGGATGCGCGCCGAACAGCCGGACCGGGAGCTGGCCGTGATCCCGTGGGTGGTCGGCGACCGGGATGCGACCGTGACGTTCACGCCCCGGTGACGATCTTCGTCTCGGTCGCGTCGTACCGTGATCCGGAGCTGGTCCCGACCGTGCTGGACTGCCTGGCGAAGGCGGACCGGCCCGACGCGCTCCGGATCACGGTCAACTGGCAGCACCGCGGCGACGAGGACGTGACGCCGTTACGCGCCGACCCGCGGGTGACACTGCTGGAGTTCGACGCGCGCGAGAGCCGGGGCGCGTGCTGGGCCCGTGCGGTGATCATGGACCACTACCGGGGCGCGGACTGGTATCTGCAGGTGGACAGCCACACCCGGTTCGCGCCCGGCTGGGACCGGCGCCTGATCGACACGGCCGTCCGCACCGGCTCCGCCAAGCCGGTGATCAGCGGTTATCCGCCGCGGTACACGCCCGGCGCGGAGGTCTCCGGTGCCGGGCGGCCCACCCGGATCACGATCGACCGGTGGCGCGACGACGGCCTTCCGGTGTTCGGCAGCGCGCCGCTCGGCGACGAGCTCGGCACCGCGTTCGTCGCGGCCGGGTTCCTGTTCGCGCCCGGCTCGTTCCCACGCGAGGTCCCGTACGATCCGGGGCTCTACTTCCAGGGCGAGGAGATCACGGTCGCGGTCCGTGCGTACACCTGGGGATACGACCTGTTCCACCCGGCCGAGGTGCTGGCCTGGCACCACTACGTGCGGGCGGGCGCGCCCCGGCACTGGACCGACCACCGCGAATGGGCCGCCCGCGACCGCCGGGGCCGCCGCCGTGCGCTGACGCTGCTGCGGCATCCGGCACCGGGCCGGTTCGGCACCGGCCCGGTCCGCACGGTCCGCGACTACGAGGCGTACGCGGGTGTCTCGTTCCGACCGGCCCCGTGAACGGAATCGACTACCGTCCGTGTCCGGCGGCGTGGCGAATTCTCGTCTCAACAATGAACATCTCGCGTGATCCGGTCGTCTTGTTCGCGTGAGTTCCGACCGGCCCGAGGAGACATCGTGAGTGCGCCCCGCATGGAACCGCTACGGCGGACCGACCCGGTCACGCTCGGGCGGTACGACCTGCTCGGCGTGCTCGGCCGCGGCGGCATGGGCACCGTGTTCCTGGCCGAGTCCGGCGGCCGGTACGTCGCGGTCAAGGCGATGCACGCGTCACTGAGCGAGGACCCGCAGTTCCGGCAGCGGTTCCGGTCCGAGGTCGACCGGGCACGGACCGTGCCGCCGTTCTGCACGGCCGAGGTGCTCGACGCCGACCCGGAGCACGAGACGCCGTACCTGGTCACCGAGTTCGTGGACGGGCCGAGCCTGGCCGACGTGGTCATGCTCGAGGGGCCGATGCGCGCGTCGGCGCTGCGGGCCACCGCGGTGGGCGTGGCGACCGCGCTGTCCGCGATCCACGGCGCGGGCGTCATCCACCGCGACCTGAAGCCGGAGAACGTGCTGCTCCCGCCCGGCAGCCTCAAGGTGATCGACTTCGGGATCGCGCGGGCCGTCACCGGCGCCAGCCGGCACACCCGGACCAACCAGCTCGTCGGGACCGTCGACTACATGGCGCCGGAACGGTTCGAGGCGGAGGGCGGCGTGACCCCGGCGGCGGACGTGTTCGCCTGGGGTGCGGTGGTCGCGTACGCGGGCCTGGGCCGGTCACCGTTCCGCGCCGACTCGATGGCCGCGACCGCCGCGCGCGTGCTCACCCACGAGCCGGACCTGACCGGGCTGCCGGAGGCGCTCCGGCCGATCGTCGCGGCGGCGCTGGCCAAACGCCCGGAGGACCGGCCGACGGCGCGGGAGCTGCTCGACCGGCTGATGGCGACCGGCGACGCCACCTCCGACCTGACCCGGCCCGCTCCCCCGGCCGCGGGAACCCGCCGGATCCGCCGGACGCCGATCATCGCCGGGGCGGTCGCGGTGGCCGTGCTGGCCGCGCTGGCGCTCGCGTACCCGCTGATGAACGGAAACGGGAGCGGGACGGGACCGGCGGCGGTACTGACCCGGTTCGGCGCGGACCTCCGGCCGCAGGCCGTGCCCGCACGCGTCGGCACGGACGCGACCTGGGACCCGGCGTCGCTGTCGACCGGGCCGGTCCACACGTGCGCGCTCCGCGACGACGCGAGCCTGTGGTGCTGGGGCGCGACCGAGAGCGGCCAGCTCGGCGTGGGCGTGACCGGCGACGAGGTGTACGGCCCGGTCCGCGTCGGCACGGACACCTGGCTCGCCGTGTCCGCCGGGCGTTCCTTCACCTGCGGCATCCACGCGGAGGGGTCGCTGTGGTGCTGGGGGCACAACGGCAGCGGCCAGCTCGGCGTCGGTGACCTCGACGAACGCGCCGAGCCGACCCGGGTCGGCGACCGCACCGGCTGGACGCGGGTGGCGGCCGGAAACGGGTACGTGTGCGCGCTGCGCGACGACGGCAGCCTGTGGTGCTGGGGTTACAACACGGACGGCCAGCTCGGCACCGGCGACACCCGCAACCGCAGCACACCGGCCCTGATCAGCGACGACGGCTGGTCGGACGTGTCCGTGCGGACGACCACCACCTGCGGGATCCGGGTCGACGGCTCACTGTGGTGCTGGGGCCGGGGCGACCACGGCCAGCTCGGCACCGGCAGCGCAACCGACCGCGCCGCACCGACCCGGGTCGGCGACGACACCGGCTGGACCGCGGCCGGCACCGGCGACCTGTACGCGTGCGGCCTGCGCGGCGACGGCGAACTGTGGTGCTGGGGCGGCAACCGCGCGGGACGGCTCGGCGTCGGCGACGAGACCGACCGCGCCGCGCCCACCCGCGTCGGCGGACTCTGGCGGACCGTGTCCACCGGCATCGACGCGGCCTGCGGCATCCGCGCCGACGAGAGCCTGTGGTGCTGGGGCGACAACTTCCGCGGCGACCTCGGCACCGGAGACTTCGCGACCCGCCGCAGACCCGCCGCGGCCGGCGAACCCACCGGCTGGGCGGCCGTGTCCACGGCGTCGACCGGCACCTGCGCGGTGCGCACCGACCGGACGCTGTGGTGCTGGGGTTACAACTCCGACAGCCAGCTCGGCTTCGTCACCGCAGGCGTCGACACGCTCGGCGACGGCTGGCGGCAGGTCGCGCCGGGACGACTGAGCATGTGCGCGCTGCGTGACGACGCCACGCTGTGGTGCGGCTTCTCCAACGGGCAAGGACAACTCGGGCTGGGCGACGTCGTCCAGCGGCCCGACCTCACCCCGGTACGTCCCGGCGGCACCTGGACCGGCGTGGCCACCGGCCGGTACAACTCGTGCGCGATCGCGGCCGACCACAGCCTGTGGTGCTGGGGCGACAACGACACCGGCGTGCTCGGCACCGGCGACACGAACGACCGCCACGAACCGGTCCGGATCGGCGACCGGCACGACTGGGAGCACGTGGCGACGTCGGAGACGCACACCTGCGCGATCACGTCCGGCGGACGACTGTGGTGCTGGGGACAGAACAGGTACGGCCAGCTCGGCGTCGGCGGGAACGCCAACGCGACCGCGCCGCTGCCGGTCGGCACCGACACCGGCTGGACCGCCGTGTCCGTCCGCGGCGGGACCAGCTGCGGCCTGCGCGCCGACGGCTCGCTGTGGTGCTGGGGACTCGGCGACCACGGTCAGCTCGGCACGGCCGGGACAGCGTCCCGCGACACGCCCACCCGGGTCGGCGACCAGGGCGGATGGACGGCGGTCACGCTCGGCGAACGGCATGTGTGCGCGCTGCGTGACGACACCACGCTGTGGTGCTGGGGGGACGGCCGGCACGGGCAGCTCGGGCAGGGCACCACCGCGGACAGCGACCGGCCGGTGCGCGTCGGCACGGACGGGTGGACGTCGGTCACGGCCGGGTTCGCGCACAGCTGCGCGGTCCGTACCGGCGGGGTGGTCTCCTGCTGGGGGTTCAACGGCACCGGGCAACTCGGCAGCGGGGACACCGCGGACCGGCTCCGCCCGGCCGAGGTGCCGGGGCTGCGCGCGTCGTCGGTGGTCGCGGGCTGGTTCACCACCTATGCGCTGTGAACGATTCAGATCACGCCGGTACGCAGCGCGAACGCGACCGCATGCGACCGGTTCCGCAGACCGTACCGGTGGTTGATGCCGTGAATCACGTTCTTGACGGTCCGCTCCGAGTAGGCCAGCTTCACCGCGATCTCGTCCGTCTCCAGCCCCTCGGCGAGCAGGCGCAGCACGTCCAGCTCCCGCTCCGTGAACGCGGGCCCGCCGTCCCCGTCCGGCACACCCGCCCGGACGGTACCGTTCAGCGCGTCCAGCACCGCGCGGCCGAGCACGTCCGCGGTCAGCGCATGCGGCGACAGCACCGCCATGACACGGCAGTCCGCCAGCGCCTCGTCCGCACCGGGCTCGCCGAGCACCAGGACCACCGGCGTGGCATTCTCGACCGCATGCAGCCGCAGCATGCCGACCACGTCAGCGGTCAGCAGCTCCGCGGCCACGACCAGCACGTCCCCGTGCCGCTCACCGATCCGCAGGCCCGGATAGGCGTCGAGCAGCCGCCGCAGCCCCTCCCGGTACAGCGGATCCGGCGCGTTCACCACCACGTCGACGTGTCCCACTCCCGCACAGTGCACGACGGCACTTCAGAAAATCTCCAGGAGCGACCATGAGGGTACGACTGCTGGGCCCGGTCACGATCGCGCGCGACGGCGGGCCGGTCGTGCTGGGCGGCGGACGGCGGACGGCCGTGTTCACGGCGCTCGCGCTGCAGGCCGGGCACGCGGTCACGCGCGACGAGCTGATCGCGGCGGTCTGGGGCGAGGATCCACCGGTCAGCGCCACGGGCAGCCTCTACACCTACGTGTCGGACCTGCGGGCGGCGCTCGGCCCGGACCGGGACGTGCTGTCGTCCGGCGGCGGCACCTACACGCTCCTGCTGCCGCCGGACGCGATCGACGTCACCCGCTTCGAGGCGCTCCGCGAACAAGCGCGACGGCACCGGACGGACGGCGATCCGACGGCGGAAGCCGCGGAACTGGACGCGGCGTTGCGGCTGTGGGCCGAGGACGCGCCGGGCCGGTCGGCTGGCGGCCTCCTGCCGGACGCCGGTGACACCGAGCCGCTCGCCGGGGTTCCGGGGCCGTTCGCCGCCGCGGAACGGGACCGGCTGACCGAGCTGCGTCGCGTCACGATGGATCGGCGGGCGGCGCTGAACAGCGCACTCGTCCGGCCCGGCATGCTCGACGACCGGGAGGCGAGGGCGCTCGCGCAATCGGTCGCGCCGGAACCGCTCGGCCCGGACCGTCTGCGACGGCTGATCGCGGACGCGGGCGGTCACGCCGGCTACGTCCGCGCGCTGGCCACCGGCGCGGACCTGCAACCGGTCACCGCCGCGCACCTCGCCCCGCTCGCCCCCGCCGCCCGCCAGGCGCTACGCACGATCGCCACGCTGACCACCGGTACCGGCACCGGCGAGTGCGACCTCGGCGAACTGTCCACGGCGACCGCGCTCCCCCGCGAGGAGCTCGACACGCTCCTCGCACCCGCGGTAGCCGCGGGCGTGCTGACCAGGTCCGGCGACCGCGTCGCGTTCCGGGCGCCGGTCGCGGCCCGCACGCTGCACGACGGCGCGCCGGTCGTGCTGCGCGTCATGCTGCACCGCACGGCCGCGGAACGGCTCGCGGCCGCGGGCGCCTCACCGGAACGCGTCGCCGCGCAATACCTGAACGGCCGCGTACCGTTCGACGCCCCGGTCCGCGCCTGGCTGCTCACGGTCGTCGCCCGCCTGTCCGCCGGTGCCCCGGGCGTGGCGCTGTCCGCGCTCCAGCGCGCCGGCACCGAGCTGATGCCCGAGGACGACCGCCTGCACCTGACGGCGTGGACGGCCCGCGTCCAGCACCGCCTGCACGGCGACACGATCGTGGCCGCGACCTGGGTGGCGACCCGCACGACCGACCGTGACCTGGAGGCCGAGATGCGCTGGCTGATCGCGCGCACCCACGAACGGCGCGGCTCCTACGAGTCCGCCGCCGAGGTCGCCCACGCCGTCTTCCGGGAGCGCACCGCCCCGCCCGCCTGGCTGGACCGTTTCCACATGCTCCTGGCCCGCGTGCGCCCGGCGCTGCCCGGACGCGCCACCGACCCCGACGTCGACCGCGACGACCTGCCCCGCGCGGCCCAGGAACGGCCGCTGATCCGCAGGCGGGTCAGATCAAACCCGCTCGTACCGCGTAAGCGACCGCGTGCGAACGATTGCGCAGCTGGAGGCGGCGGGTGAAACCATGGATGACGTTCTTGACCGTCCGCTCGGAGTAGCGAAGCCGCCCGGCGATCGTCACCGTGTCCAGCCCGTCGGCGAGCAACCGGAGCACCTCCGTCTCCCGCGCGGACAACCGGGACGGGTTCGCATCGTTCCAGGCGAGCACGTCGCTCTGCAGCCGCTCGATGTGTTTGAGGAGCCCACCGACCAGATGCGGAGGCATCACACCGCCGCCGGACGCCGCGACCGTCACACTGTGCGCCAGACGCTCGGCGGTCACGGCCCGTCGCGGGATGATCGCCACCACACCGCAGCCGATCGCCGCCAGCAGCTCCGACTCGCCGATCTCGTCGCCGACCAGCACGATCGGCACGCCCGACTCGGCACGGAACCGGCGCAGGAGACCGAGCGCCCGGGTGGTCAGCCGTCGGATCGCGACCACGACGACCGCCGCGCCGGCCACCTCCCGCCGGATCACGATGCCCGGCCGCCCGCTCAGCAGCCCGTCGAGCCCTTCCCCGGTGAGCGCGTCCGTCGCGCGCAGCACCACCGCGATCTGTTCCATCCACCGAGTATCCGAAGATCACCTTCAGGGAACCTTCATCAACGGGTACGCCGTACCGGCCGCCACGCCTCGATGGACGGGGTCAGCCGGCCAGAAGTGCGCCGTAGCCCTCCACCGCGAGGTAGCGGTTGAGGTGGAAGTGACGGCTGCCGACCGCGACGTCACGCCACAGGCGTTGCAGCGGATTCCTGGTGGCGAACGCACCCGTGCCGTGCAGGTCCAGCATGAGGTCCACCGCCTGACGGCAGTCACGGGCGGCGTCGGCCAGGTTCAGGGCCATCCGGCCGGCGTCGCGGTCGTTCAGGGCGGCACTCTCGTCGACCTCGGCGGCCACGGTCAGCATGGTGCGCTCGGCGCGTTCGCTCAGCGTGGCGGCCTCGGCGAGCCAGTGCCGGGCGCCGGGGGATTCACCCATGCTGGCGTAGGAGGTCATGAAGGGTTTGCGGCTCGAGGCGAACATCGCCACCGTCAGGTCGAGGGCCGCGAAGGTCGCACCGACAACGGGGGCCAGGTGGGCGACACCGAAAAGCCGCCGGGACGCCGCGGTCGGGGGTGCTTTGAGCGGGGTCACGAAGTCGGCGTCGACCAGAACGCCCTCGGCCACCACGGTGTGGCTGCCGGTACCGCGCATGCCGGCCACGTCCCAGTCGCGGTCGACGGTGAGGTCGGCCATCGGGATCACCGCCATGGAAAACGTGCCGTCGACCATGGTGGCCAGGGCCGCCCACTCCGCGTCCTCGCAACCGGAGACCGATGACCAACGGCCACTGATCCGTACGTGCTCCGCACCGCGCTCGCCGTGGCCCCCAGGGCGGCCCGTCCCGCAGAACAGCGCGTCCGGATCGGCGAACATCGTCGCCCGCGCCCGGTCCCCGAAGTCCCCCGATCGGGCGGCCAGCACCTTGCCGGTCAGGCTGGTGGCGGCGATCCAGGCGGTGGACGGGCAGGCCCGGCCCATCGTCGTCAACATGCGGGCCACCTCGGTGGCGCCGGCGCCACGGCCGCCGTACTCGACCGGCGTGCCCAGTGCGAACGCACCGGCCTCCCGGGCGGCCTGCACACTCTCGGCAGTCGGCCGGCGTCGCTGTTCGGTCTTTTCCGCGTTCGCGGCGAGGATGTCGATCACCGATTGATCTCAGCATCGCGACGGCCCGGCGGCCATGCGCGCCCGGATCGCTGACATAAGCGTGCGGATACCATCGATCAGGTGGACATGATCACCGCGGCGATCAGCAGTGTGCGGGTCGGCACGGCCTACGGACGGCGGGTGGCCGGGGCGGGACCCACCGGGATCAGGTTCCCTGCCATACCGCTGCTCGGCTTCCACGTGATGCGCACAGGTCACTGCTGGCTGATCACCGAGCGGGAGACCCCCGTTCACCTGCGACCGGGCGACATCGTCTTCATCGCCGCGGGCGCTGAGCACGGCATCGCCCGCCATCCGTGCACGCTGCGTGAGCTGACCCCGGCGGACCCGCCCGCACCGCCCCCGTCAACACCGGTCGACTTCGAGTTCCTCTGCGGGGCGTATCAATTCCCGCAGGGCCGGGTGCCGGCCTTTCTGCGGCGGATTCCGCCGGTGGTGGCGTTCACGCCCGACTACGACCGCCATCCCGAACTGCGCATGATGATCAACGTGCTGGCCGCCGACCTCGACAAGCCGGCCGTCGGCAGCGACGCGATCCGGGCCGCGCTCATCGACCTGGTCGTGGTGCACATCCTGCACCGCCTCGGCCTGCGGGAGGACCCGAGAATCGACGCGGGCGTCAGCGAGGTGCTGGCCGCGATCCACGCTCACCCCGAGCGCGCGTGGACCGTGCAGCAGCTGAGCGAGATGGCCGGCATGTCCCGGGCGAGCTTCACCCGCCGTTTCCGCGACGCCGTCGGCATGTCCCCGATGGCGTATCTGATCGACTGGCGCATGACATCGGCGGCGGGGCTGCTGCAGGAGTCCGCGGCACCGCTGACGGCGATCGCCCGCCGCGCCGGCTACTCGACACCGTTCGCTTTCACGGCCGCTTTCCGCCGCAAGTACGGCGTGGCACCGGGCCGGTTCCGCGAACTCCACACCCGCCAGACCTGACCTTCCATGCGGAACGCCCCACCGGAACCGATCGAAGACTGCCTCTAGGTGCAGACGATGAGTCCGGTAGCGCAGAGCACCCGCCCTCTCCGGAATCCCGGCACAATATTTGCAATCATCTATTGCAACTGCGTGACCTGGATGCAACGGACAGGAGATCCATGATCCTTCGACGCCTGACCATGGCCGTCCTCGTGACGGCCGCGAGCATGGTCGTGGCCACACCCGCCCGAGCCGCCACCCCCGTCCGCATCATGCCGCTCGGCGCGTCCATCACCTGGGGCACCTCCTCGTCCGACGGCAACGGATACCGGGAGCACCTGCGTCGGCACCTCGTCGACGCCGGACTCGCGATCGACTTCGTCGGCTCGCAGCAGTCGGGCACCATGACCGACCGCGACAACGAGGGCCATCCGGGTTACCGCATCGACCAGATCGCCGCCGGTGCCGACGCATGGCTCGCCGCGGCCCAGCCCGACGTGGTGCTGCTCAACGTCGGCACCAACGACACCCTGCAGAACCGGGATCTGCCGAACGCCCCGGGACGACTGCGCGACCTGCTCGATCAGATCGTCGCCGCCCGCCCCACCGCCACCGTCCTGTTCTCCACGCTCGTCCCGTCCGGCAACGCGACGAACGACGCCCGGGTGCGCGAATTCAACGCCCAGCTCCCGGCGATCGCCCAAGCCCAGGCCCAGGCCGGACACCACGTGCGGCTCGTCGACCTCAACACCACCCTCACCGCGGCCGACATCGGCTCGGACACCATCCACCCCACCGACGGCGGGTACGCCAAACTCGCGAGCCTGTGGCACACCGGACTACGCCCGGTCCTCGGCGCCGGCCGGGACTGGCCGCTGTTCCGTACCGACTTCGGCGATGCCGCACCGCCCCTCACCTGGACCGACAGCGTCGTGGCCAGCGTCAACGTCGGCGGCTTCTGCTGCGGGCTGACCGCCATGCAGTCCGGCCGGCGCGCCGAGACCGCGCACGGCGGGACCTACGCCCTCATGTTCTCCGGCAACGACCTCAGCGCGACCCAGTCCTACTCGTACAACAGGGTGTTCGACGTGCACGTCCCGATCGCCGCCGACACCACGCTCACCTACTGGATCTACCCGCAGTATCCGGCCACGTCCGTCGCCCTCGACCTCTCACTGAGCGACGGCCGGAGCCTGCGTGACTCCGGTGCGACCGATCAGCACGGCGTCCGGGCGCACCCGGCGTTCCAGGGGCAGGGCGGGCGCCTCGTCGTCAACCAGTGGAATCTCGTCCGGGTTCCGCTGAGCGCGCTGGCCGGCGGCACGATCGATCAGATCCGCATCGGCTACGACCAGCCCGCCACCACCGGCATCTTCCGCGGCTACGTCGACGACATCGCCATCGTCAGCGGCTGACCTGACCGCACGCCCGGCCGCACGCCCGGCCTCAGCCAGGACAATGCCGGGCCCACCGCCGGCATCCCGCTGCCCGAGCCCACGAACCGACCTCGAAGCCGGTTCGAGCGCGGCTCGGGCACCGGCCTCCTGATGACCGGCCGGCACGCGATTCCGCGCGGATCAGCCGATCGCCCCTACCCGAGCAGGGCCGCCGGCAGTGCCTGATGGAGCCAGGACTCCGACTCGTCGAGAGACCAGCCGAGTTCATCGGTGCGCAGGAAGTATGCCGTGTTGGAGAGGTGCATCCACAACAGATCGGTGGCGCGCGCCTCGTCGATGCCGTCGCGAAGGGCTCCCATTCCGGCCAGCCGGCCGGCGACCAGGCGAAGGGCGGCGCGCAGGCCCTCGTGTGCGACCTCCTGGCTCTCCCGTACGCCGCCGTCCTGGGCCGCGGCCGCGGCATTGCAGGCCGCTGCTCTTTCCCTGTACCTCACCTCGGATCCCGCCCTCGGCCGCACGGCGATCGAGTACTTCCGCCTGCAGAACGTCGTCGTCGACGCCGCCTGGGACGTGTCATCCGGCGACGACCGCGCCCGCCTCGACGCACTGACGAACGCGCCGGTGCCCGAGGAGACCCGCCGCGCCAGACTGGCCCTGCAGGACCGGATCGCGGCGACGCTCGTCGACCCGGCCGCGGCGCGGGCTCTCAACGACGTCGTCTACATGTTCCATCACCCGGACACCTTGGCCGCCTGGCGGTGACAGCCGACCCTGCGGTCGGTTCAGCATGGGGTTTTTCGGCCCCCCGGATGCTCGCCGGCCTACTCGCCCCGGGTCACTTGTCGGCATTGACGTTGCCGACCGACGCGGCGAGGCGATCGAGGTCGTGGTTGTCGTCGGGGCCTTCGTTGAGGCGAACCCTCTTGGAGCCTCGGTATGCGGTGCGTCCGCCGGGGGGATCGGCGATCAGGGCGATGAGCGGTTGAACTGCCTTGTCGGGCTCCTGTCCGATCAGGGGCCCGAGCAGGGTCGAGGCATACTTCATCACCGGACCGACGTCGCCGGCGAAACTGGTCCTGACCAGTCTGCTCGGCCCCCAGGTGAGGTAGCTGACCTTCGGGTTGCGTGTGGCCAGAATCCCGAGGAGTTCGTTGGCGCGGCGTTGCCGGGCGTTGGATCTGGCGAAGGTGAAGGCTTCGATCGACTCGACATCGTCGAAGTCGATCGCGTTCACCTTGGTGCCGGGCACCGAGGTGTTGAGGATGACCGGTCGGGTGGATGCCGCGAGCCGGTCTGCGAGGCCGGTGACGAAGAGGTACTTGGAGATGAAGAACAGCACCCATGACGCCTCGTGACCTTCGTCGGTGAGATGGCGCTTCTGGCGAATGAACGACGCCGCCAGGATGAGCACGTCGATCCGCTCGTGACGCTTCTTGAGCTGTTGCACCACGGCCTCGCTGTCGGCGACAAGCGACAGGTCGGCACCGATGAAGTGGGCCCGCTCGGCGATCGACGGCACGCCTTCGGCGGTGAGCGCGGTCACGAGCGCGTCGAATTTGGCGCGGCTGCGGCCCACAACCGTCACCTGGTTGCCCTGCCGGAGGTAGTGGCGAGCAAGCGCCGCCCCCATGCCGTCGGTTCCGCCCGTGATCACCACGGTCTTCATGCCCGCCTCCGATCATCGGAACACATGTTCCGTTTTGGCGAGGCTAACACACAACGGAACACAGGTTCCGTATTGATAGGATCACTGCATGACCAAGGTGCAGCGACAGCGGCGCGACGTGGTCGCCAACCGCGCCCGGATCGTCAGCGCCGCGACGACCATGCTGCGCGAGCACGGCCTGAGCACGGACATGCGCGCGATCGCCAAGAAAGCAGGCGTGGGCATCGGCACTCTCTACCGGCATTTCCCCACCCGCGAGCACCTCCTGCAAGAGATCACCGGGGTCGGCCTGACCCGGCTCGCCGAGTCCATGCTGCCCCCGGGCCTCACCGCCATCGACGCCCTACGACAATTCTTCACCGCAGCCCTCGATCAGCTTGCCCGCAACCGCGCAATGGTCGACCTCCTCGCCAGCACCGAGGTGTCCGACAGCAGCCTGGAGCGATGCGTTCAGCACCTCACGGACATCGGCCGCGAGGCCGTCACACGCTCCACGCGCGACCGAACGCTGGCCACTGACATCACCGCAACCGACATCGCTTACCAGTTCCTTGCCCTGGTGCGCATCGTTCAGCTTCTCCCGGACGGCCGAACTGGCGACATCGAGCGATACGTGAACATGACCCTCCGTGGCATCGAGCACAGGCACTCCCAGAAGTAGGCCCACGTACCGACACCGGCCATCCTTTCCCAAACGACGGCGACCGCGGGATGCCGTACCGCCCGGACATCGACCAGGGTGAACGAGGACATCACGAACGCCTCGGCCCGTGAACCGGCCGAACACGCGCAAGGCCGCGGCGCACCCGGCTCAGACGATCGACCCGATGGCAGCATCGGCCACGCCCCGTGCATGGGGACCACCGGTGACCATTCCGACATCGATGAACCGGCGGACGCCACGGCGGTGTCTACGTGTTCACCGACAAGGCCGCCGCCGACGCGAGCCGGGACAGCGAGATCTTCCAGGGACCTGGCACCGCTGGACCGCCCTGGTCTCACCCCTGACGGGAGCACCCCGCCCCTATCATTTCGTTGCTGAACGAAACGGAACGATAGGGGCATCATGCTGACAGTGTGGTGGCCAAGGAGATTAGCCCGACCTCGACTCGATGAGAAAGAGTCCCATCGTTACCTCACTGATTAACCGGAGACCAGTCAGCAGGACCGAGCCGTGCCTTTAAGGGCAGAAAAGGGGACCGTTTCCTGGCCCCGACTGTCAGGCGGGAATCAGGTCGGCAAGCGTCGACCGGGCGCGGTTCAGCGTGGCGATCTGCTCGTCGAGGCCGTCGAGTTGGTTGCGGAGCAGGTTGGCCCGGCAGACCGGCACCGACATCTCACCCTCGATACACGGGATGATCTCGGCGATCACCGCGGTGGTCAGACCAGCGGCCAGCAGCATGCGGATCTGCTTGACGATGTGCGGGGCGTCCTGATCGTAGCGGCGGTGCCCGGAGGGCAGGCGCTCCGACCGCAGGAGGCCCTGCTCCTCGTAGTAGCGCAGTAAACGGATGGCAACGCCGGTCCTGCGCGACAATTCCCCGATAGGCATGACGCCAATCACACTCCCTTGATACTCACATTAGTGTGACATCTTACAGTCCATTCCAGCAGCGAAAACCACCGTCGAAGGACTGAGATCTCATGGCTGGAACAACAATCGGAATCCTGGGCAGCGGAATGATCGGCGGTGCCATCGCCCGGCTGGCGGTCGACGCCGGATATGACGTCGTGGTCAGCAACCGTCGTGGCCCCGAGACCCTGTCGGAGCTGGTTGCCGACCTCGGCCCGCACGCTCGTGCCGCGACCCCGGCCGAGGCGGCCCAGGCCGGCGACATCGTCGTCATCGCGATA
Source organism: Catenuloplanes japonicus (assembly GCF_000717135.1). GTDB lineage: Bacteria > Actinomycetota > Actinomycetes > Mycobacteriales > Micromonosporaceae > Catenuloplanes > Catenuloplanes japonicus. Next base: position 76,832 of record NZ_JNXY01000046.1, read on the forward strand.
CCGCTGGGCGCGTACCGTACGCTCCCGGTCGAGGCGATGCGCGGCAAGGTCGTCATCGACAGCACCAACTACTACCCCGGGCCCGGCAACCAGATCGCCGGCCTGGACGACGAGTCCACCACCACGGGTGAATTCGTCCAGGCCCACCTGCCCGAGTCGTCCGTGATCAAGGCGCTGAGCAACGTCCTGTTCCTGCACCTGGTCAAGCTGGCCCGGCCCGCCGGCGACCCGGAGCGTTCGGGGCTGCCCATCGCCGGCGACGACGAGCAGGCCAAGGCCACCGTCGCCCGATTCGTCGACGCGATCGGATACGACGTGGTGGACGCCGGCACACTGGCCGAGGGCTGGCGCTTCCAGCGGGACACGCCGCTCTACGCCCGGCCCTACCTCGGTGAGGGCGGCGAGATGCCGTCCTACGACCGGGAGTTCAACCCCGGGCCGGGAGCACAGGTCGACACGGCCACCGTGCGCCGGTTGCTCGGCGAGGCGAAGCGCTACCGGGACATGTGAGCCCGCCTGCGGACGACCGGCCGGTGCGCAGCCGGCCGGTCGTCCAGCATCCTCGACGCTCACTCACGTGAGCACGGCGTATCGCCGGGTGGCGAGGAGCCGGTCGGCGACGGCATCCGGCTCGTGCCGCAGCCCGGGGCCGATCGCTCCCTGCACCACCAGATGGGCTACCTCCAGAGGCGAGTCGGCCAGCGCCTCGGCGAGCAGATCGACGTACGACTTCTCGGCGAAACCCGCGACCGCAGACGCCGCCCGCGCGGGGCTCGGGCTCACCACCGCGCTGCCGGTCACGAACAGCAACCGTCCCCGCCCCGCCGCACGCATCGCGGGCAGGACCGACCGGACCGCTGCTGCCGCGCCGACGACGTTCAAGGCCAAGGCTGCTTCGAGGTCGGCCGCCGTCGTCTCCAGTACCGGTCTGATCCGCTCCACGTCCGGCAGCGGGCTGAAGCACAGCACCTCAGGAGGGCCTTGCCGCTCCGCCAACTCGGCGAGCGCCGCGGTCAAGGCGGCCGGGTCGGTCGCGTCGGCCACCGCCGTCGCCACGTCGATCCCGGCGTCCCGGAGCGACGCGGCCGTCCCGCCGAGCCGCCCCGGATCACGAGCCACCAGACCGGCCCGGGTGAACCGGCGGGCCACCGACGCGCCGACGCCGGGGCCGGCCCCCACGATGTGCACCGGCCCGCTCACACCGCCGCCTGCTCGGCCAGCCACCGCCACTCCTCCCGTCCGCCGTACGCCTCCGTCAGCGCTTCGACTCCGTCCAGGTTCCGAGCCGTGACGGCGACCCGGTCGCCACGTTCGAGAGCGGCCCGGGCCCAGACGTGGCCGAAACCTCGTGACGCACCGGTAATGAACCATGTCTTCATGACTCGACCGTCTCTCGCCCAGGCCCGGGTAGCCAGCACCCTCCTGGGGATACGCTCGGCGGATGAGCGGCGAAAACCTCCTCGGCGACTTCCTCAAGGCCCGCCGGGGGCGGATCCAGGCCGGTGCGGCGCCGAGCATCGGGCGCGGACGAAGGCGGGTTCCTGGACTGCGCCGTGACGAGCTCGCCGGCCTCGCAGGCATCAGCCTGCAATATCTGACCCGCCTTGAACAGGGTATCGACCGTAACCCTTCCGGGCAGGTGGTGCAGGCGCTGGCCGCCGCGTTGCGGCTCGACGCGGACGAGACGGCCCACCTACGTGCGCTGGCCTTCCCGGCACCACTGGCGGGCAGGTCCACGATCGTCACCGATGACGTCCAGTAGCTTCTCGACTCGTGGCACCACCCGGCGTACGTCCGGGATCGCCGTTTCGACGTGCTGGCCGCGAACAAGGCCGCGATGGCGCTCGCCCCGCTCTACACGCCGGGCCAGAACCTGGTGCACGGCATGTTCCGGCACCCCGGGGCGCGTGCGTTGTTCCCCGACTGGGCCGGCATCGCCGCGCAGACCGCCGCCGCGCTGCGCGCCGAGGGCGATCCTCGCGATCCGGCGACGGCGGCCCTGATCGAGTCGATGCTGACCGACGACCCGTTCCGCGAGATGTGGTCGCACCACGACGTACGGCGGATGGGTAACGAGTTGAAGCGGTTCGACCATCCGGCCGTCGGTCCCCTGGAGCTGCGTCGTCAGGCGCTGACCATCGGCGGCACCGAGGGTCAGATCGTCGTCACCTATCAGGCCGAACCCGAGTCACCGTTCGGCGGCCGCGCTGGCTCGCCTGATCTGACGATCCGCCCCCGGCGCCCACAGGCTATGCCCGGATGCTGTCGATCAGTCGCGCGAGACGCAAAGCATCGTCCACTGTCGGCGCGGTGGTCGTTCCGCGATGGACGTCGTCGCGCAACGCGGCATAGACACCGGCCACGTTGACCGCCGGGGCGGGCAGCGATCCGAGCTCACCGTCGTCGACGGCGACCCGTTCGCCGTCCTGCTCCAGTCTCAGCAGCCCGGCCTGGAAGCCGCGCGGGCTTCCGCCGGCAAGCACCAGCGTGCCGTCCTCGCCCTCGATCTCCATCCGGAACGGCGTGTCGGCGGGCGGGCGCCCACCGGTCACCTGCACCGAGATCGGCACCCCGTCCCGTACCCGTCCCTGCACCAGGACGTGGTCCGGCAGCACCCGGGTCAACCGCTCGCCGGTGCCCTCGACCACAAGGCCGGGGTACCTGGTGGTGAACTCGGCGGCCGCCCCGGTCAGCGTGCCGAGCAGGTACGTCGTGAGGTCCAGCGTGTGGCCCAGCAGGATGGTGGCCAGGTGCATGCCGACGGCGGGGTCCTCCAGGTAGACAGCGGCCGGCGGCACCTTCGGCCCGAAGGCCATCGTCGACGAGAAGACGGTGACGTTGAGCACTCGTCCGATCGCTTCCTCGGCCAGCAGACGCCGCAGGCGGGCGACGGCCGGGTTGAGGCGGGCCTGCAGGCCGACCGCCACGTGCACTCCAGGATCACCCGTCTCCGACACGATCTCGGCGTTCTGCCGGGTGTCGACGCCCAGCGGCCACTCGATGAGCACGTGCTTGCCGGCGCGGACGGCCGCAAGCACAAGATCACGATGCGCCGGTACGGGCGCCACGACCGCCACGACGCCTACCTCGGGATCGGCGATCAGCGCCGACGGGTCCCCGTAGGCCCGACCGGCTCCGAACGCGGCAGCCGCCGCCTCAGCGCTCTCCTGCGATCGGGTCGCCACCGCCGCCAGCCGCAGACCACGCAGCCCTTGCACCGCGGGCACGTGCGAGTCCCGCGCCCACCCGCCGCCGGCGTTGACACCGACGACGCCGACGCCCAGTTCGCCGCTCATGACGCCCTCCCCAGGAAGGAGGGACGCGGGAGCGAGATTGCGAAGTACCTGATCTCGTATGGCGCCACCTCGGTACCCGGGCCCAGCCGGTACGAGGCGACGCCGACGGCTCCGATCCGCCGCACGACGGAAACTGTGTTCATGACGTTCCTTCCCATGGTGAGCTCCGGCGGACGTTCCATCGAGGGAGAGGCGGCAAACCACCAGCACGCCGGACCGCAACAATCGACGGGAGATCCGCAATCAGGATGGGATCAGTTCCGTGCCGACCGGAATCTCGACGGCGAGACGCCGTACTCCCGGGTGAAGGCGGCCAGCAGGCGGTCACCGCTCACGAATCCGCACCGCTTGGCCACCTCCCCGACCGGCAGTGCGGTGTCGGCGAGCAGCCGCCGGGCACGCAGGAGCCGCTGCCGGGTGAGGTAACGCACCGGTGTCTCGCCGACGGCGTCCTTGAAGACCCGCACGAAATGGAACTTGCTCACATTCGCCGCCGCCGCCATCGCGGTCAGCGACAGATCGGTGTGCAGATTGTCGCGAATGTAGTTGATCGCGGGCTGCAGCCGCCGTCTCCCCACCGACGGCATCCGCACGTCCCGTCCGGCGTACCGGCTGACCAGATGGGTGGCCAGGAACACTCCGGCGGTCTCGGCGTACGCGTCGTCGCGGCCCGTGGCGGCCGCATCCACCACCCCGCGTACCACCGCCTCGACGACCTCGTCCTCGACCATGAGAGCATCCGGCTGGTCGGAGGCGGCGAGATCCCGGCCGTACAGATGGGCGGCCGCCTCGCTGATCAGTGCGCCGGGCAGATGCAGATGCCAGGCCCGCTGCGGGGAGTCGCCGAGACAACGCCACCGCACCCGTCCGGGCCGTCCGGGGGCGGTCAGCGAGACGCTCCGCGGCCCGAACTGCACTGCCTCCCAACCTCGTGGTCGCCGCGACTCGATCGCCCGGCGACCGCTCGCCACCACTGCCACAAGCTGATCCGGGATCGCCGGGATGTCGATGTCGATGGCCACTGGCGCGGCGGTGAACTCACGCAGCAGCACCGAACGCCAGCCGAGCCGGTGCCAGCTGCAGAAGCCCCGCAGCCCGAATCCTCGTTGGTCGAGTTCGACCGCCGCCCGCGAGACGACCGGCCGGTCGCTCCCTGCCGGCCGGTCGTCGGCCATGCACCTTCCCTCACAGCTCGACGGCGCTGGTCCCCACGCACTGACGCTCATCACGGCCCCCTGCCTTCCATGTGGCAACGAGACGTCGGGCAAGCATCGTCGGTTCATGCCGGGCGGAGCGACTCACCGGCGCCGCCGGGCGCCGACGATCAGCACGGCCACCTCAGTGCGCGTCGATCCAGGCGAGCATCGGCTCCGGACGCCGCTGGAACTCGAGGTAGCCGTCCCAGCGCGCCGTCGTCCCGGTGATCCAGTGCAGGCTCTTGTCGGCAACCGGGATGTTGTCGAACTGGGTCTGCACATCGGTCGGTTCGGTGAGCACATCGTCGTGCACCTGGTAGAGGAGCGTCGGGACGGAAACGCTCTTCGCCCACTCGTGGTTGTCCCGGTCGGACCATCCGAAACTGGTCCGGAGGCGAACCAGCCCGTCAAGGTCCGTCAGTGCCTGCTCCACCCGGTCAGCCGGGACCCCGGCCAGCTGCAACTGGTGACCGACGATGATCCGGGTGGTCACCGGCTGGGCTCCGACGAGGCAGGAGATGCCATCGAACTCCTCCGGGTATCGCTGCATCGCGGCCATCGTCGAGTTGCAGCCCAGGCACCGGCTGAACAGGGCGATGCGGACACCGGCGAGGTCGGCGCGCTGCCGGGCGTGCCGGATCGAGCCGACCACGTCCCGGGACTCCAGCCAGCCGCTGGTCACGATGCCGCCGTGGGCTGCGCCGCTCAGGCCGTGATTGCGCAGGTCGTACGCGAGCACGTGGTATCCGGCATCGTGCAGGATCCGGTAGTCGGGCAGGAAGTCGACCTCCACACCGTTGCCGCTCGGACCCCACTCGTCCCTCCAGGGTGACCGATCGGTGGGCTGTCCCGACCGGCTGAATCCCATCGGGTGGTTGGCGATGACGAGACGGTCGGTGCCCTCGGCCGGAATGAACCATCCCTCCAGCGGCACTCCGTCGAGCGCCGGGAACGTCACGTCCTCGTAGACGAGCCCGACATCGGAGGGATGACGCAGCACGGGTGCGCGGACGTCGCCCACATGCGCGAATCCGTCGGCGACACCGGCCAGCATCCGGTCCAGGTCCTGCATGATCAGCACACTCCTCGGTGATGACGTGACGGCGATCGGCCGCCGCGAGCAATTACAGTTCGGCGCATGGGGCGCAACCAGAGAACCGGCGACGGTAGGACGGGCAGTACCACCGACGCGTTCGGCCGCTGCTCCGGACGTTGCGACGGCGGGCGCGACCCGACGGGACTGCCACGACGATCCGGCGTACGCCCGGCCTGCGGCGCGAGGAGCTTGCCGAGCGGGCCGGGATCTCGGTCGATTACGTGGTACGCCTCGAGCAAGGCCGGGCCCTGAATCCATCGGCGACCGTGGTGGCCGCGCTTGCCGAGGCGCTCACGCTCGACCCCGGTGGGCGGACTCTGCTCTACCACGCGGCCGGTCTGGGCTCCTCCTCGACGGCAATCGACCGGACGGTGCCACCGGAGGCCGTCCGGCTGCTCGACCGCTTCGCGCGATTGCCGGCCGCCGTGTTTTCGGCCGATTGGTGGCTGCTGCACTGGAACGCCGGTTGGAGCACCCTGCTGGGTGACCCGGCGCCGGACGGTGATCGTCTGCGCAACCTCGTCTGGCAGGTGTTCTCCTCCGCTCAGTGGCGTCCTCGACCGGCCGACCGTCCCCTGCCCGAGTTTCAGCGCGCCCTGGTCGGCGACCTGTGGCGGCTGGCCGTCGAACACCCCGCCGATACCCGGCTCGGCGAACTCGTGGCCGGGTTGCGGCAGCTGTCACCGGTCTTCGAGGTGATGTGGTCGGAAGGCAACACCGTCCGCTACGTGTCCGAGCCGAAACTGGTGAGTCACCCCACCGCTGGGACGATGCGGCTCGACTGCGACGTGCTCGGCCTGCCCGGGAGCCGGGCTCGCCTGCTGGTCTACTCGGCCGAACCCGGCAGCGCCGACGAGAGCCGGCTCGCCGGGTGCCTGCCCGGATAGCCCGGACGTTGCCCTTTCGGGACAGCCTCTGGTGATCCGGCCCGCCAGGGCTCGATCGCCGCCCTATCGTTTCCGGGTCTTGCACCGCCGAGCGAAAGAGGCGATCCCATGGGGCTGGATGACGTCCTGTCGTGGCACGCATCGAGGAGAGGCCGTCTCGTGCTGACCGGCGGACGCGTTCTCACGATGGATCCGGAGCTGGGCGAGCGGCACGGCGACGTGGTGCTGGAGGACGGCCGCATCGTCGACGTCACCGCGGTCCCGGGCGCCGGACGCAACGAGAACGACCTCGTCGTCGACGTGTCCGGCGGCATCGTGATTCCGGGTCTGATCGACTCGCACGTGCATGCCTGGGAGGGCGCGTTGCGCGGGCTGGCCCCGGACGCCGGCATCGCGGAGTACTGGCAGCTGACCGCGATGGGCGTCGGCCCGCACATGACACCGGAGGACATCGCGATCGGCCAGCGGGTGACCGCGGCGCAGGCGCTGAACGGCGGCGTCACGACGATCGTCGACAACAACCACAACATCCGGTCGTACGCGCACGCCGAGGCCGCGGTCGACGCGCTCCGGGACACCGGGATCAGGGCGGTGTGCGCGCTCGGCCTGGCGACCGGGCGGCCGCCGGGCTTCGCGCAGGATCTGCTGCGCCTGCGCGAGGCCTACTTCCCCGGCGACGACCAGCTGTTGCGGTTGCGGCTGTTCGCCGTGGACCCGGACGGATGGTCATTCGCCGCCCGGGAGGGCCTTGGCGTGGTGGCCGAGATCGGCGGTTTCGTGCCGGGCGTCGACGACCTGTTCGCCACCGGGCTGATCGGCCCGGACCACACCTACAACCACTGCACCGACCTGACCCCGGCGCAGTGGGACTTGATCGTCGACGGCGGGGCGGCGGTCAACGTCGCGCCCCGTTCGGACGCGGTCGGCGGGTTCGCCCGCTCCTCAGCGGTCGTCGAGGCCGGCCGCCGCGCGCTGCCGTTCGGGATCAGCTGCGACAACGAGGTGCTCTACGGGCAGGACATGTTCACCGAGATGCGGACCTTGCTGGCGGTGCAGCGGACGCTCGCCTTCGGTACCGACGTCGAGCCGCTCGGCACCCATGACGTTCTGCGCGCGGCCACCGCCGGAGGCGCGGTGAACGCCGGCCTGGCCGGCCGGGTGGGGACGCTGCGCCCCGGTTCGCGCGCCGACCTCGTGGTGCTGCGCACCGGCGACGTCGTCACCCGTCCGGCCGGGCCGGCCACCGGCACCGTGGTGAACTTCATGAACCAGTCGCACGTCGAGATCGTGCTGGTGGACGGCGCGCCGCGAAAGTGGGCCGGCGCGCTGGTCGGTGTCGACTATCCGGCCCTGGCCCAGGCGGCGGAGGCCAGTCGCGACCGGCTCGTCGGGCTCCTGCCGCCACCGGGACGCTGAGCAGGAATTGTCACCAGCCGGGTTCCGCGACGTCCTGTGAGCCGGCTGTCACCGCGTTTCTCGGCACGGAGGGGCAGTATCGATGTCATAACCGGCAGCCCGGCCCCCGCACCGTGGCGATCGGGCCGTCGTGCTTCCTACCGTCGCGCCATGATCGCATTCCGAAGGACGATGGTCGCCGCGGTCCTCGCCGCCGCCGTGACGCAGACCGCGGGCTGCGTCGCGGATCCGGGCACCACTCCGACGACCGCGTCGCCCGCCGCGAGCACATCGACCACGACCGGCCTACCCATCGCGGAACGATGCAGGAGAGCGGTGACCTCGCTCAACGCGTACGCGAAGGTAGCCGGCCAGCATCCGATCATGACCCATCCGGGCGCGTCGAACCCGCCGGAGACCATCGAGCCCGTCAAGACCGCAGCGGCGAGGGCGGCGACCGAGCTACGCGCCGTGGCCGACGGCGTGACCGACGAGGCCGTTGCCGATCCCCTGCGCCGATCGATCGAGCTGCTGGACGAGTTCGCCACCGGCCGGTTCACGATGGAGCAGGGTTTCCTTCCCATTCCGGACCTGCTCAAGGGCTGCGTCGCCGCCGCGCCGGAGCTCGCCGACGACGACAGCCTCGACATCGAGGTCGGCACCGGACGTTGACAGCGGCCTCAGGCCGGCTCCGCCGTCGCCGGATGCTCGGACCCGGCCGGCCACATCCGGCGCAACGGACGCCACATCCCGGGCAACAGCAGGACGGCGGTCGCCACGACGAGGAGCCCTCCGGTCGCATAGACGCACGCAGCTCCTGCCCACGCTGCGAGCAGACCTGCGGCTCCCGCTCCGACCGGCATCGTGAGAGTGGCGAACAGGCGATAGACGGCATTGACCCGGCCCAGCGGTCCCCCGGCCGCCTCGGTGGCCCACCGGTCGACGGCGTCGGCGAGCGGGGCGAGGTCGTGCCCGTACGCGGTGATGAACGGCCGCCCTTCGGTCCGCGCGGCGTGTGCCTCCTCGACCAGGCGGAACGCGAGGCTGGCGATCCGCTCGACCCGCTTGGCGTCCGCCCACGGCGGGAAGTGCGTGTGGCACGGCAGCCCACGATCGCCGCCACACACTGCACCTGCGGCGGTGACAACCTCCTTGACGGCCTGAGGCGCGAACGTGCACGTCTGCGGTGTCCAGCAGCGGTCCGCTCCCCGCGAACAGTCCCACCGGCTCGCACCGGGACCCGAGCACCACCCTCTCTTGATGGCAAGGCCCACCGCGACCGCGAGGACGCCTGACCCCGCGGCTTGCGCACATGGACTATCGTCGATCCTGATCGTCTTCGGCGGGGGTGTGCGATGGGTGCTGGCGCCGACGAGGCAGCCTCGGCGCGACGCGAGGTGCGCAACCAGATCACCGATGGCACCGTCCACGGTCCGGTGATTCAGGCGGGCTCGTTCACCGGGCACATCCACTACCACTTCCCGCCCGGCCGCCCGCCCGATCTGCTCACCCTTCGCCTATGGGTCGACCGGGTCGCGGCGGACTACCGCACGCTGGTCTCGGAGACGGGCGAGCCGGCGGGCGGCGCCCACCTTCGGGGCCTCGACCTGGTGCTGGCCGGCCTGGACTCCGGCGCCGCCTCCGGCCGTGGTGCCGGCCGGCCGGAGGGCGAAGGCCGCGGGGACGTGGTCCGGCGTCTCGTCGTGGCCGGCATCGTCCGCTACCTGGCCTCGCCCGGCCCTCCGCCGGACGAGCCGGTGATCGAGCAGATCCTCCTCGACCTGATCGTCTTCTCGCTGTGGCCGGTGGTCACCGCCCAGCGGCTCCCGCCGGGCTGGCAGGGTGAGCTCGCCCAGCTGACGTCGCCGCGGCTCGCAGCGCTCGTCGCACGCGAGCGGGCCAAGGCCCGGCCCGCCGCCGAGGCATTCGCGCGTACCGTCGCGGACCGGTCGTTCTCCTCCGCGATGGTCACGCTCTTCGACGACCTGGCCGATCCCCGGCGCGGCGGTGCGCTGCTGACGGCCATGGCGGTCGCGGGTGGCCTGCCCGCACCGCCGGCCGGGCCGCGGAACGGCCGACGGGTTGCCGCCTGGACGCTCGGCATCGCGGGCGGCGCCGTCCTGGCCGAAGCGCTCAAGCACCACCCGTCACGGCACGTGCAGCTCCTCGGCGAGACGGCCACAGCGCTGTCTGTCACGCCCCTCGACCCGCCCGGCCCTGGCCTGCTGGATCTCGTGGACTGGCTGCTCGGCTGATGAACACCGATGCCGACCTGCTGATCAGTGCTCTGTGGCTCGCGTCGAAGGTCATCTTCGTCGGCACCACCGGCCGGTACCTCGTCACCATCGGCAACCCCAGGGAACTGCAGGCAGAGGCGAAGATCCTGCAGTACCTCCACGCGGCCCCGCCGACCGCGATCTTCCGCTGGCGGCCGCCGCAGGGATACGAGGTCGTCGTCTACCGCGCCGCCACCGATGAGGAGGAGGTGAAGCCCGCGCTGTTCCAGCCGATCTGGTGGTCGCCGACGTACCTGCTGTGGCCGAAGAGCCGCCCGCAGCCCAGGGAGGTCATGCTGCGCGCCGCCCGGCTCGCCTTCCTCATGCGATTCGCCTTCTTCGTCTGCTTCTACCTCGGCGGATTTTGTTTGCTCGGATGGCTGGCCTTCACCGAGAGCCCCCGCTGGCTCGTCGCCTTGGCGGTCCTGGCCATCGACCAGCACGTCTTCGCCCACACCGACACGTACTTCGTCTGGCTGCGGTGGTGGCTCTTCACGGTGATCGGCATCGGCGCGTGGGTCTACCTGCAGGGTGGAGCGTTCGAGTCGATCGCGATCTGCGCCGTCGGCGGCCTGATCGTGGTCATCACCCTCTACCGATGGTATTGGTCGACGACCTACCGGTACCAACAGATGCGGGACATGGAGTCCGGGCCGTTCAATCCGTCCCGGGCACGCCGGCTGCGGTGAACCGAATGGCTTGTCCCGGAAATCCATGATGGAGCGATGACGATGCGGCGTAGATGGGCGATCGGCGCCGGCCTCAGTGTGCTGTTGATCGGTCTGGGCGCCTTTCAGCTGCGTGCCGGGCTGGAGGACGCCGACCGGTGGGCGAGCGTATTCGGCCTGTTCCTGAATATCGCGGGCATCGCCGTCGCAGTCGTCAGCGCGATGTGGGCTCGGCGCGCGGCGACCTCACCACCGGCGGCGCCCGATCGCGACGGGGCCGTGACGAACCAGATTCACCGCGGGCACTTCACCGGCCCGGTGACCCAGGGCCGCGACGTTCACGGGGGCCAGGCTCCGGCCTCACCCCCGCGACCGGCCGCCGGCCCGGTGTCCAACCTGATCAAGGACGGCACGGTCGACGGACCGGTGATCCAGGGCCGGGACATCGTCCCACCCGCGGACTGATCGATCCTTCCGCCCCGCATCGACCATGCGGGACGGACCACCGCGGAAATCCGCCACCTGCCCACCACCACACTGCCGAGCACGTCTGGCACTGGTCCGGATACCGACGACGACGCAGCGATGTCGCGCGTGTCCATAGTGCAGGAGCACCTAGGCGCGGGCGTACCTGGTGCCGACGCACCAGGCGAGGACGGTGACGGGAACCGATGTCGCGGGCGGCGCCGGACGGAAGAGTTGATGGCGTGCTCTTCCCCCGCCGTCGATGAAAGGGCTGTCCGTGTCCGAAACCGTGCTCTCCCCGGTCCGTATGGGAAGGCCGTCCATCGCCGCCCTCGGCGTCCTGGCCCTCGCTCTCGGCACCCTGCAGGCGGTCGTCGACCCCGCGCTCCCGCTGCTGCAGCGTGAGCTGGAGGTCAGTCCCGCCGAAGGTGCGCTGGTCGCCAACGCGTTCCTGATCACCGGCGCGGTCGTCGCGCCTGTCGCCGGGAAGCTCGGCGACCGCTACGGCGGCAGGCGGGTGCTGTCCGGGCTGATGGCCGTGGTCGTGGCCGGTGGCCTGCTGGCCTCGCTCGCGCCGAATCTGCCGGTGCTGCTGCTGGGCCAGGTGCTGCAGGGCGTCATGGTGGGCGCGCTGCCGCTGTCGTTCATCCTGGTGCGCACGCACCTGCCGGCCGGGCGGTCGCAGGCGATGATCGGCGTGGTACTGGCGTTGTTCACCGGCGGCGGCATCGTCGGCACGGCCGTCGCCGGGCCGATCTCGGCGGCGCTGTCCTGGCACTGGATGTTCGCCCTGCCGACGCTCGCGGTCACCGTGACGGCTGCGGTGGTGGCCCGGCTGATGCCGGACGATCGGCCGGTGCCGTCGGACGACGCGATCGACTGGCTGGGCGCGGCGCTGCTCAGCGCTACGTTGCTCGCGCTGATGCTGGGGCTGGTGGTGGTGACGAGCGGCGACCTTCCCCCGCTCGCGGCTGCTGGTGTCGCGGTGGTGGTGGCCGCCCTCGCGGCGGCGTGGGTGCGGGTAGAGCGCCGGTCCGCCTCGCCGATGGTCGATCTGGGGATGCTCGCCAGGCCGGTGATGCGCAACGCGTACGCGCTCACCTTCGTCATCACCGCCGTCCTGGGCATGGTGGCGTTCCTGATTCCGCAGTTGTTCGCGGCACCGGCCGGCGGCCCCGGATTCGGCATCACCACCACCGACATCGGACTGCTCCTGCTGCCCGGCGTCATCGCCGGCGCGGTCAGCGACTCGGTCGGCGGGTTCGCGGCACGCCGGTTCGGCTCACGGGCCGTCGTCACGGCGGGCATGCTCGTCACGGCGGCCACGCTGATCGGCCTGGCCATCGTGCACACCGACGCGTGGCAGCTCGCCGTCGCCAGGGTGCTGGTCGCGTTCGCCGCGGGTGCGGGCACCACGGCGTTGCTCGCCAGCACCGCCACCACCGTGGAGACCGCTGACACCGGCATCGCCACCAGCCTGCTCGTGGTGACCCGGGTGGTCGGCATCGCACTGGGCGCTCAGCTCGGCGGCGCGATGCTGTCCGCCTGGACCGACCCGGTGACCGGGCATCCGAGCGAGTCGGCCTTCGTCGCCGGGTTCGCCGCCGCCAGCCTCGTGGCCGCGTTGTCACTGCTCATCGTCCGCGGCACAAAACCCGGGGTCCGGGCATGAACACGGCCGAGCGCACGGTGCTCATCGCCGGGCAGGGCTCGAGCCTCGCGTTGGCCGGCGCGTACCTGCTCGCCCACGCGCTCCACACGGCGGCCTTCGCGGCGTACGAGCGTGATCTCCGGGGTTTCGTGGCCCGGAACCAGGCACTGGTCGACACCGGTGGGTCCACGTTCGTCCCGGTCACGGCGGAGGCGCTGCGGCGGCGCGACACCATGCTGCGCGGTCTCGACGCCATGCCCTCCGCGACGACCCGGCCGGAGCACTCGGCGCTCGTCCTGCCGGCGTTCGGCACCTGGCCGTGAGCCCGGCTTCCGATCAGGACGGGCCGGTGCGGGCCAGCCCGGTCCGGTAGGCGATGACGACGAGCTGGGCGCGGTCGCGGGCGTCCAGCTTCGTCATCGCGCGCTGCACGTGGGAGCGGACGGTGAACGGGCTGAGGAACATGCGGTCGGCGATCTCCTGGTTGGTCAGCCCGGTGGCGACCAGGGCGACCATCTCGCGTTCGCGCTCGGTGAGCGTGGCGAGCCGCGCGAGGTGCGGCGACGGCGCCTCGTCCGGGGTGGCGAGGAACCGGGCGACGAGGGAGCGGGTCGCGGCGGGGGACAGCAGGGTGTCGCCGCCGGCGATCGTGCGGACCGCGTCCAGCAGGTCCTCGGCGGCGATGCCCTTGCCGACGAACCCGCCGGCTCCCGCGCGCAGCGCCTGGGCGACGTGCGCGTCGGTCTCGTACGTGGTGAGGATCAGGATGCGGGTGGCGCGCAGGTCCGGGTCCGCGCAGATCTCCGCGGTGGCGGTCAGGCCGTCCGTCCCGGGCATCCGGATGTCCATGATCACCACGTCCGGGCGCAGCTCCCGGGTGAGCCGCACCGCCTCCCGGCCGTCGGCGGCCTCGCCGACCACCGAGATGTCCTCGGCGCTGTCCAACAGCATCCGGAATGCGTCACGCAGCAGCGCCTGGTCGTCGGCGAGTACCACCCGGAGCGTCACGACCGGTCCTCCGTCCTGGCAGCGGGCAGCGGCAGCCGGGCGCTGACCAGGAAGCCGCCCCCGGGACGCCGGCCCGCGGTGAGCTGCCCGCCGACCGCCACGGCACGTTCCCGCATCCCGATCAGGCCGTGGCCGGGCGGTATGCCCGGCACCGCGCGGGTGCCCGCCCCGTCGTCGGCGACGGCGACGGTCAGGTGGCCGGGCTCCCACGACAGGCGCACCCAGGCGCTGCCGGTACCGGCGTGCTTGGCCACGTTGGTCAGCGACTCCTGGACGATGCGGTAGGCGGCCAGGTCCAGCACCGGCGGCAGCGGCCGGGCCGCGCCCTCCACCTGCACCGACACTTCCAGCGCCGCGCGGTGGAAGGACTCGACGAGCGCGGGAAGCCCGGACAGGCCCGGCGCCGGCTCGGCGGGTGTGTCCGCGTCCCCCGACTGACGCAGCAGACCGACGGTGGCCCGCATTTCGTCGAGCGCGTGGCGGGTGGTCTCGACGAGTTCCCCGAGGCTCTTACGGGCCTGTTCCGGCCGGGTGTCGAGCAGGTGCGCGGCGACGGTGGCCTGCGCGTTCGCCAGCGTGATCTGGTGGGCCACCAGGTCGTGCAGCTCCCGGGCGATGCGCAGCCGTTCCTCGGCCACCCGCTGCCGCGCCTCGCTGTCCCGGCTCTGCTCGGCCTGCCGGGCCCGGTCCGCCCACGCTTGCAGGTAAGCGCGCCGCGTCCGCACCGAGTGCCCCAGGATCCCGGCCACCAGCGGGACCGCCGCGACCACCACCACCCTGCTCGCGTCCTGCCACGACAGGTCATCGGGAGTCACGACCGAGGCGGCCAGCAACCCGGACGCGCTCAGCGACACCGCACCGGCCACGCGCCACTCGGTGCGCGCGGTGCCCGGGAGCGGACCTGCGGCTCCCGCGAGCGCGTAGGCGGCCATCGCGGCCGGGACCGCCGTCAAAGGGCTCAGCAGCAGGCCCAGCGGCTGTGCCAGCATCGCGCCCACCGTCGTCATCGCCAGCGCGGCCGACGGCGCCCGATGCCGCGCCGGCAGCACGACACAGCAGACCACGGCGACGAGGTACGCCGCGGCGGGCGGCGCGGACACGCCGCCGTCGGTTCGCAGCACACCCCCGAGCAGGCAGAACGCGAACGCGCTGGCCGTGAGCGCCGCCTCCGGCCACCATCGGCCGACGGGCCGGGCAGCACCGGCGGCCGCCCGCGTGAGGGCGGTGTCCACATCGGTCGCCGCATCCGGAAGCACGCGATCCAGGATACGGACGAGGCCGCCTGATGCTGCACGGTCACTCGCGCCAGGTCCGATCGGGTGCTGGCCGGCGGCGGCTCCGTACTCCGCCGTGACGGATCGGGCGTCCCCGGGTCCGGACGCCCCGCGGATGCGCGTCCGGTGCCGGGGTTCCGGGGAACGCGCCGTCCCGATCCAGCCAGGCGAACTCGGGCACGCCCGAGAACCTCTGCGATCGATCGGAGGGTACGGCCGGGTGGTGCGGAAACGTCGTCGCGGTCTGAGCCGGCCGGCCGGATCTGCACCCGCACCCGGGCGCGCGTCGGTGCCGCCCCAGGTGGCGCGGCCGGTGTTCGAGGTGATCAACCAGAGCGCGCCGTCCGATACCACCTCGACGGTACGGATGCGCCCGTGGTCGTCAGTGCTGAGCGGAGGCCCTCGGCTGCCGGCCCGGACGGTACGAACAGTTGCTGCTTCAGGCGGGTGATGCGCTGCCGCCGGGTGATGAACGGCCGCAGCCGCGTCTCCCGGGTGGCCATCGCCGCGAGCACGTCGTCCGGGTGGTTCTGTAGCGCGTGGCCCAGTTCCGCACCACCGTGCGGACCGGCCGTGGCGCCCATGCCGGAGTAGAGGTTCAAGCACCAGGCGGCGTCGCCGAGGAGCATCACGTGTCCGTTGTCCCGCTGCGGCATCCGTACCCGATGCACGGAGTCGGAAGGTGGTCCGGCGCCGATTCCAGCGAGTCGAGGATGTGGCGGACGGCCACGTCGTACATCCCGGCGAAGACCTCGCGACGGTGGGCAACGTGATTCGCCGGGATGGTCCGCTGCTGCACGGCGACCTCGATGCCGCCCGCCGGGAGGCCACCGCGCTGACCGGCTTCGCCGAGCGATGCGATCCGTGGTCGCGCGGCGTGCTGGCGTTGTGGCTGCACCGGACCGGCTCTGCCGCAACGGTTACCGGCGACTTCACCGGGCCGTACGCGCTGGCGCTGACCCTCCACGCCGAGGAGGCCGCGCCGTCCCCGCTGGACCTGGGCTGCCCTTACGACGACGGCACCGAGCCCAGCCTGCGACGGACACTGGAGATCTTTCCTGCGCCTCGGCGCGCCACCGGCCGCCCGGCTGGCCCGCACACGCATGCGCCGGCTGGGCGCATCCCGGCCGGCCCGGCGGGTGAACGCCGGGCCGGTCGACGGTGGTGTTACTCGATGATCCACGACTGGATGCCGGCCGGGGCCTCCGCGCCACAGGTGTACTGGATGAGTGCGCTGTCCCTGCCGCCGGCGGTATCCAGGCACTGGTTGGTGCCGGAGTGCCTCAGGCGCAGGCCCTCGCGGATCCATTTCTCGGACGACGAGCCGTTGCAGGTGAACTGGTCGACCGCCTCCCCGGGGGTAGCGGTTCCGTTGTTGACCTCCAGGCAGTAGCCGCTCCCCTGGTTCACGATGAAGTACGTGCTCGCGGCCCCGGTAGGCACCAGCGCCCAGTGGCGGGTCGGCTCGCCGGAGGAACAGTCCGAGAGCTTGACGCGGACGTTGAGGGCACCGCCCGGGGCGTCGACGCACTGGTTGTGGACGGCGTTACGGATCTGCTGATAGGCGACCGGGGCTGACGCGGAAGCGGCGCCGGCCGCGGCGAACGAGCCGGCCACCGCCAGACACAACGCCGCGGTCGACGTCGCCATCCTGGTCAGAGTGTTGATACGCACGAACGGTCCTCCTGCTCTGTGGCGGGTGTGGATCCCTCGTGTCATTCAGCCGGGCCGATCTCTCCGGAAACCTGTAAACGATCTGCAATCGCCTGGTCAACCCGTATGGGTGTGACTCACGGGCCGCCGGGACGGTGCGGCCCGTGAGGTCACGATCCAGCACACCGTGCCCGCGGGCGAACGCGCCCTTCCACAACGGCTGGTCGCCGGTGCAGTTGTCCTGCTCGCCTGGCTCGCGAAGGATGCCGTTCTGGGTGAGCGGGCCGGACACCGTGACCGCGCCGGCCGGCGGCGGGCGGTGGAGAGCGCGTCCGCACTGCCGTTCAGCTTGTTGAGCTGCACCAGCGCGTCGATCAGCACGCCCTGGTGGTACGTCAGCGGCCCGCTCGCCCCCGCGGCAGGCCACCTCGCCGCCCGCGCGAGCATCAACGAACGCGCCGATGCCTACCCTTGCAACCGCTTCAGCGTCGCCCGTAATGCGCCTCTTTGACCATCGCTGGATATGTTTGCGGTAGCCAGGACGTACAAATGGAGATTGGATCGTAAGGCGACGAGATCACTCAACCGCAACTTCGCATGGGCAGATGGCGGCCTGTGCTCTTCGTCCCGCCGCAGACCCCGATGGTGCGCTCGCCGAAGCTCCCGGCCAGCGCCTCCCAGAATCGTGGCCGGCAGCCGTCGAGCAACTCGCCGGTGCGGTGCGCGAAGGGCTCGCGATGCTCCTCAGCGCCGGGGTCGGTCAGTGCGCCGAAGTAGCCGAAGACCACCGCGCGCATGGCCCACACACGGACGCGCCGGAGACCCCCGTGGTGCGAGGGCCTCCGGCGAGGCGGTTCCGTGCGGTGGATCAGAATCCGCAAAGGATCGGGTTCCCGTTGTCCGCGGCGCCGCTCCGCGAGCCGCTTATCTCACTGGCGCGTTTTACGGCGCCGCATTCCCCGCGGCTCTATCCGCTGGCGTTTCGTTCAAACCCAGACCACGCAGGATGTTATCGCGGTTCGCGTCTCCACGCAGCGCGGTCAACGAGTTCAACCGGCCCCGGTCAACGAGTTCAACCGGCCCAGCAAAGTCGTAGAAGACGCAGGACACTTCAAGTCCTGAATCGCCGACAAGGTCTTTTCAAAACGTTGGATGCGGCTTTCGAGGTCCGTCCCACTCGGCAAGCTCGCATTCTTGAGCGCTACCTGCGCGTTCACCTGGGCTTGAGTGGGCGGACAACGACCGGGAACCTTTACCCCGGTAGGACCAACACGGTCGGCGGTCGCGTTCGGATCACCCGGACTGAAACCCAGCGCCGGCACCAAAGCGCTGATGTTACCGGAACCGGCTCCGGCGTTCCAATCACCAGCTTGCGCGTCCGGCTGCTGACTACGCGTCGATACATGCACGGCTCCTCTTCGTCTCGGTACTGCTTGTGTCGAGACATACGAGCGGTGATGGGGCAGCAGTTCACGACGCTGAGCAAGTGTTCCTTAAAGCTTCTTTAACGAAACTCCCGGGGCGTGCAGCCGCCGGCCACCTCCCGGCTGAACGAGCTGCCGGTCAAGCTGTTGGTTGAGCGCGGCGATACCGACGCGCTGCACGCCTGCGCCGATGCCGACACCGGCGACTATCGAGCCAAAGAACACATTGTTGAGCTGTGCACCGTGCGAAGAGACCTTGACCCACTGCGCGTCCGCGCTAGCTAGCCGGCACGGCGAGTCGGTCTGGCCCGGCTCCCGGAGGAGACCCAGCACGGCACCTGCGCCGACCGGGCCGCCGCGCAGCAGGCCCCGGCTCGGCATCGATGGGCGGGCGCATGGCGAGCCTGCGCGCAACGACATGGTGCCGTACGTCGGCGAGCAGCTCGACGGGTTCACCTTGCCGGTCGAGGGCGGGGTGCAGTCCTTCTGAGGTGATTGTGCGGGCGGCAGTACCATCGGTCGCCGTGGAGGTCTTAAGGCTCGGTGTCGACTTCGGGTCGTCCCACACCGCCGCGGTGCTGCGGTATCCGGACGGGACACGGCGGCCGGTCCTGTTCGACGGCTTCGAGCTCCTGCCCTCCGCGGTGTGCCGGGACTCGGCCGGGACGCTGGTCTGCGGCCGGGACGCGCTGCACGTGGGGCATGCGCTCCCGGGCAGCTTCGAACCGTATCCGAAGCGGTGCATCGACGATGACACGGTGCTGCTCGGTCCGGCGGAGGTTCCGGTGGCCGATCTCGTCGGCACGGTCCTGGCCCGGGTCCTCGACGAGGCCAGGCGGGTCGTGGGCCCACGCCCGCTCGCGGTGACACTGACGCACCCTGCGGGGTGGGGGCCGCACCGGTTGGCGACGCTGCTCACCGCGGCCGGTGCGGCTCCCGGCCTCACCGAGGCCCGCCTGGTCGCCGAGCCGGTGGCCGCCGGCCATGCACTTCGTCGCGGCCGCCGGTGACGGCGACGCGATGCCGGCCGGACAGCGCCTACTGGTCTATGACTTCGGCGCGAGCACCTGCGACGTGACGGTGGTCGGCCGTACCGCGTCCGGCTTCGAGGTTCTGGCCCGGGACGGCCTCGACGTCGGCGGGCTCGGCGTGGACGCGGCGCTGGTCGACTACCTCGGCACAAGGTTCACCGGCGCCGCCGCACGGCAGTGGGGCCGGCTGCTGCGACCGGAGAGCGACGCCGACCAGCGCGCCGCCCGTCAGCTGTGGAGCCACGTCCGCACCGGCAAGGAGATGCTGTCACGGACGGCCTGGACAACCATCCACGTGCCACTAGTGGACGAGGACGTCTTGATCGGGCGGGCCCAGCTCGAAGCGGTCGTCTTACCGGTGCTGCGGCGCACGGTCGCGATCACCCGGCAGGTGGTGGCCAGCGCCGGTCTGGACGCGGGTGACCTGGCCGGCGTGTACCTGGTCGGGGGTTCGTCGCGGATCCCGGCCGTCGCCACGCTGCTGCACCGGGCGCTGCGGATCGCGCCGACGGTGCGCGAACGTCCGGAACTGGCGGTGGCCGAAGGCAGCGTTCTGGTCGACGCGCCGCCTGTGACGACGGGCCGGCCCGCCGCCACACCGCCACCCGCGGACCCGCCCCCGCAAGAGCCACCGCCCGGCGACTCCCCGCCCCGCAGTGTCCCGCACGGCGAACCGCCGGCCCCCGTGAGCCCGGTGGTGGCGCCGCTGCCGGCCGATGCTGTCCGGCCCACACGGAGCTGGATCGAGGTCGTGTCCCTGTCGGCGATCGTGGCCGTCATCGTTATCGCGGTGCTGCTGGCGCTCGCGGCATGGATTGCCGATCGCTCCTATTCCGGCGGCGAGGACGCGCAGCCGCCGCCCAGCACCGCGCCTGCCGGGCCAGCGGGCGCGCCGTGGCGCCTGCGCGCGGCCGGGGTCCTCACCGGCCATGGAGACGAGGTCGACGGCATCGCGTACAACCGTGACGGTTCGACACTGGTGACGTCGGGCAGCGACAACGTCCGGCTGTGGAACATCGCCACCCTGACCTCGACGGCGGCGCTCGAGCACGACTCGTCCGGTCTTCCGGCCGAGGTGGCGTTCAGCGGCGACGGACGGATGGTGGCCGCCGTCCTCGCCGGCCCGGCCGAGAGCATTGTGGTGTGGGACGTCGCCAGCCGCGCACCCTTCCGCACGATCACCGTGCAGCGCCCGCGAAGCTTCGCGGACCTGGCGTTCCATCCGGACCTGGACCTGATCGCGGCCGCGGTTCCCGCCGGTGAGGCTGTGCTGTGGAACCCGCGGACCGGCGCGCAGGTCGCCGTGCTGCCCGCCGCGGACGGCTACACGACCACCCAGGTCAGGTTCCATCCGCTCGGTTCCATCCTCGCCACCGAGGGCTTCGACCGGAACACCTCCGGGCCGCGACTCGTCGGCCAGGTGCGCCTCTGGCACAGCGGGACGCACTCGCTGCTCGCCACTCTCCCGGGACAGCAGGCGGCGCCGACGTTCAGCCCCGACGGTACGGTGCTGGCCACCGTCGGCACCGACAACGACGTCATCACGCTGTGGGATCCGGTGGCCGACACCGCCATCCGTACGATGCCCGCCCCGCTGAAGGAGGCCATGGCGATGGCGTTCAGCCCGGACGGGCGGATCCTCGCGGTCAGCTCCCGCGACGAGCAGACCACCTTCATGGACGTCCGCACCGGAACGGTCCTGGGCACACTCCCGGAGGACGGCACCGGCGGCAGCGAGCACCTGCTGATATTCGCGCCGAACGGCTCCACCCTCGCTACGGTCAGCGGAGCCCAGCCAACCGTCCGCCTGTGGACGGTGCCGATCCTCGAATGACCGCGGCGGCCGCTTCCGGGACTACGCGGTCCTGCCGCACGTTCCCTCCGGTTACCTGGCCAAGGCGGTGGACACCGGCGCCGCGGACGTCAGGCCGCTCGGTGAGCGGTGCGACCTGCTCATCGCCCGACGTCGACAGCGCCCAGTCATGGCGGAGCACCGTTCGGGTGATCGATGCGGCACAGCGGCGCGGTGCCGACCCCCGACCGGCCGTGCAGCGCGTGCACTGCGCCGAGCCTCTGCCCATACCGGTCTGAATACGATGTGCTGGGCGCGGTCCGCGGAACAGAGCCGGCTGGGCACCGAGCAGTTGAGGACCTTCGGCCCTGGTCCAGCACGACGGGATGGTTGTGTCCGCGACTCCGGACACCGGTTGAACGTCAGGTTCGGCACCGCAAGATCGTCGTCAGATTCTGTGCTCGCGAGTTACGACACCACGACTTCGGGGCGGTTCTTCTTGCTGCCGGATGGCAGGCTCGTGTCTCGTGGTCGCCCCGACTACAGCCATTTCGGTGTGACAGGGCGATCTTCGTGACGGCAGAACGGGGTAGGAGATGGGCCACGGCACCCGCGATGAGTTGCTCTGCTGCCTGACGGGGGCGGTCGGGTCGGTCTCCGTCGCACACCCGGCGCGGGTTGCCGTCGATGGGCCGCCCGCCGCCGGTAAGACCACGCTGGCCGACGAACTGGCCGTCGTGCTGCGAATGCAGGGCCGTGACGTCATCCGCGCGACGATCGATGACTTCCTCTTTCCTCGGGCACAACGTTATCCGCGGGGCGAGTACTCGGCCGAGGGCTGCTACTTCGACACCCACGATTACGATGCGTTGAACCGGGTTCTGCTCGATCCGCTCGGCCCTGACGGAGATCGACGTTTCCAGCACGCGGTCTACGACCACACCACGGACACTGTGTCCTCCCCATGTGTCACGGTTGCCCCGGCCGACGCTGTGCTGGTCTTCGACGGCGTCTTTCTCATGCGTCCGGAGCTGATTGACCGCTGGGACCTGCGGGTCTTCGTGTCGATCGAGCTCGAGAAGACTGTGGATCGTGCTGTGATCCGAGAGCGTCAGATGTCATCTCGGGCCGATGTCGAACGACGCTGGCGTGAGCGTTACATCCCCTCCCAGCAGTTTTACTACGCTGAGGTCCGTCCGACCGAGCATGCCGACATCGTCGTGCACAACGATGAGCCCCAGCAGCCGGTCTGGGAGGCCCGAACTCGTGATGGCCTCTGACGTGGCCAGTTCTGACACCACGGGTGGTGGACGCTCGATCGGATGGATGCGATGTCCGCGAGTTCCGGCACCACGCCGGGTGGTGGGAGCATCGGCTCACCCGGTGACTGAGGTGAGCCGATGCCGCGGATGTCGAAGATCGAGTTGATCGCGGCGATCCGCCGCGATCTCGCCGCAGGGATGTCGGGCCGGGCAGGTGCCCCGGCTCCGGTTCAGGTCAGCGATCGATGGCATCTCCGGGCGAACCTCGCCAACGCAGTCGAGAAGACCGCGATCGCCCACCAAGCGTGCTGGCATGGCGGCCCGGTCCGGCCCGACCAGCCCGTCGACGCCCGCACCCGCGAACGCCACCGGACCGTCCACGACCTCCTCACGCAAGGCCGCGACATCGCCGGACCCGACAACGGCGCACCATCGCGGGACCGGAACCAGCGTGACGACTGGGTGATCTCCGTCCAGCCGGCACACCAGGCGCTGGTGTCAGAGGCGGACTTCGTCGCCGCACAGAAGATCAGCGCGCGCGTGGTACCGGCTGATGGTTCTCCACGGCGTGCGTACCGGCTGACGGGCTTACTTGTCTGTGTGTTCTGCGGCCGGAAGACGGAGGCGCATTGGGCGCACGGGCAGGCGTGGTACCGGTGCCGGCATGGCGTCGATCGGACGAGACCCGCGGTGCTGGGTACGGCGCGGGCATTGTATGTGCGAGAGGATCACATGCTCGCCGGTGTCTCGGAGGCTCTGTCTACGACCAGGCCGCGATGGAGGCAGGACGAATTGGCGCCTGAGGAGGCGCTGACCCGGCGAGGTCTCGTCGTGCTCTGCGGGCGGGACGAGACCTCGCTTCGTGCGGGTGTCGCTGTGTAGCCAGGCGTGGTCGTCTCAGAGCGCTTCCTTCTCCGCGTCGAGCTTCGGCAGGGTTTCCTGGCCGAGGATCTGTTGGAGTACGACGTCGTGTTCCTGGTAGGTCGGGGCGTTGCCGCCCAGTACGGACGGTAGGAGCGGAGGCTGCGAGAGTGCGCGACGTTTCGTTTCGGTGTCCATCGCGATGATTTCGGCGCCGTAGGTCTCGGCGACGAGCCGGGCGATGTGGGTACCGGTGTCGTCTGTGTCGCCGGCGTAGCGCAGTCGTACTCCCTGGTCTACGGCGAGCTGGAACAGGATGTGGTCGACGGGGACTGCCCCCGGTTCGGTTGACTCCTGACCTGTGAGGATCTCGGTCCTCGCTGGGAGGATGTATCCCATGCCGAAAGCGTTCCCGCCGGAGTTCCGTCGTGACGTGGTCGCTGTCGCCCGTAAGGGCGACGCGACGATTGCTCAGGTCGCGAAGGACTTCGGGATCTCCGCATCGTGTCTGCAGCGGTGGCTGAAGATCGCTGAAGTCGACGACGGGCTCCGGCCCGGTGTCACCACGAGTGAGTCGGCGGAGCTTCGTGAGCTGCGTAAACGTAACAAACTGCTGGAGCAGGAGAACGAGATCCTGCGCCGGGCGGCGGCGTATTTCGCCAAGGAGATCTCCCCAAAATGACCTACCCGCTGGTCGCGGACCTGGCCGCGGACGGGCTCCCCGTCGCGGTGCCCTGCCGGGTGCTGGGGTTCAGCAAGCAGGCCTACTACGCGTGGAAGGCCAATCCGGTGGCCGCGCGTGACGTCGACGACGCGTATCTGATCAACGCCGCCCTCGACATCCACCGTGATGACCCGGCGTTCGGGCTCCGGTTCATCGCCGACGAACTGCCCGCATATGGGATCACCGCCGGGATCAACCGGGTGGCCAGGCTCTGCGCGCGGAACAAGATCTGGTCGGTGTTCTCCAAGAGACGCGGCCTGACCCGCCGTGCCGGGCCACCGGTGCACGACGACCTGGTCCGTAAGCAGTTCACCGCCGATGCCCGAATCGGCTGTGGCTGACCGCATGATCGGCGCAGCGGAAGCCTGCCAGGAGGGGGCGGTCGCTGTCGCGGCCGGGGCGGATGCGCCACTCGGGCTGCGTCATGACTCGATGGTCACCGGGACGAGCACACGCAACAGCTCCGGATCCCCCGCAAGCAGCCACTGATCGCCCGCGGTAATGGCAAGCGCACGTGTGTCGCCGCGGCCGAACGGGATGAACGGTACGGGCTCGCCCTCGTCCCCGACGTCCAGTGCCGGGATGACGTCGATGACCGCACTGGCTTCGCTGAGCTTGTCCGTGACCAGCGCCAGCAGAGACCCGACGTGCGCCCGGTTCGCGGCACCGGCAGCCATCCAGCGCGGGAGCAGCGTTTCCGGGCCGTTCATCGGAACGATGATCACGTAGCCGTGATGCACCTCTTTGACCCGGCCGGCGAGGAAGACGACCGGTTCGGTGCCGGCGAGCTCACGTGCACGGATCTGCTCTGTGAGACGCGCGACGACCTTGAGCGCGTCGAGGAGCTGCACGGGCGGGTCTTCGGGGATCACCCCGTCGATCACCGCCTGCGCGACCGCGGTCGGCAGCTCCGCGAGGATCGTGCCCAGATGGCCGAATTCCGGGCGGGACTCCAGTTCCGTGGCCGCGGCGGCGACCCGGACGGCGGCGGTCTCGTTGCCGTGACGGGCCAGACGGGCGGCTTCCATGTTGAGCGAGCTGAACACGGTGAACTGGCCGGCGAGGCGAGAGCCCTGCCGGGACGTGATCTGCACACCGCTGGTCGCCCAGGAATGTTTGCGCAACGTCCGGTACCGGGACTCGGACTTCGACCGCTCCCCCGGCTTGAACGCGTGCACGATCTGACTCCGTCGAGCTACAGGCCAGGCGGCGATCGTCATACATTCATCCCAACCAGCCCGAGACAGCATTTCAACGCCTCGACAGAACCAAGACGCGCGGACAACAGATACATCGATCACCATGTCCGCCCGCCACCAACACGCCTCGATACCTGATCCCGATCGGCTTCGGCGCGGCCCTCGGTCGCGGTCGGCGTTGGATGCGCGCACCAGCGGCCTCCCCCGGCCCGTGAAACGGCGTAGGCCCGGCCGGGGCGAGCCGGGGCCGGCGGCGTCCGCACTACCGGAGGATCGTGTACGCGATCGCCGCGACGAGCGCGCCGAATACCGGGGTGACCAGCCATCCGATGGCGAAGTCGCGCAGGGTGCGGCCGGAGAGGCGGCCGAGTTGGCCGCCGGCGGCGGCGCCTACGATGGCGCCGGTGGAGACCTGGGTGGTGGACATGGGCAGGGCGAGCAGCGCGCCGGAGCCGACCAGACCGGCGGTGGTCAGGTTCGCGGTGAGGCCCTCGACGTGGGACATCTTGAGGACTTACTCGCCGAGGGTGCGGGCGACCCGGATGCCGGCCAGCGATCCGCCGGCCATCGCGAGTATGACCAGCACGCTGACTGTGGTGGCGGAGAAGCCGGCGGGGACCAGCGCGAAACCGCCGGGCGCGGCGATCTTCGGTGTGTCGTTGAGTCCGCGGGCGCAGCCGGTCGCCCCGCTCCGACTCAATCCGATGATGAACAGGTGACCGGTACGGTCCGCATCGAACAGCAACGGTTCGCGACTCTGCGCGGCCGGCAGGTCGACCATCCCGTACGCTACCGCCCCCAGATCACCGGGCACCCCGGCGGCCGGCGGCCGT
>NZ_JNXY01000047.1 GCF_000717135.1 Catenuloplanes japonicus
GCCGCGGGGGTGCTCTGCGCCCGAAATTTCATGACATAGCGGCGGCGAGCCCGGCCATCTCACGACCTCGACAGCGCCGGCCGGTTATGAGAACGGCCACTCACGACCCGGGGGCGGCCGCTGGGCCCGGCGCCGGCCATATCCGGGCGCAATGCGCCCGAAATTTCGGCATATCGTCGGCAGGGAGGGGCGGGTAGAGATCGTTGTTGCGCTCACCGTCCTTTCCGGCGGGTTGAAAGAGCAGCGAGCGCAACAACGATCTTCCACGGACCGCACGAGCGGCACGGGCCACCGACCTCGGCCGGCTATCTCATGAAATTTCGGGCGCGGTGCTGGACCCTGCGGGGCGCGCGGGCAATCGTCCGACCGAACCTTGACGGCTCAAAGGTCAGTAAGGACAAAAGACCCGCCGCGGGCGGGCGAAGGGGCGGGGCGAGATCCTTGCGGCTCTGGTGGCCCTTCCCCGGCCCGCGAAAGGGCCACCAGAGCCGCAAGGATCTTGTTGGAAGCGGAGTGTCCGCACCGTGGAGGAGGCGGCGGTCCGTGGCGGTGTGGCCGGAGCGAGCGGATCCGGTTGATCAGCCGAAGGGCATCAGGGCTCCGCGGGCGCCGACTGGGGGCCAGGCGATCTCCCAGCGGTTGGCCTCGGGGCCGGCGATGTAGGCGGATCGGCCGCCCCCGGGGCGCGTGACCGGGGGTGCGATCGGGGCGGCGCCGGCGGCCAGGGCGGCGGTGCGGGCGGTGTCGGCCTCGGTGGCGCTGTCCACGTTGCGGCCGGCGTCACGCCGGACCGGGAGCCACGCCCCACCCGGCTTCCGCCGCGAGTGCGGGGATCGGGCAGAGCGCGAGGGGGGCGCCGCCGAGCAGGAAACCTGTCCGGCTGTCGTCGCTGCCGGGGACCGGCTTCCAGCCGAGGCCCCGGTAGAAGTCGCGGAGGCGTGGGAGGCCGTGGGTCAGGACCGATCGGCGCGCGGGGAGCGTCATGGGTAGACCCGGGAGAGGGTCTGGGCGACGCAGACCGGCTTGTCGCCGCCCTCTCGCTCGATGGTGACCTCGGAGGCGATCTGGAGGGCGTCGCCGGCGACGGGGGTGACGGTGAGCAGCTGGATGCCGGCGCGGACGCGGGAGCCGGTGGGGAGCGGTGCGGGGAAGCGGACGCGGTCGAGGCCGTAGTTGATGCCCATGCGTACCCCCTCGATCTTGTAGATCTGCCAGGACAGGGCGGGGATCAGGGACAGCGTGAGGAAGCCGTGGGCGATGGTGGTGCCGAAGGGGCCGGTGGCGGCGCGGGCGGGGTCGACGTGGATCCACTGGTCGTCGCCGGTGGCGGTGGCGAAGGCGTCGATGCGGGACTGGTCGACGGTGAGCCAGTCGCTGTAGCCGAGGTGCTCGCCCGCGGCGGCGACGAGGGCGGCGGGGTCATCGAAGACTCTCATTGCGTGTGGACCTCCTGATGGCGTCGGGATGGTGCAGAATCCATCCTAGGGAAGGTTAAGTTAATGCACTAGAAATGTATAAACCCATCGCCTAGTATCTGCATCGGCGGTGCACAAACCTGGAGGTGCAGTGACCGGAGACAAGCGAAGCCTCGGCGGACGCACGGCGGTGATCACCGGCGCGTCCCGCGGGATCGGCCTCGGCATCGCCCGCCGCCTGATCGCGCAGGGCGCGAACGTGGTGATCACGGCGCGCAAGGAGGAGGCGCTCAAGCAGGCGGTCGACGACCTGGGGGAGCGGGCCAGGGGGGTCGCGGGGAAGGCCGACGACGACGATCATCGCGCGGAGACGATCGCGCGGGCCGTGGAGTGGTTCGGCGGGGTGGACATCCTGGTCAACAACGCGGGGATCAACCCGGTCGGCGGCGCGCTGGCGGATCTGGATCTCGGGGCGGCGCGCAAGATCCTCGATGTGAACCTGCTGGGGGCGCTCGGGTGGACCCAGCGGGCGATCAAGGACGGCGGGCTGACCAGCGGCTCCGTCATCAACATGTGCTCGGTCGCGGGGATCACGCCGTCGCCGGGGATCGCGTTCTACGGGGTCAGCAAGGCGGCGCTCAGCCACCTCACGGCGTGCCTCGCGGTCGAGCTCGGGCCGGGCGTCCGGGTCAACGCGGTCGCGCCGGCGGTGGTCAAGACGCGCTTCGCCACCACGCTCTACCAGGGGCGTGAGGACGAGGTCGCGGCGCTCTACCCACTGGGGAGGCTCGGCGAGCCGGAGGACGTGGCCGGCGCGGTCGCGTTCCTCGCCTCGGACGAGGCGTCGTGGATCACGGGACAGACGCTGGTGCTCGACGGCGGGCTCACGCTGACGGGACGGGTGGGCGCATGAGGGCCTGGCAGGTGCACGAGAACGGCGATCCCGCCACGGCCCTGCGCCTGAGCGAGGACGTCGAGAAGCCAACACCAAACCAAGATCAAATTCTGCTGAGGGTACGGGCGTGCGCGCTCAACTTCCCGGACGCGCTGCTCGTCCAGGGCCGCTACCAGGAGCGTCCGCCGCTGCCGTTCACGCCCGGCATCGAGCTGTGCGGTGAGGTCGCCGACCCGGGCACGTCCGGCCTGACCGTCGGCGACAGGGTGGTCGGCGGCGCGTCGCTGCCGCACGGCGCGCTCGCGGACTACGCGCTGGCCGACCCGCGCCTCCTCTACCCGGCGCCGCCGGAACTGGACGATACGAAGGCCGCCGCGTTCTTCGTGGCCTACCAGACCGGCTGGGTCGGCCTGCACACACGCGCCCACCTGCGGCCGGGCGAGACGCTGCTGGTGCACGCGGCGGCCGGCGGCGTCGGCTCGGCCGCGATCCAGCTCGGTAAGGCGGCCGGCGCGCGCGTGGTCGGCGTGGCCGGCGGGCCGGAGAAGGTCCGCATCGCGCGTGAGCTGGGTGCGGACGAGGTGATCGACCGGCTGGCGTACCCGGCGCAGGAGGACTTCGTGGCCGCGCTCAAGGAGGCGTGCGGGAAGCGGGGCGCGGACGTGGTCTACGACCCGGTCGGCGGCAACGCGTTCGCGGCGTCCACGAAGGTCGTCGCGTTCGAGGGGCGGATCGTGATCGTCGGCTTCACGTCCGGCGACATGGCGAAGGCGGCCACGAACCACGCGCTGGTCAAGAACTACAGCGTGGTCGGCCTGCACTGGGGGCTGTACCGCAGCCGCCGCCCCGAGGTCGTGCACGAGGCCGCGTCCGCGCTGGCGGAACTGGCCGCGAAGGGCGCGATCGACCCGTACGTCTCGCAGGTGCTCCCGCTGGACCGGGCCGTCGAAGGGCTGACCGCGCTGGCGGGCGGCGCGACCACCGGCAGGGTGGTGATCGTGCCGTGAGCAGCGCGCTGGAGCTCAAGAACGCGGTGGTGGTGGTCACCGGCGGCGGGTCCGGGATCGGCGCGGCCATGGCCCGCCGGTTCGCGGCCGACGGCGCGGTCGTCGTGGTCAACGACCTGGACCCGGTCGCGGCCCACCACGTCGCGCACGAGATCGGCGGCCGCGCGTTCGCCGGCGACGCCGCGGATCCGGACTTCGTGGAGCGGCTGGTCGGGTTCGCCTGGGGGTCGCTCGGCGGGCTGGACCTGTTCTGCGCGAACGCGGGCGTGCCGACCGCGGGCACCGAGGCCGCGACCGCGGCGGAGTGGGACCTGGCCTGGCGGGTGAACGTGCTGGCCCACGTGCACGCCGCGAAGGCCGCGCTGCCGCGCTGGCTGGAGCGGGGCAGCGGCCGGTTCCTGGTGACCGCGTCCGCGGCGGGGCTGCTCACCATGCTCGGCTCCGCGCCGTACTCGGTCACCAAGCACGCGGCGGTCGCGTTCGCCGAGTGGATGCGGGCCACCTACGCGCACCGTGGCATCGTGGTCCAGGCGCTCTGCCCGCAGGGGGTGCGCACGCCGATGCTGGCCGGCACCGGCCCGATCGGCGACCTGCTGCTCGGCCCGGACGCGATCGGCGCGGACGAGGTCGCGGACCGGGTCCGGGAGGCGCTGACCGACGACCGGTTCCTGATCCTGCCGCACCCCGAGGTCGCGGCGTTCTACGCGCGTCGTGCCGCCGAGCCGGAACGCTGGCTCGGCGCGATGAACCGCCTGCAGCAGAAGGCGGAGGTGGTCTCGTGAGTGCGAGGAGTGCAGCGAAGCGCGCGGCATCACAGCCGATGGACGAGCCGCAACTGCGTAGCGGAGCCCCGCAGTCGCTCACCCGGGAGGCGCTGTGAGCCTGCCCGGCCTCGACCTGGAAGCGCTGCGGAAACACCTCGACACCGTGCTGCCGGGGCTGGTCACCGGGCCGCTGGACGGGGCGGTGATCGCGGGCGGGCGGTCGAACCTGACCTACACCGTGACGGACGGCGCCACGACCTGGGTGGTCCGGCGGCCGCCGCTCGGGCATGTGCTGGCCACCGCGCACGACATGGGCCGCGAGCACCGGGTGATGGCGGCGCTGCGGGGCACGCGCGTGCCCGTACCCGCGATGCTGCATCTGTGTCTTGATCCTGACGTGCTCGGGGCGCCGTTCTACGTGATGGAGCACGTGGAAGGCGCGGTGCTGCGGGACCCGGAGTCGCTGGCCGCGCTCGGGCCGGAACGGGTGCGGGCGCTGGCGTTCCGGCTGATCGGCACGCTCGCGGACCTGCACACGATCGTGCCGGCCGAGGTCGGGCTGGCGGATTTCGGCAGGCCGGACGGGTACAACGCGCGGCAGGTGTCCCGGTGGAAACGGCAGCTGGACGGCTCGCGCAGCCGTGACCTGCCCGGCATCGACGCGCTGCACGACCGGCTGGCCGCGACCGCGCCGGAGCTGTCCGCCGCGAGCATCGTGCACGGCGACTTCCGGCTGGACAACACCGTGGTCGGCACCGGCGGCGGCGACCGGATCGCCGCGGTGCTCGACTGGGAGATGTCCACGCTGGGCGACCCGCTGGCCGACGTCGGCCTGTTCGCGGTCTACCTGGGCACGCCGATGCCGGCCGCGCGCGGTTCGCACGACGCGGTCACCACCGTGCCCGGCCACCCCACCATCGACGAGCTGATCTCCGTATATGCCGAAAAATCAGGACGAGATGTCGGGAATCTTCGCTGGTACACGGCCATGTCCGCGTTCAAGCTCGCCGTGATCCTCGAAGGCGTCCACTACCGCTACACCCAGGGCAAGACCGTCGGGGCCGGCTTCGACACGATCGGCGCGCGCGTGCTGCCGCTGGTCGACGCCGGGCTCGCCGCGCTGGAGGAGGGCTGACCATGGACTTCGCGTACGACGAGACGACCCGGGACTACCAGGCCCGGCTGACGGACTTCCTGGAATCACACGTCTATCCGGCCGAGACCCGTGTTGCGGAGAACGAGCCCGGGAGCTGGGGGCCACCGCCGGTCCTGCGCGAACTGCAGGCCGAGGCCCGCGCGCGCGGGCTGTGGAACCTCTTCCTCCCCGGCGGGCGCGGTGCCGGGCTGACGAACCTGCAGTACGCGCCGCTGGCGGAGCTGACCGGCCGCAGCCCCGCGCTCGCGCCGGCCGCGCTCAACTGCGCCGCGCCGGACACCGGGAACATGGAGCTGCTGGCCGAGTTCGGCACGCCGGCGCAGCAGAAGGAGTGGCTGGAACCGCTGCTGGACGGGCGGATCCGGTCCGCGTTCGCGATGACGGAGCCGGACGTGGCCTCCTCCGACGCCACGAACATCACCACCAGCATCGTGCGCGACGGCGACGACTACGTGATCAACGGGCGGAAGTGGTTCATCACCGGTGCGATGAATCCGGCGTGCGCCGTGCTCATCGTGATGGGCAAGACCGATCCGTCCGCGGAACGGCACCGCCAGCAGAGCCAGATCCTGGTCCCGCGGGACACGCCCGGTGTGCACATCAGGCGCGGGATGCGGACGTTCGGCTACGACGACGCGGACCACGGCGGGCACGCGGAGATCAATTTCGAGGGGGTACGCGTACCCGCGGAGAATTTGATCGGCGCCGAAGGCGATGGGTTCGCCATCTCGCAGGCGCGCCTCGGGCCCGGCCGGATCCACCACTGCATGCGGCTGATCGGGATGGCCGAGCGGGCGATCGAGCTGATGTGCCGCCGGGTGTCGTCGCGCGTCGCGTTCGGGCGGCCGCTCGCGGACCAGGGCGTGGTGCAGGACTGGATCGCGGAGTCGCGCGTCCGGGTCGAGCAGCTGCGCCTGCTGGTGCTGAAGACCGCCTGGCTGATGGACACCGTGGGCAACCGCGGCGCGCACACGGAGATCCAGGCCATCAAGATCGCGGCGCCGTCCACGGTGGAATGGATCATCGACAAGGCGATCCAGGCGCACGGCGCGGGCGGCGTCAGCCAGGACACGCCGCTGGCCCAGCTGTGGGCGGGCGCGCGCACGCTGCGGCTCGCCGACGGGCCGGACGAGGTGCATCGTCGCTCCCTGGCCCGCCGGGAGTTGAAGAGGTGGCAACCGTGAGCGCGCCGGAGCGGGCGGTGCCGCAGGCGGGTGGCGGGCTGCGAGTGCGTAGCGGAGCCCCGCAGTCGCGAACCCAGGAGGCATCGTGAGCGCGAGGAGTGCAGTGGAGCGGGCGGTGCCGCAGGCGGGTGGCGGGCTGCGAGTGCGTAGCGGAGCCCCGCAGTCGCGAACTCAGGAGGCACAGTGAACCTCGCCAGGCTCTTCGAGAAGGCCCGTGAGCGGCACGGGGACTATCCGGCGATCTGCGCGGAGGGTGTCTGGCACACCTCCGAGCAGCTGTTCGACCGGGCGGTGCGGTTCAGCGCGGGGCTGCGGTCGATCGGGGTGAAGCCCGGCGACCGGGTCGTGGTGTTCATGGCGAACTGTCCCGAGGTGGTGATCAGCTACCACGCGATCTGGCGCGCCGGCGCGGTGGTGACGCCGATCGTCTTCCTGGTGACGCCGACCGAGCTGCGCCACATGATCGACGACTCCGGCGCGGTCGCCGTGATCACCACGGCCGAGCTGGTGCCGAAGGTGCAGGCCGCCGTGGCGGGCCTGGACATCCCGGTCGTCGTGGACTTCGCGCCGCTGGAGACCGAGCCCGGCACGCTGGTCGACCGCGGTGAGGACGGGCTCGCGGCGCTGCTCTACACCGGCGGGACGACCGGGCGCAGCAAGGGCGTGGCGCTCACGCACGCGAACATCGACGCGGCCTCGGGCGCGTCCCGGCGGGTCAGCTTCGTCTCCGGGATCTCGCGGTCGGTGACCGCGCTGCCGCTGTCGCACTCCTACGGCATGCTGGTCACGGTCGGTACCCAGCAGATCCCGGAGCCGGAGTCGACCGCGCTGCTGCGGTTCTTCGACGCGCCCATGTGGCTGCGGCTGGCGGAGGAGCACCGGGTGCAGCAGGCCGCGGTCGTACCCTCGATGATCTCCATGCTGTTGGCGGAGCCGCTGGAGGACTTCGACCTGTCCTCGTTGCGCAACGTGTTCTCCGGCGCGGCGCCGCTGCCCCGGGCGGTCGCGGAGGAGTTCGTGCGACGGGTGCCGTCCGTGCAGATCCTGGAGGGTTACGGCTGCACCGAGACGGCCGGGATCCTCACCTCGACGCCGCCCGGGAAGGCCCGTCCCGGGACCGTGGGCCGGCCGGTGCCGGGCGTGTCGTTGCGGCTGCTCGGCTTCGACGACGCGCCGGTGCCGCCCGGGGAGCCCGGCGAGATCGTCGCCACCGGCCCGAACGTCATGTCAGCCTATTGGGACGGCACGCGCGACTTCACCGCGGACGGTTGGATGCGTACCGGAGATATCGGGATTTTTGATGAATCGGGATATCTGTCCATTGTCGACCGGAAGAAGGACGTGATCATCCGGGGCGGGTACAACGTCTACCCGCGCGACGTGGAGGAGGCGCTGATCCGGCACCCGGGCGTGACCGGCTGCGCCGTGGTCGGCCGGCCGGACAACCGGCTCGGCGAGGAGGTCGTCGCGATGGTGACGGTCAATGCGCCCGAGCTCACCCAGGAGGATCTCATCGCGTACGCCCGGACCGTGCTCTCCGCCAACAAGTACCCGAGAGAGATACGCATCGTCGACGCGATCCCGCTGACCTCGGTCGGTAAGGTGGACCGCAAGCGCCTGCGGGCGAACCTCGCCTCCTGACGCTCCCGCGATAGACGAGCCCGGCCCGGCGCCGGAGAGGTGAGGCGGTGGGTACGTGGCTGAGACACGCACAGCCATAGCCGATGGTGGGAATGCCACCCCCGGCAGAGTCGACGGCCGTACCGCCCGTGCCGAACGCACCCGCCGCGCCATCGTCGTGGCGCACTACTCGCTCATCTCCGAGGGAGACCTCAAACCCACCGGCGAGCGCATCGCCGAACGGGCCGGGGTCTCCCTCCGCGCGCTCTGGACCAACTTCAAGGACCTCGAGACGCTCTTCGCCGCCACCGACCAGCTCCTCGTCGCCCGCCAGGACGCGGCCTGGACCGAGATCGACGCCTCCCTGCCGTTCACGACCAGGGTCGACGAGTTCTGCCGCCAGCGCGCCCGCATGTTGGAGATCGTCGCGCCGCTCGCCCGCGCCGCCACGATCAAGCAGCCGTTCTCCGCCCAGCTCCGCGACAACCGGCGCCGGCACATCGCCCGCGTCCGCGCGGAGATCGAGACGCTGTTCGCGCACGAGCTGGACGCGGCCGGTCCCGGGCGGGCGCAGCTGCTGGACGCGCTGAGCGTGTCGACGACGTGGGCGGGGTGGGCGCTGCTGCGGGACGAGCTGACGCTGAGCGTCGACGAGGCGCGGGCGACGATGTCGCGCACGGTGACCGCGCTGCTGGTCACGGCGATGGCGTCGTCCTTCTGAGGCGATCCGTGGTCGCGGAACCGATCACCCCGTCGGGTGATGCCGGGCTGTTGCCGCTCGCGCGCGAGGCGTACCCCGTCAAGATCTCGGTTGTCGCTTTTGTGATCTTTTGAATGGGGACCCGCCATGTCGCGTTCGCTTCGCACCACGCTGCTCACCACGTCGATGCTGCTCGCGGCCGTGTCGCTCGCCCAGCCCGCCGTGGCCGCCCCGGCCCCGGCCTACGGAAGCCCGGTCGCCGCCTCCGCCGACGGGCACGCGGCCGTCCCGGCCCGGGTGATCGCCGCGACGAAGTACAAGAACTGTGCCGCGCTCAACGCCGTCTACCCGCACGGCGTCGCCAAGGGCGGCGCGGCCGACGTGGTCCGCGGCAGCACCAAGCCGGTGACGACGTTCAAGGTCGCCCCGAAGGTCTACGCCGCCAACACCCACCTCGACCGCGACAAGGACGGCGTCGCCTGCGAGAAGCGCTGACCTGAGACCGCCCGGCCTGGTTCCGCGCCTGCCGCGCTGGGCGAGGATCCTCACGGCCGCAAGCGAAAGGATCATTGACGTCGGCACAATGGCGGTCAACTCGCGTCTTCGACCGCACGTCCGCCGACGTCAATGATCCTTTGGCGTTGCGGGGCCGGAACTCATCATGATGGGCCTCATGGCCGACAGCCCGACGATCACACTCGACATGTCCGAACTCCGTGCGGTCGCCGCGTTCGCGGTGACCTGTGCCCGGACCGCGCTGAAGATCTTCGAACAGGACCGCCCCGGCGACCCGCGCTCACGGGATGCGATCGACGCCGCCCAGACTTTCGTGGACGGTGCGAAACGGGCGAAGCTCCAGCGCGACGGCGCCTGGGCCGCGCTGCGGGCGGCCCAGGAGGCCCGCGCCGCCGGACAGCCCGCCGCGAGCGAGGCCGCCCGCGCCGCCGCCGCTTCCTGCAGCGCCGCCTATCTTCACCCGTTGGCCAAGGCCACCCAGGTCAAACACATCCTCGGCTCGGCCGGGTATGCCGCACACGCCCTGGAGATCGCCGCCGGCGACCTTCCCGCGGTCGGCGAGGAGCACATCGCCCGCTTCGCGGCTTTGGCCACCCCGGCCG
Source organism: Catenuloplanes japonicus (assembly GCF_000717135.1). GTDB lineage: Bacteria > Actinomycetota > Actinomycetes > Mycobacteriales > Micromonosporaceae > Catenuloplanes > Catenuloplanes japonicus. The sequence goes on from NZ_JNXY01000047.1 coordinate 9,860, forward strand.
TTCTCGAGGTGCTGGACCGCTACCCGGCAGCGCCGCCCGGCGGTGCCCGCGCCGGCGCCCTCATCCGCCTCCTGGACACCTCGCTCCGCTGAACCGCTCACCCGTCCGGGTGGCGACGTTCGCGCGGCGCAGGGCCGCGCGGGTGGCGTCGGCGTCGAGGAGGCGGCAGACGGTGAGGGCGGCGGCAGGCTCAGCGGGGTGCGAGGCCGGCCGTGAGAGGGCGGTTCAGGAAGTCGACGATGGCCTCGGTGAAGGCGGGGTCGCGGACCGCGCCGAGGTGGTCGCCGGGGATCTGGCGCCAGCGGGCGCCGGGGACGGCGGCGGCGAGCGCGTCCGGGCGGACCGCGAACGGGTCGTCGTGGCCGCAGAGGATCAGCGTGGCCGCGGTGATCGTGTGGAGCGGGATCGGGGCGTGGTGGGCGGCGGTGACCTGGGCGGCCAGCGCGCGACGGTCGGCGCCGGCCGCGTCGGCGAGGGTGCGGAAGCCGATGGCGGGGGAGGTGGCGACCGAGGCGGGGTCGTCGGCCAGGAGGACGGCGATGACCTCCGCGCGAGGGAGGACCCGCGAGTCGACGCCGCCCTGTTCGGCCAGGCTGGCGGCCACGCCGCCGATGACGAGGCGGCGGATGCGGCGGTCGGTGGTGGCGGCGATCGCGGCGACGACGCCGCCCATCGAGTAGCCGACCAGGTCGATCTCGGCGACGCCGAGCCGGTCGATGAGGACGGCCAGGTCGCGGGCCATGGCCTGCTCGCCGTAGCGGGCCGGATCGGTCGGCTTGCCGGAGTCGCCGTGGCCGCGGGCGTCGAGCGCGATCACGCGGCGGCCGGAGGACGCTATCGCGTCCACGATCCCGGGCAGGATCCAGTTGGTACGCGCGTCGACCGCGAAACCATGATGAAGAACCACCGGGGGTACGTCCGCGGGGTGGCCCCAGTCCCGGTAACTGATCTCGACGCCGTCGAACGACACGAATCTCTGCGGCATGCCGGTCAGTGTCCGCCTCTGGGGCCGGGTTCCGCATCGGCAGAATCGCCGGGTCTTCCCTTTCGCGTTACATCGGGGTAACACTGTCCGGGTGGATGATGCATTGACGGTGCAGATATCCCGCGTGTCCGGCCCGGAACTGCGCGACGCGCTCGCCGCCCTGGTAGCGACCGCCCTCGATCACTCCCGCCGCGATCCGCAGGCGGTCTCCGCACTCACCGCCCGCCTCACCGGCCCGCCGCCCACGGGCTGTCCGGCCGGCGATCCGGCGGCGGGCCGTCCTCGCGACGTGCCGTCCCCGAGTTGCCGCGGTGACGTGTCGTGCGCGGGCTGTCCCACCGGCGGACCGGACGCGGGCCGCCGCAGTGACGTGCCGCCCGCCGGCCAGGCCTGCGGTGCGATGTCCGCTGATTGCGCGTGGGATGCGGAACAGATTCTGGTGCGAGCGGGCCGCGCCTGGTCCTCCGGTGATGCCACCCGGGCGATCGAGACGCTGCGCCGCCTCGACCCGGCCATGCTGCCCAGGGAGACGGCGGCCGGCGTGCGGCTGCTGGCCGGTGAGATCGCCCTGCGTGCCGCCGAGCCCGGTGACGCGGTGACCAGCCTGCTCGAGGCGGCGGACCTGCTCGCGGACAGCCCGGCCGAGGAGGCGGAAGCACTGCTCCGGGCGGGCGAGGCGATCTGTTTCCTGGGCGACCATTACCGCTATGCGGACGTGACCCGCCGTGCCGCCCGGTGTGGCCTCGCGGGAACGCCGGCCGCGTGGATCGAGGGGTTCGGGGCGCTCTTCGACGGCCGCTACCCGCAGGCCGTCGCCACACTCCGCCGCGTCGTCGCCGCGGCAGACCTCGGCAGCCCGGCCTCGGACGGGCTGGCCTCGGACGGCCGGGCCTCGGACGGTCCGGCCGCAGGAGGGCCGGCGGTCGACGGGCCGGTTACCGGCAGCCCGGCTGGCAGACCCTCCGCGCCCGGCCCGGCGGCATGGGGAACCGGCGCGATCACCCTGCTCAGAGCGAGCGCTGCCGCGCTGGCCTGCGGGGACGACGCCGCCGCGCTGCGCCTGGTTACCCGGGCGGAGGGTGTTGCGGAGGCTCGTCTCGTACCCCGGATGATGGAACTGAAGGGTTCTGCGGAACTCTGGCGTGGCGCCCATGACGCGGCCGAGAGCATCGCGCTGGCCGGAGCGCGCGCGGCCGTGGACGCGGGCCAGCCGAACGAGGCCGACAATCACCTCGCGATGCTGGCGCTGCTGGCCGCGTTGCGCGGCGATCGGGCCGCCTGCCGGTGGCGCCTGGCGCAGCTGCACGGCTGTCCCGGCCGGCCGCGCGCGCTGGGACGCTGGGCGCTCGCGCTGCTCGACCTCCAGGCCGGACGCCCGCAGGAGGCGGCGGCGCGGCTCGCCGGGATCGCGGACGTGCGGTCCGGGCGCGGGCACGTGCTGGTGCAGATGATGGCGGTGCCGGACCTGGTCGAGGCCGCCGTGCTGGCCGGTGACCCGGGGGTGGCGACGGCAGCGTTGACCGCGTTCGACCGGTGGGCGGCGAGTACGGGGGAGCCGCTGCGGCGGGCGCTGTCCGCGCGGTGTCACGCGTTGCTGGCGCGGCGGGGGAGCGCGGAGGCGGACGCGGGATTCCGGGAGGCGCTGCGGCTGCACCTGGCCGGGGAGAGCGAGTTCGCGCGGGCGCGTACCCAGCTGCTGTTCGGTCGTGATCTTCGTCGCCGCAGGCGGCCCGGCCAGGCGCGGGAGCAGGTCGGGGCCGCGCTGGACACGTTCGTCCGGTGCGGGGCGCGGGCCTGGGCCGAACAGGCGCGCGCGGAACTGCGCGTCTGCGGCGGCGATGCCCGATCGGTCACCGAGCCGCTCACCGCGCAGCAGTTGCAGATCGCGCGGCTGGTCGCGGACGGCGCGACGAACCGGGAGGTCGCGGCGCGCCTGTTCCTCAGCACGCGGACCGTCGACCACCACATGCGCAACATCTTCCACCGGCTCGGGATCAGCTCCCGGGTCGCGCTGGCCAAGATGATCACCTGAGCGGCAAGCTTGGCGAATGGACGAGGAAATCGGCAGGACGCTCGGCGCGGTCGGCCCCCGGCTGCGCGCGCTGCGCAAACAGCGCGAGACCACGCTGGCCGCGCTGTCCGGCGCCACCGGGATCTCGGTCAGCACGCTGTCCCGCCTCGAGTCCGGCGACCGCCGCCCCACGCTCGAACAGCTGCTGCCGCTGGCCCGCGCGCACGGCGTCACGCTCGACGACCTGGTCGGCGCGCCGCAGACCGGCGACCCGCGCATCCACCTGCGCCCGGTCAACCACCACGGCATGACCGTGCTGCCGCTGACCCGGCGCGCGGGCGGCATCCAGGCGTTCAAGATGGTCATCCCGGCCGGCGGTGGCCGGCGGGTTCCCGACCTGCAGACCCACGAGGGGTACGAGTGGCTGTACGTCCTCGACGGCCGCCTCCGTACCGTGCTCGGCGAGCACGATCTGGTTCTCGCACCCGGCGAGGCCGCCGAGTTCGACACCCGGGTCCCGCACTGGTTCGGCGCGGCCGACGGTGATGCGGTGGAGTTCCTGAGTCTGTTCGGCAGCCAGGGGGAGCGTGCGCACCTGCGGGCGCGCCCGAAGTCTGACTGATCTTTCGCTCAGCTCTCCGCGGCCGGCGCCGATGACCGACGCCGTGCGTAGTGCGACCTCCCGCGGGGTCCTGGCGATGGCCGGGGTGCTGGCGATGCTCAGCCTGTTCCGGTCGGTGATCGGGGTCGACTGGGACCGGGCCGAGACCTGGTGGCCGGTCCCCGAGCCGGAGCGGTCGTTCAACTGCTCGATCATCTCGACGGAGAGCTACCCGAGCGCGGCAGGCGAGGGCGCGGTCTGCGGGAACCGGCTGATCGGCTACGACTTCACGCCGGTCACCGGGGACCCCGACGGGCTGTCCGGTGTCGCCGCGGTGACGACGGAGTGTGTGGCCGGGCCGGTTCCCGGCGGGCCGCGGCAGGCCACGGTGATCTTCGCGGCGCGGTACGACACCCCGGACGGACGCCCCTACGACGCGTCGTTCACATGGGTGGCGGCGGTCCCCGGCCTGACCGGCTACTGGGGTTCGGGCGTGTCGCAGATCAGCGCGAGCGGGCTGCCGGTCGGCGTCCGGTCGCAGGAGGCGTTCATCGAGGGCGAGTCGGTTCAGTGGCAGGTCCGCCCGACCCGCTACTGGGAGTCGGACCTGGCCTGGTCGCAGTGGTTCCGCCACACGGTCCGATGCTGACCGCTTTCTCCCGGTACGGCGGCGGCCCGGCCGAGAGCCCGCCGACTCCCACTCGGCCGTGCCCTGGCCGGAGTGGTTCCCGTTCACCCCGGCCTGCTGATCGTCGCGCTCCTATCCGCCGCCCGCCGCGACCGTCGGCTGCCGTCGTGGCACGAAGCGCCACAGCGTCCCCACCGCCGCCACCCCCACCCCGGCCATGGTCAGCACCGCCACCGGCAGTGAGAACCCCGCGATGAGCGCGCTGATCAGCAGCGGCCCGCCGCCGTTGCCCAGGTCGGCGACCAGCCGCCACGCGCCCAGGAACTGTGCCCGCCCGGTCGTCGGCGACGCGTCCGCGCCGAGCGTCATCACCACGCCGGCCGACAGCCCGTTCCCGAGGCCCATCAGCATCGCGACCAGCGTCAGCGTCCAGGCGCCGCCGGCCAGCGGGAGCAGCGCGTGGGCGAGCGTCAGCGTGGACATCGAGGGGAGTGCGACCGCGCGGCGGCCGAAGCGGTCCATGATGGCGCCGCCGGGGTAGAAGAGGAGCATGTCGACGCCGCCGGAGATGCCGACGATCAGCGCGAGGGTGGTGGGGGACAGGCCGAGGTGGGTGCCCCAGAGCGGGATGACGGTCTGGCGGGAGGCGCGCATGACGGCGATCATGAGCGCGCCCACGCCGACCGTGCCGAGCGCGCGGCGGTGGTTCCGGACCACGTCGAACAGGCGTGTGGGCGGGCCGGCGGCGGCCCGGTCGTGGGACGTGGGCGGGAGCAGGAAGAGCAGGCCGGCGGCGGCGAGGACGGCCACGACGTAGACCCAGTACGCGCCGGCCGTACCCAGGAAGACCATGGCTCCGGCTCCGGCGAACGGGCCGATGAACGCGCCGATGCGGCTCACGCCGCCGAGTGTGGACAGCGCGCGGGCGCGCATGGCGATCGGGACCGCGTCCGTCACGTATGTCTGGCGCGCCACGCCCCACAGCGCGGCCGCGAGCCCGATGGCGAAGACGGCCGCGCCGAGCGCCCAGACCGCGCGCGCGTAGATCGCGACCAGCAGCGCGGGCACGATCACGGCGGTGGCCAGCAGCATGGCGGCGCGTTCACCGAATCGCGCGATCAGCGAGCCGGCCGGTAGCGCGCCGGTCACCTGCCCGAGCCCGATCAGGCCCATCATCAGGCCGCCGACGCTGAGCGACGCGCCGAGTTCGACCGCGCGGACCGCGACGACGGGCAGGATGGAGGCGTGCCCGAGCGTGTAGACGGTAGCCGGAAGGTAGACCGTGAGTCCGAGTTTCCGCAGGACGGTCGCCGTGCTGTCACCTGAGTGCCCAAGATCGCCCACGTCTTTAACCTATCCGTCCCCCGAACCTCAGCGACTTTGGGAAGACTTGAACCGGATGCGCCCCGGCCTACGTGACAACGGGGGTGTCAGTGATCATGCCCGGCTTGGTCCGGCCCGTGCCTGGACCGACAGAATGTCTGGTATCCCGTTTTAACCGTGGAGGTCTTGATGACTGACGAACTGCCGGCCCCGGAAACCGTGTTCCCCGAGGACCACCGCCGCGCGCCCGCGGGTGTGCTGGTGATCTTCGGCGCGTCCGGTGACCTGACCGCCCGCAAGCTCGGGCCCGCGGTCGAGAACCTCGCCCGCCACAAGCGGCTCCCGTCGCAGTTCGCGGTGGTCGGCGTGGCGCGCTCGCCCATGTCCGACGAGGATTTCCGCAGCCGGATGACCGGCGGGCAGTCGGTGTTCCCGGACCTCAACGACGGCTTCCGGTACGTGTCCGGCGGCTATGACGACCCGGAGACGTACCGTCGCCTCCGTGAGCTCCTGGACACGCTGGACGCCGAGCGCGGCACCGCCGGTAACCGCGCGTTCTACCTGGCCACGCCGCCGGAGGCGTTCCGGCACGTGGTGAACGGGCTCAAGGACGCGGGCCTGAACGAGCCGCGGCCGGGCGCGTTCTCCCGCATCATGATCGAGAAGCCGTACGGGCACGACCTGGAGTCGGCCCGGGACCTCGACAGCACCGTCCACGGTGCGTTCGACGAGTCGCAGGTCTTCCGGATCGACCACTACCTGGGCAAGGACACGGTCCAGAACCTGCTGGCGCTGCGCTTCGCCAACGCGATCTTCGAGCCGATCTGGAACCGCACCTGGGTCGACCACGTGCAGATCACGGTGGCGGAGACGCTCGGCGTCGGCACCCGCGGCAGCTTCTACGAGACGGCCGGTGCCACCCGCGACATCCTGCAGAACCACGTGCTCCAGGTGCTCGCGCTCGCGCTGATGGAGCCGCCGTCCTCGTTCGAGGCGGAGAACGTCCGCAACGAGAAGGTGAAGCTGCTCCAGGCGATCCGGCTGCCCACGAACCGGGACATCAGCCGCATCGCGGTGCGCGGCCAGTACACGCGCGGCGGCACCGAGTCGGACCTGATGCCCGGCTACCGCGACGAGCAGGGTGTGAACCCGCTCAGCCGCACCGAGACGTTCGCGGCGCTGCGGCTGGACGTGGACAACTGGCGCTGGGCCGGCGTGCCGTTCTACATCCGCACCGGCAAGCGGCTGCCGAAGCGCGTCACCGAGGTGATGCTGACGTTCCAGCGGCCGCCGCACCTGCCGATCCCGGTCGGCCAGGCCAAGGATCTCGCGCCGGACGCGCTGATCCTGCGCATCCAGCCGGACGAGGGCATCACGCTCCGCTTCGGCGCCAAGGTGCCGGGCCACGACTTCCGGGTCCGGTCCGCGACCATGGACTTCTCCTACGGCAGCTCGTTCCGTGAGGAGTCGCCGGAGGCCTACGAGCGCCTGCTGCTGGACGCGCTCAAGGGCGACCCGACGCTGTTCATCCGGTCCGACGAGGTCGAGCAGTGCTGGCGGATCGTCGACCCGATCCTGCAGACCTGGGCGGACGACCGCAGCCCGGTGCCGCTCTACGAGGCCGCGTCCTGGGGCCCGACCGAGGCGGACCGGCTGCTCGAGCGCGACGGCCGCACCTGGCACAACAGCTGAGTCTCCCCGCGGAAGCCCCCGGCCGGTGCCGGGGGCTTCCGCGCGTGGTGGGATGTGCGCAACCTGTCGATCCGAATAGGAAGCGATCCCGCCATGTGGTTCGAGAAACTGCGGCACAACGCGGTCCTGCTCGATTTCGTCGAGCGCGCCGGCTGGTCCGCCGGCCAGGTCTTCTTCGCCACGCTGCTGGCCGGCGGCACGACCTCGGTCGCGCACCTGCCCTGGAAGTACGCGATCACGATCTCGCTCAGCGCCGCCGTCGCGTCGGTGCTGCTCACCGGCCTGCAGTACCTGACGAAGACCACGAACCTGTCGTTCTGGCCGGACGTCGTGGTCCGCCTCGGCAAGACGTTCCTCGCCTCGCTGCTGGCCTCGATCGCCGCCGCGGGCGTCTTCAACGTGGTCGAGTTCGACTGGACGACCGCGCTCAACGTTGCGTTCGTGACCACGCTGACCGCGCTCGGCAAGGGCCTGCTGGCGCGCTCGAAGGACCCGCTGACCGTGATCCCGGAGGCGGGCAACGAGTCGGCCACCGTCCCGGCCCAGCCGGCCCGCAACGGTTCCGGCCCGTCCACGCTCTCCCCGGTCGTCTACGAGCGCGCCATCTCACGCCGCTGAAAATCACGATCACAATCGCTTCACGGGTACGGCCGGAGCTTCCACCGCCCGGCCGTGCCCGCACTGTGATCCGTCCCTCTCGACCCTTCGGAAGTCGCGCGCGCCCGGCGTGACCCCGCTCCCATCCGCGGGAAATCCGTTTGGCGCGGTCGCGATCCCCCGGATCATGGTGGGCTGCGGCCAGGACCCGCCGGTCGCGCGGATGGAGTGTGTGGAATGACTGCCGTGCTGTCGCGACGCGCCGAGGCGATCGCCACGGTGGCGCTGGCCGCGATCGCGTTCATCGTGGTCACCGGCGAGACGCTGCCGATCGGCCTGATCGCGGAGGTCGCGGACGGCATCGGCGCGACGGAGAGCCGCGTCGGCCTGACCGTCTCCTGGTACGCGCTGATCGCGGCCGCGTCCGCGGTGCCGCTGACCCGGTGGACGTCCCGCTTCGACCGCCGGCAGGTCCTGCTCGGCAGCGCCGCCGTCTTCGGCGCCGGCCACCTGGTCGCCGCGTTCGCGCAGGACGTGGCCGTGCTCGGCGCCGGCCGCGGGCTGGCCGCGCTCGGCCACGGCGTCTACTTCGCGGTGGCCGCACCGGCCGCCATGCGCCTGGCCCGCCCGGAGGCACGCGGCCGGGCTGGCGCGCGCGTGATGGTCGGTGGCTCGATCGCGCTGGTCGTGGGCACGCCGCTGGCCACGCTGCTCGGACAGGTGTCCAGCTGGCGGGTGGCGATGCTGGCCGTGGGCGTCGTGGCCGTGGCGCTGGGCGTGCTGGTCGCCCGGCTCCTGCCGCCGTTGAGCGGCGCCGAGGTGCGCGGCAGCGGCGGCAGCGTGCTCTCCACCGTGCGTGTGCCCGGCGTGCTGCCCATCCTCGGCGTGGTCCTGTTCGCCGTCACCGGCCACTTCACGCTTTATACCTATATCGCGCCTTATGTCGGGGAGCGGTTCGGCGTCACCGGCGCCGGCCTGACCATCCTGCTGCTGGTCTACGGCGCGGCCGCGGTCGTCGGCAGCACGCTCGCCGGCCGGGTCGCGGACCTCAGACCCGTCGCGGGGGTACGCGTCGCGGCCGCCACGTTCACGATCGCGCTGGCCGGCCTCTGGGCCGCGGGCTCGCTGTCGATCGAGATCGCCGGCCTGCCGCTGATCGTGCTCTGGGGCGGCGCGTTCTCCGTGCTCAACGTGTGCGTCGCGCTGGCCGTGCTGCGCCGCGCACCCGGCCCGCGCGCCGAGACCGCGAACGCGATCACCGGCATCGTCTTCCAGGTCGGCATCGTGACCGGCTCCGCGCTCGGCGCCGCCGCCTCCTCGGCCGGCCTGCTGGCCACGGTCCCGCTGCTCACCGCCGCCGGCGGCGTGCTGGTCCTGACGATCGCGATGCTCCGCGGCTCCGCCTTCGCCCACGCCCCGGTCACCCCGATCGAGCCGCTGGACACCGCTGCCGCGCCGCGGGACGCCGAGAAGGTAGGGCTGGGCCTACCCCGGGTGTAGGCGCAGGGTGGTTCTCCGGCGTGGCGCGGGCACCTAGCGTCTTCGGCATGACGGAAACCGCGCTGTCCGCGATGCTGCGGCGCAACTACCTGCTCACGCCGTGGCCGTGGCGCTCGCTGCTGTACCTGCTGACCACGCCGGTGGCCGCGCTGGTCGCGTTCCCGCTCGCGGTGCCGCTGATCCCGGCGCTCGCGCTGATCGCGACGATGACCCGCGACCGGACCCCGGACCCCGGCGTCCTGCTGGTGCTGCTCTTCCTCTTCATCGGCTTCTACGCGGCCGGCGCGCCGCTGCTGGCGCTGCCGCTGGCGCACGTGGAGCGCTACCGGCTGCGGCTGATCCGCACCGCGCCGGTCCGGTCCGGCCACCGGACACCGCCGGAGACCGGGCCGTGGTCCTGGCTGGTCACCCGCTACGCCGAGGCCGCGACGTGGCGGTCCGCGCTCTACGGCACGCTGCTCGCCGCGGTCGCACCGTTCGCCACCGGGCTCGCGCTGCTCTGGACCGGGATGGCGGCCGCGATGGTGGTCGCGCCGTTCCTGGTCTCCGAGGAGGAGCCGGTCACCATCGTCTTCGGCGAGGTGAGCACGTCCTCCGGCGCCGTGCCGTACGCGCTGGTGGGCCTGGTCCTGCTGGCCGGCACCCCCTACGTGCTGGGCGGCATCGCCGGTCTGCACGGACTGGCCGCGGCCGCGCTGCTGAACGACCCGCCGTCCGACGGCCACCTGCACACGGAGCTGCGCGAGGTGTCCCGGTCGCGGGCGCGGCTGGTCGACGGCTTCGAGGCGGAACGGCGGCGCATCGAACGCGACCTGCACGACGGCGCCCAGCAGCGCCTGGTCAGCCTCACGCTGCAGCTCGGGCTCGCGAAGCTGGACGTGCCGGACGACTCGCCGGCCGCGGCGTCGGTGGCGAAGGCGCACGAGGAGGCGAAGGCGCTGATGGCGGAGCTGCGCGACCTGATCGCCGGCATCCACCCGCAGGTGCTCACCGACCTGGGCCTGCCGGCCGCGCTACGCGAGCTGGCCGACCGCACCGGGATGCCGGTGACCGTGCGCAGCGACCTGGGTGAGCGGCCGGCCGCGCACGTGGAGAGCACCGCGTACTTCGTGGTCGCGGAGGCACTGACCAACGCGGTCCGGCACGGCGACGCGGGCCAGGCCTGGGTGCGCGTGTTCCGGGAGCACGGCCTGCTGATCATCGAGGTCACCGACGACGGCCAGGGCGGCGCGGACCCGGACGCGGGCTCCGGCCTGACCGGGCTGGCCGACCGGTCCGCGGTGGCCGGTGGCAGGATGCTGCTGTCCAGTCCGGCCGGCGGCCCGACCGTGGTCCGCGTCGAGCTGCCCTGGATCCGGGCCTCCCGGGACGAGGTGGCGTCGTGACCGTACGCGTGGTGCTGGCCGAGGACGGCGTGCTGCTCCGCGAGGGCCTGGCCGGCCTGCTCGAACGCTTCGGCCTGCCCGTGGTGGCGTCCGTCGGTGACGCGGACGCGCTGATCCCGGCCGTGGAGGCGCACCGGCCGGACCTGGTGGTGACGGACATCCGCATGCCGCCGCAGATGTCCGACGACGGCCTGCGTGCCGCGCTGGAGCTGCGCCGTCGTCGCCCCGGCCTGCCCGTGGTGGCGCTCAGCCAGTACGTCGAGCGTTCCTACGCGTCCGCGCTGCTCGACTCCGACGGCGGCCGCGGCGTCGGCTACCTGCTCAAGGACCGGGTCGCGGACGTGGAGGAGTTCGTCGAGGTGCTGCGCGGCGTCGCGGCCGGCGGTACCGTCATCGATCCGACCGTGGTCCGCCAGCTGCTGCGCCGCCCGCCGGAGGACCCGGTGGCGCGGCTGTCCGCCCGCGAGCGTGAGGTGCTGGCGTCGATGGCGACCGGGCTGTCCAACGCCGCGATCGCCCGGCAGCTGTTCGTGTCCGAGGCCGCGGTCGGCAAGCACGTCGGCAACATCCTGGCCAAGCTGGGGCTGCCGCCGGCCGATGACTCGAACCGGCGGGTGCTGGCCGTGCTGGCCTACCTGCGTCGCTCACATCGATGACGTTGACTTTCTCCGTGTGAGCGCTAACACTGTCTCCCGAAGGCCTCGCCGACACATCCACGCAACACGCCGGTCACTCGCGTGTTCGCCGCCATGGAGGCTGCTGTGAGACGTACCCTCGCTGGATTTCTGGTCTTGATCTGTGCTCTTGTGGGTCTTTCCGCCCCTGCTCAGGCCGCCGCCCCACCGGCCGGCTCGTGGACGCGTTACACGATGACCGCGTTCACGAACAGCAGCGAGTCCAACATGTACGTGTACGAGTCGCCGGACGCGACCGGGTTCCGGCTGCTGCGCGGCCCGGCCTACACGCCGCCGACCGGGCTGATCCGCGACCCGAGCATCATCAAGCACACGGACGGTAAGTACTGGGTCGTCTACACCACGAACTGGACCGGCAACACCATCGGCCTGGCCAGCAGCACCGACCGTCTGAACTGGACGTTCGTGCGCAACGTGACCATCCCGCTGACCGTGCAGAACACCTGGGCGCCGGAGTTCTTCATCGACTCGAACGGCAGCGTGAACGTGATCGTCTCGCTGTCGACGAACGGGGCGGACTTCAAGCCCTACAAACTGACCGCGTCGAACGCGGCGCTCAGCGCGTGGTCCGCGCCGCAGGTGCTCAGCGGCATCGGGCCGAACAACATCGACACCTACGTGGTCAAGGTCGGCTCGACGTATCACGCGTTCACGAAGAACGAGACCACGAAGTACATCGAGTACGCCACGGCATCGTCGCTGACCGGGCCGTACACGATCTCCCGCACCGGGAACTGGGCCGGCTGGGGCAACCCGCGCGAGGGCCAGGCGCTGGTGCCGCTGGACAACGGCGGCTGGCGGATCTACTTCGACGGCTACACGGTCGGGCAGTACTACTTCAGCGACTCCTACGACGGGTTCGTCTCGTGGAGCGCACCGCAGACGTTGCCCGGCCTGTCCGGCTTCGCCCGGCACTTCACCGTGCTCAAGGAGGTCGTCTCCGGCGGCGCGTCGCTGCCGGTCAACGTGACGCGGTCGTTCCAGTCGGTCAACTACCCCGATCGGTACGTGCGGCACCGCGACTACCTCGGCTACGTCGAGCAGGTGACGTCGTCGAGCGCGGCCTCGGTCAAGCAGGACGCGACGTTCGCCATCGTGCCCGGCCTGGCGGACGCGAACTGCTACTCGCTGCGCGCCGCCAACGGCTACTTCCTGCGGCACTGGGACTACCGGCTGCGGCTGGACGCGAACAACGGGACCGCCACCTACGCGAAGGACGCCACGTTCTGCGCGCGGGTCGGGTCGGCCTCCGGGACGGTCGCACTGGAGTCGTACAACTACCCGGGTCGCTACATCAGGCACTACAACTACGAGCTGCGGCTCGACCTCTACCAGGACTCGGACACGTTCCGTGCGGACAGCTCATTCCGCGCGGTGACCGCCTGGGCCTAGCCTCTGCTCGATGCGGGCGGCGAGCTCCGTGTGGGCTCGCCGCGCCTGCGTGAACGCGTACCGGAACAGCGGCGTCGGCGCGGTCAGCGTGACGTGGCAGTCGATCCGGGTGTGATCGTCCTCCGGCGTCACCGTGGTGAGGTTGCGGACCGTGACCCGCGGCGACTGGCGGGCGACGGTCTCCAGCTCCGTGGCGCTCTCGGCCACGATGTCGGCCCGGTAGACGATGGTGAACCGGACCAGCGGGCCCCAGCGCATCGCGTCCTTGATCGTGTAGCTGCGGATCGCGCCGGGGCGTGGCGGCTCCGGGGTGACCGCGATGATCAGCGGGTGCAGCTCACCCTGCCGGGTCAGGTCGGAGAGCAGCGCCATCGCCGCCGCCGGTGTGCACCGCGGACGCGCCGTGCAGTGGAACTCGTCCGTCCTCATCGGAGGATCCTATCCGCGGTCCCTCCGTGCGGCGGCCGTTACGCGCGGATCCAGGCGTCACGCACGTCTCGCGCGTGGCACCTGGATCACGGGCCTGCGGCTCGGCGTTCCGGGCCGTGTCCTCAGCGGCCGGACGTGCTCAGTGCCTGGATCAGTTCGCCGACCGAGCGGTCGGACATCGCGCGGGCCACGTCCGCCAGCGCGATCATCCCGACCAGGTGGTTGTCGTCGACCACCGGCAGCCGGCGCACCTGGTGCCGGGACATGGTGGCCAGGATCGCGCGGGCGTCGTCGTTCGCGTCGATCGTGACCGTCTCGCCCTGCGCCAGCGAGCCCGCCTTGATCGTCGCCGGGTCCTTGCCCCGGCCCAGGACCTTCAGCACGATGTCGTGATCCGTGATCATGCCCTTGATCCGGTTGTCGACGCCGCAGATCGGCAGCGACCCGACATCCAGATCCGCCATCTTCTTGGCCGCGGCCGACAGATACTCGTTCTCCCCGACACAGGTCATATCGGTCGTCATGATCTCGCGAGCGGTCGTCATGCTGAGCCACACCTCCGGTTTCGGCACACGTGCCATCCCTTGATACCGCGCCCCGGGTGCGTATCCGCCTCAATCAGGATTTTTCACGTTTTTTGCCGGTGTGGCAGCATGGGACGGGCGCCGGCTAGGCCGCCAGGCCGTCCGGAGAGGTGTCGCGTGCGGGCGGTGGCGCGGCCGCGGCCGAGACCGTGTCCAGGGACAGTCCCAGCGCGCCCGCCAGCGCCGCGACCGTGAAGAAGGCCGGCGTCGGGATGCGGCCGGTCTCGATCTTCCGCAGCGTCTCCGGCGAGATTCCGGCCGTGACCGCGACCTCCACGATGCTGCGCGCGCCGCGGGCGTCGCGCAGCACGCGGCCCAGCCGCTCGCCGCGCTCCCGCTCTTCCTCGCTCAACGGCACCCGTACCATGCCCACGATAGTAATACCGGTATAGTTATCGTCAGGTCGCCACCTGAGGAGAACGACATGATCGAGCTGAAGTCGCCCACCGAGATCGCGGCGCTCCGGGAGGCCGGCCGCGTCGTCGCCCGAGCACTCGCCGCGGTCCGCGCCCACGCGGACCTCGGCGTCAGCCTGCTCGAACTGGACGAGATCGCCGCCACCGTCATCGCGGACGCCGGCGCCGTGCCGTCCTTCCTGCACTACCAGCCGAACTCGGCCATGACCCCCTACCCCGCGGTCATCTGCGCCAGCGTCAACGACGCGGTCGTGCACGGCATCCCCACCGACTACCGGCTCGCCGACGGCGACCTGGTCAGCATCGACGCCGGCGCCCACCTGGACGGCTGGTGCGGCGACTCCGCGATCAGCTTCACCGTCGGCGTACCCCGCCCCGCCGACCTCGCGCTCATCGAGGCCACCGACCGCGCGCTCGCCGCCGGCATCGCCGCCGCCCGCCCCGGCGCCAAGGTCGGCGACATCGCGAACGCGGTCGGCAGCGTCGCCCGCGCCCGCGGCTACGGCATCATGGCCGACCACGGCGGCCACGGCGTCGGCCGCGCCATGCACGAGGACCCCTCCATACCGAACGAGGGCCGCCCCGGCCGCGGCGTCCGCCTCCAGCCCGGCCTGGTCATCGCGATCGAGCCGATGCTCATCGCCGGCGGCCGCGACGCCTACCGCACCGACCGCGACGGCTGGACCCTGCGCACCCGCGACGGCTCCCGCGCCGCCCACGCCGAACACACCATCGCCGTCACCCCCACCGGCCCGATCATCCTCACCGCCCCCTGACCGGCACGGACCACATTCCGGGTCTTCCCGCTTCCGGCGTGACCGCGGTCCGCCTGCTCCCGTGGGCGCTGTGCTTTCCTGGGGCCCGAGCCCCAGACCCCGACGACCATGATTTTCCCGCTTCCAGCGCGGTCCGGCAGCGCTGCTCCCGCGGGCAAACCTCCGGCGAGCCGAAGGCTCCGCTGGCGCTCCGCTTCGGCACGCCGATCGGAGCCGGTTCCGCGCGGCGCGGGGAAGATCACGCGAGTGCCGCCGTGCCGCACGATCCGAAGCGCGCCGCGGGCAGCGCCGCGCCGGGGTGCTCGCATGGCTCCGGGCCGGTTGCCCGCCGGGCGTGCCCGCCGGACGAACCGCGGCCTGATCCGCCCGGCGTGCGGCCGTCGGCTCGATGCCGGAGATTGTCGGTCCTGGTGCGGTGGTCTGGTGAGCTTTCGGCTCGGGTGCGGGCCGCGCGCACGGGCGGTGTGCGGGCGTACGGACGATGCGGAGGCGTCGGAGTTCAGGGGGTGCGCTCAGGGCGACCACCCGCGGGCCCGAGGCCCGCGGGAGCGTGCGGGCCGCAACCACGCCGGAAGCGGGAAGATGTGGTGTTGGATCTTTTTGGGGTCTGGGGGAGGAGTGCGGGTGCTCGACCTGCGTATCGAGAACGGGACGATTCTGACCATGGATCCGGCGCGGCCGGTGGTGGGGGCGCTCGGGGTGTGGCGGGGGCGGGTGTTCGCGGTCGGGGACGAGGCGGCGGGGCTGCCGGCGCGTGAGGTGCTGGACCTCAAGGGCGCGACGGTCGTTCCGGGGTTCGTCGATGCGCACGTGCATCTCGCGTGGACCGGGCTCAAGGCGCGGGCGGCGAGTGTGGCGCCGTCGCGGGATGCGGCGGCGATGCTGCGGGTCATCGCGGACGCGGCCCGGCGGGTGCCCGAGGGTGGCTGGGTGGATGTGGGCGGATATGACCAGCGGCCGTTGGGGCGGCATCTGACCGCGACGGAGCTGGACGCGGTCAGTGCGGGGCGGAGGGTGTTCGTCACGCATGACTCCGGGCATGCGTGCCTGGTCAACAGCGCGGTGATCGCGATGCTGCCGGACGGGGTGCGTCACGAGGACGGGCTGCTGACCGAGGGTGACATGGCGGTGGTGCGGAGGCTGCGCTGGCCCTATTCGATCAAGGAGTTGACGGCGGCGATCGGGCACGCGGGGCGGGAATGCCGCGCGCAGGGCGTGACCGCGGTGTCCGAGGCGGGGATCGCGGGCGGGCTGGTCGGGCACACGCCGGTGGAGCTGGCGGCCTATCAGGCGGCCCGTGAGGCCGGTGAGCTGCGGGTCAGGGCGCGGCTGATGGTGGCGGCGGACGTGCTGCGACCGGTCGCGGCGCACGCGGACGATGACATTCCCAGGGCATTGGATCTGGGGGTACGGACCGGGCTCGGCGACGAATGGCTGTCGATCGGCGCGCTGAAGGTCTTCACGGACGGCGGCATGATGGCCCGGACCGCGGCGCTGACCTCGCCCTACGTGGGCACGGACAACATCGGCGTGCTGGCGGACGACCCGGAGGCGCTCACCGAGACGATCGTGGCCGGGCACCGGGCCGGGTGGCAGCTGGCCGTGCACGCGATCGGCGACCGCGCGGTGGACCTGGCGCTGGACGCGATCGCGCTGGCCCGCACGATCAAGCCGTCCCCGACCAGGCATCGGATCGAGCACGCGGGCCTGGTGCGCCCGGACCAGCTGGCCCGGTTCGCCGCGCTGGACGTGACCGCGGTCGTGCAGCCGGACTTCCTGTGGTGTTTCGGCGACGACTACGCGGAGATCATGGGGCCGGAGCGCGCGGACTGGCTCTATCGCGGGGCGGGATTCCTGCGCAGTGGCGTGCGGCTGGCCGCCAGCTCGGACCGGCCGGTCACCGAGGGGCCGCCGCTGCGCGCGATCCAGTTCCTGGCGTCCCGGCTCACCGCGGGCGGGCGCACGGTCGGCGCGGACGAGCGGCTGAGCGTGGCGGAGGCGCTGCGGGCCTACACGGTCGGCGCGGCGGCGGCCTGCGGCTGGGATGACGACCTGGGCGCGCTGACGCCGGGCCGGCTCGCGGACTTCGTGGTGCTGGAGGAGAACCCGTTGGAGACGGCGGTGTCCCGGATCGCGGGCATCACGATCCGGGACTCCTATGTGGGCGGTCGGCGGGCTCAGTAGACGAACGGCCAGCCGGCCGAGTCGTACCCGATGAGGTTGATGCCGAGCTGCGACGCCCCGCTGTTCGTGTAGTAGTGGTAGACCAGCACCTCCGCGTCCGTGTCCGCGAAGACGGCCTGGTGGCCCGGCCCGTGGATGCTGCCGTGACTCGCCAGCACCTGGGTGCCGCCGCCGCTGGTCAGCGCGGTCCCGTTCCGGTCGACGAACGGGCCGGTGGAGCTGGTGGAGCGGCCGACCATGATCCGGTACGTGCTGGACGCGCCCCGGCAGCACAGGTCGAACGACACCCACAGGTAGTAGTAGTTGCCGTGCTTGAACACGACCGGCGCCTCGATCGCGCCGCCGCCGCGCCCGGCCAGGCTGCGGACGGTGCTGTCGGCGCGCTTGCCCGTGCTCGGGTTCAGCTTCACGGTCTTGATGCCGGACCAGAACGAGCCGAAGCTCAGCCACCAGGCGCCGGACGCGTCGACCACCAGGTTCGGGTCGATGGCGTTGTAGTCGTTGCCGCTGCTGCTCTCGATCACCAGTCCCTGGTTCGTCCAGCTGCCGGACGCGCCGGTGGAGGACGTGGCCAGGAAGATCGCCGACTTGTTCGAGCCGAACGTGGAGGCCGAGTAGTACAGGTAGTACTGCCCGTTGCGGTAGGACAGGTCCGGCGCCCACAGGTTGCGGCTGCCACCGGTGTAGGCCGTGGTCCAGGATGCGCCGTTCGGGAACACGGTCCCGGCGTTGCGGAACGCGGTCCGGTCGGTGGACGTCTTCAGCGCGATGTTGTCCCCGGTGTGCGCGACCAGGTAGGTCCCGGCCGGGGTCTTCACGATCGTCGGATCGTGCACGCCGATGTCGCCGGTGACCACACCCGGCCCGGGGTACGACGAGGGCGGCACGGTCGGCGTGGCGAGGATCTGCGGCGTCTCCGCCGCGTGGGCTTGCAGCGTGGCGAGACCGCCGGTGAGCAGCGCCGCCGCGGTGGCGGTCGCGAGCAGTGCCCGGCGGGCGATCCGGGACGTGGGCATGGGTGTCCCCCTTCGGGGGTCGGCTGATCCGCGTCCCGCGTGGAGGACGAAACGCAATCAGGCTCATCGATGTATTTTGGGCATGTTAGCGCTCACTCGCGGCCCGCTGTCAAGGTTTCGCCCGCGTTACGCCACGCAGAACTCGTTGCCCTCCGGGTCCTGCATCACCAGGTGGCCGAAGTCCTCGCCGTAGAACTCCTCGCCGATCTGCGTGGCGCCGAGCGCGATCAGTTCGTCCGCGCGGCGCCGGATGCCGTCCTCGCCGCCGCCGGGGCGGACGTCGAGGTGCAGGCGGTTCTTCGCGCTCTTCCCCTCCGGTACGCGCAGGAACGCGATCGCCGGGCCCCGGCCGCCCGGGTCCACGATCGACGCGGCGTCCGGCTCGTCGTAGCCGGCCTCGGCGACGTAGCCGAGGGTGCGCGCCCAGAAGCCGGCCAGCCGGTGCGGATCGGCCGCGTCGAAACAGAGCGTCCACGGAGTCGCCATGCCGGCCAGCCTATCGAGGGCGTGACCGGTGGGCAGGCGTGTCTCCTCGCGTGCGACCGCGGGCAGCCGGCGACACCACCTGGCCCGGCAGGGCAGGGATCAGGCGTTGTGCGCGGTCTCGCGGACCTCCGGCGAGGTCCGCGGGGCCGGTACGCCGCCGGTTGACTGCCCGGCCCCGGCCGGGACGGCGAACGGGGCGTCGGCCGGGGCCGGCAGGACTACGGCATCGTCGGCACCGGCGGCCTCGGCGGGTGAGCCCGCCGAGGCCGCCGGAACGCGCCACAGCCACAGCGCCGCCAGCCCGAGCAGCCCCAGCCCGGCGAGCACGTACAACTGGAAGCCCACGTGATATCCGAGACCGCCGTGCAGGTGGGCGACCCAGATGATGCCGTGCACCGTGAGCGGCTCCGCATCCCCCGCGCTGCTCGGCCACACCGCGAAAGCGGCCGTGAGCAGGGCCACCCCGCCCGCCGCCAGCGTCTGCACCGTCCCGCGCAGCCGGGACGCCACGTCCGCGAACACCAGCAGGAACGGGATGATCCACACCCAGTGGTGGGTCCAGGAGACCGGCGAGACCAGCAGTGCGGTCAGCGCGACCAGGCACATCGCGGCCGCCCCCTCGCCCCGGCGCTCCGCGCGCACCGCCAGCGCGAGGCCCGTCACGCCGACCACCAGGACCGCGACGGCCCAGAGCGCGAACGCGGCCGTGGACGACGGATCCTCGGCGAGGCGCGCGAAGAACCCGCGCAGCGACTGGTTGCCCGAGGAGTCCGGACCGTTGCCGCCGACCACCCGGTCGCCGCTGATGAACATGCCGGACAGCCAGAACTCCGCCGACCGTGGCACCAGGGCCACCCCGGCCACGCTGACCAGGACGAACGTGCCGGCCGCGGTGAGCGCGGCCCGGAACCGCCGGGACAGCACCAGATGGACCACGAAGACCGCGGGCACCAGCTTGATCGCGGCCGCCACGCCGATGCCCACGCCGGCGAAGCGGGTGCGCCGCAGCAGCGCCAGGTCCACCACGACCAGGCCGAGCAGGAGCGCGTTGACCTGCCCGAAGTCGGCGGTGCGCTGGAACGGCTCCAGCCACAGCGCGACGCCGGTGCACGCGGCCGCGATGCCGATCCGGCCCGCCGCACCCCGGTAGCCGAGCATCCCGGTCACGCACCACGCCACCAGGAACGTCACCGCGAACCCGGCCACGGCCAG
Organism: Catenuloplanes japonicus; assembly: GCF_000717135.1. Taxonomy (GTDB): domain Bacteria; phylum Actinomycetota; class Actinomycetes; order Mycobacteriales; family Micromonosporaceae; genus Catenuloplanes; species Catenuloplanes japonicus. The sequence goes on from NZ_JNXY01000047.1 coordinate 29,772, forward strand.
CGCCGCGTAGGTGGTCCGCAGGCTCGCCAGGCCCAGCGGGTACAGCAGCACCAGCGCGGCCGGCGGGTAGGTGAACGGCATGTGGATCTGCCCGTACCGGCCCTGGTAGACCGCGGCGCCGTCCCGGAACGCCTCCAGCCCGCCCCGGTACACCTCAAGGTCGAGCGGGCCGGTCGGGAAATGCCGCTGGTACTGCACGTAGACCGCCGCCGAGGCCGCCAGGAAGATCAGTCCGGGCAGCAGCGGCCAGGCCGGCACGTGCCGGCCCGGCGACGCGAGCATGGCGAGGGGGCGCATCGTGACAGTCCTCGTTCGGGAAGGGGACGCCGGGCGCCACAGAGTATCCGTGTCCACCATGGTCGATGCGGACCGGTCGCGACCTCACCAGAAGATCAACCGCGATGAGGCGGACGTGATCGGAGACGGATCGAGGCGCCGTCCCAGGAGGGACGGCGCCTCGATGATCAGAACGATCAGGGCAGCGTGTCGAGGTGCGGGCCGACCGTGTTGGCGAACGCGTTGCCGTTGGTGACGTCCCAGTTGACGGACCAGGTCATCGCGCCGCGGATGCCGGGGTAGGTGCGCGGCGGCTTGAACGTGCCGCAGTTGGTGGCGCGGGCCAGGCAGTCGAGCGCGTTGTTGACCACGGTCGGCGAGACCACGCCGCCGCCGGCCGCACCGGCCCCGGCCGGGAGCCCGAGCGCCACCTGGTCGGGCCGGAGGCCGTTCTCCAGCTGGATGCAGGCGAGCGCGACGATGAAGTTGACCGAGCCCTGGCTGTACGCCGCGACCTGGTCGCATCCGAGCATCGCGCCCGAGTTGTAGAACTGCGTGTGCACCACCGTCAGGATGTCCTTGATGGCCAGCGCCAGCGCGAAGTAGGACCCGCCGGTCGACTGCATGTCGATCGTCTGCGGCGCCATCGTGATGATCATGTTGGTGCCGACCCTGGACCGCAGCGACCGGAGCGCCTGCGCCATGTAGGTCGGGTTGAGGCCGTTCTCGAGGTCGATGTCGACGCCGTCGAAGCCGTACGACTGCATGATCGTGAACATGGTGTTGGAGAACGCGGTCGCGCTGGTGGAGTCCGACACCGCGACCCGGCCGGCCTCGCCGCCGACGGAGAGGATGACCTTCGTGCCGCGTGCCTGGAGCGTGCGCACGTCGGCGCGGAAGTCCGCGTCCGTGTAGCCGCCGAGCGCGCTGGACAGCTGCGGGTCCAGGCCGAACGTGACCGCGCCCGGCGTGGTCGTCGCCTCCGCGAACGAGATCGCGACCAGGTCGTACTGCGCCGGGGTGTCACGCAGGCGCAGCTCGGCCGCGTTGTTGACGAAGTTGTGCCAGTAGCCGGTGAGGAAGTGCTTCGGCAGCGGCCCGGTGTTCGGCGGCGGCGACGTGGGCGGCGGGGTCGTCGGCGGGGGAGTGGTGGGCGGGGGAGTCGTCGGCGGCGTCGTGGTCGGGGGCGGCGTGGTGGGCGTGCTGCCGCCGCCGCAGGAGACGCCGTTGAGCGTGCAGTTCGACGGGCTGCCGCCGCCCGTGCCGATCATGCCGAACGACAGCGACGCGCCGCCCGCGATCGTCCCGTTGTAGGACTTGTTCTTGAACGTGTACCGCGACCCGGAGACGGTCAGGTCCGCCTCCCAGGCCGAGGAGACCGCCGTTCCGGCCGGCAGGTCGAACGCCACGGTCCACGAGGTGAGCGCGGACGTGCCGCCGTTCGCGACGGTGACCTTGCCCTCCCACCCGGAACCCCAGTCGGACGTCTTCGTGAACGTCGCGGTGTTCGCCGCGGCCGAGGCCGGCCCGGCCGTCCACACCACCGCTCCACCCATCAACACCAGCGCGGACGCGCTCACCAGCGCCGCCAGCCGGGACCGTCGCATGACAGCCTCCCATGGTCATGGCGGTTGGGGGTCGACCGCCGTCACGGGAATTATTAGGACTGTTAACAGTGCAGGGGAAGACTGTTATGGATTAATTAGGGTTCGCACGCCGGAAATAGGGTGTCGGGATGAAGTTCGCGGTCAGTTACAGCTCGTCGGCGTACGGCGTGGATCCGGACCACCTGATCGGCTATGCGCAGCACGCGGAGGCGCTCGGGTTCGAGGGCCTCTACCTGCCGGAGCACATGGCGCTCTCGCCCGGGATGCGGATGGGCGAGTTCGAGATGCCGGTCGACGTCGCGTTCGCCGACCCGCTGGTCAGCCTGTCGTTCGTGGCGGCCACGACCACCCGGCTGCTGCTCGGCACCGGCGTGCTGCTGCTGCCGTACCACCACCCGGTCGCGCTCGCGAAGCGTCTCGCCACGCTGGACGTGCTGTCCAAGGGACGGCTCCGGCTGCTCACCGTGGGCGTCGGCGCGTTCCCGCAGGAGGCGGCCGTCAGCGGCGTCGCGTTCGAGACCCGCGGGCGCCGGGCCGACGAGGCACTCGAGGTGCTGAATCTGTTGTGGTCCGAGGACTCCGTGACGTACGACGGCGAGTTCTTCCAGCTCGACCGCGTGACCAGCAGGCCGCAGCCGGTCGGTGGCGCGCTGCCGATCCACGTGGGCGGCTCGTCGATGGCCGCGGCCCGCCGCGCCGCACGGTTCGGCGCCGGCTGGTTCCCCGGCGGCATGCTCGCGCCGGCCGAGCGGCTCGCGCAGCTGGCGGAGGCCCGCTCCTCCGGCCGCCCGATGGAACACACGCGCTGGGGCTCCACCTCCACCACACCGGAGGGCGTGGCGGGCTTCGCACGCCAGGGCGTGGACCGCCTCGTGATCAACGCGGCCGGCGACACGCTGGACGCGCTGCGCGACGACCTCTCCGCGTTCGCGCAGCGGCACGGGCTGACCCCGGCATGACCGGCTCGGCGTGACGCTCCCGGTCGCCGGCGGACGGCGGGTGCGCGGCCACGATCCGGAGCCACCCGCCGTACCCCCGGGATGTGAATCTTCTGCCACACTGTGCCGCATGGCGATCTTGGTGCGGCAGGCGACTCACGCGGACGGCGGGCGGCTGGCGGAGCTGCTGGGTCAGCTGGGTTACCCGACGGATGAGACCTCCGTCGCGGAGCGCCTGGACTACTGGAGCGACGAGCCGACCGCGGCCGTGTTCGTGGCCGTCTCGGACGATGTGGTGGTCGGCGTGGCGGCCGTGCACGTGAGCCCGGTGCTGGAGGTGACCGGCCACTACGCACGGCTGGTCGCGCTGGTCGTGGACGAGGACACGCGCGGCAGCGGCATCGGGCGCGCGCTGCTGGCCGCGGTGGAGGCCTACGCGCGCGCGTTCCGCTGCCTGTTCGTCGAGGTCACCAGCGGGCGGCGGCCGGAGCGCGAGGCCGCGCACCGGTTCTACCGCAAGGCCGGCTTCGAGGACGTCAACGCGCACGCCTACCGCTACAAGAAGCGCCTACCCCAGTAGCTCCGCGGCCGCGTCCTCCGCCTCGCGCAGCACACGCAGGATGTTGCGGCCGGTCAGCGCCTCCAGGTCCGGCTCGGTCCAGCCGCGGGTGGCAAGTTCCTCGAGCAGCCGGGGGTACGCCGCGACGTCCTCCAGCCCGGCCGGCAGCGTGGCGGTGCCGTCGAAGTCGCCGCCGAGACCGACGTGCGCGACGCCCGCCACGTCCCGTGCGTGCTCGACGTGGTCAGCGACCTGCGCGATCGTGGCCCTCGGCGCGGGGTTGGCGTCCAGCCAGTCCTGGATCGCCGTGTTGTCCTGCTCCGTGGCGTGACTCCGCGGCGCCTCGTGGGCCCTCGGCGCCGGCGGCCACGCGACCGGGACGGCCGGCAGGCCACGCCGCTGCGACTCCTCGTCCAGCGCCCGGTCCCAGGCCCGTACCTCCTCGGACACGAACTGCGGCACGAACGTCACCTGCACCACGCCGCCGTTGTCGCGCAGCCGCTCCAGCACCCGGTCCGGCACGTTGCGGCCGTGGCCGGTGAGCGCGCGGCAGGACGAGTGACTGAAGATCACCGGCGCGGTCGCCACGTCCAGCGCCGCGTCCATCGTGGACTCCGCGACGTGCGCGAGGTCGACCAGCACGCCGATGCGCTGCATCTCGCGCACGATCGCGCGGCCCTCGTCGGTCAGGCCGCCGTGCACCGGCGTCAGCGCCGCGCTGTCCGCCCAGGGCGTGTGGTGGTTGTGGGTGAGCGTGACGTACCGGACGCCGAGCCGGGCCAGGCAGCGCAGCACCCCGGTGGAGGACGCGAGGCTGTGCCCGCCCTCCACACCGATCAGCGAGGCGATCTTCCCGTTGTCCATCGCACGCGCCGCGTCCGCGGCCGTGGTGGCGACGGTCAGGTCGTCCGGGTAGGCCGCGGCCATCCGGTGCACCGCGTCGATCTGCTCCAGCGTGGCCACCACCGCCTCCGGCTCCGGCAGGCTGGACGGGACGTAGACGGACCAGAACTGCGCGCCCACGCCGCCGGCCCGCAGCCGGGGCAGGTCCGTGTGCAGGGCGGGAATCCCGGTGCCGAGCCCGTCGACCGCGTAGCCGCGATGCACGCGCAGCTGCCACGGCAGGTCGTTGTGCCCGTCGACGACCGGCGAGTTCCGCAGCACGCGGGTGATGTCCACGCTCATGCCGTCACCTCCGCTGCGCTCCGGCGCCGCCATGAGTTCCGGCACTGTGCCCATGATTCGCTCGCATGCTCGCTCATGCCGCGTCCACCAGCGCCGCGAGCCGCTCCGCGATGAGGTCCAGGCCCTCGTGCGGTGGCCCGCCCGGCTCGGTCATGTAGGTGTCGCGGCGGATCTCCACCATCAGCGCGGTCACGGCGGGCTCCTTGCGGTAGTGGCGCAGCGGCACGTACGTACCGGCGAAGGGGGAATTGATGCCGGTGTCCTCGCCGAACGTGCCTCGTGCGGCGTCGACCAGCCACGACGGCGTGTGGAACTCGTCCACGCCCAGGCAGACCGCCGGCCGCGGTCCGTCCCGATGCAGCTCGTAGGGGAGCGGGCGGGTCTGGTAGGAGTGCACGTCCAGGATCACGGCCCGCCCGGTGGCCGCGAGCCGCCGGTCGATCAGGTCCGCCATCGCCTCCGCGTAGGGCCGGAAGTGCGTGGCCAGCAACCGTTCGTCACGGACGGGATCGTCGTCGCGCAGGATCTCACCGTGCGCGGTGCGCGTGTAGACCGCGCCCATCCCGACGCGCGCCATCTCCTCGGTGTCGTCCGGGAAGCGCTCCGGGTCGACGACCAGACGGGAGAAGGCGTTGGCGAAGGTCCAGGGGGTTCTCGTCGCGTCTCTCGCGGCCGCGGCGGCGATCTCGCGGGTGTGCGCGTCGGTCAGCAGATCGAGCTCGTGCTCCAGCTGCGCCTCGGTCACCCGGAGCCCGTCCCGCGCGGCCGGCGTGACGGCACGCGCGCCATGCGGCACGTGCAGCACGACCGGCGATCCGGCGTCACCCTCAAAAAGATCAAAAACCGCCGGGGGTACGCCGTGCGCGGCGCCGGAGATCATCCAGAGACGCTATCGGACGCGCGGGGGATTTGGTAAGGATCCCGCCCCGTAGGAAGCGCGCTCCGGGCGTGTGCCCGCGCGCCGGCGGTCCCGCCGCGCGCGGGCCGGAACCGGCGACCGTGCGGCGCTGCCCGGCCCGTCGGCCGCGCCGAGGTTCCCGCTGCCCGGCGACGGAAGGCGAGGATGATTACGCAGCGAGAGCGGATGATTGCGCGTGGTGATGAGTGAATGTGACCGATCGAGCGGGAATCCTTGCCTCGCGCGACCGGGCGGCGCAACAGTGGTGGGGTCGCCGACATCCGAGGGAGTCGCCTGATGATCTCGCCCACCATGGATCTCACCGACCGGGTCAAGCGCGTGCTCGGCCTCGCCCACGCCGAGGCCACCGCGGTCAACAGCGTCGTCATCGCCCCGATCCACCTCATCCTGGGCGTGCTCGGGGCCCGCGGCCCCGGCGCCCAGATCCTGCGCGACCTGGCCGGCGGCAAGGCCGTGGTCGGCGAGGCGGCCCGCCCGCTGCTCACCGTCGGCGCCGAGCGCTCACCGGCCAACCTGCCGTTCACCACGACCGCCGAGGCCGCGCTGATGCGCGCCATCGAGGAGTCCCGCCGTCTCGGCGAGCCCCGCACCGGCACCGAGCACCTGCTGCTCGGCCTCCTCCGCGCCATCGCCGACCCGGTCACCGCCACCCCCGCCGACACCGAGCTGTCCGAGGCCCTCTCCTCGGTCGGCGTCGACTACCTGACCGCCGCCCGCATGGCGGAGGACCGCCGGGGCGAGGCGTCTGCTGCCTGACCCGGGTCTGCCGCGGCTGAAAGCGTTGCCCGGCGCGAGATCCATCCCGCCCGGCCGGGGACCGGTCGGGGCTCAGCCCCGGCCGGCTGAGCCCCGGCCTCGGCCGTCCAGGTGCCGCGCCCGGTCAGCCCAGCAGTGGGAACGTGGCGATCGGGTCCCAGCGGTATTCGGTGCGGAGCGCGTCCTGCTCGACCTCGACGAGGTGGATCTCGTCGACGGTGAAGGTGGCGCGGCTGGGACGGACCTTGCGGCGCAGCAGGCTCTGGACACGGCCGGAGTCGCCGCTGCTGTTCGCATAGGCCAGCGTGATGTGCGGCGGCATCGCGTCGAACTCGACCGCCTCCACGCCGATCGTGTCCTCGACCGCGGCCCTGATCCGCGTGTAGACCTCGTGGAACGGGTCGCCGGGCAGGTCGCCGTCCACGTCCAGCACGACCGCGTTGCGGGTGGCCAGCGCGGGGCCGGCGGTCAGCGTCATCGGGCCGAGGCCCTCCAGGTACGTCCCGACCGTGCGGACCAGGCCGCGCCGCTGCCGGTCGCCGACCTCCTCGGCGGCCACGCCGGTCACCATGTGCAGCGTGACGTGCAGCCACTCGTCCTGCACCAGCGTGACGAACGGGAACTCCTCCACCACGTCGCGGTAGTCGGTGATGAGCGCGTCGAGCTCAGCGTTCAGATCGAGCGACGGCAGCAGGTAGAAGTGCAGGCGCGTCTGTTCGTCCGGCCAGATCCGGCTCCCGGACATGAACTTCTCCACGACGCGCTCCTTCCAGGCAGTTCCCCAGCCGGCGGACAGTGAACCGCACCATTCTGAGGTGTGCGGAGTGCCCGTCTGCAGGCCCCGCACAAGAATGCCGTACCGGTCACGTCCACGCGGGGACCCGGAAGCGCATTTGTCCCGTTAAAAGCGGATCAAGATCTCGCAACGATCACCCGTTTCGCGGTACCCGCCATTCACCCGTCTCGCTGTGCGTCGCGGCGGGGTCGCACGCCGCGAGGCGGTGGGCGCGGACCGCCGCGCGTGCGGGCCGTCGCGGTCGCGTCGCACGTCACGCGGTCGGACCGGGCATCGTGGTCGCGCCCCGCATCCACGGTCGGCGCGGCCCGCGGACGGGGCACGGTCCAGGAACCGGTCGCCGTCGCGTTCGGGCCGGCGCCTGCGCGCGCCGGGCGTACCCCCGTGCTCAGAGAGGTCTTGATCTGAGGCGGCGGAGCATGCGGGCGTCGGCGAAGCCGGTCGCGCGGGCGGCGGACTCGGCGGTGGCGCCCTGGCCGATCAGGTGCTCGGCGCGTTCGACCCGCAGCAACTGCTGGTAGCGCAGCGGGGTGAGGCCGGTGGCGGCGCGGAACAGGCGGGTGAGCGTGCGTTCCGCGACGCCGGCGGAGGTGGCGAGCGCGGCCAGCGGTAGCGGGTCGGCGAAGCGGGCGTCGATCACGTCCTGGGCGCGGTGCACCACGTCGCTGAGGTGGGCGCGGTGCCGGAGCATGGCGCTGTGCTGCGGCTCGTCGCCGTTGCGGCGCGCGTAGACGACCATGGCGCGGGCCACCCGGGCGGCCACGGCGGGGCCGTGCGCGGCCGCGACCAGGTGCAGCGACAGGTCGATGCCGCTGGCGATGCCGGCGGAGGTGACCACGCGCCCGTCCGTCGTGTAGAGCACGTCGCGGACCACGGTCGCGCGCGGATAGCGGCGGGCCAGCGCGTCCTGCAGCTCGTGGTGGGTGGTGCAGCGGCGGCCGTCGAGCAGCCCGGCGCGGCCGAGCGCGTCCGCCCCCGCGCAGACGCTGGCCACGACGCCGCCGCGGTCGTAGTGCTCCCGCAGCCGGGCGAGCGCGTCCGCACTCAGGAAACCGGCCGCGGGCGTGCCCGGGAAAGCGGGCGTGCCCGGAGAAGCGGGCGTGCCCGGAGAAGCGGGCGTGCCCGGAGAAGCGGGCGTGCCCGGAGAAGCGGGCGTGCCCAGGAGACCGGTCCCCGGGGTGACGCGCCAGCCCGGCACCAGGATCAGGTCCGCCTCGGGCCAGTCCAGCCGGGCGCGCAGCGTCAGCCCCTGCGCGGACCGGACGTCCTCCTGCTCGGCCACGTAGTGCAGGTCGTAGCCGGCCGTCCCGAAGACCTGGGCCGGGCCGGCCAGATCGAGCAGGTGCACGCCCGGCACGAGCAGGAAGACGACCGTGGTCACCGGTTCACGACCTCCTCGAGGGTACGGATGGTGGCGAACCGCCCGGCCAGCGCATATTCGGTCCGCTCCGTGATCTCGGCCGTGCCCAGCGTGCGCGGGTCGGCCACGATCTCGTCCCAGCTCCGGCCGTCCGGCGCGTCCCGGTGCGGGATCGGGAACGTGGCGGTCGCCTCGGTCACGAACTCCACGTCGTAGCCGTAGTCGCCCGCGACCCGGGCCGTGGTCTCGCAGCACTGCTCGGTCTGGATGCCGCAGACGGTCAGCTCGCGGATCCCGGCCACCGTGAGCAGCCGCTGCAGCTCGGTGGAGGTGAACGCGTTCCGCGTGGTCTTGGTCAGCACCGGCTCGCCGGGCAGCGTCTTGAGCCCGTCGATCAGCCGGACGAACTCGGACGACGGGTCGAACGGCCCGCCGTCGGTCTCGGTGTGCAGCACCCACACCACGGTCTCGCCGCGGGCGCGTGCGGCCTCGACGAGCCGGCCCACGCGTGCCGCGATGTCCGGGACCGACACGGAGGTCCAGCGCGGCCCCTGGCGGAACGACTCCTGCACGTCAATGACGATAAGCGCTCTGGTCATGTCCTGATTGTGCGCACGTGTGAGCTGCGCGGACAGGCACGATCGCGTCCGGCGGCGGAACGATCCGGTCAACCTGCCGAAGGTCAGGTACCGACCCCGGGAAACAGTGGGGATCGATCCCTGATGTCCCGGCCCCGCGGAGGCGGAAGGCTGACCATCATGATGATGCGCAGAATGATGACCGCGCTGGCGGCCACCGCGTTGCTGGTGGCACCGGCGGTCCCGGCGGCGGCCGCGGACCCGGCCTGGGACCTGGAGCTGCTGGCGCCGTCCGGCCCGTACCCGGTGGGCGTCCGCGACCTGCACCTGACGGATCAGGATCGGGCCGACCCGTGGGCGCCGGAGCGCCGCCGCGAGCTGATGGTCACGCTCTGGTACCCGGCCGCGAGCGACCGTGGCCGGATCGAGCCGTACGCGACGGACGAGGAGTCCCGCCTGATCCTGACCCAGATCGGCGCGCCGGGCGTGCCGCTGGACACGCTGACCCGGGTCGGCGCGCACGGGCACACGGGCGCGGCGGCGAAGCACGGTTCCTGGCCGGTGGTGGTGCTGTCGCCGGGCTTCTCGTTCCCGCGCGGCTCCCTGACCGGGCTGGCCGAGGATCTGGCCAGCCGCGGCTACCTGGTGGTGGGCGTGGACCACACGTACGAGGCGGCCGCGATCACGTTCCCGGACGGCCGGGTCACCACCTGTGACGTCTGTGCGCTGCTGGAGGGCGACACCGTGCGACCGGCGCAGATCACCGAGGGCCGGGCCGCGGACGTGTCGTTCGTGCTGGACGAGCTGAGCAGCCGCCGTGACGTACGGGCGGACTGGTCGCGGGTGGCGATGGCCGGGCACTCGATCGGCGGCAGCAGCGCGGCCGAGACCATGCTGCGCGACCGGCGCGTGGACGCGGGCGTGAACATCGACGGCACGTTCTTCCCGCCGGTGAGCCGCGCGCTGGACCGGCCGTTCCTGATGCTGGGCGCGGAGAACCACGGCGAGCCCGGCAACGACGCGAGCTGGGACGCCACCTATCCGCACCTGACCGGCTGGAAGCGGTGGATCACGGTCGCCGGCACCACGCACAGCTCGCTGACCGACTACGGCATCCTCAGCGACCGGGTGGACGTTCCGCTGCAGACCCTGGACGGGGACCGGTGCGCCGAGATCGCCGCGGACTACGTGGCGGAGTTCGTCGGCCGGCACCTGAAGGGGAGGCCGGCGCCGCTGCTGCGCGGGCCGGACGCGGCACACCCGGAGGTGTTGTTCTGGCCCTGAGCTGAGGGATCGCGGCACCGGCGGCCCGCGGGAGCACGCGGAGGGTGACCACCGCGAAAGCGGGAAAATCAGGTTTTGAATGGGTTTGATCCAGGCGTCCCGTTGCCTGCTGCACGGCGTGAAGAGCGGGACGCCTGGATCACGACGACGTCAGCTGGGCGACTCGGTGCGGTCGCCGGACCACGACGTGTGGTAGGTGCCCGCCCGGTCGATCCGGCGGTACCCGTGCGCGCCGAAGTAGTCGCGCTGGCCCTGGATCAGCGCGGCCGGCAGCCGCGGCGAGCGCAGCCCGTCGTAGTAGGCGAGCGCGGAGCTGAAGCCCGGCACCGGGATGCCGAGCCAGGTCGCGGTGGAGACCACGCGCCGCCACGCCTTCTGCGCATCCGCCAGCGCCTCGCGGAAGTACTCATCGGTGAGCAGCGTCGGCAGCGCCGGGTTGGCGTTGTAGGCGGACCAGATCCGGTCGAGAAACCGGGCGCGGATGATGCAGCCGCCGCGCCAGATCCGGGCCATCGCGCCCAGGTCGACCTGCCAGCCGAACTCCGCGGACGCGGTCTGGATCTGGTGGAAGCCCTGCGCGTAGGCGACGATCTTCGAGGCGTAGAGCGCCTTCTCGATGTCGTCGACGAACGCGCGCGCCGCCTCACGCGCGCCCGGCGGCGGGCCGGGCAGCTCCTGGGCGGCGGCGCGCAGCTCGGACTGGCCGGACAGCGTGCGGGCGAAGACCGCCTCCGCGATGCCCGGGACCGGCGTGCCCAGGTCCAGCGCGGCCTGTACGGTCCAGCGGCCGGTGCCCTTCTGCTCCGCGCGGTCCATCACCACGTCCACGAACGGGCGGCCGGTCTCCGCGTCGACCTGGCCCAGCACCTCCGAGGTGATCTCCACCAGGTAGGAGGCGAGACGGCCCTCGTTCCAGCCCGCGAAGACCTCGGCGATGTCGTCCGGCACCAGGTTCGTGGCCTTGCGGAGCAGGTCGTAGGCCTCCGCGATGAGCTGCATGTCCGCGTACTCGATGCCGTTGTGCACCATCTTCACGAAGTGTCCCGCGCCGTCCGGGCCCACGTGCGTGCAGCAGGGCCGGCCGTCGACGCGCGCCGCGATGCCCTCCAGGATCGGCCCGATCTGCGCGTAGGCCTCGTCCGAGCCGCCCGGCATGATGCTCGGCCCGTGCAGCGCGCCCTCCTCGCCACCGGAGATGCCCGCGCCCACGAAGTGCAGGCCCTTCTCGCGCAGGGCCTCCTCGCGGCGGATCGTCTCGGAGAAGTTCGCGTTACCACCGTCGATGATCGTGTCGCCCGGTTCGAGCAGCGGCGTCAGCTCGTCGATCACCCGGTCCGTCGGGTCACCGGCCTTCACCATCACGATGATCTTCCGGGGGCGCGCGATCGACGCGACGAGCTCGGCCGTGCTGTGCGCGGCCACGAACGTGCCCTCGTGCCCGAATTCCTCGATCAGCTCCTTGGTGCGGATCTCCGTGCGGTTGTGCACCGCGACGACGTGGCCGTGCCGGGCGAGGTTACGGGCGAGGTTGCGGCCCATGACCGCCAGACCGGTGACACCGATCTGTGCCAGCTCCGTCATGCTCTCTCATCCTCCGGGTCCTGGTGAATCTGCAGCGGTGAACCTGGTTGCCGACTCATACGGTCCTGCCGCACGGAAGAGTTCAACTTCGCCCGGAATATTCCTCCCTGGGTTACTCGTTCGAGTGCTCCTCTCGGGCCAGCCGCCGATAGGCGTCTATCTTCCCGTCGATCACGTCCAGCGCCCGCCGTTGCGCGTCCATCTCCCGCAGCACCTCGGCCCGGTGCGCGCCGAGGATCCGCAGCCGCGTCCGCGCCTCCGCGGACCCCACGAACCGCTGGATGTCCCTGATCGGCATCCCGGTCCGCCGCAGGCACACCAGCACGTCGATCCAGCCGAGGTGCGCATCCGTGTAGACACGCCGGCCTCCTGAGGTCCGCTCCACGTCACTGAGCAGCCCGGTCCGCTCGTAGTACCGCAGCGTGTCCAGCGTCAGCCCGGTCTTCTCGGCCGCCTCGGCCGGCGTGTAGGTCGCAAGATCCATGACAGACATTCTCCGGGGGTACGGGTGGGAGCGCGGTCTCCCGGGCTTGCGGCGCTGTCGGCGGCGCGGCGACCGCACGCCCCGGCCGCCTGCGCGGGCCGTGCTCAGGCCTGCAGTGCCGCGATCGCCGTCAGCTGCTCCTCGGTCAGCGGCCCGCGCGCCTCCGCCGCCACGCACTCGGCCAGTTCCTCGCGGTTCTTCACGCCGAGCACCACCGTGCCCACGCCCGGCGCGGTCAGCACCCAGCGGTGGGCCAGCGCGGCCGGGGACTCGCCCCACTCGGCCGCGATCGCCCGGAACGGCGCGGCCCGCCGGAAGTCCACCGCGGCCGGGTAGTCCGGCGCCATGTCCCGGTCCAGCGACGACGCCAGCGAACCGGCCGCGACGGCCCGGATCGCGATCACCCGCACGCCCGCGGCGTTGGCCGCCTCGACGATCTCCCGGCTGCGCGGGGCCACGTCGTCGTAGATCCACATGTCGCCGTTCATGTCCAGCGCGTTCACGATCACCTGGGCGTAGTCCGGCCGGTGCGCCGCATCGCCGATCGCGGCCAGGATGCTGTCCGGGTGCCCGACCGCGGTCAGCCCCCACGAGCGGATCTTCCCGTCCTCGCGCAGCCGGTCGAACGCGGGCGCGACCTCCTCCGCGTATCGCGCGTAGTCGAGCGTGCCCGCCGGGCCGTCCGTGCCGGCCGGGCGCAGCTGCGTGTGCAGCAGGAACATGTCGACCGCGTCCCGGCCGAGCCGCCGCAGGCTCTGCTCCAGGCTCTCCGTCAGCCGCGCCACCGGGTCGGGGAACTCGTTGTCGTGCACCTGCGCCTTCGTGGCCAGCAGCACGTCACGCCCCTTGAGCGCCTCGGCCGCCACCCGCTCGGCCTCGAAGTCCGGCCCGTAGCTCGGCGCCACGTCCACGAGCGTGATGCCGGCGTCCAGCGCCGCGTGCACGGTCGCGACCGCCTCGGCCCGGCTGGTCTCGCCCCAGACCGCGCCGATCCCGCCGCCACCGAGCGTGAGCGCGCTGACCTGGCCGAGCCGCCCGAAATCCCTGGTCCGCATGGTGATCCATCCCCTCGTTGCGCACGATGTCCACCCACGACGCTATGACCTGGAGCGCGCTCCAGGTCAAGCCACGTCGTACGGCCGGAACTGCACGCTCACCGGTGAGCCGCGGTCATGCCGCCGGTCTTGGAACGTGTGCATCAAGAGGCGCCGAAGGCGGTCGCCACCGCGTCCTTGACCTCGTCGAACGTGGGGGTGGCCAGGCCGTGCGCGTCAGCCGCCCGCTGCAGCGAGGTCATCTCCACGTCCGCCAGGCCGCACGCGATGAACGTGTCGAACGGGGACAGGTCCGGATCCACGTTCAGCGCGAAGCCGTGCGTGGTGATGCCGCCGCGGATCCGCATGCCGATCGACGCCAGCTTGCGGTGCTCCGGCGTCCACACGCCGACCAGGCTCGGCGCGCCCTTCGGCGTCTCCCGGCGCACCGCCTCGACGCCGAGTTTGCCGACGGCCTCGATCAGCGCGTTCTCCACGAACCGGATGATGTCCACCGGGCCGCGCTGCCGCTCCCGCAGGCTCACGATCAGGTAGCCGACCAGCTGGCCGGGGCCGTGATAGGTCGCGTGACCGCCGCGATCCACCGGCACGACCGGGATCGCGTCCAGGCCCGGCAGCTCGCCCGGCGGGGTCAACCGGCCGTAGGTGATCACCGGGGGGTGGCTGAGCAGGAACAGTCTGTCGGGGGCGCGGCCGTCGCGGCGCTCGTCCGCCCAGCCGGTCATGACGGTGCCGCTCTCGTCGTAGGGCACCTCGCCGAGGTCCACCCGCCGCAGCTCACTCATGCGGCCTCCTCCGCTTCGCTCCCTCGTCGGCATGAGTTCAGGCACCGCGCCCATGATTCGCACGCTCGCTCACGCCGGCGCCCCTCCGTCGAAGTAGTCTCGCAGTCGCACGATCAGCCCGTCCCGTACCCGGAAGATCTGCACCATCGGCGTCTCGTCGTCGATGCCGTCGTAGGCCGTGTCGATCTCCACGACGAACGTGTCCGGGTCCGCGGTGGTGTGCAGCGCGTAACGGGACCGCACCGGGTCGGCGTCGGCCGTCGGCTCCGCCTGCCCCGCGTAGAACTCGCGCAGCCCGTGCCGGATCTCGCCCGGCCCGGTGAACGTGACCCGCTGCAGCGGCCACTCCAGCACGCCGTCGTCCGCGAACAGCGCGGCCACCGCGTCCGCATCCCGCAGCATCGCGCCGGCGACCACGTACTGCTCGAACACCTGCTGCGCGTCTGCACTCACGCCGCGACGCTACCAGCGCGACCGTCAACAAGCCATTGACAAATCCGGGGGTACGGCGAGAGCATCGCCACCATGCGCGCCTACGACGAGGTCCACGCCGCCCTGGCCGCCCCTGCCCCCGGCGCGGCGCTCTCCGCGCTCGCCCGCCTTCCCGAGCTGCGTGCGGAGCTGGACGCGTGCGAGGCCGCGCTGATCGAGGCGGCCCGCGACGGCGGCACCGGCTGGGCCGCGATCGCCACCGCGCTCGGCCTCTCCTCCCGTCAGGCCGGCGAACAGCGCCTCGCCCGCCTCCGTCGCCGCGTTCCCGGTCAACAAAATGTTGACGTTGCCGGAGTGCTGGCCGACACGGTGTCGGCGCTGGCCGCGGCCGTCGCCGCGGACCCCGGATGGGACGGGCGGTCCCCGCGGGCCGCGCTCGCCCGGCAATGCCTGGACATCGCGGCCGGCCTGAGCAGGGATGATCCGCCAGGCGGCCTGTTCAGCCTGGTCAACGACGTGCTCGGCGATCTCGGAGGGCTGTCCCGCACGTCGCTGCCGGAGCCGCAGCGCGCGGCGATCACGCGTCTGGAGCGCGCGGCCCGGGACGCGGGCGTTACGGGCGGCCAGTCCTGAGGGTTGACAGGGGCGGACTCCACCATCACGGTTGAGTCCGTGGAACTCAAGACCAGCGCGCGGCGCAATGCTGTGTTGTTCGTGACTGTCTCGCTGGTCGCCGGGTTCGGCGGCACCGCGATGACGCTCACCTCCGGCGTCTGGGTCATGGACCTGACCGGCGACGCGGGCCTGGCCGCGCTGACCGCGGCCTGCCTCTACCTCCCGTCGCTGGCCGGCCCGGTGTTCGGCGCGCTCGCGGACCGGGTCCCGCGCCGGGCGCTGCTCGTCCGCACCTGCCTGATCATCGCGGCCGCACTGCTCACGCTGCTCGCCGTGCGCGGCCCCGGCCAGCTGTGGCTGATCTTCGTGGTGATGCTCGGCTACGGCGCCGCGCTCGCGGT
This sequence comes from Catenuloplanes japonicus, assembly GCF_000717135.1. Taxonomy (GTDB): domain Bacteria; phylum Actinomycetota; class Actinomycetes; order Mycobacteriales; family Micromonosporaceae; genus Catenuloplanes; species Catenuloplanes japonicus. Next base: position 45,383 of record NZ_JNXY01000047.1, read on the forward strand.
CGTGGACGCGGCCGAGGCCGGCCTGCTCGCGTCCGCGCTCCCCGGCGACGCGCTCGGCACGGTCAACGGCCTGCGAATGAGCGCCCAGGAGGGGGTCAAACTGCTCGCCCCACTGGCCGGCGCCGCCCTCTTCACGCTGGCCGGCGCCCCTCCGGTCATCACCCTCTCCGCCACCCTCCTGGCCATCGCCGCCCTCCTCTACGCAGCCCTCCGCCTTCCTCCGGAGCCGCCGGCTCGCGTGGATGTGCTGGCCCGCGTGGATGTGCGGGCTCGCGTGGATGTGCTGGCCCGCGAGGACGTGTCGGCTCGCGTGGATGTGTCGGCCCGCGAGGACGTGTCGGCCGGCGTGGATGTGCTGGCCGGCGTGGATGTGCCAGCCCGCGAGGATGTGCCGGCCCGCGAGGTCGGCAGCGCCGTGGCGCGGCGTGGTGCCGAGCCTTCGGCGGGGGAGCGGGTAGCCGATGCCGCGCCGGAGGCAGGTCCGGCGCGGACAGCTTCCGTCGCCGGGGCGGGCGCCGGCTGGTGGTCGTCGTGGGCGGTCGGTGCCGGGCATCTGCGGCGGGAGCCGGGCCTGGGCGAGATCGTGCTGGTCGCGACCGCGGGGATGGCCGCGGCCGGGCTGGCGACCGGCGTGCTCTACGCGATGATCGACGACGGGCTCGGCCGCGCGCCCGCGTTCGCCGGCGTGCTCAGCGCGGCCCAGGGCGGCGGCGCGATCCTCGGCGGACTGGCCGCCGGCCGGATCATGATGCGGACCGGCCGGCGGGTCACCGGCGAGACGCTGCTGGCCGCGGCGGGCCTGCTCGTGCTCGCCGTCGCGCTGCTGCTGCGCGCGGTCCCGTGGCTGCCGTCGGTGCTGGCCGGCAGCGTGCTGGCCGGCGTCGGACTGCCCTGGGCGATCGTGGCCGCGTTCACCGCGATCCAGCGCCGCACCCCGGCGCCCGTCCTCGGCCGGGTCTCCGCCACCGCGAACTCGCTGATCTTCGCCACCCCCGCGGTCGCCACCCCGGTCGGCGCGGCCCTGCTGCGCCTCGGCGGCTACCGCCCGGTCCTGCTGGCCGCCGCGTTCCTGGCCTCGACCGCCGGCGTCCTCCTTCTGGCGAGATCCACCAATGCCGCTACTGACCTTTCGCCGCCCGGGTTCAGCTCGGCACGATCGCGTGAACGCTCCGCCGGGTCCAGCACCGCGCCCGAAATTTCATGAGATAGCCGGCTGAGGTCGGTGGCCCGTGCCGCTCGTGCGGTCCGTGGAAGATCGTTGTTGCGCTCACTGCTCTTTCAACCCGCCGGAAAAGACAGTGAGCGCAACAACGATCTCTACCCGCCCCCTCCTTGTCGACGATATGCCGAAATTTCGGGCGCAATGCGCCCGGCGGTGGTCTCCGTGCCTGGCGGTGGTCTCCGGGCCGGGTGGAGGTCTCCGGGCCGGGTGGCCGTCTCAGGGTCCGGTGGCCGCCGTCGGGCCGCGATGGGCCGTCTCATTGCTGGCCAGCGCTATCGAGGTTGTGAGACGGCCGGCCTCGCCACCGCTATTTCATGAAATTTCGGGCGCAGAGCACCCCTGCCGCCAGTCTGGATCCGGCACCGCGTCGACGCCCGGCCGGAAAGGATCATTGGGTGCCGCAAAGACCAGGTCAACAGCCCGAGTTGACCTGGTCTTTGCGGCACCCAATGATCCTTTCGGCTATGGCGGACGCCTGCGCGGGGCGCCGGTTCGGCAGTAGGCGTCTGCGGCGGCACCTTTACTGAGATTCCGGCGTCAGGGTGAGGATGCGGCAGGCCTCCAGGCCGCTATTTCATGAAATTTCGGGCACGGAGTGCCCGGCGCGGCCACCTGCCCCGCGGCCGTGCGGCGTATCCCGACCGCAGCCGTGCGGCCTATCCCGTCCACCCGGCGCTCAGCCCACCCGAACCGATCACCAGAGCAGGCCCCCTGCGCGGGATCAGGCAGCGCTAGTGGTCGATGCGCGGGTGCGGGGCGGAGGCGAGGAGGTGCTCGGCCTGGGCCAGGGACTCCACGACCAGGCGGCGGACGTGGGCGCCGTGCAGGCGGTAGAGGACGCGGCGGCCGTCGCGCCGCGTGGTGACCAGGCCGGCCAGCCGGAGTTTCGCGAGGTGCTGGGAGACGGCGGGCCGGGCTGCGGTGCCGAGCGCGGCGGTCAGCGCGGTCACGTCCTGCTCCTCGTCGCGCAGGTGCCAGAGCAGGCGGAGCCGGGTCTCGTCGCCGAGCATGCGCAGCGCGGCGACGGCGGCACCGAAGACCGCGGCCGTGGCATCGCCGTGGATCGCAGGCGCGGGATCGGCCGTCACCTGGACGTTGCGTGCGTACATGAGCACGTATGATGCCACGGCCCGCCGGGAGCCGTCACCGGGGTGGGCATGATCCACAGTCGGCGCTGGTGCGAGGTCACCATCCACACGCGCCCCGGGTGAGCCCGGCCACAGCGGAGCGTCCGAATTTCCGCTGAGGGCGGAAGGCATTCACCTGTCAGCGGAAGTGGTCCGATTTGAGTCGTTCCCGCACTGTGAAAGATCTTCACTGCGGTAGGGTGAGCTACGCGGCAGAGCGCCTGCCCGAGCCCTGCATGGCGGTCCCGAGCCTGACGAGCGGGACACAGCGAGAGCCCATGCGATCGCGGCCAAGAGGGTTCCTCAGCGCAACCCTGGGGATAAATCAGGCGCCCTGTCGTTGTGGTGCTGGTGTGTCTAACAGTGCTGCACTGGTGGCGCTGTGGTTGAAGTGCTGCTTGTGCCGTACGTTTCAGCGGGAGTGCGTGGGATTCCGCAGTGAGGACGTGATGGGCATGTTTGAGCGGTTCACCGACCGAGCGCGTCGGGTTGTCGTCCTGGCTCAGGAAGAAGCCCGGATGCTCAACCACAACTACATCGGCACCGAGCACATCCTGCTCGGTCTCATCCACGAGGGTGAGGGCGTCGCCGCTAAGGCCCTGGAGAGTCTCGGGGTCTCGCTGGAGGGCGTCCGCCAGCAGGTTGAGGAGATCATCGGTCAGGGGCAGCAGGCCCCGAGCGGGCACATCCCGTTCACCCCCCGGGCCAAGAAGGTGCTGGAGCTGTCGCTCCGCGAGGCCCTTCAGCTGGGGCACAACTACATCGGCACGGAGCACATCCTGCTCGGCCTGATCCGTGAGGGCGAGGGCGTCGCGGCGCAGGTGCTGGTCAAGCTCGGCGCCGACCTGAACAGGGTCCGTCAGCAGGTCATTCAGCTCCTCTCCGGTTACTCCGAGGGCAAGGGCGGGGCGGCCACGGCCGGCACCGCGCCGGGCGAGTCCGCACCGTCGACGAGCCTGGTGCTCGACCAGTTCGGGCGGAACCTCACCCAGGCCGCCCAGGAGGGCAAGCTCGACCCGGTCATCGGGCGCGAGAAGGAGATCGAGCGGGTCATGCAGGTGCTGTCCCGCCGCACCAAGAACAACCCGGTGCTCATCGGTGAGCCCGGCGTGGGCAAGACCGCCGTGGTCGAGGGAAGTACATCGAGAAGGACGCCGCGCTCGAGCGTCGTTTCCAGCCGGTGCAGGTCGGTGAGCCGTCGCTGGCGCACACCATCGAGATCCTGAAGGGTCTGCGCGACCGTTACGAGGCCCACCACCGGGTGAGCTTCACGGACGCCGCGCTGGTGGCCGCCGCCACGCTGGCCGACCGTTACATCTCGGACCGCTACCTGCCGGACAAGGCGATCGACCTGATCGACGAGGCCGGCGCACGGATGCGCATCCGCCGGATGACCGCGCCGCCGGACCTCCGCGACTTCGACGAGAAGACCGCGGATGTGCGTCGTGCCAAGGAGTCCGCGATCGACGCGCAGGACTTCGAGCGCGCCGCCCAGCTGCGGGACCAGGAGAAGCAGCTGCTCTCGCAGAAGGCCCAGCGGGAGAAGGAGTGGAAGGCCGGCGACCTCGACGTCGTGTCCGAGGTGGACGACGAGCAGATCGCGGAGGTGCTGGGTAACTGGACCGGCATCCCGGTCTACAAGCTCACCGAGGAGGAGACGTCCCGTCTCCTGCGCATGGAGGACGAGCTGCACAAGCGCGTCGTCGGCCAGCTCGACGCGGTCAAGGCCGTGTCGAAGGCGATCCGGCGTACGCGTGCGGGTCTGAAGGACCCGAAGCGTCCGTCCGGCTCGTTCATCTTCGCCGGCCCGTCCGGTGTCGGTAAGACCGAGCTGACCAAGGCGCTGGCGGAGTTCCTGTTCGGCTCCGAGGACGCGTTGATCCAGTTGGACATGTCGGAGTTCCACGACCGTTACACGGTGTCGCGTCTGGTGGGTGCGCCTCCCGGTTACGTGGGTTACGACGAGGGTGGTCAGCTGACGGAGATGCAGATTCTGGAGGACGGTCGTCTGACGGATGGTCAGGGCCGGATCGTGGACTTCAAGAACACGGTCATCATCCTGACCACGAACCTGGGCACCCGTG
>NZ_JNXY01000048.1 GCF_000717135.1 Catenuloplanes japonicus
GCCCACAAACTGGCAGGGAGGAGCGCCAGCGACGACCGGTGCCCGCGGGAGCAACGCTGCCGGACCACGCCGGAAGCGGGAACAGGAACTGGATCTTGACCTTGACGGGCCGGACGGGCGGCGGAACCACCCGTCCGGCATTCGTGGTCAGGCCGCGCAGACCGGGGTGATCGCGTCCCGGAGCGCACGCTCGTGGAGGCGGTCGAGGTGGTACTGGCGGTCGGCCTTGTGCTCGGCCACCACCAGCGAGACGCGGCAGCGGGTGGTCGGGGCGCGCAGCTCGTCGGTGGCGGACAGCTCGCCGATGAACGCGATCGTGATCCGGTCCAGCTCCGGCCGCACCTCGGTGGCCAGGTCCGGACGCTCGGCCGGGGCCAGCTCCGGGTGGGCGGTCCACAGGTCGAACAGGCCCTGCTGGACCAGCTTGCTGGACTCGATCTGCGCGCGGAAGAACGTGACCGTCTCCGCGGTGTCGAGACCGGCCTCGGCCGCGAGCGCGGCGGCCTGGTCCAGCACTACCTGTTCCCGGACCGGGTCCTCGATCGGCGAGGTGGTGCCGAACTTGGCCGCGGCCACCTTGTCCGCGAGCAGGATGCGCTCGGCGGACAGGCCGACCAGCGAGGTGAGGCGCGGTGCGGTGGAGGCCGCCGCCGCGGGCGTGGCGGTGGAGGCCAGCGCCCCGGTCAGCATCAGCGTGCAGAGCCCGACGCGCATAACAGTCTTTCCGGACACTCGGGTGATCCTCTCATCCGTGCGACGACATGATTTGCCGTTAATGTCGCGCCTCTCATCGTATGTCCAGAAAGGACCGGCGGTTCTGTCGCACCCCGTCGGTACGCTCGCGGCGTTCGATGCCAATGGAGGTATGGATGCGATTCGATCACGGCTGGGACATGCCGGAGGTGTGGCGGGGCGTGCAGCTCCCCCGGCGCGGCGGGCAGCCGTTCGAGGTGCCGACGGCCGATCCCGCGGCGACGGAGCTGCTGCTGTCGGTGCTGGCGGCGTCCGACCTCCAGGACGCGAAGGATGCGGAGTACGACCCGGAGCTGCTCGAGGAGGCCCGGCGGTACGCGGCGGACCTGCCTCGCCCCGGAGCACCACTGTCTCCGCGCGGGGCGGCCGCGGCCGCGATGATGGTCGCGGACCGGATCAGGGAGTGGCGGGAGTTCGCGAACGATCCGGAGCCGATGTTCGCGCTCGGGTGGATCGCCCGTGACGGCGTGGTGTTCGCGGCGCGGGCCGTGGCCGAGATGGCCGGCATGATGCTGCACCCGTTGCGCGCGCCGGAGGCGTTCTGCCGCCTGCCGCGGCAGACCGGCGTGCCGCGGGCGTGGCGTGCCGGCAAGGACCCGGTCCACCTGCGGCGTCAGGACGAGGACAACGCGGTGTTCCGGACCGCGTGCCTGGTCCGCACGCACCTTGCGGCCGCGGACGACGCGACCTGGGCGGCCGCGGCCGAGGCGCTCCGCGGCTACCGGAGCGGCCCGCTCCCGCAGCGGATCGCCGTGTCCTTCGTGCTCCCGGACCAGGACGACTGGATCGACGAGGACATCGACGCGATGCCCTCGTGGTACGCGCGGTATCCGGAGCCTGAGCAGCTGATGCTGCCCGTGCTGCCGGCGCTCTCCGCGACCTCGGCCGCGCAGGTGCAGCGGCACGCCGACGTGCTCGCCGCGTTCGACGAGGCCGAGGGCCGCGACTTCTACCACGCCAGGCTGCACGCCCTGTCCAGCCTCGGCGCGCGCCCGCTGATCGCGACGCTGCTGGACGGTCTCGGGTCCGAGGCGGTGCACTTCCTGACCGCGCACCGGCAATACCGCGCCGAGGTGGGCCTCCAGCTGATCTTCGCGAATGCCATGAACAACACGCAGCTGGGTTACGTGCTGCGGATCCCGGCGGACGAGGCGATGCGGCACGTCATCCGGCACACGCTGGAGCACCGGCAGGCCGACTTCCAGCAGATCGGCGTGGTCAGCCGCGATCCGGAGCGCGCGATGCGCCTGCTCGCCGAGCCGGGCCTCCCGCCGATCGCGGCAGACCTGCGCGGCATGCACCTGCTGGCCGTGCTGCCGGCGGAGGAGCGCGCGCTGGTCGGCACCCGCCTCGCGGCCCTGCTCGACGGGATGGAGCCGGGCACCGCAGACCGTAAGCAGGTGGTCACCTGGCTGGCCTCGATCGACACGGACGAGGCGTTCGCGCTGCTCGCCGCGCGTGCGGACCGCCCGCTGATCCGCCCGCTCGTGGTGAAGGCCGCGGCCCGCAAGCCCGAGCGCGCCCTGCGCATGCTCACCGGGGACCTGCTGCGGGACCACGTGCTCGCCCGCCCGGACCTCGTCGCCCGGATGCTGCCGAAGCTGGACGAGGCGGCCCGCGCACGGGTCGAGGCGGTCCTCCCGCCGCGGGTGCCGTCCGGCCCGGTCGCGCCGGAGTCCGCGCTGCCCGCGGCGCTGCAGGCCGGCGTGAAGGCGAGGGCGCTCCCGCACTGGCTGGTCGTGCCCGCGCTGCCGCCGGTCCCGCTACGGACGCACGACGGCGCGGTGCTGCCGGAGACCGCGGTGCGGCGGCTGCTGGCGCTGTTGTCGCTGTCCACGTTCGCGGCACCGCATCCGGGGCTGGCGGAGGTGCGGGAGGCCTGTGATCCGGCCGCGCTGACCGCGTTCGGCTGGGCGCTGTTCACCCAGTGGGCGCGGGTCGAGCATCCGGCCGCGGACAAGCAGGCGCTGGTCGCGCTCACGTTCCTCGGCGACGACACGGTGCTGCCGCGGCTGACCGACGAGGTGCTCGGCTGGAGCGAGCACGCGACCGCGCGCGCCAGGACCGGCCTGGAGGTGTTCCTGACGCTCGGCACCGACACCGCGCTCACCTGCCTGCAGCGGATGGCGCGCACCGCGAGGACGAAGAGCTTCCGGAAGCTCGCCGCGGCGAAGCTGGACGAGATGGCGCAGGCGCGCGGCCTGACCACGGCGGAGCTGAACGACCGGATCGTCTCCGACCTCGGGCTGGACGCGGACGGCCGGTTCCTCCTGGACTACGGCCCGCGGCGGTTCACGGTCACGTTCGACGTGAAGCTCAACCCGCTGGTCGCGGACGCGGACGGCCGCCGGTTGGCGGGCCTGCCGCGCGCCGCCGCCTCCGACGACGCCGCGCTGGCGGACGAGGCGAAGCGGGCGTTCGCCGCGTTGAAGAGGGACGCGCGGTCGCTGGCCACGGACCGGATCCGCGCGCTGGAGGAGGCGATGATCACCGGCCGCTCCTGGTCCGCGGCGGAGCTGCGCACGCTGCTGATCGGCCACCCGGCCGTGCGGTACCTGACGCGGGCGCTGCTGTGGCAGGCGGCCGACGGTCCCGCGTTCCGGGTCGCGGAGGACGGCACGCTCGCGGACGTGGCGGACACGACGGTCACGCTCGCCGACGATCGGCGTGTCACGCTCTACCACCCGGCGCTGGCCGGCCCGGAGCTCGCGACCTGGGTGGAGGTGTTCGCGGACTACGAGATCTTCCAGCCGTTCCGGCAGCTCGACCGCGAGGTCCACCGGCCGGACGCGGCCCAGGCGGCGGCCCGGACGATCGCGCTGGACACCAGCGAGAAACGGGAGATCCTGTACCCGCTGGTCACGCGCGGCTGGTCGTTCACGCCCGAGGACGGCGTGGAGCGGCGGTGGCCCGGCGGGTTCACCACCCACATCACGCCGTTCGACGTGAGCGTCACCTGGCCGACCGGGGCCACGTTCGGGGAGATCGGGGCGGTGGCGGTCTCGGAGACGTTGCGCGAGGCCTTCCGGCTGAACATCCGGTAGCGGGGCCCGGGAGACGCCACCCCGCACGCGCTCGACCTGTTCGACCTGTAAGGAGACAAGCCCGTGAGCAGACAACGATTCGCCCGGTGGCGGCAGGCGCGCACCTACCGGGGGCTCGCGCCCGGTCCGTACGACATCAGGCTCGAAAAGGATCTTCAGGTGCCGATGGATGACGGGGTCGTGCTGCGCGCGGACCTGATCACGCCGATCGGCGAGACCGATCCGCGGTTGCCGACGATCGTGATCCGCGGGCCGTACGGGCGCCGCGGCGGCGCGGCCGGATTCGCCGGCGCGCTGGCCCGCGAGGGGTTCACCGTGCTGTTCCAGAGCTGCCGCGGCACGTCCGGCTCCGGCGGCGTGTTCACGCCGCAACTCGACGAGGAGCGCGACGGCCTCGCCACCCACCGCTGGGTGCCGAACAGTGGCACGATCTGCCCGCCTGGCCGCCGCCCGGTACCGCACCCGAGGTCTGGCACCTGCACCGCGAGGGCCGGCTCGACCCGGCCGTGCCGGACGGGGGTGTCACCCGCTACGTCTACGACCCGGACGACCCCACGCCCGCGGTCGGCGGCCCGAGCCTGATGCCACGCTCCGGCCCGGTCGACAACGCCGCGCACGAACGCCGCCCGGACGTCACGGTCTTCCGGAGCGAACCGCTGACCTCGCCGGTCACGGTCACGGTCGCGGGCGTGCCGGTCGCCCACCTCCGGTTCCGGTCCTCCCGGCCCAGTGCGGACGTGTTCGTCCGGATCTGTGACGTGCACCCGGACGGCCGGTCGATGACGGTCTGCGACGGCATTCGCCGTGTTGCCGCCGACGGCGCCGGGGACGTGGAGGTGCCGCTGTGGCCCACGTTCCACCGGTTCGCGGCCGGGCATCGGATCAGCGTGCAGGTCAGCTCCGGCGCGCACCCGCGTTACGCGCGTAATCCCGGCACCTGCGAACCGGCCGCCGTCGCCGCTGTCACGCACCGCGCCGAGCAGGAGATATCCCATGATCCGGGGCATCCGTCGCGGGTCACCCTGCCGGTGTGGCAGGCGTAACCCCGCGAAAGAACGCGCCGTGCCGCATGTCAGGCTTCAGAATGGTCTGCGACGAAAGGACCAACCACCATGGTGAAACAACCCAGCGAGTCTCTGAGCCGCCGCTCCGGCCGCGGCACGGACGCCTCCACGCTCGCCGGCCGCGTCGAGAACCAGTCCGAGGCGGCCCGCCGCAAGCAGAGCCTCGCCGAGAAGATGCGCGCCCGCACCCAGGACGCCACCAAACAGGACGGCGACAAGCCCGCCTGACCCGCACCGGCCTCAGTGGATCTCCGTCCGCTGGGGCCGGTCGCTCGTCTCATGGGTGACGGCCCAGGAGGCCAGCAGTGCGAGCGCGTCCGCGTGGGGTGTGCCGGGCTCGGCGGAGAAGATGGTCAGGACGTGGCCGGGCTCGGCCTGGAGGTCCAGGCTCTCGTAGGCCAGCGAGAGGTCCCCGACCACGTGGTGGTGGAACGTCTTCACCCCGCCGCCGTGGATGCGCACGTCGTGCGAGCCCCACCGTCGGCGGAACTCGTCGCTGCGGGTGGAGAGCTCGCCGACCAGTTCCTGGAGGGCGCGGTCGAAGGGATCGCAGCCCACGGCGGTACGGAGGTTCGCCACGCACATGTCGGCCGCGTGCGCCCACTGCGGGTAGAGGCGGTGCGCGGCCGCGTCGAGGAACGTGAAACGGATCAGGTTCGGGACACCGCCGGTGTAGACGTCGGTGTAGAGCGCGCGGCCGAGCAGGTTCGCCGCGACCAGGTCGGAGCGGCTGTTGGCCACGATCGCCGGGCCGGTGGTGATCGCGTCGAGCGCCCACCGCAGGCTCGGCCGGACCGCGGGCGACCGGGGCTCGCGTCGGCGGGGGCGCATCGCCGCGGTGGTCCCGTCCGCGGCCTGGGCCAGGTGGAACAGGTGGGCGCGCTCGGCGTCGTCGAGCTGCAGCGCGCGGGCCAGGGCGTCCAGGACGCCGGCCGAGACGCCGCCGAGCGCGCCGCGTTCCAGCTTCGTGTAGTACTCGACGCTGACCCCGGCCAGCGCGGCGACCTCGCCTCGGCGCAGGCCGGGGACCCGGCGTCGACCGGCCTGCGGCACGTGCGCCCGCTCCGGGGTGATCTTGGCTCGCCGCGAGGTCAGGAACTCGCGGACTTCAGCGCGGTTGTCCACCCCGCCACGGTACGTCGGCGCAGGTCAGCCGAGACAGACCCGCTCAGTACACCCTTATCAGCACCTTGAGCGCGGATCGGTCGTCCATGGCCCGGTACGCGTCCGGGATCTCCTCGAGGCCGAGCGTCCGGTCGAAGACCCGGCCGGGGTCGATCGTGCCGTCCAGCACGTCCGGCAGCAGCTCCTCGATGTAGTTGCGGACCGGGGCCGGACCGCCGGTCAGCGTGAGGTTGCGGCCGAACAGTCTCCAGCCGACGTCGCCGTCCGCGTACTGCGGCACGCCGACCCGGCTGATCACGCCACCGGCCCGGACCACGCCGAGCGCCTGCTCGTAGGCCGGCCGGTGCCCGACGCATTCCAGCACCGCGTGCGTGCCGTCGCCGCCGGTCAGCTCGCGGACCCGCGCGATGCCCTCCTCGCCGCGCGCCGCGACCACGTCGGTCGCGCCGAACTCGAGGCCGAGATCGGTGCGCGCCTTGTGCCGGCCCATCAGGATGATCCGCTCCGCGCCGAGCCGCCGCGCGGCGAGCACCGCGAGCAGGCCGACCGCGCCGTCACCGATCACGGTCACCGTGGTGCGCGCGGTGACCCGCCCGCGGACGGCCGCGTGGTGGCCGGTGGCGAGCACGTCCGCGAGCGTGAGCAGCGACGGCAGCAGCGCGGCGTCCTCCGCGACCGGCAGCCGGACCAGCGTGCCGTCGGCCTGCGGCACGCGCACCGCCTCGGCCTGGCCGCCGCCGATGCCGTTCATGGCGAAGAAGCCGCCGTGCCGGCAGGAGGTCTGCACGCCCTCGCGGCAGAGGTCGCAGGTGTTGTCCTGCCAGGCGAACGACGCCACCACCAGGTCACCGCGCGTCACGGTGGTGACGTCCGCGCCGATCTCCTCGACCACGCCGAGGAACTCGTGGCCCATCGGCGCGCCTGTGCCCTCCGGGGTCATGCTGTGGTACGGGTGGAGGTCGCTGCCGCAGACGCAGGACCGCACCACCCGTACCACCGCGTCGGTGGGTTGTTGCAGCACCGGGTCCGGCACGTCGATCACGCGGACGTCGCCGGGGCCGTACATGAGAGTTGCGCGCATTTCCAGTTCCCGTCACATCGGGGTCCCTACTGACGCACCTAGACAAACAGGCAGGTCAGCGGCGCGGGAGTTCCTGATGTGGCAGGTACCGGTAGTACCTCGCTACCGTGCGTCGCGCAGGTACAGCCGCTTGCCGGACGCGCGGAAGCCGATGCGCTCGTAGACGCGCCACGAGTCCTCACCGGAGGCCTCCAGCCAGGCCAGGTCCGTCCCGCGGGCGCGGAGCCGCGCGGTGATCCCGGCCGTGACCGCGCCGCCGAGCCCGCGCCGCCGGAACGCCGGGCGCACCGCGATCCCGGCGATCTCGCTCACGCCCTCGTGCGGCGCGACCGCGAGCCCGCCACCGGCACACGCACCGTCGTGGTCCACGGCCATCAGCACGATGCCGCCCTGTTCCTGCACGCGGGTCAGGCGTGCGACGTCAGCGTCCGAGGCGATCGGCTCCTCGCCGAACGCCTCGTTCTGCGCCGCCACCAGACGTGCGCGATCCGCATCGTTCTCCGGCTCCTGCAGAGCGAACCCGGGCACATCAGGGGGTACGACGTGCGCGCCTCCACCGTGGACGAGGTATTCGTGCCGGGCCTCCAGGGTGAACCCCCGCGCACCGAGCAGGGCCTCCAGGCCGGGGACGCAGGCCGCGACGTACTCCAGGCGCGGCATGCGGTCGTGCGCACGGAACGCGGAGACCAGGCCCTCCACATCGGAGGGCGTGATCTCCGCGCCCGGGAGCGGGGTGGCGTAATTGACGCCGGGATTGCCGGTCGCCGGGTCCAGCCCCAGGACGAACGGGCCGAGCGCGACCGCCAGCGGACGGCGGAGAAGGTTGGCGACGACGGACTTCTGGATACGCAGATCCACACTCACTACAGACCTCAGATCGAGAGAGAACGGTGTTCGATGAACGCCGGACCGCCTCACACCACGCATCGGCCGGCGGCAGAGCCCCGGCGGACGGGTTCAGGCGGCCCGCAGGCCGGCCCGGATCATTGGCGTTCAGTCCCTCAGTCGTAGGTGTGCCTCACACGCTTCCACAGCCCTCCCCCACGGTCAAGATCCGGACGCCCCGATCGCGGAAGGTGCCGACGTGTGAACAGGGTCCGGCGACGGCTGCGCCGGCGAGATCACCGGTCCGCGCCGGGCGCGGCCTCCACCGGATCCAGGCCCAGCCACTCCGCCAGCGCGTCGATCTCGGCGCGGACCGCGTCGGACTCGGCCGGGGTGAAGGGCGCGTCCTCGTGGATCGCGTCGACGCGGAGGACGCCGGCGCGGCGGTCGGCGGTGGCGTCGAGCTTGCCGATCAGGCGGTCGCCGGACAGGATCGGCATCGCCCAGTAGCCCCAGCGGCGTTTCGCGGCCGGCTTGTACATCTCCAGCTGGTAGTCGTACCCGAAGAGGTCGGTGAGTCTTCTGCGGTCGAAGACCAGGCGGTCCAGCGGGGACAGCAGCGCGGTGCGACCGGTGAAACCGGCGTCCAGCAGCGCGGGGTCGACGCGCCAGCGCCCGCGCACGCCGTCGACGGTGGCGAGCTCGCCGACCGGCTCCTCGCCGGGGCTCGGGCGGGTGATGCCGAGCGCGCGGAGCCGCCGGGTCGCGCGCGCCCGCATCGCCTCGTCGTAGGGCACCGGGTCGTCGGGGTAGATGCGGTCGGCGAGGTCCCACAACCGCTGGGTGCCGCGGCGGCCGGCGGCCGCGACCTCGCCCCGGGCCACCATCAGGTCGACCAGCTTGCGGACGTTGCGATCATTCGTCCAGCCGGAGGAGCGCCACGGCACGACGCAGGTGTCCGGCAGCTCGCGGACGGTCAGCGGGCCGTCGCCGCGCAGGCGGGCGATGATGTCGCGGCGGCAGCCGTCGTTGGCGTCGACCCAGTCGCGCAGGTCCTCCTGCCACTCGGTCAGCGGCGGGCGGCCGGGCCAGACGGCCATCTCGGCCTGGTAGAGCGCGAGATCCCCGGCCGGGTGGATCATGTTGTCCAGTTCCAGAAGGCGCTGCTCGTCGAGCGCGTCCCGCAGGTCGCGCGGGTGATAATCCGCCCCGAGGCGGGCCCACAGGACCAGGTCGGCGCTGGGTGCGACGGCCGCGGTCGGGTCGTGCTGCACGCGCGTCAGGTGGCGCACGACCTCGAGCAACTCTGCGGGCGCGCCGTCCGCGTCGAGCAACTGGGCGCGGACGGCGAGCCGACGAGCCTCGACCGGGGACAACTCGATCACCAGACGAGGCTAGTCCCTTCTCAGCGCACCGTGATCACGGCGAGCGGGAACTTCCGGTCCGTCTTCTTCTCGTAGTCGGCCGCGTCCGGCCAGTACGCGCGCCACGTGGTGTAGAGGTCGTCCCACTCCGTGTCGCGGCCGGGCCGTACCACCCGGTGCTCTGCTTTCAGGGTTTCCGCGCCGAGCTCGATCGTGGCCGGACCGTCGAGCGCCTCCAGGTTCGCCACCCACTGCGGGTCGGCGGGCGCGCCGCCCGCACTGCCGCAGACCAGGTAGGACCCGTCGTGCGGCGCCGCGACCAGCGGGTTGACGCTCTCCTTGCCGGTCTTGCGGCCCGGCGTGTGCAGCAGGAGCGTCGTCTTGCCCTCCCAGTACCCGTCGAGCACGCCGTCGTTGGCGCGGAACTTCTCGATCACCGTGTCATTGAAGGAAGCCATGCCGAACAGATTAGTTGCCGCACCGACGTTCTGCATCGACTATGGTCCGTGTTACCGCCGGAATCGATGGGTTACGGTGTCCGGATGATCCCGGACGACGAGCTGGCGCGGGCCGCCGCGGCCGGGGACGTGCCCGCGTTCGCGCTGCTGACCGCGCGGCACCGGGCCGGGATGCGGGCCACCGCGATCGCGCTGCTCGGCTACACCGACGAGGTCGACGACGCGGTGCAGGACGCGGTGCTGACCGCGTTCCGCCGGCTGCCCACGCTGCGCGACCCCGGTTCCGCCGGGCCGTGGCTGCGGGCGATCGTGCGCAACGTGTGCCGGACCCAGCTGCGCGCCCGCCGGCCGATCCCGGTCGCGGAACCGGAGCTGTACCTGCCCGCGGCCGCGGAGCCCCGGCCGGACGAGATGCTGGACACGGCCGACGCGCGGGACTGGGTGCGGCACGCGGTCGGGCGGCTGTCCGCGCCGATCCGCGAGGTGGTGCTGCTGCGGTACTTCAGCGGCTTCTCGTCGTACCACCAGATCGCGCAGTTGTGCGGCATCGGCGTGGACACGGTCGGGAGCCGGCTGCGGGACGGGCGCCGGATCCTGGCCCGCACGCTGCGGGACACGGCCGGGGAGGCCTACCGGACCGCCGACGCGGAGGCCGAGACGCACTGGGCGCTGGCGCGTCAGCACTTCACGACCATTCACCGCGGCGGGTACGCGAGCGTGATCGAGGACTGGTACCGGCCGGACTTCTCCGTGATGTTCCTCGGCGCGCTCACCGGTGACCGGACCGCGTTCGGCACGCTGATCGACTGGACCATGGAGGCCGGCGTGGTCGGTACGCTGCGCGACGTGGCCGGTAGCGACGACGTGCTGGTCTGGGAGGGCGCGTTCCACAACCCGCCGGAAAGCCCCGACCACTGCCCGCCCACGTTCGCCTGGATGCTGCGCCTGCGGGAGGGCCGGGTGGCGAGGATCGGCGTCGCGTACGGCGTCTGAGTCCTGGATCACACCGCGCGGGGCGCAGTTTTCGCGCGGACCGCGCGTCCGGTCCCGAGGGCCCGGACGGCGGGCCCCGTGAGAGGACCATCGTGTCGATCGACAAACTGCCCGAGCTGCTGCGCCCCGTGATCGAGAAGCACCGCGACGCGAACGAGGCCGACGGCCGCCTCGCGCCGGAACTGGTCGCCGAGCTGCGCGAACACGGCGCTTTCCGGCTGTTCACACCCGTGGAGATGGGCGGTTACGAGGTGACCGTCGGCGCCGCGCTGGACTTCTACGCCACGATCGCGCGCATCGACGGCCCGACCGCGTGGGTGCTGTGGAACCTGAACGTCGGCTTCGGCACCGGCTGGCTGCCCGAGGAGGCCGTCGCCCGCATCTGGGCCGCCCCCGACCCGCTGATCGCCCACTCAGGTCAGCCCGGCCTGCTCACGCCCGCCGACGGCGGCTACCGGATCAGCGGCCAGTGGAAGATCGTCAGCGGTGCGCACCTCGCGGAGTGGTTCCTGCTGGCCGGCGTGGATCCCTCGGTCGGCGTGCGTTTCTGCGCCGTGCCCCGCGCCGACGTGACGGTGCTGGACACGTGGGACACGGTCGGCCTGCGCGCGTCGGACAGCAGCGCGGTCGCCGTCGCGGACCTGTTCGTGCCGGCACACATGACCCAGGCGCTGTTCGCGCCCGCGCGCGTCGACCGCCCCGCGTACCGCCTGCCCGCCGTCAACCTGCTCATGCCCGGCTGCGCCGCCGTGCTGATCGGCATGGCCCAGGCCGCGATCGACGAGCTGATCACGATCGCCACCACGAAACGGGGCATGGACGGCGTCACCCTGGCCTCGAAGGATCACGTGACCGCCGCCGTAGGCCGCGCGCTCACCCAGGTCGCCGCCGCCCGTGGCCTGCTGCTGGAGACGCAGCGCGACCTGGACCGTACCGTTGCCGCCGGTCTGCCGACGACCGACGGGCAACGCGCGGCGGTACGCGGTGCGATGTGCCTGGTCACGGAGACGTCCCGGGCCGTGCTCGTCTCCATGTACGAGCTCGGCAGCTCCGACCCGCTCTACCGCGCCAACCGCCTCGGCCGCATCTTCCGCGACGGCATGGCCGCAGCCCAGGCCGCCAACCTGTCCACCACCCAGTGGACGCTCCCGGGCCGCCTCGCCGTGGGTCAGCCGGTCGGCTGGCCGTACATCTGATCTGCTTCTCACGTGCACTGTCCGCCGCTGGTCGTGTGATAGAAACGGCCCGTGGCGGATGGATCCTCTCAGCACCGCGTTGTCGTGGTCGTCGACGAGCATTCGAACCCGTTCGAGCTCGGCTGCGTCCTGGAGATCTTCGGCCTGCACCGCCCCGAGCTCGGCCCGCAGCTCTACGACGTGCGCCTGTGCACCCCCGTACCGTCCGTGGGGATGCGCCAGGGTTTCTTCACCCTCACCGGCGTCGGTGGCCTGGAGGAGACCGCCACCGCCGACACGCTCATCGTCCCCAACCGCCCCGACGTCGGCACCCCCACCCGACCGTCCGTGCTGACCGCGATCCGCGACGCCCACGCGCGCGGCACCCGCCTGATGAGCCTCTGCAGCGGCGCGTTCACGCTGGCCGAGTCCGGCGTCCTGGACGGCCGCCGCGCCACCACCCACTGGCAGCTCGCCGACGCGTTCCGCTCCCGATTCCCCTCGGTGTCCCTGGAACCCGACGTCCTCTTCATCGACGACGGCGACATCCTCACCTCCGCCGGCAGCGCCGCCGCCCTCGACCTCGGCCTGCACGTCGTCCGCCGCGACCACGGCGCCGAGATCGCCGCCGCCGTCGGCCGCCGCCTGGTCTTCGCCGCCCACCGCGACGGCGGCCAGAAACAGTTCGTCGAACGCCCCGTCCCCGCTCTGCTGGACGAATCCCTGGCCCCGCTGCTGGCCTGGGCCCAGCAGCGCCTCGATCGCCCCCTCACCGTCCGCGACCTGGCCGACCGGGCCGCCGTCAGCCCCGCCACCCTGCACCGGCGCTTCCGCGCCCAGCTCGGCGCCACCCCGCTGGCCTGGCTCACCGGCGAACGCCTGGCCCTGGCCTGCCGCCTGATCGAGCGCGGCGAACGCCGCATCGAGATCGTCGCCCGCGAGAGCGGCCTCGGCACCGCCACCAACCTCCGTACCCTGATGCGCCGCGACCTGGGCCTGACCCCGTCCGAGTACCGCCGCCGCTTCGCCCCCGCGGCCTGACAGCATCCTTACGCTTTCTGCGATCCTCGCACCTTTCAGCCCCGTCTCCCGCCCGGCACGATCACCTCATGATCACCAAGACCTCGCTCGCCCCCGTCGCCAAGTCCCTCACCGAATACTGGTCCCAGCACCTCGTCGCCGAGGCCAACGGCAACCTCTTCAAGGTCGCCAAGGGCATCGGCTCCACCACCTGGCACACCCACCACGACCAGGACGAGACCTTCCTCATCCTCGACGGCCACCTGACGGTCCAGCTCCGCGACGGCAACGTCCACCTCACCCCCGGCGACCTCCTCGTCATCCCCCGCGGCGTCGAGCACTGCCCCCTGGCCACCGAAGACGTCTTCTTCCTCCTCATCGGCCCCTCCATCACCTCCACCCCCACCGGCGGCAAACCCGCCTGGAGCACCACCCCTCACTAGCCCCCGCCCTCCCACACCCCGAGACCACCCCAGGACCCAAGATCCTTGCGTCTCCGGTGGCCCTCTCCCGGCGCGCGAAAGGGCCACCGGAGACGCAAGGATCTTGAACAGCCCCGACGCCCGCCCACGGGCGGGTCTTTTGTCTTTCATGCGCAAGCACCGAAATTTCGGCACATAGCGCCCTGCGGAATCGATCGACCGCGACCTACACCCGACGCTGAAGGTTCAGTAACCGTGCCCGCCGATGCTGCTGGCGCCCGGCGGGAATCGAAGAGTCTTCCCGGACCACGCCGGAAGCGGGAAGTGACCTAGTTCTTGACCTTGATCTGCCGCCCGATGCCGCGCACCTCACGACTTCGCGCGATCACGCCCGTAGTCCGCCAGCGCATGAAACGCCGCCTTCGGCACCCATGACCCGTCCGGCAGAACCCGCACCACCCCACGGGCCGCCAGGTCGAAGTCGCGCTCCGGATCCCCCGTCGTCGGCAGGTGGCGGTTGGCGAAGGTGTAGACGAAGGCCGCCTCGACCCCGCCCGCCTCCAGGTCGCGGAGCAGGTCGAGGACGTAGCGCGCCTGGGCCTCCTCGTCGCGTTCCAGCACCGCGGTGAGCGCGACCGCACGCCCGTCCGCACCGTACGTGACCGGCTCCGGCGAGCCCGCCACCTCCCCCGCCCCGCGGAACGTGCAGGATCCGAACTCCGTTGCCGCATAGGGTTTTCCCTGCCCGACCGCGGCTGCGAGCGTCTGCGGGAACGCCGCCGCGTTCGTCGCGTCGCGGTAGCCGCCGTCGCCGGCGATGATGTCGAACAGCGACCAGTCCACATCGTCCAGCGGCAGCGACGCGTAGCTGATCGGCCCGTGGAAGCGCTTGCGCACCTCGGGCACGGCCTCGGCCAGGAACCCGCGCACCGCGGCCCGCGCCGCGCCCAGCGCCTCCCGCAGCCGCCCCGGATCGCCGGTGAGCAGCGCCATCCTCTCGGCCAGGTCACGCCCCGGCAGGAAGTCGTCGGTGAACATCGCGATCTCGGAGCCGGTGAGGTAGACGACGGACGCGCCGGTGAGGCGCAGGCGTTCCGCGCGTTCGGCGCCGTCGAGCACGAAGGCCATCAGACCGGCGCGGTCGAGCCCGTTCGTGAACGGGCAGTACCAGACCTCCAGCCCGGCTTCGGCCGCGAGCCGGGCGGCCACCTCGAGGCGGTCCTGGAGGCCGCCGGTGATGCGGACCGCGTCGCAGTGGAGTTCGTCGCGGATGACGCGCAGGTCGCGCCGGACCGTTTCCGGGTCGAACGGCTCGTGCGTGGTGGATCCGCCGCTGACGAAGCCGGTGTCGTAGTTCATGCCGAAGATGCGCATCAGAAGCCTTCCGCCACCAACAATAGGGTACGACCCGTACCCTATAAGGTACGGGGCGTACCCTGCAAGGCGTGAGACGACGGGGCGAGGAGCTGGAGCGGGCGATCCTGGACGCGGCCGCGCAGGAGCTGCGCGAGTCCGGCTACGCCGGGATGACCATGGACCGGGTGGCGGCGCGGGCCGGGACGAACAAGAACGCGATCTACCGCCGGTGGCCGCACCGGGCCGCGCTGGGCGTCGCGGCCTACCGGCAGCTGTCCGACGACGTGATGCCGCAGCCGGACACCGGCACGCTGCGCGGCGACGCGCTGGAGCTGCTGCGGCGCGCGAACGAGACCTGGTCGTCGCCGCACGGCGTGATCCTGCGCGCGCTGCTGGCCGCCGCGGCCGACGAGCCGGAGCTGCTCACGCTCATGCGCGCACCGTCCGGCGCGGACACCATGGACCGCGCCTGGCTGTCCGTTCTGGAGCGTGCGGCGGGCCGGGGCGAGGCGCCGGCCGCGGCCGTGCATCAGCGGGTGGCGAGCACGCCGATCATGCTGTTACGCGCCGAGTACGCGACGCGGGGCGTCCCGTCCGTCCCGGACGGGATCCTGGCCGAGATCGTGGACGAGGTCTTCCTGCCGCTGGTCCGCGGCCGCGCGTGAGGCGGTGTATCCGAACGTCGCCTTGAACAGCCGGCTGAAGTGCGCCGGGTCGGAGAAACCCCAACGAGCCGCAACCGATGCCACGGTACGCCCCGGGGCCGCCAGATCCGCATGGCAGCGTTCGAGCCGGCGGCGGCGGATCAGCGCCGCGACCGTGAGCGGCTGGTCCTCGAACAACCGATGCAGCCGCCGCACCGACAGGTGATGATTTTTCGCGATTTTTGCCGGTGAAAGGTCTGGATCAGACAATCTGGCCTCGATGTAGCCCTCGATCCGCGACCGCAGCGCGTCGTCCGGGGCCAGCCGGAGGTCCCCCAGCTGCGCGGACAGCGCCACCGAGATCAACTCCGTAATCGCGGCCGCGGACCGTGCCGCCTCCGCAGCCCGGAACCCGGTCGCGGACCGCACCATGTCCTTCACCAGCGCGGACACCAGCGCGCCGGGCCCGCGATCGCCCCGGATCCGGACACCGGCCAGCCGTGCCGCCTCGTCCGCGTGCAACCGCAGCGAGGCGCGCGGCACCAGCACGGTCACGTTCGTGGTCTCCGTGCCGGCGAACTGCACCGGCCGCGCCGGATCGATCAGCACCAGGTCCGACGGCTCCAGCACGGCCACCGACCGCCCCTGCTCCGCCCGCACCCGCCCGCGCGTCAGCAGATACAACTGCCAGGTCCCGCCGTCGTCCCCGCGCGCGATCCGCGCGTCCCGGAAGCACTCCCCCGCCGGCGTCCGCAACTCCGCGAACCGCAACGGCCCCAGATCCCCCGTCACCACCCCGGCCCGGAACGCCTCCCCGCCGTGCTTCCGGCTGAGCAGCGGCGGCAGCCCGCTCGCCTCAAGCGACTCCACGAACGCGTCGATGGTGGACACGCCACCCATCATGCGGCACGCATAGGATTTCGGGGTGATCCTGGGGCGCGGGGCTGAGGTCGAGGCGTTGGCCGCGTTGCTGGAGGGGGCGCGGGCGGGGCGCGGGGCGGCGCTGGTGGTGCGCGGGGAAGCCGGGATCGGGAAGTCGGCGCTGCTGGAGGATCTGGCGGGGCGGGCGGGGCGGCGCGGGGTCCGGGTGCTGGCGACCGCGGGCGTGCAGGCCGAGGTGCACATCCCGTACGCGAGTCTGCACCGGCTGCTGCGCACCGCGCCGGACCTGGCCGGGACCGCGGGATCCGTGCTGGGCTCGCCGGACACGCTGCCGTTCCGGGCCGCGACCGCGCTGCTCGACGCGATCGCGGCCACCCGCGGCACGGTGCTGATCACGGTCGAGGATCTGCAGTGGCTGGACGATGCGAGCTGGGACGCGCTGGCGTTCGCGGCCCGGCGGCTCGGACCGGAACACGCCGCGATGCTGATCACCGCACGCGACGGTGCGGACGTGGACCGGCGGCTGTCCGGCGCCGGCCTGTCGCGGCTGCGCCTGGAGCCGCTGGGCCGCGACGACTCGCGTGCGCTGCTGGGCCGGGTGGCGCCGGGGCTGACCGGTTCGCTCGCCGACCAGGTGCTGGAGGCCGCGGCCGGGAACGCGCTCGGGCTGGTGGAGCTGGGTGAGGCCGCGGCGCGCACCGGTGCGGCCGCGCTGACGGCCGACCGCCTGCCGCTCAGCGAGCGGCTGGAGCGCACGTTCTCCGGGCTGGTCGCGGAGCTGCCCGCGGTCACGCGCACGTTGTTGCTGGTGGCGGCGCTGGACGACGGCGACGATCTCGGCGAGATCGTGCGCGCGGGCGCGGCCCTCACCGAGGAAGCCCCGCGGCACGAGGACGTGGATCCGGCCGTGGCGACGCGGCTCGTGCAGGTCGACGACCGGTTCCGGGTGCGGTTCCGGCATCCGCTGCTGCGGTCCGCGCTGTACCAGTCCGCGTCCCCGGCCGAGCGCCGCCGGATCCACGCCGCGCTGGCCGCGGTGCTGGCCGACGATCCGGACCGGACCGTGTGGCATCGCGCGGCGGCCGCGGCCGGGCCGGACGAGGAACTGGCCCGGCTGCTGACCGAGACCGCGACCCGGGCCCGGCACCGGCAGGCGCCCGGCATCGCGGTGACCGCGCTGGAACGCGCGGCCCGGCTCAGCGAGGATGCGGTCGCGCGCGGGCACCGGCTGCTCGCCGCCGTGGAGATGGCCTCCGAGCAGGGCAACACCGTGTCGCAGGCCCGGCTGCTCGCGGAGATCCGGACGCACGAGCTCTCGGCCGGCGACCGGGCGCTGCACGAATATCTGGTGGAGACGCACCACGGCACCCGCTGGTCCGGCAGCGAGCGGATCCTCGGCTTCGCCACCACGCTGGAGACGCTGGTCGCGGCCGGGGAGAGCACGCAGGCGATCCGGTTGCTGGACACGTTCACGCTGCGCGCGCACCACTCCGACCTGGATCCGGCGGTACGCGCACGGCTGATCGAGGTGATCGCGCGGATGCCGGCGGACGACCCGCTGGTCCCGCCGGCCATGGCGCTGGTCGCGCCGATCGAGCGGGGCGCGGAGGCCCGGCGGCGGATGCTGGCGTTCCGGGCCGCGGGCGCGCTCGATCCGTACGCCACCTATGCGCTCGCGCTCGGCGCCACCGCGATCGGCGACTGCCCGGCCGCGAGCGACTTCCACGCCGTCGCCACGCACGGCCTGCGCCAGCAGGGGCGCATCGGCGTGCTCTACCGCTCGCTGATCAGCCACGCCATGAACGCGGGCCACCTCGGCGACGCGCGCACCGCGCTGGCGCTGATCCCGGAGGGCGAGGCGCTGGCCCGGGAGATCGGCGAGCCGAACTGGCTGCCCGCCGCCTGGACCGCGGCCGGCACCGCGGAGGCGCTGCGCGGCGATCCGGCCGCGGCGGAGAAGCGCGCCGCCGACGCCGAGGCCGTCCTCCTGCCCTACGGCAGAAACACCCTGCTCGCGGGGGTACGCCAGGTGCGCGGCATCGCCGCGCTGGCCGCAGGACGCCCGGACGAGGCGTATCGGGAGCTGAGCCGGGTCTTCGACCGTGCGGACGACGGATACCACCTCTACACCGGGTTCATGCTGGTGGCGTTCCTGGCCGAGGCCGCGGCCGGCTGCGGCGCCACCGGCGGGCTCCGGCGGCTGGTCACGGCGCTGACGCCGGTCGCGGACCAGAGCCGCTCCCCAGCGCTGACGGCCGGACTCGGGTACGCGCGGGCGGTGCTGGCGGACACCGCGGAGGGCTGGCAGGCCGCGCTCGCGGACGACCTCACCGGCTGGCCGTTCGAGCAGGCGCGGCGGCAGCACGCCTACGGCGCCTGGCTGCGCCGCCGTCGCCGGCCCGCGGAGTCCCGGCCGCTGCTGCGCGCCGCGGCCGCCACGTTCGACGCGCTCGGCGCCACCGCGTGGGCCGAGCGGTCCCGGTCGGAGCTGCGCGCGTCCGGCGAGTCGCTACGCAAGCCGCAGGAGGCCGGGCTCACGCCACAGGAGACACAGATCGCGCGGCTGGCCGCGGAAGGGCTGAGCAACCGGGAGATCGCGGACCGGCTGTTCCTGTCGCCACGCACGGTCACCACCCACCTGTCGCGGATCTACCCGAAGCTGGGCATCCGATCACGCGCGGAGCTGGGGCGGGCACTGCCGAATACATAGATTTACGTACGCGAGGAGCGCGCCCGCGTTCGTACGGTGAGGGGACGAGCTTTCCCACCGTACCCACGAAGGGTCTTGATCTTTGATGTCTTCTCCTCCGGACGTGGCCAGATGAGCTTCGTGACCACCGCCGACGGCACGCGGATCTTCTACAAGGACTGGGGAGCGGGGCGGCCGGTCGTGCTCAGCCACGGGTGGCCGCTGAACGCGGACAGCTGGGAGGCGCAGCAGCTGTTCCTGGCGGACAACGGGTACCGGGTGATCGCGCACGATCGGCGCGGGCACGGGCGGTCCACGCAGACCTGGCACGGCAACGAGATGGACACGTACGCGGACGACCTCGCCGCGCTGATCACCGAGCTGGACCTGCGGGACGTCACGCTGGTCGGGTTCTCCACCGGCGGCGGGGAGATCACCCGCTACATCGGACGGCACGGGACCGGTCGGGTCGCGCAGGCGGTGCTGGTCTCGGCCGTGCCGCCGCTGATGGTCCGGCGCGACGACAACCCCGGTGGCGTGCCGATCGAGGTGTTCGACGGGCTGCGGGCCGGGTCGCTGGCGGACCGGTCGCAGCTCTACCGGGATCTCGCGGACGGGCCGTTCTTCGGCGGTCTGGCGTCGCAGGGGATCCGGGACGCGTTCTGGCTGCAGTCGATGGCGGCCGGGCACCGCAACGCCTACGAGTCGATCGCCGCGTTCTCCGCCACGGACTTCCGTGAGGACCTGGCCCGCTTCGACGTGCCCACGCTGGTCGTCCACGGCGACGCGGACCAGGTCGTGCCGTTCGAGGTCGGCGGCGCCGCGTCCGCCGCACTGGTCAAGAAGGCGCGCCTGATCGTCTACCCGGGCGCGCCGCACGGCATCACCGACACCCACAAGGAGCAGCTCGGCAACGACCTGCTCGCGTTCCTGAAGGAGCACACGGCATGAGCACCATTGTCCTGATCCACGGTCTCTGGGTGACGCCGCGCAGCTGGGAGCACTGGATCCCGTACTACGAGTCGCGGGGTCACACCGTCGTCGCGCCCGCGTATCCCGGCTTCGAGGTCGAGGTGGAGGCGTTGCGCGCGGATCCGGCGCCGATCGCGACCGTAACCGTGCCGGAGACCATCGCGCACCTGGAGAAGGTCATCGCCGCCCTGCCGGAGAAGCCGATCCTGATCGGCCACTCGTTCGGCGGCGCGCTCACCCAGCTGCTGCTCGACCGCGGTCACGGCGCCGCCGGCGTGGCCATCGACTCGGCGCCGCCGGAGGGCATCCGGGTCACGCCGCCGTCCCAGATCAAGTCCCTGTTCCCGATCCTGAACAACCCGGCGAAGCGCCACCAGGCCGCCGGTTTCACGGCCGAGCAGTGGCACTACGCGTTCACGAACACGCTGCCCGAGGCGGAGTCGCGGGCCGCCTACGAGCGATACGCGATCGCCGCGCCCGGCAGCTGGGTCTGGTCCTACGGCCTGATCGCGAACTTCAAGCCCGGCCGCCAGGAGACCTGGGTCGACTTCCACAACGCCGACCGTGCCCCGCTGCTCCTGATCGCCGGCGGCGCCGACCACATCATGCCGCCGTCCGTGAACCGCTCCAACGCCGACCACTACAAGGCCCCCGGCACCATCACCGAGTTCCACGAGTTCCCCGGCCGTTCCCACTGGACCTGCGCCGAGCCCGGCTGGGAGGCGGTGGCCGACAAGGCCCTGTCGTGGGCGCTCGCGCACGCCCGCTGACCGTTTTCTGCTGCTTCGAGGGCGGGCGCGGCTTCTCGCGCTCGCCCGTGCCACACCGTTCCTGCCATCCGCGGCGATTTTCGACCACTTTCGTAGGCGGCCCGAACCTTGGTGCCTATAAGGCGAAATTTCGGGCGCGCGGCGCCCGAATGCAAAGCACACAGAATCGCAACAGCCGAGACCAATCCCGGCCATCACGAATCCCGTGCCGGCACCCGCCGAAAGGCAACAGCCAAGACCAAAGCCGACCGCCGCGAATCCGGCATCAGTGCCCGCCGAGAAACGCGACAGCCGAGACCGAGAGCCGACCGCCATGACACTCTGGCATCGGCGCCCGCTCTGGTGACTGCGAACCGCATCCGGCTCGCGACAACGTTCGACCGCGAATCCCGTGCAGAAAACCGCAGCCGAGGCCAGAAACGCGACCAGCAGGGGTTTCTCCCGGCCCCGCGCGGAACCGGCTCCGATCGGCGGGCCGAAGCGGAGCGCCGGCGGAGTCTTCGGCACGTCGGAGGTTTGCCCGCGGGAGCATGCGGACCGCGACCACGCTGGAAGCGGGCACATCGTGGGGTCCGGGGCTCGGGCCCCGGAGAAGCAGAGCGCCCGCGGGAGCATGCGGACCGCGACCACCCTGGAAGCGGGCACATCGTGGGGTCCGGGGCTCGGGCCCCGGAGAAGCAGAGCGCCCGCGGGAGCATGCGGACCGCGACCACGCCGGAAGCGGGCACATCTAGATCTTGATCTTGCCAAGGACGTGCCGTCAGCGAGCCGCGCGGGCAGCCGATACGATCCCGGGATGCGCCGTGAGGAGATCTGGGATGCGATTCATGCGGAGCGGGCGGCGATCGCCGCGGAGCTCGACGGGCTCGATGCGGCGCAGTGGCAGCAGCGGTCCCTGTGTGACGCGTGGACGGTGGAGGAGACCGTCGCGCATCTGACCGCCGGGGCGAGTACCGGGATGATCAAGTGGCTGGCCAGCATGGCGGGCGCCCGGTTCGACCCCGATGTGCACAATCGGCGGCGAATCGAGGAGTACCGTGGCGCCACGCCGGCGGAGACGCTGGCACGGTTCCGGCGGACCGTCGGGATCAGCACGGCGCCGACCGGTCACACCGCCGCGTGGCTCGGGGAGACCGTGGTGCACGGGCAGGACATCCGGCAGCCGCTGGGCATGACACGCACGCCGCCGGTGGCGGCCGTGACCGAGGTGGCCCGGTTCTTCGCCGCGCGGGATTTCACCGTGGCCAGTCGCCGCAGCATCACGGGGCTGCGGCTGGAGGCGACGGACGGGGAGTTCGCCGCCGGTACGGACGGCCCGCTGGTCAGCGGCACCACGCTGGCGCTCACGATGGCGATGGCCGGCCGCGCGGTCTACTGCGACGATCTCACCGGCCCCGGCGTCGAGACGCTGCGGAACCGCTTGTAACGGGGCAAACAGTGCCGATGAGAGGGGTGTGGGGTGGCTGCGTGACCGGCTGACGCCGCGCCGCAGGGCGGGCGGGGCGCTGGTGTCGCTCGTGCTGGTGGCGGGGCTCGCGGGTACGGCCGGGGCGGGTGTGCTGGTCGAGACGGAGGAGGACCGGTTCACGGGTCAGGTGATGGACAACTACGCGACGCTGCTGACGGACGCGGTCGAGGATCAGGTCACCCGGTACCGCGACACCATGTCCGACATGTCGTACGCGATCGGCGCGCAGTCGAACCTGACGCAGGACGACTTCGCCCGGATCACCGCGGGCCTGGACGCGGCCCGGCTGACCGGCGCCGGCAGCATCTCGTTCGTGGTACCGGCCGCGCCCGCGGAGATCGCGGCCGTGCAGCGGCGCTGGCGCGCGCAGGGCGCGACCGATCTGACGCTGCGCCCGGACCCGGACCAGCCGAAACACGCGTTTCTGATCTTCGAGAAGGCGTTCGACGACCGGGACGACATGCGCGGCGTCGACCTCGCCGTGAGCACGGAGATCGTCACTGCCCTGCACACCGCCCAACGCAGCGGCGGGCTCGCGATCAGCCCGCCGTTGCGGCTGGTGCGCGACCGTGAGCTTCCGGCGGACAAGCAGCAGATCTCGGTCACGCTGGCCACGCCGGTCTACAGCGGGCTCGGTTCGGCCGCGCCGGACGAGTTCATCGGCTGGATGGTGATGGGCCTGCGCGGCCAGGACTTCCTGGCGCAGACCTTCCTCGACCACGGGCAGGGCGCGGTGCACGTCAGCCTGGCGGACCCGGCTCGCGACGGTGCCACGCTGGCAGAGGTCACGCCCGGCACCCGGGACGACGAGCATCCGCTGGAACGGGTCACCGCGCTCACCGCAGGGCAGCGCCAGTGGCAGCTCACGATATGGCCGACCAGCCGGCTGGCCGCGGCGACGGACCGGGGCGTGAGCGGGCTGACCGCGGCCGCGGGCGTGGCGCTGTCCGTGCTGCTGGCCGCGATGACCGCGGTGCTGACCGGCAGCCGCAACCGCGCGCTGGAGCGGGTCGAGCGCGCGACCGCGGAGCTGCGCCTGGACATCCGGCGCCGGGAGCAGGTGGAGACGCAGCTGCGGGAGAGCGAGGAGCAGCTGCGTCACCTGGCGTTCCACGATCCGCTGACCGGGATCGCGAACCGGATGCTCTTCCTGGACCGGCTCGCCCACACGCTGGCCACGCACGCGCGCAAGCAGCGCATCTTCGCGGTGCTCTTCATCGACCTGGACGGCTTCAAGGAGATCAACGACCGGCGCGGGCACGACGCGGGCGACACCGTACTGCGCGTCACGGCGGACCGATTGCGACACGGCCTGCGCGCCACGGACACGGTGGCCCGGTTCGGTGGCGACGAGTTCGCGATCATCCTGGAGGATCTGGCCAGTGCCGCGGACGCCCGGCCGACCGCGCAGCGGGTGATCGACGTGCTGTGCGAGCCGATCGACGTCGGCGGCGTGCCGGCCCGGGTGTCCGCGAGCGTGGGCATCGCGGTCAGTTCCCCCGGCGCCGGCGCGGCCGACATCCTGCGCGACGCGGACACGGCCATGTACGCGGCGAAGACCGCCGGGAAGAACCGCTACGCGGAGGCGGGCGTCACACCAGGTTGAGGTCGAGCAGGCTGCGCCCGGCGTCGGTGATCGAGTCCGCGGCCGGGCGGGTGCGCCAGCCGAGCACGGCCTCCGCGTGCGCGGCGCTGAGCCGGGAGCGGACGCCGAGGCTCGGGGCGAGCTGGGCCATCTCGGCGTTGAACGGCGCGGCCGTGCGCACCACCCAGTCCGGCAGCGTGCGGCGCGGGACCTTCGCGGCCCGGTCGCCGAGCCGTTCGCGCAGGATGCGGGCCATGTCCGACAGCCACAGGAACTCGCCGGACGCGATGAACCGCCGGCCGGCCGCGGCGGGCGCGGTCATCGCGTCCGCGTGCAGGACGGCCAGGTCGCGGACGTCGACGACGGAATATCCCATCCGTGGCGTGACCGGCATCCTCCCGGCCAGCATCAGCCGGATCAGGCCGACCGAGGGCGCGTAGTCGCCGTCGAGCGCGGGTCCCTGGATGTTCGCGGGCAGCACCGCGACCAGCTCGGGGCCGTCCGGCCAGGCACGGGCGAGCCGCCAGGCGTCCTGCTCGGCGAGCGTCTTGGCGCGCGGGTAGACGTACTGCGGCCGGTCGGGCAGGTCGGTCCAGACGCTCTCGTCCGCGAGCGTGCCCGGGGTGGCGGGCATGGCGGCCGCGGTGGACGAGGTGAGGACCACGCGGCGGACGCCGGCCCGGCGCGCCGCCTCGAGCACGCGCCGGGTGCCCTCACGTGCCGGCCGGATCACGTCCTGCCCGCGGAACTCCCCGGCCGGCATGGGCGACGCGGTGTGCACGACGTAGTCCACGCCGTCCACGGCCGCATCCCAGCCGCCATCCTGCAGCAGATCCGCCTCATAAAACCGGATATTTCCGGAAATACGGTGCTTAACCGTGTCGGCCCGGCGCAGGCTGCGGATGGTGGTGCGCACCTGGAAACCACGGTCCAGCATCTCTCGCAGGATGTAGCCGGCGGCGAACCCGGATCCGCCGGTGACGAGCACTGTTTCGGTCATGACCAAGACCATCCGGGGGTACGCCGCGCGCATCCAGGGACCGGTGGTGCATGGGTAAGCGGCGCGCGGACACCTACGCTCAGGATCATGGACAGGCGAGGGCTGGCGGCGTTCCTGCGCGGCAAACGGGAACGGCTGAAGCCGCAGGACGCCGGCCTGCCGATCGGCCCGCGCCGGCGTACCCCCGGATTGCGCCGCGAGGAGGTCGCGCAACTGGCGCAGATCTCCGTCGACCACTACAGCCGCCTCGAGCAGGCGCGCGGCAAGCACCCGTCCCGCCCGGTGCTCAACGGCATCGCCCGCGCGCTGCGCCTGTCCGACCAGGAGCGCACCCACCTGTTCCGGCTGGCCGGCCAGGCCGAGACGGAGACCGGGACCGGCCCGGCCGAGGACGTTCCGGCCGGCACGCTGCGGCTGCTGGAGCGCATGAACGACGCCGGCGTGATCGTCTTCAACGGCGCCTGCCGGGTGCTCGCCTGGAACCCCCTCGCTGCCGCGCTGTTCGAGGACTTCTCCGCGCTCGGCACCCAGGACCGCAACTTCGTGCGCCGCTACTTCCTGCACCCGGACCCGGAGCGGCGCGGGTACGGCATGCCCGGCGTGGGACGGTTCGCCGGGACCGCGGTCAGCTACCTGCGCGTCGCGTCCACCCGCTACCCGCACAACGCGGAGATCCGCGCGCTGATCCGGGACCTGCTGGCCGGCAGCCCCGAGTTCGCACGGCTCTGGCACGACCAGGAGCTGCGCATCGAGCACCACAGCCACCAGGTGCTCGATCATCCCGCGGTGGGCCGGCTGGAGCTGGACTTCGAGATCCTCACGATGCCGGACCGCGACCAGCAGGTGGTCATGTTCACGGCCGAACCGGGCTCACCGGTCTACCGCGCCCTCGAACTACTCCGTGTGATCGGCACGCAGGACATGACCGTCTGATTGGTAGCCTTCCGAGCGTGCTGGACTACCGCGTCCTCGGGCCGCTGGAGGTGTGGCGGGACGGCGCGCCGGTGACGATCGGCGGGCCGCGGCACCGTGCGGTGCTGGCCGCGCTGCTGGTCCGGCCGAACACGGTGGTCTCGGCGGGCCGGCTCGCCGAGATGCTGTGGGCGGAGCCGCCGCCGCGCGCGACGGAGCTGCTCTACGTGCGGGTGGCGGAGCTGCGGCGGGCGATGCGCGCGGCCGGCGGCGAGGACGGGCCGGACCTGGTCACGCACGAGAACGGCTATCTGCTGCGGGTCGCGGAGGACGGGCTCGACGCGTGGCGGTTCGCGCGGCTGATCGAGGACGCGCGGCGTGCGGACCAGGCCACCGCGGGTGAGCGGCTACGGGCGGCGCTGGCGCTGTGGCGCGGGCCCGCGTTCGCGGAGCTGGCGGGCGGGGCCGAGGCGGAGGTCGCACGGCTGGAGGAGCTGCGGATCCGCGCGGTCGAGGCGCGCGTCGACGCGGACCTGGCGACCGGGCGGCACGACGAGGTGATCGCGGAGCTGGTCGCGCTGGTCGCGGCGCACCCGCTGCACGAGCGGTTCTGGGGGCAGCTGATGCTCGCGCGCTACCGGGCCGGGCGGGCCGGGGACGCGCTCGCCACGTTCGACGACGCGCGACGGGAGCTGGCCCAGCGGCTGGGTGCGGATCCGGGGCCGGAGCTGCGGCGACTGCACACGGAGATGCTGCGGCAGGACACGGCGCTGGCACCGGGACCGGCCCGCACGCCGGGCCTGCCGCTGACCGGCTTCGTCGGCCGGGAGCGCGAGCTCGCCGACGCCGACCGGCTGCTCGCCGCCCACCGGCTGGTGACGATCACCGGCGTCGGCGGCGTCGGCAAGACCCGCCTGGCCGCCGAGATCGCCGCCCGCGCACCGGGCAAGTGGTTCGTCGAGCTGGCCTCGCTCACCCAGCCTGACCTGCTGCCCGAGGCCGTCGGCGACGCGCTCGGCCTGCCGTCGCACCACGCGCGCCCGCGTACCGAGCTGATCATCGAGCACCTGTGCGGCGCGAACGGAATCCTGGTCCTGGACAACTGCGAGCACCTGGTCGACGCCGCCGCCGCTTTCGCGGTCACGGTCCTGGCCGGCTGCCCCGGCCTGCGCGTGCTGGCGACCAGCCGGGAACGCCTCGGCATCACCGGCGAGGCGCTGCTGCCGTTGCAGGGCCTGGGCCTGCCCGAACCCGGTACCGCCACCGCCGAGTCCGCCGGTCGCGCACCCGCCGTGCGCCTGTTCGTGGCGCGCGCGACCGCGGTCGACCCCACGTTCGCGCTGACCGACGACTCGGCCGCGGCCGTCACCGCGAGCTGCCGGGAGCTGGACGGCCTGCCGCTGGCGATCGAGCTGGCCGCCGCCCGGGTCAACGCGTTCGCGATCGACGAGCTGGCGGCCCGGCTGGACGACCGGTTCGGCCTGCTCAGCCAGGGCAGCCGCACGGCCGCGCCCCGGCACCGCACGCTGCACGCGGTCGTCGACTGGAGTTACCGCCTGCTCAGCGACGAGGAACGCGGCATGTTCACCCGGCTGAGCGTGTTCGCCGGCCGCTTCGACCTGGACTGGGCCGAGCAGTTCGCCGCGGACCTGCACCCGCCGGCCGCGGTCGCCCGGCTGATCGCGGCGCTGGTCGACAAGTCGCTGCTGATGCGCGAGGCCGGCCGCTACCGGATGCTGGAGACGCTGCGCGCCTACGGCCTGGAGCAGCTGGACGCCTCCGGGCGGCTGGAGGCCGTGCGCGACCGGCACGCCGCGCTGGTCGCCGGCCTCGCGGACAGCCTGTGGAACGAGCGCGTGGGCAGCGGCCGGGACCGCTGGGTGCGCCTGCTCGACACCACGATGGAGCAGTTCCGGGCCGCGATGGAGTGGGCCGTGGCCCGCGGCGACGCCGCCACCGCGCTGCGCGTCGCGGCCGCGCTGTCCACCTACTGGCACAGCCGCGGCCAGTACGTGGTCGGCCGCCGATGGATGACGCTCGCGCTCGAGGCCGACGGGGAGGTACCGCCGGCCGTGCGCGCCCGCGCGCTGAGCGGCCTGATCGTGATCACCTCGATGCAGGGGGATCTCGAGGTCGCCAGAGCCGCCGGCGCCGAGGCCGTGACGATCTTCACGCAGATCAACGACCGCCGGGGGTACGGGCTGGCGATGCGCCGCCTGGCCACCGCGGAGGGCTTCGGCGGCACGCTGGACCGGGCCGAGGCGCTGATGGTCGAGTCGCACGCGGTCGCGGTCGCCACCGGCTGGCCGTGGCTGCTCGGCTGGACGCTCACCCAGCAGGGCCTGGTGGCGAGCGCGCGCGACGACTGGGAGCTGGCCGCGCGCCTGAGCACGGAGGCGGAGGAGGTGCTGCGCGACACGGACGACCCGGAGGTGCTGACGTTCGCGACACTGCTGAGCGCGGAGGCGGCCCGCAACCTCCGCGGACCGGCCGCGGGCGCGGAACGGCTGTGCGCGGCGCTGCGCGCGTTCGTCCGGGAGCGGCTGCTGTGGGGCCTGTCGCTGGCGCTGTTCTACACCTCGCGCGTCTTCGGCGACCTGGACCGGCCGCACCGGGAGGTGCTGCTGCTGTCCGCCGGGCACGAGCTGCGCCGCACGACCGGCGGCAGCTTCTTCTTCTGGCTGGCCGACCACCAGGAGCGGCGGCTGGCACAGCTGCGGGACGTCCTCGGCGAGGCGGACTTCCGGGCGCAGTGGGACGCCGGGCGCACCCGGCCGGTCGGGGAGATCATCGACGAGGCGTGCGCGGAGCTGACCTTCACGGCGCTCCCGAAGGTCGTGTGAAGGCCCGTCGTCGATCATGGCGCGATGTTCCTTGCCATCACGGACGCGTACCACCTGCTGAGGTCCCGGTTCCGGCCGGCCGTCGACCCGTTCGACGTGCTGGAGACGCGGATGCGGGTGCTGCCGCACCACCTGGACGCGCTGGTCCACATGAACAACGGCGTCTACCTGACGCTGGCCTCGTTCGCCCGCTGGGAGTTCGTGATCCGCAGCGGCGCGGGCGACACGTTCCGCCGGCTCGGCTGGTACGGCGTGATCGCCAGCCAGGTCGTCCGCTACCGCCGCGGCCTGCGGCTGTGGCAGCGGTTCACGGTCGAGACGCGCTTCCTCGGCCTGGACGGGCCGAACATCGTCTTCGAGCACCGGTTCGTCCGCGACGGCGAGACCGTGGCCCGGATCGTCGCCTGCGTCCGGATGATCCACCGCACCGGCGGCCCGGTGACGCGCACCGCGCTGATCGAGGGCATGGCCGACCCGCGCATCACGGACGCGCCGGAGTGGACCGCACGCTGGACGTCCTCGGCCATGATGCCGATGGCGGATTGACCGCTGATCAGCACGTCAACGTCCACGTCGGACCGCGTATCGTGCCGCGTCATGGCTATCGACTTCCCGTCCAACTGGGGCCGCTGGGGCGACGCGGACGAACGCGGCGCGGTCAACCTCATCGATGACGAGGCTCGCGCGCGCGGCGCCGCGGAGGCGCGCACCGGCGTGACCGTCTCGATCGCGCGGCTGACCCGGCCGTCGCCGCTGACCGGCGGCCCGATGGCGTCGCTGACCGCGTCGTCGACCGCGGTGCAGACCGCGATGATGTTCACCGGGTCGCCCGCGATGGCGATGGCCGAGCTGATGATCATCACGACGCATCACCCCGAGGTGACGCACCTGGACGCGATGGCGCACTGGATCGACGACGGCCGGACCTACCCCGGTGTGGCGCTGGCGGACAGCGCCGGGCCGGGCGGGGTCCGGCACGGCGCCGCGCACGTCTACGGCGGCGGCATCCTCACCCGTGGCGTGCTGCTCGACCTGGCGCCCGGCGGCGGCCGTCTCGACCCGGCACACCCGATCACGGCGGCGGACCTGGACGCCGCGGCCGCACGCGCCGGCACGGAGGTGCTGCCCGGCGACGCGATCGTCACGCGAACCGGCTGGAACTACGTGGACGACGACGGGAAGACCACGCCGGGCATGACGCTCGGCGCGGTCCGCTGGATGCACGAGCACGGCGTGGCGATCTGGGCCGGCGACGTCGGCGACGGCCACCCCCCGATCAAGGACGAGGCGCCGGGCGCGCTGCACCGGTTCGCGCTGGGCAGGCTCGCGATCCCGCTGATCGACGCGGCCGACCCGGACGAACTGGCCCAGGTCTGTGCCGAGCTGGGCCGGTGGACGTTCCAGTTCGTCGTGGCCCCGCCGCGGATCGCGGGCACCACCGGCGTACCCGTGAATCCGCTCGCGATCTTCTGACCACATCGTGATCGGGGGGTCCTTCACGTCGCGGGAACGACGTGATGGACCCCCCGATCATCAGAGGGATCCGACCGGTTGCAGCACCGGGCGCGGGGCCTCACGGGTGCGGCCGTCCGGGCCGGACGCGGCCAGCAGCGCCACCGGCAGCATCATCGCCAGCGCCGGTGGGACCAGGGAGAACAGGCCCGGCTCGTACCCCTCGATGCTGAACACGATGTCGGCCACGAAGCTCAGCGGGATCACGGCGGCCAGCAGCACCACCACGTGGGCGGGCACGGCGGCGAGGGTCAGCGCGGTCCACAGCGCGGCGGTCCGGAAGCGGGCGCGCGGGCGGTCGCGGCGCAGCAGCGCGACGACCACGACCGCGAGCGGCAGGCCGGCCGGCGGCGGGCGGCCATGGCCAGGCACCAGAGCGCGAGCCGGTTCACGCGGTCTGCGGTGACGTCGTGCCGCCGAGGCCGCGGTGGAGCCGCTGCTGCAGCGCGGTGAGCTCGGCGCGGGCCGCGACCTCGCCGTCGGGGGTGAGGCGGTAGTAGCGGCGGGCCGGGCGTCCGGCCGCGACCGGGTCGAGGTCCTCCCACAGCGACTCGACCCAGCCGGCGTTCTGCAGGCGGAGCAGGATCGGGTAGAGCGTGCCGCTGGGGTGGCCGCTGGCACGCATCAGGTCCAGACCGTAGCGGTCGGCGGCGGGGTCCTCCAGGAACGCGGCCAGGACCGTGGCGACCGCCGCGGTCACGCGCAGGGGTGGCGTCATGGCGCACACGCTACCTCCTAGCTCGAAATGCTACATAGGGTCCGGCCTGGCATTCTCACGGAAACAGCACCGTACGGTACGAGTGTGATCCAGCTCTCACCCCGTGCGGCAACCGCACGCCGCCCAGGTGATCTTCCTGTTCGGACACTCCCGAGGGGACAGAGCCCCTCGCCGCGTCGATGGATCTTCCATGGTCTTCTAGGCGCTGCCCAATCGCCTATATAAAGGGGGATCCGTCCCACAATGCAGGTCTCGGCACTGCTGGCTGCCCTGGAGCCCGACTCGGCCCCGGACGGCACGTCAAAAGCACGCAAGATAGTCACCCTGGCGTTGCTCGGCGTGCTGGGCGGAGGTGTGGTGGCCGGCGCCGCGCTCCCGGTCAGCTCCACCGCCGGCGTGGCGGCGAAGCTGGCCAGCGAGTCGTTCGAGAACCTGCCGGACGCGTTGCAGACGCCGCCGACCGCCCAGAAGTCGCTGCTGTACGCGAACGACGGCACGACCCTGATCACCGAGTTCTGGGAGGAGAACCGGACCGACGTCAGCAGCGAGGGCATCGCGCCGGTGATGAAGGACGCGATCATCGCGGCCGAGGACACCCGGTTCATGGAGCACGGCGGCGTGGACATCAAGGGCCTGCTGCGCGCGTTCGTGTCGAACACGCAGGGCGGTGAGGTCTCCGGCGCGTCCACGCTGACCATGCAGTACGTGCGCAACGTGCTCAAGAACGACCCGACCGTCACCGCGGAGGAGCGCAAGGCCGCGACCGAGCTGAGCACCACGCGCAAGCTGCAGGAGATCCGGTTCGCGATCGCGATCGACGACGAGCTGCCGAAGGAGGAGATCCTGCGGCGCTACCTGAACATCGCCTACTTCGGCAACAAGTCCTACGGCGTCGCCGCGGCCGCGAGCGGCTACTTCTCCACCACGCCGGACAAGCTCACGCTCGGCCAGGCCGCGATGATCGCCGGGCTGGTGAAGTCGCCGGACGAGTACGACCCGGTCAACAACGACGAGGGCGAGGCGCTCGGCCGGCGCGACTACGTGCTGGACGCCATGGTCGGCACCGGCGCGATCACCCGGCCCGAGGCGGACGCCGCCAAGGCCGAGCCGCTGAACCTGAAGCCGACCAAGGCGACCAGCAACTGCACCGCGGTCTCGGAGGCGCACAACAGCTGGGGCTTCTTCTGCGACTACTTCGTGTCCTGGTGGCGGGAGCAGGAGGAGTTCGGGTCGTCGCCGTCCGCCCGCGAGGCCGCGCTGAAGACCGGCGGGTTCCACATCGTCAGCTCGATGGACCCGCTGATCCAGAACGAGGCCGCGCGCGAGGCGACGGAGATCTACGACGTCGACGACAAGCGCGCGGCACCGATCGCGGCGATCGAGCCGGGCAGCGGCAGGGTCAAGGCGATCGCGGTCAACCGGCACTTCAGCATCGAGGGCAACCCGTCCGGCGGCAACTACCCGAACACGGTCAACCAGCTGGTCTCCGGCAGCAGCACGTCCGCGGGCTACCAGTTCGGCTCCACGTTCAAGATGTTCGTGGCGCTGGCCGCGCTGGAGAACGGCATCACCATGGACCGCAGCTTCGTCACCAAGGGGCCGTACATCTCGCAGTTCCCCGGCGGCAGCGACCCGAAGTGCCCGGCGTCGCCGTACTGGTGCCCGAGCAACGCCAGCGCCAGCTACCAGGACGGCTGGCAGAACATGTGGACCGCGTTCGGCAAGTCCTCCAACACCTACTTCGTGAAGCTGGAGGAGACGGTCGGCGTCGACGAGGCCGTGGACGTGGCGAAGCGGCTCGGCATCCAGTTCCGCGCGAAGGCCGACGCGAAGCTCGCGGCCGCGCCGGACGACTGGGGCTCGTTCACGCTCGGCGTCTCGCTGACCACGCCGCTGGACATGGCGAACGCGTACGCCACGCTCGCCGCGGACGGGAAGTACTGCACGCCGCTGCCGGTCCAGACGATCACGGACACCACCGGCACGGCGAGCGAGGCGGCTTCGAAGGTCACCCAGCCCGAGTGCAAGCAGGTGCTGGACAAGGACGTGGCGCGGGCCGGCGTGGACATCGCGCGCTGCCCGGTCGGCCAGCAGCCGGCCCACTACAACTGCACCAAGGGCACGTCGGCCGAGGTCAACACGATCGTCGGCCGCCCGGTCGCCGGCAAGACCGGCTCCGCCTCGGACAACGCCACCGAGTCGTTCATCGGGATCACGCCGCAGCTGGCCATCGCCGGCATCGCGGTCAACCCGGACAACCCGAACGACTTCGTGGGCGCCGCGGTGCAGGACGAGGTCATCGTCGCGGTGGCCCGCCTGCTGCGCGACTCGCTGAAGAACCAGCCGATCAAGCAGTTCACGGCGCCGAGCGTGAAGATCTCCTTCAGGTCCGGCTCGGCGTCGAGCGCGGAGACACCACCGAGCACGCCGCCGTCCACGCCGGCCCGGGACTGAGAAGATCAAAATCATGCGGGGGTACGGCGTACCCCCGCATGATTTTGTGGTTGTCGACGGGTGATCAGGGCAGCGGGATCGCGCGGAACATCCGCTCCGGGTCGTACTTCTCCTTCAGCGTCCGCAGGCGCCCCGCGTTCTCGCCGAAGCTGAACGGGATCTGACCGGCCGCGTCCGGGCCGAGCAGGTTGGCGTAGCCGCCGGGCAGCGCGAACGGCCGCAGCGCCTCGTCGAGCGCCCGCGACCAGGCCCGGTTCTCCGCGGACGCGTCCGCGCCGGTCCACACCGAGATGATCTCGATCATGCGGTGCGGCGTGCGGACGCCGAACGCGGTCGCGTCCGCCGGGACCCGGGCAGCCGCGCCGCCGAACCCGTGCAGCGCCACGGCCGAGAACGGCGACGGCTTCCGCGCGATGTGCTCCACCAGCACCCGGACGACCTCGTCGGACAGCGCCGGCACCCAGCGGGTCCGCAGGTCGACGTGCCGGCCGTAGGGGAACATGGCGCTCACCTCGGCCGCGGCGGACGCCAGGCTGCGCTCGGCGATCACGGCCATCAGCGGCGCGCCGAGCCGGGCCAGCGCGTGCACCGGGCCGTCCTCGGCCAGACCGGTCGCCGGATCGCCGCACCAGGTCGGCGACAGCATCAGCACCGGCGTGCCGTCCGGGCCGCTGATCAGCGCGATCTGCACGGTCAGCTCGTCCTGGTGCGTCGCCTCCCGGAACCCGGCCAGCACGTCGGCGGCCTGCGCGAGCGGGTAGAGGATCGTGCCGGCCACGACGGACGGCGGCCGGTGCAGGTCGAACCGGGCCTCCACGACCACGCCGAAGTTGCCGCCACCGCCGCGCAGCGCCCAGAGCAGGTCGTCGTCCGCGGTCACCAGCGAGCCGTCGGCCAGCACGACCTCCGCACCGGCCAGGTTGTCGGCCGCGAGGCCGTACCGGCCGCTGAGCGGGCCGTAGCCGCCGCCGGTCGCCAGCCCGACCGCGCCCACGGAGCCGACCGTGCCGGTCACCGCGACCAGGCCGTGCGCCTCGGCCGCGGTCAGCAGCTCACCGAGGCTCGCACCGCCGCCGGTGACGGCCTGGCGGGCGTCCGGGTCCACCCGTACCGCGGGCAGGCCGGACAGGTCGAGCGTGATCGCGCCGTCGCGCACGGACCGGCCCGCCCAGTCGTGGCCGCGTCCGCGCACGGTCAGCGGCACGCCCAGGTCACGGGCGACGGTCACCGCGGCCTGCACGTCGGCGGCCCGCTCCGCGCGGACGACCACGCCGGGCCGGTGCGCGACCGCGCCGTTCCACGGCGTGACCGCGGCGTCGATCTCGGCGGCGCCGGCCAGGATCCGGCCGGGGCGCAGGCGCGCCGCCAGGGCGTGTACGGCGGGGTGCTCAGTCATCGGTGGACACTCCAGGTCTCAGCAGCTCAAGGCCGGTTTCCGGCACTGCCGACCACGCTATCGACGGTCCGGCAGCACGCCGTTGTCCTGGCGTCCGGGATTCATGACCATTCCTCGTGCCGGGCCGTCATCCCCGCGTCATCGGCGGTGGGGAGAATGACCGGTGATGCCCACTTCCCTGCGCGCGCCGACCGGCGCGGACTTCACCCGGATCGAGGCGCACGGCGCGTGGAGCATGTCGTTCGCGCTCCCGGCCGGCCCGCGGATCTCCATGGTCACCGAGGGCAGCGCGGTGCTGACGTCCCGGGCACTCGGCCTGGAGATGACGCTCGGGCCGGGTGACTGCTTCATCCTGCAGAAGGGCGTCGACTTCACCGTGTCGTCCGACCGGCAGGGCCGCACCGGGCCGACCGTGCGCCCGCGACCGGACGACGACTGGCCCGCCGCACTGCGGTTCGGCGCGTCCTCCGGGCCGGCGACCACGATCCTCTGCGCCAACCTGGGCTTCAGCGGCGCCGGCGCGGAGGAGGTCACCGGCGAGCTGCCGCCCGTGCTGCCCCTGCCGCTGGAGCCGGGTGCGGCCCGGACGATCCGCGCCACGTTCGACCTGCTGGCCGACGAGAGCCCGGACAGCCCGCTGATCGGCAACCGGCTGATGGACGTGCTGTTCGTGAAGGTGTTCCGCGCGCTGATGGCCGGCACACCGGGCGGCGTCGTCCGGCTGTTCCGCAATCCCGCGCTGGCCCGTGCCGCCTACGTCGTGCACCGCGACCCCGGCCGCGCCTGGACCGTCGAGATGCTGGCCCGGGAGGCGCAGATGTCCCGCTCGACGTTCGCGACCGCGTTCCGCGACGCGGTCGGCGAGAGTCCCGGCCAGTACCTGATCCGGTGGCGGCTGCACCACGCCCGGCACCTGCTGGCCGAGACGTCGCTGTCGCTGGCCGAGGTCGCGGACCGGGTCGGGTACGAGTCGGCCGCCGCGCTCAGCAAATCCTTCCGCCGGCGGTACGGGCTGGCGCCGGGCGCATGGCGTCAGCGGTCCTCGCCCGATCAGGTGGTGGAGCGGTTCGCGCACGGATGACCACGAGGTCCACAATGCACGGTGTCCGAAACCGTCGAGATTAAGGTGTTCCATTGCGTAAAGGACTGTCTGTCCTGGCCGCGGTCGCGATAGCCCTGCTGGCCGGCAGCCCCGCGCACGCCGCCCCGATCACCACCGGCGAGTACGTGGCGCTCGGTGACTCCTACGCGTCCGGCGTCGGCGCGTTCCCCTACGACCCGGCGAGCGGTGACTGCCGGCAGAGCCCGGTCAGCTACCCGCGGACCTGGGCGAAGAACCATCCCACGGTCGCGTTCCAGGACAAGACGTGCAGCGGCGCGAAGATCGCGGACGTGCGGGCGAACCAGCTCGGCGCGCTCAGCGACGCGACCACGCTGGTCACGCTCACGGTCGGCGGCAACGACGACGGCTTCACCGGCACCGTCACCGCCTGCCTGACCGGCACGGAGGCGGACTGCAAGTTCGCCACCGACCTGGGCGCCTACTACGCGCGTACCCAGCTGGTCGAGGATCTCGTGGTCCTCTACGACGAGATCAAGGGCCGGGCGCCGCACGCACGGATCGTCGTGCTCGGCTACCCGCGCGTGGTCGACGAGGGCACCGCGAGCTGCGGCGCGCTCAGCCCGACCGCGGCCAACCGCAAGCAGCTCAGCCACAACGCCGACCACCTGGCCGAGGGCACGCGCGACGCCACGGTCCGGTCCGGCGTGACGTTCGTGGACATGCGGTTGCCGTTCGCCGGGCACGAGGCCTGCACGCCGGAGCCGTTCATCAACGGCGTCGACCCGGCGCACATCACCGAGATCTTCCACCCGAACGCGTACGGCCACTCCGTGGTCTACACGTTCATGCTCCAGGTGATCACGGACCTGAGCTGAGCAGCGACCGTACCGCGGCCGCGAACGACGCCGGCTGTTCCTGCGGCGGGTTGTGACCGACGCCCGCGAGCGGTTCGCCCCGGAACGGTCCGGTGAACCGCTCGCGGTCGTCGCGCGGCGTGCCGATCAGGAAGCCGTCCGAGTCCGGCGTCAGCGACACCGTGGGCACGGTGATCGGCGGTCTCGACGCCAGCCGGTCCTCCAGGTGCTGGTAGGCCGGGTCGCCGGGCGCGTTGCCGTACCGGTGGCGGTAGGAGTGCACGACCACGTCGACGAAGTCCGGGTTGTGCAGGCTCGGCGCGGACCGGGCGAACTCGGCGTCCACGTCGGCCCAGGTCGGCGACCAGTCCCGCCAGAGCAGCCGGCACAGCTCCTCCCGGTTCTCCCGCAGCCCGCGCCGCCCCAGCTCGGTCTGGAGGTAGTGCTGGTACCACTTGGCCCGCTCGCGCGCGGGGGACTCCGGTTCGGCCGTACCCGCGATGTCCTGGATGTTGTAGCCGCCCACGGTGACCAGGCCGATCACCCGCTCCGGATGCAGCGCGGCCACGATGCAGGCGGCCCGGCCTCCCCAGTCGTAGCCGCCGACGACCGCCCGCGCGATGCCGAGCCCGTCGAGCAGCTGGAGCAGGTCGTGCCCGAGCGCCGCCTGCTGCCCCGACCGCGGCGTCTGCGCGGACCGGAAGCGTGTCGGCCCGTACCCCCGCAGATAGGGCATGATCACCCGCGCCTCCGGCAGCAGCGCCGCAACCTCCGGATAGCTGCGCGGGTCATAGGGAAAGCCGTGCAGCAGCACCACCGGCACCCCGTCCTGCGGTCCGGACACGAGATATCCGATCTCCAGCGTCTCGGTCGTCACCATGTGGATCACCTGTCAGACGGTAGGCGGGTACGGGCCCTGCCGGAAATGCGCGACGCGCGTCGGTCATGCCCCACAGGCATGATCCGGGGGTACGAACGAGTTCGTTTACGCTGGCCGGATGAACAAGGCGGACGCGAGCAGGCGACGACTGCTGGATGCCGGGGCGGTCGAGTTCGCGGCGCACGGGGTGGCGGGGGCGCGCGTCGACCGGATCTCGGCGGACGCGCGGGTCAGCAAGGCGCAGCTGTACGCCTACTACGGGAGCAAGGAAGCGCTGTTCGACGCCGTGCTGTCGGACCGGGTCTCGGTGATCCTCGGCGAGGTGCCGCTGACCCCGGAGGATCTGCCGGGGTACGCGGTGCGGCTCTACGACGCCTATCTGGCGGACCCGCGCATGGTGCGGCTGGCGACGTGGGCGCGGCTGGAGCGTACCCCCGTGGGGCATTTGTTCTCGGCGGCGGACGAGGTGCCGAAGGCCGAGGCGATCGCCGGCGCGCAACGGGACGGGCTGGTCGATGACGCGCTGCCGCCGGCGGATGTGCACTCGATGGTGGTGTCGCTGGCGATGACCTGGTCCCCGGCGAGCATCACCTACGCCGCGACGGCCGATGATCCGGGTGCGGACCATGATCGCCGGCGGGCCTCGCTGGCCGAGGTGGTCCGCAGGGCGTTCAGCCCCCCGATTTAAAACGAACTGGTTCGTTTGCATTCGCCACGGAGACGACCTACCTTCGAGGAGTACGAACCAGTTCGTTTTGGAGGCCCTGTGCTCACCGTCGCACCCGCATCACGACCCGCCCCGGCGTTCCTGGACGGCGCGCCGAAGCAACTGCTGATCGGCGGCACCTGGCGCCCGGCCGCGTCCGGCGAGACGTTCGAGACGCGTGACCCCGCCACCGGACGTGCCCTCACCAGCGTGGCCGCGGCCGGACCGGCGGACGTCGCCGCCGCGGTCGCCGCCGCACGGGCCGCGTTCGAGGACCCGTCCTGGGCGGACATCTCGCCCTACCAGCGCAGCCGGATCCTGCTGCAGATCGCGGACGTGCTGGAGCAGCACGCGGACGAGCTGGCCGTGCTGGACTCGCTCGACATGGGCGGGCCGCTGTGGATGACCCGCTGGCTCGTCGACCACTCCGTGGAGGTCATCCGGCACTACGCCGGCTGGCCGACCAAGTTCTACGGGCAGACCGCGCCGGCCGACCCGGGCGCGTTCCACTACACGCTGCGCCAGCCGCTCGGCGTGGTCGCGGCGATCACCGCGTGGAACGGGCCGGTGCTGCAGCTGGCCTGGAAGCTCGGGCCCGCGCTCGCCACCGGCAACACCGTGGTCGCGAAGCCCGCGGAGTGGTCGCCGCTGACCGCGCTGCGCATCGGCGAGCTGCTGCAGCTCACCGACCTGCCGCCGGGCGTGGTCAACATCGTCACCGGCGACGGCGCGCACACCGGCGAGGCGCTGATCACCCACCCCGGCGTCGACAAGATCTCGTTCACCGGCTCGCTGGCCGTGGGCAAGCACATCCTGGAGGTGTCCAGCCGCGACCTCACGCGCGTCACGCTGGAGCTGGGCGGGAAGTCGCCGACGATCGTGTTCGACGACGCGGACCTCGAGGCCGCGGCGCGCGGCGCGGTGGCCGGGTTCGCGCAGGGCAGCGGCGAGGGCTGCGTCGCCGGGACCCGGATCCTCGTGCAGGCGTCGATCCGCGACGAGTTCCGGGCGCTGCTGCTGCGCGAGATGGAGGCGTACGCGCTCGGCGACCCGTTCCACCCGGACACCCGGATGGGCCCGCTGATCTCCGCGACGCACTTCGCCCGCGTCGACTCCTACCTGGACGCCGCGCGTGCGGACGGCGGCACGCTGGTCACCGCGGGCGCCGCACGCGACCTTTACATGCCGCCGACGCTGATCGAGAACGTCGGGCCGGACGCGCGCGTCGTCCGCGAGGAGATCTTCGGCCCGGTCGCCGCGCTGATGACGTTCACCGACCTCGACGACGCCGTGGCCCAGGGCAACGACACCATTTACGGCCTCTCCGCCTCGGTCTGGACCCGCGACCTGGCCCGCGCCCACCGGGTCGCACGACGTTTGCAGGCCGGCACCGTGTGGGTCAACACGTACGCGGAGATGAGCGCGGGCACGGTCCCGTTCGGCGGCTTCAAGCAGTCCGGCCTCGGCCGCGAGCACGGCACCGACGTCCTCGCGGCCTACACCGAGGTCAAGAGCGTGATGATCCGCCTCCCCTAACGGGTCATCTTCACGATCTCGTCCAGGACCAGCGCGGGGGCGTCCTTGGGGACGTCGTGCGAGGTGCCGAGGGCGGTGACGAGCGTGCGGTCCGGGCCTGCCTTCGCGAAGGAGGCGGCGGCGTCGCGCCAGTGCTGGGCGTCGTCCGGAGAACCGTCGAACGGGGTCTTCTCGGAGACGATGACCGTGACCGGGATGGTGCCGGGCCAGGTCAGCTTGTGATAGGCGGCGTGGACCGGGCCGAAGCTCTCGGCGGTGGCGATCAGCTGGCGGGTCTGCTTCGTCGAGGGCTGGGCCTTGAGCGCCTCGATCTGCGGGGCGGTGGCCGCGATGATGCGGGCGGTCTGCTCCTCGGTGAAGAACGGGGGCAGGTTCGCGTCGACCAGGACCGCGGCCGCGATCAGGTCCGGGTGGGTGCGGGCCGTGTAGGTGGCGACCTCGCCTGCCTGCGAGTGG
The DNA here is from genome assembly GCF_000717135.1 of Catenuloplanes japonicus. Classification (GTDB taxonomy): domain Bacteria; phylum Actinomycetota; class Actinomycetes; order Mycobacteriales; family Micromonosporaceae; genus Catenuloplanes; species Catenuloplanes japonicus. Next base: position 40,021 of record NZ_JNXY01000048.1, read on the forward strand.
GACACCAGGACGACGCCCTCGGTCATGCCGAGCCGGCGCAGCCCGGACTCCAGGTCGGAGGCGGCGGCCTGCGGGTCCCAGGCGCCGGGCACCTCGTCGCTGTCGCCGAGGCCGGCGCGGTCGTAGGTGATGACCGCCGCGCCGGTGGTCCGGGCGAGCTGCGGGACCAGCGCGGACCAGTAGGACGAGTCCTCGCCGCCGCCGGCGTCCAGCACGATCGCGGGCAGGCGGCCGGGCGTGACGTGGAACGCCAGCGTGTGCCCGTTGGTCTCGACCATCCGCAGCTCGGAAGCGGGCGTACCGGAGGCGGGTGCCGAGGACGCACCGGCGACAGGCGCCGAGGGTGCGCCCGCTTCCGGGGCCTCGACGGGCCGCCCTTCGCTGCAGGCGACAAGGCCGCCCGCCATCAGCACGGGCAGGGCGAAGGCGACGGCTGCCCGGCGTACCCGGGACGGTGTCTGGCTGGTCATGTTTTTCCTCAAGCGGTGAGGCGAACAGGGGCGGACCTGATTCTTCGCCCGCCGCTCCCCCGCATCGATCCTGCTGACTCCCCGGTCAGTCCTGCGGCCACCGTCCGCGCTCGTCCGGGGGTTGCCCCTACCGCGACGTCATGCGCTGGAGGCCGATCGCGGCCAGCAGGTCGAGCTTGCCGCGCGCGTCCGTGCCGGGGCGCGCGGTGTGGACGACCAGGCGGAGGTCGGTGCCGCGGGTGGCCAGCACGTCCGAGGTGAGCGGGATCTCGCCGACGTCCGGGTGGACGACGGTCTTGCTGGCGTGCTCGTGGTAGTCGACGGCGCGGCGCGCCCACAGTGCCCGGAACCGCGGGCCACGCTGCAACCGGGCGACGAGCGCGGCCACGTCCGGATCGTGCGGGTAGCGGCCGGTGGTGGCACGCAGGTCCGCGACCAGCGACTCCTCGAACTCGGCGCGTTCGCCGGGCGTCTGCCGGGCGCGGATCGGGAAGCCCTCGAACTGCATGATCAGCACGTTGCGGCCGTCGTCCGTCACCCGGGTCGGGTCGCCGAACGTGGCGGCGAACAGCGGGTTCCAGTGCAGCAGCTGCCAGGTGGCGTCGTAGACCGCGAGCGGGCCGGCCTCCAGCTGCGCCATGATCCGGTGCAGGCTGGACGGGATCAGGCGTGGCACGCGGTCCGGGCCGGCGGCGTGACCGGCGAGGCTCATCAGGTGCGCCTGTTCGTTGTCGGTGAGCTGCAGGGCGCGGGCGAGCGCGGCGCACACCTGCGCGGACGGCGTGGTCGACCTGCCCTGTTCGAGGCGCTCCACGTACTCCGCAGAGATCCCGGCCAGCATGGCCAGCTCGCCGCGCCGCAGGCCGGACACCCGTCGTGGCGCGGCGTGCACGAGCCCGGCCGAGGCCGGGTCCAGCCGGTCCCGCCAGGCGCGGAGCGCAACACCGAGGTCATTCACCCCGCCATGGTGCCTCAGAACGACCCGAAGAGCGTCTTACCGGTGGTACGACGATGAACTGTGCCTTCTCCCCCACCGCGACGATCCGCACGATCGATGCCATGAGTGACACAGCCCAGCACTTCATCGGCGGCGCGTGGACGTCGTCCGATCGGATCAGCGAGTCCGTCAGCCCGTCGACCGGCGAGGTCGTCGGCACCTACTACGACGGCGGCGAGAAGGAGGCTGCCGCCGCGGTCGACGCGGCCGTGGACGCGTTCGAGACCAGCGACTGGACTCGGCTGCCGCACCTGCGCGCGACCGCGATCCACCGGCTGGCGGACGCGCTGGAGGCCCGGGTCCCGCAGATCGCCGCGATGCTGTCCCGGGAGAACGGCAAGCTGCTCCCGCAGACGATGTGGGAGGTCGGCGGCGCGGTCGAGTGGCTGCGCTACGCGGCCGCGAGCGCGCGGACGCAGGTCGCCGGGCGGGCCGCCGAGGTCGCGCCGGGCCAGTACTACCAGTCGGTCCCGGAGCCGGCCGGCGTCGTCGGGATCATCACGCCCTGGAACTCGCCGATCATGCTGACCGTGCGCGCGCTCGGCCCGGCGCTGGCCGCGGGCTGCACCGTCGTGATCAAGCTGCCGGCCCAGACCGCGCTGACCGGCGTGCTGTTCGCCGAGGCCGTCGCCGCCGTGGCCGAGTTCCCGCCCGGCGTGGTCAACATCTTCACCGAGTCCGGCAACACGGGCGCGCCGTTCCTGGTCGAGTCCGAACTGGTCGACGTGGTCAACTACACCGGCAGCACGCCGGTCGGGCGCCGGATCGCCGCGGCGGCCGCGCCCTCGCTCAAGCGGGTCGGGCTGGAGCTCGGCGGGAAGACGCCGCTGATCGTGTTCCCGGGCGCGGACCTGGACGTCGTCATCCCCACGCTGGTCCAGGCGTCCGTGATGATGAACGGGCAGTTCTGCTGCACCGGCTCGCGCGTGCTGGTGCACCGCGACCTCGCGGACGAGGTGCGCACCCGGCTGGCCGAGGCGCTCGGGCAGGTGCGGCTGGGCGTCTGGGACGACCCGGAGGCGCAGCTCGGCCCGCTGATCGACCGTGCCTCGGTGGACCGGGTGGACGCGATCGTCGAGGAGGCCGCGTCGTACGGCACCGTGCTGGTGCGTGGCGGCCCGGTCGTCGAGGGCCCGCTGGCCGGCGGCGCGTTCTACCGCCCGAGCCTGGTCGAGGTGGCCGGCACCGACGTGCGGATCGTGCAGGAGGAGGTGTTCGCACCGGTGCAGACGTTCGAGGTCTTCGACGACGAGGCCGACGCGCTGCGCCGGGCGAACGCGACGATCTACGGCCTGGCCGCCTCCGTGTTCAGCCCCGATCCGATGCAGGCGCGTCGCATCGCACGCCGGCTCCGGGTCGGTTCGGTGTGGATCAACACGTGGAGCATCGTCAGCGAGCACTTCGAGGAGACCGGCGTGAAGGGCAGCGGCCACGGCACGCTCTGCGGGCCGCGGGCGATCGAGGAATTCCAGATCCTCAAGGTGTACGCGGAAGCGGACCCGACGCTCTGAGTCCGGTCAGCGCCGCCGGCGCTTGCTTCTGCCCTTGCCACCACGGATCCGACCCGAAAATCGAAAGGTGAGTGGGCAGGCGACAGCGCCCGGCGGAGCCGGGTGGGGTGTGGGGTGGGGTCAGGTGGTGGCGGGGTTGGTGTCGTG
>NZ_JNXY01000049.1 GCF_000717135.1 Catenuloplanes japonicus
GGCAATAGGTGTCTGCGGTGGCACGTTTACTGAGCTTCCGGCGTCAGGGTGGGGATGCGGCGGGCCTCCAGGCCGCTATTTCATGAAATTTCGGGCACGAAGTGCCCGTCTGATCGCGGCGGGTCCGAACCTTGACGCCGAAAGGTCAGTAGAGCGACCGGTACTCAGGCGGCACCCTGCGCTCCGCCGACTCGTGATCCAGGTGTCCCTCATGCTGTTCTCACAGCATGAGGGACGCCGACGCCCGGATCACGGAACCAGCGGGCCGCACCCAATTGCCGGTCGCTCTGAATGCCAAATTTCGGGTGCGACGTGCCCGTGCCGCAGGAGCAGTAGGCAGCTTGGCCGGTCGCCCTTGTCGGCCTTCGGCGGCGGAGCGAGGATGCGGCCTGCCGCGGGATGCTATTTACCGAAATTTCGGGCGCGCAGCGCCCGGCATGAACTCCGGCCCTGACCCACGACGCCAGAAGCCCCCTCGCGAGCCCAGGAAGCCAGAAGCCCATCGGGGCCGAGGCGGGACGCTCGGGGTCGAATCGCGCTCCATGGCCACGACACGGAAATCCATCGTCGAGGAGGAGGTACGGGGCCGGTCGGCCCAGCTCGTCCCGCCACGGTTGCCACGGGCCCGGCAACGCTCAGGAGCGACTCGACGAACACCGAGCCATGACGCGCGAAGCCCTTCCGGGCCGGCGCGGAGCGCTCTGGATCGAATCGCACTCCACGGCACCACGGACACCGGAAGGCCATTGCGCCGGGTCCAGGAACCACTCAGGGGCGACTCGCACACCGAGCCGACGACGCGGGGGAAGCCCCGAGGCCCTCCGGGTAGCGCACCCAGGCGAGCCCGGCGGGCGACTCGCACACCGAGCCGACGACGCGGGCGAGGCCCCGAGGCCCTCCGGGTAGTGCATCCAGGCGAGCCCGGCGGGCGACTCGCACACCGAGCCGACGACATGGGGGAAGTCTTCCGGGCCGGCGCGGAGGGCTCTGGATCGGGCCAGAGTTCCGCCGCCAGAAAGGCCTTCGCGACAAGCCGGTGCTCTCGGGAGCGGCTGGAACCCTTGCCTCGCGGAGCGGCGCCGGCGAACGCGCGCGTGGTCGGTGCCTCCGGTGGCGCGTCGACCGAGGCCACGACGCCGGAAGACGTTCGCGACAGGGTGGAACGGCCGGGGCCGAGGCGGGTCGTGGTCGCGATGCCGGGCGGGCTGTGGGACGGGCGGGGGGTTTCTGGACCACGGCGGGACCGGCAGGGAGGAGCGCCAGCGACGACCGGTGCCCGCGGGAGCGTGCGGACCGCCACCACGCCGGAAGCGGGAACATGAACTGGATCTTGATCTGGTTTGTGGTGTCACAAAGGGATCGCCGGAGGGACACGGTGCCAGAACGATGCGGATGTACTGGCACTGATGCGCGGACTGATCGGGGCGTGGAAGGGCGCAAAAGAGCAGGCCAGGCAGCGGGTTTCGTTATCGGATGTTGATCTTTGGACCGTTCGGCTCAGGAGGGGGACCGCTGGCCGATCGCACGACATCGGATGCGCTCACGGAGGGCTATTTTCCCGGGGAGATACCGCCCGATGTGGGGAGGTTTTACCAACATGGCGCTGCTGTCCGCTCTTGACCGCCAGCACACCATCGCGCCGCCGGGGTATTCCCGGTGGCTCATTCCGCCGGCGGCGCTTGCGGTGCATCTGTGCATCGGGCAGGCGTACGCCACGAGTGTTTACAAGACATCGCTGATCAGCCACTTCGGCGCGTCGCAGACCGCGATCGGCGTCATCTTCAGCATCGCGATCGTGATGCTGGGACTGTCCGCCGCGGTGGGCGGCACGTGGGTGGAGCGCAGCGGGCCGCGGAAGGCCATGTTCGTGTCCGCGTGCTTCTGGGCGGCCGGCTTCCTGGTCGGCGCGCTCGGCATCGCCACCAAGCAGCTGTGGCTGGTCTACCTGGGCTACGGGGTCATCGGCGGCATCGGCCTGGGCATCGGCTACATCTCGCCGGTGTCGACGCTGATCAAGTGGTTCCCGGACCGGCCGGGCCTGGCCACCGGCATGGCGATCATGGGCTTCGGCGGTGGCGCGATGGTGGCGAGCCCGCTGTCGCGGCAGCTGCTGTCGTTCTACGACCCGAACTACGACCCGGCCGTCTCCAGTTCGGTGGCGTCCGGCAGCGCGCTGGTGTCACTGTTCGTGACGCTCGGCGTCGGCTACTTCCTGATCATGATGTTCGGCGTGTTCAACGTGCGCGTCCCGCAGGAGGGCTGGAAGCCCGAGGGCTGGGACCCGGCGAGCGTGGCCGCGAAGCCGCTGGTCACCACCGCGAGCGTGTCCGCGGCGAACGCGATCAAGACGCCGACGTTCTGGTTCCTGTGGGTCGTGCTGTTCTGCAACGTGACGGCCGGCATCGGCATCCTGGAGCAGGCGTCGCCGATGATCCAGGACTTCTTCCGGGAGAACGGCACATCCACGGTGACGGTCGCCGCCGCGGCCGGGTTCGTCGGGCTGCTGTCGCTGTTCAACATGGGTGGCCGGTTCCTGTGGTCGACCACGTCCGACATCATCGGGCGCAAGCCGATCTACATGCTGTACCTTGGGCTCGGCATGGTGCTCTACGCCACGCTGGCCGCGGTCGGTAACGCCGCCACCGCGCTGTTCGTGCTGCTGGCGGGCGTGATCCTGTCGTTCTACGGCGGCGGGTTCGCGACCATTCCGGCGTACCTGCGGGACATCTTCGGCACGTACCAGGTGGGTGCGATCCACGGCCGGCTGCTGACCGCGTGGTCCGCGGCGGGCGTGGCCGGGCCGCTGATCATCAACGGCTTCCTGGACGCGCAGGGCAAGCCGGGCACGCTGACCGCGGACGCCTACCGTCCGGCGCTGTTCACCATGGTGGGCGTGCTGGCGATCGGCTTCATCGCGAACCTGCTGGTCCGGGCCGTTCCGGAGAAGTACCACGAGCCTGTGAAGCCGGCCGACCCGGTGCTGGCCGGTGCGGGCGCGGAGGGGAGCAAGGATGTCTGAGGGTACGAGCAAGCCGGCCGGTCAGGGCATCCGGCTGATCGTCTCGTGGGTGCTGGTCGCGGCGCTGCTGGGTTACGGCGTGATCCAGACCGTCATCACGGCGGCGAAGCTGTTCACGCACTGAGGTAGGGGTGTCGCACGTCGGCCGGCTCGGTGTCCCATCTGCGGACCGGGCCGGCCGATCTTTTGTCGTACCGCGGCCAGCCGGGGTCACCGGTGCGGGCAAAATCGGTCCAGGCCGTGCGCATGGCGCGTGACAGCGGGGCGAACTCGGGCGGCGGCGGGTTGCCGAGGTAGCGGTCCGCGAAGCGGTTGCCATGATTGCCGAAGACGAACGGGAGCTCGACGCCGTGGCCGCCGTCGCGCCAGGCGAAGTCGTAGAGGTGGCCGCCGTTCTGCTCGATGATCCGGGTGGTCGGCCGCCGGAACAGCAGCTCCGACATGAGCTCGATTTCCGGATTTTTCGGATATAACGTCTTAAAGTGTGCCAGCTCGGGGTGATCACCGGGCGGCGGCGGGCCCATCGTGCGCCACTCCTGGTGGTTGAAGCCGGCCATCAGATCGGCGTGCAGGCTCAGCTCCCACGGGGGTGCCGGGACCAGGTCGCCGTCGATCCGCGGCATCGGCTCGGGCGTGGGCCCGGTGGCGTAACCGTCCGGGATGCTCTGGGCGATCACGCGGCGGATCAACCCCTTCGTCCCCGGGTACGCCCCGAGGAGCGCCGCGGACGCCGCGCCGGCTGACTGCCCGAAGACGGTCACCTTGTCCGGGTCACCACCAAATTTCGCGATATTTCGGTGCACCCATTCCAGCGCGGCCAGCTGATCACGCAGTCCCCGGTTCGGCGGCGCGCCCGGCACGTCTCCGAAACCCTCGTGCCCCAGCCGATAGGCCACCGTGACCACCACGACACCGTGCCCGGCCAGCATCGCCCCGTCATACTGCGGCATCCCCGGCCAGCCGATCTTCCACCCGCCACCGTGCAGCCACACCATCACCGGCAGCCTCGGGTCGCGGCCGTGATCCGGTGACCACACGTTCAGCGTCAGCCAGTCATCACCACGATCAGGATCGAACCACGTGGGTACGCCCGGCGCGGGCGACGGCTGCGGCACGGCCGGGCCGAACTCCAGCGCGTCCCGTACACCGTCCCACGGCTCCGGGCGGGCCGGCGCGGCAAAACGCAGGTCACCGCGCGGCGGAGCGGCGAACGGGATGCCCTTCCACACTCCGGACAGGCCGCGGACCGCGCCGCTGTCCGTGCGTACCACCGAATCGGTCATGGCAGCGACCGTACCGATGTGAGGTTGCCCGGATTGCTCAGGACCCACCCTCTCCCTGCCGACCGTTGCTGCGAACCCCTCGACCGGGCGTGCGTCGCTCGGTGACCCAACCCCCGTTCCCCCCGCGGAAGGCGTGACGATGTCCACGGAATCCTTCAGCCCCGCGCGGCAAGCCCCCGACCCGCCACCAGGGCCGGCGGGGGCGTCGCCAGCGGAAGCAGACCTGGTCAACGCGGCCGGTCTGGTCCCGCCGCCGCCCGGTCCCCCCATCCCCCACCCCGCCGTCGGCCCGCTCGCGCCCACGGACGAGCTGCCGAGCCCGGCCGGCAGGGGCTCGCTGCCCCGGCGCCAGGCCGGTGCGCAGCTGCCCACCGGCAGCTGGCAGGCATTCGCCACCAAGCCGAACCCGGAGGCGGTCAGCGCCACGAACTCGACGATCTCCGGTGGCCTGGAAGGGCTCACGCCCCGGCACCCGGCCGGCACGACGCCGGCGGGCGACTCCGCCCACGCGGTCGACGCTGCCCACGCGCCGGTCGCGGGGGTCGGCGCGCGGTCCTCCCTCCCGGATTCCGGCCCCTCGGCCGGCCAGGAGCCGCGCGACCTGCCCACGGCCGGATTCCGTCCGCCGGACTCGGCGACGCCGGGCTACCGGCCACCGCGGCCGTCGTCCGCCTCGTCGCCGTCGTCCGGGCCGGTGGCCGACTCGCCGTCGTCCGCGACCTCGCCGACCGGCACCTCCGCGCCGTCCGGCAGGTCTTCCGCGTCCGGCGCTTCGGCGTCGTCCGGCGCCTCGGCGCCGTCCGCCGGGTCACACGCGTCCGGTGGTGCGTCGCCGTCCGGCACGTCGGCTGCGTCCGGTGCGTCGTCCTCCGCGTCGCCGGGGCGGTTCGTCGAGGGTGCGCACGAGGCGGAGCCTCGGTCGTCCTACAAGCCGCCGACGCGTCGTGCCGCCGGTGGAGCGCAGGCCGCCGGTGGTGCGCCCGCGTTCCGGCCCGCCGGGCCGTGGCGTGGGGACCAGGCCGCGAACAGCAGCCCGGCGCCGCGGCACGGTATGCCCAGCACACGGCCCGCGGTCACGCCCGACCCGGTCCCGGCGGACAACGTCGACACGCCGGCATCGCGTCCGAGCGGGTTCCGGCAGGTCCGGAGCGGCTTCACGTCCGCGGCCGGGAAGCCGTCCGCGCTGGACGCGGCCGTGGGCGCCACGCAGGCCGAGACGCCCGCCACGGCGCCGGAGCCGCAGGCGAAGCCCGCGGACGCGTTCGTCAAGGCGTCCGACGTGTTCGGCACGCCCGCGGGCCCGTCCGGCAGCACGCCGGGCCGGTCCGGCGGTACCGTCACGGGGTCGGCCATCGACGCTCCCATCGACCCGCCCGCGTGGGCGGACAACGCGGCCTCGGCCGTCGACACGTCCGCGCGGCCGGCCTCCACGGGCGCGGCCGGCGAGGCGTGGAACGGTGGCGCCGGCGCTACCGGCGACGCGCAGACCTGGAACGACGGCGCCCCCACGGGCGCCGGCACGCAGGGCTGGAACGACGGCGCACCCTCCGGCGGCACCCAGGCCTGGACCGGCGGCGCGGGCACTACCGGCGACAACGGCGGTGCCCAGGGCTGGAACGGCGGCGCCTCCACGGGCGCTGCCGGCGACGGCTGGAACGGCGGTGCGCCCTCGGGTGCGACCGGCGGTGCCCAGGGCTGGAACGGCGGCGCCTCCACGGGCGCTGCCGGCGACGCACAGGCTTGGAACGACGGCGGCCCCACGGGCGCCGGCGCGCAGGCCTGGAACGACGGCGGATCCTCGGGTCCGGCCGACGATCCGCGTGCCTGGAACGGCGGCGCGCCCTCGGGTGCGACCGGCGGCGCGCAGGGCTGGAACGGTGGTACACCATCCGGCGCTGCCATCGACGCGCCGATCGACCCGCCCACCTGGGCGAATAGCGCGGCGGCCGGATCGGGCGCCCACCACGGCAGCTCCGCGATCGACGCACCCATCGACCCGCCCACCTGGGCCGGTAGCGCGGCAGCCGGATCGGGCGCCCACCACGGCAGCTCCGCGATCGACGCACCCATCGACCCGCCCACCTGGGCCGACGGCGCGTCCACGGCCGGCGACCCGCGCGCCGTCCACGGCGGTTCCGCCATCGACGCGCCGATCGACCCGCCCTCCTGGGCGGATGGCGCGGCCGACCCGCACGCCCACCGCGGCGGCACGCCGGTCGATTCTCGCGCCCACCGCGGCGGCACCCCTGCCGTCGCGCCCATCGACGCGCCGATCGACCCGCCCTCGTGGGCGGGTGGCGCGACCGATTCTCGCGCCCACCGTGGCGGCACTCCCGCCGTCGCGCCTATCGACACGCCCATCGACCCGCCGGCCAGGCTGGTCAACGCTCCCGCGGTCGCGCCGATCGACACCCCGATCGACCCGCCCGCGCGGCTTGCCGGCCGGCCCTCGGTCGCGCCCATCGACACCCCGATCGACCCGCCGGCCAGGCCGGTCGCACGGCCCGCCGTCGCGGCCATCGACACGCCGATCGACCCGCCCGCCAGGCCGGTCAACGCCGTCTCCGCGATCGACACACCCATCGACCCGCCCGCCAGGCCGGTCAACGCCGTCTCCGCGATCGACACACCCATCGACCCGCCCGCCAGGCCCGCCCGCCAGGCCGGTCCAGGTCGACGCGTCCGCGGCGGTCTCCGGTCCGGCGGCCGAGGTCAACCTGCCGAAGCTGGTCGCGCCGGCTCCGCAGCAGGTCGCTCCGGCTCAGCAGCCGGTCGGCGCGGCTCCGCAGCAGGTCACCCCGGTTCAGCGGCCGGTCGCGCCGGCTCAGCAGGCGTCCGGTGCGGCTCCGCAGCAGGTTGTCGCGGGTCCGCAGCCGGTGGCTGAGGCGGCGGCTCCGGGCGCAGAGGTCGCGGTGCGGAGGGCCGAGCGGACCGGGAAGCCGAAGGCGAAGCTGCCGACGCTCACCCAGGCCACCGCGTTCACCACGCCGGACGTCCCGCCGGTGAAGGACGCGAAGGACGAGGTCGCGGCCAAGGAGGACGAGAAGTCCGCGGAGGAGGAGGCGCTGGAGGCGCGCCGCAAGGAGGACCGGTCGGCGCTGCGCCGGGCCGAGATCCTGCTCGCGACGGGCAACCCGACGGCCGCGCTCGCGGAGGCCGGGCCGGCCATGGCACGGCTCGCGTCCGATGCGGACGTGTGGCTGCTCATGGCCAGGATCCGGATCGCGCTGGAGGACGTCCCGGGTGCGCTGCGCGCGACCGAGACCGCCGCCAAGCTGAACCCGGGTGGTGCGGCCGTGCTGGCCGTGACCAGCGACGCGCTGGCCGCGGCCGGGCGCAACGAGGAGGCGCTCGCCGCCGCGCGGGCCGCGCTGGAGGCCGAGCCGGGTAACCCGCACCTGCAGCACCTGGTCGCGACGCGTCTGGTGGAAAACGGCAAGGACCGGTCCGAGGCGGACAAGCTGGCACGTGCCGCGGTCGCGGCGATGCCGGACGAGCCCGCGTTCCAGGCCACGGCCGCGATCACGCAGGGCTCGCGGCACCGTCGCGGCCGGGGCGGCGCGGACGCGGACGGCACGGACACGCCGACCCGGGTGGCCGCTCCGGGGCAGCCCCGGAAGGCGCTCGCGCTGGGCTGGTCGGGCAACCCGACCGGTGCCTCTCCGGAGGAGCTCGAGGCGCAACGGCAGAAGGAGAAGGAAAAGGAGAAGCCGGCCGGCCGTCGCTGGGGCTGGGGGCGGACCGCCGCTCTCGAGCTGCCCGCGGGACCGAGCGGCGCGGCGCAGGCCGAGAACGAGCCGATCGTCTCGTTCGTGGAGTCGCTGCGCGGCGACATCCCGGTGATGCCGGGCCCGGACGGGTCCGACGTCATCGAGGTGACCGAGGCGGACGTGCAGACGCCGCCGTCGTACCGGCCGCCGCGCCCGGTGCCGAAGCTGTCCGACGAGCATCTCGGCACGAAGCCGTGGGCGCGCGGCGGTCCGTCCTCGATGACCGGGACGATGCGGCCCACCGCGCCGGACTGGTCGGCGATGACGGGCGGCACCGGTACGTCGTGGAACGCGCACACCGGCTCGGTGACGATCGTGTCGTCCGGGCTCGGGACGGTCCGCTGGCCGATGGCCCGGATCGGCCTGACCGGCGTGCTCGGCGCGGCCGCGGCCTACGCCAGCGTCACGTTCGACCTGGCGGAGACCGCGCGTCTGTCCGGCGGCATCGCGCTGATCATCATGGTGCTGATGCTGATCCAGTTCGTCTGGTCGGCCGGCCGGGACGGACGCAGGGCGCTGGCCCGCGCGTTCGACTCGGCGCGCCGGGTCACCGCGGTGGTGCTCGGCATCGGCGGCGCGGCCGCGCTCGGCGTGGCCACGGCCGTGCCGGACCTCGGGGCCCCGTGGCTGCTGGTCGGCGCGGCCTCGGCCGGGCTGCTCGCGGCCGTGGTCTCCGCGACCGAGCCGCGCTCCCGGCGCCGCACGCCGGGTCAGCGCTGACCCGCTACCGGTGATCGGGGTGTCCCCCATGTCGCAACAACGACATGGGGGACGCTGACGCACGAGGACGCGCCGGCCGGGTTCCCGCCGCCGATCCACGACGGAGGGAACCGCACCCGCCGGACCGCACGGACCGGAATGAATCCCCGTCGCCGGGGAACGACACCTGACAGGCCGCGCACCGGCCGGACAGATCGCCCGCCACCGGGGAACGACCGGTGGCGGGAAGGATTTCCCCGCCGCCTGAGGAACGGCAGGCGGCGGGGGCCGGACGACCGGCACGGGAGTCACACCGCCCGGCCGGATCGGCGGGCTCCGCCCTCGGGTCAGGAGGGCGGAGCCCGAATCCCGGCGCAAGGAGCCAGATCCGAAGCACACATCCCGGGTACGAATCCCGGTCGCGGAAGCCGGATCCCGGCCACCGCACGCGAGTCCGGGCCGCGCGAGCCGCCCACGCCCACCCGCATCTCGTTGACCGGACCGTTCGGGGTCCCGCCGGCCGGTCCGGTCAACGAGGTGCGGGTTTTTGTTCTGCGGCCGGGGACACGCGAACGAGAGCCCGCGGGAGCATGCGGGCCGGACCACCGCGGAAGCGGGAAGTTCCGGTCTTGACGTTGGTTTATATGTTGGCGGCATGTCGATCCGGGCACGATGGGCGCGGGTGTGGAAGGCGAGTCCTGGGCGGCTGGGGGTGGCCGCGGCAGGGCTGGTCGCGCTGGCGCTGATCTTCGGCGTCACCGGCGTCGCGACGGTGCGGCGGCGCGCCGCCGTGGTGACCGAGGTGGCGACCGTCAGCGGGCCGTTGAACACGCGGGCGCAGACCGTCTACCGCGCGTTGTCCGATGCGGACGCGACCGCGGCGATCGCGTTCCTCGCGGGCGGCACCGAGCCCGCTGACCTGCGGCAACGCTATCTTGACGACATCGCGCGGGCCTCGTCCGCGCTGTCCGAGGCGCAGCGGGACGCGGACGGCGAGGCCGCGCCGCTGCTGGACGAGATCGCGCGGGAGCTGCCGGTCTACACGGGCCTGGTGGAGACCGCGCGGGCCTACAACCGGCAGGGCGTGCCGCTCGGCGGCGCCTATCTGCGCGAGGCGTCCGCGCATCTGCGGGACGTGCTGCTGCCCGCGGCGCAACGGGTGTACGAGGTCTCCCGCTCCCGCCTGCAGGACGGCCAGCGGGAGGCGAGCGTCTTCCCGTGGGTGTTGTTACTGCTGGGACTGGCGCTGATCGCGGCGCTGGCCGGCACGCAGGTGTGGCTGACCCGGCGCACGCACCGGCTGCTGAGTCCGCCGCTGCTGGTGGCGACCGCGGCCGCGCTGATCTCCTGTCTGGCCGTGACCGGCGCGGTGAGCCGCTCCGCGTCGTTCGTGGACGCGGGCCGGCAGGAGGGTTCCGCGGACGCGCAGCTGCTGGCGGAGGCGCGGGTGACCGCGTTGCAGGTACGCGCGGACGAGGCGTTGATGCTGGTCGCGCGCGGGGACGGCGGCGCGTTCGAGCAGCACCTGACCGAGGCGTTCGGCGTGTCCTCCGGCCTGCTGGACCGGGCCGGGCGGGAGTCCGAGGACCGGCAGGACATCACGGAGGCGCAGCAGGCCGCGGCGAACTGGATGCTGCAGCACCAGACCGTGCGCGACCTGGACGCGGAGGGCCGGTACGAGGACGCGGTGCGGCTCGCCACCGGCCCGGAGCCGACCGGGCAGATCGCGGTGTTCGCGCGCTGGGAGACCGAGATCGATCAGGCGCTCGGGGCCGCGCAGGGCCGGTTCGACGAGCGGGCGCGGGCCGCGCGGGGCACGCTGCGCTGGGCGGACGTGTCGGTGATCCTGCTGACGGTGCTGACGCTGGCCGGCGTGGGAGCCGGAATGGCGCGACGGATCGGGGAATATCGATGAGAATGCGCCTCCTTGCCACTGCCGCCGTCATGATGATGCTCGCCGGCTGCGGCCCGGTCCCGGCGGAGGAGCCGGAGGCCGCCGTGAGCGCCCGCGTCCCGGTCCCGGTGAACGTGAAGGACCCGGCCGCGAGCCTCTCCCCCGCGCCGTCGCCGCCGGCCTGTGTACCCCGGCAGAGCCTGCGGCCGGAGGGCGCGCTGCCCGCGCCGGGCCGCATGCCGGACGGGTCCACGATGGCGGAGATCGTGCAACGTGGCCGGTTGCGCGTCGGCATCGACCAGAACGCCTATCTGTTCGGCTTCCGCGACCCGGACACCGGCGAGCTGTCCGGGTTCGAGATCGACCTCGGGAAGGAGATCGCGCGCGCGATCTTCGGCGATGCGGAGGCGGTGCAGTTCCGCGCGATCACCACGGCGGACCGGATCCCGGTGCTGGAGCGCGGCGACGTCGACATCGTCATCCGCACCATGACCATGACGTGTGAGCGGTGGCAGCAGGTCAACTTCTCCACCGAGTACCTGACCTCACGCCAGCGCCTGCTGGTCAACAAGGGTTCGGGCATCGGGTCGTTCGACGACCTGGGCGGCCGGAAGGTCTGCGCGACCGCGGGCAGCACCAGCATCCGCAAGATCGTCGAGCAGCCGAGCGGCCCGGTCCCGGTCTCCACGGACAGCACGCTGGACTGCCTGGTGCTGCTCCAGCAGGGCCAGGTCGACGCCGTGTCCACGATCGACGTGCTGCTCGCGGCGCTGGCGGCGCAGGACCGCGGCACCGAGATCGTCGGGCCCGGCATCACGGAGGAGCCGTCCGGCATCGGCATCCCGCTCGGCGACGACGACCTGGTGCGGTTCGTCAACGGGGTGCTGGAGCGGGCGCGCACGGACGGGACCTGGAAGCGCATCTACGAGCGCTGGCTGCTGCCGCTCGGCCCGGCGCCGGCGCCGCCCGCGGCACAATACCGGACGTAAGGGGCTCCCGGTGAGCCGAATGAGAAACCCGTGACATTCCCGGCGGGACGCGACCGGGCCGCAACCTCGGCCTGGCAGCATCGAGGGATGGCGCGGCGAAGGGACGATCAGGACAGCGGGCTGGGGGTCGTCTTCGGCAACCTCAACCCCCAGGCGCCGCCGAGACGACGGAAGCGGCGCCGCTCGGCCGGGCGGCAGACCGGCATGGTCGCGGCCGTGCTGCTCACGGCCGCACTGATAGCCGCGCCGGCGATCGTCTACGCGGGAATGCTGCCGGACACGCCTCCGTCCGGGGGTGCCGTGGTCCCGGCCGCGGTCGAGGCGCCGCCGTCGCCCTCGTCGCCTTCGACGCCGGAGGGCCCGATAACAATCGGTGACCTGCACGCCTTCTCCCTGACCCGGGTCCCGGACGGCTGGACCTGCCCGACCAGCGACGTCACGGCCACGGAAACGCCGTCCATCGGGGACGTGTGGGCCACCACGATCACGCACGGCGATGTGGACGGCGACAGCGCGGAGGACGCGATCGTCATCCTGCGCTGCGTGCTGAAGGAGTCGGCCGGGCCGGAGGTCGCGGTCGCGTTCACCCGCTCCGGCGCGGGCGTGGTGCCGATCGGCACGATCACCACGACCACCGGCGCGACCGTGCAGTGGTTGTCCGCGGCCCGGTTCCCGCCGGGCGGCCCGATCACCATCACGATCGGTGACCTCCAGCCGTACGCGGACCAGCTCGCCGAGTGGACCCGGTCGCTCGACGCCGACTTCTGGTACGTCGGCGGCGGTGAGTTCGCGGGCGGGCTGCCGTCGTTCACTCCCCTGGAGAATCCGTCGTCACGATCAAGAGCCGATCTGTGGGTACGGACCGGGAACCTCACCTTCGACGAGCACGACGAGGGCACGATCACGGTGACGGTCGGCAACCGCGGCCCGGTCATCGCGGACGACACGTGGCTGTCGCTCGACCCCGGCGTCACGCTCGCCGCCCGCGGCCAGGGCTGGGGCGAGTGCCTGTCCGTGCGCACCGCCCCGCCGTGGGCGGTCCCGGCCGAGCCCGGCCGGTCGGTCCCCTGGACCGTCCCCGCCGGCGCGTCCCCGTCCCCGCTCCCCTCGATGCCCCCGCCGAGCGGCGCGTCCCCGGTCCAGTGCCGGATCGGCAACCTCGAGGCCGGCGAGGAGGTCCGGCTGCTGCTGGTCTCCCGCCGCAGCGGCCCCGGCGCCGAGGCCGGCTCGGTCGTGGCGTACCGGCGCGCGCTCGGCGGCGCCCCGGTCCCGGACCTCAACCCGGCCGACGACCAGGCCGCGTTCGCGGTGCAGTGAACCTTTCCGAGGAGTGACCCATGCTGGAGGCCGCGTTCTGGGGGTTCGTCGGCGGGTTCGCGCTGCTGCTCGGGGCCGGGCTCGGGCTGGTGCGCCCGGTGCCGGAACGCGTGGTCGGCGTGGTGATGGCGTTCGGCGCCGGCGTGCTGATCTCGACGATCGCGTTCGACCTGGTGGAGGAGGCGTTCCAGGAGGCCGGTGCGCTCCCGGCCGGCGCCGGGATAGTGGCGGGCGCGCTCACGTTCTTCGCCGGGGACGCGATCCTGGACCGGCGCGGCGGCGACAAGCGTAAGCATCCCACCGCGGCCGCGGGTGGTGCCGCGCTCGCGCTGGTGCTCGGCGCGATGCTGGACGGCATCCCGGAGTCGGCCGCGATCGGCGTCTCGCTGCTCGGCGGCGGCTCGGTGAGCGTGGCCGTGGTCGCGGGCGTCTTCCTGTCGAACGTGCCGGAGTCGTTGTCCGCCGCGGTCGGCCTGCGCGCGTCCGGCCGCTCCGCACGATGGATCATGGGTTTGTGGCTGGGCGTCGCGGTGATCTCCGCGGTGTCGGCCGCGCTCGGCTACGCGGTGCTCGGCCAGGCCGGCGCGAGCACGATCGCGGTGGTGCAGGCGTTCGCGGCCGGCGCGATCCTGACCATGCTGGCGGACACGATGATGCCGGTGGCGTTCAAGGACACCGGACCGCTGAGCGGCATCGTGACCTGCGCGGGTTTTCTCCTGGCGTTCATGCTGTCGCACGTGTGAGGGGCCGCGGGAATTTGTCGTACCTGTGTTCTAAGGTCTCCCGCCATGGGACTCTTTGGAGAGTGGATGCGGGCCGCGCCCGCGGATCTGAAGCCGCTGCGCGGTGATCTGGCCGCGGTCCGCAAGTTCATCGTCGACGGTGAGGGCCCCCGCGGCGGCGCCGAGGGCGACTGGGCCGGCATCGACTTCCTGCTGCGGCGGCGGGACTTCCCGGTCGACGTGGTCTACGGCGAGGAGCCGTTCGCCGCGCCCTCCGCGGAGGACAAGGAGTGGGACTCGGACCCGCCCTGCTACCTCACGCCCGCTCAGGTCCGCACGGCCGCGGCCGCGCTGCGCGACCTGACTCCGGAGGAGCTGATCCACGGCGTCACCGCCGCCGAGCTGCGCCGCGCCGGGCTGTATCACCTGTATACGCCGGCCGCCCTGCCGACGCTGGCGGACCGGCTGCCCGGCATCCGTGACTTCTTCACCCGCGCCGCCGCCTGCGGTGACGCCGTGATCTGCTGGTTGTCCTGATCGCCGGACCCCGTGCCTCAGGCGTGCTGCGCGTCATCGCCGTGCGGAACGCCTGAGGCACCGGGGCTTCTATCGGGAGCGGGAGGCGAAACCGCCCGGCATCG
This sequence comes from Catenuloplanes japonicus, assembly GCF_000717135.1. Classification (GTDB taxonomy): domain Bacteria; phylum Actinomycetota; class Actinomycetes; order Mycobacteriales; family Micromonosporaceae; genus Catenuloplanes; species Catenuloplanes japonicus. Next base: position 14,335 of record NZ_JNXY01000049.1, read on the forward strand.
AGGCGTGCAGCCAGGCGATGTCGTCGCGGTCGGGCCAGCGGTCGTGGGCGGCCTTGAGCAGCGCGCGGACCTTGCCGGCCCGGCGGGCGCGGGCCAGGAGGCGCTGGAGGAGGTCGCCGCCTCGGACGTCGTCCATGTCGATGCGGAGCGTGGCGGCGAGGTCGAGGATGTCCTGCGGGGTGCGGCAGGCGTCGGCCAGGGCCTCGTCAAGGTCGACCGTGCGCAGCTCGGGGCGTGCGTCCAGGTGGCGGGGGGCCTGATGCGGGTGCGTCATGCCGACAGGTCGTCCGTGTCGACGACCTCCTGGCCGAGCGGCCAGAGCGCGGCGGGAACCAGCTTGAGGTTCGCGATGCCGAACGGGATGCCGATGATCGTGATGCAGAGCGCGATGCCGGCGGTGATGTGGGACAGGGCCAGCCACCAGCCGGCCAGGATGAGCCAGAGGATGTTGGCCAGGCCGGAGGCGAGGCCGGCGCCGCGCTTCGGGATGATCGTGCGGCCGAACGGCCAGAGCGAGTAGACGGCCAGCCGCCACGACGCCACACCGAACGGGATGGTGACGATCAGCGCGAAACAGATCAGGGCTGCCAGGCCGTACCCGAGGAAGAGCACGATCCCGCCGCCGAAGATCACCCACAGGACGTTGAGCACAAAGCGGATCATGGCGCCCATTGTGGGACCCCGCGTCCACGCCCGAAACAGCGGGTGCGTCGGCAAAGTTGATTGTCACGTAACTGACATATCGCTGAGCGTGTACCGTCAAGGCGCGAGGAAAGACTTGCCGCTGACATCGTTCGGCGCCGGGTGGCGCGTTCGCCACCTGCACACAGGTGTGGCGCAACCCCGGCACAGACGCCCGGGGGGCCCGTGCTCGTTCTGCTGGTGATCCACGCTGCCGTCGCCCTGATCGCGCCCGCGCTGGTGCGCGCGATCGGTGGCCGCGGACTCTATCTGGTCGCGCTCGCGCCCGCCGGTGCCGCGGTCTGGGCGGCCGCGCACATCGGGCGGACCGCGACCGAGACCGTGGAGTGGATCCCGCAGCTCGGCCTCTCGCTCGCGTTCCGCCTCGACACGCTCTCCTGGCTGCTGGTCCTGCTGGTCGGCGGCGTGGGCGCGCTCGTGCTCGCCTACTGCGCGCACTACGTCGGCGACCGCGGCGAGCAGGCCCGGCACGCCGGACTGCTGGTCGCGTTCGCCGGCACCATGCTCGGGCTGGTGCTCGCGGACGACCTGCTGCTGCTCTACGTGTTCTGGGAGCTCACCAGCGTCCTGTCCTACCTGCTGATCGCGTCCGACCCGGGCCGCCGGGTCGCCCGCCGTGCGGCCATGCAGGCGCTGCTGGTCACCACGCTCGGCGGCCTGGCCATGCTGGTCGGCATCGTCATGCTCGGCGCCGGGACCGGCACGCACCGCTGGTCGGAGCTGGCCCAGTCGCCGCCGGCCGGCACCTGGGGCACGGTCGCGGTGGTGCTGATCCTGGCGGGCGCGCTGGCCAAGTCCGCCATCCTGCCGTTCGGCGCGTGGCTGCCGGCCGCGATGGCCGCGCCCACGCCGGTCAGCGCCTACCTGCACGCGGCCGCCATGGTCAAGGCCGGCGTCTTCCTGGTCGCGCTGCTGGCCCCGGCGTTCGCCGGCGTGCTCGCCTGGCAGCTGCTGACGGTCGGCGCCGGACTGGCCACGCTGATCTTCGCCGGGCTCGCCGCCTTGCGGCAGCACGACCTCAAACTGCTGCTGGCGTACGGCACGGTCAGTCAACTCGGCCTGCTGGTCGCCGTGCTCGGCGCCGGGACGCGGGCTGCCGCGCTGGCCGGGCTGACGCTGGTGCTGGCGCACGCGCTGTTCAAGTCCGCGCTGTTCCTCACCGTGGGCGCGGTCGACCACGCCACCGGCACCCGTGACCTGCGCAAACTGTCCGGACTCGGGCGCCGGCTGCCGATGCTCGCGGTCGCGGCCACGCTGGCGGCCGCGTCGATGGCGGGCGCGCCGCCGCTGCTCGGGTTCCTGGGCAAGGAGGCGCTGTTCGCCGCGTTCGCGACCGGCGAGCCGGCGGACACGGCGGCGCTGATCGCGATGGTGCTCGGCGCGACGCTCACCGTGGGTTACAGCCTGCGGTTCCTGTGGGGTGCGTTCGGCACGAAGCCGGGGGTCGTGCCGGTGGAGCACCCGCACGCGCCCGGTCCGGGACTGCTGGCCGCGCCGGTGCTGCTCAGTGCGGCCGGCCTTGCCGGGGGTCTTGCCGCACGGCCGATCGAGAGCGCGCTGGAGCCGTACCCTCTGATGCTTGACGGTGTTGGGGTTCATCTGGCGCTGTGGCACGGGCTGAGCCTGCCGCTCGGGCTGACCGTGCTCGCGCTGGCGGGCGGTTACGGGGTTTTCCGGCTCACGCGCGACCGCGTCAAGAGCGAGAAGATCAGTGCCGGGGCCTGGGTGTACGAGCAGGCGCTGCGCGGCGTGGACCGGCTGGCCGTCGAGCTGACCGGCGCGACCCAGCGCGGTTCGCTGCCCGGCTATCTCGGCGTGATCCTGATCGTGCTGGTGGTGATCGCCGGGACGGTGCTGGCGGTCGGCGCGCCGTGGCCGACCGAGTTCCGCGTCTGGGACACGCCGCTGCAGGCCGTGGCCGGGGTGGCGATCATCGCGGCCGCGATCGGCGCGGTGCGGGCGCAGCGGAGGCTGGCCGCGTTCGTGCTGGCCGGGGCCGCGGGCTACGCCGTGTCGATGCTGTTCATCCTGCACGGCGCGCCTGACCTGGCGCTCACCCAGGCGCTGGTGGAGACGGCCGGCATCGTGATGGCCGTGCTGGTGCTGCGCCGGCTGCCGGCGAAGTTCTCCGAGCGGCCGCTGCGCGCGTCCCGGCGGTGGCGGATCGTGCTGGGCGTGTCGGTCGGGCTGGCCGCGGCCGGGATGGCGTTCGTGACCAGCGGCGGGCGCACGGCCACGCCGGTCTCGGAGCGGTTCGCGGACCTGTCGGTCAGCTACGGCGGCGGGTCCAACATCGTGAACGTGATCCTGGTCGACATCCGCGCCTGGGACACGATGGGCGAGATCTCCGTGCTCGTGGTGGCCGCGACCGGCGTCGCCAGCCTGATCTTCCAGCGCACGTCCGCACTGCGCCGCCGCGCCGAGACGCCCGCGCCGAAACGCGCGCTCGCGGCGTGGACCGGCAAGGAGGATTCGGTGATCATGCAGGTGGTCACGCGGCTGATCTTCCACACGATCGTGCTGTTCTCGATCTACCTGCTGCTGTCCGGCCACAACGCGCCGGGCGGCGGGTTCGCCGGCGGGCTGGTCGCGGCGCTGGCGCTCACCGTGCGCTACCTGGCGGGCGGGCGCCGGGAGCTGAACCGGGCCGCGCCGGTGGACGCGGGCGTGGTGCTCGGGACCGGGCTGCTGATCGCGGTCGGGACCGGCGTCGGCGCGATGCTGCTCGGCGGGCAGGTGCTGCAGACCGCGATCGTGGACATCCACGTGCCGCTGCTGGGCGACCTGCACGTAGCCACGTCCACGATCTTCGACGTCGGCGTGTACCTGATCGTGGTCGGGCTGATCCTCGACATCCTGCGCAGCCTGGGGGCGGAGCCGCAGCCGTCCGTCACGGAAGAGACCTCGGAGACCCAAGAACAAGATCGGGAGAAGGTGACCGCGTGACCCCGAACCTCGTGTACATCGTGCTCGTCGGCGTGCTCTTCGCGGCCGGTGTGGTGCTGCTGCTCGAACGCAGCCTGACCCGCATCCTGATCGGCGTCATCCTGCTCGGCCACGGCGCGAACGTGCTCATCCTCGGCGGCGGCCGGGCCGGCGGCACACCCATCGTCGGCACGGTCCCGACCGAGGACATGAGCGACCCGCTGCCGCAGGCCATGATCCTGACCGCCATCGTGATCACGCTGGCGGTGACCGCGTTCCTGCTCGCGCTCGCCTACCGCAGCCGGGACATCTCCGGCCACGACGAGGTCCAGGACGACGTCGAGGACCGCCGGATCGTGGTGCTCGCGGAGCGCGACGCCATGCCGCTGACGGACGACCAGGACCAGGACGCCGCATGACCTTCCTCGTACCGCTGCCGGTCGTCATTCCGCTGCTCGGCGCCGCGATCACGCTGCTGCTCACCCGGCGGCCGCGCGCCCAGCGCACGGTCAGCCTCACCGCGCTCTCCGCCACACTGCTGGTCTCGCTGGCGCTGCTCATGCTCTCCACGCAGGACGGCGCGCTCGCGGTCGCGGTCGGCGGCTGGGGGCCGCTCGGCATCGTGCTCGTCGCGGACCAGCTGGCCGCGCTGATGCTGGTCGTCTCGTCCGCGGTGACGCTGTGCGTGCTCGTCTACTCCATCGGGCAGGGCCTGGTCGACGGCGCGGAGGACACGCCGCTGTCCGTCTACCATCCGACGTACCTGATCCTCACGGCCGGTGTCACCAACGCGTTCCTCTCCGGCGACCTGTTCAACCTGTACGTCGGGTTCGAGATCCTGCTGGTGGCCAGTTATGTCCTGCTGACGCTGGGCAGTACGGAGAACCGGATCCGGGCCGGCACCACGTACGTCGTGGTCTCGCTGCTGTCCTCGCTGATCTTCCTGACCGCGCTCGGCCTGGTCTACGCCGCCACCGGCACGCTCAACATGGCGCAGCTCGTCGACCGGCTGGACGCGCTGCCGGACAACCTGCGGCTCGTGCTCCAGGGCATGCTGCTGCTCGCGTTCGGCATCAAGGCCGCGGTGTTCCCGCTGTCGTCCTGGCTGCCGGACAGCTACCCGACCGCGCCCGCGCCGGTCACCGCCGTGTTCGCCGGACTGCTCACCAAGGTCGGCGTGTACGCGATCATCCGCACCGAGACGCTGCTGTTCCCGGGCGGGCGGGTGGCCGACCTGCTGCTCGTGGTCGCGCTGCTCACCATGGTGGTCGGCATCCTGGGCGCGGTCGCGCAGTCCGACATCAAACGTCTGCTGTCGTTCACGCTGATCAGCCACATCGGGTACCTGCTGCTCGGCATCGGGCTGTCCACCACGGCCGGGCTGTCCGCGTCGATCTTCTACACCGCGCACCACATCGTCGTGCAGACCACGCTGTTCCTGGTCGCCGGCCTGATCGAGCTGCGCGGCGGCGCGACCGCGCTGGACCGGCTCGGCGGCCTCGCCCGCCTGTCACCGCTGCTCGGCGTGCTGTTCCTGGTCCCGGCGCTGAACCTGGCCGGCATCCCGCCGTTCTCCGGCTTCCTCGGCAAGGTCGGGCTGTTCCAGGCCGCGGCCGGCGTCGGCGGATGGCTCGCGTGGGCGCTGGTCGCGGGCGGCGCGGTGACGAGCCTGCTCACGCTGTACGCGATCGCGCGCGTGTGGAACCTCGCGTTCTGGCGGACGCCGAACCCGGCGATGCCCGGGGTGCCGCCGGCCGAGGGCTCGGCCCTGGAGTGCGTCCCGGCGGTGTCGGTCTCGGTGCAGGGCGCGATGGTGCCGGTCTCCGCCGGGGACGAGCGCGTCTTCGAGAGCTCCGCGCCGTCCTCCGACTCCGACTCCGACTCCGACTCCGAGGACGGTCCGACGCTGCTGCCCGCGATGATGGTCGCGCCCACGATAGCGCTGGTGGCGCTCGGGGTGGCGCTGACCGTGCTGGCCGGACCGCTGTTCGGCATCGCGGAGTCCTCCGCGAAGGACCTGATCGGACGCGACGCCTACGTGCAGACCGTCGCCGACCTGCCGGAGGTGGGACAGTGAGACGCGCGACGCTGCCGGAACGCGCCGTGGCCGTCCTCGGCATGGTGGCCGTCTGGCTGCTGCTCTGGGGCAACGCCGGGCCGTTCACGATCGTCGGCGGCGTGGTGGTCGCGATCCTGGCGCTGATGGTGTTCCCGCTGCCGCTGGTGCCGTTCGGCGGGCGGGTCAGCCCGCTCGGGGTGGTGCTGTTCACCGCCTGCTTCCTGCGCGACCTGGTGCTGGCCAGCGCGCAGGTGGCGTGGCTGGCGATCCGGCCGGGTCCGCCACCGGCCAGCGCGATCGTCGCGGTGCCGCTGCGGGCGACCTCGGACCTGCACATCACGCTGACCGCGGCCGCGCTGTCACTGATTCCCGGCAGCCTGGTCGTGGAGGCGGACCGGGACCTGGCCATCCTCTACGTGCACGTCATCGGCGTGTCGAGCATGGCGGACGTGGACGAGGCGCGCGCGGCGGTGGTCCGTCTGGAGGACCGGATCCTGCACGCGACGGGGGTGTCGGCCAGGCTCCCGCATGACGGCGATTCCGTCGAGCGCACGCGGGATGGCGCAGCGCCGGCTCGTACCCCGGAAGGATCTGGGCTTGTGGAAACAGCCGCGCCCGCGGGCTCGACATCGACAAAACACCACGACCAGCCGGTACGCGCCGCGGAGCGCAACATCCAGGTGCGGCGCGCCGCCCAGACCGGCACCGCCGTCCGGGCCGACGAGGAGGACCACGCATGACCGCCGCCGGAGTGACACTGACCGTGCTGCTGTGCGTCGCGGCCGGGCTCACGCTCTACCGCATCCTGCGCGGCCCGCACGTGCTCGATCGGGTGGTCGCGACGGACGTGCTGCTCGCCGTGGTCGTCGCCGCGATCGCCGCCGAGGCCGCGTTCAGCCGGGACGCCACCGCGCTCCCGGTCCTGGTCGTGCTCTCCATTCTCGGCTTCGTCGGCGCGGTGAGCGTGGCACGGCTGGGCTCGTCCATCGCGGAGAAGGACTCGGACGGGGACCGCTCGTGATCGACGTCATCGCTGTCGTCCTGATGATCGGTGGCGGCCTGCTGTGCGTGGCCGCCGGCGTGGCGCTGTGCCGCTTCCCGGACCTGCTGTCCCGCATGCACGCGACCGCGAAACCGCAGGTGCTCGGCCTGCTGCTGATCCTGACCGGCTGCGCGCTGCGGCTGCGCGACCCGGTCGACGTGACCACGCTCGTGCTGGTCGCGGTCTTCCAGCTGGCCACCGCGCCGGTCGCCGCGCACATGGTCGCCCGTTCGGCGTACCGCACGAACCGGTTCCGCAAGGACCTGCTCATCGTGGACGAGCTGGCGCCCACGATCGCCGACCGCGCCCCCACGGTGTGAAAGGGGCAATTTCACACCGGGACCCGGGTGTCCGGCACGCTTCTCCCAGACGGCGTGCCGGACACCCGGCCTGATTGACTGTCACGTTATGAACAGCCGTATCTGGGTGACCACCGTCCCGCCCCTGGAGCCGACCCACCTCAGCGTCCTGATCGGTGTCGACACCACCGGCGATCCCGGCGAACGGCTGGTCGCCGCGCTGCTGGACCACGGCCAGAAGGGCGACGACGGGGCGTTCTACCTGCTCCCGGACGACCTCGAGGCCGTCTACGAGCAGGACGGGCCACGCCTGTCCGTGCGGCTGACCGCGCTCCCGTCCGTGCTGAACGACCTGGTCGACGAGGACGCGGACCTGCACGAGGCCCGCTCCCGGTTCGAGGGCAGCGCGCGCATCACGCTGATCCACCGCGAGCTGGAGTCCACGTTCCTCGACGGTTTCGACCCGGACGAGCGGCCGCCGGTGCTGGTCATCGACGCGGCCGGGCCGGCCGACCGCGACGAGCTGCTGGCCGCGGTCGACCGGGGCGAGGCGTCCATCGCGGTCGTGCCGACCTCGTGAGACGTCAGGCGGCCAGGAAGTCCAGCATGACCTGTGCGAACAGCGGGGAGTCGCACAGGTTGTAATGGGTCAGGCCGGGCAGGATCGCCAGCGCGTGACCGCCCTTCGCCCGGCCGGAGCCGTCCCAGCCACCGTCCCGCAGACCGCCGTCCAGCAGCCCGAACACCTCGACGAAGTGGCTCGGCGGGCACATGTCCGCGTCCGCGGCCACGATCAGCGTCGGGGACTGCAGGCCGCGTACCTCGTTCGTGTAGTCATAGTCGACCGCCATCGACTCGCCGATCTTGTCCAGCAGCCGCGGGAAGTCCTCCGGCCGGGGCGCGACGCGCTGATACAGCTCGTACATCGGCGTGTCCTTCATGAACTCCGCCGCGGCCGCGTTGACCTGCCCCTGCTGCTTGAGCAGCTCCGGGTCGTTCGCGTCGCGCCGGATGCCGGCCGAGGCGGCCACCAGCCGGCCGACCACCCCCGGGTGCCGGATCGCGACCTGCAGCGCCACGCCACCGCCGAGCGAGAACCCGGCCACGTCCGGCCGCTCCAGCCCCAGGTACCGGATCAGCGCCGCGGTGTCGTCCGCCATGGTGCGGACGTCGATCGGCCGGTCCACGTCCGCCGTGCGCCCATGTCCCTGCAGGTCGGGCAGGATCACCCGGTGGCGCGCGGTGAGCAGCGGCAGGATCGGCCCGAACATCTCACCGCTGCCCAGGCCGCCGTGCAGCAGGACCAGCGGGCTGCCCTCGCCGATCTCCTCGTAGTAGGTGTTGATGCCGTTGACCTCGGCGTACGCCATGATGTTTCCTCCTTGCGGATGTTCTTACACCGGTGCAGACCGGGCCGGAGGCGGTAACTCATCGGTCTGCGGGATAAATTTTCTGACCATGACCGACGTGGCGATCGAGCTGGAGTCGTACCGGCCTGAACTCACCGGCTACTGCTACCGGATGCTGGGCTCCGCGTTCGAGGCCGACGACGCGGTCCAGGACACCATGGTCCGGGCCTGGCGCGGGTATGCGGGCTTCGAGGGCCGCTCCGCGCTGCGCTCCTGGCTCTACCGGATCGCCACGAACGTGTGCTTGAGCATGCTGACCGGCGCGCAGCGCCGGGTCCGCCCGATGGACCTCGGGCCGGCCGGCTCCGGCGACGCCACCTCACCCGGTGCGCCGCTCGGCGACGAGATGTGGATCGGGCCGATTCCGGACGACCCGGCCGCGGTGGTCGCGGAGCGGGACACGGTGCGGCTGGCGTTCGTGGCGGCGTTGCAACTCCTGCCCGCGAAGCAGCGGGCGGTGCTGATCCTGCGCGAGGTGCTGTCGTGGTCGGCGGCCGAGGTCGCGGATCTACTGGACATGACGGTGGCGGGGGTCAACAGCACACTCCAGCGGGCCCGGGCGACGCTGGCGTCCGCGCCGACGGACACGCCCGCTGCGCCGATGGGCGCGGAACAGTCCGCGCTGCTGGACCGATATGTGCGCGCGTTCGAGGCGTACGACCTGGATGCGCTCACCGCGCTGCTGCACGAGGACGCCACATTCTCCATGCCGCCGCTCCCACTCTGGCTGCGCGGCCCGGCCGACATCCGCGCCTGGATGTCCGGCACCGGGTCGGGCTGCCGCGGCTCCCGCCTGCTGCCGATCAAGATCAACGGCCTTCCGGGGTACGCCCAGTACCGCGCGAGTCCGGCCGGCCACACGCCGTGGTCGCTGATCGCCCTGGAGACGAACGGCACGCAGATCACCGCAGTCACGAACTTCCTGGACGTGGACCGCCTCTTCCCGCGCTTCGGACTGCCGCCGGCGCTATAAGTGCGCGCCGCTTTCAGGACGAACGCGCAGGTTCGATTCCTGCCCGCGAACGTCGCAAAACTGCAACGCAGCCTTGCTGATCGTCGCCAAATCGTTCAGGCATCGTTCGGCTCTTGAGAAGGTCGGCTCCGGGGGTGTTGCGCCCGGAGCCGACCGTTCTTCGTGAGCCTAAGGTCAGGCCACTCCCCAGGTCTCCCAGGAGATGATCCAGTCGCGTTCGCGATGCGGCGACGGTTCGCCCTTGAGGACCGCGTCGATGGCTTCGGCAGCTTCATGATCGTTCCGGCGGGCGTGCTGGTCGTACATGGCCTTGCATTCGACATAGATCACACTGTTGATCGAGTAGGTCCGGACCGGCTGATTGATACGTCGCCGGATCGCGGCTCGGATGGTCTTGCGAAGCGTGTCTTGCTGATCGCCCGGGACGTGGTGGATCTCGGCGAACCCTCGCTGGTCGATGACCACGTCGGCGGCAAGCTGAGCCACGAGTACCAGGCGGTCGTCTGCTACCGGTGTGGGGAAGTGCCGGTCGAGGATTGTAAGGCAGCGGCGGCAGGTCGGTGCGAAGGCTACCTCGCCAAACCTGCCGATGGCACCGCCGTCGCCGCCGACCATGACGGCCCACTCTCGACCGCACAGGGTCTTCTCTGACCATCGCGGTTCGGTCAGCGCGTGCCGGTCGTAGCCCGCCAGTCCGTGCGTGCCGTCGGCTTCCTCGTCGAAGTAGAAGTCGGCTACCGCTTCCTGGCCGGCAGCAGCTGTTTCGGCGGAGGCGGTGAGGTGGATCGCGACACCGCCACCGGTGGTCGTCAGCAACATCGCTGTGCCGCTGACTTCTATGACATTCGGGCCGAACGGTTCGGGATCCATAGTCCCATTCTCGTCCGCCGATGAGCTTACGACTGCCCCGTCCGGATCAGCGATATTACCGCGTGAGGTGGCCGCTGAGTCCAGGATTGCCAACTCCGCGCGGGCGGTCCGGCGGGGAGATCCAATGAACCTGGCCGTCGTCGTCACCGAGGCACCGCCGGGTTGGAGTGTGGGATGCGGCTTGAGGAGATCGCGCCGCAGGCTCGCCTGGCCGGTGTCGTGGCCGGTGAAGTCGTAGTGGTGGTCGGGCTGGCCTGGCACGGCACTGACGCGGTCGAACTCACCTACCGGACCTCGGCTGGTGGTCTGTTCGACCGGGTCTTGTATCGCTCGGACGAGGCGTCGCTGGCGGTGGCGCTCGACCGGGGGCGTCCGTTCGATGCCAACCCTGCGGAGTTTCGGCTGGTGGCCGAAACGCATCGGATCCGGCTCGCGGGCACGTTCGATCCGATGCTGGCGGTAGCGACGAGCGATGTACAGCCGTTACCGCATCAGATCCGCGCTGTGTACGGGGAACTGCTCCCGCGAACCCCGTTACGGTTCCTGCTGGCCGATGACCCGGGCGCGGGTAAGACCATCATGGCCGGCCTCTACATCAAGGAACTGCTGCTGCGCGACGACGTACACCGGTGCCTGATCGTCGCGCCGGGCGGCCTGGTCGAGCAGTGGCAGGACGAGCTGTTCTTCAAGTTCGGGCTGCGGTTCACCCTGCTCGCCGGTACCGGCGCGGGCGGGCTACCAGGGGTGTCCGCGTTCGAGGTACAGCCGCTGCTGATCGCGCGGATGGACCAATTGGCCCGCAACGACGACCTCCTCGCCGAGCTGGCGCAGACGCAGTGGGATCTGGTGGTGGTCGACGAGGCGCACCGGATGGGCGCGCATCACTTCGGCGGCAAGGTCGAGAAGACGAAGCGGTACCTGCTCGGCGAACTCCTCGGCCGTCTCGCCCGCCACCTGCTGCTCATGACGGCCACCCCACACGCCGGTAAGGACGAAGACTTTCAACTGTTCATGCAACTGCTCGACGCCGACCGGTTCGCCGGCCGGTTCCGGCGCGAGGTCCACGGCGACGACGGTACGACCGGCCTCATGCGGCGGATGGTGAAGGAGGATCTGCACACCTTCGACGGCAAGCCGCTTTTCCCGGAGCGGATCGCGCAGACCGTGCCCTACGAACTGACCCACGCCGAGGCCGAGCTGTACGAGCTGGTAACCCAATACGTGCGGCAAGGGATGAACCGGGCCGACCAGCTTGACGACAAGCGCCGCAACACGGTCGGGTTCGCGTTGACGGTCTTGCAGCGGCGGCTGGCATCCAGCCCGGAGGCGATCTATCAGTCGCTTCGCCGCCGCGCCGAGCGGCTGCGACGCCGCCGCCAGGAACTGATCAACGGAACAGCTGTCAGCGACGCACCGCTGCTGCGTGACGGCGACTTCCTCGACGACCCGGACGAACACCTCGCCGACGAGATCGAGCAGGTCGAGGAGGAACTGGTCGACGCCGCCACCGCCGCCCGCACCGTAGACGAACTGGACGCGGAACTGGCCGAACTCGACGACCTGACCGCCGTCGCGAAACGGGTCCGGGATCGTGGCGAGGACCGCAAATGGAGCGAGCTGCGGCAGATTCTCGACGACCACACCGTGCTCACCGGCCCTTCCGGTGTGCGGCGCAAGCTGATCGTGTTTACCGAACACCGTGACACCCTGGGCTACCTCACCACGAAGATCCAGACGCTGCTCGGCCGCACCGAGGCGGTCAGGGCGATCCATGGTGGTGTCCGCCGTGCGGACCGGCGGCAGATCACGGAGGAGTTCACCAAGAACCCGGACTGCCACGTCCTGCTCGCCACCGACGCCGCGGGCGAAGGGTTGAACCTGCAGGTCGCCCACCTGATGGTGAACTACGACCTGCCATGGAACCCGAACCGCATCGAGCAACGCTTCGGCCGTATCCACCGCATCGGGCAGTCCGAGGTCTGCCGGCTGTGGAACCTCGTGGCCAGCAACACCCGCGAGGGCGAGGTGTTCACCCGGCTGCTGGCCAAGGTCGACGAGCAACGTGCCGCGTACGGCGGCAAGGTCTTCGACGTGCTCGGCCTCGCCTTCGGCGAAACCCCGCTGCGAAGCCTGCTGCTCGACGCCATCCGCTACGGCGAACAGCCCGAGGTCCGCGCCCGCATGCACGAGGTCATCGACACCCAGTACGCCAACGGCGTCAAGGAACTCCTCGCCGACCACGCCCTCGCCCACGAAGTCCTCGGCCCGGCGGACCTGGCCGAGATGCGCCGGCAGATGGACGACGCCCGCGCCCGCCGCCTCCAGCCGCACTACATCGAATGGGCGTTCCGCTACGCCTTCGAACGCGCTGGCGGGCGACTCGCCCGCCGCGAACGCGGCCGATACGAGATCACCAACGTGCCCGCACCAATCCGCACCCGGACCACGCACGGCCCGATCGCGACCCGGTACGAACGCGTCACCTTCGCCCTCGACGACATCGACGCGCCCGGACGGCCACGCGCCGATCTGCTCGCACCCGGCCATCCCCTGCACGACGCGGTCCTCGCCCACACCATCGCCCAGCACGGACACCTCCTCGAACGCGGCACCGTCCTCGTCTCGACCGCCGTCGACCGCCCACACCTACTCGTCGGCGTCCTGGAGGAGATCATCGACGGCACCGGCGCCTCAGTCGCCCGGCGCTTCGGCTACGCCCACGTCGATGCCGACGGCACCGTCACCCCCGCCGGCCCCGCCCCCTATCTGGACTGCGCCGCCGCACCACCCGGCCCGGCGAGCGCCGCAGCCCGCGCTCTTCCGTGGCTGCACGACGCCGAACGTCACGCCGTCAGCTGGATCATCGCCCACCAACTTCCCGCCTACCTCGCCGACATCCAGCCGCGTCGGACGGCAGACCTCGAACGTGCCCGCCAGCAAGTCCATCAGCGGCTCACCCAGGAAATCAACCGGCTCGCCGCCGACGCCCTCCACGCCACCGAACACGCTCAGCGCGGTGGCAAGCCCCGCGAGTCCGCCGACAGCCTCACCCACAAGGCCAACGACCTCGAAACCCGGCTCGAACGCCGGCTCGCCGAACTCGACCGGCAGGCCGCCATGTCCACCCGGCCACCCCGCGTCGTCACCGCCGCGATCGTGCTGCCCCTCGCCGACGTCGAAACCACGATCGCACCCGACGCCCCCATCCACGCCGCCGAAACTCGCACCGTCGAACGACGCGGAGTCGACGCCGTGATGGCCGCCGAACGCGCGCTCGGCCGCACCCCCACCGAACAGCCGTCCAACAACCCCGGCTTCGACATCCTCTCGGAGACTTCGGACGGCCGTCGCATCCGGATCGAGGTCAAAGCCCGTATCACCGACGCCGAGGACTTCTTCATCACCCACAACGAAGTCATCCTCGGCCGCAACACCGCCCCCGACTACCGCCTCGCCCTCGTCACCGTCGACCCCCGCGGACCCGAACACGACCAGATCCGCTACCTCGACGACCCCTTCCGCGGCGTCGAGATCAACGACTTCGCCGCCACCGGCGTCCGCGGCGACTGGCCCAAGAACTGGGCCGCCGGACAGTTGCCTTTCTGAAGAACGCTCACATTACGGGCCGAAACTCGCGAAACTGGCATAGACGGCGAAGATCGCGAGACAGCCGCCCACAGGGGTTCAGCCCGCGGGCGGCGCTGGAGGCGACCGATGGTCACACCACACCGACCCAAACTCATCGAAGTGGCCCTCCCCCTGGAGGCCATCAACCGAGAATCGGCCCGGGAAAAGTCCATCCGCCACGGCCACCCCTCCACCCTCCACCTCTGGTGGTCCAGGAAGCCGCTCGCCACCTGCCGCGCCGTCCTCTTCGCCCAACTCGTCGACGACCCCTCAGCACACCCCGACCGCTTCCCCACCCAGGAAGCCCAGGAAGCCGAACGAGACCGACTCCACGACATCATCAAACGCCTCGTCATCTGGGAAAACACCCGCGACGAAAAGCTCCTCGCCGAAGCCCAGGCCGAAATCGTCGCCTCCTGCGACGGCAACCCACCACCCATCCTCGACCCCTTCGCCGGCGGCGGCAGCATCCCCCTCGAAGCCCAACGCCTCGGACTCGAAGCCCACGCCTCCGACCTCAACCCCGTCGCCGTCCTCATCAACAAAGCCCTCATCGAAATCCCGCCCAAATTCCGCGATAAGGCGCCTGTCTATCCCGACAACGCCGAAACACGGCTTACCTCGCGGCGCGGCGCCGAAGGACTCGCGGCCGACGTTCGCGCCTACGGACAGTGGATGCGCGACGAAGCCGAACGCCGCATCGGCCACCACTACCCCAAAGCCGCCCTCCCCGACGGCACCAAAGCCAACGTCATCGCCTGGAAATGGGCACGCACCGTCACCTGCCCCAACCCCGGCTGCGGCATCGACATGCCCCTCGTCAGCTCCTGGTGGCTCAGCAAGAAGAAAGGCAAAGAAGCCTACGTCGTCCCTGCGGTCATTAAAGACCCGACCCATCCAAGCGGCAGACGCGTCCAGTACGCAGTGGCCCATGGCAGCCAAATACTGTCACGCGATGGAAGCATGTCAGGACGAAAGGGCGCTACTTGCATCTCATGCGACTCAACGATCGGCGTCGACTACGTCAAGACCGAGAGCGCGCAGTCCCGGATGGGCGCAGACCTCATCGCTGTGGTCAGCGACGGACTTCGACAACGGGTCTACCTCTCGCCAACCGACGAGCACGTCAAATCCGCGCAGGTCGACCGACCTATCGATGTGCCAGACCAGGAACTGGGGCATGACCCGCGAAACCTTTGGACGCCCGCATACGGCCTGACCCGATTCTGCGACCTCTTTACCAGTCGACAGTTGTTGGCGTTGACGACGTTCAGCGATCTTGTTGGCGAGGCTCGGGAGCGAGCCCTGAAAGATACACTCTCCGTAGGCATGCTGCACGGCGACCGCCTCGAAGCCGGCGGCACCGACGCCGAAGCCTACGCCGACACGATTGCAACATATCTAAGCCTGTCGGTATCGCGCTGCACCGACTACTGGTCATCGCTGTGCAGCTGGCACAGCAGTCGCGAAATCATCAGAAACACCTTTGCGCGCCAGGCGATTCCGATGGTATGGGATTATGCCGAGGCGATGCCATTCTCCTCGTCGTCAGGCGGATTCTCGGGGCAGCTCGATTGGGTCGTAAAGGCATTACAGTGCACGCCCGCCACGATTAAAGGAGCTGCAGAGCAGCACGACGCAGCGACATACACTTTCTCTGGAATTCCGATCAGCACCGATCCGCCCTACTATGACAACATCGGCTACTCGGACCTGTCCGACTTCTTCTACGTCTGGTTGCGCCGAAGCCTAAAAGATATTCACACAAAGCTATTTGGGACCTTATTGGTTCCGAAGGTTGAAGAACTGGTGGCAAATCCGTATCGCCACGGCGGTAAGGGGCCGGCGAAGCGGTTCTTCGAGGACGGATTTCGGGCTGTGTTCGCTCGCGTACGCGAGTCGGCATGGGCGGATCTACCGATCACGGTGTACTACGCGTACAAGCAGTCGGAGAGCGGCAAGGAGGGTGAGACGTCAACTGGTTGGGAGACGCTGCTAAACAGCATGATCCGTTCTCAATGGTCGATCACGGCGACCTGGCCGGTTCGCAGCGAACTGAGCAACCGCATGCTGGCAAAGGACACCAACTCGCTCGCATCCTCGATCGTGTTGACGTTACGGCCCCGGCCGGACAACGCCCCGACAATCGACCGGCGCGGTTTCATCGCAGCCCTCCAACAAGAACTGCCAGCGAAGCTGCGGGACCTGCAGCACGGGATGATCGCGCCGGTCGACCTGCGGCAAGCCGCGATCGGCCCGGGCATGGCGGTGTTCTCCCGCTACTCCTCGGTGCTGGAGCCGGACGGTAGTCCGATGCGTGTCGGAGCGGCGCTGGCTCGGATCAACGAGGTGCTGGACGAGGTACTCAGCGAGCAGGAGGGAGACTTCGACAGCGCGACCAGGTTCGCCATCGAGTGGTACCGCCAGCACGGCTACGAAGCGGGTAAGTTCGGCGACGCCGACAACATGGCGCACGCGCGGAACACAGCGGTGGCAGCTCTCGACCGGGTCGGCATCCTGACCAGCCGTGCGGGCAAGGTGACGCTCGTCAAGCCCTCCGACCTGCCGGCCACATATGACCCGATGCAGGCCGTGCAGGTCAGCGTGTGGGAGGCGGCCCATCACATGATCCGGACGATCGACTCGGGCGGAGTGGGCGCTGCCGGCGAGATTCTCAATGCCGTGACATCGCGGCCAGGTGGTGGCGTAGACGCTGCGCTGGTGAAGGAGTTGGCGTTCCTGCTGTACCGGATCGCGGACGATAGCAAGTGGTCGCAGGACGCCTTGGCGTTCAACACGCTCGCCACATCATGGTCGGACATCACCGACGCAGCGCAAGGACGCGTCCCCTCCAACGAACAGACCGCCCTCGACTTCGACGAGGAGGACGACTGATGGCAACCTCCAACCGCGACCGGATCGGTCAAATGTTCGATGTCCTAGCGCCGACGTTGGACGCATTCATCGGCCAAATCCTCGGTCCGGAGCTGGCCCCGGGGACATCGTGGGCAATGCTGGTCGCGGCGAAGGACACCAAGAACGGCATCGAGGGCAAGCAGTACGACCCGCTGGACCCGCAGGTGCAGTTGCGGATGCTGACCGAGAACATTCCGCACCAGGTCCGTCCCGGCTGGTACCCGTTCGACGGGCTGCTGAGCCAGGTGCAGAAGAGCTACGCCAGCGAACTGCGCCAGACCCGCAACGACTGGGCGCACGGCAGGTCGTTTACCGATGACGACGCCTACCGCAACCTCGACACCGCCGAGCGTCTTCTCACCGCGGTGGGCGCCGCCGACGCGGCCGAGAAGGTGACCGCGATCCGGCTGAACCTGCGCCGGATGACAGCCGACCGTGATGACCGGCGCACCCTCAAAGCGGTGGTGACGAACCCGCAGTCGCAGGGCCTGCAACCGTGGCGGGAGGTTCTGCGCCCGCACGACGACGTGGCCAGCGGCAACTTCCAGGCGGCCGAGTTCGCCGCCGACCTGTACAAGGTCGCCTCGGGCACGGACACCGGCCGCGACTACGCCGACCCGGTCGAGTTCTTCACCCGCACCTACCTCACCGACGGCCTACGCGATCTGATCGGCCGGGCGGTACGCCGCCTGACGGGTGACGACAACGCCTCACCGGTGATCAACCTGCAAACGAACTTCGGCGGCGGCAAGACCCACTCGATGCTGTCGCTATGGCATCTCGCCGGCGGCCTGCCGCGCAGCCGGTTCCCGCAGGAGGTGCAGGAGCTTCTCGGCGACAGCGGCTACGACACGATCCCGCCCAGCGTGCGGCGGGTGGCGATCGTCGGTAATCATTTCGCGCCGTCCGGTGAGACCAAACCTGACGGGACCCGGGTCAACACCGTGTGGGGTGAACTGGCCTGGCAGCTCGGCGGCCCGCAGGCGTACCAGCTGGTCGCTGACGCCGACACCAATGGCACAGCGCCCGGCAGCGCGCTGCACACGCTGTTGGCCGAGCATGCCCCAGCGGTGATCCTGATCGACGAATGGGTCGCCTACGCCCGACAGCTCTACGACGACAAGCAGCGTGGAGGCACATTCGACACGCAGTTCACGTTCGCTCAGTCACTGACCGAGGCTGCGAAGGGCACCAGCGGTGTCCTGCTCGCGATCTCCATTCCCGCCTCGCATACGCCGGGTGAAACGCCGGTGGTGGGTACCGCCGAAGAGGTCGGTGGTGCGCATGGCCTGGAGGCGTTGAAGCGGCTGCAGAACGTGGTCCGGCGTGTCGCCGACCAGTGGCGGCCGGCGTCGTCGGACGAGGCTTACCACATCGTGCGGCAACGGCTGTTCGTCAATCCCGACGCGCAGGCCCTGGCCGCGATTGGGGCGACGGCGCGGGCGTTCGTCGAGTTCTACCGTAAGCACACCGACGACTTCCCCCGCGAGGCCCGGGACAACGACTACGAGACCCGGATCCGGCACACCTATCCGATCCATCCCGAGCTGTTCGATCGGCTCTACGAGGACTGGTCGAGCCTCGAACGCTTCCAACGCACGCGCGGCGTGCTGCGGCTGATGAACACCGTCATCCACGCCCTCTGGGTCGGTGAGGACGCCGCACCACTAATCATGCCTGGCTCTGTCCCCTTGGCCACCGCGTCGGTCAACACCGAACTGACCCAATACCTCCAGGACTCGTGGAAGGCCATCATCGACGCCGACGTTGACGGCCCCAACTCCGAACCGGTAAAGATCGATGGCGCCAAGCCGCTGTTCGGGCAACGGTCCCTGACCCGGCGGCTCGCGCGCGCGGTGTTCTTCGGCGCCGCACCGACCATTGGCACCGCCCACAAGGGTTTGGAGACCCAGCGGCTGTTCCTCGGCGTCGCCACCCCCGGCGACGTGCCGGGCAACTTCCACTCCGCGCTCGCCCACCTCGGCGACCGAACCACCTACTTCTACTCCGGCGCCGGACGGTTCTGGTACGACCTGCAAGCCAACATCTCCCGCCGCGCCAAAGACCACGCCGAACGGCTACACCCCGAGGATGTCTGGGCCGAGATCGTCAAACGCCTCACCGACCAGCAGAGAACTCGCGGCGACTTCGCCCGTGTGCGTGTCTGCCCGGAGGACAGCGCCGACGTCCGCGACGACGACGAGGCCCAACTCGTCATCCTGCACCCGAAGGCCGTCTACCGCCGTCGCGACGACGCCTGCACCGCCCTTGCCCTGGCTCACACGACCACCGCGCACAGAGGCACCGCGAACCGGATTCACCGCAATATGCTCGTCTACCTCGCTGCCGACGCCGACCGGATGGCCGAACTCGACACCGCGATCCGCGACTACCTCGGCTGGACCGATGTCCTGGACAGGAGCGCCGAACTAGACCTCACCGAGAACCAGCGCAAGCAAGCCGGTGAGAACCAGAAACGCGCCGACCAGACCGCCGACAGCAGACTCCTCGGCACCTACCAATGGGCACTCGTCCCCGAACAACCCGATCCGGGTGCCTCGTTCCGCATCACCGCCACCAAGATCAGCGAAGGTCAGACGAATTTCCTGGCCGAACGCGTCTCAAAGAAGCTCGGCAGCGACGGCGCCCTTACCACCCAGCAGGCACCCGCCGTCATCCGCCACGTTCTTGACCGCGTCGTCCCCAAGCTCTGGGAACCCGACCACGTCAGCGTCGGCGAGCTGTGGCGCGCTTACACCGCTTACCCGTACATGCCCCGCCTCCGTGACCGCGCCGTCCTCAACACCGGACTGACGGCAGCAGTGCTCGTCTGGGACTCCGACGGCTTCGCCCTCGCCGACAGCTTCGACGACACCGAACACCGCTATCGCGGGCTACGCCTGCCCAACGACCACACCGACGCCGTCATCACCGACACCACGCTCATCATCAAACCGATCGTCGCCACCGCCCAACGCGACAGCGAGACGACCACCGTCACGCCGGAACCAGACGACAATCCACAGAAACCGACCACCGTACCGACCGACAAGGCGCACACGACACCGGCCGACAAGGCAAAGATCCGCTTCTTCGGCAGCAAAGAACTCAGCCCGGACCGCTACGGCACCGACTTCAAGAAAATCGCCGACGAGATCCTCGCCCACCTCGCCGCCGCGCCAGGCGTCACCCTGACCGTCCGAGTCGACATCGACGCCGCCGTCACCCGTGGCTTCGATCCCGCCAAGGTCCGCACCGTCTCCGAAAACGCCCGCACCCTCAAGTTCGAACAGTCCGGGTTCGAAGACGGCTGACCGGCGAGTCCAAAGCCAAGTATGACCATGGTGTGGAGCGGCCGATCGCGCACTGAGCCGTCCGGCGCCCGGGCCGCGCAGCGCATCAGGGGATGCGCGCGGAACGCGCGTACCCCCTGATGGTTGTGGTTCTTATGCGGGTTTGAGCCAGAGCACGCCCAGCGGCGGCACGCGGAGGACCGCGGAGACGGGGAAGCCGTGCCAGGGGATGTCGTCGGTGTAGATGCCGCCCAGGTTGCCGACGCCGGAGCCGCCATAGACGTGGGCGTCGGTGTTGACGACCTCGGTCCAGCGGCCGGCGGACGGCAGGCCGATGCGGTAGTCGTCGAGGGGGCCGCCGGAGAAGTTGGCGATGCAGGCGAGGGCGCTGCCGTCGGGGGCCAGGCGCAGGAAGGCGATGGTGTTGTGGGTGACGTCGTCGTTGAGGATCCAGCGGAAGCCGGCGGGGGACGTGTCCTGGGACCAGAGCGCGGCGTTCGCACGGTAGGCGGCGTTGAGGTCGGTGAGCAGGCGTTTGAGGCCGGCGCGCTGCGGGTCGTGCAGCAGGTACCAGTCGAGGCCGCGCTCCTCGGACCACTCGCGGTCGTCGCCCAGTTCGGCGCCCATGAACAGCAGGTTCTTGCCGGGGTGGGCCCACATGTAGGCCATGAGGGCGCGGGCGTTCGCGGTCTTCTGCCAGGCGTCGCCGGGCATCTTGCCGGTCAGTGAGCCCTTGCCGTGGACGACCTCGTCGTGGCTGATCGGGAGCACGTAGTTTTCCGACCAGGCGTAGACCAGGGAGAACGTGAGCTGGTGGTGATGGTACTGGCGGTGGACCGGGTCCTTGCCGACGTAGGTGAGCGTGTCGTGCATCCAGCCCATGTTCCATTTGAAGCCGAAGCCGAGGCCGCCGTGGTCGGTGGGCGCGGTGACGCCGGGGAACGCGGTCGACTCCTCCGCGATCATGAGCGTGCCGGGGTACTGTTTTCCGACCGTGGCGTTGACCTCCTGGAGGAAGCTGATCGCGTCCAGGTTCTGGTTGCCGCCGTACTGGTTGGGCAGCCACTCCCCCTCTTTGCGGGAGTAGTCGAGGTAGAGCATGCTGGCGACCGCGTCCACGCGCAGGCCGTCGATGTGGAACTCCTCGAACCAGAAGAGCGCGTTCGCGACCAGGAAGTTGCGGACCTCGGGGCGGCCGTAGTCGAAGACGTACGTGCCCCAGTCGGGGTGCTCGCCGCGCCGCCAGTCGCCGTGCTCGTAGAGCGGGGTGCCGTCGAACCGGGCGAGCGCCCACTCGTCGCGCGGGAAGTGCGCGGGCACCCAGTCGAGGATGACGCCGATGCCGGCCTGGTGCAGTTCGTCGATGAGCATGCGCAGCTCGTCCGGGTTTCCGAAACGGCTGGTGGGCGCGTAGTAGCCGGTGACCTGGTAGCCCCAGGAGCCGCCGAACGGGTGCTCGGCGAGCGGCATGAACTCGACGTGGGTGAACTTCATCTCGACCAGGTAGCCGACCAGTTCGTCCGCGAGCTCGCGGTAGCCGAGGCCGGGGCGCCAGGAGCCGAGGTGGACCTCGTAGACGGACATGGGCTCGCGGTGGGGCTGCCTCTTGCTCCGGGCGCTGATCCACTCCCCGTCGGCCCAGTCGTAGGAGGAGCGATAGACCACCGAGCCGGTACGCGGCGGGATCTCGGTGTGACGGGCGAGCGGGTCGGCCTTCTCGCGCCAGTGGCCGTCCGCGCCGAGGATGCGGAACTTGTAGCGGGCGCCCTCGGGGACGCCGGGGACGAAGATCTCCCAGACACCGGAGGCGCCCATCGAGCGCATCGGCCAGCCGTCGTGCGCGTCCCAGCCGGTGAAGTCGCCGACGATCCGGACGCCTTGGGCGTTCGGGGCCCAGACCGCGAACGCGGTGCCGTCTTCCGTCGACTGGGCGCCGAGGACGGTCCAGAGCCGCTCGTGCCGTCCTTCGGCGATGAGGTGGAGGTCGAGTTCGCCGAGGGTGGGACCGTGGCGGTAGGGGTCGTCCTGTTCGTCGCCGTCGACGTCGAGGCGGTAATCCGTCACTTTGTCCGGAATTATCGTCTCAAAGACGCCTTCGGGATGGACGCGTTTCATCGGATATTTCGTGCCATCGGGCGTGATGACCGAAATGTCACTCGCATGCCGCCGCAGCGCGCGAACGACCGTCTCCCCGGCGCTCGGATGCGCCCCGAGCAGAGCATGCGGGTCGTGGGCATTCCCGGTGATCACGCTGTCCATCATGGTCACCCTCCGATCCGCTCGACGGTGAAGATGTGGGCCGGGTTGATCGCCGGGTCCAGCCGTACCGCGTTCCCCGAGGCGCCCCACACATGGTTCGCCCCGCTCAGCTGATCATGCAGTCTTACCCGGTCGTCCCAGCCGAGCCCCAACGATGGCATCTCCAGATCCACCGTGGCCCACTGCACCGCATTCGGGTCGAACGAGCAGGCGACCAGGATCGTGTTCGCCGACTCCGGATCCTTCTTGGACCAGACCAGGATGGCCGGGTTGTCGCAGTGGTGGAAACGCAGGTTCCGCAACCAGTGCAACGCCGGATTCCGCTTCCGGATGCTGTTCAGCGTGGTCAGATATCGCTTCAGCGAGCGGCCCTCGACCTCGGCCAGCTCCCAGTCACGCGGCCGCAGCTCGAACTTCTCGTTGTCGAGATATTCCTCCACCCCCGGCCGCGGCTCGTGCTCGAACAGCTCGTAGCCGGTATACATCCCCCAGCTGGGCGACAGCATGCTCGCCAGCACCGCGCGGATCTTGAAGATCGGCGGCCCGCCGTGCTGCAGCGCCTCGTGCAGGATGTCCGGCGTGTTCGGCCAGAAGTTCGGCGTCATGTAGTGCGCGGCCGCGACCAGCTCCTCGCAGTACTCCCGCATCTCCTCCGCGCTGTTGCGCCACGTGAAGTAGCTGTACGACTGCGTGAACCCGATCTTGGCGAGCCCGTGCATGACGGCCGGCCGGGTGAACGCCTCGGCCAGGAAGATCACGTCCGGGTCCGTCTTCTTGATCTCGCCGATCAGCCAGTACCAGAAGTCCAGCGGCTTCGTGTGCGGGTTGTCCACCCGGAACGCGCGGATCCCCTCGCCCATCCAGTGCCGGACGATCCGCAGCATCTCCGCGCGGATCCCCTCCGGATCGTTGTCGAAGTTGAGCGGGTAGATGTCCTGGTACTTCTTGGGCGGGTTCTCCGCGTACGCGATCGTGCCGTCCGCGCGCGTGGTGAACCACTCCGGGTGCTCGGTGACCCACGGATGGTCCGGCGCGCACTGCAGCGCGAGATCCAGCGCGACCTCCACACCCAGCTCGTTCGCCTGCCGGACGAACTCGCGGAAGTCCTCCACCGTGCCCAGATCCGGATGGATGGCGTCGTGGCCGCCCTCCTCCGCACCGATCGCCCACGGCGACCCGACGTCCTCCGCGCGCGCGATCAGCGAGTTGTTGCGCCCCTTGCGGTGAATGCGGCCGATGGGGTGGATCGGCGGCAGGTACAGCACGTCGAAGCCCATCTCGGCGACCGCGGGCAGCCGCTTGATCGCGGTCTGGAACGTGCCCGACTGATGCGGGAGCACCGCGCCCTCGGACCGCGGGAAGAACTCGTACCAGGAGCTGAAAACCGCCTTACGGCGATCAACCCAGAGGGGGTACGACTCGGAGCTCGTCACCAGCCGGCGTACCGGCTTCTCCCAGAGGAGGTCTTCGAGCTGGAGCGCCGGGGTGGTTCTTTGTTCGAGGGACAATTCTTCGTCGCGCAGCGCCTCCGCTGCCGCGAAGATCCGCGCGCGCTCGGCCCGCGGGGTCGGCACCGCGTCTTCCGGGATCTCGGCCGCGCTCTCGATCACCGAGCCCTGCCCGTACCGGTAGCCCTTGTCCGTGAGCTGGATGCCGGCCCGGCTCTCCGCGTTCAGCGGCAGCCGCCGGGCCGCCTCCGCCAGCAGCGCCGCGCCCTCGGCCAGATCGTTCGCGAGGTCGGCGATGCCCTGGCCGGCCTCCAGCTTCTTGGTGACCGCGCCGTGCCACGTCAGGTAGGGGTCGTCGAACGCCTCGATCCGGAACGTCCAGGCGCCGGGCGCGTCCGGCCGGATGAGCGCCTCCCACCGGTCCAGCCCGAGGCCGAGCGGTCTCATCCGGGTGAACGCGCGGTCGTCGCCGTCCGGCCCCTGCCAGACGACGTTGACGCCGAGCGCGTGGTGGCCCTCCCGGTACGCGGTCACCGTCACCGGCAACAGCTCACCGACGACCGCCTTCGCCGGGTAGCGGCCCGCGTCCACGGTGGGGCCGACCTCTTCGATGGGAAATCGTCCGGTCACCCTGCAAACCTAAACCAGCCGACCCGGTTCCGCGCGCCGAGAAGATCTAGTGTTTCGAGATCATTGCCGTGGCCCGCTCCACGACCAGCGCGGTAGCGTCCGCGTCGTAGGAGGGCAGGCTGCTGTCCGTGAACAGGTGCACGGTGCCCGGGTAGAGGAACAGCTCGCCGTCCGCCGCCTCCTTCACCAGCTCACGGGCCGCGTCCACATCCCCCTCCCCGGCGAAGAACGGGTCCTCGTCCATGCCGTGCACCTGCACCGGCACGCTCTTCGGCCAGGCGCCGAACTCGCTCACCGGCAGGCAGCCCTCCAGCAGGACCGCGCCGCGCGCGCCCGGCCGGGTCTGCGCCAGCATCTGCGCCGGGAGCGCACCCATCGAGATGCCGGCGTAGACCACGTCCTCCGGCAGCGCGTCCGCCGCCGCCCTCCCCCGCTCCGCGATGCGCGAGAAGCCGATCTCCTGCGCGTACGCCAGCCCCTCCGGCACGGTCGCGAAGATCTTTCCGTCGAGCAGGTCCGGCAGGTGGACGGTGTGGCCGGCGGCCTCGAAACGGGCGGCCAGCGCGCGTACCCCGTCGGTCAGCCCTTGCACGTGATGAAACAACACGATCTCGGTCATGCCGTCCATCCTGCCGTGAATTCCCGACAGCGCATGTCGGGATCGCGCGGGATGATCTGTTTCGTGCGCGCCTCCCGGATGATGTCCCTGCTCCTGCACCTGCAAGTCCGCGGCCAGGCGACGGGCGCTGAACTGGCCCGCCTGCTGGAGGTGAGCGAGCGGACCGTGCAGCGGGACGCGGAGGCGCTGGTGTCGTCCGGCGTGCCGATCCGGTCGACGCGTGGGCCGGCCGGCGGGTACCGGCTGGACGGCGGGTACCGGACGCGGCTGACCGGGCTGGGGCTGGACGAGGCCGGGGCGCTCGCGTTCCTCGGTCTGGCCGGGCCGGCGGCGCAGCTGGGTCTGGGCTCGCTGCTGGAGGGGGCACGGACCAAGGTGCTGGCCGGGATGACGGGTGAGGCCCGCGCTCGGGCGTCGGCGACGGCGGCGCGCTTCCACCTCGATCCGGTCCGGTTCTTCGGGACGGCCGAGCCGACTCCGTGCCTGCCTGACCTGGCCTCCGCCGTCTGGTCCGACCGGCGTGCGCGCATCGTCTACACGGTGCGGTCCGGGGAGACGTCGGTGCGGGACGTCGATCCGCTCGGGCTCGTGCTGGCCGCGGGGGTCTGGTATCTGGTGGCGCTGCGTGAGGGGGCGCGGCGGACGTACCGGGTGTCGCGGGTGCGGTCGGTGGAGTTGCTGTCCGAGGCGGTGCGCAGGCCGGCCGGGTTCGAGCTGGCGGAGGTCTGGGCGGAGGCGCGGGCATCGCTGGAGGCGGAGAAGACGGCGGTGTCGGTGACGGTGCGGATCGCCGCACGTGCCCTTCATCGGTTGCGGGAGGTGCTGCCGACCCATGGGCAGGCGCTCGTGCCGGTGTCCGCGGCCGGCGAGTGGGTGGAGTTGACGGTGCCTTTCGAGAGCGCGGGGTGGGCGTTCACGGCGTTGCTGGGGTTGGGGGCGGACGTCGAGGTGCTGGGACCGGCCGATCTGCGCGGGCGGATGGCGGAGGAGTTGAGGCGGGCGAGCGGGCTCTACTGAGCGGCCGGTACGTGGGAGTGAGTGGGCCAGGCTCTTTCGCCGCCGGGCGGGAAGGATGACCGGTGTGGCGGAGCGGAATGATTTCGGGGCGGTACTGCGGGCCTGGCGGGAGCGGCTGACCCCGTCGGCCGTGGGACTCGTGCCGCATGGGCGCCGCCGGTCGCCGGGGCTGCTGCGCGAGGAGGTCGCGCAGTTGGCCGGGGTGTCCGCGGACTACGTGAAGCGGCTGGAGCAGGGGCGGGGGCGGCCGTCGGCAAGCGTGCTCGACGCGCTGTCCCGGGCACTGCGGCTCAGCCGCGACGAGTACGAGTACCTGTGCGTCCTGGCAGGTCACGCCGCCGGAGGTGCCGGGTTCGTACCGCGGCAGCTGGGACCCGGCGCGCGACGCCTGCTGGACCGGCTCGGCGACCTGCCGGTCTGCGTGTGCGACGCGGCCTGGACCGTGATCGACTGGAACCTGTCGTGGACCGCGATGGGTTGCAGCGCCACCGAGGTGGCGCTCGGCCGTGACCGGAACATGGTGTGGCGGTTCTTCGTCGCGCCGGCCCCGGGCGTGCCGCCGGGCAACTCGACGCGCACCCCCGAACGCATGCGGCGCTTCCGTGAGCAGGTCGTGGCGGATCTGCGCGCCGCGTCCCTCCGTTACCCGGCCGATCGGGAGCTGGCGTCGATGGTGGCCGACCTCGCGGCCCGCAGCGCGGACTTTCGCGCGCTGTGGGAGACCGCCCGCCCCGGCCGCTACTACGACGACCGGGTGACGATCCACCACCCGGTCGTCGGTGACTTCACCGTGGACTGCGACATCCTCGCGATCCACGACGGTGACCTGCGGGCCGTCGTGTTCACGCCGGAACCGGGCTCGCGCGACGCGCAACGGCTGGCGCTGGCCCGCACCGCCCTGGCCATGTCCCCCCATCACGACGGAAGTTGACATGTCACTTATCTCCACCGAACTGATCAAAGAAGCCGAGAACGTGGCACCGGTGCTGGCCGCACACGCCGCCCGCACCGAGAAGGAGCTCAAACCAACCCCCGAGAGCATCGCCGCGGTACGGGATGCGGGCCTGCTGCGCCTGACCGTGCCCACCGCGTTCGGCGGTCATGACGCGAGCCAGCACACGCTGGTCCGGGTCGGCGTGGCACTCGGCCGCGCCTGCCCCTCCACCGCCTGGGTCACCTGCCTGTCCGCGTCCGCGAAGCAGATGATGGACGCGATGCTGCCCGGCCAGGCCCGCGCCGAGATCTTCGCCGACCCGGACGCGGTCGCCTCGGCCAGCGCGGTCGTCACCGGCGCCGCCACCGAGACCGATCACGGCGGGCTCCGACTGGACGGCCGCTGGCGGATGGCCTCCGGCTCGGAGCTGGCAACCTGGGCGATGCTGGTCGCGCCGGTGCTGGTCGACGGCGTGCCGGCGAAGGGTGCCGTCGCGCTGGTACCGCTCTCCGACCTGACGATCGAGCGCACCTGGCGAGCCCTCGGCATGGCCGGGACCAGCAGCCACACGCTGGTGGCGGACGGCGTCGAGGTCCCCGCACACCGGACGCTGCTGCCCCCGCCCCCGGTGCCGGCCCGCTTCTCCGTCGCGGCCGTGCTGGCCCACCTGGCCCCCGTGCTGGGCGCCGCGCACGGCGCCCGGGACGTGGTCGAGGCCGCGCTGCGCGGAGACCGGGCGCCCGCCGGCACCACCTACCGGCGGACCGCGGAATCGCCGCTGGCCCGGCACTGGTTCGCGGAGGCCTCCCGGCTGATCGACGGCGCACTGATCCGCACCCTCGCGGTCGCCGACGCGCTGGACGAGACGGACACGGATCTGCCGATCGCGGACCGCTCCCGCATGCGCATGGACCTTGTGCAGGCCGCGCAGGACAGCCGGGCCGCGCTCGCCCGGCTGCTGGACCTGCACGGTGCGAGCGGCTTCACGGACGACAACCCGCTGCAGCGCTTCTGGCGCGACGCCGAGGTCGGCAGCCGCTACGCCGGGCTGAACCCGTTCATCACCGCAGAGGACCACGGACGCCTGCTGCTGGACGAGGGCGCGCCGGTCTCGATGATGCTCTGACCGAGCACAGGACCGTCTCGAGCCCGGGGCGCTGCTGTTGAGCATCAGGGTCTTGCCGGAAGCGGGTGCCGGGCGCTCCGCGCCCGAAATTTCGGCAGACAGCAGCCCTGATGGTGAACCGGCGGCATTCTGGTGCCGATGGCCCCTCGGGTGGCATTGGGTGGTGTGGGCGGCGGTTCTTGCCTCCGGCGGACCTCCGGCGGGAGCGCTCCGGCTCCGGGGCGCTCCCGCCGGAGGCAAAACGCCACCGACACCACCCCCCACTGCGTGATAAGTTCTCGCCGACCGTGAAACCCCCAAGGAGGTGAGACCCATCAACGCTGCACCGACAGCGCGGGACTCCCTCGTGGACAGAGGCTAGGGAGCGCCCGCCCGAGGCACCCCCGAAAGGCCGGCACCCACATGCGTTTCACCTCCACCGACGGCATCACCGAGCAGGAATTCCTCCTCGACGACGTCCCCGCCGTGCTCTGGACCCCGGACGACGGCAAGAAGCTCGCCGACCGCCCCCTCATCGTCAACGCCCACGGCGGCGGCCAGCACAAGAAGGCCCCTTCCATGCTCGCCGCGGCCCGACGCTTCGTCCTCGACGGCGGGTTCGCGGTGCTTGCCATGGACGCCCCGGCCCACAACGGCCGCCCGCGGACCGAGGCGCACGAGCAAGCCATCGCCCGGATCCGCGAGCCCGGTGGCGTCGCGGCGCTGCACAAGCTGCTCTCCGACCAGAGCATCCCCGAGTGGCGCGCGGTCCTGGACGCCCTCGACCCGGGCCCGATCGGCTACTTCGGCCTGTCGATGGGCTCCGGGCTCGGCATTCCGTTCGTCGCGCGGGAACCGAGGGTTCGCGCGGCCGTCCTCGGCCTTCTCGGGCACGAGTCGGCGGATGCGGCGCTCATCTCCGTACCCACGCGGTTTTTGATGCAGTGGGACGACGAGCTGGTGTCGCGGGATGCGGCGCTGGAGCTGTTCGACAGCATCGGCAGCCAGGAGAAGGCGCTGCACGCGAATCCCGGCGGGCACGGTGAGGTGCCGGAGGCCGAGTGGGCGGACGCGGTGCGGTTCTTCACCCGGCACCTGCGGTAGGCGGGTGAGGGGCGGGTGACCGCCCCTCACCACCACCGTCAGAACGTCCAGACCGCCCGCGGCCCGGGTCCGACCTCCAGCGTCGACGTGCCGCGCGACGGGACGGTTCAGGACGAACTCGACACGGCGCGGGCCGGCGTCGGCACGAGTCAGAGAACCGAGCGGTATACCTCCATCGTGGCCTCCGCGATCGCCGGCCAGGAGAAGTGGTCGACGGCCCGTTGCCGGCCGGCCAGGCCCATCTGGCGGGCCCGGTCCGGGTCCGTGATCAGCGAGTTGATCGCGTTTGCCAGGTCGGTCACGAAGCGCGTCGGGTCGACGGGGGTGCCGCTGCCGTCGGAGACCTGGTCGATCGGGACCAGCAGGCCGGTCACGCCGTCGGAGACGACCTCGGGAATGCCGCCGGTGGCGGTGGCGACGACCGCGGTCTCGCACGCCATCGCCTCAAGGTTGACGATGCCCATCGGCTCGTAGACGGACGGGCAGACGAACACCGTGCTGTGCGTGAGGATCTGGATGACCTCCGGCTTGGTGACCATCTCCGGGATCCAGACCACGTTGTCCCGGGTGGCGCGCAGCTCGTCGACCAGGCCGGCGACCTCGGCGGCGATCTCGGGCGTGTCGGGCGCGCCGGCCAGGAACACCAGTTGTGCGGACGGGTCGACCTGCCGGGCGGCGCGCAGCAGGTAGGGCAGGCCCTTCTGCCGGGTGATCCGGCCGACGAACGTCAGCGTCGGGACGCCGGTGGCGATGCCGAGGCGTTCGAGCACCTCCGTGGCGGGATCCGGCGCGTACTGCACCGTGTCGATGCCGTTGTGCACCACCCGCACCCTGTCGGGCGATACGCCGGGATAGGCCGCCAGGACGTCGCGTTTCATGCCCTCGGAGACCGCGATGACCGCGTCGGCGGCCTCCAGCGACGTCTTCTCCGCCCACGACGACAGCGCGTAGCCGCCGCCGAGCTGCTCCGCCTTCCACGGGCGCAGCGGTTCGAGGCTGTGCGTCGTCACCACGTGCGGGACGCCGTGCAGCAGTTTGGCCAGGTGACCGGCGAGGTTGGCGTACCACGTGTGGCTGTGCACCACGTCCGTGCCGGCCACGCCGGCGGCCATGGCCAGATCCACCCCGAGCACCTGCAATGCCGGATTTGCGTCCTTTAGTTCGCTAATATCGGCATACGCCGTAGCGTCGAGACGAGGAGCGCCGAAACAGTGCACATTGACCGACGTCAGCGCGCGAAGCGCCGCCGCCAGGTACTCCACGTGCACGCCGGCGCCGCCGTAGACGGATGGCGGGTACTCCCGCGAGAGAAGGTCGACTCTAAACCTGTCAGTGCCCACCATCGCACCCTAAACAAAGATTCGCTTCCCGGCTGGCGGAGCGTCGCGCGCCTGGTTAACGTCCTTTCATGACGCCCAAAGTTCTTGCCATCGTCCTGGCCGGAGGTGAGGGCAAGCGGCTCATGCCGCTCACCGCCGACCGTGCCAAACCCGGCGTGCCCTTCGGGGGCATCTACCGACTCATCGACTTCGTCCTGTCGAACCTGGCGAACGCCGGCTTCCTCAAGATCGTCGTGCTGACCCAGTACAAGTCGCACTCGCTGGACCGGCACATCACCCAGACCTGGCGGATGTCGAATCTGCTGGGCAACTACGTCACGCCCGTCCCGGCCCAGCAGCGGCTCGGCCCCCGCTGGTTCGCCGGCTCCGCGGACGCGATCTACCAGAGCCTCAACCTGATCAACGACGAGGATCCGGACTACGTCATCGTCTTCGGCGCGGACCACATCTACCGGATGGACCCGCTGCAGATGCTGCAGGACCACATCGACTCCGGCGCGGACGTCACGGTGGCCGGCATCCGCCAGCCGCTGTCGATGGCGGACCAGTTCGGCGTGATCGAGGTCGACGAGAGCGGCCGCCGGATCTCCGCGTTCCGGGAGAAGCCGTCGGACGCGATCGGCCTGCCGGACGCGCCGGACGAGATCTACGCCTCGATGGGCAACTACGTGTTCACCACGAAGGCGCTGATCGAGTCCGTGACCAGCGACGGCCTGGACCTGTCCAGCAAGCACGACATGGGTGGCAACATCATCCCGAGCTTCGTGTCCCGCGGTACCGCGAACGTATACGACTTCCGGGACAACGTGATCCCGGGCAGCACGGAACGGGACCGGGCCTACTGGCGGGACGTGGGGACGCTCGACTCGTACTACGAGGCGAACATGGATCTGATCGCGATCCACCCCATCTTCAACCTCTACAACATGCAGTGGCCGATCCTGACCGACCATGCGCCGTACCCTCCGGCGAAGTTCGTGCACGGCTGGGAGGAGCGCGTGGGCCGCGCGGTCGGCTCGATGATCTCCCCCGGTGTGGTGGTCTCCGGCTCGATGGTGGAGAACTCGATCCTCTCCCCCGGCGTCCGCGTCCACTCCTGGGCGAACGTGAGCGGTTCCGTCCTGCTCGACGGCGTGGACGTCGGCCGGCACGCGGTGATCCGCAACGCCATCATCGACAAGAACGTCCGGATTCCGGAGGGGGCCGAGATCGGCGTCGACCTCGAGCGCGATCGGCAGCGCTTCACGGTGTCCGACAACGGCATCGTCGTGATCGGCAAGAACCAGAGAATCGAAAGATAAAAGCAGCTCAGGGGGTACGCGCCGGCGCGCGCACCCCCTGAGAACGCTTCGCGGCCCGCCGGCCGGACGGCTCGGTGGCGCCGGCCCGGCGGCCGGTCCCGTCCCGCGCCCGGCCGCCGGGCCGGTCGCGGGCGAAAACCCGGGGATCTTCCGGACGCGGCCCCACTCGCCTCCGCGGCCCACCGGTCGCGCGCCCGCCCGCCCGGCAGTGCCTCTCACCGGGCCGGCTCGTCAGCCCAGCTTCAGCAACAGGTCCGCCAGCGCGCCGGGCACCGTGACCATGCAGTCGTGGCCGGACGCCAGCGTCCACACCTCGCCGTCGACCGGGCGCCTGGTCACGTCCCGCGACTCGCCCACGCAGTGGATGTGGGTCCGCGGCACCGCCGCCACGGCCGGCCCGGCCATCCGCACCGGCTGCCGGTAGCAGAGCGCCGGCTCGTCCGTCAGCATCCCGCTCACCCAGGCCACGTCCTCCGGCGCGGTCACGCCGAGGAACTCCAGCGGGAACGGCGGCACCCGCCACGACCCGGACGCCTCGATCATGCCGGCGATCTCCGGCATCACGTCGACCGCGGTCTCGCCGTCGACCGGCACCATCGCGTCCAGGTAGACGAGCCGCCCGATCCGCTCCGGGACCGCGCCGGCCGCGCCGGAGATCACCATGCCGGCGTAGCTGTGCCCGACCAGGATCACGTCGTGCAGATCCTCCGCGCGCAGCAGCGTGACAATGTCACCGACGTAGGTCTCCAGCCCCACCTCCGGTGTCATCCGGTCCCGCGTCGGGCCGTGCCCGGTCAGCGACGGCGCGAACACCCGGTGCCCCGCCGCGGTCAGCAGCGGCGTCACCCGGTCCCACACCTCGCCGCTGTGCCACGCGCCGTGGACAAGCACATATGTCGCCATTGCCGGTACCGCCTCTTTCCGCGATTACGATTGCCCCTCGATCCTGTCCCGTCGGCCAAAACGCCACAATCAGGCACTTTCGGGTGCCCCGGTTCTCTGGAGGTAACCATGACCGCAGGCGGTCCCTGCACCGCGCCGCTGATCGCGGACAAGTGGTCGCTGCCGGTCATCGGCCGGCTCGCCGACGGGCCGCGCCGGTTCACCGAGCTCAAGCGCGCCCTGCCCGGCATCAGCCAGCGCGTGCTCACGGCCACGCTGCGCACGCTGGAGCGCGACGGGTTCGTGAACCGGACGGTCTACGCCGTGATGCCGCCGAACGTCACGTACCGCCTGACGCCGCTGGGCGAGAGCATCCTGGGCGCGGCCGCGCCGATGCGCGCGTGGAAGAACACACACCTGCCGGAGGTGGAGCGGGCCCGGCTCGACTACGACGCCCGCGCCACGCCGGACAACTGAGCCACTAATCAATATTGGGTGACCGGGTGCGCACGACCCGGACACGTCCAAGGCGCCGGCCCGCGGCGAGTTCTCGCACTGGCTCACCGAAGCGTTCCACGACTCCGGCGCAGTGACGGCCGGGCCGTTCCGGCACCGGAGGCCCGCGCCCGCCTCGCACGGCTGCTCACGTCCGAGTTCGCGGCCGCGAACTTCGCCGATCTGATGTCCGGCCCGGCGTGAAGGACAGGATCAAGATCAAGGGCCGGCGGGGGTACGGAAGAACTGCATCTCTCACCCATGATCCGGCGGGAAGGCCGCCTGCGGCCGTGCGTGGGGGTTTGTGGTGACCGGCCACGGATCCGAGGCCGCGGGAGCTCGCGGACGGTGACCGCGCCGGAAGCGGGACATCTGCCTTCGGATCGTGATTGTGGCCGGTCACGTCGTGGTGCGGGACAGTTCGACGTCGTAGAAGCTGGCGTGCAGCGCGAGCGTCGTGCCGGTGCAGGTGTACTCGACGGGCTCGGTGTTGCCGGTCATGGTCGTGGAGTTGTTGACCTGGCCGTTGCGGGACAGCACCGAGGTGCCCTTGGCGGTCAGCCCGGAGAC
Organism: Catenuloplanes japonicus; assembly: GCF_000717135.1. GTDB lineage: Bacteria > Actinomycetota > Actinomycetes > Mycobacteriales > Micromonosporaceae > Catenuloplanes > Catenuloplanes japonicus. The sequence goes on from NZ_JNXY01000049.1 coordinate 48,154, forward strand.
GACGATCTTGCCGTCCTTGGTCTGGTAGCGACCACTGATCGTGCCCTTGAAGACGTTCTCCCAGCGGCCGTCCGTGATCGACGCTCCCATCGGCGCGCCGGAGTAGACGATCTCGTAGGTGCCGTCCGGCCGGTAGGTGATCGTGCCGGTGTCGTAGCCGGTCAGGCGCGTGCGGCTGTCGTAGATGTTGGCGTCGATGCCGTACTGCTCCTGCTTCCACAGGCCGACCAGGCACGGGTCCAGGCCGGGGCCGATCGACGGGGTGGGCGAGACGCTGGGTGCGGCGGCGCTGGGCGAGGCCGGTGGTGAGGAGGGGGCCGGGCCGCTGCCCTGAGGTGTGTCGCGGTTGCCGGCCCAGACGGCGAGCGTGGTGGCCAGGAGCAGCGCGGCGGTGGTGCCCGCGATGACGGGCACCCGTCGCCGCGTCCTCGCGGGTGTGGCGATGCGTGGGATGTCGGCTGGTGCGGCCACGGGGTCGGTCGGCGGCATCGTGTAGAGCGCGCCCTCCGCGACGACCAGCTCCGGCTGGTCGAGCAGTGTGGGGCGGACGCCGAGCGCTTGGTGCAGCAGTGATGCGGCCAGCGGCATGCGACTGGCGCCGCCGACCAGGAACACGCCGGTGGGTGTGTCGCCGCCGGCGTGCGCCAGGACCCGGCGGGTGGCCTCGATCGTCCGGTCCAGGATCGGGCGCGCCACCGCCTCCAGCTCTTCGCGGCCGAACGGCGCCTCAGCGTCGAAGACCGGCACGTGCAGCACGGTAGAGGTGGTCCGGGACAGGATCTCCTTGCCGGTACGGACGCCGTCCCACAGGATGCGGCGGGCGCGCTGGTCCGGGCGGGTCGTGGGTGCGGCGAGCCGCTGCCAGATCGCCGGGTCCTGCGCCTCGAAGGCGCGGCCGAGCAGGTCCACGATGGCGGCGTCGACGTCGAGGCCGCCGGTGTCGTCCAGTCCCTCGGTGGCGACGACCTCCAGGCCCGTGCCGCCGGCGCGGACCACGGAGACGTCGAAGGTGCCGGCGCCGAAGTCGTAGACCACGACGTGACCGCCGGGCGGGATGCGGGTGCCGGCGCGTTCGACCACGTAGCTCGCGGCGGCGACCGGTTCGGACACCAGGGTCACGTCCGGGAAGACGGTCCGCGCGGCCTCTTCGAGGCGTTGCCGCCGGGGTGCGGCCCAGGCGGCCGGATGGGTCAGCGTCACGCCGCCGACGGGTCCGCCGCCGACCTGCCGGGCTTCCTCCGCGACGCGCCCGAGCACGGCCGCGATCACGTCCGCGGTGGCCGGCTCGGCGGCGCCGAGCAGCATGGACTCCTCGTCGATGTGCCGCTTCGGGCTCGGTTCGAACCCGGCAGGGTCGGTCTGCGCGGCGTGCCACGCGTCCCGCCCGACGACCAGCCGGCCGGCCGGCCAGGACATCGACAGGTGGTCAGGCGGCGCCCGCCAGGGCCGGGCGCCGGGCGTTGGTCAGCCAGCGCAGGATCCACTCCGCCGGCCCGTAGCGGAAGTGGTGCAGCCACAGCGCGCTCGCCGCGCTCTGACCCGCGAAGACCACCGCGACCAGCAGCATCAGCGCTCCCGGCGAGAACGTGCCCGCCAGGCCGAGGCCGACGCCGGTGAAGACGAGCAGCCCCACGACGGACTGGCCGAGGTAGTTGGTCAGCGCCATCCGGCCGGCGGGGGCCAGCACCTGCCGGACCGCGCCCCACCGGCGGATGATCCGCAGGAGGGTGGCGACGTAGGCCGCGGTCAGCAGCGGCGCGGTGGCGACGCTGGCGGCCGCGGCCAGGCCGGAACCGTTGCCGCCGCCGAGCGCGTAGATCAGGCCGCCGGCCAGCCCGGCCGGGAATCCGATCCACTGGATGCGGCGCAGCACCGGCTCGTCGCCGCGGACGCGGGACAGCAGCCCGCGGCGCCCGGCGACCATGCCGAGCAGGAACATGGCGAGCGCGGTCGGCCCCTGCACGGACGCGGCGTTGAGCAGGAGGAGCCACAGGCCGCCGATGTTGTGCGCGATGTGGGCGCCCCAGCCGCCGGTGGCCATCCGCGCGGTCTCGGCGGTCGCGACGGCCGGGTCGGGCAGCCAGGCGGACGCGTCGACGAGCAGCCCGCTGATCACCATGCTGAGCAGCACGAACGCGTAGATGCCGGCAGCCACCCTGATCGCGGTCACGTCCCGGACGCGGCGCATCAAGAGCAAGATCAAACACGCGATGGCGTACGTCGTGAGCACGTCCCCGCCGTACAGGAAGACCGTGTGCAGCGCGCCGATGACGAACAGCCCGGCGATGCGGCGCAGCATCCGGGCGGTGAAGCCGTCGCCGGCGCGCATCTGCAGCGTGAAGCTGTAGCCGAACAGGAACGAGAACAGCACGTAGAACTTCATGTCGACCAGCACCGACGACAGCAGGCGCACGGCCTCGTCGAGCGCGGAGCCGAAGCGCGGGTCGACCGTGAGGTTGCCGGGGTAGGCCGAGGCCATGAACGTCACGTTCACCACGAAGATCCCGAGCAGCGCGAACCCGCGCACCGCATCGACGTTGATCGAGCGTTCCATGACCCTCTCCTTCTGCGTACAAGCTACACCGTACGGCATACGCAGTAAGAATCTCTAGACTGACCGGATGGATGCGACGGTCGCCCGGATGTGGGGGCGGGACACCAGCTCGCGGCACGGGCCGCGGCCGAGCCTGGACGTGCCCGGCATCGTGGCCGCGGCGATCGCGATCGCGGACGCGGACGGGCTGGCCGGCGTGCGGATGAGCAGCGTGGCGAGCGCGCTCGGGGTCGCGCCGATGTCGCTGTACCGGTACGTCGGGAACAAGGACGAGCTGCTGATCCTGATGGCGGACGCGGCAGTGCCGGACCCGCCCGTGTTCGAGGGCGGCTGGCGCGACTACCTGACGGTCTGGACGCGGGCGAACCGGGACTTCCTGATCGCGCGCCCGTGGCAGCTGGAGCTCACCCGGCGCACGCCGCCGACCGGGCCGCGCACGCTGCTCTGGCTCGACCGCGCGCTGGCGGCGCTGGCCGGCACCGGGCTGCCCGCGCAGGCCGGGATCGCGATCGCGACGACGCTGACCGGGTACGCCGCCCAGCAGGCCTCGCTCGCCGCCGCGCTGGCCCCGCAGGAGGGGCTGGAAGGACCGGCCGACTACGGCGCGATGCTCGGCCAGGTGCTCGACCCGGCGATCTACCCGGCGCTGTCGGCCGCGGTGGCCGGCGGCGCGTTCGGCGCGCACCCGGACTGGATCGACGACGCCGACTTCCTCCTCGGCCTGGACCTGATCCTGCGCGGCGTCGAGTCGATCGCGAAGGAGTTCACGGCGGGCTGATCATGGCCTAAGGTGAGGAGCGGATCCGCGGGCTGTCCCGCGGGCCGACGGCTCGGGCGGGAGGCGCAACCCGCCCGGGGTGCACGATCCCGTCGGCCCTCACCGGGCGTGCCCTGCCGGGTCCTGGTTCGGCCCTCCCTCGCGCCGACCGGCTGGTGAAGACGCCGCACGCGCGTCTGTGCCGCCGCATGGCCCCACCACAGGCACCGCGCGCATCGAGGGAGAAGATCACATGGCGCGACCGATCACGCTGTTCACCGGTCAGTGGGCGGACCTGCCGTTCGAGGAGGTGTGCCGGCTCGCCTCCGAGTGGGGCTACGACGGGCTGGAGATCGCCTGCTGGGGCGACCACTTCGAGGTGGACAAGGCGCTGTCCGACGAGTCGTACGTGGACCGCAAGCGCGAACAGCTCGCCAAGCACAACCTGCAGGTCTTCGCGATCTCCAACCACCTGGTCGGCCAGGCCGTCTGCGACCACCCGATCGACGAGCGGCACCAGGACATCGTGCCGGCCCGGATCTGGGGCGACGGCGAACCGGAGGGGGTACGGCAGCGGGCCGCCGCCGAGATCGCCGACACCGCCCGCGCGGCCGCGAAGCTCGGCGTGAACACGGTCGTCGGGTTCACCGGCTCGTCCATCTGGCACACGCTGGCCATGTTCCCGCCGGTCCCGGCCTCGATGATCGAGCGCGGCTACCAGGACTTCGCGGACCGGTGGAACCCGATCCTGGACGTGTTCGACGAGGTCGGCGTGCGGTTCGCGCACGAGGTGCACCCGTCGGAGATCGCCTACGACTACTGGACCACGAAGCGGGCGCTGGAAGCGGTCGACCACCGGCCCGCGTTCGGCCTGAACTGGGACCCGTCGCACTTCGTGTGGCAGGAGCTCGACCCGGTGAACTTCATCCTCGACTTCGCCGACCGGATCTACCACGTCGACTGCAAGGACGCGAAGGTCCGCACCGGCGACGGCCGCCGCGGCCGGCTCGCCTCGCACCTGCCGTGGGCGGACCTGCGGCGCGGCTGGGACTTCGTCTCGACCGGGCACGGCGACGTGCCGTGGGAGGACTGCTTCCGCGCGCTGAACGCGATCGGCTACAACGGGCCGCTGTCCATCGAGTGGGAGGACGCCGGCATGGACCGCCTGGTCGGCGCGCCCGAGGCGCTGCACTTCGTGCGGAACCTGGCGTTCGACGCGCCGGACGCGGCGTTCGACGCGGCGTTCTCCTCCCGCTGAGAACCTCCCGGGGCGGCACAGCCCGCGCGTCGCGCTCCACGGGCGAACACCCTGGGCGCGACGCGACCCGTCCATCGTGCTCGACGGGCGGGCACCTCGTGCGCGACGAGAACCGCCTGTCTCGCTCCACGGGCGGACGCCCCTGAGCGCGGCACACGGCCTGCTCGTCGCGCTGACGGGCCGTACCCTCTGATGCTCTGAAAAACCACGCACGGGCCGGGCTCCGATCGGCGGAACCCGGCCCGCGGTGAATCAGCGGCGCAGCTCCGGCGCAGCCGGGGCTGCGGAATCCGCCGAAGCGCGAGCCGGAGAAGCCACCTCCGGCCGGCCCGGCGTGAACAGCCACGTGTCGAACAGGTCGTCGAGCTGCTGACGCGACACCCGCTCCGCGAACGCGATGAACTCCGGCGTGGTCACGTTGTCGCCCTTGCGGGTCTGGGCCCAGCCGCGGACGATCCGGAAGAACGCGTCGTCGCCGACCCGGTTGCGCAGCACCTGCAGCGTCATGGCGCCGCGCAGGTAGACCGGGTAGTCGAACAGGTTGACCGGCCCCGGGTCGCCGATCTTGAGCTGCCAGAACGGGTGGTCGGCCGGGAAGTCCGCATAGCTGGCGTCGAAGATCTGCTGCGGCGTGCCCTGGCCCTCGTGCTCGGTCCACAGCCACTCCGCGTAGGTGGCGAAGCCCTCGTTGAGCCAGATGTCCTGCCAGCGGCCGACCGCGAGACTGTCGCCGTACCACTGGTGGGCCAGCTCGTGCACGACCACGCCGGCGCCGTTGTCCGCGCTGGTGAAGAAGTACTTCGAGTAGATCGGCCGGGTCTGCGTCTCCAGCGCGAAGCCGAGCCCCTCCATGTCGTCGACGATGCCGCCGGACGTGCGGAACGGGTACGGCCCGAAGACGTCCGCCAGGAAGCCGTTGATCTCCGGGTGCCGGTCGAACGCGCTCTTGATGAACGGCCCGTAGCTGGAACCGGGCAGGTCCGGGTCGACCGCGTCCCAGTAGCGGATGCCGCCGGACCTGTAGGACGTGATGTCGAACTGGCCGACGTTGACCGTGACCAGGTAGGACGCCATCGGCTCGGGCGCGTCCCACGTCCAGGTGGTGAGGCCGCGGCGGGTCTTCGTGCCGGTCAGCGCGCCGTTGGAGACCACCTCGAGGCCCTCGGGCACGGTCGTCCTGATCGTGTACGATGCCTTGTCCTTCGGGTGATCGTTCACCGGGTACCACGTGGCGGCCACGTCCGGCTGGCCGGCCATGATCATGCCGTCGTCGGTGTGGAAGATGCCGGTCAGACCCAGGTTCGGGTCGTCGATCGTCTGCGGGACGCCGTCGTAGCGCACCACCACCGTGAACCCGCGGCCCTTGCGCAGGCCGTGCCGGGGCGTGACGGTCAGCTCGCCGCCGTTGCGCGTGTAGGCCGCCGCCTTGCCGTCCACGGTCAGCGACCGGATGGTCAGGCCCTCGAAGTCGAGGTTGAACGCGGACAGGTTCTGCGTGGCGCGCGCGCTGATCGTGGCGACGCCGGTCAGCACGTCGGTCGCGGGCGTGTAGCCGATGTCCAGGTCGTAGTGCCGGACGTCGTAACCGCCGTTGCCGTCCAGCGGGTAGTAGGCGTCGCCGATGCCGGGCGCGCCGGGCGAGAACCCGCCGCCGCCGTGTGCCTGCGCGCCCTGCGCGGTGCTGAGCAGCATCGCGAGGATCGAGGTGAGAACCACAGTCGTTCGTCTCAGCATCATGCCCCCATGGGTGTCGGTGACCACAGGGGACGCTAGAACAGAATCGGCATCGGCGCATGCCCATTCACCGATCGAGGTGCCGCAACCGGCGTAATCGGTCACGGCACCCGATCAAGGGGTCAGAACGCGTGCGGCCCGAACCGCCCCCACGCCACGATCGCGGCCAGGATCGCCAGCACCACGTTCGGCGCGAGCATCGGGAACTCCTTGCGCACCACGTGCACGATCATCGCGCCGATCATCAGCAGCACCAGGCCGGTCGCGGCCAGCGGTGTCAGGATCGTCGCGATGCCCACCAGCGGCGGCACGATCAGGCCGATCGCGGCCGCCAGCTCCGCCGCGCCGATCGCCTTCTCCGCACCGGCCGGGGCGTGCTCGGCCCAGGCCTGGCCGGAGGCGACCAGCTTCGCCCGCGGCTGGGTGAGCTTCATGATGCCGGAGAAGCCGAACGCGACCGCGAGCAGCCCGGCGATGACCCACAGAACGATGTTCATGATTCCTCAACGTCTCCAATGACTTAAACAGTTAAGCGAACCGTAGTCGCGATGAGTTAAGCGTGCAAGTCATCGCTATACTCGGCGACGTGACGGACGAACCCCGCTGGCTGAGCGCCGACGAGCAGAAGGCCTGGAAGGCGCTGGTCGCCACGCTGGTCCGCCTGCCCGCCGCGCTCGACGCCCAGATGCAGCGCGACGCCGGGATCAGCCATTTCGAGTACGTCATCATGGCCGCGCTCTCCGACGCCCCCGACCGGCAGCTGCGGATGAGCCTGCTGGCCCGGATGTCCGAGGGCTCGCTCCCGCGCCTGTCCCAGGCGATCGGCCGGCTGGAGAAACGCGGCTGGGTCCGCCGCGCCCCCGACCCCGGCGACGGCCGCTACACGCTCGCGATCCTCACCGGCGACGGCATGGACAAGGTCGTCGCGTCCGCGCCCGGCCACGTCGAGGAGGTCCGCCGCCTCGTCTTCGACCCCCTGACCAAGACCCAGCCCAAGCAGCTGCACGACATCTGCGGCCGGATCATGCGCACCGTCGACCCCGACGGCCCCTTCAACCTCTGAGAGACGAGCACCACCATGTCCGGACTACCCGCCGCCGCGTACGACGCGTTCCTGCCGCAGGCCATCACGCGTGCCCGTGCACAGCGCGACTGGACCCCCGCGGACGGCCCGCTGCCCGCGCTCTACCTCAGCCACAGCGCCCCGCCGCTCTTCGACGACGGACCCTGGATGCGGGCGCCCGCCTGCTCGCACTCGGCGCCCGCCTCCGCGAACTGCGCGCCGAGGGCACGCTGATCATCGGCTCCGGCTTCATGACCCACGGCATGCGCTCGGTCACCCGCGACATGGTGCTGCACAACCGCCCACCGGCCTGGTCCTCCGAGTTCGACGCCTGGGTCTCCGAGGCCCTGGCCCGCGGCGACGTCGACGAACTCGCCGCCTGGCACGACCGCGCGCCCGGCATGCCGTTCGCCCACCCCACCCCGGACCACTTCACGCCGCTGTTCATCACGCTCGGCGCCGCCGACGCGGCCGACCGCACCGTCCGCACCACCATCGACGGCTTCATGATGGGTTTCTCCCGCCGCTCCTTCCAGACCCTCACGTGACCGGCGGGGAAGCGGCCGGAAGGTCGACCCGGAGCAGCGCGCCACCGCGGGTGGAGCGTGCGACGGTGGCCCGGCCGCCGTGGGCGTCGACGACCCGCCGCACGATCGACAGCCCGAGGCCGGATCCCGGCAGTGACCGGGCGCTGTCGGCACGGTAGAACCGGTCGAACACCCGCGGCGCGTCGGCGGCGTCGATGCCTGGTCCGGCGTCGTCGACCTCGAGCACGGCCGACGCGTCGTCGGCACGGAGCCGGACCTGGACCGGCTGGTCCGCGGGGGACCACTTGCCGGCGTTGTCGATGAGGTTGAGCACCGCCCGCTGCAGCGCGGCGGGCCGCCCGCTCACCCACACGGAGCCCACGTCGAGCGCGACCTCGATGTCGGGCATGCGCGAACGCGCCCGGGTCGCGGCGGCCACCACCACGTCGGCGAAGTCGATCAGCTCGGTGCTCTCGTCGCTGACGTCACCGCGTGCCACCTCGGTCAGTTCGGCGGCGAGCGTGCTCAACTCGGCCACCTGGGCGCCGAGATCGTTGAGCAGCCGGGTCCGGCTCTCCGCCGGCAGCGCACTGTCCAGGGTGCCGCGCCGATCGAGCCGGATCAGCAGCTCGATGTTGAGGCGCAGGCTGGTGAGCGGGGTCTTGAGCTCGTGGGAGGCGTCCTCGGCGAGCAGTCGCTGAGCCTGCCGGGATTCCCGCAGCGCGGCGAGCATGTCGTTGATCGACTGGATCAGCCGCCGGATCTCCCCACCGCCCTCGTCCGGGATGCCGGCGTCGAGATCCCGGGTGTCCGCGATACGCACCGCGGCGGCGGCCAGCCGGTCGATCGGTGCCAGCGCGGCCCGCGCGACGCCCCGCCCGATCAGGGCGCCGCCGGCCACGCAGAACAGCCCGATCAACAGCATGCCGAACCCGAACTCGTTGATCGGGCTGTCGTCGGCGAGGTCGGCCACCTGGACCGCGCCGTCGCCGGCCCGCAGCGTGTAGACGCGGTAGCCGTCGTTCCAGTCGGTCGACTCCAGCAGGTCGGTCGACGCGCCCTTCGCGACGCGCCCGGCGTCCTCGCTGACCGGGGGCAGCTCGGGCTGGCCGGCCGGCGTCCGGGTCGCGCCGCCGGGCAGGATGACCCGCACCAGCCGGCCGGATCCCGGGTACGGCGGCAGCTGGACCTGCGCCAGGCCGGCGCGCTCCGCGCCGGCCGCCAGGACGCGGGCGTCGGCGTGCAGCTGATCCTCGGCGGTGTCCAGCAGCTTGTGGTCCATCAGCTCGCTGGCCACCTGGAAGGACACGAACACGCTGACCGCGATGGCGGTCGCCGCGATCACCGTCATCCTGGTCCGCAGCGACCGCCCGCGCCACCACCGGGTCAGCCGGCGCGGCTCCCGGACCTCGGATCTGCTCACGGAGGCGTCTCCCGCAACGTGTATCCCAGTCCGCGAAGCGTGTAGATCAATCGCGGCTCGCCCTCGGCCTCCATCTTGCGGCGCAGGTAGCTCACGTACACCTGAAGGTTGTTGGCGGTGGTGCTCATGTCGAAGCCCCAGATCGCCTCGAACAGCGCGTCGCGGGTCAGGACCCGGGTCGCGTTGCGCACGAGGACCTGCAGGAGGGAGAACTCGGTCCGGGTCAGGTGCAGTGGCCGACGGCCACGCCACGCCTCGAACCGGTCGGGATCGATCCGCACGTCGGCGAACGACAGGATCTGTGACTCCCCGTCGCCGGCCGGCGTGCGCCGGCGCAGCAGGGCCCGCACCCGGGCCAGCAACTCCTCGGTGGCGAACGGCTTGGGCAGATAGTCGTCGGCGCCCGCGTCCAGCCCGGCGACCCGGTCGGAGACCTGATCCCGGGCGGTCAGCATCAGCACCGGCAGATCCCGTCCTGCCGCCCGCAAACGGCGGCAGGTCTCCAACCCGCCGAGGCGGGGCATCATCACGTCGAGGATCAGCAGGTCCAGCGCGTCGCCGCCGGCCCCGCCGACGCCGTCGAGCACGGCGAGCCCGTTGGCGACGGTGCTGGTCTCGTAACCCTCGACCTGGAGGACCCGCTCCAGCGACTCACGGATCGCCGCCTCGTCATCCGCGATCATGATCCGCACTCCTGCCCCTCCCGCCCGCCGGTGCCTTTGACGCTCATCCTTCCCGATCAACCTGAGGCCAGTATTAGAGACCGGGCCCCGCGCTACCGGCGCCGGCGTGTCACCTCACGGGAATCTTCATTCTGAACAGGTTCTCTGCATTGCGGAACGCGATCTTCTCCTTGTCCTCGCGTGGCAGGTCGACTCCGCGGAACCAGTCGGTCTGCGCCTTGATGTCCGCGAACGGGTAGTCGGTTGCGAACATCACTCGATCCACGCTGATGTGCTTCAGCAGGAGATCGAGCAGTTCGGTCTGCGGAAATGCGCTGGTGGTGACCCAGAAGTTGTCCTGGAAGTATTGCCCGAAGGGTTTCTCGAGCGAGTTCGCGGTCGGCTCGCCCATGTCGTTGACGATCCGCTCGTAGTAGAAGGGAAGACCTTCGCCCATGTGACCGATGATGATCTTCAGCGTGGGGAACCTGTCGAAGACCCCGTACGTGATCATCCGAATGCATTGGGTCAGCACCTCCTGGTGCCAGCCATATCCAGACCCGCTGAAGATGTAGTCCTGGAACTCCTTCGTGTATTCAGGCCGCGTGGTGCTGTAGTAAGTCCGGAAGACCTCGTCGGCCGGATAGCCGGGATGCAGGTAGATCGGCACATCGAGTGCGACGGCGCGTGCCAGGACCGGCTCGAAATCGGGATGATCGAGATACTTCCCCGCGATGTGTCCGTTGGTCAGCGCGCCCAGGAAGCCGTCTTGCCTGACCGCGCGTTCCAGCTCGTCCGCCGCCGCCTCCGGGCTCCGCAGGGGCAGGGTGGCGAAGGCCTTGAAGCGGCCCGGATATGCGGCGATCGGCCCGTCCACGAGTTGCCGGTTGAGGTCATGGGCAAGGTCGATCCCCCGCTGCCCGGGGACGTTCTGCACGGACGGTGTGTGCGCGGAGAGGATTTGCACGTCCAGTCCGCCCGCGTCCATGTCGCCGATGCGGCGTTCACCCAGATCCGGAAGACCGATCTCCTCGAGAAACGCTATGTGATCCTCGTTGATCGAGTTCAGCTTTAGCAGTGCGGGAGTCGAAAAGGTCTCCTCCGTGCCGATGAAGGGCAGGTCCCGGTCCCGCTGGTAGATTTCCGCCGTCTGGTCCGGAGCCTGGTCCGGGGTCTTCTCGTTGTCGCTCACTGCCGAGGCGATGGCGTGTGAGGACACGCCGGCACCGATGCCGAGTGCCGTGGCTGCGGCCAGGAAGCTGCGGCGTCCCATGGGTTTCATGTCGGTCTCCTGTCGACGGATCAGCTCGCTCATCTGACGCCGACTTCGTACCGAGTGAATCTGAGACGATCATTAATGCGGTGCTCAGGACCCGGATTAAGGATCGTCTCAGATTCGCCCGGTACGAAATCGGCCTCGGACAAGCAATCCTCAGGAGGACCGATGAAAGTCACCGTGATGCCGAACAGAGAAACGCCGCCCGGCCGCTGGGTGCCGTGGCTGGTGATCGGCCTGTGGGTGGCCCTGGCAGCGGTCATGGTGCCGTTGAGCGGAAAGTTGAGCTCGGTCACCACCGACAAAGCCGTGGACGCGCTGCCGGCCAGTGCCGAGTCCACCAAGGTCGCGGTACTGGAGGAGAGTCTTCCCGGCGCGGAGGACAACACGTTCGTCTTCGTGTACCACCGCGCCGGCGGCCTGACCCACGCCGACCGCGCCACGGTCGACCGCCACTACGCCACCCTGGCCGAGCGGTACCCGCCGACGACGGCGACGTCCGGTGAGGAGGATGACGACGGACCCTCGATCAGGCCGTCCACCAACGGCAAGGCGATGATGTTCGCCCTCGACCTGAGCACGGCCTACGGCCCACCGGAAGAGCTCGTCGGCCCGCTGCGTGACGCCGCAAAGGACCGGCCCGCCGGCCTGGAACTCGAGGTGACCGGCCCGGCCGCGATCGACGGCGACCTGGACGCCGTCTTCGACGGCATCGACCTGCAGGTCTTCCTCACCACCGTCATCGTCGTCACGATCCTGCTCATCCTCACCTACCGCAGCCCGGTGCTGTGGATCGTCCCGCTGGTCGTGGTGGGCGTGGCCGCACTGACCTCCATGGCGACCGTCTACCTGCTCGTCAAGGGCTTCGGCATCGTGGTCGACAACCAGAACTCGGCGCTGCTGACGATCCTGGTGTTCGGCGTCGGCACCGACTACGCGCTGCTGCTCATCGCCCGATATCGGGAAACACTGCACCATCACGAGAACGTCCGGGTCGCGATGATCCACGCGCTGCGCGGCGCCGCGCCGGCCATCGTCGCGTCCGCGGCCACCGTGGTCGCCGGCCTGCTCTGCCTGCTCGCCGCGGACCTGAACAGCATCAGCGGGCTCGGCCCGATCGGCGCGGCCGGCATCCTGTGCGCGCTGGTGGCCATGCTGACCCTGTTCCCGGCCGTGCTCGTGGTGCTCGGCCGCCGGATCTTCTGGCCGGCCATCCCGCGGTTCAGCACGGCCGTGCAGGCGAAGGCGGGGCTGTGGGAGCGGCTCGGCACCATGATCGGCCGCCGCCGGTGGGTGGCGACGCTCGGCTCGTTCGCCGTCCTCGGCGTGCTCGCCATCGGGCTGACGGGCAACACCGGCGCCCTGCGGGAGCAGGACCAGTTCCTGTCCCCGCCCGAGTCGGTCACCGGCTTCACCGTGCTCCGCCAGAACTTCCCGGAACTCGGCGGCCAGCCGATGACCGTCTACACGCGGCCGGCGTACCAGAAGCAGATTCTCGACGTCGTCACGCGCACTCCCGGCGTGGCGCAGGCCGAACCGGGCCAGACCGTCCACGGCTGGACCGACATCTCCGTGTACCCGGCCGACGCGCCGGACACCCCCGCCGAGTACGACACCATCGCGCGGGTACGCACCGCCGTGCACGCGGTCGACGGGGCGGAGGCGATCGTCGGCGGACCGAGCGCGGAGAACCTCGACACCGAGGTCACCACCCGCCGCGACGAGAGGCTGGTGATCCCGCTGGTGCTCGCCGTCGTCCTGATCGTCCTCGGGCTGCTGTTGCGCGCGATCGTGGCCCCGCTGGTCCTGATGGCGACCGTGGTCGTCTCGTTCGCCGCGGCCTTCGGCGGCAGCGTGTTCGTCTTCGAGACGATCCTCGGGTTCCAGGGCATCGACTATTCGGTGCCGCTGCTGGCATTCCTGTTCCTGGTGGCGCTCGGCGTCGACTACAACATCTTCCTGGCCAGCCGGGCCCGGGAGGAGACCGGCCGGCTCGGCACCAGGGACGGCATGCTCAAAGCCCTCTCCGCCACCGGTGGCGTCATCACCTCGGCAGGCCTGGTCCTGGCCGCCACGTTCGCGGTCCTCGTCTCACTTCCGCTGGTGATGCTGGTCGAGGTCGGGTTCCTGGTCGCGTTCGGCGTGCTGCTCGACGCCCTGCTCGTGCGGTCGGTCCTGGTGCCCGCCCTCACCCTGCTGATCGGCCGGCGGATCTGGTGGCCGAGCAGGCTGTCCCGGCCGACGGCGGAGCCACCGACCCGGCCACGGCCGCTCACTGACGACGCGGAGCCCGCGCTGCAACGGTGAGAAGGAGATCCGGGACGGGGACCCAGGCCCGTCCCGGATCCCGGTCACGGATCAGGTCGCCGGTTCGACGGGGAGCCATAGTGCGGTCGCGAAACCGTTCGGCGCGACGATCTCGGGGCGCAGACGCCACGGCCCCGAGCATCATCCTGTACGAATCGGCACGCCGGCGAAGGCGATAGACCCGGTGGCGGCGGAACCGTACCGTGTCCGGGGTGATGAGGGGTGTGCGGCTCGGGATCGACTTCGGAACGTCCCATACGGTGGCGATGCTGACGGTGGACGGGCGTCCGACGCCGCTGTTGTTCGACGGGTCGCCGCTGCTGCCGTCCGCAGTCTGGGCCGATCCGGCCGGCCGGCTGGTCGTCGGGCGGGACGCGTGGCACGCCGCGCAGACCGACCCTGCCGGGTTCGAACCGAGCCCGAAGCGGCACATCGCGTGGGCGGGCCCGCGGCGGCAACGGCTGGAGGCCGCGGCCCGGTCCGTGTTCCCGGACGTGACGCTGGTGTCCGAGCCGCTCGCGGCCGCGAGCTACGTGGTCGCACGCGCCGGCACCCGGATCCCACCGGGCGGCCAGGTGATCGTCTACGACTTCGGTGCGGGCACGTTCGACGTGTCCGTGGTCCGCGCCGGCGCCGACGGCCTGGAGGTCGTCGCCACCGAGGGCCTGGACGACACCGGCGGCCTCGACGTCGACGCCGCCATCGTGGACCTGCTCGGGCGCGCGTTCGAGGCCCGGGATCCCGCGCTCTGGCAGCGTCTGTCCGCGCCGGCCACCCGCACGGACCAGCGCGCCCGGCGCGCGCTGTGGGACGGCGTGCGTACCGGCAAGGAGATCCTGTCCCGCACCACCTCCACCGTGCTGCACGTGCCGATCTTCGACACGGAGGCGCCACTCGGCCGCGAGGAGCTGGACGAGGTGGCCCGGCCGATCCTGGAGCGGACCATCGACGCCACCCGCCGGGTCCTGGAGCACGCGGGCGGCGACACACCGACCGGCGTGTTCCTCGTCGGCGGCGCCAGCCGGATGCCGCTGGCCGCATCGCTGCTGCACCAGGCGCTCGGCGTGCGGCCCACGCTGCTGGACCAGCCCGAACTGGTCGTCGCGGAGGGCGCGCTCCACACCTCCCCGAAGAAGCGGGCCGCCGCACCCGTCATCGCGCAAGGCGCGCCGATCCCGACGCAGATGGCACAGATCAAGACCGGCAACCCGGCGAGGGTACGACGTCAGTGGTGGCCCGCCGCCGCAGCGGCCGTCGCCGTCGTGCTGGTGGCGAGCACGATCGCCATCGCGCTGGCCGTGCGCGCCGACGACGACCGTGACACGCCGCTGGGAGCCGGCCCGTCATCAGACGTGGCCGCACCCAGCACCTCCCCCACCCCGACGCCCTCCTCCGACCTGGACCAGTGCGTGCTCGGCACGTGGAAGCACGCGAAGTACACGATCGAGAACCACATCGACGGCGTCCCGACCAGGTTCATCGGGTTCGGCACCGGCACCACCGTGTACCGCCCGGACGGCACCTACGAGATCACCTACAACGGCATGCCGCGGACCGCCCAGGTCGGCGGCCTCCGCTGGGAGCACATCGTCAAGGGCGGGATCACGGGTCACTTCCGGACGCCGGACGGCCGGATCGTGGCCACCGGCCAGACCGCGAACGGCACCAACCTCCTGCTCGAGGACGGTGTGGTCCGGACGGACACGGCGCTGACCGCGAGCAGCGAACCGGCCGAGTACTTCTGCTCCGGCGACTCGCTCGTCCTGCACACCAGCTTCTACGACCTCGAGCTGGCGCGGCAGCCCGCTCAGGCGTGACGGTCCACGGCCCGGCCCGCCAGCTCGGTCAGCGCGGCCGCGGCCTCCCCGGTGATCGGCGCGGCGGCGAGCGCGTCCCGGGCCGCGTCCGTCCGGATCCGGATCATGCGTTCGGTGCGGGACAGCGCGCCGGTGTCCACGATGATCTGCCGGAGCACGGCCGCGCCCGCCTCGTCGAGGTCCGGGTCGCCGGCCAGGTGGGTCAGCGCCGCGGCCTGGGACGGTGAGGCGTGGTCGCGGGCCAGCGCCAGCATCACGGTCTGCTTGCCCTCGCGCAGGTCGTCGAGCGCGGGCTTGCCGGTCACGGCCGGGTCACCGAACACGCCGAGGATGTCGTCGCGCAGCTGGAACGCGTCGCCGAGCGGGTCGCCGAACGCGCGGAACGCGGCCAGCAGCTCGTCCGTGCCCCCGGCCAGCGCGGCGCCGATCTGCAGCGGGCGGGTGACCGTGTAGCGGGCGGCCTTCATCCGGATCACGGTGAGCGCGTCCGCGACCGACCCGGCACCGGCCCCGGCCCGCAGGTCGAGGTACTGGCCGGCGATCACCTCGGTCCGCATCCGCGCGAAGATCGCGGCGCCCCGGCGCAGCCGCTCCGGGGGCAGGCCGGACTCGGCGAACAGCTGGTCCGCCCACGCCGCCAGCAGGTCGCCGACCAGCAGCGCCGCGCCCGCGCCGTAGGCACCCGACGACCCCCGCCAGCCGCGCCGGTGGTGCTCGTCTGCGAGGCGGCGGTGCACGGACGGCTCGCCGCGGCGCAGGTCGGAGCCGTCCATGATGTCGTCGTGGACCAGCGCGAACGCGTGGAACAGCTCCAGCGCGGACGCGGCGGACACGATCTCCGGTCCGTCGTCGCCGCCCGCGCCCCGCCAGCCCCAGTAGCAGAACATCGGACGGAGCCGTTTGCCGCCGTGCAGCACGAAATGGCGCAGCGTCTCGAAGACGGCCAGGTCCGGCCAGGCGGGCCGCTGCCGGTCCAGCCAGTCCGCGAGCACGGTCTCGCATCGTTCCCGCAGCCCGCCCGTGTCCGCCACGACGTCGATCAGCATCCCGGCCCCGCTAGCCGGCGTGCGACTCGACGCCGGCGGTCAGGCCGGCGGCGCGCAGCAGCAGGTCCTTCACCTCCACCGCCTCGAACCGGTCCCGGGCCAGCGTGGCGTCGGAGCAGAGCAGCACCGGGCCGTCCTGCGGGTCCGCGGGCAGCCGGCCGTGCGAGCCGCGGACCGCGCGGGCGCCGGCGTCCAGGCCGACCACGTTCATCAGGTACCGCATGCCGGTCTTCTTGCGCAGCAGCGCGGTGCCGGCCCGCACCCGGGCGGCGCCGGGGCCGGCCGGGTCGAAGAACAACTCGGCCGGGTCGTACCCGGGCTTGCGGTGGATCTCGACCAGGCGGGCGAAGTCGGGGGCGCGCGCGTCGTCGAGCCAGTAGTAGTAGGTGAACCAGGCGTCCGGCTCCGCGACCAGGACCAGGTCGCCGGCGCGCGCGTGGTCGAGGCCGTGCTCCTTCTTCCCCGCGTCGTCCAGCACGAGGTCGACGCCGGGGAGGTGTTTGAGCAGCGCCGCGACCCGCGGCAGGTCCACGGCGTCCCGGACGTAGACGTGCGCCACCTGGTGATCGGCGACCGCGAACGCGCGTGAGGTCCAGGTGTCCAGGTACTCCATGCCGTCCTGCGTGTAGACCTCCAGCAGGCCCTCGCGGCGCAGCAGCCGGTTCACGTCGACCGGGCGGGACGCGTCCGTGATCCCGTACTCGGACAGCGCCACCACGGTCGTGCCCCGGGCGGCGGCCGCGTCCAGCAACGGCGCCAGCAGGTCGTCGACCGCACGCGCGGCCGTGGCGGCCTCGGGTGAGGACGGGCCGAAGCGCTGCAGGTCGTAATCGAGGTGCGGGACGTACACCAGCGTCAGATCGGGATTCTTGGACGCCATGATCTGTTCGGCGGCCTTGACGATCCACGCGGACGACGCGATCCCCGCCCCCGGCCCCCAGTAGGTGAAAAGCGGAAAAGTCCCGAGATTTCCGGTCAGCTCGTCGTGCAGCGCCGGCGGATACGTGTAGCAGTCCGGCTCCTTGCGACCGTCCGCGTAGTAGATCGGCCGCGGCGTGACCGTCCAGTCCACGTCCGCGCCCATCGCGTACCACCAGCACACGTTCGCCACCGTGTAACCAGGGTGCAACGACCGCGCCGCGTCCCACAGCTTCTCGCCGCCGACCAGCCGGTTGTGCTGCCGCCACAGGAACACCTCGCCCAGCTCGCGGAAGTACCAGCCGTTGCCGACGATCCCGTGCTCCGACGGCAGCGCGCCGGTCAGGAACGTCGACTGCGCCGAACACGTAACGGCCGGCAGCACCGTGCCCAGCTCGGCGGTGAACCCGAGCGCGGACAGCCTCGGCATGTGCGCCAGCAGGCGCGGGGTCAGCCCGACCACGTCGAGCACCAGCAGCGGGATCGTCATGAGCGCGCCTCCACGGCATCCGTCAGTCCGAGCGTGGCCAGCAGGTCCCGCGCGTAGGCCAGCTCCGCCGCGATCCCCTCCGCCAGCTGATCCGGCGTGGACGGCCGCCGCTCCTCCGGCAGCACCCCCCACGTGTACGTCTCCACGTCCAGGTGATCGCAGCGCGCCTGCTCGCCGCCGACGATCGCGTCCAGCCCGGCCCGCAACACGTCGGTCGTCGCCTTCAGCGGCGGGATCGGCTCCGCGTGCAACGGCACGTGGTAGTGCACCCGCCACGGCCCGTCGTCCGGTGTGGACAGTGCCTCGTCGAGGTCGTCGGTGGACAGCCCGGCGCGGGCCCGCGTCTGGTGCAGGAAGCGCGGCTCGACGTACCCCTGCAAGACCTCCGCGTCGGCCCGCGGGTCCGCGCTCTCCAGCGCGGCCGACACCTGCACCTTCACGATCGGCACCCCGGCCGCGTCCAGCCGCGCCACCGCCTCGGCCGGCTCCTCCCACGCGCACGCCAGGTGTGCCAGATCCACGCACACGCCCAGCCGTTCCGTGTCCACGCCACTGAGCAGCGCCGCCGCCTGCGCGGTCGACTCGATCACGCAGCCCGGTTCAGGTTCGAAGGCGACTCTCACGGTACGACCGGAGCGGCGCTCCAGCCCGGCCAGGCCCTCCGCAAGCGCGGTCAGATTGGCCTGGCAGCGTTGCTGCGTCGGCTGATCCCACGGCGTGCGCCAGGCCAGCGGCAGCGTCGACACCGAGCCTCGGCGCGCGTCGTCCGGGAGCAGCTGGGCCAGCACCTCCGCAAGGTTGAGCGTGTAGTGCAGGCGCTGCATCTCCGACCAGTCCGGGTAGTAGACCGCGTGCTTGACCACCGGCGCCTGGAACGCCTGGTAGGGGAAGCCGTTGAGCGTCACCACCTCGAGGCCGCGCGCGGCCAGCTCGGACCGCAGCCGCAGCACGGCCACCCGGTCCGCCGCCAGCGCGGCCGCCACGGGGGCGGCGAGCCACAGACCGAGACCCAGCACGGGTACGCCCAGGCGCTCCCGGACCGGCACCGCGTAGGTGTCGAACTGGGCCACGATGCCGGGGAGGTCCTCGGCCGGGTGCACGTTCGTGCAATATCCCAGGTGGACGGTGGTGTCGTCCCGATGCCGCAGGCGCATCAGCTGCCTCCCCGCAGGATCGAGCTGCCCTCGAACGTACCCTCGGCGCTCTGCCGGTCTTCAAGGTTGAGGCGACCGGACTGTCCGTAGAACGCCACGGGGTTGCGCCACAGCACGAGATCCACGTCGTCGTCCGTGAAGCCGGCCTCGCGCATCGCCTCCGCCGTGCGTACCGTCAGCAGCGGGTCTGATTTTCCCCAGTCCGCGGCGGAGTTGACCAGCACGCGCTCCGGGCCGTAATCCTTGAGGATCTCCACCATGCGTGGCGGCGACATCTTCGTGTCCGGGTAGATCGAG
This sequence comes from Catenuloplanes japonicus, assembly GCF_000717135.1. Taxonomy (GTDB): domain Bacteria; phylum Actinomycetota; class Actinomycetes; order Mycobacteriales; family Micromonosporaceae; genus Catenuloplanes; species Catenuloplanes japonicus. The sequence goes on from NZ_JNXY01000049.1 coordinate 67,437, forward strand.
AAGCCGGCCCAGCAGCCCGCGTCCTTCACCTGCTTGACCGTCACCTCGTTCAGGTGGTCGATCACCACCCGCTCCGGCGCGATCCCGGACTCACGCACCACGTCCAGGCTGCGCGCCGTCCCGCGCGCCTTGTCCCGGTGCGGCGTGTGCACCAGCGCCGGCAGGCCGAACTCGACCGCCATCGCCAGCTGCCGGGTGAACGCCTCGTCCTCCTCCGGCGTCATCGAGTCGTAGCCGATCTCGCCGACCGCGACCACGCCGTCCTTCGCCAGGTAGCGCGGCACCAGGTCCAGCACCGCCCGGCACCGCGGATCGTTGGCCTCCTTGGGGTTCAGCGCGATCGTGGCGTGGTGCGCGATCCCGAACTGCGCGGCCCGGTACGGCTCCCACCCCACCAGCGAGTCGAAGTAGTCCGCGAACGACCCCGGCCCGGTCCGCGGCTGCCCCAGCCAGAACGCGGGCTCCACCACGGCCTTGACTCCCGCCGCCGCCATCGCCGCATAGTCGTCCGTGGTCCGCGAGGTCATGTGAATGTGTGGGTCGAAGATCCGCATCGTCGCTCCTTCCTGAGCTGCTGGTTCAGTGCCGGGGGCCGGGGTGGTCGCGCTCATCCGGCATCTCCCGGCCGCGGCGCGGCGTCGCGCTCCTGGCCGGTGCCTGCCCGGTCGTCCCGGCGCAGGTCGGTGAGCAGCGCCGCCGCGTCCTCCGGGAAGTCGCGCCCGGCGGCAGCACGCTCCTCGGCGAGGCCGGCCAGCATCAGCGCGAGCCCGTCGTCGCCGCGGTCGTGCAGGCCGTGGATGCCGGCCAGCGGTACGCCCATGAACACGCACTTGAGCACGCCCTGCCGCCAGGCGTCGTCGTCGAGCCGGTCCGCGACCGGGCCGAGCGCGGCCGCGACCAGCCGGGTGTCGTTCGTGCGCAGCGCGTCCCGCAGAATCGGGACGACCTGCTCGTCCGGTGCCTCCGGCAGGATCGAGAACGCGGTCAGCATCGCCAGCTTCTCCCGCGAGTCGCCGTATCGGTACAGCTCAGCGACCTGATCCGGGCCGCCGGGCGTGGCGAGAAGCGCGTCGAGCAGAACCGCGCGGGCGGCTTGATCGGCGGTCCACCCGGGTTCAGCAGGAAGCGTTTCCCGCCCGGTATGCCGCCCGGCGGCCGGAAAGTGGCGCGCGATCGACGCGGGCTCCTTCCGCACCGAGGCGACCGCGTCGTCCAGCCAGGGCCGCCCGGGAGTGCCGTCGAGCGCGTCCCACAGGTCGTCGACGGCTTCGTTGTCGTTGATCCCGGTCATGACACTCCCCTGGCAGCGGTGGCGTGCAGCTCTGCGGTGCGCGGATCCGGTGCCTGCGGGGCCGTCATCAGCCCCGATGTGCCGGTGGTCGGCGCGATCGAGGCGGCGGTGGGCTCGTGCGTGCCGCTGCCGGTCTCGTCGTGCGCGGCCGCACCCCGTCTAGCACTTCCTAGGAAGCTAGGTGCATCGGATAGCGACGCTTCGCGCGCCGACGACCAGGCGTTCCGGAGGAAGCTCAGGGAGGACGCGGCGACCGTGGGGGCGGCGTGCGAGTGGCGAGGGAGCTCGACCGCGACCAGGCCGCGGTAGCCGCCGTCCGCGAGCGCGCGCAGCACCGGCGGGAAGTCGATCTCGCCGGTGCCGAACTCCAGGTGCTCGTGCACGCCGCGGCGCATGTCGTCGATCTGCACGTTGACCAGGTAGGGCGCGGCCGCGGCGACGCTGTCCGCGACGCCGAGCGGTTCCAGGCAGCGGCAGTGCCCGATGTCGAGCGTCAGGCCGAACCAGGGCGGCGCGCCCAGCTCCGTGCGCAGCCGGTGCCAGCCGGCGAGGTCCTCGACCAGCATGCCGGGCTCGGGTTCGAAGCCGAGCGGGATGCCGGCCGCGTCGGCGGCCGCGCCCGCGTCCGCGCAGCCGTCGACCAGGCGGTGCCAGGCGAGCGCGGGGTCGACGTCGTGCGGGCGGACGCCGGCCCAGAACGAGACCGCCTCCGCGCCGAGGTCCGCGCCGACCGCGACGGCCCGGCGCAGGAAGTCCAGGCGCAGCGCGCGGTCGTCGTGCAGCAGCGTGGGCGCGTGCTTGCGTCGCGGGTCGAGCAGGTAGCGGGCCCCGGTCTCGATCACCACGGCGAGGCCGAGGTCCCGCAGCAGGTCCGCGACCTCGGTCGTCCGCGCGGCCAGGCCGGGCGCGAACGGATCCAGATGATCATGGTCGAGCGTCAGCGCCACGCCCTCGTAGCCCAGGTCCGCGATCACCCGCAGCGCATCCGCCAGCCGATGATTCGCGAACCCGTTGGTGCCGTAGCCGAACCGTGGAGCCACCGGCTCCGATGCCGCGGCACGGTCGCCGGCAACGGGATCCGCCACCGGTCCCACGGGCGGCAGGCCGCGATGCGAGTCCACGATCGGCCTGCCGGGCAGCGATGATCCGGGACCGTCGTTCCGGGGGTTCATGTCGGCGACACCCTCCTGGCGAGCAGGCGGGCCAGCGGGGCCACGGCGGCCACCGCGAGCCCGGCCAGCGGTGATCCGGCACGGGCGGCGAGCGCGCCCTGCAGCGCGGGGAACGCGGTGATGCCCGCGCCGACGGCCGCACGGACGGTCCCGGGCGTGGGCGACGCGATCGCGCGGGCCTGGGCGGCGCCGTAGCTGGTCAGGTACTGCCCGGCGAGCGCGCCGACGACCGCGGCGCGAGGAATCGCGCCCACCCCGGTGGCGGCACGCGAAACCGGGCCGACCGCGATCGGCCGACGACGTGCCGAGGCCGTTTCCGTCCCGGCACAGGGAGCGGAACCGGTCGCGGCGTCAGCACCCGAGGCAGAACCGGTGCCGGGCGCGAAACGACGTGCCGAGCCCATGGCGATCGCGTTCCGGAAGCCCGGGACCGCGGCACGGGAAGGCGCGGCCGCGGCACGCGAGGGCGGTGCCGTGGCGATCGCGGCCGTCAGCGCGCCGGTCGCCGCCAGCGTCGTGGCCGGCAGCGCGGGCCGGGCGCCGGACACCTCTTTACGGGACAGTTCGGTGACCGTATACGTGTGCGCCCCGATCGCGGCCGCCGTCGGCAGCGCGCGCCACAGCGCCCGGCCCAGCGTCCGCGGCCCGGGTGAGGTCGCGCCGAGCAGCACGTCCAGCGCGCGGCACGCGGCCATCATCGCGGGCCCGGCCGCCGTGTTCTTCGCGCGCAGGTCATAGGTCCAGATCGTGGCCGCCAGCGGCACCGCGACCGTCAGGGCCCGCCGTCCGCCTACCGCGGCCGCCACCGAGACGCCGGCGGCGGTGAGCCCGGCGGCGATCCCGAGCGCGGCTCCGGGGCTGATGCGGCCGGACGGGATCGGGCGTTCCGGGCGTTCCACGGCGTCGAGGTCGCGGTCGGACCAGTCGTTCGCGGCCATGCCCGCCCAGTAGAGGCAGACGGACGCGGCGGCCAGTCCGGCGGTCGCGGGGCCGAGCGTGCCGGCCGCGCTCGCGCCCGCGACGAGATCGCCGGGGACGGAGAGCGCGGCGGGCGCGCGGACGAGCTGGATCAGGTCGGCGAGGCGGCCCATCAGGCCGCTCCCCCGTCACGATCACGCGTCTCGGCGCTGTCGCCGCCGGGAGCGTCTGCCGGCGTCGCGCCGGCCACGGAGGCGGCGGACGACCGGGCATCGCCGCGCCCCTCGGCGGAGGCGACCGGCGAGGCCGCGCTGCGGGCCGCGGCGGACGCGTGAGCGCCGGGATCGGCCCCTGATCCAGAGCGCGTCAGCGGCGGAGCGGGTGAGGCCGGAGTCGTACCGCTGAGGGTGTGTGAAAGGTCTTCGAGGAACGAGAGGAGGAGGGTCCACTGGTCGGCGAGCGCCGACGGGGCGGTGCCGATCGGGTCCTTGAAGAAGAAGGCGAGTTCCGGGAGCGGGCCGGCGCGGCCGGCGGCGTGGGCGGCGGCGAGCAGGCGGGCCAGGTCCAGGATGAGGGGGGCGGCGAGCGCGGAGTCACAGCCGTGCCAGGTGAACTCCATGCGCATGGACGTGCCGAGGAAGCCGGTGAAGCTGATCAGGTCCCAGGCGGCCTTGAAGTCGCCGAGCGTCTCGACGTAGTCGATGCGCGTGGTGCCCTGCGGCTCGTAGCCGAGCGTGTCCGCGAGCACGCGCTGCTTGCTGGCGGTCTTGGCCGCGTTGGCCGCGGGGTCGGCGAGCGCGGCGCCGTCGCCGCCGCCGAGCAGGTTGAGGCCGGACCAGCTGCGCACGCGCAGGTGCCGCATGGCGAACATGGGCGCGAGCACGGACTTGACCAGCGTCTCGCCGGTCTTGCCGTCGTTGCCGCCGTAGGGGACGCCGTGCTCGCGGGCGAGCGCGTCGAGTGCGGGCAGCCGGGCACCGGTGGACGGCGTGAAGTCGACGAACGCGCACCCGGCGGTGAACGCCGCGTGCGCGGCCCGCGAGCTGGACGGCAGATCGTCAACAGCGACAAGCGAAAGATCCTGCGAGGGTACGGGTTCCGTGCTCGCCACATTGATCACGACGACACGATCCAGGGAAAATCGGTCGCGGAACGCCGCGATGTCCCGCGCGATGTCGTCCACGGAGGACGGCAGCGGCAGGATGCTCGCGTCCACGTCCGCCAGGTCGGAGGCGAGCGCGGCCGCGAGGCGCGCGGGCAGCACCCCGGCCGCGCCGAGCGCCTCGGCCTTCTTGGGCAGCGGAAGATCGGAGATGTCGTGGCCGCCGAAGACGAGCGAGCCGATCGGCGGGAGCCAGGGGAGGTCGAACAGCTCGGTCACGCACCCGTCGGGTGCGGCGAGGCCGGCGCGGATGGCGAGCGCGCCGGTGATCGCGGTGGTGGCGACGGAGCCTCTGGCACCCATGAGCCAGACGCCGGTGCGGCCGGAAACGAAGGACATGACGAACGACCTCCGATCGTTGGCCCCGTCCGCCGCGCCGACCGGGGTGGCACCACCCGGGGTGGCGCCGTCAGTCGGCGGGCTTCGTGCGCGCCCCGGGGACCCGGGCGACGCGACGGACGGGGGTTTGTGGCGGGTGCAATCTACGACCCGCTTGTTACATTGAGCGACTTGCTAACTACCGTGGTGCGAACTCGACCCAGTTGAGGTTGAACAGGCCGGTGGTCGGGCCGCCTTCGACGGCGCCGGCGACCAGGTAGAGGCGGTGCGTGCCGGGGGCGGCGGAGACCGGGACGGTCTGCGACGCCCACGTGGTGGCGGACGCGGTCGAGGTCAGCGTGGCGCTGCCGACGATCGGCCCGTCCGGTGCGTCGAGCCGCAGCGTGACCGTGGCCCGTGGGGTGCCGGCCGCGCTGCCACCGGCGTACCGGAGCGTGACGGATCCGGCCCCGCCGAGGTTGATCGGGTCGTACGCGATGTACTCCCCGACGTCGAAGCCGGTCAGGTGGTTGCCGCCGCCGGTGTCGTTGGTGGACGCCGACGTGACGCCGCGCTGCTCCTGCGCGAACTCGGCCTGCTGCCGCCAGAGCTGCAGCACGGCCTGGTCGATGTCCTCCAGCGCGGGCTGGCCGTTCGCGCCCAGGTCGGTGTACTTGGCGCTGATCGCGCCGTACAGGTAGCCGCCGGCGTGGTCCGCGCCGTCCGCCGGGGAGACGAACGAGCCGGAGCAACCGGTGGCGTCGCTCATGCCGTGGCCGTGGGTGTCGTGGCCGAGCACGAACGAGACCGTGACGCGGGAGCAGTCGATCGGGCCGTCCTCCGGGTCGGTGACGGTGACGGTCCACGGGACCGTGTCGCCCCAGTTGAAGAACGTCCCGGAGATCGGCGAGGTGACCGTGACCGTGGGCCGCGTGTTGCCGACCACGATCTGGTGGGTGAGCACCGCGGTCTTGCCGCTGGAGTCGGTCACCGTGAGCTTCGCGGTGTAGACGCCGTTGGTGGTGTACGTGAACGCCGGGTTCGGGTCGGCGGAGTCGACCGTGCCGTCCGAGGTGAAGTCCCAGGCGTACGAGATGGACTCGCCCGGGTCCGGGTCGTAGGTGCCCTCGGAGGAGAACTGCACGGTCAGCGGCGCCGGGCCGTTGTCCGGCGTGGCCTCGAGCGCGGCCACCGGCGAGCGGGTGCCCTTGACGTAGCGGATGACGGAGAGCGCCGCGTCCGGGTTCGGCCGGAAGAAGCCGTCGCCGTATTCGAGCACGTAGAGGCTGCCGTCCGGGCCGTACTCCATGTCCATCGGGTTGTCGAAGACGAACCCGGGCAGGAACTGCTCGACGCCGGTGAGGGTGCCGTTCCCGTCCGTCCGCATCATGAAGATCTTGTCGCGGGTGAACTCGCCGAAGACGACGGAGTTGTCGTAGTACTCCGGGAATTTCGTCTCGGAGCTGCTGCGCGCGTTGTACTTGTAGATCGGCCCGCCCATCGGGCCGACGCCGCCGGTGCCGATCACCGGCCACGTGAAGCCACAGGTCGTCGGCGGGTTGGACAGGTACGAGCCGGGACACGGGGTACGGCCCTGGAACGTGTACCAGAAGTCCGGCTGGGCGACCGCGGGCAGCGTGGACAGGCCGGTGTTGCGCGGCGAGTCGTTGACCGGCGCGGCACAGTTGAACGCGCCCTTGGACTGCTTGGTCACGAAGTCGTAGTCGATGTACGGCAGCGACGGCGAGTAGCAGTACGGCCAGCCGTAGTTGCCGGCCTTGTCCGTGGCGAACCAGCGCCCGGTCCCCTCCGGCCCGCGGGTCGCGGACGGCACCTGCGAGTCCGGCGAGTAGTCGCCGACGTACACGGTGCCGCGCTTGTCCACGTCGAACCGGAACGGGTTGCGCAGCCCCATCAGGAAGATCTCCGGACGGGTCTTGGCCTGTCCCTGCCTGAAGAGGTTCCCGGCCGGGATGCTGTAGGTGCCGTCCGCGTTCACCCGCACCCGCAGCACCTTGCCGCGCAGGTCGTTGGTGTTACCGGCGGAGCGCTGCGCGTCGTAGCCCGGCCCCTGCGTCGGGGACTCGTTGATCGGCGTGTAGCCGTCCGAGCCGCCCGCGTTGGTGTCGTCGCCGGTGACCAGGTAGAGCAGGCCGTTGCCGTCGAACTTGACCTCGCCGGCCACGTGGCAGCAGACGCCGCGGTCCACGTCCACGCGCAGGATCTGCTGTTCCGTGGCCATGTCCAGGTGCGGGGTCGGCGTGTCGACGAACTTGACACGAGAAAGCTGGTTATATCCTTTATATGCGTCCCAAGCGGTCGGGTCCGTGCTGGTCACCGGCGCATCGGTGGTCGGCGTGTTCAGCTTCGGCGCATAGTAGATATAAACCCATTTATTCGTCGCAAACGCAGGGTCCAGCGCGACCGACTGCAGGCCGTCCTCGTCGTGCTGGTAGACCTCGATCGTGTTGATCACCGGGCTGGCGCCGCTGGCCGGGTCGTAGAGCCGGACCTCGCCGCCGCGCGTGTTGTGCAGCACCCGTCCGTCCGGCAGCACCGCGAGCGACATCGGCTCGCCGGGCTCGTCGTTCAGGACGACCTTCTCGTAGTTCGCGGTCACGGTCGCGCCGCAGTCGCCCTCGGCCACACCGGCCGCCCACTGCAGTCCGCCGAGCAGGTGCTTGCGGAACGACGCGTCCAGGTAGGACCGCGTGGAGTGGCCGAGTCCGGTGTAGAACGTGCGGCCGCCCTGCAGGTCACGGCACCAGGAGACCGGGTGGTCGTACCCCATGGTCCCGCCGGTCACCGTGGACTCGTCCAGCGTGGCCAGCACGTGCGAGGTGCCGCGCACGTTGGTGGAGAAGTTGTACCACTCCTCGGACAGCGTCAGCTTCCGCGCGATCCGCTCGGTGGACGGGTGCGCGCGGTCCGCCACGTCGATCGTGGCGTCCTCGACCGGCAGCTTGCTCTTGACGGCGCTCCCGACCAGGTCCTGGTAGAACGCCCAGTCCGGCTCGGTCTCCGCCGCCGCGTGCACACCGAGGTAGCCGCCACCGTTGGTGAAGTAGCTCTGGAACGCGGTCTGCTGCGCGTCGTCCAGCACGTCGCCGGTCGTGTTCAGGAAGACCACGGCCCGGAAACGCGCCAGGTTCGCGGTGGTGAACGCGCGGGCGTCCGCGGTGTCGGTGACGGTGAAGCCGTTCGCCAGGCCCATCAGCTTGAGCGCGGCGACCGCGGCCGGGATCGAGGCCCGCCGCTCACCGGTCGTCTTCGTGAAGACCAGCACACGGTACGACCCGGGCTTGCGGGCATCCGAGCGCAGCGCCTCGGGCCCGTTCTCGGTGGTGATCAACGTATCGGGGTCGGGGTTCGGTGCGGCGGACGCGGGCGGCGCCACGGCCATCATCAGTGGGATCGCGACGGCCAGACCGGCCACTGCGGCCTGCCATCGACGCACGGATATTGTCATGTGAATCCTCCGGGGTCAGAGAGACGCCGACCGGTGCCGATCGACGCCCCGCCACGGGCACGGGGGTTGTGCCTCACCCCTGGCGCGGTGCCACATCCGCCAAGGTTGTGCTGGTGGTGCTGGTAAGCCTCGGGCCGCACCCGCTTCCGTCACGCGGGGCGCAACCGCGTGCCGGTCCCTCGCGCACGGCCCGAGGAGCCTGTCAGAGCTGTTCCACCGGGACCCAGGCCGCACTGGCCGCGGACTGCTCGACCGCGTCCAGCACGAGCTGCACGCCGAGCGCGTCCGCGAACGACGGCAGCGGGTCGGTGCCCTCGCCGATCGCCTCAAGCAGGTCACGGGCCTGGTGGGTGAAGCCGTGCTCGTACCCGATGAGGTGACCGGTGGGCCACCACGCCGAGAGGTACGGGTGTTCCGGCTCGGTGACCAGGATCCGCCGGAATCCCAGCTCCGTGCCCGGCAGCGTCGCGTCGTAGTACTCGAGCTCGTTGAGACGTTCCAGATCGAACGCCAGCGAGCCCTTCGAGCCGTTGATCTCGATCCGCAGCCCGTTCTTACGGCCGGTCGCCATGCGCGTCGCCTCGAACGTCGCGACCGCCCCGCCGGACAGCCGCGCCACGAACAGCGCGGCGTCGTCCACGGTGACCTCACCCTTGCCGGTCGCGCCGGAGGTGGCCGCACCGAGCGCGCCGTCACCGCTCGGCAGCGGGCGTTCCTTGACGAACGTCTCGGTCAGACCGGAGACGCCGGTGATCTGCTGCCCGGTCACGAACTGCGTCATGTCGATGATGTGCGCGCCGATGTCGCCCAGCGCGCCCGACCCGGCCTTGTCCTTCTGCAGCCGCCAGACCAGCGGGAACTCCGGATCGGTGATCCAGTCCTGCAGGTAGACGGCACGGACGTGGCGCAGTTCGCCGAGCCGGCCGTCCGCGATCAGCTGCCGCATGAACGACACGGCCGGAACCCGGCGGTAGGTGAAGCCGCACATGGCACGCACGCCGTGGGCTCGGGCGGCGTCCGCCGCGGCGGTCATCGCCCGAGCCTCCTCGACCGTGTTGGCGAGCGGCTTCTCGCAGAGCACGTGCTTGCCCGCGGCGAGCGCGGCCAGCGCGATCTCCGCGTGCGAGTCACCCGGGGTGCAGATGTCGACCAGGTCGATGTCGTCCCGGGTGACCAGCTCGCGCCAGTCGGTGGTGTGCGCGTCCCAGCCGAGCCGGTCCGCGGCCGCGGCCACGTTCGCCTTGTCCCGGCCCGCGATAAGCGACATGCGGGCGTGTACGGGCAGGTCGTAGACCCGGTTGACGGTCCGCCACGCCTGCGAATGGGCCTCGCCCATGAACGCGTAGCCGACCATGCCGATGCGCAGCTCACCCACGGAAAGCTCCCTGTCTGTGTAAAAAGCGGTCAGAACCCAAGCTGAAGGTAGTTCGCCGCGTTCTCCTTGGTGATCGTTTCGGAGCTGAGCGTGATGTCCTTCGGCACGGACAGCTCTACCAGATCGGACAGGCCGCGTCCCTGCGCGACCAGCCGGGCGAGCGAGATCGCGGACGAGGCCATCGACGGGCTGTAGGTGACCGTCGCCTTCAGGACCGTGTCGTCCTTCTGGATGGACTCGATCGCGGCCTTGGACCCGGCGCCGCCGATCATGATGAACTCGGTGCGGTTGGCCTGCTTGATCGCGGCCAGCACGCCGATGCCCTGGTCGTCGTCGTGGTTCCACAGCGCGTCCATCTTCGGCAGCGCCTGGAGCAGGTTGGTGGCCTCGCGCTGGCCGGAGTCGACGGTGAACTCCGCCGCCCGCCGGTTCGCGACCGTGAAGCCGGCCGTGGCCAGCGCGTCCTTGAAGCCCTGCGACCGCTCCTGGGTCAGCTCCAGCGAGTCGATGCCGGCGATCTCGCCGATCACCGGGTTGGTGACGCCCTTCGCCTTCATCTGCGCGACCACGAAGTTGCCGGCCGAGACGCCCATGCCGTAGTTGTCACCCTTGATCATCACGCGGTACGCGAGCGCCTGGGTGAACGACCGGTCCAGGTTGATCACCGGGATGCCGGCCTGCATGGCCTTGAGCCCGGACGCGGTCAGCTCCTTGCCGTCGTGCGGGAGCATCACGATCGCGTCCGGCTTCTGCGAGATCAGCGTGTCCAGCGCCGCGCGCTGGGCCGCCGCGTCCGCGCCCGCCTCGACGCTGGTGAACGTCACGTCCGGGTACGCCCCGGCCTGCGCCTTGGCGTTGTTCGTGATCGCGGCCATCCAGCCGTGGTCCGCGGCCGGCGCGGAGAAGCCGATCGTGACCGCCTTGCCCGCGGCCGCGTTCGCGTTGTCGCCCTCCGGGCCCTTGGTCTGCGCCGTGGTCGGCCCGGCCTCGTTGCTGGTGCAGGCCGTGAGCAGCGCGCCCGCGCCGAGCACGGCTCCGCCGAACAGCAGTCGGCGGCGGGAGTTGTCCTGGATCATGTGGTCCTCCTCGGAGGCATCCTGGTGCGTGAAAGGGGTGTGCGGTGCCCGGCCACCGTCGGTGCCGACGGTCGCCTGCGCGTCGGAGCGGCGTGAACGCCGCCCGGATCACGGTTTTGCGGTGCGGGAGAACAACTTGGTCAGGGAGCCGAACCGGAACTGCTGGATGAGGACCGCGGCCACGATGATGCCGCCCTTGATCATGTTCTGGGACTCGGTGGAGAGCCCGTTGATCGCGAAGAGGTTGGTGATGGTGGAGAAGACCAGCACGCCGAAGAGCGCGCCGATGATGGTGCCCCGGCCGCCGGAGAGCAGCGTGCCGCCGATGATCGCCGCGGCGATCGCGTCCAGCTCGTACAGGTTCGCCATGGCGGCCTGTGCGGAGTTCGCCTGCGCGGTCAGCATGATCGCACCGATGCCGCAGCAGAGACCGGACAATCCGTAGAGCAGCAGCGTCTGGACCCGGACGTTGATGCCGGCCAGCCGGGCCGCCTCCGGGTTGCCGCCGACCGCGATCGTGCGCCGGCCGAACGTGGTCCGGTTCAGCAGCACCCATCCGGCCGCGACGACCAGAGCCAGGATCACGATCAGCAGGGGTACGCCGAGGATCTTCGTCGTCGCGATGTCGTTGATCACGGCGGACTGGGAGATCTGCGTCTGCTTGCCGGAGATCGAGGCGGCCAGGCCGCGCGCCGCCACCATCATGGCCAGCGTGGCGATGAACGGCACCAGCCGGCCGTAGGAGACGAGCAGGCCGTTGACCAGCCCGGCGCCGATGCCGACCACGATCGCGGTGAAGATCATGCCGCCGGGACCGTAGCTCTGCGTCGCCAGCGTGGTGGCCCAGACGCCGGCCAGCGCCATGATCGCGCCGACGCTCAGGTCGATGCCGCCGCCGATGATCACGAAGGTCATGCCGACCGTGACCACGCCGATCGCGGACGCCTGCTGCAGGATGGTGAAGACGTTGTTGCGGACCCACTCCGGGTCGCCGTAGAGGTCCGGGCGGGTGACCGCGCCGATGATCACCAGGACCACCAGCACGCCCAGCAGGCCCAGATTACGGCCGGCGAACTCGTTGCTCTCGCTCGTCCACCAGCGGCGCAGCGACGCGCCGCCGTCCGTCTTCGCGACCGGGTGTGCGCCCGGATCCGCCGTCGTCGTGGCCTTCATGCCGCCTCCCCCTCGGTGGTGCCGGTCGTGTCCGTCTCGGCCGCGAGCGCCCCGGTGGTGAGCGAGCCCGCCATGATCATGTCCAGTACCGCTTCCTCGTCCAGCTCGCCGCCGGGCGCCTCGCGGATCACGCTGCCCTCGCGCATGATCAGCACCCGGTCCGACAGGCCGAGCACCTCCGGGACCTCGCTGGAGACCAGCAGCACGCCCAGGCCGGCCGCGGCCAGGTCGCGGATCAGCTGGTAGAGGTCGGAACGCGCGCCCACGTCCACGCCACGGGTGGGCTCGTCCAGGATCAGCAGGCGCGTCGGCGTACCCCCGAAGCGATCTTGATCTTCCGGGGAGTCGTTGCGGGCGGCGGTCCCCACCAGCCAGCGGCCGACCACGACCTTCTGCTGGTTGCCGCCGGAGAGCTGGCGGACCGGGCGGCGCACGTCCGGCGGGCGCAGGTCCAGGCGCGCGGCCACGTCCGCCGACGCGGAGGCCTCGGCGCCGGCGCGGGTGAAGCCGCCGCGGGCGAACCGGGCGAAGCGCGCGAGCGTCACGTTGCGGTAGATCGGCTCGTCGAGCAGCAGCGCCTGGCTCTTGCGCTCCTCCGGCGCCATGCCGACGCCGGCGCGCACGGCCGAGCCGACACTGCCGGGCCGCAGCGCGCGACCGCCGACCCTGATCGTGCCGGCGTCCGCGCGACGGGCGCCGTAGATCGTCTCCAGCAGCTCGGAACGGCCGGAGCCGACCAGGCCGGCGATGCCGACGATCTCGCCGGGGCGCACCGTGAGCGACACGTCCGCGAACTCGCCGTGCCGGGTCAGCCCGGTCACGTCCAGCAGCGGCGCGGTGCCGGCGTCGGCGTGCACCCGGTCCGGGAAGACGTACTCGATGGTGCGTCCGGTCATCCGCGTCACCAGGTCGCGGGTCGGCGTGTCGCGGGCGGGCAGGCCGGCCGCGGTGGTGCGGCCGTCCTTGAGCACGGTCACCCGGTCACCGATCTCGCGGATCTCCTCCATCCGGTGCGAGATGTAGACGACCGCGATGCCGGCCGCGGTCAGCTCGCGGATGATCCGGAACAGGTTGCCGACCTCGTCGTGCGCCAGCACCGCGCTCGGCTCGTCCATGATGATCAGCCGGGCGTCGTGGCTCAGCGCCCGCGCCATGCTCACGATCTGCTTGCCGGCGGACGGAAGACGGTGCACCGGCCGGCGCGCCGGGATCTCCGCGTGTCCCAGACGACCCAGGATCTCGCGGGTACGCCGTGCGGTCTCGCCGCGCCGGATGAACCCGAGGCGCCGCGGCTCGTGGCCGAGGAACGCGTTCTCCGCCACGGAGAGCCCGTCGACCAGGTCGAGTTCCTGGTAGATGGTGGCGATCCCGGCGCGCATCGCGGCCTGCGGGTTCGCGAACTCGACCGGCTTGCCGAGCCACTCCACGTTCCCGCTGTCCGGGCGGTGCACGCCGGCCAGCACCTTGATCAGCGTGGACTTGCCGGCGCCGTTCTGGCCGAGCAGGCAGTGCACCTCGCCCGCGCGCACCTCCAGCTGCACACCGTCCAGCGCGCGCACACCGGGGAACGTCTTCACCACGTCGGTCAGTTTGAGGATCACATTGTCGTCCATCAGCCCGCCTGCTCGTCGAACGCGACGTCGCTGGCCAGGACCGCGGCGCCGGTGACTCCGGCGCGCGAGGCCAGCTCGGACAGGACCACCGGAAGGTTGCCGGTGGCCAGCGGCAGCGAGCGGCGGTACACCACGCTGCGGATCTCGGCGAGCAGGACGTGCCCGAGCTGGGCCAGTCCGCCACCGATCACGATCATGGACGGGTTCGCAAAGCTGACCAGGCCGGCCAGCACGCCGCCGACGCGCCGCCCGCCGTCCCGGATCAGCCCGATGCTGACGATGTCGCCCTCGGTGGCCGCGACCGCGACGTCCTTCGCGGACAGGCTGCCCTGCGCCGACAGCCGTTCCGCGAGCGCGGGCGAGGCGCCGGAGCGGCCGGCCGCGGTCGCGTCCCGGGCCAGCGCGGCGCCGCTGAACAGCGCCTCGAGGCAGCCGGAGTTGCCGCAGGAGCAGACCGGGCCGTGCGGCTCGGCCATGATGTGCCCGATGTCGCCGGCGCACCCGTCCGTGCCCCGGTAGACCGAGCCTGCGAGGAAGATGCCGCAGCCGATCCCGGTACCGATCTTGACGAACAGGAAGTCGTCGATGCTGTGCGCGACGCCGCCGTGCCGCTCGCCCAGCGCCATGATGTTCACGTCGTTGTCGACCACGGCCGGGCAGCCGTGCTCGCGGGCCAGCAGCTCACGCACCGGGTAGCGGTCCCAGCCCGGCATGATCGGCGGCGAGACCGGCACGCCGTCGCGGTAGCTGACCGGGCCGGGCACGCCGATGCCGATCGCGTCCAGCCGCTCGTAGGCGCCGTCCGCCTTCGCCTTGGCCAGCAGCTCGTTGACCCGGTGCAGCACCGCCTTCGGGCCGGAGCGGATGTCGGCCGATTCCCCGTACGCCGCGACCGGCTCGAGGCGGCCGTTGACCACCTCGATGTCGACCGAGCTGGCGCCCAGGTCCACGGCCGCGAAGCGCAGGCGCGGGTTGAGCTCGACGAGGGTGGAGCGACGACCGCCCCGGGACGCGGCCATGCCGGCCTCGCTGACGAAACCGGCGGCGGTCAGCCGGTCCAGCTCCGTGAGCAGCCTCGGGCGCGGGATCTGCAGCCGGTCCGCGAGCTCGGCGCGGGAGATCGCGCCGTGGTCGCGCAGCAGTCGCAGCAACCGCAGATGCAGGGCCTCGTCGGGTCGCACTGTCACTCCACCCTCTTCGTTACAATTCAGCGCTTGTAGATCGTCAGCGCGGACAGGTTCTGGTAACTGATGTCCGCGAACGCCAGCGACTGGCCGGGGTTGGCCGCACCGCCGGGCGCACCGTCATGCTCCCAGTTGGCGTGGTGGAAGTCAGGCTCGCCGATCGTCTGGAAGAACTGCTGGAAGTTGATGTTGCCGAGGCCGAGCGGCACCATCGTGTAACCGTTGGCGTCGGTCGTGCTCTTGTCGCCGTCCTTCGCGTGGAACAGCGGGAACCGCTTGGTGCGCTCCGCCACCGTGAGGATCGGGTCGAAGAGGTTCTTCTTGGCGTTGCCGCGCGCGTCGGTGAACGTGTGGTGCTTGTGGCGGGCCACGTAGGACCAGAAGATGTCCATCTCGAAGAAGACGTGCCGCGGGTCGGTCTTGCCGAAGAAGTACTCCAGCTTGCGCGTGCCGGAGGACCGGGTCGGGTTGCCGTTCGCGTCCTTCGGGCCGGCGTCGAGCAGGAACCCGTACGCGGAGTCGTGGTTGTGGGTGTAGAGGCGCAGCCCGCGGCGGGTGGCCTGGCGGCCCAGCTCGTTCCACAGGTCGGCGGCCGCGTCCCAGTCCTTGGTGTAGGAGCTGTTCGTCGGGTCCGCGCCGGTGCCGATGTTCTTCATGCCGAGCGTCTGCGCGATGTCCAGCTGCTCGGTGAACGTAGCCGCGTTGATCGTGGTGTGCGTGCCGTTCGCGACCAGTCCGTTGTCGTCGAGGATCTTGCGGATCTCCTTCGGCGTGATCTGCCGCCCGAGGATCGCCGTGTTCTGCGTGTAGCCGGCGAACTCGATCTCCTTGTAGCCGAGCTCGGCCAGCCGGGCCAGCACACGCTCGAAGCCGTACGGCACACCGCTCTCGTCCGGCGCGGCCGTGATCCGGTCGCGGACGCTGTAGAGGATGATGCCGCGGTTCCGGCCCGGGATCAGCGGCTCGGCCCGCAGCTTGCCGTCCTTGCCGTGCGCCAGCGCGGGCGTGCCGGTGGCCAGGACCGGGATGCCGACCGCGCCGATGGCGGCCGCGGCGGCTGCGGAAGCGCCGAGGATCTTGCGTCGGGTGAGGCTCTGACGGGACTCGTCCATGCTGTGTCACCTCTCGAAAACGGCAGGGTTCATCGCCCGAGCCGAGGTCGGGTTCGCATTTGAGAGTGGGTCGAGCGCCGCCGAACGCCGACTGTGGTGGTACGGGCACCGGTGTCATCCGGTGCGCCCATGTGTCGTCCGTGTTACGTCCTGCCCGGAAAGTTAGCGCGCCGTCACAGGAAAAGAAAGACCCTAAACAGCACAACTTTCAGTTGACTTCGCGGTATCTTTGTCCTCGCCCGAGCGAAAGTGTGGTGACAGGTGGACGGTCCGGAGAACACGCACCAAGCGCGCATCCTCCGGTTGCTCCGCGACGACGGCGAGCGGTCCCGCGCCGAGCTCGGCGACGCGGTCGGCCTCTCCCGCTCCAAGGCCGCCGTCGAGGTCACCCGCCTCGCCGACCGCGGCCTCCTGGAGGGCGGCGAACCCGCCGCGTCCCGGGGCGGCCGGCGCTCGTCCATCGTGCGCATCGCGGCCGGCATGCGCTTTCTCAGCATCGCGCTCGGCGCCACGTCGCTCGAGGTGACGCTCACCGACGGTGAGCTGCGCCCGGTCGCCCGCGTCACCGAACAGGTCGACCTGCGCCGCGGCCCCGCCGCCGTGCTCGGCCGCGCGGTCGAGCTGGCGGTCAAGGTGCGCGCCGAGGGCGGCGGGTTCCTGTGCGGCGCCGGCGTCGGCATCCCCGGCCCGGTCCGGTTCGCCGACGGCGTGCCCGTCGCGCCGCCGTTCCTGCCCGGCTGGGACCGGCACCCGGTCCGCGACCAGCTCGCGGACGAGCTGGGTTGCCCCGTGCTGGTCGACAACGACGTGAACCTGATGGCGCTCGGCGAGAAACACGCCGGCATCGCCAAACCGTTCGACGACTTCCTGTTCGTCAAGATCGGCGCCGGGATCGGCGCCGGCATCGTCATGCGCGGCGGCGTCTACCGCGGTGCGAACGGCTGCGCCGGCGACATCGGGCACACCGCGGTCATGTCCCCGGACCGTCCGCCACCACAGTGCGTGTGCGGCAACACCGGCTGCCTGGAGGCGTACTTCGGCGGTGCCGCGCTCGCCCGCGACGCCACCGCGGCCGCGGAGGACGGCCGCTCCGACTTCCTCGCGCTGCGCCTCTCGAGCACCGGCGCGCTCACCGCCCGCGACGTCGCCGACGCCATGGCCGCCGGAGACCACTTCGCCACCACACTGGTACGCGACGGGGGCCGCCGCGTCGGCCAGGTGCTCGCCGGCCTGGTCAGCTTCTTCAACCCCGGCATGATCGTCATCGGCGGCGGCCTCTCCGGCATGGGCCACGCGCTGCTGGCCGAGATCCGCGGCGTCGTCTACCGTTCCTCGCTGCCGCTGGCCACCGGCGACATGCCCATCGTCCTGTCCGAGCTCGGCGAGGACGCGGCCTACCTGGGCGCCACCCGCATGATCAGCGACCGAGTGTTCAGTTGAGGGGCACGACAGGCATGAGGGTCGATCGCGTCAATCCGCCGTCGTTGCACGCGACGCCCGGCTACCACCATGTGACGATCGTGGCCGCCGGGCCCACGGTCCACCTGGCCGGGCAGTGCCCGCTCGACCGGTCCGGCGCGGTCGTCGCACCGGCGGACACCGCGGACGCGTCCGCGGTGACGGCCCAGGTGGAACAGGTGGTGGCGAACAGCCTGGCGGCGCTGGCCGCGGGCGGCGCCGGGCCCGCGGACGTGGTCCGATCCGTGGTCTACGTCGCGACGGACGACCGGGCGCTGCTGTCGCTGGCGTGGCGGTTGTTCACGGAGTCCGCGCTCGGCCCGGCGTTCACCAGCGCGAGCACGCTGCTCGGGGTGTCCCGGCTCCGCTTCCCCGGCCAGGTCGTCGAACTCGACCTGACCGCAGCACCGGAACTGACCTGACGGCGGCGCGGGAGCCGGCCTGACAGCGGCCCGGGAGCCGGCCTGACCGGACCCGGGAGCCAGCCTGACCGGACAGGGACGGGCGCTCCGCGCCCGATATTTAGGGAAATAGCGCCCGAGTCCCCCGAGCGGTCAGCCGAGAGGTGTCTGAGAGACCGCCACCAGCGGGAGGCCGGCAAGGGCGTCGCGAACCTCGATGCGCGGGCGACGGCAGTCGTCGAGCGGCATGCCGGGGCGGACCCAGTGGCCGGTCGCGTCCTGCAGTGCGAACCACGGCGAGATGTAGCCCCAGGCCGTGCAGTCGCCCTCGGTCGGCGGCAGGTCCGGCAGCAGCAGCGCGGTCACCAGTGCCCCGACGGCGACCGGGTCGTCCGTGCGCTGTTCCGCCTCCACGACCTCCGTACCGTCGAACGCATCCGTGCTGCCCGGCCCGCCCGTAGCGCCGGGCACACCTACCGCGCCGGGCACGTCCGTAGCGCCAGGCACATCGCCGCCGCCAGGCACGGTCGCGCCGCCAGGCACGGTCGCGCTGCCGGGCACGGTCGCGCTGCCGGGCACGGTCGCGCTGCCGGGCACGGTCGCGCTGCCGGGCACGGACATCATTCCGCAGACGATCGCGGTCGTCGCGGCGAAGTCGGGCGGGAGGCGCGGCAGGTCCTCCTGGTCCTCGCCGACCGGGATCGGCACCAGCGGCCTGCCCCACGGGAGCTCCATACCGGCTGCCCTGCACGACTCCCACCCGGGGACGGACGAGGCCGTCGGTCTCGGCGCGGCGTTCCCGGCCAGGTCCGGTGCCGCACATCCTGTTGCCGCCATGATGAGCACGGCCGTCACCACTGTCCGTTTCATGGTCGCTTCGACGGCGGTCAGTGCGCTCCGGTTCCGTACCCGCTGATGGGGTTGATCGTCATGGCCGCGTGCAGGGTCGCGAAATCCTCCGGCGGGAGCGGGATCAGGCCGAAGCGGAGGCCGTGGCGCCAGTTCCCGGTGGTGGTCACGCGGAGCCGGTCACCGATCTCGGCCAGCGTGGCCGGGGTGGTCGCGGCATAGTCGATGCGGCGGCGCCAGGGGCCGGATTCCTCCTGGTAGGGCGCGCTGTCGGCGATGATGCCGAGGGCGGTGAACGCGCGCAGCGGGCGGCCGCCGATGTCGTCCCGGGCGGAGTAGTAGACCAGGCCGTCGCCGCGGTGGAGGCGGGCGAGGTTGGTGCGCTTGCCGTGGTTGACCTGGGCGATGCCGAGCGAGACCGCCTGCTGCACGTGCGCGGCGTGGACGACGCCGAGCCAGGTCCGGGCCGGGTTGAGGATCATACGGCCGATCATCGTCCGGAAAGATGACACCTCTGGTCAGGTATAGGCCGCGGTAAGGGCCGGCCGGACGTCCCGCCGGTTCACGATGCCCGGCCGAGCAGCCGCGCCGCCGCGGACTCGCCCATCCGGACCGCGCCGTCGACGTGGAGGAAGCCGAGGCCCGCGATGTCGGAGCTGATGAAGGCGATCGGGCCGACGTCCTCGCGGAGCAGGCTGTTGTAGCGGGTCAGGGCGCCGATGCCGAAGCTGGTGCCGAACGCGCCGCCGGTCCACTCGTCGGCCGCCCACGGGCTCTCGTAGTAGGCGACCGGATGCCGGGCCTCGGCGCCGTAGTAGCCGGCCAGTGCGTCCAGCACCTCGGCACGGCGGGCCTCGGGCGTGAGCGTGAGCAGCCGGTCCGCCTGCACATCGGAGACGAAGCCGACCAGGGTGCCTCGCGTGTCGCCGGCGAGGTCCTCGTTGCAGTTGTCATAGGCCTCGTGCACCACGCGGTACGGGCTGAACGCGGTCCCGGACAGGCCATGATCACGCCAGAACGGCCGGTCGTAGCTGACGTGCAGCTTGATCACCATGCCGAACGACTGGTGCTGCCGCATCTGCCGGTGCACCGGCGGCAGCGCGGGCGCGAACCGGATCCGGTCGACGAGCGTCGGCGGCACCGCCACCACGACTTTTCCGGATTTATAGACTTTATCGGCTTTTACCGTGGCGCCGTTCGCGTCCCAGGTGATCTCCGTGACGGGCACGCCGAGCCGGATCACGCCGTCGGGCAGCCGCGCGGCCAGGTGCAGCGGCACCTGTTGCAGGCCGCCCTCGACCCGCCGGTCCAGGATGAAGTCCGCGTCGACGAGGTGGCTGAACGCGCCCGCGCTCGCCGCCATCAGCACCGCGGTCAGCGCAGAGAACGTGTGCGCCGGCTTGGTCAGCATCGCCGGCCCGATGTAGAGGCCGACGTTGTCCCGGGCCTCGGCGTCGCCGGTGCGCGACTCCAGCCAGGCCGCGAACGAGATCCGGTCCAGCGCGGCCGCGTCCGGGTGGTCCCAGGGTGCCAGCGGGTCCATGGCGGCGGCCAGCATGTCCAGCTCCGCGGTCAGCCGGTCGACCTCGGCCGCGGTCGTTGCGGACACCGGGAACGCCTCGCCGGTGAACGTGCGCCGGACGCCGTCGCGTCCGATGTAGACCGACTCGCCGGCCCGGTGGCGCGGGAACGTGGGCAGGTCCAGCTCGTCCAGCAGCGCGAGCACCGCGGTCTGGTCCGGCGAGACCCACTGCCCGCCGATCTCCAGCCGCACGCCGTCGTGCGTCTCGGTCAGCAGCCGCCCGCCGACCCGGTCCCGCGCCTCCAGGACGATCACGCGACGGCCGGCCTCGTGCAGCCGGACCGCGGTCATCAGCCCGGAGACCCCGGCCCCGACCACCACCACGTCGGCGTCTTGCCCGCTGTTGATCACACGCTCATTCTGCTGCCTCGAATCCGGCGGGCACGACCGGCCACCGCACCTCGGCGCACCGGAGTGAGGCCGAGCCCTGCGAGCGCGGCGGTTCCCCGTACCCTCGCCGGGTGTTGAGGATTCGAGAGAGCGTGGCGGACGAGGCGCTGAACGCGCTGTTCGCCGCCGCCTGGCCCGGCCACGAGAGCCGTTCGTGGGCGCCGGTCCACGCCCGCAGCCTCACCTGGGTGACCGCGTGGTCCGCCGGGAAAGACCTCATCGGGTACGTCAACGTGGCGACCGACGGCGGCGTCCACGCGTTCCTCCTGGACACCACCGTGCACCCGGGCCACCGCCGCCAGGGCCTGGGCAGCCGCCTGGTCCGCGAGGCCGCCGCCGCCGCTTCCGCCGCCGGCGCCACCTGGCTCCACGTCGACTACGAGCCGCACCTCGACGGCTTCTACACCGGCTGCGGCTTCTCCCCCACCGCAGCCGGTCTCCTCCGGCTGTGACTTCTCAGCGCAGGCGCCGGACCGTCAGGTGCGGGTCCGACGTGATCTCGCGCTCGGTGAAGCGGTCCGTGACCCACTGCTTGGCCGCGTACAGGTGGGTCTGGTCGGTGTGGTGCGGGGACGCCGGGTTGGCGGACTGGCCGTAGGTGAGCAGCGTGCGCCCCCGCGGGCCGGAGCGGGTGAACTCGACGGCCAGCACGAAGCTGGTGCCGTGCTGGACGCCGGTGACCGGGGTCAGGCCGGCGGTGATGACGTTGAAGCAGCCCTCGCGGCCGTCGCAGCCGTGGACGCCGATCCCCTCGTACTGCTGCACGTCCTTGAGGGGTGTGCCGACGAGGGCACCGAGCGCCTGCACCGCGTCCGCGAGCGCGGCGGACACGCCGGGACGGGTGGCGTCGAAGCCGCGCGGGGTGTGAACCGGGTCGGCCGGGTCGAACGGGATGGTCCACGGGCTGGTGCGCAGGCGCTGGACGAACGCGCGCCAGACGACCGCGCCGCGGGCCTCGAGGTCGCCGCGCGTGTCCCACCCGGCGAGCGTGGCACAGGCGGCGGTGACGTCGACGGCCCGGCCGTCGGACGCGGTCAGCGTCGGGTTCGCCCGGCACAGGTCGAGCACGGACGCCAGCCCCTGCTCGGCGGTGAGGTTGCGGTTGTTCATCAGCATGGCCTGCAGCTCGGCCAGCGTGAAGCCGCGGTCCGCGATCCCGGACGAGATCATCTCCAGGCCCAGGCGGGTACGCGGCGACCGCTCGGTCCCGGCATCACCCACGATGGACGGATATCCGGTCAGCGGCGCGGCCGGGTTGGCCAGCCACGGGCTGTCGTTCATGTTGCTGACGACGTCGCGGCGGAACAGCGTCGGCAGCCGTTGCGCGCCGAGCAGTCCGGGCACGGGCGTGCCCGCGTCGCTGCCCCAGCCGCAGGCGGCACGGGAGCCGTCGAGCACCGGGATGCCGTCCACGGACGTGATCTCGCAGCGGGTGCGCAGCTCGTCCGTGACGTGCGGGACGGTCTGCAGGTCGCCGTAGTACGCGGTGCCGGTCGCGTCGGCCGCGGTGGTGTTCACCCACGGTGAGGCGAGCAGCCGGGCCTGCACGTCGCGCAGCTGCCGCACGTCGCGGGCCTTGGCCATGCCCAGCCACTGGTCCATCATGCGCAGGTTGCCCGCGTTCGCGCTGCGCAGCTGGAACGCCTGCGTGGTGTCCCACGGCAGCAGGCCGGGGATGGCCACGACCGGCCCCTCCGGCGTGCTGTAGACCGGCTGCGACACGGTGGTGAGCGTGCCGTCGTCCTGCCGCACGGTCACGGTGACCGGGTCGCTGCGCAGCGCCCGCGTCTGCCCGTCCACCACGTACCGCGTCGGGTCGCCGGGGGTGAGCGCGAGCCGGTGCAGCGTGATCGTCATGGCCGTGGAGACCGTGTGCGACCAGGCGACGCGCGCGTTGTGGCCGATCGCGACCATCGGCATGCCGGGCAGCGTGGCGCCGGTGACGTCGAGCTGTCCGGGAATGGTCAGCTGCACCTGATGGAAACGCCGGTCGCCCTGCCACGGGAAGTGCGGGTTGCCGAGCAGCATGCCGGTGCCCGCGGTGGTGCCGTCGCCGCCGAGCCCGACCGCGTTGCTGCCGATACCGCGCTCACGCTCGGGGAAGGCGTCGATCTTCTGCCGGGAGGCCACGGCCGGCACGCCCGGAGGCTGGGCGGCCGCGATCAGGCCGGTCAGCTCCTCGGTGCCGCCCATCTCCGCGAGCTGCAGCGACCGCCGCCACACGTCCAGCTCGGTGATCGGCCGGACCCACTCCGCACCGCGGCACACCGATTCCGGGAGCGCGTCGACGCCGGTCTCGGCCAGGTAGCGGTTGTAGCCGTCCGCGTAGCCGCGGGCCATCTCGCGTGCCGCGCGTGACGGCCCGGCCGGCTCCGGCGCGGCCAGCAGCCGTTCCACCACACCGGTCTGCCGGATCCAGCGATGGTACAGATCGGACTCCAGGTTCCCGCCGCCCGCGCCGAACCAGCGGGACTTCTCCCCGTCCAGCGCCAACACCTGGTACGCCAGCAGGCACAGATTGTCCTCGGCGAACGCGTAACCCGCGCCGACGCCGGCCCCGCGGTACGACTCGGCGAGCACGTGCGGAATCCCGTACTCCGTGCGCCGCACCACCGCCGTGGTCTTCCCGCCCGCGGCCGCCGCGCCCACCGGGCCCGCCACCACCAGCGCCGTCACCGAGGCGACCGCCACCATCAACCGTCCGAACATGAGCTCCCCGTCTCCGGCCGCGCATCGGCCGCCGTCTATTATGGTGCGGCGCCGGACGCCCGAGGATCAGGGAAGAGCCCTAGTCCATTGAGCCGGAACCGGATCTAACGGACGGCCGCAGACCCAGGACGACCAGCGGGTAGACGAAGTAGCCGAACCGCGTCGACGGCGCGAGGCTGAACACCAGCGTCCAGATCACGGCCATCTGCAGCACCGCGGCCGGGACGTCCCGTGCCGGACGTCTCCACAGGTAGACGCAGATCCCGGCCATCAGCACCAGCAGGAACGCGATCATCATGACCTTGCCGCCGGACTCGCCCGTCGCCACGACCTGACCCGGCATCGGACTGGCCGCCGTGGTCTGCTGCGGCGTGAGACGCAACGGGAACAGGACCATGTTGTGCACCAGGTCGTGCGGGTCGGCCAGCATCGCCGGCGCCGTGACCGCGGCCGATCCCAGCGCCGCCAGCAGCCCCGACCCGGCGACCGTGAGCGCGGGCCGCCAACCACCGCGCGCCAGCAGCATCGGCAGCAGCACCAGCAGGGCCGGCGCGGCCGTCACCTTCATCGCGCACGCCACCCCCAGCACCACGCCCGCGAGCCACAGGTGTGCGCCGCGCGCCAGCAGCGCGATGCCGAGCGCGATCAGGCCCAGCACCGGCAGATCCGTACCGCCGAGAATCAGCGGAAGCGCCAGCATCGGCGAGGCGAACGCCGCGGTCAGCCGCCAGCCCGCCCGGTCCGCCCGCAGGTGGCGCAGCGCGGCATATCCCAGCAGCGCCGCGGTCAGCCCGAACCAGGTGCGCGGGTTACCCGCCCAGCCGTCCAGCCCGAGCGCGTGCGGCAGCCCGAAGATCGTCAGCGGCGGCCCGTAGGGGTTCAGCGACTCCGGCCCGGTCAGCCGATCCACCGGCAGATACGGGCTCCCGGTCTCCAGCAGCAGCCGACCGGCCCGCTTGACCACGGTCAGCGCGCCCGTCCCGACGGTCGACATGTCCCGCCCACCGGTGACCATCCACACCAGCGGCGCCACGACCGCCCCGCCGAACGCCACGACGGTCGCCGCCTCCCGCGCCCGCCACAGCAGCGTGATCAGCGCGGCCAGCAGATACCCGCCGGCCGCCCACCGCCCCCACGCCGCCTGCACCTCCTGCCCCGCGAACACGCCGACCCCGCCCGCGAACGCCGCACCGACCGCGTATCCCGCGATCCGCCACCGCACCGGTTCGCGCTGCCCCGTCGATAGCTCAGGCGCATTCACTGTCATCGTCATGAGGGGGTTCAACTCGCCATTCACCTCGGGACGAGGACACGCCGTTTCATGCCCTCGAAGCGGGGCTCACCGCCCCGAAAGGATCATGTCGATCCGCTCCCGCCGCCACATCCCGCGACAGCAAGACCCCCACCCCACGCGATACGACTTTCGGCAGACCCCCGCTCAGCCCCACGACAGAGCCGCCGGCGTCAAGCCCGCACGCGTGCACTCCCCCGCCACCACCCCGATCCGGACCCCAAAGATCAAGATCCAGTTCCTGTTCCCGCTTCCGGCGTGGTCCGGCAGCGTTGCTCCCGCGGGCACCGGTCGTCGCTGGCGCTCCTCCCTGCCAGTTTGTGGGC
>NZ_JNXY01000050.1 GCF_000717135.1 Catenuloplanes japonicus
CACACCGATCACCCGGTTCCGGGTCAAACCCTTCGCCTTCGCGGTACGCACATAGTCCGCCCGAAGATTCTCGACCACCGACGTGCGGGTCAGCCGCGAATAGGTGGCCAGCGAACCCACGCCGAGCACCATGGCCGGCAGGATGAGCGCGTAGAACGACGGCTTCGCACCCGCGGTCGGCGGGAACAGGCCCCACTCGACGCCGAAGAAGAGCTGGCCCATCGGCGCCAGCACCACGATCGGGATCGAGATCAGCACCAGCGTGATGATCAGCGTGACGCTGTCGAAGATGCCGGTACGGCGGATGCCCGCCACCACACCGGCCGTGATGCCGATCAGCGCGGCGAAGACCACGGCCATCAGCGCGAGCTGCGCCGTGATCGGCCAGGACTGCAGCAGCAGATCCTTGATGTCCCGGTTGAGCAGCGTCTTGCCGAAGTCCCCGGAGATCAGGTTCTTCATGTAGTAGCCGTACTGCACGATGAACGGCTCATCCAGGTGATACCGCTCGGTCAGCGCCTGCCGGACGTTGTCCGCAAGCGGCTTCTCACCCGCCAGCGCCTGCAGCGGGTCATCCTGATTGGCGAACATGAGCGCATAGACGACGAACGTGGCTCCGAAGAACGTGAGCACGCCCTGAAGCAGGCGCCGAATAATATAACGAAGCATTTCTCAGGCCTTCTCCGCGAAGCATCGCGGTGCAAACTGCCTCGTGAGCAGCTACTGCGTGACACGGCGGTGGCGCCACGGTTCCTATTGGACCCGTGACGCCACCCCCGTCATGACGCTGTGTTAACTCAGGCAGCTTCGATCTTGGTGAGATCCACGCGGTTGAAGAGGTCGATCTCGACGTTCTTCACCTTGGTGGAGTGACCGAAGACGTTCTGGCCGAACCGCAGCGGGACGACCGGCATGTCCTGCACCAGCAGGTCCTCAGCGGCCTGGTACTTCGCGATCGCGGCCTCCGGCGTAGCGGCGGAGACGCCGTCCTTCACGAGCTGGTCGAACTGCGGGTTCGAGTACCCGTAGTAGTTCGACGAGCCGTCGGTGGTGTAGATCGGGCCCAGGTAGTTCTCCATGGACGGGTAGTCCATGACCCAGCCCATGCGGAACATGCCGATCGGCTGCTTCTGGTCCAGCTTGGTCAGCAGGTCAGCGAACTTCGGCTCGGCCACACCGGTGCACTCGATGCCCAGGTTGGTCTTGAGCTGGTTGCAGGTCGCGTCGACCCAGTCCTTGTGGCCACCGTCACCGTTGTAGGTGATGGTGATCTTCGCCGGGCCGCCGGCCGCGGTGTACTCGGCCTTCGCCTTGGCGGCGTCGAACGTGCAGTACTGACCGCAGGTGTCCTCGCGGTAACCGGCCACGACCGGGGAGACGAAGGAGCGGGCAGCGGACTGCGAGCCCTTGAAGACGCTGGTGATGATCTCGTCGCGGTTGATCGCCTGCGAGATGGCGCGCCGGACCTCGGGCTTGCTGAACTCGGTCTGGTACGTCGGGAACGCGACGAACTGGAACGTGGAGGCCGGGCTCTTCTTGAACCGGTCGCCCAGGTCGGCCTCGGCGGAGGTGATGCTCTCCGTCGGGATCGTCTTGAGCACGTCCAGGTTGTCACCCTGCAGGTCGGCGTAGGCCGCCGGCAGCGCCTGGTAGACGCGGAAGAGAACGCCGCCCACCTTCGGCTTCGTGCCCGGGAACTCGTTGTAGGCCTCGACCTCGATGGAGGCGTCGTGCTGCCACGTGCCCTTCATCTTGAAGGGGCCGTTGCCGATGATGGCGTCCTCGAAGCCCTCCTTGATGACACCCTCGGAGGCGAACGCGGCGGCCGGCAGCGGGTAGAACGCGGTGTAACCGAGCATCGTCTTGAACTCGGAGAACGCCGCGGCCAGCTTGACCGTGAAGGTCAGGTCGTCCACCTTGACGAGACCC
Organism: Catenuloplanes japonicus; assembly: GCF_000717135.1. GTDB lineage: Bacteria > Actinomycetota > Actinomycetes > Mycobacteriales > Micromonosporaceae > Catenuloplanes > Catenuloplanes japonicus. The sequence continues at coordinate 1,930 of NZ_JNXY01000050.1, forward strand.
GTCAGGGTCTTGGCCTTGGGGTCGGGCGCCTTCTGCGGGCCTTCCTCACCATCCGGGTCCTCGGACTGCAGGTCGGACCAGCCCTCGATCTTCTCCCAGAAGTAGGAGTTGTTCTGCCCGTTCGGACCGTACGAGCCGTAGTTCCACGCGTTGATGTAGCTGTCGGACGTGACCTTCTCACCGTTGTGGAAGGTGTAGCCGTCCTTCAGCTTGATGGTCCAGGTGATGTTGTCCGTCGTGCTGATGGACTCCGCGGCCACCTCGACCGGCTTGTTGTCGGCGTCGTAGTCAACGAGCGGGCTGAACAGTGCGGCGAGCACCTGCGAGCCACTGGTCTCGTTCGTGTTGGACGGGAGCAGGTACTGCGGCTCCGCGACCTCGATCGAGACGACAGCGCTCGAGCTGGTCGGCTCGTCGCTGCCGCCGCCACCACAAGCGGTGACGAGCAGGGCAGTCGCGGCAAGACCAGCCGAGATCTTTATTGCGGTTTTCCCGCGCATGGGAAGGGCCTCCTCAGGGCACTCACGAGGGGTATGTGAGGTGAGGAACACTGTGACACCGCAGGGCTTCACAGGTGAAGGTGCTGTTATCAAGCCGATACTTGGCAGGTGGGACGACATAGCCTGTTACCTGCATGTTTCGGGTCGTAAGCCGTCCCACCTGATCAGGTCTTTCGTCGCGTCACCAGCACACCACCGCCGTTTTCGCAGGCAGCGGCTGTGATGTTCCCCGCGCCCGATGTAACTCTCTGATTAACAAAATCCAATGTAGACATGCAAGGGATTTATCCGGACGTTCCGGATTCCAGGTCTTAGACCAGACGACGGTCGGCCGCCCAGCGGGACAGCTCGTACCGATTGCTCATCTGGAGCTTGCGCAGCACGTTCGACACGTGCGTCTCGACCGTCTTGATCGAGATGAACAGCTCCTTGGCGATCTCCTTGTAGGCGTATCCCCTGGCCAGCAGCCGTAGAACCTCCCGCTCACGGTTGGTGAGCTGGTCCAGTTCCGGGTCGGCCACCGGCGCGTCCGGCCGGGCCGCGAACGCGTCCAGCACGAAGCCGGCCAGCCGCGGGCTGAACACCGCATCGCCCTCGGCCACCCGCTTGATCGCGGCGGCCAGCTCGTCCGGCGAGATCGTCTTCGTGACGTAGCCGCGCGCGCCGGCCCGGATCAGGCCGATCACGTCCTCCGCCGCGTCCGACACGGAGAGGGCCAGGAACCGGACCTGCGGATGCGACTTCCGCATCGCCTCCAGCACGGCGCGGCCGCCGCCGTCCGGCATGTGCACGTCCAGCAGCACCACGTCCGGCGTACTGGCGGCGATGCGGCTCACCGCCTCCGCCACCGTGCTGGCCTCGCCCACCACCTCCACGTGCGCGCCCAGCTCGGCACGGACACCGGCCCGGAACATCGCGTGGTCGTCCACGAGGAAGACTCTGAGACTCATGCTGGCTACCTTTCCCTACCCGACGTCACCGCGTCACGCTCCATGGGCAGGAAAAGCCTGACCTCGGTGCCGTCCCCGATCTCGCTGCGGATCTCGGCCCGCCCGCCGTGCCGGTCCATCCGGCCCAGGATCGAACCGCGCACACCGTGCCGGTTCTCCTCCACCGTGGCCATGTCGAAGCCGTCGCCCCGGTCCCGGACGAACACGCTGAGCTGCTCCGGCTCGACCTCGGCGTAGAGCGACACGCTCGCCACGCCGGCGTGCCGGGCCGCGTTCACCAGCGCCTCGCGGGCGGCCATGACCAGCGCGCCGACGCGCTCGTCCGTCTCCCGGTCGCCGACCACCACGACCTCGACCGCGATCGCATACGTGTCCTCGACCTCGGCCGCGGCCTCCTCCAGCGCGGCCGCGAACCGTTCGGTCGGCGACGCGGTCGGCTTGTAGAGCCAGTTGCGCAGGCTGCGCTCCTGGCCCCGGGCCAGCCGCTGCACCGCCTTCACGTCGTCCGCGTTGCGCTGGATCAGCGCCAGCGTGTGCAGCACCTGGTCGTGCACCATCGCGGCCAGCTCGGCCCGCTCCGTCTCCCGGATCCGGCCCTCCCGCTCCGCGCGCAGCTGGCTCATGGTCCGCCACAGCACCGGCGCCGCGACCACGGCCACCCCGGCCAGGCCCAGGCCCGCGAACATCACGCCGTTGATCACGGCCTCGTTGTTCTCCGCCGGGGCGTAGACCGCGACCATGCCGATCACGCCGACCGCGACCAGCAGCCCGCCGCCGATGAACCGGAACAGGAACAACCGCCGGTCGCTCTCCTCCAGGAACGTGCCCAGCCAGGGGAAACGCGGCAGCGCCTCGGTCCACTGACGGCGCCGCTCCGGCGTCGACTCGTGCCAGATGATGCCGGCGCCGACCGCCACGATCGCGACCAGCCAGCCGGCCGTGCTGGTCACGCTCGCATTCCGGCCGAGCACCAGCACCTGCAGCAGGATCAGGCCCAGACCGATCGCGATGAACGGGACCAGCTGTGAGACGTCTCGGCGCTTGGGCTCGCCGTTCGGCTCGTACGGCAACACGGCCCAGAAGCCGGCGTAGAGCATCAGGCCCAGGCCGTTGAAGCCGAGCAGGATCACGAACGTCGCCCGCACGGCCAGCGGCGACACCCTCAGATGCCTGGCCAGGCCGGACGCCACACCGGCGACCACGCGATGATCGCGTGCCCGGTACAGGCGGCGGTGCTCTCTGACGGTATCGATCACGGGCTCCCAGGCGTGCGTACGCGTGCTTCTTCCGCATCGATCGTCACACGCGCGCGGGGCGCTGACCACGGGTTACCACCCGGACATACGGGTCCCGCCAAACTCAGGGTGCCGTCAGGGTTCGCGCCTGAGGCAGCCGGGCCGTCCGAGGGACGAGTATCGAGAGCATGAACTCGCAGCACGACCAGGCCAGCGCCCCGCCGCCGGGCCCCGCGCCTGCCGGGGCCTTCCCTGGCGGCGCCGCGCCCAGGCTGTTCGGGCTCGTCCGCCCGCACAACGGCCGGTACATCGCCGGCGTCTGTGCGGGAATCGGCCGGGCCACCAACACCGACCCCGTCCTGTGGCGGGTGCTGCTCGCGGTCCTCGCGGTCTTCGGCGGCGCCGGCCTGCTCATCTACCTCGCGGCCTGGTTGATCATCCCGGCCGAGGGCGACAGCGGCTCCCCGCTGGAGAACGTGCTCGGCAAGGGCACCTCCAGCACGTCACCGATCACGGTCGCCGGCCTCACCATCCTCGCGCTGGTGACGTTCGCCTACATCATGTCCGACACCTGGCGGGCGATGCTGCTGGTCGCCTGCGCCGCGGTGGTGGGCGCGCTGATCGTCAACCGGGGGCGGATCCCCGTGCAGGGCCACGCGGCCCCGCCCCCTCCGCCGCCGCCCGCCTCACCCGAACCAGCTCCAGGAGTGCCGCCCGTGCCACCGAACGATCAGCAACCGCCCCCGCAGCCCGGCTACGCGCCCGCAGCGCCGCCGCCCTGGCAGGCACCGCCGTCCGGTGGCTACCGGCCGCCGTTCGCCCCTCACGGGCCGTACCGCAGCCCTTACAGCGCGACGAACCCGCCGCCCCCGCCGCCGGCCCGCCAGCGGCCCCCGAAGCCGCCCAAGGAGCGCTCGCCGCTCCTCGGCGCCACGTTCTCGGTGATCCTGATGGCGATCGGCGTGCTGGCGATCATCGACCTGAGCAACCTGGCCAACCCGGGCGCACCCGTCTACTTCGCGGCCGTGCTCGCCATCATCGGCGTCGGCATGCTCATCGGCACGAAGTGGGGCCGCGGCCGCGGTCTCATCGCACCCGGCCTGGCCGCGGCGCTCGCGCTCGGCATCTCGGTGGCCGCCGCGTCCGACGGCTTCGACGACGGCAGCCCGCGGGTCTCCACCATCGTCCCGAGGACCATGAACGAGCTGCCCACCCGGTACAGCGCCGGGTTCGGCGACACCACGATCGACCTGCGCAACCTCGACTTCACCGGGCAGGACAAGTCGCTGCGCATCGAGCAGGGTGCCGGCAACCTCTCGATCGTGCTGCCCCCGACGCTGGACGTCATCGTCGACATCGAGGTCGGCGCCGGCCACGCCGAGGTGCTCGGCCGGGAGACGGACGGTGTCGGCCAGACCAACCGGGTCGAGGACCTCGGCCAGGACGGCGTGGGCGGCGGGAAACTCGCGCTGTCGATCTCGACCGGCGCCGGCGACGTGGAGGTCACCCGATGAAGACACACCGCACCGACGGCGTCTCCCTGAGCTTCGGCATCGTCTTCCTGTTCATCGTGGTCTGGTGGCTGATCGCCCAGTTCGTCACGCTGGCACTGCCCGCGATCGGCTGGATGGTCGCGGTCGCACTGATCGTCTTCGGCGTGTTCGGCCTGGTCGGCGCGTTCCGCTCCGGGCGGGGCGCGGTGCCGGCCCCGACCAGCGGCGCGCCGGTGAGCGCGGTGGCGGCCGGCGGGGTGCCGGCGGGGCTGCACGCGGACATCGTGCGGGAGCTGATGGAGAACCAGCGCACGTCCGGCAGCACGGAGAGCTCCGCCGGGCTGGGCATCGATCAGACCCGGGTGGAGCCGCCGGCGCCGACCGCGTCCTTCGCGCCGATCCGGTCGTCCGAGCCGCCGTCGCCCTACGCGACGGACTACCTGACCGTGTCGGATCCGGACTCGCCGTCTTCCGACGAGGCCACCGATGTGGCCTCCGATGAGGATCGGACCGAGGTCGTCGACGAGACGCCGACGAAGGAGATCCGCACCGAGGGTGACGGCGAACGGCGGTAGCGCCCACGGCGTACCCGCGCAATATGCTTGGCGGTCGGAGGGGTGTCGCCCCTCCGACCGCCGGCGTCGTCCACTGCTAGGAGCACATGCGCATGTCCCAGTCCCCAGCGCCCGTCGAGGTCGGTGAGCGGGCCGCCCGCACCCTCACCGCCGAACTGGCCCGTCACTCCGGGCCGAAGACCGCGCTGGTGGTCGGCGCGGACGCCGGCTCGGCCGTGCTGCCCGCCGCGTTCGACGCGCTGCTCCCGGGCGACCGGCTCACGCTTGTCCCGGCCGAGACGTCCTCCGTGCTCGACCTGCGCGACCACGTCGAGTCCCAGGGCGCCTGGATCGCCGAGCGCGTCACGATCGCCGGCTCGCCCGAGGAGGCCGACCCGGCCGACGTCGTGATCGTCGCCGAGCCGCTCACCGGCGGCGCCACCGCGACCCGCACCGTCATCGACGGCCTCACCAAGCTGCTCGCGGACGGCGGCGTGCTCAGCGTCGCCGCCGTCGCGCTCCCCGGCCTGGCCGGCGAGGCGGGCGCGGAGCTCGACCGCCAGTCCGCGCTGTTCGGCGCCGGCACCGACCTGGTGCTGCGCAACCGTCCGCCGCTGCGCGTGCACCGGCTGCGCTTCACGCCCGCGTCCGCCGCGCTCGCGGGCCGGCTCGCGCCGGCGTACCGGCCGTCCAGCGTGCCGATGACCCGCACCATGCACCTCGACTCCAACGGCGTCGCCGCGGCCGGCATCGCGCTGGGCCTGGCCGCGCTCGCCCGCGTCACCCGGCCGAAGTCGAAGCTGTGGTGGCTGCCCGCGCTCGCCGCCGCCCCCGCCGCCGCGTTCTTCCGCGACCCGGAGCGCGACATCCCGGAGGACGCCTCCGCGATCGTCGCCGCCGCCGACGGCAAGGTCCTCTCCATCGAACGGATCCGCGACGACCGCTTCGGCGACACCGAGTTCCTGCGCATCGCGGTCTTCCTGTCCGTGCTGGACGTGCACATCAACCGCACGCCCGTCGCCGGCCGCGTCACCGACTACTTCGTGACGGACGGCGGTTTCGCCGCCGCCATGAAGCCCGAGGCCGAGCACAACGTGGCCGCCTACACCGTGCTCGACACCGCCCGCGGCACCGTCGTCGTCGCCCAGCGCACCGGCCTCATCGCCCGCCGCATCGTCCAGCGCGCCCCCGTCGGCGCCGTCCTGGCCCGCGGCGAACGCTTCGGCCTGATCCGCTTCGGCTCCCGCACCGACGTCTACCTCCCCGCCTCCGAGGTCGAGCCCCTGGTCGGCGTCGGCGACCGCGTCTCCGGCGGCGCCAGCATCATCGCCCGCTGGCTCTGACCCCTCCGTCCGACCGGCAACCATCGCCGTCACCGGAAGCCGGGCGCTCGCCTTCACGCGGAGCGCTCGGCTTCCCGGTTTCGGGTGCTGTTCCGAGATTCCAGCATCACCCTGAGACGTGCCGGCAGCTGCCCGCTATTTACCGAAATTTCGGGTGGTACGCCCGGCGTGCGCTTCCGATGCTGCCGAAACCGTAGTAAGTGCTTTGAATGCCCATATGTCACGCGGTCGCGACGGGCGTTCCGCGCCCGAAATTTCGGTATATAGACCCCTGGCCAGCGATCACTGCCGTTTCCCTGCGATCACGAGGACCCTGGTTCACTCTTCGTGTGCGTTCCCCTGAGGGAGGCAGTCCGTCTTGTGGCTTTTGTGCCGTTGGCCGGTGGCGGCTTCCGGTCGTGATCATGGCGGTAGGTACGTTGTCCGCGCTTTGAGTGCCTCAGAACGTCGATAACGTACATACGACCGTTGATCAAGGCCGGTCACGCTCTGCACCCGGGCATCATGAGATGAAATATCCGGCACCGGGCAGCCAGGTTCGGCACGGCGACAGCGCGGGCCTCATCGCTTGCAGCGCCAAGGGGACCGTGGCCGACCCTACGGGCCCGCTATCTGCCGGAACACCGCACGTCCGCCTCGTCCGGAGCCACTCGGGAACGAATGGCCAAGAGCGATCACGGTTGCCGCGGACCTCTGGCGTCGATGCCTGCTGGAAACGCGGCCGCCACGACCGCACTCGATCGCCACGACAACCCGGCGTCGGTGCTGCCCTTTCGTCGATCGTGACGCGGCCTCGCGGCGCGATCGTGAGTGGCGGCGGAACTCGCGGATCTTTCCGGACCACAGCGGAACCGGCTCCGATCGGCGGGCCGAAGCGGAGCGCCAGCGGAGTCTTCGGCCCGCCGGAGGTTTGCCCGCGGGAGCAAACGGGCTGGACCAGGCCGGAAGCGGGAAGATCATGATCGTGGGGTCTGAAACTCGGCACCAGGTAAGCAGAGCGCCCGCGGGAGCAAACGGGCCGAGACCATGCTGAAAACAAAATATAGGCATTTAGGGCTTTTAAAGCAGAAACCGGGCGCTCCCCGTTCAGTAGGGAGCGCCCGGTTTCCGTGGAAGGGTGGGTCAGGCGACGCGCTGGGGGGCGCGGCGCTGGCGGAGCCAGAGGAGGGGGCCGCTGAGCAGGTAGGCGACGACGACCACGGTGAAGGTCAGGCGCGCATTGACGACGAGGCCGAGAGCCGGCAACAGCACCAGCCACGGCGGCAGTTTGATCAGGCGCGCGAGTTTCGCGTAGGGGAAGCTGGAGACCATCGCGATGGCGAGGAGCGCCACGCCGGCCACCTGGTACTCACCGGGGATCGGCAGGCCGATCAGGGTGGCGAGCGCGAGCACGGCTGCGGCCATGGTGGTGGGTACGCCGCAGAAGAAGCGGCCGTCCTTGGGTGAGACGTTGAAACGCGCCAGGCGGATGGCGGCGCACCCGGCGACGAGCGCGCAGGCGACGCCGGCCGCGACCGTGGAGACGCTGCCGGCCAGGCTGGCGTAGACCACGATCGGTGCGGCCAGGCCGAATGAGCACATGTCGGCCAGCGAGTCCATCTGGGCGCCGAAGGGGCTGGAGACGCCGAGTTTGCGGGCCAGCGCGCCGTCGAGGCCGTCGAAGACCACGCAGGCGATCAGGCAGATCGCGGCGGCCTGCACATCGTCGCGCATGGCCAGGAAGATGGCGCTGAGCCCGAGGAAGATGCTGCTCAGCGTGCATGCGTTGACGATCGCGAAGGAGATCCGGCGGCCCAGTGTGTGGGCTCCGGGAAGGAGGGAGGTGTCGGGCTCGGCGATCGGGGTGGCCTCGGCGATCGAGCGGAGTTCGGCGAGGGTGGGCACGTCCGACGAGGCGGGGAGCGCCTCGGGGAGTGGGCGGGCCGGGTGGCTGTCGGAGACGACCAACGGGCTGTTTCCTCGCTGGTTCGGTCGTCGTAGGCCCGCACGCACCTGCAGCACCTGCCGCGCGAACGAGCCGCTGCGGCGCAGCCCTGCCCACCGGCGCCCGGCCGGGCGGGGGCTGTCTGCTGTACGACGCCGACGCCAGGGGGCTCTCGGCACAGTCCCTCCATCGCCGGCGCTTTGCGCAGTTCGTGCCGGCTTGTCGATAGGGTCAGCCCAGGGCACCCGGGCCGACGTGTGTCGTCGCCGGACGCCATCTGCGGCCAGCGAAAAGTGGTCGCCGGCCTCGGGTCGTGGCCGGTAAAGCAGGCACAGGTCGTGTCCCGCGGGGGCCGACCGTTATGCGGCCTACACCATTGCACACGACACGGCCGTCTGGCGATAGCCAGGAGTTAAACTTTGAGCCCTTTAACACCTGATATGGCCCAATTGAGAGGATGTCCTATTTGGGCCGATCTGGGCTAAGGGTCGACCTTCACTGATTCCGCAGTTTACCGGACGGCCTGCGGTCGTTAAGACCGCGGGAGCGGTGCGGGAGCCTGACCGGTCTGACCTGCGAGCCAGTCCAGCGCGGCCAGTGCGACATCGGTGAGCGCGAGCGTGCGCGCCTCCGCGAGCGCGAACCAGCGCGCCTCCGCGGTCGATCCGCCGGCCGCCTCGGTGACCACGGCCTCGGTCGGCTCGTCCACCATCGCGATGTACGTGACGCGCACCGAGTGCCAGTCGATCGGGTGCCCCTCGGGCCCGCGCGCGGCCGGGTTTCGCCGGTGCGAGACGCGCAGCAGTCCGGTGATGCGACCGTGCTGGCCTGCCTCTTCGACCAGCTCGCGGAGGAAGCCGACGTCCGGCTGCTCGCCGAAGTCGGTGCCGCCGCCGGGCAGGTGCCAGCGGCCCGCGCCCGGGTAGGAGCCCGCGATCTGCGTGAGCAGCACGCGCCCGGCCGGGTCCGTCACCAGACCGTAGGCGGCGAACCGCTGCCCCCGTGGCCCGGTGGGCGGCGCCGCGACCGTTTCCGGCAGCGTGACGCGCGGCGCGGTCCGCAACGTCTCCTCGATCAGCTCAGGGTGCGGCGGCACGCCCAGCAGTCGCGCGGTGAACGGCATCAGCGGCAGCACGGCCAGTCCGGCCGCGTCGGCCCAGCGGACCAGGTCGGTCGAGCCGTCCGCCTCGTGCCGCAGGTCGCCGCCCTCCAGCGCCACGTCGAAGATCACCCGATCGTGGTGCAGCTCGATGTCGCGGAACGGCAGCGGGCCGATGTCGGCCAGGATCGCGTGCACGCCGGTGGTGCGCACGGCCAGCCCGGTCTCCTCGGCGAACTCGCGCACCACGGCCCACTCCGGGTGCTCGCCGTGCTTGAGCCCGCCGCCGGGCAGCTGCCAGATGCCGGGCATGTCGGAGAAAGCGGACGCCCGGGTCAGCAGGACCCGGCCGTCCCCGTCGCGACATATGCCGTATGCGGCGATCCGCCTCTGCTGTTCCACCTGACCAAGATTATGTGGATCAGCTGAGTTTGGCTGCCCGCATGGCTTCGATGGTGACCTCGGTGAGCTCGGACTCGGGCAGCGCCGCGATCTCGGCCGGCGTGAACCAGCGGACCTCGTCCGTGGAGCCGCCCACGTCGTGGATGATCGGCGGGCTCGGCTTGTCCACCACGACGCGGTAGAACGCGCGCACGCCGTGCCAGTCGATCGGGTAGCCCTCGGGACCGAGCGAGGCCGCGTCGCGGTGGCTGGCCACGCCGAGCAGCGCGGTGATCTCGCCGGGCTGGCCGGTCTCCTCCACCAGCTCGCGCAGCAGCGCGACGCCGGGCTGCTCGCCGTAGTCGGTGCCGCCGCCGGGCAGGTGCCAGCAGCCGCCGCCGGGGTAGTTGGCCGCGATGCGGGTGAGCAGGACGCGGCCGTCCGGGTCGGTGGCGACCGCGTACGCCGCGAACCGCTGCGCCCGGTGCAGCCCGTCCGGCCCCGGGTACGCGTAGAACGACGGGAAGTCCGGTGCCTCGTCCGGCCGCAGGTCGACGGCGGCGGAGGTCAGCCCGAGCGCGGTCGCGGCGAACGGCCGCAGCGGCAGCGCCGCCGCCTCCTCGCGCGTGAACCAGCGGGCCAGGTCCGTCGGCTGGCCGACCCGGTCGATCAGCGAGCCACCCCGGATGGTGACGGTGTAGATCAGCCGGTCGGTGTGGATCGTGATGCCCTTGTGCGGCAGCGCGCGCATGTCGGCGACCACGTCGTGCAGGCCGGAGACCGCGACGGAGAGCCCGGTCTCGGCCGCGGTCTCGCGGACCACGGTGTCGTTCGGGTTCTCGCCGTGGTCGACGGCACCGCCGGGCAACGACCAGGCGCCGGGTGTGCCGGAACGAGGACTTGCCCGCACCAGCAGCACACGGCCATCGATATCGGTACATAAGGCGTATGCCGCGATCCTGCGAAGCGGCTCAAGCGCGGGTGTCACGCCGTCACATTGTTCTCGCGCTTTGTAACCCGCCCGTGAACACTGTCGGATGGGTGACAGTTGAATCGGTCAAAAGCACACGCACGGAGGACATTGCCCGATTCGTCCACCGAATGACAGGGGACGAATTACTCCCACTCGATGGTGCCCGGCGGCTTGCTCGTCACGTCCAGGACAACTCGGTTGATCTCCGCGACCTCGTTCGTGATCCGGTTGGAGATCTTGGCGAGCAGGTCGTAGGGCAGCCGGGACCAGTCCGCGGTCATCGCGTCCTCGCTGGAGACCGGGCGGAGCACCACCGGGTGGCCGTAGGTGCGGCCGTCGCCCTGCACGCCGACGCTGCGCACGTCCGCCAGGAGCACGACCGGGAACTGCCACACGTCACGGTCCAGGCCGGCGGCGGTCAGCTCCTCGCGTGCGATCAGGTCGGCCTGGCGCAGCACGTCCAGCCGCTCGCGGGAGACCGCGCCGATGATCCGGATCGCCAGGCCCGGCCCCGGGAACGGGTGCCGCTGGACCATCTCGTCCGGCAGGCCGAGCTGCGAGCCGAGCGCGCGCACCTCGTCCTTGAACAGCGTGCGCAGCGGCTCGATCAGCGAGAACTGCAGATCGTCCGGCAGGCCGCCGACGTTGTGGTGGGACTTGATGTTCGCGGTGCCGGTGCCGCCGCCGGACTCCACCACGTCCGGGTAGAGCGTGCCCTGCACCAGGAACTCGACGTCGCGCTCCGCGTCGACCTCGCGCGCGGCCGCCTCGAAGACGCGGATGAACTCGCGACCGATGATCTTGCGCTTCTGCTCCGGGTCGATGACGCCGTCCAGCGCGCCGAGGAAGCGCTCGGACGCGTCGACCACCTTGAGCCGGATGCCGGTGGCGGCGACGTAGTCCTTCTCCACCTGCGCTGCCTCGCCCGCACGCAGCAGGCCGTGGTCGACGAAGATGCAGGTCAGCTGGTCGCCGACGGCCTTGTGCACGAGCGCGGCGGCCACAGCGGAGTCGACGCCGCCGGAAAGGCCGCAGATGACCTGTTTGTCCCCTACCGTCGCCTGGATCGCCGCGACCTGCTCCTCGATGATGTTCGCCGAGGTCCAGGTGGGCGCGATGCCGGCGATGTCGTAGAGGAAGCGGGTCAGCATCGTCTGGCCCTGCTCGGTGTGCAGCACCTCGGGGTGGAACTGCACGCCGGCGCGGCGGGCCGCGACGTTCTCGAACGCGGCGACCGGCGCACCCGGCGAGGACGCGATGACCGAGAAGCCGTCCGGCGCCTCCGTGACCGAGTCACCGTGGCTCATCCAGACCGGCAGGTCGGCCGGGAGGTCGCGCAGCAGCACGCCCGGGTCGGCGGCGGGCGACAGCAGCGTGCGCCCGTACTCCCGGGAGCCGGTGTGCGCCACCGTGCCGCCGAGCGTCTTGGCCATCGCCTGGAAGCCGTAGCAGATGCCGAAGACCGGCACGTCCGTCGCGAGCACGCCGGCGTCGAGCTGCGGCGCGCCGGGCTCGTAGACGCTGGACGGGCCGCCGGACAGGATGATCGCGGCCGGGTTCTTCGCCAGCATGTCCGCGACCGGCATCGAGTGCGGGACGATCTCGGAGTAGACGTTCGCCTCGCGCACCCGGCGGGCGATCAGCTGGGCGTACTGGGCCCCGAAGTCGACGACAAGGACCGGGCGCGGAGTGCTCATGCCCGCAAAGATACCGAGGGCCCCGGACGCGTCCGCGCCCGAGGCCCCGCAGTAGCTATCGCTTGTACGTGTACGTCGGCGAGTACGACACGTTGCCGAGCTTGTCGTACGCCCGGACACGGACGGTGAACGTCTTGCCGTACTTCGCGGGCGTGACCTTGAACGAGGTCCCGGTGCCGGCGACCTTGCCCCCGACCAGCCACTCGACCTTCGACACGCCCCGCTTGTCCGAGGCCGTGACCTTGACGGTGAACGCCTTCCGCACCGTGGAGCCGGACCGGGGTGCCGTCACGCTGAGCGCCGGTCCGCGGTTGTCCGCCTCGTACGACCGGGTGGCGGTCTGCACGCGCCCGGTCCAGTCGACCGCGCGCACCGCGACCTTCACCACACCGTGGTACGCGCCGGAGTTCCACCGGAACGAGTACGGCGCGGTCCGGTCCACGGCCGCCACCGTGCCGTTGACGACCAGCTCGACGCGGTTGAGGCCGACGTTGTCGGTCGCGCCCGCGGACACGGTCACGGTGCCGTGCAGCAGCGTGCCCGCCTTGGGCGCGGACAGCGCCACCGTCGGCGCGGCCGTGTCGGTGACCGCCCAGACCGCGCGGCCCGCGTTGACCCGGCCGTGCGTGGTCCAGCCGAGCTTGCTGGAGCTGAGCGACAGCACCGTGCCGATGAACGGGCCGCTCGCGTCCGGCTTGCGCGACAGCATCAGCGCGGCCACGCCGGCGACCAGCGGCGTCGCGGACGAGGTGCCGCAGAAGTCGCCGTAGCCGCGGCCGCGGTAGTCCTGCGCCACGTTGCAGCCCGGCGCCGCGATGTCGACCCAGCTGGTGCCGTAGTTGGACCATTCGTAGCGGCCGTCGGACGAGGTCGAGCCGCCCACGGAGAGAACCTGCGGGATCGCGGCCGGGTACTGCCGGGTCGCGGTGTTCTCGTTACCGGCCGCGGCGATGACCAGCGCGCCCCGGTCCGTGGCGTACTGGACCGCGCTGTTGAGCAGCGGCGACGAGGAGCTGCCGGCCAGCGACATGTTGATCAGCTTCGCGCCGTGGTCGGCCGCGTAGCGGATGCCCTTGGCGATCGCCAGGTAGTCGCCGGAGCCCTCCTCGTCCAGCACCTTGACCGGCAGGATCTTGCAGTCCCAGCAGACGCCGGCCATCCCGCTCGCGTCGTCGCCGCGGCCCGCGATGACGCTGGCGACCGCGGTGCCGTGGCCCTCGTCGTCGACCGGGTCGGCGTCGTCGTTGATGAAGTCGTACCCGGGCAGCACGCGGCCGGTCAGGTCGCTGACCTCGTTGACGCCGGTGTCCAGCACCGCGACGGTCACGCCCGCGCCGGTCGTCATGGACCAGGCCGCCGGCACGTTCACCTTGCGCAGGCCCCACTGCTCGTTCCAGAACGGGTCGTTCGGCGTCACGTCCGCCTTCGAGGCGACGTGGTTCTCCTCGACGAACGCGACGTCCGGGTTGCGCCGCAGCAACTCGGTGGCGGACTCCGCGCGCCGCGCCGCCACGTCGACCACGACCGCGCCGGCCTCGGTGACCGCGCCCGCGTCGACGACCCGCACGTCCGCGCCGGCCAGCGCGTCGTCGGCGGAGACACCGGGGTGGAGGCCGACCACCAGCTCGACCGGGTTGCCGGGGTCCGCGGACGCGGGCGCGGATATGCCGGCGCCCGCGGCGACGGCCATCACCAGCGCGACGGTCATCCGCCGCTGATTGGAAAGCTTGCGCACTGAATTCCACCGTCCAGCTCGGGTACACAGGATGCCGAGAACGGTAGAAATCCGGACAATGAGGTTCAGGTCTGTTTCGGGTGCAAGAGCGCTGCAAACGCGCCCGCCGGCACCACCGGCTTCGCCGGAGGAACACGATCGATCCGGCGGTACGACGTGCCGGGCGCCGGCCGCGGGTCGGGCTCGCCGCGGTTCGGCCAGAACGCGCACGCGCGCTCCGCCTGGGCCGCGATGGTCAGCGACGGGTTCACGCCGAGGTTCGCGGTCACCGCCGCGCCGTCCATCACGTGCAGGCCCGGATGCCCGAAGACGCGGTGGTACGCGTCGATCACGCCGTCCTCCGCGGTCGCGCCGATCGTGGCCCCGCCCAGGATGTGCGCGGTCATCGGGATGTTGAACGCCTCGGTCACCGCGCCGCCGGGCACGCCGCCGATCTCGTCGGCCAGCGCGCGGGCCGCCTCGTTCCCGGCCGGCAGCCAGGTGGGGTTCGGCGCGCCGTGACCCTGGCGGCTGCGCATCGCCCACCGGCCGCACCGCCGCCGGTACGTCGTGGTGATCGAGTTGTCCTCCGCCTGCATGACCAGCGTGATGATGGTCCGCTCCGACCAGCGGCGGACCGAGAGCATCCGCAGGTAGGTGACCGGGTGCCGGGCCATGGTGGCGAGCCAGCGCAGCGGCCGGCGGGGTCCGCCGTCGGTCAGCGCGGACTGCAGCAGGCCCATCAGGTTGGCGCCGCGGCCGTACCTGACGCCCTCGACGTGGGTGCGCTCGTCCGGATGGAACGAGCTGGTGATCGCCACGCCGTCGGTGTAGTCGAGGCCGGGCTTCGCACCGAGCACGGACGCGCCGAGGATCGACTCGGAGTTGGTGCGGGTGAGCGCGCCGACCCGGGCCGACAGGCGGGGCAGCGCGCCGGTGGCGCGGGCGCGGTGCAGCAGGCGCTGGGTGCCGAGCGCGCCGGCCGCGAGCACGACCTGGTCCGCCTCGATCGTGCGGCGTTCGCGGCCTCCGGTCCGTACCGTGGCGATCTCGAAATGATCTTGAATTTCTCGCAACGACATCACCGTGGTCAGCGGCAGCACCTCCGCGCCCGCCGCCTCCGCCAGGTGGAGATAGTTCTTGACCAGCGTGTTCTTGGCGCCCACCCGGCACCCGGTCATGCAGCTGCCGCAGTGCGTGCAGCCGGTGCGTGCCGGGCCCGCGCCGCCGAAGAACGGGTCGGGCACGGTCCGGCCCGGCGTGCCGAGGAAGACGCCGACCGGCGTGGCGTGCACGGTGTCCGCCACGCCCATCCGCGCCGCGACCGCGTGCATGGCCTCGTCCGCCGCGGTCACGCGCGGGTAGACGGTCACGCCCAGCATCCGGCTCGCCTGGTCGTAGTGCGGCGCGAGCTCGGCGCGCCAGTCCGTGATGTCACGCCAGGCCGGGTCGTCGTAGAACGCGGGGAGCGGCGGGTAGAGCGTGTTCGCGTAGACGAGGCTGCCGCCGCCGACGCCGGCGCCGGACATCACCAGCACACCGGCCCTGGAGCCACGCTCGCCGCGCAGCAGCGTGATGCGCTGGATGCCGAGGCAGCCGAGCGCGGGCGCCCACAGGAAGCGGCGCAGGCGCCAGGAGGTCTCCGGGAACTCGTCGTCGGCGAACCGGCGGCCCGCCTCCAGCACGGCGACCCGGTAACCCTTCTCGACCAGGCGCAACGCCGCGACGCTGCCGCCGAAGCCGGAACCGATCACCACCACGTCGTACCGCATCAATACATGATGGCCGATGGATTGTCAGTTCGCAGGCACAACCGCACGACGACTGCGTTTGTGCTGGTACATGGCCTCGTCCGCGGCGTTGACCAGCTCGTCCGCGGTCGGCTGGTCGCCGCTGTTCGCGTGGCCGATGCTGATCTCCGGGTGCAGCACGCACGAGGGCAGCACGATCGGACGGCAGACCGTGCTGGTCAGCCGCGACACGATCGTGGTCACGTCCTCCGCGTTGGCCTGGTCGTCGCAGAGGATCACGAACTCGTCGCCGCCGATCCGGGCCACCGTGTCCGACGGGCGCACGCTCTGCCGCAGCCGGCTCGCCACCGTGGTCAGCAGCTGGTCGCCGATCGCGTGGCCGAGCGTGTCGTTGACCTCCTTGAACCGGTCCACGTCCAGGTAGAGCAGCGTGACGGTCTTGCCGGTACGCCGCGTGCGGTTGAGCGCCATGATCAGGCGGTCCATCAGCAGCGCGCGGTTCGGCAGGTCGGTGAGCGTGTCGTGGGTGGCCATGTGGGCCAGGCGGGCCTCGTACCGGCTGCGCTCCGCCTCCATCTGCTGCTGGGCGGTGATGTCGCGGAGGAACGCGTTCGCCTCCATCCGCCCGTTGTGCTCGGTCAGCCAGAGCTTCATCTCCACCGGCACGTCGCGTCCGTCCCGGTGGCGGGCGACCACCCGGATCGGCTCCCCGGTCGCCAGCGTCGGCACCCGGGTACGCAGCAGCCGCGCGAACCCGGCGTCGTGCGCGGCCCGGTCCTGCGGCTGGATCACCACGTCGCGCAGCGGGCGGCCGATCACCTGCGCGGCCGGCCAGCCGAACGTGCGCTCCGCGGCCGTGTTCCACTCCGTGATCGCGCCGTCCTCGTCCATGCTGACCAGCGCGTCACCGGCGGTCTCCATGATCCGGGCCAGCCGTTGCCGCTGCTCCATCAGCATCCGCTGCTCCCCGGCCTGCGTGGTGATGTCCCGGCCGACCACGGCGATGCCGACGATGTTGCCGACCCGGTCCTTCAGCGGCGAGATGGACAGCGACAGCTCGATCAGCCGGCCGTCCTTGCGCACGTGGGTGGCCTCGTGGTTCTGGAAGATCTCGCCCTTGGCGATCCGCGGCAGCAGCCCCATCGAGCGCTCCGGATCGTCCTCCGGCAGCAGCAGGCTCCCGTGCCGCCCGATGATCTCCTCCGCGAGGTAGCCGAAGATGCGCTCCGCGGACGGGTTCCAGCTGTCGATCACGCCGTCCAGGCTCAGGCCGATCACGGCGTCGTCGCACCACTCCACGATCGCGGCCAGCCGGGTGGACGCGGAGACGGTTCGCCGCTGCCGCCAGTGATAGACCGTGAGCAGCCCGATCACCGGCCAGGCCACGGCCACCAGGGCCGCGAAGATGTACTCCGGCGGGGTCGGCCGGCCGTCGCTCAGCACCCACGCCGCGTCGAGCGTCGCGAGCGTCACCAGCGCGAGAAGCGCGGTGAGGAAGATCCAGGCGCGGTCGAACGCCTTGACCACCGTCTGCCCCCTTCGCCGGGATCGGTCTTCACCTCGCTCATCGGCAGGAGCGACGCGAATCCTAGAAATCCCGAATCGGCGTTACACCGATGCAACGCGCGCGGGTCACGATGCGTCTTCCCACTGCGGGAAGGGGTATCGATATGTCGCGGCTCATCGTCTCACTCGCGGCCGGGGTCGCGGTGCTGTTCGCCGCGACTGCCTGCGGTGACGCTCCTGCTCCCCCTCCGCCCACGGTGCCGGCGTCGGTCGCGCCGTCCCCGTCGCCGTCGCCGCTGCCGGGCGCGAACATCACCGGCGGGCCGCTCGACCTGCTGATCGTGGGCGTGGACACACGGATCAACGAGCCGGGGTGGCAGCCGCACGCGGACGCGCTGATGATCCTGCACGTGTCGGCGGACCTCGGCGCGGCGTACCTCACCTCGCTGCCGCGTGACCTGGTGGTGGACGTGCCCGCCTTCCCGCCGGCCGGCTTCCCGGGCGGAAAACACAAGATCACCGAATCGATGGCGTACGGCAGCGCCGTGCGCAACGGACGGCCCGACCCGGCGCAGGGCGTGCGACTGCTGGCGGACACGACCCGCCGGTACACCGGCATCAAGGAGTTCGACGCCACGGCCGTGATCAGCATGGAGGGTTACGACGAGCTGATCGACGCGATGGGCGGCGTGGACATCTACGTCGACGTGCGGACACCCTCGATCCACCGCAAACCCGACGGGACCCGGCGCGCCTGGGACGGCGACGTGCAGCAGGTCTACCAGGTCGGCCGCACCACGATGAGCGGCTGGCAGGCGCTGGACTACGCGCGGCAGCGCTACCTGGAGGGCGGCGACTACACCCGCCAGCGCCACCACCAGCAGCTGCTCAAGGCGATGCTGACGAAGGCGACCGGCCGGGGCGTGCTCACCGACATCGCGGCGATGGACGCGATGATCACCGCGGTCGGCGGCCTGCTGCAGTTCGACGGCGGCCCGCACACCGCGATCGACCTCGCGTTCGCGCTCAGCCGGATCACGCCCTCGACGTTGACGCTGGTCGGGCTGCCGGGCGACGCCGTCTACGAGTACGGCGCCTACCGCGGCGAGGCGCTGGCCCCGGTGGCATCCGACTACTTCAAGGCGCTCAACGCGGACACGCTCGCCGCGTTCACCGCCGGCCACCCGGACCTGATCTACCAGAGCTGAGCGGGCGGCACGGTCCCGAAGAGCCAGGCGTCGAAGAGCGGGCGCAGCGACCGGCCGGAGACGCGCTCCGCGAGCGCGATGAAGTCCGCCGTGACCACGGTGCCGTTGCGGCGCTCCGCGGCCCAGGTCCGCAGGATCTGGAAGAACACGTCGTCGCCGACGTCGCGGCGCAGCGCGTGCAGCGTCAGCCCGCCCCGGTGGTAGACCGCGTTGCTGAAGATCCCGGCCCGGCCCGGATCACCGGTGGGGGTGCTCCAGTCCGTCGCCAGGTAGGTGGACTCGACCGTGGCCTGCAACGGCGTGCCCCGGTTGTGCTCGTCCCACATCCACTGGGCGTAGGTGGCGAACCCCTCGTTCAGCCAGATGTGCTGCCAGCCGCCGATCGTGACGCTGTTGCCGAACCACTGGTGCGCGAGCTCGTGCGCGACCAGCCACGTGCCGTCGTCCCCGCGGCGGAAGTAGTCCGGGCCGTAGACCGGGCGCGACTGATTCTCCAGCGCGAACGTGACCCGCTCGTCCGCGACGATCACACCCCCATAGGCCTCCATGGGGTACGCCCCGAAGCGCTCCTCCAGGAAGTCCGCGATCTCGCCGGTACGGGCCAGGGCCGCGTCCTCGACACCACCCGCCGGGATCTCCTCGGACACCGCGGTGACGATCGGGCGGTTGCGGTGCGTGCCGGAGGTCACCCGGTAGTCGCCGATGACCATGGTGGCCAGATAGCTCGCCATCGGCACCCGCTCGGCCCAGGACCAGGTGGTCCAGCCGTCCGCCGTGGTGAAGCCGTCCGGCACGCCGTTGGCGATCGCGGTCTTCCCCTCCGGCACCGTGATGTCCAGGCGGTACGTGGCCTTGTCCAGCGGGTGGTCGTTGACCGGGAACCACGAGATGGCGGACTCGGGCTGGCCGATCACGACCGCGCCGTCCGCGGTGTGCCGGAAGCCGCCGCGGTCCAGGATCGCGCCGGCCACCATCGTCGGCACGCCGGCGTAGTCGATCTCCACGGTGAACGCGCCGCTGATCTCGGCCTCCGGGGCGACCTGCAGCTCGGTGCCGTCCTGCCTGGTCCGGGCCGGACGGCCGTCGACGGCCGCGCGACTGATCGGCAGCCCGGCGAAGTCCAGGTTGAACCGGCGCAGCGGCGTGAGCGCCACCGCATTTATCAGGACTTCTCCGGTCAGTTGGTCGGTGTCCGGGTCGTAGCGGATGTCGAGGTCGTAGTGGCCGACGTCGTAGCCGCCGTTGCCGTAGCGCGGGAAGTACGCGTCACCGAGCCCGTCCGCGCCGATCCCGGGCCCGCTGTCCGGCAGCAGGCCGGGGACCGCGGCGCAGCCCGCCAGCGCCCCGAGTGCGGCCAGCGCCGTCGCGCGTCTCCAGATGGCAGGTCTCATCAGCGTGCTCTTCCGTCGCGCCGGGCCGTGTCCGGGCGCGGTGCACCCGACACAGAGACGGCGAAACGGCGTGATCGGTTGCCGTCCCGTGCACGACCGCACGGGTCGTGGTGACCACCCACGGGCTGCAAGCCCGCGGGAGCAACGCTGCCGGACCACGCCGGAAGCGGGAAGAGAAGGTTTTCAGGGGTTCGGCACCGGGGGCTGGGTGGTCCGGAAGAGCCATGCGTCGAAGAACGGGCGCAGCGACCGGCCGGAGACGCGCTCCGCGAGCGCGATGAAGTCGGCGGTCACGGCCGTGTTGTTGCGGCGCTCCGCGGTCCAGGTCTTGAGGATGGTGAAGAACGCGTCGTCGCCGACCTCCAGGCGCAGCGCGTGGACCGCCAGCGAACCGCGCCGGTAGACCGCGCCGCTGAAGATGTTGGCCGGGCCGGGGTCGCCGGTGGGGATGCTCCAGTCCATCGTGCGGTAGACCTCGTCGAACTGGGACTGCACCGGCCTGTTGCCGGTGTGCTCCTCCCAGAGCCACTCCGCGTAGGTGGCGAAGCCCTCGTTCAGCCAGATGTGCTGCCAGCCGCCGATCGAGACGCTGTCGCCGAACCACTGGTGCGCGAGCTCGTGCGCGACCACCCAGGTGCTGTCCGCGCCGCGGAAGAACGACGGGCCGTAGACCGGGCGGGACTGGGTCTCGAGCGCGTAACCGATCCGGGTGTCCGCGACCGCGATGCCGCCGTAGGACTGGAACGGGTACGGCCCGAACTGCGTCTCCAGGAAGTCCGCCACCTCGCCGGTGCGGGCCATGGCCGCATCGGCCGGACCGCCCTCCGGCATGGACGCCGCGACCGCGGTCAGGATCGGCAGGTTCTTGTGGCTGCCGGACGTGATCCGGTAGTCGCCGATGACCACGGTGGTCAGGTACGGCGCCATCGGCGTGCGCTCGGCCCACGACCAGGTGGTCCAGCCGTCCGCCGTGGTAGAGCCCTCCGGCACGCCGTTGCTGAGCGCGGCCTTGCCCTCGGGCACCGTGATCGCCAGGTCGTAGGTGGCCTTGTCCAGCGGGTGGTCGTTGACCGGGAACCAGGAGCTGGCGGACTCGGGCTGGCCGAGCGCGATCGCGCCGTCGTCCGTGTGCAGCCAGCCGCCGTCACCCAGGATCGAGTTGATCGGCTTGGGCACGCCGGCGTAGTCGATCTCGACGGTGAACGCGCCGGTCAGCTCGTTCGCGGGCGTGACGACCAGCTCCGCGCCCTCCTGCCGGGCCTGGGCCGGGCTGCCGTTCACGACGGCACGGCTGATCGGCAGGCCGGTGAAGTCGAGGTTGAAGCGGCGCAGCGGCGTGGTGGCCGTGGCGGTGATGACGACCTGGCCGGCGAGCTGATCCGTGTCCGGCGCGTAGCGCATCTTCAGGTCGTAGTGCGAGACGTCGTACCCGCCGTTGCCGTACCGGGGGAAGTACGGATCACCGATGCCGTCCGCGCCGTACTTCGCGCTGTCCGGGACCGGGATCGGGAGGCCGACCGGCGACGTGCACGCCGACGCCAGCAGACCGACGGCCGTCAACGCCGCGACACTCTTCCGCACACCCACGGGCGAAACGGTAGCCGACCGGGGCCGCCTCCCGAACGGGAAGCGGCCCCGACGCACTAGTCCAGGACCAGCGAGACCTTCTGGAACTCCTTGAGGTCCCGGTAGCCGGTCTTCGCCATCGCCCGGCGCAGGCCGCCGAACAGGTTCAGCTGGCCGCTCGGGTCCGCGGCCGGGCCGTAGAGCAGCGTCTCCATCGTGCCGAGCGGCGCGTTGGCCGGGCCGAACGAGCCACGCGGCAGGTTCGGGTGGCTGGCGGCGGAGTGCCACCAGGCGCCCTCGGCCGGCGCGCCCTCGGCCAGCGACAGCGGCTCGCCGAGCATCACCGCGTCCGCGCCGCAACCGAGCGCCTTCGCGATGTCGCCGGAGGTGGAGATGCCGCCGTCCGCGATCAGGTGCACGTACCGGCCACCGGTCTCGTCCAGGTAGTCGCGGCGGGCCGCGGCCGCGTCCGCGATCGCGGTCGCCATCGGCACCCGGATGCCGAGCACGGTGTCCGTGGTGGCCCACTCGTCCGCGCCGATGCCCACGATCACGCCGGCCGCGCCGGTGCGCATCAGGTGCAGCGCGGTCTTGTAGTCCGTGCAGCCGCCGACGATGACCGGCAGGTCCAGGTCGGCGATGAACTCCTTGAGGTTCAGCGGCTCGTCCGTGGTGGACACGTGCTCCGCGGAGACCAGCGTGCCCTGGATGACGAGCAGGTCCACGCCCGCGTCCAGGATCACCGGTGCCAGCGCCAGCGTGTGCTGCGGCGACACGCGCACGGCGACGGTCACGCCGCCCTCGCGCATCTGCCGGACGCGCTCCGCGATCAGCTCGGGCTTTATCGGCTCCGAGTAGATCTCCTGCAGGCGCGGGGTGGCGGACTCGTCCTCGTCCAGCGCGGCCAGCTCGGCCAGCACCTTGGTCGGGTCCTCGTACCGCGTCCAGAGACCCTCCACGTTGAGCACGCCGAGACCGCCGAGGCGGCCCAGCTCGATCGCGGTGGCCGGGCTCATGGTCGCGTCCGACGGGTGCGCCACACAGGGGATCTTGAAGGGGTACGCATCGAGCTGCCACACCGTGGAGACGTCGTCGACGTCCCGGGTGCGGCGGCTCGGCACGATCGCTATGTCGGACAGGTGGTAACCGCGCTGTGCGGTCTTACCCAGCCCGATCTCGACGACGTCACGCACGGGTCAGCTCTCCAGCCTTGATTTTCAGCGACTGTGGTAGTTCGGGGCCTCGACGGTCATCTGGATGTCGTGCGGGTGGCTCTCCTTGAGGCCCGCAGCGGTGATCCGGACGAGCTGTCCACGCCGGTGCAGCTCGGCAACATTCTCCGCGCCGACGTAGAACATCGCCTGCCGGAGACCGCCGACCAGCTGGTGCGACACCTGGGCGACCGTGCCCTTGTAGGGCACCTGGCCCTCGACGCCCTCCGGGATCAGCTTGTCGTCGCTGGTCACGTCGGCCTGGAAGTAGCGGTCCTTGGAGTATGACTTGGCCTCGGGACCGCGGCCCTTCATGGCGCCCAGCGATCCCATCCCCCGGTACGTCTTGAACTGCTTGCCGTTGATGAAGAGCAGGTCACCCGGGCTCTCCTCGCAGCCGGCCAGCAGGCTGCCGAGCATCACCGTGTCCGCGCCCGCGACGAGCGCCTTCGCGATGTCGCCGGAGTACTGGATGCCGCCGTCGCCGATGACCGGCACGCCGGCCGGGCGGCAGGCACGCGCGGCCTCCATGATCGCGGTGATCTGCGGCACGCCGACACCGGCCACGATCCGGGTGGTGCAGATGGCGCCCGGACCGACACCGACCTTCACCGCGTCCGCACCGGCGTCGACCAGTGCCTTGGCACCGGCGTAGGTGGCGATGTTGCCGCCCACGATGTCGATCGTGGTGTCCTTCTTGAGCTGCCGGACCATCTCCGCCACGGCGCGGTTGTGGCCGTGCGCGGTGTCCACCATCAGCACGTCCACACCGGCGTCGACCAGCAGGCGTGCCCGCTTGTACGCATCCTCGCCGACACCGATCGCGGCCGCGACCCGCAGCCGGCCCGCGTCGTCCTTCGTGGCGTGCGGGAACTTCTCGGACTTGGTGAAGTCCTTGACCGTGATCAGGCCGCGGAGGATGCCGGCGTCGTCGACGATCGGCAGCTTCTCCACCTTGTGCCGGCTGAGCAGCTCCAGCGCCTGTTCCTTGGTCACACCGACCGGCGCGGTGATCAGCGGCAGCTTCGTCATCATCTCCCGGACCGGCGTGGCCGGGTCGGTGACGAAGCGCATGTCCCGGTTCGTGACGATGCCGACCAGCTTGCCGTCCGCGTCCGCGACCGGGAGGCCGGAGATGCGGAACCGGCCGCAGAGCTTGTCCACCTCGGCGAAGGTGTCCTCCGGGCTGCAGGTCACCGGGTTGGTCACCATGCCGGACTCGGAGCGCTTGACCAGGTCGACCTGGCTGGCCTGCTCCTCGGCGGAGAGATTGCGGTGCAGCACCCCGATGCCACCCTGGCGGGCCAGCGCGATCGCCATGCGCGCCTCGGTGACGGTGTCCATGCCCGCGGAGACCAGCGGGATGTTGAGCGTCACGTTCCTGGTGAGCTGGGTGACGGTGCGCAGCTGGCTCGGGAGCAGGTCCGACTCACCGGGCTGCAAGAGCACGTCGTCGAAGGTGAGGCCCAACGGCACGGTCTGCTCTACGGACGACGAAAAGTCCACGATTGAAATCCCCTGAGCTTGGACGGCGGCGCGATAGTTCATCGTACCCAGACCCCTGATCGGGACCGTTTCGTCGCCGCCGGAAACGACGCAGGTCACCCGCCTGAGCCCCATCGATGGCGCTCGGATCACCTTCAGGGGGCGGCGGGCCGACGAAGGAGGGGGGTCTGCCGCTACGGTGGAGGCGTGCACGACGAGCCGATCGACCCCTTCAACGGCGACCCTGTCGACCCGTCTGCGGGCCTGGACGACCTCTCCGACGGGGACAACCAGAATCCGCTGACCGAGGCTGAGCGCCAGGACGTGCTGGAAGATCTGGCCGATCTTGAGATCTACCAGGCGCTTCTGGGCCCGATCGGGGTGCGCGGACTCGTGATCGAGTGCGAGGACTGTCACGAGCCGCACTACTTCGACTGGGACCTGCTGCGCGGAAACCTGCGCCATCTGCTGAGCTCCGGGCGCCCGCGGGTGCACGAGCCGGCCTACGATCCGGACCCCGATCACTACGTGACGTGGGAGTACGCGCGTGGTTACGCCGACGGAGTCCACGACACCCTGACCGAGGGCACCGAGGAGAACGAGTAAGAGGGGGCCGGTTGCCCGGCCCCCTCTTGTCCAGTGCTTCTCAGTCGACCAGGCCCGCGCGGAAACCGGCGGCCACCGCGTGGGCGCGGTCTCGCGCGCCCAGCTTGCGGAAGAGCCGGCGTGCGTGGGTCTTGACGGTGTCCTCCGAGACGAACAGCTCGCGGCCGATCTCCGCGTTGCTCTTGCCGTCCGACATGCCGCGCAGCACCTGCAGCTCGCGCTCGGTGAGCGCGATCCGCCGCACGGCCGGTTCCGGTTCGCGGCCCAGGTCGTCCGCGCCCGGCCGGGTGCCCGGCCAGCCGCGACCGAGGTCACTCAGGCCGTCGCCCGGATCACCGAAGTCGCCGCGTTGTGACGGCACCACCTGGGTCGGCACCCGGCCCGGCATCATGCCGAGCGCGGAGGCGGCGCCCTGTTCGGCGACCGCACCGGCGGTGGCACGCACCTGACCGGCGACGGCGGCCTGGGTGGCGCCCGCGCCTGCCGGCCGGGCGCCCGCGGGGGGTCTGGTGGGCAGGCAGAGCAGGAGCACCGCCTTGGCCACCACGCTGACCATGTCCTGCTCGGCGCCGCGAATGACGCCTCGGGCGCCCGCGGCCACGGTGGCCGCCGCCGCACGGGGGTCTTCGGCGCCGAAGAGCACGATCACTGCTCCGGGGGATCTGGCCAATACTCTCCGTGTAAATCCGACGCTGTCGGGCCGGGTGACCGCGGTGTCAGCCAGGACCACGTCGGCAGGCCTCTCGGCCAGCCGCAGCATCGCCTCCGGCTCGGTCACCGCAGTTCGGACGGCTCCGGCCACTCCCAGCCGGGCCGCCGTGGTCGCTACGGCTTGAGCCGCCAGCGGCGTCCGGACGCAAACGAGGACGGTACGCACAGTGATCCTCCTCTCCTCATAGGAGGAGACCACGAACCTGGGGCAGTATTACGCGCTTTCGACGGATAGAAGAGGAAACTTCCGGACAGCTCGCCACGCCGGGGAGCTGCGTGCGCATAACGATTCGATCTGTCATGTGTGAGCACACCTCCCCCTGGGTAGAACGGCGTGAGGTCGGATCGGATGCGCCTATCGGGGTCGCCGCCATCATCCGGCTCCACCAGATGAGCCACTTGAGCCGTCGCGCGGCGCCGCGAGGGAGGGTGCTGATGATGTCCAACGTACGCAGACTGCCCGGCCCCATATCCGACCTCTGGGAATGGCAGCGCCTCGGCAGCTGTCGTGGCCGTGACAGTGCACAGTTCTTCCACCCCGACGGCGAGCGTGGCTCGTCCCGCAACCGCCGGGAGACCAAGGCCAAGCAGGTCTGCGGGACCTGCCCGGTCCGGGCCCAGTGTGCGGCGCACGCCCTCGCCGTCCGCGAGCCCTACGGCGTCTGGGGCGGCTTCAGCGAGTCCGAACGCCTGCGGCTGCTGGCCGTCGGCTGGGAGGACCTCGCAGACCGCCGGCAGAACGCGGTCGACGTGGCGCGCCTGGAGGCCCGCCTCGGCGCACCTCACCTGAGCACGGTCCCGGCGCAGCGGAGGCCCACCGCGGCCTGAACCCCCCGTCACTTCCCAGTGAATCTTCACACCCCCGGATACGTCGCGGCGGCGCCCAATGGTTCAGCGGGCGCCGCCCTCACGTTTCCGTCAGGCTTTGACCTGCACCTTCACGGTGTGCCAACCCGTGGCGCCGTCCGGCGCCACCGGCACCTCGTCCTCGGTCTGCACCGCACCGGTCGCATCCGTGGCCCGTACCCGTAGCGTGTGGTCCCCCGCGGTCGCCTGCCACGGGAACGTCCACTGACGCCAGGTGTCCGCCGAGACGCCGGCGTGCAGCACCGCGTCCGCCCACGGGCCGTCGTCCACGCTGACCTCCACCCGCGTGATGCCGGTGTGCTGCGCCCACGCGACGCCGGCCACCGTGACCGGGCCGGCCGCGACCGCCTTGTTCCGCCGGGGCGTGTCGATCCGCGACTGCGTCTTGACCGGGCCCAGCGCGGACCAGCCGCGCGGCACCCAGTAGGCGTCGAAGTCGGCGAAGCTGGTCAGCTCGATCTCGGTGATCCACTTGCAGGCGCTCACGTAGCCGTACAGCCCCGGCACCACCATCCGAGCCGGGAAACCGTGCTCGATCGGCAGCGGCTCACCGTTCATCCCCACCGCCAGCAGCGCGTCCCGGCCGTCGCGCAGGACCCCGGTCGGCGTGCCACAGGTCCAGCCGTCGACGGAGCGGCTCACCACCTGGTCCGCGCCGTCCAGAGGCTGCGCCTCATCAAGCAGATCCTTCACGGGTACGCCGAGCCAGCGCGCGTTCCCGATCAGGTCCGAGCCCACCTCGTTCGACACGCAGGCCAGCGTGACGTACCGCTCGACCATCGGGCGCTGCAGCAGCTCGGCCCAGGTGAGCGTGATCGGGTTCGCCACCCGGCCGTGAATGCGCAGCGCCCAGGTCTCCGGGTCGACCTGCGGCACGCTCAGCGCGGTGTCGATCCGGTAGAAGTTCGAGTTCGCGGTCGTGTAGGTGGACAGGCCGGGCACGGGCGGGTCGATGTCGGCCGGGAGCGGCATCGCCGGGGCGGCCGCGCGCGGAAGCGTGACGGCGGCACGGATCGCGGTCACGCTCCGGCGGGTCGAGACCCACCGGCCGGCGTACCCGACCACGGCAGCGCCGGCGACGACCAGGCCGGCCGCCTTGAGGAAGTTCCGTCGCGAGTCGGGGTCGGTGGTGACCCTGCTTCTGGGGCTTTCGGTGTTTTCGGGGCTTCCGGGGTTTTCGACGCTTCCCGCATCTGTCGCGTCTGTCGCGCTTGTCGTCGTGGGGCTCGTCGCCGTCGGGCTCGCCGTGGGGCTTGTCGCCGTGGATCTCGCCGCGGGGCTTGTCGTCGTGGGGACCAGGCGCAGCAGGAACCAGCCGGTGGCCAGTGCGGCCGCCACCGCCACCAGCGACGGCAGCGCCCAGGTCGGATCCGCCCCGGAGCGGGTCAGCGCGGACGCCACCCCGATCACGCCGAACAGCGCGACCCCGCCCACCGCGTAGGCGAGCGACCGCACCGCCAGCGCCCCGATCCCGGCCGCAGCCAGCGCCAGCAGCACCACGGTCCCCACGATCAGCGCGGTCTTGTCGTGCACGCCGAACACCGCGATCGCCGCGTCCTTCACCCCGGCCGGCACGTGGTCGACCACCACGCCACCGACCGCCACCACCGGCGCTGACCGGGGCCCGGTCAGCACCGCCGCCGGCTCCGCCAGACCCAGCCCGGCCGCGGCCGCCGCCACACCGGCCAGCGCGCCCCACAGAGCCGATCCGGTGCTCCGGCGCACCGGCACCGGCACTTCCGTCGTCATCGCCACGTCCCCCAGTCTCCCTCGCGGCCCGGCGGCGAATCATTACGGCTCACGAACGGAATCCGATCCGTCCGGCCACTTACTGTCAGACTGACAAAAAGCTATTCTCCGAGGATGCCGATCGATGACTGGGAGCCGCCGGCGGTCCTGCTGACCGTCGACCTGGTGATCCTCACGCTGCGCGAGGCCGGGCTGCGGGTGCTGCTGATAGAGCGTGGCGTCCCGCCGCACCAGGGCGCGCTCGCCCTTCCCGGCGGCTTCCTCGGCCACCTCGGCGAGGACATCGAGGCCGCGGCCAGGCGCGAGCTGGCCGAGGAGGCCGGGCTCGGCGACCGGTCGCTGCACCTGGAGCAGCTCGGCGTCTACGGCGAGCCCGGCCGTGATCCCCGCGGCCGGGTGGTCTCCGTGGCCTACCTCGCCGTCGCGCCCCGGCTGCCGGACCCGGTCGCGGGCACGGACGCGTCCGGCGCGGGCTGGCACACGGCCGAGTCGGTCCTCAGCGGCGAGGTCACGCTCGCGTTCGACCACCGGCGGATCGTGGCGGACGGTGTGGAGCGCGCGCGGGCGAAGCTGGAGCACTCCTCGCTCGCCACCGCGTTCTGCGCCGAGACGTTCACCATCTCCGAGCTCCAGGAGGTGTACGAGGCCGTGTGGGGCACCCGCCTCGACCCGCGGAACTTCTATCGCAAGGTCCAGCGCACCGAGGGCTTCATCGTCGCCGACGGCCCCTCCCGGCGAACCGAGAACGGCCGCCCCGCCCGCCTCTTCCGTGCCGGTCCCCGCACGGTGCTCCACCCGCCCATGGTCCGGCCCTGACGAAGGGAAACGACGAATGAGCGCCACCCCGATAGTGATCCTCACCGCCCTCAACCTGGAGTACACCGCGGTACGGCGCCACCTGACCGACCTTGAGACCCTGACCCACGACGCGGGCACGCTCTTCGAGGTGGGCCGCCTTCCCGGCGGCGCCCGTGCCGCGCTCTGCCTGGTCGGCAAGGGCAACCAGGCCGCCGCCGTGATCACCGAGCGGGCGATCTCCCGCTTCTCGCCGGCCGCGGTGCTGTTCGTCGGCGTGGCCGGCGCGCTCTACCCCACGGTCCGGCTCGGCGACGTGGTCGTGGCGTCGAAGGTGTACGCGTACCACGGCGGCACCAGCGAGAACGACGGCATGAAGGCCCGCCCGCGCGCGTGGGACCTCCCGCACGCGGCCGACCAGATCGCGCACCGGCTGGACCGTACCGGCGAATGGGTTGGTCATCTGCCCTCCGGCGCGGAGCGGCCGGCCGTGCGCTTCGCGCCGATCGCCGCGGGCGAGGTGGTGCAGGACTCCGCCACGTCCGCGCACGCGCAGTGGGTCCGCGACCACTTCAACGACGCGCTGGCGATCGAGATGGAGGGCGCCGGCGTCGTCCACGCCGCGTTCCTGAACAGCGCGCTGCCCGGCGTCGTGGTGCGCGGCATCAGCGACCGGGCCGACGGCACCAAGGAGCGCACGGACGGGCAGAACTGGCAGCCGCGCGCGGCGGCGAACGCGGCGGCGTTCGCGATCGCGCTCGCGGACGAGCTGGCCCGGCACACCCCCACCCGCAGTTCCGGCCACACCTCTGGGAGCACCCCGATGCTGGGATCGAATCACAACGTTGCCAAGGGTTCCGCGCACGTCGGCGTGCAGGCCGGCATCGTGACCGGCGGCGTCCACCAGACCTTCGGCCCGGCCACGCCGGCCGGTCTGCCCGACCGGCTGGACGCGTTGCGCGCCCAGCTGCGGCAGGCGCGGGCGGACGACCGGCTGGACGAGGAGACCTACCGCGCCGCCGAGGCGGAGCTGGAGATCGCGGCGGACGCGGAGGAGAGTCCGGGCACCGCGCTGGTCGCGCTCAAGCGGCTCCGCGGCCTGGTCGTCGACCTCGCCGACGTCGCCACCGGCGTCGCCGCGATCATCGCGCTGGTGCAGGCGCTGGCATGAGCGAGCTTGCGAGCGAATCATTCGGCACAGTGCCTGAACTCATGCCGACGGAGGAGCGAAGCGGAGGAGGCGGCATGAGTAGCCCTGTGTCAACCCGTCGCTTTTTGATCTTGGTCGAGGAGTCGTTGGAGGGCTCGGTGTCGGTCGGGGTCGTAGGCGGTGCCGGTGGTCCAGCATTTCCAGATGATGTCGAGCCAGGCGCGGGCCAGGATCCGTACGCAGTGCGGATGGTCGTGGCCGCGGGCGCGGGCCCGGCGGTAGAGGTCGGCGGCCCAGGCGTTGCTGTGGCGGCTGTCACCGGCGAAGTCGCAGACGGCGTCGCGCAGTTGTTTGTCGACGGCCCAGCGGAACGCGACGACGCGGGCTTTGCCGGATTCGCGGGTCGAGGGGGCGACGCCGGCGAGGCAGGCCAGGGAGGCCGGGGTCGGGAATCTTCCACGGGCGTCACCGATCTCGGCGAGGAGCCGGGCGGCGCGGACGGTGCCGGAGCGCGGGAGGCTGGTGAAGATCTGCTGGTCCGGGTGCACGGTGAGGGCTTCGGTGATCTGCTGGGCCAGGACGTCGATCTGGGCGGTGATCGTGGTGATGGTGGCCAGGTAGGCGTGGGTGATGCCGGCCAGTGCGC
Organism: Catenuloplanes japonicus; assembly: GCF_000717135.1. Taxonomy (GTDB): domain Bacteria; phylum Actinomycetota; class Actinomycetes; order Mycobacteriales; family Micromonosporaceae; genus Catenuloplanes; species Catenuloplanes japonicus. The sequence goes on from NZ_JNXY01000050.1 coordinate 32,435, forward strand.
GGCCGTGTTCGCCGTCGGCGCCGCGGGCGGCGTCGGTGACCCGGGCGTGCAGGGCGGCCGGGTCGGCGCGGCCGCAGTAGCCGACGCTTGCCAGCCACGCGGCCAGGCGTTTCGGCGACAGCCGGTCGAGGGCGTCCTGGCTGGTGAACCGGGTGATGAATCGGAGGCTGACGGCGGAGTCGAGGCTGGCGAACAGGTCGACGACCGCGGGCAGTGCCGTTTGCAGGTGCGCGCGGAGCTGGTTGGTCACCGCGACGCGGTGCGCGACCAGGTCCTTGCGGGCCCGGCAGAGTTTGCGCAGCGCGATGGTCGGCTCGCTGTCGAGCAGCAGCGGGGTCAGCCTGCGCCGGTCGGTGCGCACGGTGTCGGCCAGGACGTAGGCGTCGAACCGGTCGTCTTTGTTACCGGCCGAGCCGTACCGGCGGCGCAGGGCTTTGACCTGCGACGGCGGGATCACGAATACGGTACGGCCGGCGCCGAGCAGGGCGTCGATCACGGGCCCGTCGCCGCGTTCGATGCCGACGTCGTTGACACCGTGCCGGTCCAGGAGAGTGTTGAGCCTGGTCAGACCGGTCTTGTTGTGAGGGATGGTGAACCGTTCGATCGGTTCGCCGTCGCCGTCGAGCACGCAGACGGCGTGGTTGTCCTTCGCCCAGTCGACTCCGGCGCTGATCGCTCGCCTCGGGCCGGGGGTGTCCTGCACACTCATTGTTGCCTCTCCGCTGCGCTACCAGTGGGGAAGCACCTGGCGGTTCCGGGACGCCACAGCCGGTTGCTCATTGAGCGGCGTTCGCACACGCATAGCCCTGTGGCCGATCGGGGCGTCCCGGGCCGCCGGGCCTCGCAGAACTCATGCTGGACCTTGAAGGTCGAGCGAGCGGGGCGATGGCCCGACGGTCACCGGTGCACTCGAACCAACATCAGCTCGAGTGAGACAAGGGTGCACCAATGAGCGAGCGTGCGAGCGAATCATGGGCGCAGTGCCTGAACTCATGCCGACGGGGGAGCGAAGCGGAGGAGGTGGCATGAGTCGTCTGGGCACCAACACGAACGTCGCGGACGGCGCCGCCACCGTCGCGCTGCAGGCCGGCGTGGTGCACGACGGCGTGCACATCTACGAGGCGCCACCGGGCGCGACGCCGGCGGACCGGTTCGAGGTCGGCCTGCGGTACCTGGAGGGCGGCGTCGCGTCGAAGGCCCAGGAGCTGATCGAGGAGGCGATGGCCGCCGGGCACCGTACCAGCCGGGTTCGTTTCTACTGGATCCTCGCGCTGCTCAGCGGCCGGACGCTCAGCCAGCTGACGGACGCGGACGAGGACCGGCTGCGGCACGCGCTCGGCTCGCCGCGGCTGAGCGCGGACGACGAGTGGGTGGAGGGGCTCCGGGTCATCGAGCGGTTCCTGACGGCGCTGGACAGCCCGAAGGACGATCCGCAGACCGCGATCAAGGCGTTCGACGCGTTGCCGCCGGCCCGGCGCAAGGAGATCCTCCGGCACCTGGAGCTGTTCCTGAAGGACAAGATCCAGGACGCGATGTGGCAGCGGTCGCTGGCGCAGGCGAAACGCGAGCAGAAGTCGTCCCACCGCCGCAACCGAGTGTGGATCTTCTTCCAGCCGACGCCGGCGCCGCCCCGGGCCGGCGTGCCCGCGCCGGTCGCCACGACGCTGCCGCACCACCTGCTCGCCTGGGCCGCGAGCGCGGTGTTCCTGGCCGCGGTCGGCTACCTCGGCCTGCTGGTCCTGACGCACGGCAGCGTCTGGGCGGTGCTCGCGTTCCTCGCGGGCGTGGGCGGCCTCGTGCTGATCGCCCGGTACGGCGCGCCCTGGCGCTACCGTGTCGCGCGCCGGCACACGATGTCGCCGGCCGTGCCCCCGGCACCGGAGAGCGACTTCGCCCGGGACCTCGACCGGATGCTGTGGCAGTACGCGGGACGGTTCGCCCCGGACGGCGCCGACGCGTCCGCCTGGCAGGCGAGGTCCGCCCGGATCCGCACCGATCTGGCGACCGCGTTCCAGGGCGCGGAACCGCACCCTCGGGAGATCGCGTGGCTGGTCCGGCACCGGCTGCGCGACGCCCGGGACCGGTGGGCGGACGACAGCATGCCCGGTGCGCTCCGCGCGGAGCTGCGGACACCCTGGGCCGAGCGCCTGTGGATGCTGGCCGGCGCGGCCCTGCTGCTGGCCGCGGTCGTGTGGGCGCTCCCGGCACCGCTCACGGCGCAGCCGCTGCACGGCGTGGCCGCGGTCATGGTCGCGCTGCTGGCCGGCCACGTCGCCGTCCGGAATCATCTCCAGGTCTTCATAGAGCGCCGCCGGTACGCCGCGGAGCTCGCCGAGGCCGAGGACCGGCTGCACGGCGACCTGGAGGCGTACGCCGCGTGGCAGGAGAAGCTCTCGCTCCGCCCCACCGACGCGGAGATGGCCTCCTGGCTGGACTGTGACCGCCGCATCCTGCTGGACCAGGCCATGCGGCACCACGGCCTGACCCCGCGGCACGTCATAGCCAGCGCGTTCATCGGCGGGTCCGGCGGCGGCGCCCAGCGGGCACGGATCCGCCGCGGCCCGTGGCGGTACTCGCAGTACCGCCTGACCGTGTTCCTGCTGACCGCGGACGGTGTCCGGCAGATGACCGCGGACCTGGACTTCGCCCAGGGCGAGATGCAGATCCGCAAGCGCACCAACTACCGCTACGAGGCGGTCGCGTCCGTGCACGTCACCGAGGCCGGCGGCGCACAGCCCCGGTTCAAGCTGACGCTGGTCAACGGCGAGGCGATCGACGTGCGGGTGACCGGCGGCGACCTGGGCCTGCCGGACCTGCGGGCCGACTCGTCCGTGGCCGAGGCCGTGTCGCTGGACTCGACCGGGCTCAAGAACGCGTTGCAGGTGCTGGAGGGCATCGCCGCCGAGGGCAAGCGGTGGGTCCACCTCGACCGGGAGCGGCGCGGCAGCCGCGTCTCCGTGCTCCGGAAGGCGATCGAGGCCCTGATCCGGTAGGTACGCGACACGCCCCGGAGCCGTTGCGGGCTCCGGGGCGTGTCAGGCGTTTACCGGTGGCGACGGGTCAGAAACCCGGGCCGTGCTGGTGGCCGTGCCCGTGGCTGTGACCGCCGGCGGCGGCCGGCTCGGGCTCGGCCGGCTTCTCGACGACCAGGGTCTCGGTCGTGAGCAGCAGACCGGCGATCGAGACGGCGTTGGCGACGGCGCTGCGCGTCACCTTGACCGGGTCGATGATGCCGGCGGCGGCCAGGTCGACGTACTCGTCGGTGGCCGCGTTCAGGCCGTGGCCCCACTCGGAGGCGCGGACCTTGTTGACCACGACGTAGCCGTCGTGGCCGGCGTTCTGCGCGATCCAGCGCAGCGGCTCGTCGAGCGCCTTGCGGAGGATCCGGATGCCGGTGGCCTCGTCGCCGGTCAGGCCGAGCTCACCGTCGAGCACGGTGGCGACCTGGGCCAGCGCGGCGCCGCCGCCGGGCACGGTGCCCTCCTCGACCGCGGCCTTGGTGGCGGCGATCGCGTCCTCGATGCGGTGCTTGCGCTCCTTCATCTCGACCTCGGTCGCGCCGCCGGCCTTGACGACCGCGATGCCGTTGCCCAGCTTCGCGAGGCGCTCGGAGAGCTTCTCGCGGTCCCAGTCGGAGTCGGTGGCCTCGATCTCCTTCTTGATCTGGGAGACCCGGTCGGCGACCTCGGCGGAGTTGCCGCCGCCGTCGACGATCGTGGTGTTCTCCTTGTCGACGACCACGCGACGCGCGGTGCCGAGCTGGGAGATCGTGGTCTGGTCCAGCTTGTAGCCGAGCTCGGAGGCGATGAGCTCCGCGCCGGTGGAGACCGCGATGTCCTGCAGCATGGCCTTGCGGCGGTCGCCGAAGCCCGGCGCCTTCACCGCGGCGACCTTGAAGGTCTTGCGGAGCGCGTTGACGACCAGCGTCGCGAGGGCCTGGCCCTCGACGTCCTCCGCGATGATCAGCAGCGGCTTGCTGTCCTGCAGGACCTTCTCCAGGACCGGCAGGATCTCCTCGACCGTGGAGATCTTCGAGGTGGTGATGAGGATGTAGGGGTCCTCCAGCACCACTTCCTGCGACTCGGCGTCGGTCACGAAGTTCGGCGAGATGAAGCCCTTGTCGAACTGCAGGCCCTCGGTGACGTCGAGCTCGGTGGCGAGCGTGGAGCCCTCCTCGACGGTGATGACACCGTCGCGGCCGACCCGGTCCATCGCCTCGGCGATGAGCTCGCCGATCGTGGCGTCCTGCGCGGAGACGGTCGCGACGTGCGCGATCGCCTTGTGGTCCGAGACCTCGACGGCCTTCGCGATCAGCGCGTCCGACACGGCCTTGGCGCCCGCGTCCAGACCGCGCTTGATGCCGGCCGGGTTGGCGCCGGCCGTCAGGTTGCGGATGCCCTCGCGGACCAGCGCCTGAGCCAGCACGGTCGCGGTGGTGGTCCCGTCGCCGGCGACGTCGTTGGTCTTGGTCGCCACCTCCTTGACGAGCTGCGCGCCAAGGTTCTCGTACGGGTTGGTGAGCTCGATCTCCTTGGCGATGGTGACGCCATCGTTGGTGATCGTCGGAGCGCCGAACTTCTTGTCCAGCACGACGTTGCGGCCGCGCGGCCCGAGCGTGACCTTCACGGTGTCCGCGAGCGTGTTGACACCGTGCTCGAGCAGGTGGCGGGCGTCATCCGAGAAGCTCAGGATCTTCGCCATTGTTGTCCCTTCACGGACGTGGGTACTGCGGTCACGCCGACGGGCGCGACAACGCTTGTGAACCGTCTATAACCGCAACCAGCCCCGGGCGCCCGCGAACGGGGAGACCGGGGCTGGCCGCGCAAAACATGTATTACTTGGTCACTTCTCGATGACGGCGAGCACGTCACGCGCGGAGAGCACGAGGTACTCCTCGCCGGCGTACTTGACCTCGGTGCCGCCGTACTTCGAGTAGATGACGGTGTCGCCGACATTCACGTCAACCGGGATGCGGTTGCCCTTGTCGTCGATCCGCCCGGGGCCGACCGCCTTGACGGTGCCCTCCTGCGGCTTCTCCTTGGCGGTTTCGGGGATCACGAGACCGGACGCAGTGGTGGTCTCGGCCTCGTTGGCCTGCACGAGGATGCGGTCCTCGAGCGGCTTGATCGCAACCTGGGTCGCGGTAGTCACGGGCATACCCTCCTGGGGTACTGGTGTCGTTACCGGCCACGCGCACGCGGACGCACGCTGACCGAAGTCAATCTGCCTCATGCCACCAAGCGGACCGTCGTCGCGGGTGCCGGACCGCCAGGCGTCGCTCCCGGGACAAGCCCGGAAGGCTGGCACCCACCCATGGCGAGTGCTAACGGAAGGTTATTCCGGTGGCTAGCACTCCGTCAAGGAGAGTGCCAACACCCCGCGCGCCGCGACCCGTTCCGGCGACCGGAGGATGGGGGCGTGGAGTTGGACCTGTTACGCACCCCCGAGGGACAGACCGCGCTGGCCGCGGCCGCGGCGACGGACGGCGGCGACGTGCTGGCCGCCGCGGCCGGGCTGCGCCGCGCCGGTTTCGCACCGGACCTGGCCTCGGCCGCGCTCACCCAGGTCGAGCTGCGCCGGAAGGCCGCCGCGAAGTTCGGCGCGGACGCGGACGTCATGTTCTTCACCCGGGCCGGGCTGGAACAGGCCACCCGGGCGGCGGTGGCGGCACGACGCGCCGCGCGGCTGCACGACGCGGGCGTGCGCGTGCTGGCCGATCTCGGCTGCGGTCTCGGCGCCGACGCGATCGCGGCCGCACGCCAGGGCATCAGGGTGTACGCCGTGGAGGCCGACCCGCACACCGCGGCACTGACCAGGGCGAATGCGGAGGTGCTCGGCCTGGGCGAGCTGATCACCGTCACCACCGGGGACGCCACCGAGGCGGACCTGAGCGGCGTGGACGCGGTCTTCTGCGACCCGGCGCGGCGCGCCTCGAAGACCGGGAAGCGCGTGTTCGACCCGGCATCGTTCTCGCCGCCGTGGGACTTCGTGGCCGGGCTGGCCGCGCGCGTGCCGCGTACCGTGCTCAAGCTCTCGCCCGGCATCGACCACGCGCTGATCCCGGCCGGCGCGGAGGCGGAGTGGGTGAGCGTGGGCGGCGACGTGGTGGAGGCCGCGTTCTGGTGCGGGCCGCTGGCCGGCGTGCCGCGCCGGGCCACCGTGCTGCCGGCCGCCTCCGCGGAGGGCGGCCCCGGGGACCACGCGCTGACCGGCGAGGCGGACGTGCCCGCGGAGGTCGGCGGCGTCCGGCGGTACGTCTACGACCCGGACGGCGCGGTCGTGCGCGCGCATCTGGTGGCCGCGTTCGCGGACACCGTCGGCGGCGTGCTGGCCGACCCGGAGATCGCCTACGTCTACACGGACACGCCGGCCCCGACCGGCTTCGGCCGGTGCCTGGAGGTGCTGGACACCATGCCGTTCTCGCTGAAGCGCCTGCGTGCGGAGGTACGCCGGCGCGACGTGGGCCGGGTGGAGATCCTCAAGCGGGGTTCCGCGCTCGACGTCCAGCAACTGCGCCGGGACCTGCGCCTGAGCGGTTCCGAGAGCCTGTCGCTGGTGCTCACCCGGGTGGCCGGCGCGCCCGTGACGTTGCTCTGCCGACCCGTACCCCCTGGGAATCTGTCCTGATCTGCCCCGATAAGGGGCCTCGGCCGGGCATAGTGGGAATGATCCCTCCGCAGATGAAAGGGCCTCGTATGCGCCGCGGTATCGCCACTCTCACCGCCGCCGTGGTCGCGGCCGGCACGTTCACCGCCTGCGGTGCCGAGGACGCCGGCGACGACCCGGTGCCGAAGATCGGTGTGATCCTGCCGGACAGCGGCACCTCCGACCGCTGGGAGACCGCGGACCGGAGGTTCCTGGAGAACGCGTTCAAGAAGGCCGGCATCCAGTTCGACATCCAGAACGCGCAGGCCGACAAGACCGCGTTCCAGGCGATCGCCGACCAGCAGATCACCAACGGCGCCACGGTCCTCATGATCACCAACCTGGACTCCGGCACCGGCAAGGCCGTGCTCGACAAGGCGAAGGCGCAGGGCGTCGCCACGATCGACTACGACCGCCTGACGCTCGGCGGCAGCGCCGAATATTACGTCAGCTTCGACAACAACCAGGTCGGCAAGCTCCAGGGCGAGGGCCTGACCAAGTGCCTGACCAACCTCAAGGCGCAGAAACCGATCGTCGCGGAGCTGCACGGCTCCCCCACCGACAACAACGCCACCCTCTTCAAGGAAGGCTACGAGTCGGTCCTGAACCCGCTCTACACCAACGGCACCTACGTCAAGGGGCCCGAGGCCGCCGTGCCCGACTGGGACAACGCCCAGGCCGCCACGCTCTTCGAGCAGATGCTCACCCAGAGCCCCAAGATCGGCGGCGTCCTCGCGGCGAACGACGGCCTCGGCAACGCCGTCATCAACGTCCTGAAGAAGAACAAGCTCAACGGCAAGGTCCCGGTCACCGGCCAGGACGCCGACGTGGCCGCCCTGCAGAACATCCTCGCCGGCGACCAGTGCATGACCGTCTACAAGGCGATCAAGACGGAGGCCGCCGCCGCCGCGGAACTCGCGATCTCACTGGCCAAGGGCGAAAGAAAAGACGTCACGGGTACGGTCACCGACCCGCAGACCCAGCGCAAGGTCCCGTCCGTGCTGCTCGCGCCGCAGGCGATCTTCCAGCAGGACGTGAAGACCGTGGTCGAGGACGGCTTCGTCACCAAGGACGAGCTGTGCACCGACGCCTACGCCGCGGCCTGCAAACAGTTCGGCGTCGAGTAGGGCTCGCGCTACGCTCGCTCCCGTGGCGAAGAAGGCCGGCGGCGGCACCCCTGCGACAACGCTGCTCACCAAGCAGAAGGTCGCGTTCACGGCGCATACGTACGAGGTCGATCCCAAGGCCACCTCCTACGGCGAGGCGGCCGCGGCCGCGCTCGGTGTCGCACCGACCAGGCTCTTCAAGACCCTGGTCGCCAACGTCGACGGGAATCTGGCGGTCGGGGTGGTGCCGGTCTCGGCCTCGCTCGACCTCAAGGCACTGGCCGCGGCGCTGGGCGGCAAACGCGCCACAATGGCCGACCCGGCTGCCGCGGAGCGTGCCACGGGGTACGTCACGGGCGGGATCTCGCCCTTCGGCCAGCGCTCCCGCCTGCCGATCGTGGTGGACACCTCCGCGGAGGGGCAGGAGACGGTCTTCGTGTCGGGCGGGCGTCGGGGGATGCAGGTCGAGGTTCCGCCGGCGGCTTTTCCCGCCGTGGCTGGTGCGATCTTCGCTCCCATTGCCACTGGCTGATTCGCCGGCGGCCGGGGCTCTTGCCGGCTCGGCCCTTGCCGGCTCGGCCCTTCTCTCGTCTCGAGGTTCAGGGCCGCATCGGTTATTGAGTCCTCCTGACACCTTCGGGGTAACGCCACGCGGGCGTGAAGAATCTTCAGCTTCGGGCCGCGGCGACGCCTATTTTCCGGTCAGCTTTGGCGGCAGCGTGAGGCGCGGTTGGCATGCAGGCCGCTATTTCCCGAAATTTCGGGCAGGGAGTGCCCGTTGCTGAGCTTTCGGCATCGAGGACCGGGCACTTGTGCCCGAAATTTCGGGAAATAGTTGCCGTCGTGATTGCGACCGCCTGGCGCTGATAGCCGAAGGCTCAACAGCCGGACACTTTGTGCCGGAAATTTCATGCTTTAGCAGGCCGGCCGAGTGGGCTGGTTGCTGTTTGTCTCCGGCGGGAGCCTCCGACACCGGGGCAGCGGAAAGGCATTCCACCGCACCACCGACATCGCGGGTGGTTGAGTTTCGTACGGCCTGCCTGCCCCGTATGCCATCGACCCGGCGGGCGAAGCCGGAAGCACGATGAAAAGGCGAGGCGAATGCGGCGCGGACCCGGCCGGACCGAGGCAGACGCACGTTCCCCGGCTCGGCCTTCCCCGGCGGCGGGAGAGAGGGCGGGGCGAGATCGGGTCGGGGGCAAGTCCACGCGGGGCCGGAAGACGGGCGGAACGCAACCCCAGGGTGAGCGGGCGCGAGGAGGGCCATCTCACCGCCGGCGCCGGCCGACGGCATGCGAACCCGCCCAGCACGGTCATGAGTCGGCGCCCGCCGCCCACGTCCGGACCGCCCAGCACGGTCATGAGTCGGCGCCCGCCGCCCACGTCCGGACAAATCCGCGCTCTCGACCGTACCCTCAAATGAATTTGATCTTGGGTTTCGCGCAGATGACGGGCGCGTTGCGAAATTGTTATGCCATTGAACAAAATAGGTCTTGTGCGGTGCGCCACAGGAGAAATACGTTGCCGGGCACAACAAATCTTCGAGATGCCGCAGGGAGCTCCACCACACCGAAAGGACCATGCACGATGCGCAGAGTCCTGACCACGCTGGCCGCGGCCGGCCTTGCCGCAGGCGCGCTCACCGCGTGCGGCGATGATTCGAACAATGACAGCACCCGACCCGCCAAGATCGGCGTGATTCTTCCGGACAGTGCCTCCTCGAACCGGTGGGAGACGGCGGACCGGAAGTACCTGGAGGCCGCGTTCAAGGCGGCGGGCGTCGAGTACGACATTCAGAACGCGCAGGGCGACAAGACCGCGTTCCAGACGATCGCGGATCAGCAGATCACCAACGGCGCCACGGTCCTCATGATCGTCAACCTGGACTCCGGCACCGGCAAGGCCGTGCTGGACAAGGCGAAGAACCAGGGCGTCGCGACCATCGACTACGACCGGCTCACGCTGGGCGGCACGGCCGAGTACTACGTCAGTTTCGACAACGTGCAGGTCGGCAAGCTCCAGGGCGAGGGGCTGCAGAAGTGCCTGACCGATCTCAAGGCGGAGAAGCCGGTGGTCGCGGAGCTGCACGGCTCCCCCACGGACAACAATGCCACCCTCTTCAAGGAGGGTTACGAGTCGGTCCTGAACCCGCTCTACGAGAACGGCACCTACGTCAAGGGGCCGCAGGAGCCGGTGCCGGCCTGGAACAATACGACCGCGGGCACCATTTTCGAGCAGATGCTGACGCAGGCGAACAACAAGATCGACGGCGTGCTGGCGGCGAACGACGGGCTCGGCAACGCGGTCATCACGACCCTGAAGAAGAACGGGCTGAACGGCAAGGTGCCGGTCACCGGGCAGGACGCGGACACCCAGGCGCTGCAGAACATCCTGGTCGGCGACCAGTGCATGACCGTCTACAAGGCGGTCAAGCAGGAGGCGGACGCGGCGGCCGAGCTGGCGATCGCGCTCTCGAAGGGCGAGCGGAAGGACGTGCCGGGTAAGGTCACCGATCCGGAGACCGGCCGCGCGGTTCCGTCCGTGCTGCTCACCCCGAAGGCGATCTTCTTCGACTCGGTCAAGGACGTGGTCGCCGACGGTTACGTGACCAAGGCCGATCTGTGCACCGCCGCCTACGAGGCGAAGTGCGCCGAGGCCGGGGTCAGCTAGACCTGTTGTAACCGGCTCAGGGCACGAGCCGGCCGGCGCCGCCCGGGATGAACAGTCCCGGGCGGCGCACGGACGTGGAGCCGCTCGACGCGCGAGGAGAGATGTGTCCGCGACACCCCTGCTGGAACTACGCGGGATAGACAAGGGCTTCGGCCCGGTCCAGGTCCTGCGCGACGTGAACCTGACGGTCTATCCCGGCGAGGTCACCGCGCTCGTCGGCGACAACGGCGCGGGCAAGTCGACGCTGGTGAAGTGCGTCAGCGGCATCTACGCCATCGACTCCGGCCAGATCTTCTTCGAGGGCCTGCCGGTCTCGGTCAACAGCCCGCGGGACGCGGCCACGCTCGGGCTGGAGGTCGTCTACCAGGACCTCGCGCTCTGCGACAACCTCGACATCGTGCAGAACATGTTCCTCGGCCGGGAGAAGCGCAGCGGGCTGGTGCTGGACGAGCCGACCATGGAGCAGCTGGCGGCTGAGACGCTGGCCAGTCTGTCCGTGCGGACGGTGAAGTCGCTGCGGCAGCACGCGTCCAGCCTCTCCGGTGGCCAGCGGCAGACCGTCGCGATCGCTAAGGCCGTGCTCTGGAACAGCAAGGTCGTGATCCTGGACGAGCCCACGGCAGCGCTCGGCGTGGCGCAGACCGCGCAGGTGCTGGAGCTGGTCCGCCGGCTCGCGGACCGCGGGCTGGCGGTCGTGCTGATCTCGCACAACATGAACGACGTCTTCGCCATCTCGGACCGGATCGCGACGCTCTACCTGGGGAGGATGGCGGCGCAGGTGAAGACCACGGACGTCACGCACTCGCAGATCGTGGAGCTGATCACGGCCGGGCGCAGCGGAAACCTCGGGCTGTCGGAGAACGGTGGGCCGCGATGAGCGTCACGATCGAGAAGGCCGCGCCGCTGACCGTCGGCAGCCATGTGCGGGACTATCTGAGTCGCGTGCGCGGCGGCGACATCGGCTCGCTGCCGGCCGTGCTCGGGCTGATCGCGCTCTGCGTGTTCTTCGGCATCATGCGGCCCGCGTTCTTCAGCGCCGGCAACTTCGCGAACCTGTTCACCCAGGGCGCGGCCGTCACCATCATCGCGATGGGCCTGGTCTTCGTGCTGCTGCTGGGCGAGATCGACCTCTCCGCGGGGTACGCCAGCGGCGTGTGCGCGTCCGTGCTGGCCGTGCTGCTGACGTTCCACGGCTGGCCGTGGTACGCCGCGACGCTTGCCGCGCTGGTCACCGGCCTGGTCATCGGGCTGGCGATCGGCTTCATGGTGGCGAAGGTCGGCATCCCGTCGTTCGTGGTGACGCTGGCCGCGTTCCTGTCCTTCCAGGGCATCGGGCTGATCCTGATCCGCGGCGGCACCAACGTGCCGGTGCGCGACGAGGTGCTGGTCGCGATCTCGAACAAGAACGTGCCGCCCGCGCTGGGCTGGGCGCTGTTCCTGCTGGGCGTGCTCGCGTTCGCCGCGATCCAGCTCTGGCAGTGGCGCAACCGGCACGCGCGCGGGCTGATCAGCGAGGCGCTGGCGGTGGTGCTGTTCCGGATCGCGGCGCTGGTCGTGGTGGTCGGCGCGGCCGTCTACGTGCTCAACCTGGAGCGCAGCCGCAACGTGCTGATCACCTCGCTCAAGGGCGTGCCGATCGTGGTGCCGATCATCGTGGTGCTGCTGGTGGTGTGGACGTTCGTGCTGCACCGGACCGCGTACGGCCGGCACGTCTACGCGGTCGGCGGCAACCGGGAGGCGGCGCGCCGGGCCGGCATCAACATCGACCGGATCCGCATCTCGGTGTTCGTCATCTGCTCGTTCATGGCCGCGATCGGCGGTGTGGTGGCGGCCAGCCGGGCGAACTCGGTGGATGCGAACACCGGCGGCAGCAACGTGCTGCTCTACGCGGTCGGCGCCGCGGTCATCGGCGGGACCAGCCTGTTCGGCGGCAAGGGCCGGATCATGGACGCGGTGCTCGGCGGCGCCGTGGTCGCGGTCATCGACAACGGGATGGGCCTGATGAACGCGAGCGCGGGCGCGAAGTTCGCCTGGACCGGCGGGGTGCTCCTCGCCGCCGCTAGCATCGATGCGCTGTCCCGGCGTCGCGCGGCGGCCACCGGCAACCGATAGATCCCCATGGAGAACACAGACTGATGCGCGCCGGTCCCAGCCAGGACGAGGTCCGTCGGCAGAACCTCGGGGCGCTGCTGCGGTACGTGCACGTGCACGGGCCGATCTCCCGCGCGGAGCTGACTACCCGGCTCGGGCTCAACCGCAGCACGATCGGGGCGCTGACCGCGGACCTGACCGCGGCCGGCCTGGTACGCGAGGAGGCGCCGCGCGGTGCACGCCGTGCCGGGCGGCCGTCGCTGGTCGTGCTGCCGGAGTCCGCGCGGGTGTACGCGTACGCGCTGAGCATCGAGGTCGACCGGCTGCGTGCGGCCCGGGTCGGGCTCGGCGGCGAGGTGCTGGACGAGCGCGTCTACGACCGGCCGCGTGACCTGCGCGTCTCCGAGGTGGTCGGTCCGCTGTCCGCGTTCGTCAAGGAGATGCAGCATGCGGCGCCGGACGGCGGGCGGTACGTGGGCGTGGGTGTCGCCGTGGCCGGCATGGTCCGCCGCCATGACGGCCTGGTCCGGCTCACGCCGAAGGCCGGGTGGGTGGACGAGCCGCTCTCCGAGCCGCTGTCCGAGGCGCTGGGCGGCGACCACACGGTCCTGGTCGGCAACCACGCGGACCTGGCGCTGATGGCCGAGCACCTGCGCGGCGTGGCCGTGGACACCGAGGACGTCATCTACCTGCACGGCGAGGTGGGGATCGGCGCCGGGATCATCGCGCACGGCGCACTGATCACCGGCCACGGCGGGTACGCCGGCGAGGTCGGTCACATGATCGTGCACCCGGGCGGCCGGACGTGCAGCAGTTGCGGCGCGCGCGGCTGCTGGGAGTCGGAGATCGGTGAGGAGGCGTTGCTGCGTGCGCTGGGCACGGACGGCAGCGGCCGGATCCCCGCGCACCAGCTGATCGCGGCGATGCGCGGCGATCCGGGCAGTCACGAGGCGCTGCGGCAGATCGGCGAGTGGCTCGGGCTCGGTGTGGCGAACCTGGTCAACATCTTCAACCCGGAGATGGTCATCTTCGGCGGTACGCTGCGGAACCTCTATCTGACCACGGCCGCGCAGGTGCGGTCGCGGCTCAACTCGCTGGCGCTGCCGGCCAGCCGCGAGCTGCTACGTCTGCGCACGCCGAAGCTGGGCGAGGACGCGGCGCTGATCGGGGCCGCGGAGCTGGCGTTCACCCAGCTGCTCGCGGACCCGCTCGGGCTAACCAGTCAGTCCCCGTAGCACCTCGTCGACCAGGCGATCGGTGAAGTCCGCGCCGACCGGGTCGCCGGTGACCAGCACCCGGTAGTAGATCGGCCCGACCAGCGTGTCCGCGAGCAGGTCCAGGTCCAGGCCGGCCGGCAGGTCACCGCGGCTCACGGCGCGCTCCAGCGGCTCCCGGTTCAGCACGCGCTGCCGGGTCAGGTGCTCGGCGCGGAGCCGTTCGGCCAGCACCGCGTCGTGCTGGGCCTCGCCGTGCAGTGCGCGGAAGACCGCGCCGGCGTCCTCCTCGGTCAGGAAGACCGCCAGGCCGCGCAGGTGCAGCCGCAGGTCGGTGATGAGCTCGCCGGTGTCCGGCGGCTGCAGCGCCTCGCGGGCGTCGGTGGTGAACGCGTCCATCAGCACGTCCGTCTTGGACGGCCACCAGCGGTAGATCGTCTGCTTCGCCACGCCCGCCCGCGCCGCGATGCCCTCGATGGTGAGCTGGGCGTACCCGCGCTCGACCAGCAGATCGTCGGCCGCTTCGAGCACGCTGAGGCGCGCCTGTTCACTGCGGCCGTGCCGGTTGCCACGATGCGCCCTCACCCGGTCGTTCTCCTCTTGCTTTCCAACATCTGTGCCGTGCTCTTTTGTCATGCCCGAGAATAAGGCGGCTTGACTAGACGCAACGTTGCGTCCACTCTAACTCGATGAACTCACTGCGAGCACCTCGTGTGCGCTCCGTTCTCGACCGTCTGCACGCCGCCGCCGACCTCGACGAGGACCAGCCGTCCCCCTGGCCCGCGGGCCGTGACTTCACCGCGACGCCCGCGCAGGAGCGGGCCGACCTGATGGCCGGCGTCTACATGCCGATCTCCGCGCGCGGCGGCGACCTGCTCTACGCGCTGATCCGGGCCGCGCGGCCGGAGCGGGTCGTGGAGTTCGGCACGTCGTTCGGCATCTCGACGCTCTACCTGGCCGCGGCCGTGGCCGACAACGGCGCCGGGCACGTGGTGACCACGGAGCTCAGCGACGTGAAGGTGGCGGCCGCACGGGAGAACCTGGCCGAGGCCGGCCTGCAGGACTCGGTGACCGTGCTGGCCGGGGACGCGCTGACCACGCTGGCCGACGTGCCGGGCCCGATCGGCCTGCTGCTGCTGGACGGCTGGAAGGACCTGTGCCTGCCGGTGCTGCGGCTGCTGGAGGACCGGCTGGCACCGGGCGCGCTGGTGGTCGCGGACGATGTCAGCTTCCCGAGCATGGCGCCCTACCTGGAGTACGTCCGCGACCCCGCCGCCGGCTACGTGAGCGTGGAGTTCCCGGTCGGCGACGGCATGGAGATCAGCTGCCGGGCATAAAAACCGGTGGATCCGTCCGGGCCGCGGGCAGTACCGTTTCGTTACTATGCGTGACCTGCCGCGGAACGATCCCGGAGTCGCCGACCACCGGTCGGCGTGGCGGCTGCTGTGGTGGATGGTCAGCCGGGTCCGGTCGAAACTGGCCGTCTCCGTGCTGCTCGGCATCGTCTGGATGTGCTCGGCCGCGCTCGCCCCCGCGCTGATCGGCCTCGCGGTCGACCGTGGTGTCACCGCACGCGACCCGGGCGCGCTCGCGACCTGGTCCGCGGCCGTGCTGGCGCTCGGCCTCGTGCAGGCCGCGACCGGCATCCTCCGGCACCGGTACGGCGCGCACAACTGGCTCGACACCGCGTACGGAACGGTGCAGCTCACGGTGCGTCAGTCCGCCCGGATCGGCGCGGCGCTGCCCCGCCGGGTGTCCAGCGGCGAGGTGGTCAGCGTCGGCACGTCGGACATCGACCAGCTCGGCGCCGCGACCGAGATCGTGGACCGGGCGATCGGCGCGGTCGCCGCGATCGCGGTGATCACCGTGATCATGCTGAACACGTCCACGCAGCTCGGCCTGGTCGTGCTGATCGGCGTGCCGCTGCTGCTCGGCCTGGTCGCGCTGCTGCTCCGCCCGTTACAACGCCACCAGGAGGCCTACCGCACGCGTCAGGGCAAGCTCACCACCCGGGCTGCCGACATCGTCACCGGCCTGCGCGTGCTGCGCGGCGTCGGCGGCGAGTCGCTCTTCGCCTCCGGCTACCGCGCGGAGTCACAGGAGCTGCGAGCCGCGGGGGTACGGGTCGGGCGCATCGGGGCCGCGCTGGAGGCGACCCAGGTGGTGCTGCCCGGCCTGTTCCTGGCGCTGGTCACCTGGCTCGGCGCGCGGCTCGTGCTGGCCGGCGACATCACCGCCGGCCAGCTCGTCGCGTTCTACGGCTACACCGCGTTCCTGGTGCCGCTGCTGCGCAACCTCACGGAGGCGGCCGACAAGTTCGCGGTCGCGGTCGTCTCCGCGAGGCGCGTGGTGCGGCTGCTCGACCTGGTGCCGGACCCGGCCTCGCCGGAGCGTCCGGCGCCGATGCCCGAGCCCGCGGCCGTGCTCGCGGATCCGCGGTCCGGCCTGCTGGTGCGGCCCGGCGTGCTGACCGCGATCGCGGCGTCGGACCCGGCGGACGCGGCCGCGATCGCGGAGCGGCTGGCGCGGTTCACGGACTCGGAGGCGCGGCTGGACGGCGTACCCCTGCGTGATCTTGATCTTGATCTGCTGAGGTCCCGGGTGCTGCTGGCGGAGAACGAGGCACGGCTGTTCGCCGGCCCGCTGCGGGAGACGCTCGGCGGCGCGGAGGACGCACTGATCACGGCCGCGCTGGGGACGGCCGCGGCGGAGGACATCGTGGACGCGCTGCCGGAGCGGCTGGACACCGCGGTCGCGGCGCGCGGGCGGGAGTTCTCCGGCGGCCAGCAGCAGCGGTTGCGGCTGGCCCGCGCGCTGCTCGCGGACCCGGAGATCCTGATCCTGGTGGAGCCGACCAGCGCGGTCGACGCGCACACCGAGTCCCGCATCGCGGCCCGGCTCGGACCGGCCCGCGCCGGACGCGCCACCGTGGTCTGCACGACCAGCCCGCTGGTGCTGGCGCACGCGGACCACGTCGCCTACGTCGAGGACGGCAAGGTCATCGCGGAGGGCACGCATCGCGAGCTGCTCACCGCCGAACCCCGTTACGCCGCGACCGTGCTCAGGCAGGAATCATGATCCTTCCGATCGCCACCCCCGCCGAGGTCCGGCGGTACGTGCGCGGGCTGTTCCGGCGGCACCCGCGCCCGCTCGGCCTGATGCTCTCGCTGCACGCGCTCGGCGCGCTCTGCGGGCTGGCCGCGCCGCGCCTGCTCGGCGAGCTGATCGAGATCATCCGTGACGGCGGCACGACCGGCGCGCTCGACCGCGTCGGCGTCGCGCTGGCCGGCGCCGTGATCGTCCAGTCGGCGCTGGTCTACCTGGCGCGCAACGCGTCCGCGCGGCTCGGCGAGCGGGTGCTGGCCGAACTGCGCGAGGAGTTCGTGGACCGGGTGCTGTCGCTGCCGATCGGCACCGTGGAGCGGGCCGGCACCGGTGACCTGCTCACCCGCACCACGCGGGACGTGTCGTCGCTGGCCTACAGCGTGCAGTGGGCCGCGCCGGAGATCCTCACCGCGCTGATCACCATCGTGCTGCTGGTCGCCGCGCTGCTGCTGGTGTCGCCGCTGTTCCTGGCCGCGCCGCTGCTCGCGGCACCGCTGCTCTGGCCCGCGAGCCGGTGGTACCTGCGCCGCGCCGCCGACGGCTACCTGCGCGAACGCGCCGCCTACGCGCGGATCACGGAGGGGCTGGCCGAGACCGTGGAGGGCGCGCGGACCGTGGACGCGCTGCGGCTGCACGAGCGCCGGCGGCGGCAGACGGACGAGGACATCCGCGGGTCGTTCCGGGCCGAGCGGTACACGCTGTTCCTGCGCACGGTCTGGTACCCGATCGCGGACACCGCGTACGTGCTGCCGGTCGTGGTGACGCTGCTGCTCGGCGGCCTGTACTACGCGAACGGCTGGATGACGCTCGGCACCGTGGTCGCGGCCGTGCTCTACATGCAGCAGCTGGTCAACCCGGTCGACCAGGTGCTCTCCTGGCTGGAGGAGCTGCAGGAGGGGCAGGCCGCGCTGGCCCGGGTGATCGGGGTCGGAGCGGTCTCTGCCGCCGGCGGCACCGGGCCCCCGCCGCGCGGCAACGGCATCCGGCTGCACGACGTCACGTTCGGTTACGTTCCGGGCCGTCCGGTGCTGCACGGCATCTCGCTGGACATCGCGCCGGGCGAACGGCTCGCGGTCGTCGGGCCGTCCGGCGCCGGCAAGTCGACGCTCGGCCGGCTGCTGGCCGGCGTGCACCGGCCGGAGTCCGGCGAGCTCACGATCGGTGGCGTGCCGGTCTCCTCGCTGCCGCCGGAACGGCTGCGCGGCGAGGTCGCGCTGGTCACCCAGGAGCACCACGTCTTCGCCGGCACGCTCCGCTTCAACCTGGTGCTGGCCCGGCCGGACGCCTCCGGTGAGGACGTGCGGGACGCGCTCGCCGCGGTGGACGCGCTCGGCTGGGCGACCGAGCTGCCGGACGGGCTGGAGACCGTGGTCGGCGAGGGCGGGCACGTGCTGACGCCGGCGCAGGCGCAGCAGCTGGCGCTGGCCCGGCTGGTGCTGGCCGACCCGCACACGCTGGTGCTGGACGAGGCGACGTCGCTGCTCGATCCGCGCGCGGCCCGGTCGCTGGAGCGGTCGCTGGCCGCGGTGCTGGCCGGCCGGACCGTGGTGGCGATCGCGCACCGGCTCTTCTCCGCGCACGACGCGGACCGGGTGGCGGTGGTGGAGGGCGGCCGGATCGTGGAGTGCGGATCGCACGACGAGCTGATGGCGGCGGACGGGTCGTACGCCGCGCTGTGGCGGTCCTGGAGCTCGTAGCGTCCAGGACCGCCGCCGGTCAGCGCGGGATGTCCCAGACGGTCACGCCGCCGAGGTCGGTCGGCGGGCGTCCGGTCAGGTCCGCGAGCAGCGCCTTGACCGCATCGCGGTTCTGGTGCTCGGCCGGCACCACGATCACCGACGTCTGCCAGAACGCCAGGTCCGCGGCGAACGCGGCCCGCTGCTCCGCGGTCAGCACCGGCACCAGGCCGCTCGCGGTCACGTCCGCGATCAGCAGGTGGGTGGGCCGCCGCGCCGGGCCGAAGATGCCGCGCCCGTCCTCCTCCGGACCGGGGCCGATGAAGTAGCCCAGGGCCAGCGGGAACTCCAGGTCCGCACGGGCGGCCCAGCGCAGGTTCGTGGTGTCCGTCCAGGGGCCGGGCACCACCAGCATGCTGCCGCCGTCGGTGAGCTGCGCCCGGTACTGGTGGCCGGTGATGTAGGCCGGGACCGGCGCTATCTGTTTCGTGTCCATCGGCAGCGGCACGATCGGCAGCAGCGAGACCGCGACCAGCGGCAGCAGCACCGTGCGCGAGCGCTCGACCGCGAGCGCGAGCAGCAGGCCGACGCACGGGATCGCCACCAGCACGAGGCGGGTCGGCACCACGGAGTCGAAGAGCGGCAGGTGCGCGAACGGCTCCCACGGGCCGGGCGCGGTGACGTCGCCGTAGCCGTTGACGATTATGTCCCGCCCGATCGAGAGCACGGAGAAGACGACCGCGGTGCACGAGGCGGCGAGCGCGACCGGCCGCGTCCGGAAGATCACGGCAAGAGCCAGGAACAGGATCACCAGGGGTACGCCGAAGAACGCGTTCTCTTCCGTGCGGTTCGCCGCGATGTTGCCGAACGGGGAGAACGACCCGCCCAGCGAGTGCGTGGAGAACGAGAAGAACGCGGCCAGGTCGTTGCCGTAGCTGGTGGTGAACTCCGGCACGCCGTGATAGCTGCCGGGGCCGGTGAACTGCACCCACAGCGGGTACGCCGCGAGCGTGCCGGTGATCGCCGCCGCGATGCCCAGGTTGGTGAAGAACCGGCGCTTGTCCACCTCCTTCCAGCGCAGCAGCGCGTAGAGCGTGCCGAAGATCGCGCTGCCCAGGCCGGTGAAGAAGAGCGACTCCTCGTTGATGAACACCTGATAGGCCATGACCAGGCCGAGCAGGACTCCGGCGTATTTTTTCGGGGAGAACAGCAGGTGGACCACGAACGGGAGCAGGAACAGCGCGACCCAGTTCGGATGGCCCTGCGTGTGCGTGAAGACGCCGGGTGCGAAGCCGCAGAACCCGCCGCCGATCGCGGCCGCGAGGCGCGACTCGACCAGCCGGCGGGAGAAGACCCAGTACCAGCCGAACGCGGTGAGCGCGAGGCCGAGCAGCACCAGCAGCGCGAACGTGGCGGCGGGACCGGCCAGCAGCGTCACCGGGGCCAGCGGGATGCCGAGGCCGAGCACCGCGGTGTTCGCCATCATGTTCACGCCGAGCGGCGCGTTCATGTCGCTGGTGAGCAGCCAGTTCCCACCGCCGCCGGACACCAGCTTCGCGGCCCTGGCCAGCACGAACTCGAACTGCGCGTGGTCGTTCTGGTTGGCCTCGGGCACCGCCCGGTCCAGGTCGCGCCAGAGCGGCAGGGTCAGGACGAACGCCATGAGCAGGAACGTCGCCAGCGCGGCGATGTCCCACTTCCTGTCGAGGAAGAACCGTCTACCGAGGGAGAGCACCGCCGCATGGTAAATGGCGAGTCTGCGCGCCGGTACACAAGCCGGACTTAACGGTCAACCTGCGTGAACTCCCACATGTGCGGGGAACGGGCGACCAGGTGTTCCGGCGGCGCGGGCAGGTCGACCGGGGCGCTGCGCCACTTCGAGATCACCACGAGCCGGTTGTCCGCCGAGGAGAACACCTCGGTCGACATGTGCAGCGGGTAGACCTCGATCGACGGCACCGCGTCGTCGCACAGCCAGGTGAGCAGCTCCGCATGCCCGGTGGGACGGGCCTTGACCTCCCACATCCGCACGATCACGCCCGGCACCGCCCCTCCTCCCCCGAACGGTGAAACTTTTTCAACCGGGGGGACGCGTGAAGGAGGTTACACGTTCCCGCTCCATGATCAGGGCGTCGGTGTTGCTCGGCTGGTAGTAGCCGCGCCGGATGCCGATCCCCTCGAAGCCGTAGCTGCCGTAGAGGCGCTGGGCGGGCACGTTGTCGACCGCGACCTCCAGCAGCACCCGCTCCGCGCTCCGGCGCTCCGCCTCGGCCAGCAGCGCCTCCAGCAGCGCGCGGCCGACCCCGTGCCGCTGCCGGTCGCGACGGACCGCGATGTTCTGCACCCAGGCGTCCGGCTCCTGCATGGCCAGACCGGCGTAGCCGTCCACCCGGCCGCCGTCGTCCAGTGACACCAGGTAGTAATGGCCGTTCGCCAGCTCGTTCCAGAACATGGCGGCGGACCACTTCTCGGGGCCGAACAGGTCGTCCTCGATCGGCAGCAGCTCTTCGATGTGCCACCAGCGCAGCGGCCGGATCGCGTCACTCATCGGCAAACACCCTAATCAGGGAGCGAAGTCCCATTTCACAAGGGGTGCGGGCCCCCGAACCGATCAGTAGGCTGGGGGCCATGTGGCAGGCCGAAGTAC
Organism: Catenuloplanes japonicus; assembly: GCF_000717135.1. Classification (GTDB taxonomy): domain Bacteria; phylum Actinomycetota; class Actinomycetes; order Mycobacteriales; family Micromonosporaceae; genus Catenuloplanes; species Catenuloplanes japonicus. Next base: position 53,589 of record NZ_JNXY01000050.1, read on the forward strand.
GAGTGGATCTCGACGCGATCCGGGCGAATGTGGCCCATCTCGCCGCCGGGACCAGCGCCGAGGTGATGGCGGTGGTCAAGAGCGACGGGTACGGGCACGGCATGGTCGCCTCCGCACGGGCGGCTCTGGACGGCGGCGCCACCTGGCTCGGCGTCGCGAGCATGACCGAAGCGATCACGCTGCGTGAACACGGGTTAACGGCGCCGATCCTGGCGTGGCTGATCGTCCCCGGCCTCCCGCTGCACGACGCGGTCGCGGCCGACATCGACCTGAGCGTCGCCACGCTCGGCCTGCTGGACGAGGTGATCGTGGCCGCGGAGCGCGCCGAGCGCGTCGCCCGCGTCCACCTCAAGATCGACACCGGGATGACCCGGGGCGGCGCCACGCCCGAGGAGTGGCCGGTGCTGCTGGAGGCCGCCGCCAAGGCGCAGTCCGACGGGCTGATCGACGTGGTCGGCATCTGGTCCCACTTCAGCTGTGCGGACACGCCCGGCCACCCCAGCGTGGACGCGCAGCTCGCCGCGTTCCACACCGGGCTGGAGGTCGCCGGCCGGTTCGGCGTCACGCCGCGGTACCGCCACATCGCGAACTCTGCGGCGCTGCTCACCCGGCCGGACACGCACTTCGACCTGGTCCGGCCCGGCATCGCGATCTACGGCCTGTCCCCGATGGGCGGCCGCGTCGACGGGCTGCGCCCCGCGATGACCGCGCGCGCCCGGGTGATGATCGCCAAGCGGGTGCCGGCCGGGTCCGGTGTCTCCTACGGCCACACCTACATCACGCCCGCCGAGTCCACGATCGCGGTCGTCCCGATCGGTTACGCGGACGGTGTCCCCCGCCACGGGTCGAACGGCGGGCCGGTGCTGATCGGCGGCCAGGTCCGCCCGATCGCCGGCCGCGTCTGCATGGACCAGTTCATGGTCGACTGCGGCGACGACCCGGTGCAGGCCGGCGACACGGTCACGCTCTTCGGCCCCGGCGACGACGGCGAGCCGACCGTGGAGGACTGGGCGGACGCGGTCGGCACCATCAGCTGGGAGATCCTCGCCCGCTTCGGCAGTGCCCGCGTGCCCCGCGTCTTCGACGGCCTGCGCCCGGAGGCGGGCGTATGAGCGAGCCCTCGCGCGGCACGCCGGGGTCCGGCGCGCGCCGGACGCCTGGGCCCGCTGCACGTGAGCACGTGCACAGGTCACCGGCGCGGCGCCGCCCACCGCACCGGACACCGGAGTCCGCCCTGAGCCCGCATCCGCTGCCGCGCCCTCGCACCGGAAAGGAATGTCCGGCATGAGCTCAACGCCATCGTCCACCCTGGTTTCCACGATCTTCTCCCCCAAGGTCGGCAAGCGGGCCGGGATCATCGGCGCCGTGGTCGGGCTCGCCGCGGCCGGCATCGCCGCCGGTGTCGCCGCGGAGCGCACCATCGTGCGGCGCACCAAACGCGGGACGACCGACCCGTGGGCGGACGAGAAGTTCGGCGAGCAGCCCTACGACGAGTCCTTCATGATCACCGCGCCGGACGGCACCGACCTGCACGTCGAGGTGCTCGACCCGGTCGACGGACTGGAGGTCGAGCCCGACTTCCCCGGCGCCGCCCAGGCCGACCTGGAGGCCGAGCCCACGATCGTCTTCGTGCACGGCTTCTGCCTGGACATGGGCACGTTCTACTTCCAGCGCAAGGAGCTGGTCCGCCGCGGCGATTACCGGATGGTCTTCTACGACCAGCCGGGCCACGGCCGCTCCGGCAAGCTCGAGTCCGGCGAATATCACCTGGAGGCGCTGGCCGAGTCGCTGCACGCGGTCATTCAGGCCACCGTGCCGAGCGGGCCGATCGTGCTGGTCGGGCACTCGATGGGCGGCATGACGATCATGGCGCTGGCCGACCTGTACCCGGAGCTGCTCCGCACCCGCGTCTCCGGCGTCGTGCTGATGGCCACGTCCGGCGGCAAGCTGGAGGAGGCCCGCCTCTCCATCCCGTCGCTGGCCGCGCGCGCGGGCGCGCCGCTGCTGCCGGTCGTCACCCGGACCACGCGAATCACCGGCGGCGTCATCGACCGGGCCCGGCTCGCCTCCTCCGACCTGGCCTGGCTGCTGACCCGTCAGTTCGGCTTCGGGGGGAGCGCGCCCAGCCCGGCCCTGGTCACGTTCGTCGAGAAGATGAACTCGCACACCACGGCGGACACCGTCACCCGGTACCTGCGGACGATCTACACGCACGACCGGTTCCCCGCGCTCGACACGCTGCAGGACATCCCCACGCTGGTGATCGCGGGCGACAAGGATCAGATCCTGCCCGTCACCCACTCGCGTGAGATCGCCCGCCACCTGCCGAACGCGGAGTTCATCGAGATCCCGGACAGCGGGCATGTCGTCATGCTGGAGCACGCGGACGAGGTGAACGCCGCGCTCATCTCCTTCCTGGAGAAGCTGTAGGTTTCTCCTCCACGGTTCTGTCGCACCCGTCGGATACGGTGCGGTCCGCACGTACCGAAGTCCACTGTGCGAACCCGTGTCAGCCCCTGTGGAGGAGTCCTCAGCATGTCCCTCGACCTCGTCGCCCTGCTGCCCGAGCCGTGGCGGGCCGTCCTCGCCCCGCACCTGGACGCCGACCGCACCCGCGCGCTGGGCGAGTTCGTCGCGGCGGAGTACGAGTCGCAGACCGTCTACCCGCCGGTCGAGGACCTGTTCACGGCCTACCGGCTGTGCCCGCCCGGGAAGGTCCGGGTGCTGCTTCTCGGCCAGGACCCCTACTTCAAGGCCGGCCAGGCGCACGGGATGAGCTTCAGCGTCCGCGAGGGCGTCCGCATCCCCCCGTCGCTGCGCAACGTCTTCAAGGAGATCGCGGCGGACGTCGGCGCCGGCATGCCGACCACCGGCGAGCTGACGCCGTGGGCCGAGCAGGGCGTGCTGCTTCTCAACTCGATCATGACGGTGCGTGAGGGCAAGGCCGGCACGCACGCCAAGAAGGGCTGGGAGGAGTTCACCGACGCGACCATCAGCGCCGTGAACGAGCTGGACACCCGCGTCGTCTTCATGCTCTGGGGCAGTTACGCCCGGAAGAAGGCGGAGCTGGTCACGAACCCGCAGCACGTGGTGCTGGAGGCCGGCCACCCGAGCCCGATGAACCCGGCCGGTTTCCTCGGCTCCCGCCCGTTCAGCGCGTGCAACAAGGCGCTCGCGGACGCCGGCCTGGAGCCGATCGACTGGTCGCTCACCAAGGCCTGACCCGCGCCGACGGCTCATGACGGCCCGAGCCCGAGCGTGATCCGGGACAGCGTGTCGAGCGCTGTCCCGCCGCGGTCCCAGTAGCCCAGGTGGCCCGCGTCCGCCTCGGTGGCGAACACGCGGGCGCCGAAATCCGGATCCGCCGGGTTGCGCCCGAGCCACAGACCGTCCTCCGGCTGCCCGAAGGCGAGCGCCGGCCCCAGGCCCGGCACGCCGGAGGCGACCACCGCATCCGTCAGCGCGGAGATCGGTGAGACCGGCACCCGCTGGATCGGATCCGTGATCGACGTGCCGGCCCAGACCTCGGGCAGCCCCAGGTCGGCCGCGTGCGAGACACCCGCGCCCGGCGAGGCCAGCAGCACCAGCCCGTCCGCGTCGAGCCCGTGGTCGCGGGCGGTCACGCCGGCCACCAGCGAGCCGTAGCTGTGGCCCAGCACGGTCTGCCGAGCCGGCTCCCCCTCGTGCCCGGCCCGCAGCCCCTCCTGGAACCGGTGCAACGCGGGCGCGGCATCCCGCGCCTGCTGCTCGGACGCGGCCTCGACCACGAAATCCGGCGCGTCGTAATCCAGCCACAGCACGGCCGCGGTGCGCCGGGCCGGATCCAGCTCCGTAGCGTGCTCGGCCACCCGCGCGGCCCGGTCCAGCTCACCGCCGAACGAGGCCAGATCGCTGGTCATGCCGGGCACGCAGGTCACCACGGCCTCGCTGCGGTCCGGATCGCCGACCGCCACCACGGCGCGCCCGTCCCGGCTCGGGTCGAACCGCACCAGGTAACGCGGCGGCTCGGTGCCCGGCGAGACCTGGTCGGCCAGCCGCTCCAGCGACGCGATCAGCGCGGGGTCCCGCGCGTAGGCGCTGCCGGCGGGCAGGCCACCGCGCAGATCCGCGCTGCTCAGGCTCACGCCGGTGGACGGGCCGCCGCTGCGGAAGCCGTCCACCGGCAGGCCCAGCCGGGCCGCCTCCAGCGCCAGGTCGAGCAGCACGCGGTTGGCCAGGTCACGGGCCGCGACCGGCAGGCCGTCCAGGCCACCGGTCAGCGTGGGCTCGTGCCGGAGCAGCCAGCGTCGCTGCGCCGGGGTCAACGAGTCCCACCAGGCACGATTCGCGGCCGGGGTCGCCGCCGGGCCAGGCCGATAGCCCGGCGGCGTGCTCTCCCACCCGGAGTCGGCCGCGCGGCTCAGCTCGCCCAGGCGCGTGGCCGCCTCCGTGTCCGCCACCCGCGCCGCGGCCAGCGCGGCCTCGATCTCCCCGGCCACGGCCCGCGCCGAATCCGGCAGGCCGGTCGGGGTGGCCATGCCGTCCGGCGAGGCGGCCCCGACCGCGAGACTGCCGGGCACCGGCCCGGCCGCGACCACGAGACCGGAGCGGTCCACCGCGAGCCCGGCCGTCTCCGCCGCGCGCACGGCCGCGGCCAGCCGTGCCTTGGCGGTCTCGATCGCGGCCGCGTATTCCACCAGGATGCCGGCGGTCTCCAACTGGGCGAGCCGGCCGGCCTCCAACTCGTCCCGCAGGCGGCGCAGGCGGGAGACCGCGGCATCCGCCCCCGCGCCCGACCAGGCCGCGGCCAGCGCCACCGCGCCGGAGGCCAGCTCCAGCGCCCGCCGCGCGCCGGACGCGGCCAGCTCACGCCAGGCCGCCGCGGACTGCCGCCATGCGGGCGGGCTCGCCTGCCAGAGCAGCTCATAGGTCACCGGCATCGTGCTCACCGCGCCGCCACCTGCCCGCGCAGCCGCCGGAACCGCGCCGCCGCCGCGTCGTCCGTCGCCTCATAGGCCGTGGCCGCCCTGCTCAGCGCGCTCGCGGTGGCCGCCACGCCGGTGCCGCACCGGTCCAGCGCGGACCAGGCCGCATCCGCCAGGTCGGTCACCGCCGTCGCGACCGCCCAGCCCGGTGCCGTGACGGGCAGCCGCCCCGGCGGCATGCCGAGGAGCCGCCGGGCCACGGCCGCGAGCCGGTCCGCGCACGCGCGCAGCGCCGGTGTGGTGACATCGATCGCTTCCATGCCGACCACCGTGCCACCGCGGGCCGGGCGTGGATAACCCCTGTGGACAACGGCGGACCGTGCGTACCGCCGGTTGTCCACAGGGGTTGCCGACTAGGCTTCAGGTGTGATCGTCTCCGTCGGCATGGACGTGGTGCTCGTCGAACGGTTCGTCCGCGCGCTGGAACGGACGCCGCAGCTCGCCGGCCGCCTGTTCACCGACGGCGAGCGGCACACCGCCTCCGGCAACCCCAGGCCGCCCGAGTCGCTGGCAGCCCGGTTCGCCGCCAAGGAGGCGGTTGCGAAGGCGCTCGGCGCCCCCTCCGGCCTGCGCTGGCACGACTGCGAGGTGGTCTCCGACAAGGCCGGCCGGCCCTGGCTGACCGTGTCCGGCTCGGTCGCGGAGGCCGCGGCCGAGTGCGGCATCACCCGCTGGCACCTCTCCCTCTCCCACGACGGCGGCATCGCCTCCGCGATGGTGGTAGCCGAGTCCTAGAAGTCCCGGAGGAGCACGAATGCGTGGCGTGTGGCGGGTCGCCGACGTACGGGCGGCCGAAGAGGCACTGATGCGCGAGCTCCCGGACGGCACGCTCATGCAGCGCGCCGCGGCCGGGCTCGCCCGCCGATGCGCCCTGCTGCTGGACCGGGTCTACGGCGCGCGGATCCTGCTGCTGGTCGGCGCCGGCAACAACGGCGGCGACGCGCTCTACGCCGGCGCGCTGCTGGCCCGGCGCGGCGCCCAGGTCACCGCGCTGCTGCTGCGGCCGGACCGCGCGCACGCCGACGGTCTGGCCGAGCTGCGCCGCAGCGGCGGCCGCATCCGCACCGAGTGGTCCGGCACCATCGCCGCCGACCTGGTCATGGACGGGATCGTCGGCATCGGCGCCACCGGCGGCCTCCGCGAGCCGGCCGCCACCGTCGTCGCGGCGCTGCGGGCCCGCACGCCGCGCCCGATCATGGTCGCGGTCGACGTGCCCAGCGGCGTGGACGTGGACACCGGCGCGGTCGAGGGCGCCGCCGTCCGCGCGGACGTCACGGTCACGTTCGGCTGCCTCAAGCCCGCGCTGGTCGCCGGCCCGGCCGCGCCGCTCGCCGGGCAGGTGGACCTGGTCGACATCGGGCTCACGCTGCGTGCCGCACCGGCGCTGCGCGTGCCGGACGCGGCCGACATCGCGGACTGGTGGCCGGGCCTGCACGCGGGCTCGGAGAAGTACAACCGCGGCGTGGTCGGCATCGCCACCGGCTCGCACACCTATCCCGGCGCCGCGGTCCTGTCCACGGCCGGCGCGCTGGCCGGCCCGACCGGCATGGTCCGATACGCCGGCACCGCCCGCGCCGAGGTGCTGGCACGCCACCCGTCCGTCGTCGCCGCGGACTCGGTCGCCGAGGCCGGCCGCGTGCAGGCCTGGCTCTGCGGCTCCGGCATCGGCACCGACGCCAACGCCCGGACCGCGCTGCGCAGCGTCCTCGCGACCGATCTGCCCGTGGTGCTGGACGCGGACGCGCTCGGCATGCTCGTCGACGGCTCCCAGGCCGACCGGCTCCGCGACCGCGCCGCGCCGCTGGTCATCACGCCGCACGACCGCGAGTTCGCCCGCCTGGCCGGCCCGCCCGGGAAGGATCGCGCCGAGGCCGCGCTCAAGCTCGCCGCCTGGATGAACGCGGTGGTGCTGCTCAAAGGCGACCGCACCCTTGTCGCGTCCCCGTCCGGCGAGGCCTGGGTCAACCCGACCGGTACCCCCGTACTCTCCACCGGCGGCACCGGCGACGTCCTCGCCGGTCTGCTCGCCTCCCTGCTGGCTGCCGGCGTCCCCGCCACCCGCGCCGCGGTCGCAGCCGCCTACCTGCACGGACTCGCCGGCCGCATCGCCGCCGACCGGGGCCCGGTAACCGCCCCCGACGTGGCCGACGCCCTCCGCGAAGCCGTCGCCACCACCGCTCACCGAGCTTTCGGCGTCGTCATCGCTCGTTGATGAAATGCCGGGCGCCCGGCGTGCGGCAGCCGGCGTCACATCGCGGTCGGCACCGGCGCTGAATCCCGGTGCCAGAACCTGAAAGCCAATTCAAATACGGATTTCCCGCTTCCGGCGTGGTCCGGCAGCGTTGCTCCCGCGGGCAAACCTCGCGCCGGGCTCCGCTGGCGCTCCGCACGACGCGAGGAGCCGGTGCCGCCAACGACCGGGCGGGTTTTCCGGTGCCACGGCGGAACCGGCAGGGAGGAGCGCCAGCGACGACCGGTGCCCGCGGGAGCAACGCTGCCGGACCACGCCGGAAGCGGGAAGATGAATGTGCACGTGAACTGGCACTTGAAGCCGCGGGAATGGGAAAGGGCCGGTCCACCAGGACCGGCCCTCCCGTCGGTGGCTATTCGACCGTGACGGACTTGGCCAGGTTGCGGGGCTGGTCGACGTCGTGGCCGCGGGAGCTGGCGATCTCGCAGGAGAGGACCTGGAGCGGGATCGTGGTGACCAGCGGGGCCAGCAGCGTGGGGGTACGCGGGACGCGGATCAGCTCGTCGGCGTAGGGGACGACGGCCTCGTCGCCCTCCTCCGCGATGACGATGGTGCGGGCGCCGCGGGCGCGGACCTCCTGGATGTTCGACACGATCTTGTCGTGGAGGACGCCGCGGCCGGCCGGGGACGGGACGATGCAGACGACCGGCGTGCCCTGGTCGATCAGTGCGATCGGGCCGTGCTTGAGCTCGCCGGCGGCGAAGCCCTCCGCGTGCATGTAGGCCAGCTCCTTGAGCTTGAGCGCACCCTCCAGCGCCACCGGATATCCGACGTGGCGGCCGATGAACAGCACCTGCTGCGCGGAGGCGAGGTCGCGGGCGAGCTTGCGGACCGGCTCCATGGACTCCAGGACGGTACGCAGCTTGTCCGGCATCTCCTGGAGCTGGCCGACGACGGCGCCGACCTCGTCGGCGTACTTGATGCCGCGGACCTGAGCCAGGTGCAGACCGATCAGGTAGCAGGCGACGAGCTGGGTCAGGAACGCCTTGGTGGACGCGACCGCGACCTCGGGGCCGCCGTGCGTGTAGAGCACGGCGTCGGACTCGCGCGGGATGGTGGAGCCGTTGGTGTTGCAGATGGCGAGCACGCGCGCCTTCTGCTCCTTGGCGTGCCGGAGCGCCATCAGCGTGTCCATGGTCTCGCCGGACTGGGAGATCGCGATGACCAGCGTGGAACGGTCCAGCACCGGGTCGCGGTAGCGGAACTCGCTGGCGGTCTCGACCTCGCAGGGAATGCGCGTCCAGTGCTCGATGGCGTACTTCGCGACGAGGCCGGAGTGGTACGCCGTGCCGCACGCCACGATGAAGATCTTGTCGACGTCGCGCAGGTCCTGCTCGGTGAGGCGGACCTCGTCGAGCACGATCTCGCCGGTCTCGGTGAGCCGGCCGAGCAGCGTGTCCGCCACCGCCTGCGGCTGCTCGGCGATCTCCTTGAGCATGAAGTAGTCGTAGCCGCCCTTCTCGGCGGCGGACGCGTCCCAGTCGATGTGGAACGGACGGCCCTCGACCGGCGTGCCGTCGAAGCCGGTGATCTCGATGCCCTCCGGCGTGATCAGGACGACCTGGTCCTGGCCCAGCTCGACTGCCTCGCGGGTGTGCTCGATGAACGCGGAGACGTCGCTGGCCAGGTAGTTCTCCCCGACGCCGCGGCCGACGACGAGCGGCGAGTTGCGGCGGGCGCCGGCGACCGCGCCGGGGATCGCGGTGTCCACGGCGAGCAGCGTGAACGCGCCCTCCAGCCGGCGGGAGACGCGGCGCAGCGCCTCGGCGAGCGCCTGCGCGCCCTGCCCGCCCTCGGTGCGCACCACGTCCAGCTCGAGGGCGAGCAGGTGGGCGGCGACCTCGGTGTCGGTGTCGCTGCGGAACTCGATGCCGAGCGCCTCCAGCTCGGCGCGGAGACGTGCGAAGTTCTCGATGATGCCGTTGTGGATGACGGCGACTCGGCCATCCTGGGAGACGTGCGGGTGTGCGTTGCGGTCGGTCGGGCCGCCGTGGGTGGCCCAGCGGGTGTGGCCGATGCCGGTGGTGCCGGCCGCGATGCCGGTGTCCGGGCCCTCGGTGAGTGCCTTCTCCAGGTTGGCGAGCTTGCCCGCCTTCTTCTCGGTCAGGAGCGCGTCGTCGCCGACGATGGCGACGCCCGCCGAGTCGTAGCCGCGGTATTCGAGCCGCCGCAGTCCGTCCAACACGATGCTCAGTGCCGGCCGGTTGCCGACGTAACCCACGATTCCGCACATGGGAGCAGCGTAACCCAGTTTCGCTCAACCTGCGTGCTCGAAGTCCGGTCATTCGCTCACACCCGATGCGCGATTGGGGGATTTATGCCGGACCTATCCGGACAGAACAGCCGCGGTACCTGTCGGTAAGCCGATTGCCGGAATAGGGCAGGCTGGGAGACGGTGTATAACTCCGCCCCACCTGGAGCCCCGAGGCCATGACTGACCCGAACCAGCCCAACCCGTGGGCGCGCCCGCCGGACGGCGCGCCCGAGCAGCCGGTGTCGTACGTGCCGCCGCCGCAGCAACAGCCGCAGCAGACCGCGAACTGGGCGTACGACCCGCACCAGCCCACGTCCGGGCCGCCGCAGCAGCAGGCGCCGTCCCGCTCGCTGACGCCGATCATCGCGATCATCGTGGCGGCCGTGATCCTGCTCTGCGTGGGTACGGCCGTGGCCGGCGTGCTGGTGTTCGACCAGGCGCGCGACGCGGTCACGACCGACAAGAGCCCCGACCCGGCCCCGCCACCGCCGACGGACGAGCCGACCGGCCGGCCGGCCCCGACCGGCGCGCCGAAGACCGACGACCCGTTCCCGCTGCCGACCGGGATCCCGAACATCCCGGACCTCATCCCGTCCGGCGTGGCGCTGCGGGCGGACGCGGACGCGAAGGTCGTCTACGAGGTCACCGGCGAGGGGAACGCGGTGCTCACGTACACCTCGGAGGGCTCCTCGCACACGGACGGGCCGGCGAACCTGCCCTGGCGGAAGGAGTTCACGCTCGGCGCCGACACGCCGCTGCTGAGCGTCAACGCGCTGCACTTCGGCACCAGCAGCTCGGAGCTGACCTGCCGGATCACGCTGGACGGCAAGGAGATCGTGAAACGGTCCGTGTCCGGGAACGCGACCACCGCTTCCTGCCTGCAGCTGGTCGTGGTTTCGTAGGGGCGTGACTGATCCACTGGTGGCGCGCATGCGCCCGTTCGGGACGACGATCTTCGCGGAGATGTCCGCGCTCGCGGTCCGGACGGGCGCGGTCAACCTCGGCCAGGGCTTCCCGGACACGGACGGACCGCCGGAGATGCTGGCCGCGGCGGAGCAGGCGCTCCGTGGCGGCCGGAACCAGTATCCGCCGGGGCCGGGCATCCCGGAGCTGCGTGCCGCGGTCGGCCGTCACCAGCAGCGGTTCTGGGGCCTGGGGTACGACCCGGACGGCGAAATCCTGATAACGGCCGGCGCGACCGAGGCGATCGCGGCCACCATCCTGGCGCTGTGCGAGCCGGGCGACGAGGTGGTCTGCTTCGAGCCGTTCTACGACTCGTACGCGGCCTCGATCGCGCTGGCCGGGGCGGTGCGGCGACCGGTGACACTCACGCCCTCCGAAACCGGAAATTTCGGATTCGACCCGGAGCGGCTGCGCGCCGCGTTCTCGGACCGCACCCGGCTGGTGCTGCTCAACTCGCCGCACAACCCGACCGGCAAGGTCTTCGCCCGCGCCGAGCTGGAGCTCATCGCCGCGCTCTGCCGCGAACACGACGTCTACGCGGTCACGGACGAGGTCTACGAGCACCTGGTCTTCACGGACAGCGCGGAGCAGCACATCCCGCTGGCCACGCTGGACGGCATGCGGGAGCGGACGCTGCGCATCTCCTCGGCCGGCAAGACGTTCTCCTGCACCGGGTGGAAGATCGGCTGGGTGAGCGGGCCGCGCGCGCTGATCAGCGCCGTGACCAGGGTCAAGCAGTTCCTGACGTACGTCAACGGCGGCCCGTTCCAGCCCGCGATCGCGGTGGCGCTGGATCTCCCCGATGAGTATTACCAGGGCTTCCGGGCCGGGCTCCAGGATCGGCGTGACCAGCTCGCGGCCGGTTTACGACAAGCCGGCCTCCGTGTCCTCCCGTCCGACGGCACCTACTTCATCACGGCCGACATTTCCGATAAATCGAAAAAGGACGGGATCGGGTTCTGCCTGGAGCTGCCGGAACGCGTGGGCGTCGCGGCCATCCCGACGCAGGTCTTCTACGACAACCAGGAACCGGCGCGCACGCTGGTCCGATTCGCCTTCTGCAAGCGGGAGTCCGTGATCGAGGAGGCCGTCACACGCCTGGCCGGGCTGTAGTCGCGGACGACCCGGTGGGCAGGCGCGCGCCCATCAGCGCGTTGAGCCCACCGGTCCGGCGCAGCTTCTGCCAGCCCAGCCGGATGCCGCCCAGCGCCGCCACCATGGCCTGGATCAGCACCAGGTACATCAGCTGGCGGTAGACGAACTGCTGCAACGGCAAACGCCAGAGCGGGCGCGGCGACTCGTGGTCCAGGCGGAACGCGTACGCGGTGCTGGCGAACTGGACCACCAGTACGACCAGCCAGACCGCCACCGTCCAGGCCGGGTGCAGGAAGATCAGGCCGTACAGCAGGTACACGTCGATCAGCGGCGAGAGCAGCGGCAGCAGCGTCTGGAACAGCGTCAGCATGAGCAGCCCGCGCCGCCCGAACCGCCCGCCGGGGCCGGACTCGACGAGTGCCCGCCGGTGCTTCCACATCGCCTGCATCGTGCCGTAGCTCCACCGGTACCGCTGCCGCCACAGCTGCGACATGGACGACGGCGCCTCGGTCCAGGCGCGTGCCCGCTCCTCGTAGACCACGCGCCAGCCGGCCCGGATCACGGCGATGGTCAGGTCCGTGTCCTCCGCGAGCGTGTCGTCGGAGAGGCCGTCGACCTGCCGGAGCGCCTCCCGGCGGAACGCGCCGACCGCGCCCGGGACCGTGGCCATGCAGTGCAGCACGTCGTAGGCGCGGCGGTCGATGCTGAAGCCCACCACGTACTCGATGTGCTGCCACATCGCGATCATGCCGCTCCGGTTCGCGACCTTCGCGTTGCCCGCGACCGCGCCCACCGCCGGGTCCGCGAACGGCTGGACCAACAGGCTGACGGTGTCGATCTCGAAGACCGTGTCGCCGTCCATCATCACCACGACGTCCGTGGTCGCGTGCGCGATGCCGGTGTTCAGCGCCGCGGCCTTGCCCGCGTTCGGCTGGCGGAGCACGGTGACGTTCGGGTGGCCGAGCGCGTCCGCGATGTCCGCGGTGCCGTCCGTGGAGCCGTCGTCCACCACGATGATCTCGACCGGGTGCACGCCCGCGACCAGCGAGCCGAGCGTGTCGGCGATGCACTCCTTCTCGTTGTAGGCCGGCACGATCACGGTGACGGTCCGGTCGTAGTCCGGCCCCCACGGCGTCCGGCGCGCATGCCGCCGGGCCAGGATAAGCAGCACGCACAGCCGGGCCAGCGTCAGCACGCCGAAGACCAGCAGCAGCACCGCGAACCAGCTGGTCACCGCGCGGGCGATCTGCACGGCGCCGACCAGCGCGATGCCGAGCGCCCGGTCCTGCGCCGTGGCCGCCGGGTTGACCGTGGACATGCCGGTCAGCGCCGCGACCGTGGTGAACGTGTACCCGGCGCGCTTCAGGTCCGGGATCACCGCGTCGAGCGCGGCCGCGGTCCGGGACCGGTCGCCGCCGCCGTCGTGGAAGAGCACGATCGCACCCTGGCCGCCCGGCGGCGTGGCCGCGCGCCGGATGTCGGTCATCGTGGCGTGCGACTCCCAGTCCCGGCTGTCCAGCGTGTTGACCACGGTGAGGTAGCCGTTGCCGCCCGCCTCCGCGACCACCGGCCAGTTCTGGTCGTCGAACGCGGCCGCGGTGGACGAGTACGGCGGCCGGAACAGCACGCTGGAGACGCCCGCGGCGCCGGCCAGCGCGAACTGCGTCTCGCTCGCCTCCACGCCTCGCCGCCACTCGCCCTGCCCGGCCAGGTCCGGATGGGTGAACGTGTGGATGCCGATCTCGTGACCCGCGTTCCGCACGTCCCGCACGATTCCGGGACGGGAACTGATCTGTGATCCGATCATGAAGAAGACCGCGGGCACCTCGTACTTCGCGAGCACGGCCAGAATCTCCGGCGTATAGGTCGGATCGGGACCGTCGTCAAAGGTGAGAACAATTTGTTTGTCCGGCGGGGTGAGTGTGGCGATCGCGTTTCCGTCCACCGAGATGATCGGGCCGCCGTCCAGCACGTCACGCGGCACCCCGCCGATCGCATTCGTCGCCCCGATTGCACCGTCCTGCGCGAACTCGCCCGTCACGATGCCGTTGACCAGGAGAATGCTCGCGAACAGCCCGAGCACCACCACGAGCAGAAACCCGCGAACCCTCACTGTTCTCCCCTCGGCCACGCCCGCCCCATCCTTAACAGTTGTGACCGTCTTCACAATCAAAATCATTCGGGGGTACGGAGGAGAAATGCGCGACTCTGCGGTGACATAGTGCTGAAGGTGCCCCGGAGACGCATCTTCGCCATTCTTCCCGTGCTGTTTCTCGCCACTTCCTGCACCGGTGAACCGCGACCGCCGGATAATGTGCCGACCGCGATGCAGGTGTCGCCCTATATCGACATCGCCAGCGGTTCGCTCGATATCGGCGACGCGGTCCGCGAGTCCGGTCAGACCGATTTCACGCTCGCGTTCGTGGTCGCGGAGAAGTCCGGCGGCTGCACCCCGACCTGGGGCGGCACGCTGGCGATCGACGCGGCACGCGTGCAGGCGGACCTGGACGAGATCGCGGAGCTCGGCGGCGAGGTGACCGTGTCCACGGGCGGCGCCACCGGCACCTACCTGGAGAAGGTCTGCTCCCGGCCGCAGCTGACCGCGGCGTACCGGAAGGCGCTGGACGCGGCCGGCAGCAACGACCTGGACGTGGACATCGAGCAGTCCATCGCGCCGGACACGGTCACCGGCGCGCTGGCCGACCTGCAGCGCGAGCGCGGCACCAGGGTCACGCTCACGGTGCCGGTGGCCGGCGTGACGCAGGGGCTGACCGACGACACGCTCACGCTGCTGCGGAGCGCCCGCACGGCCGGCGTGGACCTGTCCGTCAACGCCATGACCATGAATTTCGACCCGGCCGGCGCGGGCTGGGGTGACGCGATGACCGCGGCCGTGGACGCGGTGGCGGCGGACCTGGCCACGGTCTGGCCGGACCGGGACACCGCGGCGCTGCACCGGATGCTCGGCGTGACGCCCATGATCGGGGTCAACGACACCGGCCCGGTGACCACGCTGGCGGACGCGCGGGAGGTGCTGGCGCACGCGTCCGAGCGGGGGCTGGGCTTCGTCCGGTTCTGGTCCGTCAACCGGGACAACGACGGCTGCTCCGGCACGGTGAGCCCGTCCTGCAGTGGCATCGCACAGTCGGAGTTCGAGTTCACCCGGCTGTTCGACGAGTTCAGCGCTTGACCATCGTCGCCCGGGTGGACAATCCGGTCGTGTCCGAGGCCTCCACCACGCTGGCACCGATCACCGCGATGTAGACGATCGAGAACGTGGCGACGACCGCGCCGGCCACCGTCATCATCCGCTTGCGCCGCCCGGTCACGTCGACGAAGACCTGCGGGCGCTCACGCTGCAACATCTGCGGATTTTTCCTTTCGCGAGCGACTTATCGGCCGATGAAGGCATCAGGGCCTTTCCGGCCGGACGCGCACGAGCCTAGGAAGCCGTGGCGTGGCGCCACCCTGGCCGAACAGCGGACCCCGCGCTCATACGACACGCTCCGATCCCCCGCGAGCACACAGCGCTGTTCCGAACGTGACAAAAAAGCAGGGCCGCGACCATTCCGGTCACGGCCCTGCCTCGGATGTCGCCTATCAGACGGTGCGTACCACGTCCGCCACGCGCTCGGCCACGCGCTCCGCGATCTCCGCGGTGGACGCCTCGATCATGACCCGGACCAGCTGCTCCGTGCCGGACGGCCGCAGCAGCACGCGCCCGGTGTCGCCCAGCTCCGCCTCGGCCTCGGCCACCGCGGCCTTGACCGCGGGCGCGGACGCGACCGCGCTCCGGTCCGACACCGGCACGTTGATCAGAACCTGCGGCAGCTTCGTCATCACCGACGCCAGCTCGGCCAGCGTCTTCCCGGTCGCGGCCAGCCGCGCCATCAGGTGCAGGCCGGTCAGCGTGCCGTCGCCGGTGGTGGCGAACGCGGGCATGACCACGTGACCGCTCTGCTCACCGCCGAGCGCCAGGTTCGAGGCGCGGAGCTCGTCCAGCACGTAGCGGTCGCCGACCTTCGTCTCGACCAGCTTGATGCCGGCCTCGCGCATCGCGATCCGCAGGCCCAGGTTGCTCATCACGGTGGTGACCAGCGTGTCCTTGGTCAGCGTGCCGGCGTCGCGCATGGCCAGCGCCAGGATGCCCATGATCTCGTCACCGTCGACGACCGCACCGTCCGCGGAGACGGCCAGGCAGCGGTCCGCGTCGCCGTCCAGCGCCACGCCCAGGTGCGCCTGGTGCTCCAGCACCGCGGCCTGGAGGCTCTCCAGGTGGGTCGCGCCGCACTCGTCGTTGATGTTCAGGCCGTCCGGCTCCGCGTGGATCACGACCACCTCGGCACCGGCCTCCTCGAACGCGACCGGGGCCACCTCGGAGGTCGCGCCGTTCGCGCAGTCGACCACGACCTTGATGCCGGCCAGCGGGTGCGGCGTGGACGCGACCAGGTGCTTCACGTAGTGCTCGATGCCGTCGAGCAGGTCGTGCACGCGGCCGATCGCGGCGCCGACCGGGCGGGTCCAGCCGCCGTTGTTCGCCTCGATCGCGGCCTCGATCTTCGCCTCGATGTCGTCGGGGAGCTTGTGCCCGCCGGCCGCGAAGAGCTTGATGCCGTTGTCCGGCATCGGGTTGTGCGAGGCGGAGACCATCACGCCGAAGTCGGCCTTGGTCTCACCGACCAGGTACGCCACGCCCGGCGTCGGCAGCACGCCCACCCGCAGCACGGTCGCGCCGGCGCTGGCCAGGCCCGCCACCACGGCCGACTCCAGCATCTCGCCGCTGGCCCGCGGGTCCCGGCCGACGATCGCCAGCGGCGGGTGGCTGCGGTCCGTCTCGGCGAGCACGTGCGCGGCCGCGACGGCGACGGACATCGCCAACTCCGGCGTCAGATCCGCGTTGGCCTTGCCACGAACGCCGTCGGTGCCAAAGAGCCGCCCCATTGCTGTCCTTCCCTCGCCTGATGTGGTGGTACGTCGTCGACCCGCCGCATCCACTGCTCATGATCCGGCGGGGTTGCGACGGCCGGGCGGCTTTCGTGCGAGCCGCGGCGGCCGTGCGGTGTTTCTGCGGGGAGACTTCGTACAACAGCAAACGGCCAGGCAAACCGCCCGGAGGCGGCCTGACTGGCCGTCAGCGTCAGACAGACAAGGTCAGCGCTTCGAGTACTGCGGCGCCTTGCGAGCCTTCTTGAGACCGTACTTCTTGCTCTCCTTGACCCGGGGGTCACGGGTGAGGAAGCCGGCCTTCTTCAGCGCCGGACGGTCGTCGCCGTCGTTGGTGATGAGGGCACGGGCGATGCCGAGGCGCAGCGCGCCGGCCTGGCCGGTGATGCCGCCGCCACGCAGGTTCGCGATGACGTCGAAGACCTCGGTCTTCTCCGTGGTGACGAGCGGCTCACGAATGAGCTGCTGGTGCACCTTGCTCGGGAAGTACTCCTCGATGTCGCGGCCGTTGCAGGTCACCTTGCCGGTGCCCGGAACGAGGCGGACCCGGACGATGGCCTCCTTGCGGCGGCCCACGGTCTGGATCGGGCGCTCGCCGCGCGGCACGCGGGTCAGCGTCGCGGTCGCGGTGTCCGGGGCGATCTCGGCGACGTCGGTCACGTCGGCCTCAGCGGCCTCGGTCACCTCTGCGTCGGCCTCGGGAGCCTCGGTCTCGTCGACGGCCACCTCGGTGGCGTCGATGTCGGTGTCGGTCGCCGGCGCGTCAGCGGCAGGCGTCTGCTCGTCGATGTCAGTCATGCTTCTTCTCTCGCCTGCGCTACTACTGCGCGACCTGGGTGATCTCGAACGGGACCGGCTGCTGCGCCGAGTGCGGGTGCTCAGCGCCGGCGTAGACCTTCAGCTTCTTGATGAGCTGACGGCCGAGCTTGTTGTGGGGCAGCATGCCCTTGACCGCGAGCTCGATCGCGCGATCGGGACGCTTGGTCAGCAGCTCGTCGTAGCCGATCTGCTTCAGACCGCCCGGGTAACCGGAGTGGCGGTACGCCACCTTGGTCTGCCGCTTGTTGCCGGTCAGTGCAACCTTGCCCGCGTTGATGATCACGACAAAGTCACCCATGTCGACGTGCGGCGCGAAAGTCGGCTTGTGCTTGCCGCGGAGCAGAGTCGCGGCGTGGGTGGCCAGTCGGCCCAGCACGACGTCAGACGCGTCGATGACGTGCCACTGACGCTCGATTTCACCCGGCTTCGGGCTGTACGTACGCACAGGTCTACCTTGTCTCGTCGTCGGTCTGTTTCGCGCGCTGGGCGTCGATACAGAGCACGCACGCGAAACACCAGATTACCCCGACCTTCTTTTCCACGTCACAGCGGGACGGAGAAGCGTCTGCGCCCGGCCGGGATCTCGGCGCCGAGGCCGGGAAATGTAGGGCCGGAGCAGGGGATGGTGAACGGTTACGTGACTGGCATATCGCAGCCATCGCACAACAGCAGGCAACTTTACCCGGTGTCCCGGTCTGGGGTCAAAACGAGTGGTCCGCGCGTCCGTCCGGCGGGGCATAGGGGAGCGTGAGCGGCTCTTAACAGGCTGAAAACAATCAAGACGTCCGAGCGAAACCGCCCACCTGCACTCTTCCGACATGGCAGGTGCGATGGCGTACAGGCGGCATGACGGGGTGTCATCACCCCTGGCCCGCCGCGCGTCCACCGGTCACACGGAGCCACCACCAGGCTTGAGGACGGACCTGGTGGTGACGCCGAGCCGGTTCCCCGGTTCGGCACCCGGCGAGCGTGGTTCTCTGCCGAACCGCCACGCCGGCACAGAGGAGCCGCGGCGCGGCCCGGCCGGAGGCACGGTCGATACGCGCAGGCGTGACGTGGGAGCGGGTTTACGCCGAGGACGGCGCATTCGTCGCGTGCCCGTCGGTGGACCGGTCGGACCCGCCGCGGCTCTTCGCAACGCCCTCACCTTCTCCGGCCGCCGCCCGACGACGACCATGGGAGTGCCGCCCGTGACCCTCTCCAGAGATGTCTGACGAGCTCAGCGGCTTCACGATCGGGGTCACCGCGGACCGCCGCAGGGATGAGCTCGCCTCCCTGCTGGAACGGCGCGGCGCCCGGATCGTGCTGGCGCCCGCACTCCGCATCGTCCCCATCGCCGACGACACCGAGCTCCGTGCCGCCACCCGCGCCTGCCTGGACAATCCGCCCGACATAGTGATGGCGAACACCGGCATCGGCATGCGTGGCTGGCTGGAGGCCGCGGAGGGCTGGGGCCTGGGCGAGCCGCTGCGGGCCGTGCTCTCCAGTGCGTACATGGTGGCTCGCGGCCCCAAGGCCCGGGGCGCCATCCGCGCCGCCGGGCTGCAGGACCAGTGGTCGCCGGACTCGGAGAGCTGCGAGGAGGTCGTCGCCCACCTGAAGGCGTACGGCGTCGCCGGCAAGACCGTCGCCATGCAGCTGCACGGCGACCGCCAGCCCGAGTGCTCCGACGCGCTGGAGTCCGCCGGCGCCCGCGTCATCGAGGTCCCGGTCTACCGCTGGGCGCCCCCGACCGACCCCGCCCCGCTGCACCGCCTGGTCGACCTGATCTCCGGCCGCCTCGTCGACGCCGTCACGTTCACCTCCGCGCCCGCCGTGAGCGCCCTCCTGCGGGCCGCGGGCCCGTCCACCGACTCCGTCCTGGAGGCACTCCGCGGCGACGTCCTGGCGGCCTGCGTGGGCCCGGTAACCGCCGCCCCACTCCGCCGGCACGGCATCCCCGTACTCGCCCCCACCCGCGCCCGCCTGGGCGCCATGGTCCGCACCCTCGTCGACGAACTCCCCCAGCGCGCCGTCAACCTCAAGATCGGCGCGCACGTCCTGACGCTACGCGGGCACGCGGCCGTCATAGACGGGGAGCTGAAGCCGCTCGCCCCCGCCCCCATGGCCGTCCTGCGCGCACTCGCGTCGACCCCCGGTCGCGTGCTGTCCCGCGCGGCGCTGCTCCGCACTCTCCCGCGCGGCGCCGACGAACACGCAGTCGAAATGGCCGTGGCCCGCCTCCGAGCCGGCCTAGGCACCCCCGGCGTAGTCCAGACCGTCGTCAAACGCGGCTACCGCCTCCCCGTCGACTGACCATTCCGGCCGAGGCTCGAATTAGCTCTAAACCGGTCCACAGACAATCCCTGGACCACAGCGCTACAGCACCGCCGTGTGCGACCAAGCCAGCAACCCTCGATCTACCCGTGCGCTCAAACCTCAACAGCGCACC
>NZ_JNXY01000051.1 GCF_000717135.1 Catenuloplanes japonicus
CGCGAACAGATCATCCAAACCCGCCTGCCACTCCGCAAGCACCGCATCACCCAGCACCACCGAACAACGAATCACCGCAGCTCAGGTAGCGACCTCGGGACTGTAAAAACAACGGTGTAACTCCTGATCAAGGAGACGCACCCTGATGAAGATGACGACCGATGCCGTGGATACTGCCGCGGTGGGCAAGAAGAAGAACTCCGGCCTCACGCCGGAGGGTGTGGACGCGGAGCTGGTCGGTCGGCTGGTGGAACAGGCCCGTGCCGCGGGCCTGCAGCTGACCGGTGAGGGCGGCCTGTTGCAGCAGTTGACGAAGCGGGTGATCGAGGCCGCGCTGGACGGGGAGATCACCGATCATCTCGGCTATGACAAGCATGATCCGGCCGGGAAGACCGGCGGGAACTCCCGTAACGGCAGCCGGGCGAAGACGGTCCTGACCGATGTCGGGCCGGTCGAGATCACCGTCCCGAGGGACCGGGACGGCTCGTTCGAGCCGCAGATCGTCCGGAAGCGGCAGCGCCGGCTGGCCGGGGTCGAGGACATGGTCCTGTCCCTGTCCGCGAAGGGCCTGACGACCGGCGAGATCAGCGCCCACCTGGCCGAGGTCTATGGCGCGGAGGTGTCCCGGCAGACGATCTCGACGATCACCGACAAGGTCGTCGACGGCATGTCCGAGTGGCAGAACCGGCCGCTGGACGCCGTCTACCCGGTCGTGTTCCTCGACGCGATCAACGTCAAGATCCGGGACGGGAAGGTCGCGAACCGGCCGGTCTACGTCGCCATGGCCGTCACCGTCGACGGGACCCGCGACATCCTCGGGCTCTGGGCCGGTGACGGCGGCGAGGGCGCGAAGTTCTGGTACACCGTCTGCACCGAGCTAAAGAACCGCGGCGTCACCGACGTCCTGATGGCCGTCTGCGACGGCCTCACGGGCCTGCCGGACGCGATCAACCAGGTCTGGCCGCAGACCGTGGTGCAGACCTGCGTGGTGCACCTGCTGCGCAACTCGTTCCGCTACGCCGCCCGGCAGGACTGGGATCCGATCGCGAAGGCGTTGAAGCCCGTCTACACCGCCCCGACCGAGGCCGCGGCCGGTGACCGGTTCCTGGAATTCGCCGAGGCCTGGGGGCGCAAGTATCCGGCGATCGTCCGGCTCTGGGAGAACGCCTGGGCCGAGTTCGTCCCGTTCCTGGCCTACGACCCGGAAATCCGCAAGGTCATCTGCTCCACCAACGCGATCGAGAGTGTCAACGCCCGCATCCGCCGCGCGGTCCGGGCCCGCGGGCACTTCCCGAACGAGCAAGCCGCACTCAAGTGCGTCTACCTCGCCGTGATGTCCCTCGACCCGACCGGCACCGGCCGCAAACGCTGGATCACCCGCTGGAAAGCAGCCCTCAACGCCTTCGCCCTCACCTTCGAAGGCCGACTCACCCCAGGAACCAAGTAACCACAAAACACCAGTTACACCGTTAATTTGACAGACCCGCGACCTCGGGTTGCAGTATTAGGCGGCGGAGCAGCGCAACGCTGCCGCTAACACGCGAACGGAAACATCCTCGCCGTTATCCACAGGCAGCTGGCTGTCCACAGGGTTCAGCCGCTGGCAGGTGCGGAGGGTGTATGAGTAATTCAGTGCAAGGCACCGATGCAACGAAGCGGGCTCGCCGGGTGTGGACGATCGACGCGGTTCGGGGTTTGGGGTCGACGACGGACGTGGAGACGGCCGGGGCGATTTTCGGGATCGGGCGGTCGAAGTCGTATCAGCTGGCGAAGTCGGGGGAGTTTCCGGTGCAGCTGTTGCGGATCGGGCGCCGGTACCGGGTGCCGATCCCGTCGATTCTCGAACTGCTCGGCACGGACTGACCTGCCGGGGGTTCGCGCGATGCAGGGAGGGTTTATGTCGAACGCGGGCGAGGTCGTCTACGACGAGCTGCCGGAGGCGATCCGGGTCGTGCACGCGGCGTTGCTGGCGCCGGAACAGATCGCAGAAGCAGTGCCGTTGGCGTTGCAGCTGTTGGCACACGGGTGGATCACCTCGGGCTCCCAGTCCGAGGTGGCGCATGGCTGGGAGCGGTTGGGAGTGGAGTCGAACCTGATGGTGTCGATGCTGTTTCCGGAGGAGGCACAGTATCGGCTGCTGGTGACTCCGGCGACGGAGAATCCGTTCGTTCTGGAGTCGGCGCGGCAGATGGCGTTGGCGGCGGCGGACGGTCTGGACGTGCTCGGTCGGGACGCGAGTATGCCGGTCGACCGGCGGTGGAGGTTGGTGACAGCGGCGGATGATCTGCGAGACATGGCGCGGCGGCCGGGATGACGTACGGAAGCTGGCTGGATCGGGCAGTGATCTCGCTGGAGGCTGTGGCGGTGCGGGCGGTCGGCATCGCAGATCATGCGGGTGCGGCGGCGGTGTTGAAGGCCCGGCGGTCGGTCTACGAGAGCGCGGAGCGGCTGCGGGAGCTGGTGGTCGGGGCGGATCAGGGGGCTGTTCCGGTGTTCCGGCATACCGCGGTGGAGCTGCGTGCGGTGATGACGGCTGGGCTGCAGGGCGCGCCGGAGGACGTGAACCGGGTATTGCGCGCGGTGATCGCTACCGGCAGGGGCCACGGCTCTCGACGGTGGCTACCGGTCCGTACCGGTGATGGGGTTGCCGGGAAGCTACTGGCGGCGTCGTCGGCGTTGCGGACTGCAGGGGATGTGCTGGCGAGTCATCTGGAGCCGACCGGGCAGGCGCGAAGTCAGGCGGGTGCGGCGGTACGCCGGGGCGCCATGGCGGGCGGGCTCGGGGATCTCGCCTCGGTGATGGCGGCCTCGTGCCGTGTCGATCAGCAGTTGCAGCGAGTGCTGGACCAGCCGGGTGGTGTCGGGTCTCGGCTGCGGGAGACTCATGTAGGCGATTACGAGTCCATCGCAGCGCTGTCGGGCCGCTCGGTGGAGTGGTGGCTGGAGTGGGCGGCGGGAAGGACACAGCCGTCGGTACTGCAGCATCTGCGGGTGGCTGTTCCGGGAGATGTGTCGGCGCGGGAGGTCGTCGGGATCCGTGACGTGTTCGTGGTGGTGCAGTCGGTGTCGGCGCAGATGTTTCAGCGTCCGGAGCAGATCACGATGGTGGACGTCGCGGATGCGTGCGTGCTCGGGTCCCGGCTCGCGAGCCTCGGGGCAGCGGTCGGGCGCACAGCCCCGGAGGGTGCCGTGGCGGATACGGATGTGACAGCAGCGCTGTGGCGGGAGGCCGCCCGGCTGGCCGGCGGGCTCGGTGCTCATCCGGACGTCGCCTATCCGATGCGGCCTGCTGTCACCGCTGCGGCCAAGCTTCTGCGGGATCTTGCTGGCCAGACGATCCAAGGGAGGCGGGCCGCGCAGGTCCATCAGGCGGCGCAGTCGCTGCCGGACCTCGCGGCCGGAGTGAGCTTCGCGGTGGAACGAGGGATCGAGCAGCACCGTCTGCTTACGCCTACCTACGTCCTCACCGGAACGAGCAGCCGGCTCGCGCACCGGGTGCGGCCGGTGTGGAAGGTCATGACCAAGCTCGAAGGGCCTGCCGAGACGCTGGTTGACCGACTGCACACGCTCGCCACGCCGCAGCGCGGACATGACGATGCCCCGGAGCAGGCCAGCAGCGTTACCGCGATCGCCGGCCAGCTCGACAACGTCCGGTCCGATGGAGCGGCGAACTCGACACGGGTCCGCGGTCACGCTTCCCCGCTGCCGGCGGCTTCACCCGACCGTTCTTCTCGCCGTGGCCGGTAGTCGAGCGGCGGCACGAACGCGAGCGGGCCCCTCGACCGGGTGACAGGACATCCTCGAATCGCCTTAATCGATTATGTTGGTCCGCGCAGGCCGCACGGCTTGCGAAAGGACGCAGGAGACGCGCTCGCTAAGACGCACAGCTTGAGCGCGGCGCTCGGATTACCTGCATCCTGCCGTGCGGAAAGCCGACCGGTCCGCGTCCGCTCCCGATCCGGGTGCGGACCGGTCGAACGCCTTCCAGGCGGGTACACGGTTCTCCGCGTGCGTGCGTCCTTGGGACAGCCACCCTCGAACTGGTCGAACGCGCACGGACGGTCGACGACCCACGCGGGCGGTCCTCGCGACCGGCTCGATCCTGACCATCCCCAGATCCGCGAGTCCTCTCGCCACGCATCGAGTAGTCCAGCCGGGTCGACTGGCTTCCGCCGCTCTTGATCACTGGTGGTCCGGAGGTCCGGGAACTGGGCGGCGCTTGCAGAATCGGTCCGGCGGACGGGAGCTGCCGGTCGTCAGATGTGGTGAGGCTTGCCCACATCGAACAGGGCATCCTGCTCGGGTCCCGGTGCTGATTGTGGTCTGTCGCTTTCGGCCGTGATGCCGGCGATGTGGAAAAGCGCGGTGAAGGTGGGTTCTTGGGCCCAGTGGTGTCGGATGAGCGCGTGGAGCAGGTGCGCGGCGCCGATGGTGTCCCAGAGGGCGCGGTGTGGCTGGCTGCCGGTGGTGGCGGTGACTTCGTCGGTGAGATTGAAGTGGTCGAGCAGCGCGGTGAGGGAGTGCCGCATGCCGGGGGTTGCGGTGCGGGCGAGGCGGAGCGTGTCGATCAGTCCGGCGATCTCGATCGTGGGGAAGTGTCGGTGGAGGAGTTTCCAGTCGACGCGGATGTTGTGTCCGACGAGGTAGCAGGCGTGTAGCCGTGGTGCCAGGGTGGTGCTGACCGTGGCGGTGGTGGGTGCGGTGGCGAGCGTGGTGTCGGTGAGGCCGGGGCTGATCCACGGGCGGTGGGGCACGGGGCGTCCGGGGTTGATGAGGCTGTGGAATGCGGTGTCCTGGTCGGGCCGTCCGTTGACGAGTCGTACGGCGGCGATTTCGAGAATCGCTTCCTGGTTCTTGTCCTGTGCTCCGGTGCCTTCGAGGTCGAGAGCGACCAGGGGCGCTTGCCACCAGATGTCGTTCATGGTGCTCCAGGTCGTGGTTTCTAGTCGTCGGTGGTAACGACCTGCTGGGTGAAGGTGTCGCGGATGCGGACGAAGTCCTGCTGCTGGTCTGGTGGGAGCTGGTTGCCGGTGAGGGAGCGGCCGTGTGCGTGGAGGGCGTGTGGTTGGTCGATTTCCCAGATCTGGTATCTGAGGGTGTGCTGGAGAGCGTAGCGGCGTTGTTCGCCGAGTCCGTGGGTCCATACGTGGCCGTCGTCGACGGTGAACTGCGACTGGTAGCCGAACTGGTCGAGGACGTTGCGGACGTCCTGGTCGGTGGGTTGCCGGTGGGCGGTCGCGCATCGGTGGCGTTGTGCTGCCGGGCAGATGTCGCATAATTCTCGGACGCCCCAGTGGCCGTTGTAGTCGGGGTCGTCGTGGGCGTAGGTGACGCCGCATGAGGTCTTGCGGAACAGGGGTGTGCTGATCCCCGAGGCGCGCCAGGCGGCGACGACACGGGTGTCGAGGTCGGCTGCCATGGTCTTGCGGCGGTGGTATTCGCCGGCGCCGTAGGGCAGGGTGACGCCGAGGTCGGTGAGGTAGGTGGCGTTCTCCTTCTTGTGGTAGAGGCCGGTGAAGACGAGGGCGTCGGCGTAGCGGCCTACGTCGAGGACGTGTGCCATGGTGGCGGGGCTGTCGTTCCAGCCGGGGACGATAGGCCGCCAGTACAGGATGACCTTGGTCCGGCGGCGGGGGTGGGTCGCGGCGATGTGGATGGATCGGGTGGTGATCCGGCTGCGGGCGATCGGTTCGATGCGGTCGTCGGTGATTCCTGAGTAGGTCAGCAGCAGGGTGACCTTGAGGTGCCGGAGCTCGTCGAGGGCGGTCATGTCTGCGGAGGTGACGCTGAACCGGGTGATGATCAGAACGTGGTTGGTGTAGCCGGCGTGGTCGAGGGTGCGCAGGACCTCGAAGAGGTGGGGTTTGACGCCGGGCAGGAACGGGTCGGTGGCTTTGTTGAGCAGTTGCAGCGGGGTGACGTGCGGCTGGAATGCGTGGTGTCCGACGAGCATCCGGACCGCCTCGTCGGTGGAGGTCAGGAGCTGGGGTGTTTTCACGTCGAAGTTTCCCCAGAAGTGACGGACGCAGTATCCGCAGTCGAGCGGGCAGCCGATGATGTGGTTGAGCGACAGGCCGGACTTGCGGTATCCGACGATCGTGGCCATGTAGTCATCGAGCTGTGCCTGGTCGGCGGCCGGCATGAGCGACAGCTGCCGGGGGTGTGCGGTGATGTCGTGCGTCATGATGCCCTCCCGGGTACGGGGCTGCGTGGTGGCGCGAGCAGGTGGCGGTGTCCTGGCCCGTACCAGATGTCGAAGTCGCGGGCGGCGGCGTCGATGGTGTCTGAGCTGTGGATGAGGTTGTCGACGAGCCGGCCGTCGCTGATCGCGGCGGCGAGTGTGTCCGCGCCGAACCGTCCACGGATGGTGCCGGTGGGGGCGACCGCGGGATCGGTCGGGCCGAGCAGGACGCGTAGCCGTCGTGCTGCCCGCGGCCCGTGTGCGAGTGCGATGCCGGTGGGCCGGCCGACGTAGATGCGGCGCAGCTCGGCGGGGACGTCCCGGCCGAGTACGGCCGAGCGGTCGAGGATGTCGTCGTAGTGCGCGAAGATCTGCGCCTCGGTCGGCAGGACGGTACGGACGTCGACGACGTGGAGGTGGTGCCGGACCATGTCGAGGACGTCGCCGGCGAGGCCGCGGCGCAGACAGTCCGGTTTGAGCAGGACGACCGTCCAGCGCTCCCATCGGACCGGGTTGTTCACGGCCTGGCTCCGGCGGCCGGCAGGTGCTCGGGGACACGGTGGGGCCAGCGGGCGGCCATCAGCCAGTGATGGGCGGGACCCATTAGGGCGATGGTCGCTGCGTCGACGCGCCGGTCCGTGTGGCGGATCTGCCGGTACGCCTCCAGTACGGCGAGGGCCTGCCGCCAGAAGCCGTCAACGGGGAGCGCGGCCGCTTCGGAGGAGGTCAGGGCTGCCGTGTTCGTCCTGAGCGCCTCTTCCCAAGACAGCACGGTGCCGAGCCGGGCTGCGCTGGAGGCGGTCATGGGTTCCATGTCGAACCGTGGCGGTGGCAGCCGGACGGCTTCGTCGATAATCGCCGTGGACCGAGGGATGTCCGGGACGTTGATGTGCATCGACCCGGCGTGGTGGGTGTAGTCGCCGACGTCGGCGCCGAGCAGGACGGCGGCGTGTTCCTGGATGACCGTGAACGCGTAGGCGTCACCGAGCAGGCCGATTAGGGCGTCGTTGCCGCGCATGTAGGTCGTCATGTGCAGCCGGCCCGCGCGGAGCATCAGGTGCAGTGCGAGGGTGCACGACACATCCGGGTTCGCCGGGTCGGCGACCTCGTCCGGGCGCATGATCACCAGTGCGGCGCGTTTGGTGGCCGGGTCCTGCCGGATCAGGTCGATGACCTGATCGAACTGGGACCGCCCGTCGGCGGGGCGCGGGCGGAACAGCGGCGGGCCGTAGGCGGTGCCGGTCAGCATCCCGTCGGCATCTGCCAGCTTCGCCAGTCGTGGCGCGTAGTGGCAGATCATGTGTGAGTCCGCCCGGCCGGCCAGGTACCACAGGGTCTCCGCGATGTTGAACGCGATGTTCGCCCGCCGTGCCCGGAGGAGGACGAGGCGATGTTGTGGCGCGGTCACCCGGAAGGACGTGTCCCGGGCTTCCCAGCAGGGGTGCCCGACATCGACGAGTCGTTCATGGTGGTGGGCGTGCACGTGCCGGAGGACCGCGACGTACGCGTCGGTCATGGTCGGGAAGGCCGGCGGGCTGAGCGGACCGGTTCCAGACGTCATCGCGCTGCGGGTGGACATGGCAGACCTCCTTCGCCGGTAACGTGCATGGCAGATCGACTGTCGTGCACGTTCGACGCTAGGAGCGGTCGGCGGGGCCGGTCCACGATGTTGCGGAATGTTGCGGCTGGCCGAGGTCACGGACTGCCGCGCTGACGATGGCACGGGCCTGCCGGCCGTAGACCGCCGTGGTTTGCAGGTGACCGAACATCCGTCCGTACAGTGCGATCTCCTGGGGGCGGGTGACCTCGATGCTCGCCGTGGGCGTCTCCAGCGCCACCATCGCCTCGTCGAAGATCCAGAAGCCGGTGGAAGCCACACCGGTCCGGGCCACCATCAACGGGATGATGCCGACCGACACGCTCGGTAGCGACATCACCGTGAGAAGCCGGTCGAGCTGGCCGGCCTGCACCTCGATGTCGCCGAACAGGGTGCGTAGCGCCTGTTCCTCGAGCACGACGGCGAACCGCCGCCCGCGTTCGTAGATCACCTGCTGGCGTTGCATCCGTACCGCGACGGCGGCGTCGAGATCATCGGGGGTCTGAAGGAAGCCGATCCAGAACGACAGCATCGCCGCGCAGTAGTCAGCCGTCTGGAACAGGCCCGGGACGACATTGTGCTCGTAGATCCGGAACACCGAGGTCTGCTCGTACCGGCCGAGGGTGTGCGCACCGAGCACCCGCTTCATGCCGGCCCGGCCCTGCCGGCGGAACTCCTGGTACGCCGACTCGACCGCCCGCAGACTGGCCAGCAGGTCCGGAATGTGCTCTTCAGCGCCGCATACCCGGCACCACGCCTCGATATCGCGGGGTGCCGGCGCCTGCACCCCGTTCTCGATCTTGCTGACCCGGGTGTAGTGCTGACCGGTCGCCTTCGCCAGCGCGCGACCGGTGAGCCCCGCCTCCAGGCGAATCTCCCGCAGGAAGACGCCGAGCGCTTCCTGTGCCTGTCGGGCGGCGCTAGACGGGCTGGTACTCACGGTGCGGAACAGCCACCTTCCACACCGCCTCGAACGCGGAACGGCACAAGGAGAGGTCGGCCGGGTCCGTCGAGGTCTCGAAGGATGCGTTCAGCCCGTCCCCGGTGTAGATCAGGAAGACTGCCAGGTGGTCGTCAAGCAGGTAGAAGTCGTTGCCGGGGATCCCGATCGAGGAGACCAGCCGGCGGGGCACCCACCGGATGTCCTCGCCCGCGTCGACCATCGGCTGCGCGATGCTGTGGGACCACCGCTGGTAGGCGCTCAACGGCTCGGACACGATCCGGGCTCGCCGTACCGTGGCGCCCCGCGCGGTGTGTGCGCGCAGCGTGGCGCACCAGTCCGCCAGCCAGGCGAGATCGTCCGGCTCGCCCCTCGACCATTTCGCCATGTAGGGCAGCTCGGTCTCGGTTCCGTACGCGTCGCGTGTCTCCAGGTGCAGCGACTCGCGCGTGAACGTCTGCAGCAGGCCGGCGAACTCGGACTCACTGATCGACGGCACGGTCCTCCTTGAAGAACGGGATCATCCGATCGGGGATCTCCACGCAGGCCTCCCCCTCGGGAATGTTCATCAGCGCGAGCGCATGGCTGTCGGTTACCACCCAGCCCTGCACCACCCAACTTCCACGATCTGTGCGATACACGGTCGGTGAACCGGTCGGATTCGACTCCGGGTCCTTTCCGACGAACGTTAGACGCATAGCCGGCTCCTGCCCTCGAGACGTTGCGGAATGTTGCGCCCGACGCATCGATCGTTGCTGGCGGCGCGACCGGCCGTCAACGATGTTGCGCGGTGTTGCGTGCCGTCGGTATCCGCCGACAGCAGCCATACCCACGCCCTGCACACCGCGCTCCTGGCCACTGCGCTCGCCGACGGCCACGATCTGGACGAGGCGTGCGCGTACGGGGACCGCGTCATCGTGCACGCCGGCACCGTCCGATCCCGGCGGGTCCGCCGGCGCATCGCCGAGCTGGCCCAGTGTCTGCATCCCTGCCGGGGCGTGCCGGTCGTCGGCGCGTTCTTCGATCGTCACCGGGACGTGCTGGCCGCTACGTGATCTGCCGCGGATCGGCTACCGTCCTGCCGATGAGCACCTGGACCGAGCCCGACGTGTTCTACGCCCAGCTGGCCGCGTTCCACGCTACGACCGCGGCGCTGATCACCGAGGCCGGCACCGGCAGGATCCTGCTCGTCAAACCCGTCTACAAGGACGCGTGGGCGTGGCCCGGCGGCTACCTCGATGCCGGCGAGTACCCGCACGACGGATGCACCCGCGAGGTCGCCGAGGAACTCGGCCTCAAGATCTCTCCCGGCCAGCTGCTCCTGGTCGACTTCGCGCTGCCCGCGGGAAAGCGCCAGCGTGCTCTGATCAACATGCTGTTCGACTGCGGTGAACTACCTGCGGACACGCCGATCCGGCTGCGGGAGGACGAGCTCAGCACCTGGGCCTTCCTCACCGAGGACGAAGCCGCAGAGCGGCTACCCGCTGCAGAACGACACCGCGTCGCGGCTGCTGTGCGCGCTCGCCGGACCGGCTTGACGACCTATCTTCCGGGGCTTCCGCCGGGACTGTGATCCCCTGCATCGTCCGGTAGGGCATCGCGTGGGCCGACCCACGGCTTTCGGCTAGCGCAGGGAGCGGACCTCCCACGGATCGCCGCTCAGCTGGCTGTCGTCGGTGTAGCGGGTGCCGCTAACACCCGGACGGAAAGCTTCCCACCATGATCCACAAGCAGCTCGGTTATCCACAGACCGGCACTTGACGAGTTCGGAGGAGCGATATGACTACGGCAGCATCAGACGCGAGCAGCACTGTCCGGCGGCGTGACAGGGTGTGGACGATCGACGCAGTACGGCTGCGCCTGGGCTCGACCACGGAGGTGGAGACGGCCGGGGCGATCCTGGGGATCGGCCGGTCGAAGTCCTACGCCACGAACGACTCTGCCAAGTTCCGAGGGTCAGTCGGGTTCGGCTTCGGTGATGAGCCGCGATAGCAGAGCGCGATCGTG
Source organism: Catenuloplanes japonicus (assembly GCF_000717135.1). Taxonomy (GTDB): domain Bacteria; phylum Actinomycetota; class Actinomycetes; order Mycobacteriales; family Micromonosporaceae; genus Catenuloplanes; species Catenuloplanes japonicus. The sequence continues at coordinate 10,726 of NZ_JNXY01000051.1, forward strand.
GAACGCAGCGTGTAGACGCCCGCCCAGTCGACGTAGCGCTGCAGGGTCGGAGCTCCCCGCCACGAAGGTGCCGCTCTCGGAGCTGAACCAGATCTCGTCGGCGAGGCCGGGCATCTCGGCGTGGACCAGCCACTGAGCGAGGCTCTGCCACCCGTGTCCGTTGCTCTCGGCATCGAGACCATCGAAGACGTCTTCGACATCCTCCATGTCGCCGTCAAAGAGCACCAACTCCTGCTGGCCGTCGTCACGCGCATACAGAAGAAACGGAGACAGCGAGAGATCATCGGTCACGTCTCGGCATCGTAGTGGCATCCGCTGCCTGACGAGGTTGGCGCTGAAACTCACTGACACGCCACCGAGTCACGTCAGTGCGACGCCGAACGCCAGTAGCAACGGGGGCACTCAACCCCACCGACAAACCACGGCTGCACGCGCTGGCGTCCGGGGTCGCAAGGAGACAAGACGCCGTCGGCCGCCTGAAGGTGGGCATCGTCACCGCCATCGCCGGCCAGCTGGACAACGTACCGTCCGGCAGGGCCGCCAACTCGGCCCGTATACGTGGGCACCGCCGCCGATGCCAGCTCCCTCACCCGACCGGCCTGCCGGCCTCGGCTAGTGGGGTGGGCCCATGCTCAGTTCTCTTATGGGGTGGCCAGGTAGCTTGCTTGGGCGACCGTGCTCTCCCGGACCGGTGACGCGGTAGCTACTCTGCGGTCCCGCCGCGCCTGCCTGATGTCGATGAGCGTTACGGCCGGTGTAACTCGATCGAGTGCTGCGGGGCGACATCGGAAGTCTTAATCGATTAGGTTGTGATCTGCGCGGGCCGCACGGCCGGCGCAGAGCCGCAGGAGTCGCGCTCGCTGAGACATATGGCAGAGCGCGAACACTCGCCACTCCTGCGCCCCCTGCCGTGCTGGACCGCAGGCCGGTCCGCATCTGTTGCCGACTCCAGATGCGGACCGGTCATCGCCCTTCACGTGCGACGCCGGCCAGGGCGGCCGCATCCGAGGCGCCTGAAGCACGGCCGGGGCAGAACTGCGAGTTCCGGACCGGGCTTTGCGCGGGCGGGCGCGTAGCAAGCTGAGCTGATCGGACGCGTCTACGCCTGGGGACCCGCAGCGCGAAGCGCACGCTGCGGCCCGATAGGCAAGGGCTTGTTTCTATTTCTGTTCGTTGACGTCGGTCTCGTTGTCGTTGCTGCCGCTCTGGCCGGTCGTGCTCCGCGGGCTTTTGTGGTGGCGTTTGCGGGGTGGTGTGACCAGCGCGGTCAGCGTGTCGATGTCGGGTACGTCTCCCGCATGGATGTGCAGGCGTAGGCGCATGGCGAGGCCGGCCGCGTCGAGAGTGGGTCCGTCGTCCGGTATCACGAAGCCGATGCGATTTCGCGTCCACTCGGCGAGTTCCGGCCACTCGAACACCGGTTCGTCCCCGACGGTGTATTTCCGGATCGGGCGCGGCGCGTGTCGTTCGGACAGCGTGCCGGTCAGCACGGCTCTGAAGTCTTCCACCGCGAGTGCGAATCGGCTGGCCGCTTCCGGGATCGTGACCAGTTCTCGCTGCCCCGGCCGGCACGGCCGTAGCCCCAGTCGTTCCAGGTCCAGTGTGGCGGTGGCGATCGCGCTGGCCAGGCTCGGCGCCGACCGATCGAAGTGCACCAGGCCGGTGTTCTCCTCCGGGGCGATCTCGACGGCGGACGTGTCGTCGAGGGCAAGGATGCCCATCGTCTGGGTGTCGTCGGGCGCGGGTGCGACCAGCACGCGGAACTGGAAGATCGCCGTCATGCCGTCACCTGACCCCGCCGTCGCGGTGCGCGGTGGGAGGCATGCGACTGTTGGAACGCCAGCAGTTGCGAGGCGTGCCGTGGCGCGTCCGGCGGGTTGACGAGCACCGTGATCGCGCGGGCTCCGGTGGCACATTTCACCCAGCCCCACAACAGCCCGGCGGGAGCCTTTTCCACCGTCAGTCCGGTGCGGCGGCAGACAGCCAGAATGTCGGAGACCACCGGGACAGGGTGAGCGATCTCAGGGTCTGGCGGGAGGCTGGACTCGCCGGTCTCGTCCTGGCTGTCGGGGACCGGCAGGCGGTGGCGGCCGTCTTCGCGCCAGTCGGCGGGCGGGCGTACGTAGCGCCCGTCTCCGGGACGGCCCTCGATGTAGCGAAGTCCCTCCAGAATGAGCATCGCCCGGGTGATGGTCCCGGGCGATGCCTCGTAGCTGCTTTCGAGCGTTCTGGACGAGGGGAGTTTCGCGCCGGGCAGCAGTTCACCGCGAAGGATCTGGTCCCGGATCCGGTTCAACAGCTGCTCGTACTTCGGCTGGCCTCTGCCCACAGGCCGAATCTCGGTGTCAGACATCTGGTGGCTTCCTCTTCTCGAAGAGTAGGAGGTGGTGCACCCAGGGCTCGGCGAGCCCCGTGTTCAGCGGTAGACCGCGACCGTGTGCGCGGCCACCGCATCCTCGACACAGCTGGCGATATACGGGATCGCGCGGGCAGCGGCACCGGGGCGGGCGCTGGTGGCGATCCCGCGGGTGTTGAGGTTCAGCAGACCGCGGATCTCGGCGTCGGTGAGGTCGAGATGGAGCGGTGGGTAGAGGTGGACGGCGTTGACGAGCGCGGCGAGTGCGTCCGTGCCGGGTTGGCGGCTGAAGTTTTTCCGGGCTGAGGTGGCGAGGACGAGGCTGCGGATGACGGCCCGCGGTGTGCCGGCGGCGCGGGGGTCGTTGAGCCGGTGCCCGGTGCGTCGGAATCGGCGTCGGTGTTCGCGGATGGTGCCGGTGGCGATGAGGGCGGCTTGGGTGCGGTCGTACATGGTGGGGCTGATCTCGTAGAGCAGGTCCCGGCCAGATCGTGTCGTCATGGATGCGGATCCAGTCGTGCAGGAGCAGGTCGATGATGGTGGCGCCGGCAAGGGCGTAGTCGAGCAGCGCGGGATGCACGTGCGGCGCCAGGTCCCGGTCTTCGTCGTGGGCGAGGAAGAACAGCCGGTCTCGTACCGTGGTGGTCATGGACGGTTCCTGAAAGAGTCGGCGAGATGGCGCAGCTGCCGGTGCGTGCCCCCGTACGCCTCAGCGCCACGCAGGTCGCGTTTGCCGATGCTCGCGGGCGCCGTGTAGAGGGCGTCGCAGACGTTGCCGATGGTGACGTCACCGGCCTGAGCGATCAGCTGGTACGCGTCGTGGGAGTCCAGGCCGGTCAGTTCCCGCACCCAGCCGGTCAGGTCGACGCCGCCGATCCGGACCGCGTCCTCCAGCGGGCGGGCGCAGCCGACCGAGTAGATCGCGGTGTCCGTCTCGATCCGCGGCCACAGCGTCCGCACGCCGGGGATGACGTCGACGATCAGCTCGACGGTGAGCGGGATCTCCACAGCGGCACCGGAGATCTCACCGTGGCCTTGACGGGCGTGGCCGTCACCGATCGAGAACTGCCCACCCTCCACGTTGACACCGAGATAGACCGTGGCACCGGCCGTGATCTCGGGGATGTCGAGGTTCCCGCCGTGCGGGCCGGGCATCAGGGTGCTGAGGGACTCGCCGGCGGCGGGGGCGACGCCGATCGTGCCGAGCATCGGGGCGAGCGGCATCGCCACCCGGTAGTCGCTGCCGCGGGCCTGGTAGGTGATGCTGCCGCCGTCTATCTCGTACCGCCAGACCCGTTCCGGCAAAGGTGGCTGGAGGGTGGCGGTCGCGGTGGTGGAGGTGAGCGTGCCGAAGTGCGGGAACGTCGAGGAGAACCCGAACGGCTGTCGCGGTGTCAGGGACACGATGTGGATAGCGAGCGTGTCGCCGGCGCGGACGCCGTTGACGTCGATCGGACCCGACACCGGATTCAGATTCGGGAACTCACACACCTCGCTGGGCAGATCCTCGACGCTGGTGACCCGGCCGCCGTAGCAATCCCAGGTGTCGATCCGTAGCAGCCGCCAGGGCTGCACACCCGCCACCGACGGCACCCGCCCGAACCGGTAGGACAAGGCGCTCTCAGCAGGCTGGTAGTGGAAGACGTCGTCAGACATGGTGGGCTCCCGTCGTAGGGTTTGCGGTGCCGGGCATGCCCGCAAGTTGTGGGCGCATACCTGCGATCCACAGTCCGGCCAGGACGACGGCCCCGGAGGCGATCCAGAGCAGGCCAGCCCGTTGGGCGAGGACGTTCGCGTGGACCGCGACCGCGACCAGCAGGCCGACGCCGGCCACGGGCACGAGCAGGTGCGGGATCCAGCGGCGGCTGCGCTGCCGGACCAGGTAGTGCCAGACCACGTTGACATGCAGGATCACGAACCCGGTGAGCGCGCCGAAGTTGACCAGGGACGACAGCAGCACCACCCCGTCCGCCCGCACCGCCATGTAGAGACCCAGGCCGACGGACAGTGCGGCCGTGGTGAGGATCGCGTTGACCGGGACGCCGCGCCGGATCGACACCTTCGCCAGCAGGGTCGGTAGCTGCCGGTCGCGGGCCATCGCGAACAACAACCTCGATGTCGCGGTCTGCGCGACCAGCGAGTTCGCGATCCCCCACGCCAGTGCGGTCGCCACTGCACACATCCCGGACAACCAGCCGACAGCCGTTCCGGCAGCCTGGTAGAACGCGGTTCCGGACGGGTCGCCGTCCGCGATCAGTCGGCCGGGATCTGGGATGAGCAGGGCGGCGAGCCAGGTCTGCGCCGCGAACAGCACCGCGGCCAGCCCGAGCGCGGCGATCATCGCCCATCCGACCCGCTTCGCCGCACCGTCATGCTCCTCCGCCAGGAGGGTGATCGCGTCGAAGCCGAGGAACGACAGCATCGCGACGCTTACCCCGGCCAGCACCACCGGCCACGAGAACGCGGCCGGGTCGAACACCGGCTCCCACGACCAGCCGTTCCCGCCCTCACGCCACACCACCCACCCCGCGACCAGCAGGAACACGGCCAGAACAATCAGTTCCGCGATCAGGAACAGGCGGGTGGCGGTCGCGGTGACCCGGATCCCGGACACGTTGATCACCATGTTCACGCCGACAAACGCCAACACCCACGCCCAGACGGGGATCAGCGGGACGGTCGCGTGCATGCTCACCGCGGCGACCACCGCCAGCAGACACGGCACGGCCACGTAGTCGGCGAGCATCGCCCACCCGGCCAGGAAACCCACCGACGGCGCGATACCCCGACCGGCGTAGGTATAGACCGAACCGGCCAGCGGGAACGCCTTCACCATCTGCGCGTACGACACCGCGGTGAACCCCATCGTGACCGCACCCACAAGGTAGGCGAGCACGACCATGCCGTGAGACGCGGCGAACACGGCCCCAAAGATCGCCATCGGCGCGACCGGCACCATGAATACCAGCCCGTACGCGAGAAGGTCAGTAACGGTCAGCCGCCGTCTCAACCCGCCCATGGTCGGAGAAATGTCGGCCATGAATTCCTCCTTCAAAATTGAAGACCTTGACCGGTGCTTGAACAGGCCAAATGGCGAGCCTGGGAGTCAAGCAAGCGGCCGCAGATAGAAGCCTTGTGCTCATGAGGTTGTTGTGCAACGGTTCATTTTGAAACTTCCAATGTGAAGTGATATCGCTGCGCGATAGTTCGTGAAGGATTGCTTCGCCATGAATATTTCGATCTTGGTATCTATGGCGGACGGTTTCGCCGTGAAATACTTCGGAGGTGGACATGCCAGCCATGGGCTCGACGGTTAGCAGGCGTCAGCTGGGAAGACGTCTGCGCCGGCTTCGCGAGCAGGCAGGCAAGAGCGATCGAGACGTCGAGGCTGCAGGTCTCGTCTCCAAGACAACCCTCTGGCGCATCGAGAACGGCAAGACCCGCATCAAGGTCGCTGACGCCCGCGCGCTGTGCTGGCTGTACGGCGCAGACCAAGCCCTGACCGATGCGATCGCCGCGCTGGCACTGAAGACCGCCGAGCAGGGCCTCCTAGAGGACTTCGGCGGCGATCTGCCGGAATGGTTCGGCATGTACGTCGAACTGGAGTCCACCGCGACCGAAATCCGCATATACGATCCGGAAGTCGTTCACGGGTTGTTCCAGACGCCGGACTACGTCCAAGCACTCTATGACGGAAGCGGCCAGCCGCACCCGCAGCCGGAGATCAGCAGGCAGATCAAACTCCGGCAGAGCCGCCAGAAGCTCATCACCAGCCGCAAGCCTCCACTCCGCACCTCGGTGATCTTCGGCGAGGGTGTTCTCACCCGGCAGGTTGGCGGACCTGCCGTCATGGCCGAGCAGAAGCAGCGGCTGACTGAACTCGCCGCGCTGCCTCACGTCGACATCTGGATCCTTACCTGGCGGGCCGGCGCGCACGCCGCGATGCATACGGGTCCCTTCACCGTCCTCGACTTCGCGAGCCCGGATGATCCTGCCGTGGCCTACATCGAGTCACACACGGGTGCCCGATACCTGGAGAAGCCGGTCGAGGTCGACGCGTACCGTCGAATACACGAACTCTGCCGCAAACAGGCAGTACCACTGAAGGAGTACCTATGAAGGCTGGCCAGACCACCCCGTGGATCACTTCCACCCGCTCCGGCAGCAACGGCGGTCAGTGTGTGGAGACACGCTGCCACAACGGAGGCGTCGAAGTCCGCGACAGCAAGGCAGGCGCATTCGGCCCCGTCCTGCGGTTCACCGAGGACAGCTGGACAGCCTTCCTCGGCGCCGCGGCGGCGAAGATCTCCCGGCAGCCATAACCAGGTCTCCCCGAGGCCAGCGGCTGGTTCCGTCGAGATGCCTCTGCCTGCTACTTCAGGACGTGCCTGATTCCCCCGTCGATGGTGGGTGAGGCGGCGCGGACGGTGCGGAAGAACGCGGTGAGGACCCACCACATGAAGACGGTGGTGAAGGCCCAGAGGTAGTAGTCCTTGGTCCGGAAGGTGTAGAGAACACCGAAGGCGGTACCGAGTCCGATGGCGGCGATGATCCGGGCCGTGCGGTGCCGGGTGATCGCGAGTGTGATGCCGACGCCGAGGAGGCCGATCCCGATTCGTTCGATGGTGGCGAGGGAGAAGCCGAAGCTGAGCAGGTCCGGGACAGTGCCGGAGGTGCCGGCGTTGTTGATGAGGATGCCGGTCGCGGCGACGAGCGTGGCCGCGACGGGCGTTCGGCAGTCCCGGACCCACGCGGGCACGCTCTCCGGTGAGATGCGGGTCACGAGGATTCCGGCGGTGGCGGTCAGGGCCACGACGGGGATGGCGAACCCGATCGGCCAGCGGGTGAAGGTGTCTTGGTAGAGGTTGAAGTGGGCGCTGGTGGTGACACCGAACGCGGCGGCGAGCGCGAGTGCGACCGCAGCCGCGGTGAGTAGGGCGCGGCGGGCGACGCGGGCGCTGGCGGCAAGTTCGGCGGGTGTGGTGCCGGCGTCGTGAAGCAGGAAGGCGAGGCTGGTGGCGTGGCTCCAGCAGGCGAGCGCGATGACCAGTCCGCTGATGCCGAGCTGTGGGAGGTCCACGAACGCGACCAGGGGGTCGCTGTTGACCTCGCGGGTCCAGCCGGTCTCCAACGCCTGGAGCAGCAGCGCGAGCGCGGCGAGTGCAAGAGCGAGAGGTGCGAGGAGGCTGCGCCACCGGTACTTGATCCGCGGCGCCGGCACGTCCGGAACGCCCTCAGCCGAGGTGCGGGCGATACGTGGTCCGGCGATGCGCATGGCACCGTCGGCGGCCGCATCAGGCCGGCTGATCGGCAGCAGCGGCAGGCCGGTCGCCTCGCGAACGGTGTCGGCGAAGCCGGGCAGGACGGCATGACCTCCCGTCAGGAGCACGACGGTGAGGTCTTCGCGGCGGGTGTCCGCCGCGGCGAGGACTTGGGTGGTGGCGTCCGGTATCCGCTGCCGTAGCACGGTGGTCGCGGTGTGGAGTCCGGTCTGGTCGAGGATCGCCGGCGGGTACGGGTCGGGCAGCATGATCGCCGCCCGCGGCAGCTGCCGCCCGAGAGCCTCCTTCGCCGCGCGGACCGCGTCGAGTAGCTGGTGGCGTGCGACCGCGGACTCCGGCGCGCTCAGCTTCTCCCACAACTCCGGGCCCGCCCCCGGGGCGTGCGACACGATCTGCACGGCGAGCGCGGTGTCGAGGTGGGCGGCGTCTGAGTCGGGGATGAGGTGGTGGGCGAGCAGCTGGGCGCCGTCGTCGTTGTGCTGGATGACGGCGAGGGTGACGCCGCCCGCGCCCGCGTTGACCACCAGCACGCAGGTACCGGCGGTGACCGGTGTCGCTGACCAGGCCGCCCAGTGCGTGGCGACGGCGACGGTGTCGGCGATCAGGCGCGGCTCGGGCAGGCCGGTTCTGCTGGCGGCGAGGCGCATCTGCTGCCGGCGGTGCGGTCCCCACCGGCACGGCACGACCAACGTTAGCCCACCGACCGGCGCCCCGGCGAGCCCAGCCGCGTGCGCGGCGACGCTGCGCAGGACCGCCGCGACCACTTCGATCGGGTCCAAGGTGGTGTCAGCGATGTGGATCGGTTCGCCGCCGACGTGGCGCAGCGGCTCGGCGATCCAGGTTTCCGGTCGTACCCGTGCGGCGTTGACAGCGGCGGCACCGGTGAGGAGCGTGCCGGTCTGCGCGTCGAGCCAGACGCCGCTCGGCCCGGTGGTGGTGCCATCGATGACGACGGGTAGCCAGCGTCCGTCCGGGGTGGACAGTAGTGCGGTGGTGGTGGCGGTGCCGAAGTCGATGCACAGGTGCGTGTCCGCGGCCAGCATGCGCCGAGTCTGCCCCAGCGGATGGACGGAGCCACACCAACCCACATGTAGAGAGCTGACATATGCACATGGTGAAAGATCCATGGCTATCGGGTGGCCACCCGCACAGCCGCCGCAGTATGACGGTCGTTCGACGGGTCTTCACCCGTCGCACCGTGTGCCACCCGGCCGGAGGGGTGCCGTGTCCGACAGCGACAACACCAGCGACCGCGACATCACCCGCCTCGACTCCGTCTGGGAACCCACCCCGCCCGCCGTCCGGCGACTGTCGGTACGGGTTCGTGCCGGGCGCGCGGCCCGGTTTGCGTGGTCGCTGGCCGGCGTGGCCGCGTTCGTCGGCGGGCCGCCCACGGCGGCAGTCCTGACGTACCGGTGGTGGAGTCCGTATCTGCCGACCGCAGCCGACCTGCGCGCGCTGCTCAACGATTCGGGACCGGCCCCGGTCTCGCTCGTCTTGGCCGGCGCGGCCGTCGTCCTCGCGGCGCTGTGGCTGGTCCTGGCCGCGGCCTTGCTCTACGTCACCGCTGCCGAGATCCTTGCCGTCACGGCGGGTATCCGGCTGCCGCGGCCGCGTCTGCCCGGACCGCTGCGCACGCTCGCCGCCGGGCTCGCCGGCACCGCAGCCGCAGGCGTCGGCAGCAACCTCGCACTCGCCGCACCACCCGCCGTCATCACCCACATCGACGCGATCCCCGAAGCCAACCCCACCGCGCGCCTCGGCACAGCCCGGCAGCAGCCAGCCACCGTCGCCGCCGCTCCTCGATACCGGGTGGCTGAAGGCGACTGGATGTGGCACATCGCCGGCCGGACACTCGGCGCGGCAGACCGCTACCTGGAGATCGCCGACCTCAACCCCCAATACGCCGACGACCCCGACTTCCCCGACATCATCACCCCCGGCTGGACCCTCACCCTGCCCACCGAAGCCCACGACCGCGGATCCCGCACCCACGCCCACGGCACATACCTCGCCGCTATCGCCCCACCACCAAACATGCCGGCACCCGCCCCGCGACCCGAGCGTCCCGACCACGCGGACACGCCGTGGACGGCACCACCGCCCGCGGCGCAGGACACACCCGAGCCGGCACAGGCCGCGCCGGAGCCAGACGAGACCGATCTGTTCGACCTGGCGCTTCCGGTCACCGCCACGCTCGCCACGTCCGGGCTGCTCGCAGCGCTGCTGCTCAACCAGCTGCACCGGCAGCGCAACCGGCAACTCCAGCACCGCCGGCTCCACCACCGTCTGACGGCGGCACCACAACCACAAACCGAGACGACGGTACGCGCGGCAGCCCGACCTGCCGACATCGAGCGCCTCGACCACGCACTCCGCGCCCTTACCCACCTGCTTCGGGACACTCCCACAGAGCGGCTGCCGGACATCATCGCCGTCTGGATCAGCCCAGACGCGCTGCACCTGATCCTCACCACCCCCGTAGGCGAACCGCCATCACCATTCGCCACGGACCCGGCCGACACTCGGTGGCTGCTCGACGCCGAAGCCGTCCTGCCGGCCGTGAACGGCGACGAGGTCGCGCTGCTGCCGACGCTGGTCACCGTCGCCTCACACCCGCAAGGCCACCACCTGCTCGTCGACCTCGAACGCGTCGGCATCCTGGCGATCACCGGCGACCCGCGGCAGGCCGCAGACATGCTGCGCTACCTCGCCGCCGAACTGGCCACCAGCACCTGGTCCGACGACACCGACATCATCGTCACCGGCCTGACCCCGGCAGACGCCGAACACCTCACCGCCCTCGGCGGCCACCGCCTCCGCACGGTATCCGCAGCCCAGGCACACACGCTCGCACAACACCGGGCCACCACCGCCTCGGCAGACCGGCTCGCCGCACGGATCTCGCACGCCCACGACGCACAGCCGTCACCGCTCGTCATCCTCGCCACCGGCCCCGACACGGCCACCGCCGTGGGACTCACCGAAAACGCCCTCCACGACGCGGAAGCCATCGCCGCCGCTTCTCGCGCCGACACCCGATTCACGCTTCAGGTCGACGCGGACGGCACCGTCAACCTGGACTGGCTCAACACGACCGGGCTCTACGCCACCGGCCTGCCCGCCGACCAACTCGCCAACCTCGCGCGACTGTTCCGCAGCGCACAATCCCGCCAACCCGCCGCATCCGCGCCCGTCGACGAGCCGGTACCGCCCGCGACCGAGGAATGGGCCAACGGCACCGACGCCCACGGACACCTCCTCCCCGAGCTGACGGTCGTCGCTCCGGCCGAAGAGCCGGCCGGCAACACGCCGCCGAAGCCCACACCCACACCGGTGCCCGCCACCCGTCGCCTCCGGGTACCGGATAGCGATGCCACCCTCGACGCAGATCTCGCGGACTGGCACAACCCGGCAACCACCCGGCTGCGCATCGCGATCCTCGGCCCAGTCGATGTCCAGGCCGCCGGCCCTCCACCCGACGAACGACTCCGCTTCCACCGCGAGATCGTCGTCTACCTCGCCTCCCGCGGACGCCACGGCGCCACCGGCGAACAACTCGACGCCGCCCTCTGGCCCGAAACCATCGTCAGCCCACGAAGCCGCCGCGTCGCCATGAGCCGCACCCGTCGCTGGCTGGCCGAAACCCCCGACGGCCAGCCCTGGCTCCCACCGAACAACAGCATCGACCGCACCTACCACCTCCACGACGGCTACCTACTCGACTGGCACCTCTTCCGCCGCCTCCGCACCCGCGCCGAAACCACCGGCCCGGACGGCGCTGCCGACCTGCGGCGTGCGCTCGAACTCGTCCGCGGCCAGCCACTCGCCGGTGCCGACCTCACCTACTCCACCCGCTACCGCACCCCATACGCCTGGCTACCCGACAGCGCCATCCAGCCCCACCACCTCGTCTCCGCGATCGTCGATACCGTCCACCAGTACGTCGCCCTTTGCCTTGATGCCGGCGATCTCGCCAGCGCCCGGCGGGCCGTCGACATCGCCTGGCAAGCCGATCGGGAACGCGCCGAAGACCACCCCTGGCTCGACGCCATCCGCATTGCATACCGAGCAGGGCACCAGGTGGAGGTCCGTACCCTGCTCGACGACCTCGTTCAAGCCCGAGATGCCGAGGTGCCGGAAGACCTCACCGTGGCGACATACCGCGAGATCATCACCCTGATGCCGGAGATCGTCGGTGCGGGCTGAATGAATCGCCGGGCCGCGGATGGCTGACTTCACTCGAACCCGCGCTGTGCGGCCGAGCGCCGGGACTTTTGAGGAGCACAACGGAAACACCAGCAGAGCGTTCACTGAGGTGTGGTTCCGCTCGATGAGCCGGTGGGTGCGGCCACGCCGTCGTCGCGTGAGGGAAGCCGACCATGCGCCTCGACGCATGGCAGATGGGAACGGGCCGTCGGGGCTATCCTCGGGCCGTCTGCGGAGACGCGCTTGGCGCGCTGTAGGAGGTTACTCGGGGCCGTGACGCCGCCCGGCGGCTGTCCGAGAGCATCGGGTGCATCGCCAAAGTGGGCCGCTGACGCTGACCACACCGTTGGGCCCGCCGCGCCGTGATCGCTTGTGCACGGACGTGGTCAACATCGCCCCCGCATGCCGTAACGAGCTCGGAGCGTCTGGCGAAGGTTGGTGCTGCATCCCGCCTGTCGGCATCCCTCGGTCCATCTCAGGTCGACTGTCACATCCGCGATCTCGGTCGATACATGCTGGACAGTAGGGCCAGGGACGCCTCGGCGAGAGTGTGTTTACACTATCAACGTACAAAACGGGGTAGCCTGACGTGGGATGTGTACAGTAGTGTGGCGACACAGCGTCCTTACTTTAGGTGAGGTCTGGTCGAAAACGGCGGGGTTGAGTCAGCGCGCGTGGGGGTTTTTGTCGTGGAACTGGTGGCGAACCGTTTTCGACTTCTCGGCGTGGTCGGCCGAGGCAATATGGGCGAGGTCTATCGCGCGCAGGATGAGCAGGCCGGTGAGGCCGATTCGATCGTCGCCGTCAAATTGATTCTGCGGACCCGTTCCGGAGGCGTGCCTGCCTCCCGCGAAGAACTGGTGGTCCAGCGCTTTCAGCGCGAGATCCGCATTATGGGCAAGTTGGACCATCCGCAACTGCCTCGTTTGGTGGACGGCGGGGTGGACGAGGAGGGCCGTCCGTACCTGGCGATGGAGCTCCTGTCAGGCGAGACGCTCAGAGACCTGATCAGCGAACATCCCCAGCTGCCGCTGCGTTGGGTGGTCGCCGTCGGCGCCCAGATCGCGGACGGCCTCTTCGCTGCTCACCTTGCCGATGTCATCCACCGGGACCTGAAGCCGGCCAACCTGATGTTGACCAAGGGCGGCCGGGTGAAGGTGCTCGATTTCGGTATGGGTCGGATCGTCGATGACAAGGAGACCTCGCCGGTTACCGGCACCGGAATGACGGTCGGGACTGCTCGCTATATGGCTCCGGAGCAGTTCCAGCGTTCGAAGGTCACCCCGGCGGCGGACCTTTACGCCCTTGGCTGCGTGCTCTTCGAGATGTTGACAGGCGTGGCACCGTTCATGGACGGGGCTGCCCATGAAGTCGGTCAGAGACACCTTTACGAGATGCCGTCGGATATCAAGATCCTCCGCTCGGACGTCCCTGAGAGCCTGAACAGGCTGGTCGTCCAGCTGCTTGAGAAGGATCCGGCGCATCGACCGGTTACGGCCGCCGAAGTGCGCGACCGTCTCCTCGCCATGCTGGACGTGGTACCGGTAAGTGAGCCGATCGATGGCTGGGAGGAACTCGATCCAACTGGTTACGTGCCGGTCGCACCACTACCGGCGTCGCCCGCTGCAGTGAATCAGGAGAGGGAAGCGGGAGGCGATCGGCCGAGGCCGACCGCCGGCATGGATGTCTTCGCGGTGCATGACCAGATGATCGCCGACTACCGCCGGTTCACCGAGGGTGGCACCGTCATCCGCGACGATCGGATCAAGTCGTTCGTGGAGGATGACCTCGACAGTAAGGCTCAGTGGCCGGAACCCTGGCTGTCGCTGAGCCCGTCGTTTGCTCCCGGCGGCAACGTCGTCGAACTCGTCCGCGATGGAGTGCTGCATCCCGAGTGTGCCAGGATCTTTCAGGCGAAGAAGCGTGACGACAGCCAGGTCTGCGACGGCCGGCCGCTGGCGCTCTACCGGCATCAGCGGCAGGCGATAGACCTCGCTCAGGCGGGGGCTTCCTACGTTCTGACCACGGGCACCGGTTCCGGGAAGTCCCTGTCGTACATTGTGCCGATCGTCGACCGGGTACTGCGGGCGCGAGCAGAGGCCGGGCGGCAGTCCGGCGGGCGAGTGCGGGCGATCGTCGTCTACCCGATGAACGCCCTGGCGAACAGTCAGGTCCAGGAGCTCGACAAGTATTTGCGCAATGGTTACGGCACCGGAAACGAGCCGGTCACCTACGCGCGCTACACCGGTCAGGAGTCCGAGAACACTAAGAAGCAGATCCGGGACAACCCGCCGGACATCCTGCTGACCAACTACGTGATGTTGGAACTCATGCTGACCCGCCCGGACGAGCGCCGTTCCTTGATCCGGATGGCCCGCGGGTTGGAGTTCCTCGTGTTCGACGAGTTGCATACCTACCGAGGTCGTCAGGGTGCAGATGTCGCCCTGTTGATTCGTCGTGTCCGGCAGGCCTGCGCGGCCGAGGAGCTGCAGTGCATCGGTACCTCGGCGACCATGTCGACCGAGGGAACTCCCGACATGCAGCGACGGGTCGTCGCCGGAGTTGCCACGGATCTGTTCGGTACGCAGATCATTCCCGATCATGTCATCGGCGAGACCTTGGTACGTGCGACCGGGCGGACACCGGAGACCGTGCCGGCCGAGCGTCTGCGTGCGCCGGGAGCACCGCGCGCCTACGCAGACCTGGCCGCAGATCCGCTGGCCCGATGGATCGAGACCCGCTTTGGCTTGACCGACGACACCAAGAAGCGCCAGCCGCCGGCCCGGGTCGCCGACGCGGCAAAGGACCTGGCTGCGATGAGTGGTGTCGCGGAGTCGACCTGTGTCACGGCGATTCAGCAGACCCTGCAGGCAGGAGCGCAGGCCCTAAATCCAGAGGACGACCGGCCGCTGTTCGCCTTCCGGCTCCACCAGTTCCTCTCCAAGGGAGACACGGTCTACGTGACTCTCGAGGACGAGATGGTGCGCCATCTGACGAGGGACTATCAGCTTATCCAGCCCGGGTCTGGCGGAAAGATCCTGTTGCCGCTCGCCTTCTGCCGCGAGTGCGGGCAGGAGTATCTGACGGTGTGGCGCACCGAGGAAGCCGACCGTGTCGTCTACGAGCCGCGACGGGATACGAACGCGACCGGCGGCCGTACCGGTGACGGCTATCTGTACATCGACCGCGAGCGGGGATGGCCAGCCTCCACGGCGGAGGCTATCGGGGAGCGCCGCCTTCCAGACTCGTGGTTGGAGACCGATGAGTCCGGTGCGGAGACCGTCCGTGACAGCTATCTGCCCCGCCTTCCCCGCCCGATTACGGTGGATCCGCACGGTGTCGAGGGCCGTGGCGACCTGCACGCGGCGTTCATCCCGGCGCCCTTCCTGTTCTGCCCCCAGTGTGGAGTCAGCTACGAGCAAGTGCGCGGGAAGGACTTCGCCAAGCTTGCGACCCTGGACCAGGAGGGTCGGTCGTCAGCCACCTCGGTAATCTCAGCCTCTGTAGTCCGATCCTTGCGGGCCGTAGCGCCAGAAGCACTAGATGCGCGTGCTCGAAAGCTGCTTGCCTTTGTCGACAACCGGCAAGACGCCTCGCTGCAGGCGGGCCACTTCAACGACTTCGTTCAGGTCACCCAACTGCGCGGAGCCCTGTATCAAGCAGCCCTCGCCGCTGGCCCGGACGGGTTACATCATGAAAACCTGGCCGAGCAGGTCACCAAGGCGATGGCTCTGGCACCGGCGGACTTCTCTCGCGGCGACGGTCTCGCGCCGAGCTTGGCCAGAGCAGCCGAGCGGACCTTGCGGGACGTCGTCGCCTTCCGCGTCTATCTTGACCTGGAGCGCGGCTGGCGGGTGACCATGCCAAACCTGGAGCAGACCGGCCTGATCGAGATCGACTACGCAGATTTGGGTTGGCTCGCGCAGGAGCAGGACCGGTGGTCCAGAAGCAGCGATGTGCTGAAGTCCGCAGAGGCGGACCAGCGCGAGCAGATCCTGCGCGCGCTGCTGGACGAGATGCGACGGGCGCTCGCCGTCGACGTGCAGTATTTCCGGGACGATTTCGACACCCTTCAACGCGCGAGCGAGGAGCGGCTCGTCGATCCGTGGGTGCTGGCCAAAACCGACGGGCCGCGCATTAGCACGGTCTACCCGCAGCCGTCGCGGCCCGGGATGGATCGTTCCGGCCTCTTCCTGGGCGGTCGAGGGAAGTTCGGCAAGTACCTACGCCGTTCGCACTTCCCACAACTGTCGATCGACGACACCCAGAAGGTCATCGTCGATTTGCTGCGCATTCTGACCGACGCCGGGATGGTCGCCGAGGTCAGGCAGGCACCGGAACGAGCTGGACGTGGCCGTCGCCCGTCCGGTGCTACACCGGTGACCGGCTATCGGGTCTCGGCCGCCACCCTCATCTGGCGGGCCGGAAAAGGCCAGTCCGGAACCTACGACCCCTTGACCCGGACGTATGCCAGTGGCGACGGCCCACGGGTGAATGACTTCTTCCGCGACCTCTACCGGGATACCGCTCGTGAGCTGGGTGGACTCGTCGCTCGCGAGCACACCGCTCAGGTCGCTCCAGCGGAGCGGGAAGCCCGGGAGATCGCCTTCCGCGCCGCGGAGCTGAAGCTCCTGTACTGCTCGCCCACCATGGAACTGGGCGTAGACATCTCGGAACTGAACGCAGTTCTGATGCGAAACGTGCCACCGACGCCCGCCAATTACGCGCAGCGCAGCGGCCGAGCCGGCAGATCCGGACAGCCCGCGCTGATCACCACCTACTGCGCCACCGGCAACAGCCATGACCAGTACTACTTCCGGCGCTCCGAGCGCATGGTCGCCGGCGTCGTAGCCCCACCCCGCCTCGACCTGGCCAACGAGGACCTGGTCCGTTCACACATTCACGCCCTCTGGCTGGCCGAGAGCGGAATGAAGCTGGGCCACAACATCCCGTCCGTCATCGATATTTCTTATCCAGAGGGAGCCCGGGTTCCGGCACCACAGCTCCAGTTGCACGACAACATCCAGGCATCGATGCAGAACTCGACCGCGGCCGCCAGGACTGTCGCGGCGGCGCGGCAGGCACTGGCCGCACTGATCCCAGAATTTCGTGAGAAGACCTCATGGTGGGATGAGGAATGGATCGAGGACAAGGTCAGGCACGCGCCACACGAGTTCAACTGGGCTTTTGACCGGTGGCGTGAGCTGTTCCGAGCGGCACTGATCGACCAGGCGGAACAGAACCGCAGGGTCCTCGATCACACGCTCGCCGACCGCGACCAGCGTGCTGCTGTCAGCCGGCGTCGAGAGGCGGAGACCCAGCTCGCCCTGTTGAAGAACGAGTCCGTGGAGAACCGGTCGGTGCTGTCGGACTTCAACCCGTACCGCTACCTGGCGAGCGAAGGCTTTCTGCCCGGATACTCGTTCCCGCGGCTGCCGCTGGCCGCATACGTCCCGGCGTCGGGGCGTCGATTCGACGACGGCGACTATCTGCAGCGACCTCGGTTTCTGGCCATCCGAGAGTTCGGGCCGGGTGCCCTCATCTATCACGAGGGCGCCCGCTTCCAGGTAACCCGCATCCAACTGCCGCCCGACTCCGACGGCGAGGTGACCACCACCGCGGCCCGCCGCTGCGAGAGCTGCGGATACCACCACGAGTCCCGACATCACGCGGTTCGCTGCGAGATGTGCGACGAACCGCTTCGCGTCGAAACAACAGGTCTGTTGCAACTGCACACCGTGTACACGCGCCGGCGAGAGCGGATCTCCTCGGATGAAGAGGAGCGCCGCCGGGCTGGCTTCCGACTCGTCACCTCCTACCGGTTCACCGACCACGGGCAGCGGGCTGGCCGCCGTGACGCCCTGGTGTCGGGCCCCGGTGGTCCGATCGCAGCCCTGGCGTACGGTGATTCGGCGACCGTGCGAATCACCAACAAGGGCCGGCTGCGCGCCAAGCCGAACGAGCCGGATGGGTTCTGGCTCGATCCGGTCAACGGGGAGTGGATGAACGAGCGTGATGCCGCCGAAGCTGCCGGGGACTCCACCGAGATGCCGGTCGTCGACGATGCCGGAAACGAGAAGCGTCGCAAGCGGCGAGTGCTGCCGTACGTCGAGGACCGGCGCAACGTCCTTGTGGTGAAACTCGTCGACCCGCTACCACGCGAGGCAGCATTGACTCTGATGTACGCGCTGGAGCGCGGGATCGAGGCCGCCTTCGAGCTGGAGGACTCCGAACTGGTCAGCGAACTGCTACCCCCGGTCGAAGGACCGCGAGACCGCATGCTGTTTATGGAGGCAGCCGAGGGTGGCGCTGGAGTGCTGCGCCAGATGCAATCGGATCCGCGCGCTCTGGCCGCTGCCGCTGCCGAAGCACTCGACATCTGCCACTTCACCGCCGACGGCACCGACCGCGGCGGCGCGCACCCGGACCGGCCCTGCGCCCGTGGTTGCTACGAGTGCCTGCTCACCTACGGCAACCAGCTCGACCACTCCGCGATCGACCGGCAGCTGATCAACGACCTCCTGGTGCGTTTCGCCAACGGGGAGGCGCTCGCCACCGGCCGTGGAGAGTCCCGCTCCGAACAGCTGGCCAGGCTCACCGGGCAGGCCGACTCGAGTCTGGAGACTGACCTGCTGGCGTGGCTCAAAGCCCGCGGGTATCACCTTCCCCACGAGACCCAATACCACGTTGCGGGAGCGCTGGCCCGGCCCGACTTCGCCTACCTGCTGCCCGGCGTCAACGTCGCCATCTTCGTCGATGGGCCGGTGCACGACCACGCGGTCATCGCCGAGCGCGATGCCGACGCTGAGGAACGACTCTACGACTTGGGCTGGGAGGTCATCCGATTCCCTCACAACGGCGACTGGGCGGCCATCGTCAAACAGCACCCGTCCTATTTCGGCCCCGGCTCCAGCGAATGACCTGCGGCAGTACGGAAGGATCCACCCACCGATGAGTTCAACCTTCGCTCCCGGCTCGCTGGTCTCGGCCCGCGGACGGGACTGGGTAGTGCTGCCCGAGAGCGCCGCCGACATGCTGGTGCTGCGCCCGCTCGGTGGCGCCGACGACGACATTGCCGCGGTATTCCCCAGCTTCGAAGAGGTGCACGGCGCACAGTTCCCGCCGCCGGACCCCACGGACGCCGGCGATGCCTATGCGGCCGGGCTGTTGCGCTCCGCATTGAGAATCGGATTCCGGGCCGGCGCCGGCCCATTCCGGTCACTGGCCGGAATCGCTGTCGAACCACGCGCCTACCAACTGGTTCCGTTGATGATGGCGCTGCGGCAACGCACCGTCCGATTACTGATCTCTGACGACGTCGGCATCGGCAAGACCGTCGAAGCCGGCCTCATCGCCACCGAGATGCTCGCCCAGGGCAGCGTTCGTGGACTGGCGGTGCTCTGCTCCCCGGCGCTGGCCGAACAGTGGCAGGAGGAACTGCGCACCAAGTTCGGCATCGACGCCGAACTAGTGCTCGCCTCGACCGTGTCGCGCCTGGAGCGTGGGCTCGACCTGGGACAGTCGTTGTTCGATCGTCACCCCAACGTGATTGTCTCAACCGACTTCATCAAGTCGACCCGGCACCGTGACGATTTCGTCCGGCACTGCCCGGACTTGGTCATCGTCGACGAGGCACATACCTGCGTCGCGGCTGACGAGAAGACTTCAACACAGAATCAGCTGCGCTTCGAGCTCCTGCAACGTGTCGCTGCCGACCCCGAGCGCCACCTGCTGCTGGTCACCGCCACCCCGCACAGCGGCAAGGAGAGCGCATTCCGCAACCTACTCGGCCTACTCCGGCCTGACCTCGCGACCGTGGATCTGGATCGAGAATCCGGCCGACGGCTTCTGGCTCAGCACTTCGTGCATCGCAAGCGTGCCGATGTCCGTCAATACCTCACTGTCGAAGACGGGCTGAAGGACGACACCCTCGCCGAGGCCACGTCATTTCCCGCCGACCGGCTCTTCAAGGACGAGACCTACAAGCTGTCTCCCGCCTACCGGAGCCTGCTGGACGACGCCATCGCGTACGCCGGTGAGCAGGTTGCTGTCGCCGGCACCCATGGCAAGCGCGAGGCCCGGATCGCCTGGTGGTCCGCGATTGCACTGCTGCGATCGCTGGTCTCGTCCCCACGGGCAGCAGCCCAGACGCTGCGCACCAGGTCGGCGGCTGCCGCGGCGAACAGCGCCGTCGAGGCTGACCAGCTCGGCGCACCGCTGATCAGCGACTCCGCAGACAGCGACAGCCTCGAAGGGCTCGACGTCGCGCCGGGAGCACAGACACCAGCCAGCGAATCCAGGCTTGCCGAACTGGCCGAGCGCGCTGCACAACTCGAAGGGCCCGCCGAAGATCTCAAGCTGGCCGCTCTTATTAAGCATCTGAAGGCCCTCCTGCGCGACGGCTACCATCCGATCGTCTTCTGCCGTTACATCCCGACTGCCGAATACGTCGCCGAGCAGCTCCATGGCAAGCTCGGTCGCCAAACCGAGATTCAGGCGGTCACCGGCACACTCTCGCCGCAGCAGCGCCGGCAGCGCATCGAAGCCCTCGCGACCAAAGCAGGGGAGGAGCCCGATGCCCGCCGTGTCCTGATCGCGACCGACTGCCTTTCCGAGGGCGTCAACCTCCAGCACCACTTCGACGCGGTCGTCCACTACGACCTGGCCTGGAACCCGACACGCCACGACCAGCGCGAAGGCCGGGTCGACCGGTTCGGCCAGCAGCGCTCCGAGGTCAAGGTCATCACTCTGTACGGGGCCGACAACGGCATCGACGGCAAGGTCCTCGAAGTACTCATCCGCAAACACCGACAGATTCGTAAGGACCTCGGGGTCTCCGTCAGCATCCCCGACGCCGAATCCACCGGCGTCACCGACGCGATAGTGGAATGGCTACTCATCCGTGGCCGCCCCGCATACCAGCAGGAGAGTCTTTTCGACGCGGACCTTCAGCCGGGTCGTGTCGACGAGAGGGCGGCGGCACTCGACGCCGAGTGGAACTCGGCCGCCGAGCGCGAGCGAACCTCCCGTTCCCGATTTGCTCAGCGCTCGATCCATCCGGAGGAGGTAGCTCGCGAAGTCACCGCGATTCGCGAGACCCTCGGCCGGACCAGCGAGGTCCAGGACTTCGTACGCCGGTCGCTGACCGCGCTCGACGGCGTCCTTCGTGAGGTTCCCGCTTCCGGCGGCGATTTCACCGCAGACCTCAGCGGCTGCCCAGTCGGGCTACGCGACACTCTGGCGCCGCTGGTCGGCTCTGCGGGCAACTCACCACTGTCGTTCAGGGCCAGTCCGGCGGTCGATCGTGGTGAGGCAGCCCTGGTCCGCACCGACCCGGTAGTAAGCGCCCTCGCCAGCCACGTGCTGAACTCGGCACTCGACCCGCAGATCGACGGTCGGCGCCCAGCCCGTCGCTGCGGCGTCATCCGTACCCGAGCGGTCGCTGTACGCACCACCCTGCTGCTCGTCCGCTACCGTTTCCAACTGACGCTGCCGACCCGCGCCGACTTCCGGCAACTGATCGCCGAAGACGCTCGCCTTCTAGCATTCCAGGGCGCTCCCACAAATGCCACCTGGCTGCCGAACGGCGCGGCCCTGGATTTGCTTGACGCGACCCCGGTCGAGAACACCGATCGCGGTTTCGCGGAGAGCACCCTCCGCCGCCTGATCGAGAATCTCCCGGCTGCCACCGAGCATCTGGACACGTACGGTGATGTACTCGCCGCCGACCTGCTCGACTCGCACCGTCGGGTCCGCAGCGCCGCAGGGGAAATCGTACGCGGCGTCAGCGTCACCGCCCTGAAGCCTGCCGACGTTCTCGGTGCCTTCGTCTACCTGCCGGCCACCGGAGGAAACGCCTGATGTCAGCAACCGCCCGCAACCAGGTGTTCTCCGCAGTCCACACGATCGGTGGTCTGCTGCCGGCCGACATGCTCGTCCGGATCTCCGAGGGACGGGACGTCACCGGCTCCGCACCTGCCGACTACCGGATCGTTGGGAGCCGGTCGGTACGCGACGAGGCCGAGCGCCACTGGGACTACCTCAAGTCGATCTGGGCGGAGCTGCGGCAGAAGCTGCCGGTGGCCCCCGACGCGGATACCCCAGCCGACCCGACCGGCCTCGCCGTCCGGGAATGGCTGGAGCCACTGTTCAACACGTTGGGCTTTGGGCTTCTGACCCCGGTCGGTGCCGCCGGCATCAGCGCCGACGACGGTGCGAAGGCCTTCCCGATCAGCCACCGCTGGCAGCATGTGCCGATTCACCTCATCAGATGGAACGCCACGCTCGACATGCGTCCAGCGCCCGGCTCCGTACCGCCACAATCGTTGGTCCAGGAGTGTCTCAACCGGACCAGCACCCATCTGTGGGCTGTGCTCGCCAACGGCCGTCAGATCCGCCTGCTTCGTGACTCCAGCGCCCTGGCCACCGCCTCGTACGTCGAATTCGATCTGGAAGCCATCTTCGACGGCGAACTGTTCAGCGAGTTTGTTCTGCTCTACCGGCTGCTGCACGTCTCTCGGTTCGACATCGCCGACGGCGCCCTGCCGGCCAGCTGCTGGCTGGAGAAATGGCGCGTCGAGGCGATCGCCTCTGGCACCCGTGCGTTGGACCACTTGCGTGACGGCGTCCAGAACGCCATCACCACCCTGGGCACCGGCTTCCTTCGCCACCCCGCCAACGGCCGTCTTCGACAACATCTAGACGCCGAGACCCTGCACACCGCCCTGCTGCGCCTGGTATACCGCCTGATTTTTCTGTTCGTCGCGGAGGACCGCGACGCGCTGCTTGCCCCCAACGCGTCGGAACAGGTTCGCCGACGCTTTGCGGACTATTTCTCTTCAGCTCGGCTGCGCCGCCAAGCCCTACGCCGCCGTGGCACTAGCCACACCGATCTCTACCAGGCGTTGAGGATTGTTTTGGACGCGTTGGGTAACGAACATGGCCGACCCGAGTTGGGTCTGCCCGGTCTTGGCGGGCTTTTCGACAACGGCACGGCCGACGCACCATTGCATGAATTGTTACTTGCCAACGCCGATATTCTCGAAGCGGTACGCCAGCTATGCCGGGTACGCGACGAAAAATCCGGTCGCTGGCGGCAGGTCGACTACCGCAACATGGGTGCCGAGGAACTGGGCTCCATCTACGAGTCGCTACTTGAACTCGTACCAAAGTACAGTGCTGATGAGGCTACGTTTGAACTGGTCAATAGGCTCGGCAACGATCGCAAGAATACTGGTTCCTATTACACGCCGACGTCGCTGATCGAAAGGGTACTGGATACCTCCCTTGACCCGGTCATTGACGACGCGCAGCGGCGTGGCGAGCAGAAGGCGGCGCGGGTTGGGAGCCCTGACACGGCACGGTTCGTCGTCGACGAGCTGCTCTCCCTGACGGTCTGCGACCCGGCGTGTGGTTCCGGCCACTTCCTCGTAGCGGCGGCTCGCCGGATCGCCAAGCGCGTTGCCGCGGTTCGGGAGAGTAATCCGGAACCAACCTTGGATTCGGTACGGCATGCCCTGCATGAGGTGGTCGCCCGATGCCTCTACGGGGTGGACTTGAACCCGATGGCCATTGAACTCGCGAAGGTCTCGCTGTGGTTGGAGGCACTGGAGCCAGGCAAGCCGCTCGGCTTCCTTGATGCACATCTGCGGCACGGCAACGCCCTCATCGGGGCGACGCCCGCGCTGCTACGTGACGGCATTCCGGACAAGGCATTCAAACCGGTCGAGGGCGACAACGCGCAGTTTGCCGCGGCTTTGGGACGACGTAACGCCCAGGAACGGTCCGGGCAGCTCAGCACCGATAAGCTGCTTCGCCAGGCAGTCACGGCGAACACTGGATTCGCCAGCGAACTCCAGAAAATCACCAGCGTAGCCGTCGACAGCCTCCGAGATGTCCGTCGGCAGGCGGATGCGTACCAGAGCTGGACCCGCTCCGACGACTATCAGAAGGCCGTTCGGGTGGCCGACGCCTGGTGTGCTGCCTTTGCCTGGCACAAGGCTAAAGAAGCACCCGCCCCAATTACCCACGAGGTCTTCGTAAACCTACAGGGCGACGCCAAAGGTGCCGCGCCGGCGGAGACACTCCAGGAGATCGAACGGCTCCGTAGTCAGTACAGCTTCTTTCACTGGCATCTCGTCTTCCCGGAGATCTTCGCTGTGTCGGAGGAATCTGCCGAAGACCATATTGACCGGGCTGTTGGATGGGACGGAGGATTCTCCTGTGTGCTGGGAAATCCGCCGTGGGACAAGGTCGACTTTGAAGACAAGAAATATTTTAGTGTAGTCAAACCCGCGATTGCTGCTGTTGCCGGTGTGGCTCGGCGTAACCGGATCGAGGAGTGGGAGGTCGAGAATCCAGCTGGTGGACAGCGCTACCGGGAAGCCCGTCGCACTGTGAAGGCCACTTTCCACTTCGCTGGCGACTCCGGGATTTTCCCTATGTGCTCAAAGGGTCTCACGGTCAAGGGCGTAACCATGTTGCAGATCGATCAGCTTTTCGCTGAGCGAGCGTCCGCACTAGTGAAAGCCACTGGCAGAATTGGATTTATCATCCCGACTGCTATTGCGACCGGCGCGGCGGCGCAGTATCTTTTTGCAAATTTCACCGCTCGCGGTGCAGTCTCGGCACTGTATGATTTTGATAATAGGAAGCCGCTCTTTGTTGGCGTGGATTCTCGCTATAAGTTCTGCCTACTGTCGCTTACCGGAACTTCTTTGAGTGAACCTGTATCACGGTTTGCTTTCTTTATGTCAGACCCCGCTGAGCTTGAAGATGTTTCCCGGATCTTTGCTCTCAGTCCGGATGAGATCAAATTGATGAGTCCCAATACGGGAAACCTGCCGATTTTTCGAAGTCGTCGAGACGCTGATCTTACGCTCGACATATATCGCCGGATGCCGGTCCTTGTTGCCGAGGCGGGTGGTGATCGGAAAGGTTGGCCAATCGATTTCGTTCCAACTCCATTTCATACTACAGATGACTCGGATCTATTTCGAAATCGCGATTTTCTTGAAGCTGACGGCTGGGCGATTGATCGGGGGAACTTTTTTGTTCGCGGCGATGACAGAATGCTCCCCCTCTATGAAGGCAAGATGGTTCATCACTTCGATCATCGGTGGAATTCATTTTTTGGAGAGGGCAACGAAGAGCGCGAAAGAGTCTCAATCGAAGGCAAGTTTGATTCTTCGAATCAGGCAATGCCGCGTTATTGGGTTGCAGAAAATGGTCTAATTGAGACGGTGCGAAAAAGAAAAGAAATGCGTGTGCCCGGTGTGGAAATCCGACTAGGTGATGTTGCCTGGGATCGGCAGTGGCTATGCGGTTGGCGTGACATCTGCCGCACTACCGATGAGAGAACGGCTATCCCGGCCTTTCTGCCGCGCACCGCCGTTGTGGAGACTTTTCCACTGATGCTCCCGCGGGTCTCTCCTGTACTTGCTGCTGCCCTGATTGCCGTGCAGAGCTCGCTAGTATTCGACTACGTGAGTCGTCAAAAAGTCAGTGGTGCCCACCTAAAACAGTTCGTGTGGAAGCAGCTTCCGGTGCCCGCGCCTGCTGTTCTGGCTGACCATACTTCGTTCTTTGTTCCGCGTGTGAAGGAACTCACCTATACGACGTGGGACATGGTCGGGATCGCGATGGACCTTGGCGATGCAGCCGGGACTTCCCCCTTCCGTTGGGACGAGGAGCGGCGTGCGCACATCCGAGCAGAGCTGGACGCGTATTGCTTTCACTTATATGGAATTGTCCGTAAGGACGTTGACTATATCCTGGAGAGCTTCCAGACCGAGAATGGTGGTTTGAAGAACAACGAGATTGCGAAGTACGGCTCGTACCGGACCAAGGAAATGGTGCTGGCTGAGTATGAGCGGATGGCGTCCGCCGGGCTGAGCCTTACGCAGCCGCTCGACGGCGAGAATTACACCTCGACGTTGAACCCACCACCCGGGCACGGTCCGCGGCACCCCGCGCAGTGACCGGCATCATCCCGCTCCCGACAACGACGTCGCCCGCAACGGGCTGGAATAGATGAAGGTGATCACCTCCGATGGTTGTGGCAGCCGAGACCACCCTGCAAGGTCTGCTCGAAGGCGCCAGGCAATATCAGGTGCCGCTCTATCAGCGCACCTACTCGTGGACCGAGCACCACCTGGAACGCTTGTGGGATGACCTTCTCCGGCTCGCCGAAGATCGGGTGGGCAACCCGAAGGCCACGCACTTCATCGGGTCTTTGGTGCTCGCGCCCAGTCCTCAGAACGGGCCGGCCGGCGTACAGGATTTCCTGGTGGTCGATGGTCAGCAGCGCCTCACTACCCTCTCGATCCTGCTCTGTGCGATCCGTGATCACCGGGTTGTCACCGAGGGCGTCGAGCATGAGGGCCGGCTCAACGAGCAGTACCTGATCAATAAGTACGCTCCGCAGCGTCGGCTCAAGCTCGTCCCGACCCAGGCCGATCTGGAGGCGTACGTCGCATGCGTGGATTCTTCGGCTCTGGCCGGCGAGGGTTTGGTCGGCGCCGCGTACCGCTACTTCTGCGCGAAGCTGGCCGAGCCGGACGTGGCGTCGGAGATCCAGCGACTCGAAGAGGCGGTGATCTTCGGTCTAGGGTTGGTGTCGGTCACCGCGCAGGCCGGTGACAACGTGTACCGGATCTTCGAGTCGCTGAACAACACCGGTCTCAAGCTGACCCAGGCCGACCTGCTGCGCAACTACCTGTTCATGCGGCTGCCGAGCCGGGGCAGGGCTGTCTACGACGCGCACTGGCTGCCGTTGCAGGAGCGGCTCACTCCGGCAGAGCTGGAGCTGCTGTTCTGGCTCGACCTGGTTCACCGGGACGTCCGCGTCACGCAGAGCGACACCTACGCGCGGCAGCAGGCCCAACTCGACCGGTTGGACACCGAGGATCAGGTCGAGGCGGAGGTGCGCCGGTTCGGTCGGCTCGGTGAGCTGCTGCGGCTCATCCTGCACCCCCAGGAGGAGCAGGACCCGGCGGTACGTTTCCGGCTCGAACGTCTCTATGTGTGGGGTACGACGACGGTGTACCCGGTTGTACTGCATCTGCTGGACCGGCGCAGCCAGAAGACCGCGACCAGCAGCCAGGTGGCCGCCGCACTGCACTATGTGGAGAGTTTCCTGGTCCGGCGCCTGCTGATCGGCCGGGCCACCGCGAACATCAACCGGAACCTGCTGTCGATCGTCACCGAGATGGACAAGGACCTGCCAGTCGATCAGGCGGTGCACGCCTACCTCTCGGCCGGCCGCAAGTACTACGCCACTGACAACGATGTCCGCAACGCTGTCCGGACGCTGCCGTTCTATACGAACGGGCGGGCCGCACAGCGGACCCTGGTGATGCGCTGGCTGGAGGAGTCGTACGGCAGCAAGGAGCCCGTCTCGCTGGGCAAGCTGACCATCGAGCACGTGTTGCCGCAGAAGATCGGTCCGGAGTGGCAGCGCATGCTCGCCGCGGACCTCAATCCGGACGAAAACGTCACCGAGGTCCACGACGCCCTGGTGCATACCCTGGGTAATCTGACCCTGACCGGCTACAACGCCGAACTGGGTAACAGCCCGTTCCCCGTCAAACGGGTGCAACTGGCCAAGAGCGGCCTGCGGCTGACTCAGGACATCATCGACAGCGAGCGCTGGGGCCGGCCGCAGATTCGAGCCCGTGCCGAGTCGCTCGCCGAACGGATCATCGCATATTGGCCGGGTCCGACCGCGCAGACGACCGATCAGAACGAGGTCCGCTGGGACCTCATGACCAAGGCCCTCGCCGCGATGCCCGCGGGTGCCTGGACGACGTACGGTGATCTCGCTGCGCTGATCGGCACCGCGCCGCAGCCGGTCGGCAACCGCCTACGCGCCCACCCCGTCCCGAACGCCCACCGGGTGCTGCAGGCCGAGGGGACCGTCGCGGGTGGTTTCCGCTGGCCGGACGGCCGAACTGACGACCCCATGAAGGTGTTGACCTCGGAGGGCGTGGCGTTCAGCGAACAGGGCGTGGCCAATCCCGCCCAGCGCATCGACCTCGAAGAGCTGGCTCAACTGAGCGGCGCTGCCCCGGAAGACCTACCCCAGAGGATGCCTCGGCCTCGGTTGGCGGAGGCGAAGCTGCGGGCCGAGCGTTTCGCCGAGCAGATGGGTGTGCTTCAGGATGGCAGGGTTGCCGGGGCGACTCTGGCGTTGCTCGACCGCTGGTCCGAGTTGGGCGGCAGTCTGCTCTACGGTGAGGCCGCTGAGACGTCGTGCTTCCTGATGGCCCGCGAGAGAGGGCATACCGAGGGTGACATCTGGCCGGCGACCATCTACCCGAGCGGCAAGTTCGAGGTGGTGTTCCAGCATCTGAGCAGCCGTGCTCCGTTCGACGATCCGGCGTTGCGGGAGCAGCTTCGACAGCGGCTCAACCGGGTGCCGGGGGTCGAGATCGCCGCCGCAAAGCTGACCCTGCGCCCGGGTTTTCCACTGAAAGTCCTCACTACTCCCGGCGCCGCCGACATCCTGCTGGAGAGCCTGCAATGGTTCTACGAGCAAGCCCACCTGACCGAGCAGGACAGTATCGTCACCGTCTAATCGTCGATCACCACGGAGGGTGTGACGTGCCGCAGCTTGCCTTCGCCACCAGCTTTTGGCAGAGCTATGACGTTCTGGAAAAGCCGATGAAGGCCGGCGTGCGCAAGGCGATGGCGAAATTTCAACAGCTGACAGTTGCCGAGCTCTATGCAGATAAGGGACTGCATCTGGAGTCGGTCAACAACTCGCGTGACGCTCGGATGCGGACCATCCGGATCACCGACTTCTGGCGCGGTGTCGTCCTCGCTCCGGACGACGGTAGTGAGACCTTCCTCCTGCTCAACGTGGTGCCTCATGACGACGCATACGGATGGGCGGCCAAACGGGTCTACACCGTCAATACTGCTACCCGGGCGCTGGAGGTACGCAACGTCGTCGCGATCGAACAGCTGACCCCGGTGCTCGAGAAGGAGGCGGCGAAGGCACCATCGCTGCTGTTCGCGAAGCACTCCGATAGCGTGCTCCGCGATCTCGGAGTCGACGACCAGGTGCTGCGAGCGGTGCGCACAATCGTCGACAAGGTCCAACTCGACGCGTTCGGCACGCTGCTCCCCGAGGACCAGTTCGAGGTGCTGCAGTACCTCGCCGAGGGCTTCAGCCCGGAAGAGGTCTACCGCGACGTCGTCGCGGAACGACGTCCACCCGACCCGATCGACGAGTCCGAGCAGAGTCTGGCGATCGCAATCGCCAACACCCGCAGCCGAATCACGCTGGTCACCAGCCCCGATGAGCTGATCGAAGCTTTGGAGAAGCCGTTCGAGGCATGGCGAGTCTTCCTTCACCCGTCTCAGCGGCGGGTCGCCTATCGTGTCTCATTCCTCGGCTCAGCCCAGGTGACCGGTGGTCCTGGAACCGGAAAGACCGTCGTCGCGCTGCACCGGGTCAAACACCTCCTGGCCCGATACCCCGACCATCGGATCCTGCTGACCACGTTCACCAACGCGCTTGCCGACACGCTCCGGGCGAACCTATCTCTGCTGCTCGGCGTCGACACTCTGCCCCCTCGGCTGGAGGTCTCCACGGTCAACGCCTACGCGTACCGGACCGTGCAACAACTGTCAGGCCGGGCACCCGCCCCGATCGGCGACGTCGATGAACGACAGCTGTGGCGTCGAGTTCAGCGTCGGCTCGGCTTGCCGTGGGCTGAGCAGTTTCTCCAGCAGGAGTACCGGCATGTGATCCTGGCGCAGAACCTGCGCACCCGCGAGGAGTACCGTGCCGCTGCGCGGCGAGGTCGAGGCCGTGCGATCGGAGCGCCACAACGAGATCTAATCTGGGATGCAGTCGAGGCATTTCATGGGGAGTTGAGCGCTGCGGGAAAGACCACCCAGCTGCGAATGTGCGCGACGGCCGCAGAGCTGGTCGACGGGGCGAAGCCGGCCATGCGCGAATTCCAGCATGTGGTCGTCGATGAAGCGCAAGACCTGCATCCGATGCAGTGGCGACTGTTGCGAGCCGCGGTGGCACCCGGTCCCGACGATCTGTTCTTGACCGGCGATCCACACCAACGCATCTACGACAACCGGGTTTCACTGGCATCGGTGGGCATTTCGGTTGCCGGACGCAGCAGCCGATTGCGCCTCAACTACCGAAACACCGAGGAGATCTTGAGCTGGTCGGCCGGCCTCATGCACGAGTCGCCGGTCGCGGACCTGGAGGGCCAGGGCTCGGACACTCTCGCGGGCTATCGCTCCCTGCTGCACGGACGCCGGCCGCACATCTCGGGCTATGCCAGCGAGCAGGAGGAAGTGGCGGCTCTGGTTGCCCAGGTGCAGGAGTGGTTGGCCGGCGGGGTCAACAGCAGCGAGATCGCGGTGTGCGCTCGATTCAACCTCTTGCTGAACCGGATCGCCGAGGCGCTGTCCGCGGCCGGAGTACGGACGGTGCGAGTGAAGGACAACCCAGCAGCGACCGAGGACGGTGTACGGCTGTCGACCATGCATGCGATGAAAGGGCTCGAGTTTCGTTGTGTCGCTGTGGCGGGGGTCACGGCTCAGTCGGTGCCGTTCGCGAAGGAAGTCACGCCAGCCGAGGTCGACCGCGTGCAACATGACAGTGATCTCCTTAGGGAGCGCTGCCTGCTCTTCGTCGCGTGCACCCGTGCAAGGGAGGCGCTACACGTCTCCTGGAGCAGGCAGCCAAGCCCTTTCGTCCGTCGAGATCACTGAAAATCAAGCCTCCGGCCGCAACGTGCCGGAAGCCAGACCCTCGCGCGCTCGGGCAATCATGTCGAGACTGGTGAGAGTGATCTCGCGCAGCCGTTCCTCTGCCCGGTCGAGCGCCTGGAACGTTACGGCGTAGCGGCGCTGCTCATCGATGCTCATTTGAGGGATGCGAGCGCCGCGGATGTCGGCGCGGAAGCTGCCACTGCCGCTGGTCGCCCGAGAGACGTTTGTCGAACTGTGAAGGAATCCGCGTAGGAAGGCGGTATCGAGCTGGTCGCTGTTTGACGTCACCGTTCCGTCGTGAATGACGACCAGGCCGGCGCGGCTCAGATCAGACACGCGCAGTGAACTACCTTCAAGGCTTCCTGGTCCTGCCGTGAGACTCGGTAGCTCACGGGCTACCTGGCTAAGCTGATCGAGAGCAGCTTTCCGAGCGGCTGAATACTGAGCGGTCCAGTCGAGCTGCGTCGACTTTGTGTATCGGGTCGGTGTCAGGTCGACATCCTCGTCCAGAAGGTCGACCAGTGGTACCTCGGCTACATGATGCTCGTCCGGAAGCAGTGAGCCCATGGGGTCGACATCGCTCAAGTCGCAGAAGCGAACCGAGGCGACCGGGCCGCTGGTCTGCCCTGGTCGGACCACCGACCAAAGGTGTACTGGTTGTGAGTGGGCGGTGGCTAGACCGGGCGGCAACGCGGTGACCTGTGTGAGGACTCCGCGCCGCACAAGTTCGGCCCGGATTCGACGTCCTGGCCGCCGGTACGCCACCGACGGTGGCATCGCCACGATCGCCGTTCCACCAGGCGCCAGATGGGCGTAGCAATGTTGTAGCCAAGCCAGCTCGACCTCAGCTTTGGTGGGCACACCAAACTCCCACCGTGGGTCGAGCATGAGGTTCTCTCGTCCCCACGCTGTGCTGCCGACTGGAGGATCGCAGACCACCAAGTCGGCGCGAAGCTCAGGCCAGCCATCCGCCTGAAGCGAGTCGCCGACGACGATACTGAATTCGAGGTTGGCAAGAGCGGCACGCGCTGTCGCTAGGCGCGCGAAAGTCTCGTTGACCTCTTGACCGACTACGCGCACATTCGGGCCTGGCGCGACGGTCAAGAGGAGCGATGCCGAGCCGCAAGCCGGGTCGAATATGACGCCTGCGTCGAGTCTCGCGAGCCGAGACACGACAGCAGCAAGGGGTGGAGCCGTGAAAGTCCCGCCTGAGGGGAGCGATCGCTCGATGAGTGCATCGATTACCTCTGAAGGGCTGCTCTGCGCGGCCATCGCGGTCAACCGTAGTTGAGTTGTCTCATCAAGGCGGCCGGAGGCACTTAATGTGAATAGTTCGGCGACATCAGCAATACCGGTGACGATGTCGTCGCCGTACCGTTCCCGGAGGGCTTGCCAGACGAGCACCTCGTCGGAAGCCTGACTAGGTTTCCGTTGTCGATCAAGCCAGTCGTTCACCTCTGAGAGTACGAACAGCGCGTTCCGTCCGCCACCTACCGGAGCGGGGAAGTCGGCGTGTCGGCGTCGCCAATTTGAGACCGCTGCGCGGGTGACGCCCGCGAGGCGGGCCACCTCAGCAGCAGAAACGAGTCCGTTTGATGCGACGCTCACGAATCCAATCTACACGGAGGCCCCGATGTAGCCACGAGTTTCATGATGACAGTGTTAACGGACGCAACGCCCTTCGAACCTACGAGAGGCCCCGCGTCCGAGGGCCGGTCACCAGGCAGCGAAAGCTTTTGCCTGGGCGGGGTCTATGCGGTTAGGGCGAGACGATGCAGGGGCGCGGGGTCGGATGCCGCAACGTACCGGAAGCTCTGTGGTGGTTGAAATGTCCCTGACTGTCGGAGTCCTCGTAGTGGCAGCGGTTCGTTTAGGGTGTTGATGGCGCGTAGGTGGAGGAGGACCGCGGTATCGACTCCGTCGAGGTAGGCGTCGAATTCCGGCCGGTTCAGCGCGAAGCTGCTCTGGAAGCGTTGCCAGGCCATGTCGGCGGGCATGGACTCGACCGTTCGGAGGCGGGCGGTGCCGACGATGGCCATGACAGGGCTACTGGCGTACAGGATGACCGGAGTTCCTGGCAGGGCGTTGACCGGCCGGCGCCTGATCTCGATCGTCTTGGTGCCGTCCAGGATCGCCGCGGCGAACCGCGGGCGAAGCGACAGAAGCAGCGTCTTCGGACTCGTCACCGTTCAACACCTTCTCTATATATCGCTGCGAAGAGCGCAGCCGGAACCCTCATTGGACCTTGTGGAGCCTGCGCCGCCAGTCCGTGTTGACGCAGAAGATCGGCAAGGCGGCGGCGTGGCACCGGCCGGGCGAGAATCTCGGTATTGGTGAACCTCAACGCCTGCGCTCGTTGCTCCCGGGCAACGCCCCAGACTGAGGACCGGTCCCAGACCCCAAGATGCCGGAACCTGCTGTGCAGGTCGTCGGGCGAACCTTCAACGACGGAGTCGAGCGCCGAGCAGGCGACGACGCCTGGGGGTGCGGCTGTGGTGGGGCCGGTGGCGCTCATGTACCACAGCAGCCGGGCCGGCGCGGAGAAGCGCAGACCTCGTGGGCTGCGGTAGTAGACGTGCTCTCGGTTGAGGCCGAGGTGGTTCTGGCGCGGGAGAAGCCCGGCCGGTACGCCGAGAAGGTCGGCGGAGTACGCCTGCTGGATCGGCAGGAGATAGGTCGGCAGCCGGCTGTCGATGATCTTCGCGGGCCACCATGCGCGTTCCAGCTCAGAGGCCACCAACGAGGGCATACCGGATCGTAAGGTAGCCGGCTCGATGAGCCCGGCACGGCGCGCCGCCACGACCGCCTGGTGTTCGACCTCTCCTGCCGTACCGACCGCCGGAAGCACATAGGCAACGAGGTCCTGTCCGTCGCCGACGAAACCGTCAGTCAACGCGGCGGACCTGACCTGCGACGACGCATACCCGTCGGTAATGCGAACGACATGCCTGCCGGCATCACGCGCCTGTTGCCTGACAAGGAACAGCAACTGGCGCGCCAGGGTATCTCCGATAGGTGCGTCCGTGACGCGCAGCAGCGGCACCACAAGTTTATCCGGCGTCGTGACCAGCCCGTACAGCCCGTCGATGCTTCCGTCGGGCCCGTAGACGCCGATGCGGTCGTGTTTGCCGAGCGCGAGTTTCCGCATAGCCTGAAGCAAATGCTTGGGGCTCTCACCGCCCCGCCGATTGGCGAGCACGGCGGTGGAATCGTCGTGGCCGCTGCCGATCAGATGCCGTACGTAGCCCGTGGCCAGCAGATCCACCGGGCGGTACGACTCCGCTCTCTCCAACTCATCCAGGTGAACGACCACGTCACTCGGGCGCAGAATCCGCACGCCGTGGTCTGCTGCAGCTGGGCCGAGCGTCCGCGTGAGGTCGCTGTCTTTGGTGATCAGAACCTTGACTCCCGACGCTGCGGCATCCGCCACGTGCGCGAGGTCGAACCGATCGTTGGCGTTCCGTGGATAGTCCGGATGTGTCTTCTTTCCCTCCACCGTCAACTGCGCCCTGAGCTGCGAGGTGAAGGTCCCGTCCGCACGGACTGACGGGAACGGTTGCGCGGTGCGCGAGCACCGGGCGCGCAGATCGCCGTTCATGGTGGCGATCTCCCGATCGAGAGCCGCAGTGCGCACCAACTCCAGGCGCCCCGCCATCTGGTCGCTGAGCAGCGACAATGAGTCTTCGCGGTCTCCTCGCGCCGACTCTGCGAGATCGCGAAGGATGTTCAAATCGATCGCGGCGCGGACGAGAACGGTCTCGGCGTCGACGGTGAACAGGTTGGGATGGCCGTGATCGCGCCACCATTCCACAATCGGCTCGCGGTCACGGCCCCGGCCGGCTTTCTCGCCGATGCTGGTGAAGCCCAGACTGATCCACATTTCGGCCAGGCCATAGTCATGGCGGCAGCGCACCAGGATGCCCCGGTACTCGGCATGTCGCTGACTGATGTCGTCCACGAGGATCCGCGCGAAGCCGTGTCCCCGAAACTTCTCGTCCACACATAGGTGCGTCAGTCTGACGCGCCCCCGGCCCAGGCCGTACAGCGCATACGCCACCGCCCGTTCACCCTGGTATGCCACGCGAAGACAGCCCTTCGCCGCGGCATCGTCGTAGACGGCGAACGCCAGGTGACCGAGCGTCGAACGTGCCGTGTTGCCAAGCCGGATCGCCTGCTCGACGGCGTCGCTGCCCGCACGTGCGGCAACCAGGCGAAGCGCTGGATTCGGCTCTGAAGGGAGAGACGACATTCACGCATTGTGTCGAATCTAGGACTAGCTGTGTAGATGGCGATCGGTTGATTCGTGGTCGGCTTTCTGATCACCCAGGCTCATGCTGCTGGGCTGATGCCATGACCCACTGTTCGGCCGAGAGGAGCTTCGCCAGAACCAACGCCCGCCACGGCCGCGTCGACCGTTCAGGATTCGCCTGTCTGTGTCTGCGCTGTCGGCGTTGTCCGACCACGGATGGATGATTGAGATAGGAACGGGGCCCGCGGGTCGAAACCGAGTACGGCGGCCACGAGCTTGGTGTTGAGTGTATGGTGCAGGCCGACGAGGCCGGTTGGTTGTCCGGGATGCGGTTGCTGCTGGGAGGCGAATGGTTGCACCGGATCGAGGTGCAGCTCGTAGAGGCCACACCTGCTCGCCCATCCAAACGAAGCAGGTGGCCACCATCTGGGCCGCTGCACCTGTGGCGGGTGGTTACGACTGCTCGACGCTCTGCTCGAGCACCCACTCGACGGTCGCTGGCGAGGCGGTGTGGCCCTCTCGGGCCAGGCGTGTACTGATATCGATCGGGTCGTCGAGCTGTTCGATCCGGCGCAGCTCGACGATGCGCTCGGCCGTTTCGCTGTCGACCTGGTAATCGATATCTCCCCAATCCACGTTGCGATGCTCGCGTCCAATGTACTCCGACGCGGGCCACTGTAGATTTTCGTCGTAGGTCATCGCACGTCCCTTGGTCAGCAAGGCCGTCCCGATCGTACGAGCGTCGATCCTTGCGGATCCATGACGTGAGTTCCCCCCCCCCCCGGTTTGGCGGAGCTTCTCAAGCATGATCGACTGATCATGGGGAGGAAGTATCCGTGGCCGCACCGAAGAAGTACCCCGACGAACTCAGGGCACGTGCCGTGCGTCTGTATCGCGAGTCGGAGCCGAAGCCGACGATTCGCCGGTTGGCCGAGCAGCTGAACGTGCA
>NZ_JNXY01000052.1 GCF_000717135.1 Catenuloplanes japonicus
GAAGTAAACAGCAATTACAAAGCGTATTCACAGAACGGACAAAACACTGTCGATCTTGACAATCAGTTACCGAGGATCACCGGCCACCCACGCAACGTACATCTCGCGACCGCAAACGTTCACATCCCGGCAATCACACCGCCTCCCTCAAGACCGCAGCAGAACCGCCGCTACCGGCGACGAACGTCCCGTCTTGACGTTCCGCCCGACCAGCCGCACGGTCACGAACCGCGGCGCGGAGCTAGGGGCAGCGCCGGAAGTAGGTCCCGGCGCCGCCGAACCATCCGATGCCGCGACGGTGGGACGCTACTGCTGCTGAATGGCGCGCAGCGCTGCCGCTGCCGCCGTCGCATCGGCATCCGACCCGAGCTCACTACCCGTCGGCGCCCCGGCCGGGCGTGCCGCGTCGTACTGGTCGAAGGTGAACGAGACCCTCCCGGCCGGGTAGTCCCCCGCCGCGGGATAGTCGAATCCGAACTGCCGCAACCGGCCCTGACTGTCGGTCGTCGCACGAAACGGCAGCGAGACCGCCCGGTCGCCGAGCGCGGCAACGTGCTCCTTCTCCAGGCTGAACCCCAACACTCCCGGGACCGCATCGGTCACGTCGACCGTCCCGTCGAACGACGCCGCACCCTTACGCGTCACCGCGACCACCCGGGTCACCAGCCCTTCCGCACCGGTCAGGTTCTTCTCCGGCCGGATCAGGCGTAGCGGCCCGAACGCTCCGTTGCTGGCGAGCGGCTTGGCCGGCAGCCACTTCTGGCCGGTGAGCACACCCGGCAGATCAGGCGGCAGACCCTCGGTCTGCGAGAAGTCCAGCCGCAGCCACTGGACGTCACCGACCGTGCGATACCGCACGTCGGTGATGTCGGTAGCGCTGTACTTCACCCGCTGCTGCACCTCCAGCGACCCACTCGGCCCGTGCACCACAACCGAGATCACCCCGTCATACGGCGAGGACAGCTTGAACTCATAATTCAACGCGTCCAGCGCGGCAACAGAAGCAGCCAGAGCTGTCTTCGGATCAGGCAACCCGGCGCCAGCGGACGCCGCCGGACCCGGCGACGGCGCATCGGACGGACCGGCGCAGCCGGTGAGAGCAAGAACAAGAGCGGCGAGCGTAGCTGTGCGTCCCCGTGACATGGGTCGTCTCCAGTTGTGCGAATCCTGCGGAAGCACGCGGAGCCTAGCGAGCCCCTTGCCGACTCGAGCCCTTCGGCCACCACCCGCACACCACCATCACCAGGGCTCGCCTCCCTCCGATCATCACGCCCACTGGCCGAACGATGACGCTAGGCGGAAACGGCCAACGTCAGCTCCCCGCAACACACCTATCACCCGGGCCTTCCAACCGCGCCTGCCGCAGGACAACGCTCATCCCCCGCGACTCTGGTCAGCGACACCACCGGCCGACGGCCGTCCATGATCGACCCCACTGAGCCAGGTCTCGACCATGCCGATACCTTCTGCCGACCGGCAAGAAGGGCACACGTTCCCGTGACATCATCCGACGGCGATCACTTGATCGACCGGCTGCAACAACAGCAGACACTGCATCACCCACGACGGGCCGGCACCATCGGCCGCGACCCGGCTCCGGGCAACAGGTTCGCGTTCTACGGCCGGATCTCCACCAGCGGCTTCCAGGACGAGGAATCCTCCCGCCGGTGGCAACTGGACAGCGCCGGCAGGGTGATCGACGGCGCCGGTGTGATCGTGGCAGAGTTCTTCGACGTCGGCTACTCCCGCAGCCTGCCCTGGGCCGAACGCCCGCAGGCCGCGACGCTGCTGCGCGCGGCGACCGCAGCGAATCGCGAGTTCGATGCGATCGTGGTCGGGGAGCACGAGCGGGGCTTCAGCGGCGACCAGCTGCTGCGGATGCTGCCGGTGCTGCGCCGGCACGGGATCACAGTGTGGCTGCCGGAAATCGGCGGGCCGGTCGACCTCGACGATCCCGCGCACCGGGCCCTCATCCGGCTGCTGGGGCACCAGTCCCGGACCGAGGTGCTCCGATCCCGGTTCCGGACGAAGGAAGCGATGCGCGCCCAGGTCCGCACGCAAGGCCGGCACCACGGAGGCCGGGCACCGTACGGCTACCGGCTCGTCGACGCGGGCCCGCATCCGAACCCGGTCCACGCTGGCTGGGGCCGCCGGCTCTACCGTCTGGATCCCGACCCGCGGACGGCACCGCACGTACGGTGGATGTTCGCCCAGCGGCTCGCCGGACGCAGCGCGCCGGAGATCGCCGCGGCGCTGCACCAACGCCGGATACCACCACCCGACGGCGGCCGCGGCGCGCGTACCTCGGCCCGGCGCTGGTCGGTGCGCACGGTCGCGACGATCCTGGCCAACCCGCGCTACACCGGCTTCCAGGTGTGGAACCGGCACAGCACCGACCACTGCGAGACCCTGCCGGGCGATAAGTCGACCCGGGTCGGCGGACCGCGCCGGCGGGCGAACGCGCCTGCGGACTGGGTGGTCTCGGACCGAATCGCGCACCCGCCGCTGGTCAGCGCCGACGACTTCATGCGCGCCCAGAAGGTCAGCGCGCTGCCGGCGCCGCGGGACGGGAGTGTGCGCCGGTATCGGCTAACCGGGCTGGTGATCTGCGGCCGGTGCGGCCGGCGGGCCGAGGGCACCTGGGTGCATGGGCGGGCGACGTACCGGTGCCGGCACGGGCAGGGCGCCCGGCGGACGTTGCGCGGGCCGCGGCCGTTGTATGTGCGGGAGGATGCGTTGCTGGCATACGCGCGCGGTCAGATCGGCACGCAGATCCTTGATGACGTCGATAAGGCATTCGACGAGATTTCGGGCAGATTACGTAACCAGGGTATGACCTTGATCTGCGACGGGGATTCAATCGTTCTCCACGACCCGACACCACCGGAGGACGACGTATTACCGACGCGCTCACGCACGCCTGTCCGCACGTTGCCTGTCCACGCCTTGACCTGGGAAAACTCTCCACCAGGACGACCGACGGATACACGCCATAAACGGCGCAAGAAGAGTCGAAATAAATGCCGCTGCAAGCCGCTGAAATTGCGGCTCAAATCCCGCTCTTACCCCCGTAGGGGTTGACGTGTCCGACAGGCCGCTGACCTGCATTTGCGCTCACATGTCCGGTTTTGCACCGGCCATGTTGTGGCTCTGTGTAGCTCATCGTATCAGCTGCGCTGAGGTGGTGTTCCCACCGGGAACACCGATGATCTTGCGAAAGCCACCCGCCGCGTCGTCACGGCAGATCCGATCAATCCGAAGCGGGCCGGGTCGCGCTGGGCACGACCTCAACCGGGAGCAACCGCCGTTCACGCTTCGGGACATCTGGTCATATCCCTGCCGCAGACGTCCGCCCACGCCGAGTACGTTTGGCCACACGCCGCTGCCGGATTGCGGCAATCCGCTGGGCACCGAATGCGCGAGCGGGGGAAGAACCGGCACCTCTCAATTCACCAGCGGTGGCGCTTCGCCGGGGCGAGTCGGAGGTAAGTCTGCCGGGGCTAAGGAGAGCGCGCATCTCCTTC
Organism: Catenuloplanes japonicus; assembly: GCF_000717135.1. GTDB lineage: Bacteria > Actinomycetota > Actinomycetes > Mycobacteriales > Micromonosporaceae > Catenuloplanes > Catenuloplanes japonicus. The sequence continues at coordinate 3,525 of NZ_JNXY01000052.1, forward strand.
TGGGCTGCCGCCTTGCCTTCAGTTAGTCCGATAAGTAATACGTGAGCTGCGACCGGGTAGTCCATCTCGATCACGGGTCCGTCGTAGCTGACATATTACGCTACCGCGTCAGCGCGGTCGGACCGCAAGGCGTACTCGCAGTTGTGGTTCCGATTCAGTTCGATTAGAAAACCTGGGCTCGTGCTCATAATGGCGGCCTGCCAGTCTTGGGGGAACTGGCGGTCGATCCAGCCGTCTAGCTTCTCTCGGGCTTCCTGCGGGCAGCACTGGCGCATGTAGGAGCCTTTCTCTCGTTCCGAAGTCAAACGAGGTAAGACTTAAGGGGCAACGACACGATCGCAGAAGAGCCAATTTCGGGGTCTCGGTAGGTTGGAGATCCACGGCCCGGTATCCGGGGCTTGCCGTGATCGGCGCGCCGAGTGCGCGCGACGGCTATTCGGGGAGCGTCTCGTAGCGCTCTTCGCATGCCTGGCACTTCGGTAGTGTCTCGTGGTTCTGGTATGGCACGAAGAAGAGTCCGCACATGGAGCGGACGCTCAGGCCGACGACGGAGCTGATGGCAAGACTGCGGCGGTGGGCGTAATGCGCCTTATTGTTGGGATGCGACTGCGCGAGTTCTCCGCGGTCGGTGATCTCCTGTAGCTGATCGAGGCGAAGCGCGAGGTTCCCGATGTCGTCGATCGTCGAGTAGGTGTCACCCACGCGATCCCAGCCGGTTTCGGGTGGGTTGATCACGGTCAGTATCCGGATCGTCGCCTGCCAGCCCAGCTCTGATGTGCGGAACTCGCTGGCGAGATCGATCTCGACGATGACTTCCTCGTACTTGAAGTCGGAGTCGCCCTGTTCGGCGACCGTCAGTGTGCACTCCCCGAATTTGCCTGCCGTGCCGCTCGGGTGCGGGAGAATGAACGTCGCCGTTCCCCCGCTTGCGATCGTCCGGAGCACCTCGACAATCCGGCGCTGGATGTCGCACTCCCACTCGATCGAGAGTGTTGCGGCGGCTTCTCGTTTCAACTGCCGGCGGTCGTCGTCGGTGGGCAGCCAGCGTTCGGTCTCGTCGGTGCTGTCCGCGCGTTTGACGCGTTCGTAGAAGTCGTCGTGGTCTTTGTGGCCGCCTTTGGCGAGTCCGGCGGCGATGAGCCAGCAGACTCCGGCCTCCTGGTCAACCCACACGCCGCCGCGCCACTGGCCGGTTTTGATCTCCAGCATCACGAGGCGTGTGCTGCTCTTGATCCGCCCGAGGTGGGTGTCGTGCTCCGGGTCATCGCCGAAGCTCTCGGCAGCCTTCCGAATGATCGGGTGGGGCAGCGCGCTGAGCGGGGAGAGCGGGTCGAGTCCTTGGACTCCGGCCCGGGGCGGCGCGTGCGGCGACTCCCAGCCGTCGCGCAGGTCATCCTGCAGGACACGGAGGGTCGGACGGGCACGTCGGGGGATCACCGAGGCATTGTTCCGGTTACGGCCGACCGAGGGCGGCAGCGACACGCCCTCGGCCGGGTGACCCGGGCTTAGAGTAGGTCGGCGAGTTCGTCGATCGCGGCGGATCGCGTCTGCTGCTGGTGCGCGAAGCGTTCGGCGAGTTCGCGGCGGTCGCGCTGACGGCGTTGTTCGAACTTGACGACTTCGATGAAAGGGATGCGTCGGTCACGGCCGACGCGGTCGAACGCGAGCTCGCCGCGGTCCAGGAGCTTGTACAGGTGCGCGCGGCTCATGCCGAGGCGTTCGGCCGCTTCGTTCGGCGTCAGCGTGGCGGTCGGCTCGAACGCGGCGATCCCGTCACCAGCGCGAACGGACTCGCTGAGCGCGCGGATGACGTCGAGCATCTCGGGTGAGATATCGGCCGCGGCGCGCTCGAGTTGGTCGAACTGCTCGGCAGGAACATGGGACGTGTCGATCGTGCGCATGACTCACCTACATTAGGCCGGGATGAAGATGTCACACCTGGCATAGATGTCACAGATGCTACCACGCCGCGGCTATGCCCGATCACCCGCTGAGTGCGATCACATACATCCGATCCAACGACATTCACCCAGGTAGACGGCACCTACACAGCTTGACAATCGCCCCAAACCACGCAGGCGACGCAGAACCAGACACCGCCGAAAGCCGACGGCCAACGAGTTCGTCCTCTTATCGGCTGATAGGGCACCTTAGGACCTCAGACCGCCTGCATCGAACAGCGGTCGAGTTGCCCCCGACCGCGCCACAACCTCTCAATCCTCGGCCTGCTCGATAGGCTGAGGCGCCCTCTGGGTGTGCAACATCGCGTAGCGACGCCTCAGCCTATCGACATGTCAAGCCGATGCACACCACCTCACCAGGCGCGCCGCGTCCGTCGACGCGATCGCGCACGGAGCGACGGCAGGACTGCCATGCCTCACTCACCGCATCCGGGATCGCCGAACCGAGTGACAGCCGGCCAGCGAATCGAACGGACATCGCTGCAAGGGCTTGCCCGCGCTGCATGACACCGCGCTTTGGTCGAAGGTCAAAACCTTCGACTCGGCGAGGTGAACCGACATGACGGCGGAATCTGTAGCGGCCGCAGGGCCGCTCGATGCATGGAGAGACGCCCAGACCGTGCCCTGTCGGACGCGCCGGGAGCGTGCGGCCGCCCAGGCCGCGATGCGGTTCGTGTTCTACGGGCGGTTGTCGACCAAGGAACACCAGCACTCCGACACCTCCCGGCGGTGGCAGCCGGAATGTGCCCGCGACCTCATCATCGGGACCGGGACGATCGTGGCTGAGTATCTCGACATCGGGTGCTGCCGAACGGCCATCGTGCAGCGCAGGCCGCAAAGCCGCCGCACTGCCGGCCACGCTCACCGCCGGAAAGTGCGATGCCGATGCGGTGGTCGCAGGCGAGTACGAGCGGGCGTTCTGCGGCCGGCAGGTCTTTGACCTACTCCCGGCACTCAAGCGTGCGGGGGTGGTGTCGTGCCTGCCGGAGCTTCTCGGCCCGGGCGATGGTGATGATCCGGTGCATCGTGCGGTGCTGATCGAGCTGGGTGCGCGGTCGTTGCGGGAGGTGCAGCGGTCACGGCACCGGGTCCTCGAGGCGATGCAGGTCCAGACCTGGGACCAGGGCCGCTGTCTGGGCGGCCGCCCACCGTACGGATACCAGCTCGTCGAGATCGGCCCGCACCCGAACCCGGCACACGCACGCTGGGCCAGAAACTGCCCGGCCTCGCGCCAGATCCGGTGACGGCACGGCACGTGCGATGGATCTTCACCCGCCGGCTCGCCGGGCACAGCATGGCCGACATCGCCTGCACCCTGAACGCCCGCGGTGCGTCGTGCCCGTCGGTGCATGATCGTGCCCGGAACCGGCATCGACGGTGCGGCCGACAGGTGCGGTCGGCAGCCCTCCACGGCACCGGCCCACCGCCCGTTCGCACTCGCTTCAACGCCGCCCAGCCGCACACACCTCTCGCGGCGCAATCCGCCAGAATTGCTGACGGCGCGCGACCTGACGCACTCTCATGCCGATGACAGTGCACTCGGTAGGATGAAATGGCTCTGTTTCTCAGTCCCTAGCTAAGCCAGCTTGGCACACTTCAGAGGCAGATCGCACGTTCAGTTCCGTGAGCGGTCTAAAGTGTTGCACGATCCTGACGTCGTCACCTGTCCATATCGGCACCCTGCCTTTGGCATCGCCGTTACAACATCATCGACTAATATGCATCGAGGAAAATGGGATGCCTGATCTATTGCACGTGCATACCGAGCGGTCGCAGGCCGGATCGGAGTGGCCCTACCCGGACCAGCCCTATTACACCCCAGTATTCGTAGTGGGAGGAAACGGCGGCTCAACATTTCTGGACGCTCGTGCATCTGACGGACTATTCATCAAATCGCTCGAGTTTTGGACCGACGACGACAAGATGGCAGGCGTACGCGCCACCTATAGCGACGGTTCTCAAACCTCAATCCACGGCCAGACCAGGGGGGACCGTCATGTCCTGACGCTGGCGCCGGGCGAATTGATCCTTGAACTTACCATCTGGGGCAATGGAGTGGGGACCCGTTGCGGCAAAGTTGAAATCAAGACCTCACTCAAGCAACACTTTTCCTGTGGGAAGAAGTCGGTTTCCGGCCAGACGCCTTATGACGCACCGACCGGCTCGGGACTTCTGGTTGGTATCGAGGGACGTTCGGGCAATGACCTCGATGCACTTGGGTTCTTTTTTCTGAATCCGGTCGATACTGTCACTCTCCGCAAGGTGGAGTATGTCAATCCGCCCGGCCAGGGATCGGATCGTGGTATTGCGCCGGCTGCGCTACTCACAACGCACTATGGACCCTATTCCGACCGAACCGAATACCGCTTCGCGGATTCAGTTAAACGCACCATGACCCGATCCTGGACTAGTTCAACATCAATGAAATATTTCGCCTCAATCAAAGTGAGTGCGGAGGTGTTTGGTGTAGGCACATCGGCAAACGCCGGCTGGGAACGAACCACGGTTGAAGAGGTCTCCCAGGAGGAGAGTACCGAAGTGTCACTTCCTTGGGACGTCAAAGGCGTACTCGAGCCGGGGCAAGAGGTAACTCTGACCGCCGAAGTCCGCCTAGGCAGCCTCGACCTACAGTACACAGCCGAACTCGTTGCGAAGATCGGCAACGACACCTATCTAACGTTTCCGGCATCGGGCACATTCACCAACATCGCATACGGAACTGTTTATGTGACCAAGTCGTTCGCATAAGCAACCGAATCAGCCTCGATCCGCCTCAAGCGAGAGGGAGGCGCCTCGTAGTTATCGGCCACGAGATGCGTGTATCCGTATTAGCGGCCAGTGCTCCAATTAGAGAACCGCTTGGGCGGCGGTGCAAATATGGGTTGCCTGCGGACGGCAAGCAACCACCGCTGAGCCTCGAAGGGATGTGTTGACCCAAGATTCGGCGGTGGTTGCCCTGCCAATTAGACACTGAGGTTGTCCGAGCAAGGAAATGACTACCGGGTGTGGTCATGTGGTGCGTCCGTACTCGGTATGCAGGATGGCCAGTGCGGCGGCGACGATCTTCCCGATCCGCCATGGGTCGAGGCCGATGTTGCGCAGGGCTCGGAAGGTCATCTTGAGCAGGGCGTTGGCGCGTTCGCCGACGGCGCGCAGGCTGTTGTGGGCCTTGTTGAACTGCTGCTGGACCAGCAGCAGTCCGCCGTTCTTCGGTCTCTTGTACGCGACGGTGATCGTGTCGGCGAGGCCTTCGTAGCCGAGGTCGCCGAGGGTGCGCAGGTCGCCGGCGGCGTCGGTGAGGGCGGGCAGGAGTGCGGGATGGGTGCGGGCGGCGGTGGTGTCGTGTTCCCGGCCGGGACGCACCTCGGAGGTCCAGATCGGCCAGCCGTCCGGCACGCCGACGACCTGAATGTTCCCGCCGTGAGTGTGGTGCTTCCCGACCACCACAGATCGACGCCCTTGGTGGGGCCGGGGGTGTGGCACCGGTCGGTCTCGATCAGGGTGCCGTCGATGGTGACGTAATCATGACCGGCCGTTTTCGCCGCGAGGAGCGCACCGTGCAGACTCGGCGAACGAGCCGCGAGCACGTCGATGCCCTCATGCAGGTAGTCGTAGCCGGTCGAGATGCTGATCGCGTTGTCCCGGGCCAGCTGACGCATCCGGGTGCTGTCACAGAACCACCGCAACACCAGGACCGCCTGCTCACGGCAGGTCAACGCCCTGGTCCCGGCCCGGGTGCCCCGGCGGGCACGTTCCCCATCCAGGAGTGCGGCCAGGAACGTCACGGTCTCCTCGTGCAGCGGGAGGACCGCTGTGATGACACACTCATCGTCGACGCAGGATCCTTTGAAAGTGTTGCTGTGAGAGGCCACCTTCATACCGGGATCCTGCGTCTTCTCGTTGCAGCGCAACAACTTCGGCGTGTCGCGTGTGGACTCCGACCGCCGGTCACTCAGATTCGGCGACTCGTTGCGCGGAATGGCTCAGTGGCAATCACAGCAATCTCACTGCGGCGGAGATCAACTTAGGGCTTGCAGAGAAATAACCCGTAGCTTGCCGGATTGTGGTCCGCTGATCTGTTATGGGCGTCATGGTGGAGGTTCAAGAGCAGTTGGTGGCGAAGTTCCAGGCGATCTTCCCGCATCTCGATGAGCGTCAGCGCCGGTTGGAGATGGGTGCTGAGGCCCGGGTGCTGGGCCATGGCCCCTGGCCCTGCCGGACGAGCGTGTGCTGCCTAAAGCTCCCGGAGGAGCTGCGGCCCTCGACGAGCGCTTCTTCAGCAGCCCGATTCGGCTGCCTCAATCACGGGCAGCTCCCGGAGGAGCTGCGGCTTGTCCAGACCGCCGATGACCACCTTAGAGCCGTTCTTGCCTCAATGAAGGGCAGCTCCTTCGGCGCGGACGATGGCGCCGATAGCAGCGCAGGCAACACCAAGCTGACCTGAGTCCGGCACTACCGGTCAGGTTCACATCGTCATACATGCGACATCCGATGCGGGATCTGTCGACGGTCAACGCCGTCAACGCTCCGTAGGATCGGCGGGTGACGCAATTTCAACTCCACATCGGACTTCGAGGGCTGCACACATGACGCTCTCGCACGGTCGCGGCGGACCCGCGCCACGAGAGGTCATCCGGTTCTGCCGGGCCGGGGACGGTGCCCGGCTCGCGTATGCCGACACGGGTACCGGCCGCCCGCTGGTGAAGACCGCGAACTGGCTGACGCACCTCGACCTCGATCAGGCCCTGCCATTGTGGTCCCACTGGGTCGACGGCCTGCTCCAGGGACGCCGCCTGATCCGGTACGACGAACGCGGCTGCGGAATGTCGGAATGGCGGGAACCGCTGTTCACCTACCAGGATTGGGTCGCTGATCTCGATGCGGTGGTCGACGCGGCCGAGGTGGACCGGTTCGCGCTGCTCGGGGTGTCCCAGGGCGGTGCCACCGCGGTGGCCTACGCGGCCTGCCGGCCGGACCGGGTGGAACGGCTGGTGCTGACGTCGGCATACCTGTCCGGTCGTCAGGTCCGCGCGGCCGACGACCTGGAACGCCGGGCGGCCAAGGTGGATGTCGACCTCGCCCGGATCGGCTGGGCCTCCCGCGACTCCAGCTTCCTGCGGGTGTTCGCCTCCCAGTTCCTGCCGGACGGCACCCCGCAGGACTGGGACGAGTTCGCCGCCTTCCAGCGCCGGACGACCTCACCGGAGAACGGCACCCGGTTCCTGGAGGAGCTCACCCGGATCGATGTCTCCGGACTCGCGCCGCGGGTGGCCTGCCCGACGCTGATCATGCATTCCCGCGATGATCCCCGTGTGCCGGTGTCCCATGCTCTTGAGCTTGCGGCGCTCATCCCGCACAGCCGGCTCGTGCTCCTCGACGGCCGTAATCATCTGTTCACCCGGGATGAGCCCGCATGGGCCGAGTTCCAGCATCACCTCGCCGAGTTCCTGGCCGAGTGAGCCCGGCGGGTGTCACTCGGCGAGGAAATCGTCCACCTGGAAAAGGAACTCCGGCCATGCAGGCTCGTCGGCGGTCAGCAGATGGTTCCGGCTGTTGAGCAGGACCAGGCGGCTGTCGGGGATAAGGGCGGCCAGCTCACCGGCCTGCTGTGCCGGCACGCGGCCGTCCTCGCGCGAGTGGAGGATCAGTGTCGGGCACGCCACGCGGTGCGCGATCGACGTGACGTCGATGGTGGCGAACTCCTCCAGGAACCGGACGCCGTTCTCCGGTGAGGTCGTCCGGCGCAGGAACGCGATGAAGGCGTCCCAGTCCTGCGGGGTGCCGTCCGGCAGGAACTGGGAGGCGAACACCCGCAGGAAGGTCGGGTCCTGATGGATCCAGCCGACCCGGGCCAGGTCGAGGTCGAGGTCGGCGGCCTGCCGTGCGGCGGCGTCACGTGCCCGGACCATCCGGCCGCGGGCGTATGCGCCGGCCAGGATCAGGCGGCTAACCCGCTCGGGCCGGCGCGCGGCGTAGGCGATCGCGACCGCCCCGCCCTGCGAGACGCCCAGCAACGGGAACCGGTCGAGTCCCATGGCGTCCGCCACGGTCTCGAGATCGTCGACCCAGTCGTCGAAGCTGAAGCTGGGGACGGTCCAGTCGGACATCCCGCAGCCTCGTTCGTCGTACCGGATCAGCCGCCGGTCGTGGGACAGCCCGCCGAGCCAGTGCGACCACAGCGGGGTCGTGGATTCCAGGTCGAGATGCGTCAGCCAGTTCGCGGCCTTGAGCAGCGGCGGGCCCGAGCCCAGCGTCGCGTACGCGATCCGGGTGCCGTCGTCCGCATGGCAGAAACGGATCGTCTGGGCCTCGGCCGTAGGTGCGGGCACCAGGGCCTGCACGCTACTTTCACCGGCGAGCGACACCCTGCCGACGAACTGGTATCCGCGCCGGTGCACCGTACGGATCACCCGCTGCTGGCTTCCGGAGTCGCCGACCGCCAGTCGCGCGGTCCGCAGCCCCGTGGTCAACGCGGCCTCGCTGACGAACCTGTCTCCCCAGATCTCGTCGAGTAGTTCGTTCTTCGTCACCACACGGTCGTGGTGCCGGATCAGATGACACAGCAGGTCGAGAGCACGTGGTTCGACATGGACCGGCTGGCCGGACCGGCGGAGCTGGTGACGGCCGAGATCGAGCTCGTAGTCACCGAATCGATAGGTGACGCTCACAGTGTCATAACGTAGTGCGGCCGTACACATCACTCCATGACGGAATCACGACGATCTCACGACGATCCGGTCCGAGCCGCCGCCCTATCCCTCAGCAGTTCCTCAGACCTCCGCCAAGGCTTCGCACCGTCGGTCTCCGATCCTCAAGGGGGTACGGGCGGGAAGTACCGGGGCGGAGGGAGTGACATGGGCGAGCGGCGCGGAGGCACCGCCATCGTGATCGGGGCGAGCATTGCCGGCCTGTGCGCCGCGCGCGTGCTGAGCGACCGGGTCGATCACGTCACCGTCATCGAACGTGACCGGATCACCGGAGCACACATTCCGCGCCGAAGCGTCCCGCAGGGCCGGCACGGCCACGTGCTGCTCGCCGCGGGGCATCAGCGGCTCCGGCGCTGGTTCCCCGGGATCACCGGCGATCTGGAGGCGGCCGGAGCCGTGCGGTACGGCACCGAGGAGGTCGTCTTCCACCAGGCCGGCGGCTACCGGATGCGGCCCGCGCTCGGGTACCGGGGAGTGTCGATGACCCGGCCGTTGCTGGAGGAGACGATCCGCGGACGACTCCTGCGCGGGTACATGAACGTCTCCGTGACCGATGAGGTCGCGGTGGACGGTCTCATCGTGGAGGACGGCCGGGTGGCCGGGGTGCGCACGGACGGTGCCGTGTACCGGGCCGACCTGGTCGTCGCGTGCACCGGCCGGAACACCCGCTTCCTCGACCAGCTGGAGCCCGCCGGATTCACGGCACCGGACGTCTCGACCGTGCGCATCGACATTGCCTACGGCACCCGCACGGTCCGGCTCGGCTCCGGACGCACCGATCCGCGGATCGTGCTCGTCGTCGACAATCCGCGGGCGGGACATCGCATGGGAACGGTGGTGCCGGTCGAGGACGGCCGGGCCATCGTCACTCTCGCCGGATTTCACGGCGACGTACCACCGACCGACGCTGACGGCTTCCACGCCTTCGCCCGCTCGCTTCCGTCGCCGGCCATCGCCGATCTGCTCGCCGGGACCGAACCACTCGGACCGGTCCTGACCCATCGGATGCCGACCAGCCAGCGTCGCCGGATGGAGCTGCTGAAGCGTCATCCGGCGGGGTTCGTAGTCCTCGGCGACGCCATCTGCAGTTTCAACCCGGTCTACGGGCAGGGGATGTCGGTGGCGGCGCTGCAGGCCCAGGAGCTGGGCCGGGCCGTCGACCGGCACGGGCTGCGGTCGTCCCGCCTCCCGGCCGCCTTCTACCGAAGGGCCGCGCGGGTCGTCGAGGTTCCGTGGCGGATCGCGGCCGCCGCCGACTTCGCTGACCCGCGCACCAGCGGCGCGAAACCGCCCGGCACGGACCTGTTGAACAGATACCTCGATCACGTCCTGCGGGCCTGCCACACCTCGCCCCGGGTCGCCGGTCAGCTGTTACAGGTGCAGAACCTGGTCGCCCATCCTCGTTCGCTGGCGACGCCGGTGATGGCGGCCCGGGTGTTCACCGCTGCCCGCGACTCTCCCGCCGGGACCTGCCCGGCACCGGTCACCCACGACTCGACGGCCTGATGGCCATCACCCAGCCCTCTCGATCCTCGAAGGAAGTAGTCATGATCTACGAAAGTCAATGTGACGGCGTGCCGACCGTCGATCTGCCCATCCACTCGCTGGTGCTGGCCGGTGCCGAGGGCCGTGGTGCCAGGCCGGCCATGGTGGACGCCGGCACCGGCCAGACGCTCAGCTACGGTGAGCTGGCCGTCCTGGTCCGGCGGCTTGCCGCCGGTCTGGCCGCGGAAGGTATCGGCAAGGGCGACGTGATCGCGTTGCACTCGCCCAACACGATCCTGTTCCCGGTCGTCTTCTACGCCGCCACCTCCATCGGCGCGACCGTCACCACCCTCTCCCCGCTGTCCACGCCCGACGAGATCGCCACACAACTCATCGACGCTGACGCCCGGCTGATGGTCACGGTCTCCGCGACCCTCACCGCGGCCCGCGCCGCGACCGCGAAGGTCCGCGAAACAGGACGCACCATCGAGATCCTGACCTGCGACCGGGCTACCGGCCACCGTGGCGTCCTCGACCTGCTCACCGACGGCCCGGCACCCACCATCGACATCGACCCCGCCGACGACGTCGCCGTGCTGCCCTACTCCAGCGGTACGACCGGCGTGCCCAAGGGTGTGATGCTGACCCACCGCAACCTGTGCACCAACCTCGCACAACTCCACAGCCTGCACCACGTCGACGAATCCGAGCGAATCATCGCAGTCCTGCCCTTCTTCCACATCTTCGGACTGACCGCGCTGATCAACAACGCCCTCTACCGGGGCGCAACCGTGTACGTCCACTCCCGGTTCGACCTCGACGCGTTCCTGACCAGCCTGGAACGCGACCGGATCACCCTCGCCTACGTCGCACCGCCGATCATGCTCGCCCTCGCCAAACACCCCCGCATCGACAGCCAGGACCTCACCGCCCTGCGGCGGATCATCTGCGCGGCAGCACCCCTGGACGCCGGCGTACAGACCGCGGTCGCCACCCGGCTCGGCGTCGAGGTCGGCCAGGCCTACGGCATGACCGAACTGTCCCCCGGCACACACGTCCACGCCGACGGCCACCACGACGAACCCGCCGGATCGGTCGGCCGGCTGATCCCGTCCACCCGGGCCCGGCTCGTCGACCCCACGACCGGCCAGGACGTCCAGCCCGGTGATCGCGGCGAGCTGTGGATCCAAGGACCGCAGGTCATGAAAGGCTACCTCGGACGACCGGACGCAACCGACACCATGATCGACGCCGACGGCTGGCTCCACACCGGCGACATCGCACGAGTCGACGAACACGGCAACTGGTACATCGTCGACCGGGTCAAGGAACTCATCAAATACAAGGCCTACCAGGTCGCACCCGCCGAACTCGAAGCGATCCTGGTCGGCCACCCGGCGATCGCGGACGCGGCGGTGATCGGAGTCCACGACGGCACCGACGAACTACCCAAAGCATTCATCGTCCGTACGCCAGGTACACACCTGACCACCGAAGAGGTGATCGCGTACGTCGCCGCCCAGGTATCTCCGTACAAGAAGATCCGGCTCGTCGAGTTCATCGACACCATCCCCAAAGCCAGCTCGGGCAAGATCCTCCGTCGCGAACTCCGCGACCGCGAAACCCTCGTCTCCTGAACCGTTCCGGCAGGCATCAGCGGACTGCCTCCTGGCTGACACCTCCAGATCGGCCACTGCCACTCGTCGGCACGCGCGACCTCGTCCGCACCGGATTACCGGTGCGGACGAGGTCGCGCAGCCGTGTCTCGGTGCGCCGAACGAGCTTCCGAGCCGGTGCACCATCGACGATCGCATGACGAAATCCGCGGATCCGTGAAGAGCCCGTGACGTATGCAGCGACAGGGTTGCCGGCTCAGTTAGACCCGGCCCGGGCCTCGCGCAGCAGGCCGACGAGGGCTTCACCGGTGTTGTCCAGGAAACACAGCAGCGGATGGAGCCCAAGCGTCTTCTTCCAGGTCCGGGTCGCTGCTTCCTTCTCCGAATGGCAGATCACGATGGTCGCGTCGATGTCCAGGACCAGCCCGTCAACCTGCCGACCGGAGGCCACCGGCTGGGGCAGGTCACCGCGGACCTCGGCATGCTGGGCCCAGACGACCTCACGAGCCCGGGCACGGGCGGCCCACAACCCGGCCAGAGCGGTCTCGTCGAGCCGGGACAGCAGCCGCCACGCGATCGGATCCGACGCAGGAACGTACCGATCTAGCAGTTCACGTAATGGGATATGGTCACGTCACTTCTCGGTGGAGGCGTGCTGGGGCGAGCGCATGGCATGGAGTGGTATCGAATTCGGCCGACCGGGATGCGGGCGGCTGTGGTCGTTGAAAAAGCCGGTCTCTAAGGCGATTCGCGGCAACGGTATCCATCACTCGGCCAGAGCGGGATCGACCTGAATCTGTCACCATCAATCACCCGAAAGCTGGTGGCGGACAGCCGTCGGAGTGCCGAAGCCCGGCGGTACCGGACGTGGCGCGTTCCGGCAGGTGCGACCGGGAGGGTCAGGTCGGTGCGGGCGGGGCGGGAAGACCCACGCCGTGCCAGTCCTCCTGGCGGAGGTGGTCGAGCAGCACCGACTCCGCCGGCCCCGGGTGGCGCCGCAGCCCGAGAAGAACCGGCTCGGTGAGCGGCGGCAGAAGAGGACGGGCCAGCGTTTCGAGGCCTTTCGGGGACGGCCGAGGCCGGCACCACGGTGACGCCGAGGCCCTGCGCCGCGAGTCGTACGGCCGTGGTGATCTGCGTGGCACTGGCGACGATGTGCGGGCTGGTTTCCGTGTCGTCGAGCAGCCGGGCGAGGTATTCGTCGAGCTTGCTGGTGCGGCGGAATCGCACCCATCCCTCGGTCGCCAGGTCGTCGAGGCGCAGCGCCGTCTCGTCGGCCAGCGAACGCGGTGTTGCCGTCGTGCGCGAGATCGAGGCAGCCGGAGGCACCGCGCGCTTCGCCCGGGCCGACCTCGCCGATCTCGCCTCGGTCCAGGATCTGGCCGAGGCGGCGGGCCCGGTTGACGTGCTGGTCAACAACGCGCAGTGTCCTTGCCGGACTCGCCCGGAGCCGCACCCGCCCGCGTGAACGACAACCGCGCGGACACATGCGGCCCACCCATGCGCGGCGCCTCTGTGGAGCGGCGACCCAGCCCGCTCTCTCGCGGTGCCTGACGACGAAGCGCCGGGCACCGGCGCGCTGGGGCTGAGCCGCAGCAAGGGCAGGATCGTGGAGGGCGCGGACGCCGACCTGCTCGTGGTCAGCGGTGATCCACTCACCGATCCGTCTCGTCTGCGCGACGTCAGCGCGGTGTTCAGGTCGGGGATCCGCGTCCGCTGATCAACGGTCTCGCGTGCCGCCGGGCGCAACCACCCGGCGGCACGCCGCCGCAGCGCGCCCGCAGCGTACCCTCGCGGCCGTCGTGTTCGTCGTCGCCACCGTCAGTGCCGCCGCCGGCCCGCCGCAGCATGCCGACGACGTCGTTGAACACGCCGCTACGCGTGAAGGCGCCAACGACCGCTACGGCCATGCCACCGGCGACCTCGTGCTCGCCGCGCCGCTCACCGTGACCGGCCCGTACAGCGGCCCCACCACCGTCGGTCTGCGGCACCGCCGACGGCAGCCGGACGTTGAGTGCCTCGATCACCCATGTCGACGACGTGGGTGATGACCGATGCGACCGGCCAGCGGACCTGACGGAACCGCCGACCGGCGCCGGATGTCACGGCGTGAGCAGATTGATCCAATCCGGCGAGTAGCTGCCGGAGAACTGGCTGACGTCGAACCGTTCGACCCACAGGTTCCCGTCGTCGGCCCGCACGTACGCGTGCATCTCGTTGTCCCCGATCGTCATGGCTCCGACGGGAACGTCGAGGGCAATCGGATAGGGCGGCTCGAAGTACAGCGGTATCCACCCCTGGTCAGCAGCGTCCCAAATAGGTGAGCGAGAGCCAGCCGGCTTGGTCGACGCAGTAGAAGGCGGGCTGACGGTGGCTCTTGGTACTGGTCACCCCCGCAGCCTTCACAGGGGCGTGACCACCGCCGCGAGCGTGCCGCGTCCAGGTCCAGGCGCTGCCGCTCCACCATCGCGACCACACATGGCCATCGCTGCCCAGGACGAAAGCGTAGGGGCGAGTGTCATCCACGGCGATCGCCCCGACTCCAGAGGTGATGCTGACGCCGGCGGGGTGGCCTTGGTTCGACCAGGCCCAGGCGCTGCCGCTCCACCAGAGGATCCACAGGTTGCCGTCACTGCCCCGGAAGAAGACGAACGGGGCGCTGCCGTTGACGGATAGGGTAAGCCCGACCGCCTCCGACAGGGTCACCCCGGCGGGGCGACCGTGATTCGCCCAGCTCCAGCTGGTGCCGTTCCACCACCGAGACCACACGTTGCCGTCGCTGCCCAGGACATACGCGTACGGGCGGGCGCCGCCCACCGCAAGCACTCCGACCCCGGACTCGATTGCGACCCCGTTGGGACGGCCATGATTCGTCCAGGACCAGCTCGTGCCACTCCACGACTTCGACCACAGATTGCCGTCCGTGCCTCGGACGAAGGCAAGTGGACGGGTGCCACCGATGGCGACGACACCGACCGCAGCGTCGATCCCGGCGTCGGTGGGCCGGCCGAGATTCTCCCAATACTGTTCCTTCTCCCGCATCAGCCACAGATTGCCATCGCCGCCGCGCTGGAACAGGTACGGGTTGTCACCGCCGACCACCACGTTGCCGACGGTGAAGTCGAGGGTCGTCGTGCTCATCGCCACAACGGTGTGGTCCCCGCCACCGGCGACGGAGATCACCCGGTAGCCCGGGGGGAGTTCGGCCGGCTGGGGCGACTCGACGCCGGAAGTGACGCCCCAGTGGTGGAGCTTGCCGTCGTCGGTGACCGCCAAGACGGAGGCGGCACGGGCGGCGATCTGCGTGACTGTTCGGCCGTTCATCGAGGCCGGCACGGGCCACTCGCCATCCCTGCCCCAGACGACGACATTGCCGGTGCTGGTCAGCGCCATCGAGTACGACACACCGCCGCGATCGCGGTGACCACCTGATCGTCCAGGGCGGCCGGTACGTCAGTCTGCCCGCGCTCGTCGTGCCCCCAGGCGAAGACTTTGCCGCCCGCGGTGAGCGCCAGCGAGTGGTAGTCGCCGGCGGCGATCGCAGTGACGGTCTGGTCGGTCACCGCGTCGGGAACGGCCAGACTCCCGCCGCTGCCGCCGTTGTATCCCCAGGTCACGACTTTGTATCTCGTGGTCAGCGCCAGCGAATGGCCTACACCCCCAGCTACCGCGGTGACCCGCTCGCTGTCTAAGACCGCTGGGACTTCGGTCTGGCCGAAATTGTTGCTTCCCCAGGCCACCACCCTGCTGGCGTCGTTCACTGCTAGGGAGTGGAGATCACCGGCGCCGATCGCGGTCACCTTCTCGTGTGTCAACTCCGCTGGCACATCGCTCTGTCCCTTGATGTTCCATCCCCAGGCGGTGACCCTCCGTTGGCGTCCAACGCCAGGGAGTGGTCGTCGCCCGCGGCGACCAACCGGGCGTTCGCCTCGGCGAGAGCCGATGGGATGTCGGTCTGGCCGTGGATGATGAAATCGCCCCAGGCAGCGACCTTGCCTTGACGAGCGTAGGTGACTCCCGCGGCCGACGCCGGCGCGGTGTCTCCGACGACCATCAGCGCCGCTGAAGCGGCGACCGACAACGCGATAGCGGCATGCACCCTTCCTCTGCGCCAATGCTCGGCGACGGGCCTTCTGATCCGCGATGACATGGTTTCCCTTCATTATTCGGTGCTGGGCGCCCATCCGAAGATCCGATGTGGATACATGGAAGTGACGAGCCGCAGGCGCCGATTCTGTGGAACAGGTACCTGAGTAATCCTCGACCAGCGGGCGGAAACGTCACCAAATGTTCCTGTCCCGCCGTTCGTGGCAGCCGCTTGCTGTGGAATCGATGTAGCGCGTCCCCGACTGGGTAACCTCTTTCATATGGCCGTATACGGCCGCGGCCGGAACTCTCGGGCCGAACTGCGCTTCCATCGCCTTGGAAACTACCGGCGACGCACGCGACACACGTGAGGCTGCCCTGAGGGTTGCCTGAGGGTTGCCTGAGGACGCCGTGAGCAGACCCGCGGCGTCGCTGTCAATCAACGAGGCCCGGCGCGGTCGGTGAGAACGCGCAGGGGCAGCGTGAGCGCCGTGGCCCAGACGATTGTCCGCGGCCGGGGACCCGAGACGGCACCAAGGACCCCTGACTGCCTCACGTTCTCCGGTTGCGGTCATGACTCAATCCCGTTGAGTTAACGCATCGGTGCTGGTCAGCGTGGTGAGCTGACGGGGGTACAGTCATCGGCCGTGACGTCGTCTGTAGTGGACCCAACACGGCCACAGGGCCGATTGACCGACCGCGGCGCGCTGGGTGTGGTGTCGTCACGGTTCGATCGGGACCTGCTTGAGGAAGTCCTCAATCGCAGCGGGCGGCGGGAGAAGGGGGCGGCGGCTGACAGGCTGGTGCTGGCCGACGTCGGTCTGTTCTCCTTCTACCTGTTCACCACGTTCGCCGCGACCGGCGCGGACCTGGCCGGGCGGGTCGGAGCGAGCGTGTTGGCCAGCCACGTGCGCTGGCTGGCCGAATGGCCCCGCCGATGGGAGAATTCGTGAACAAGTCGAGGATCATAAATACAAATCTAGCTTCGGCCGGCGCGGCCCCGACGGACTGCCGGAGATCCAGTGCAGAGAGAATCAGCCCGAATTCCTGAGACGTGTACTGGCTGCCGTGATCAGAATGGAAGATGGCTTTCGCCGCCAGTGGTATCCGCCGGGACGCCGCCCGCAAGGCAGCGCAGACCAGGCTCGCCGGATAGCGAATATCCACAGAATATCCGACCACCATTTTCGAATAACAGTCGATGACCGTCGCCAGAAACAACGGGCCCTCGCCGGTATCGATCTGTGTGATGTCACCGACCAGCTTCGCCCCCTGCGCCGCCGCGGTGACGTCCCGGCCGACCAGGTCCGGGAGCGGACCCGCCGCCCGATCCGGCACCGTCAACGATCGATTCCTGGCCGAATCCTGGCCTTCACCTCGCGGACGCGAACGTGACCGTGGCGTCCAGGCACCGCCCGCCAGCGCCGGCACGCAGCTCCACGCTGCCGTGCGCGGTCTCGGCCAGGCTCCGGACCAGCGCGAGGCCCAGCCCGGTCCCGCCGCTGCGGGCGCCGGGCACGCGCCAGGCCCAGCACCCGGTCCGCCTCGTCACCGCGAACGGTGAGCACTATCAGGGTACGTCCCGGCCGGCCTGCCGCAGCCGCCGGCACACCTCGATGCCGTCGATGTCGGCAGCCCCAGGTCCAGCAGGATCATCTCGGCCGGTGCGGCCGTCAGCGCCGCCACGCCGGTGACCACCCGATCCACCCGCATCCCGTAACGGGTCAGCCCGTCGGCCAGCGGCTCCGCGATCGAGTCGTCGTCCTCGACGAGCAGGCCCTCACCGGCTGCCTCCACTCGTCCGGGCGGCACCTCGCGCCACCACCAGGAGGTACGCGCGCAGCACGGCCGACGGTCGAACGATGGCCTCATTTCCACCTCCAGCACGTCGAGTCGCGCCTTGTACCGGCTCTGCGCGGCAAATGCGGCTTACAGCTGAAACGCGGTTCGCGGGACTCGTATCTTCGACAGGGGCGCGAGCCTCAGCGCGTAACGATCGGGGTTCCGGCGCCGCCGCGGAGCCGACTCACCAGCCCTGTCCGGCCCGGCTCGGCCGCGGCTTGCGCCTTAGGACAAGGTGTACGTCCGCGGCTAGGCAACGAGCCGTGGGAGGTGTACGTGGCCAAGGGGCACTCGAACGTCGGCGACAAGCCGATGCTGGACGCCGCCGGCTGCTGCGCGGACACCACGGCGGCTGCCGAACCCGCACCGGCCGTGCCTGCGCCGGCCGCTTGTTGCTGACCGGTGCAGGCTCGGGCCGGTCGAAGCACCACACCGGTGGCCGAGTTACGGTGTGTCGCAGGGCTCCGCTGGAAGGCTCAGACCGCGAGGCGGAACGCCTCGATGTGCCGCTGCCGGGCCGGCACCCGCAGCACGCCGAGGCTCTGCGACACCGTGTCCGCCATCGCCGCCGGGCCGCACATGTACACGTCCCGCTCGGCGATGTCGGGCACCAGGCCGCGTAGCCCGTCCGGACTGAACGGCTGGTTCTCCTTGCTGGTGCGGCCGGTCAGCAGGTGCAGGCGGGCGCCGCGCCGGAGTGCCAGATCCCGCAGCTCGTCGATCAGGACCGCGTCCTCGGCGGTCCGGGCCCGGTAGAGCACGACGATGTCGCCGGACAGGTTCGGGTCCTCCAGCAGCGCGCGGATCGGAGTGATGCCGATGCCGCCGGCGATCAGCACCGCGTCCCGGCGGGTGCGACGCACGGTGGTCAGCGCGCCGTACGGCCCCTCGACGTACACGCGGGTACCGACCGGCAACTGCCGGAGGCCACGGCTGGTGTTACCGATCGCCTTCGCGGTCAGCCGCAGCGTGGATCCGTCCGGCGCCGCCGACAGCGACCACGGGTTGACCTGCCACCAGGAGTTGTATCCGGGGAAACGCCACCAGAAGAACTGTCCGGGCCGGGCGCGCAGCCGTTCCAGGTGGCGACCGGACACGTAGACCGAGACGGCCTGGTCGGTCTCGGAGACCACGGCGGACACCCGGAACCGGTGCCGGGCGTTACGGACCAGCGGTACGAACAGCCGGTTGGTCAGCAGTGCGCCGATGACGAAGGCCCACAGGCTCCACCAGTAGATCTTGGCGGGCAGGCTCGCGTTGAACGCGCTGCCCTCGTACACCTGATGCACCACCGCCAGCCCGAGCATCACGTAGACCAGCAGGTGTACGGCGTGCCAGGCCTCGTAGGACAGGTGCCGCCGGATCGCGCGGATCGAGGTGAGTGCCATCAGCCCGATCAGGCCGGCGGCGATCATGCCGAGCAGGACCGGCATCTGCCCGGCGAGGTTCTGGGCCTCGGCGAGGAACGAGATCTGGTCCAGTTGGGCGAAGCCCAGGATCACGAACGTCGGGTGGAGGATCACCAGCCAGAAGATGCTGAACCCGGTCCATCGATGCCAGTTGGTCAGCCGGTCCATGCCGATCCGTCGCTCGAGATACGGCACCCGGGCGATCAACAGGACCTGGAGGGCCATGACGAACGCGAGGTGCAGGCCGAAGATCCGGCCCCACGCCCCGAGCACGTTGTAGGCGGGCTTGGTCGGGTGGGCGGACATCCATTCGACCACCAGCAGATTCACGGCGACGACGGCCAGCAGCAGAAGCTGGGCCGTCCTGGCCGAGCCGACGCGGCGTTCGCGTGGCGGTGAGAGGGTCTGGGTCTGCATCGTGCACCTTTCTGTGGCCGGCCGAAGTCGGCCGGGGTGAACGTGTCTGGGGTCCGGGACTCGCGAGTCGTGCCGCCGGCCGTCATCGGGCGGGCGCGGTCACCGTCACACCGATCGTGGGCAGGCGTAGTGCGCCGTCCACCTCGCCGATCCAGCGCCAGTGCGCACCCGGCAGATCGCCGAGGACCACCGCCACCTGTCCGGTGCCGGGAGCGCAGGCGGCGAGCAGGAGGTCGGCGTCCGCGGCGGACGGCACCTCGCCGACCACGATCACGGAGGTCACGGCGCACCGGCGCGAGGCCAGTCGCACCATGCCGTCGTCGGTGCCGGCGGCGGGAGCCGGCGGGGGCAGTTCGGCGAGGGAGCGCAGCCGGGTGGCGTTCGCCGGCACGCCGACCGGTTCACCGCCGAGTCCGGCGACGGACAGCACCGGCACGTCCGGGCGGAACGTGGTCAGGTCGGTCAGCAGCGTGCGCACCACGTCGGCGGCGACACCGGCGGACCCGCCGATCGCGAGCACACCGTCGAGCCAGGTCAGGTCGACGAAGAGCGCGCCGTCCTCCCCACCACCGACCCGGACCAGGCATGGTGGGATCTGCCGTTCCGGCACCTCGACGGCCTTGGCGTCGCGGGGACGCGCCCAGATGCTCGTCGACACCGCACGCCACGGGGCGATCGGATCGCCGTCGGCGGTGACCCAGGCAGTGATCTCGCTGTCCGAGACCCGCAGGGCGTACACCTCGGTCTGGCCGGCGGACAGTTCGGCGGTCGCGTACCAGGCCTGTCGTGGGCCGTCCTGATCGGCGGCGAACTGGGCGACGAGCCCGGACCGCTCACGCAGCCGCTGCTGGATCTCGCGGTGTAGCCGGGCGTTCTCGGCCCGTAGCCGGCGGCGTTCCCGGAACCAGCGCAGCAGCCGCCGCCGGAAGAACACCCCGACCGTCAGCAGCGCCAGCAACAACGCCCCCAGCACGGAGAGCACCAGAGCCCAGGTGAAGTACGGCGTGCTGCCGGCATCCTCCGGTGTGTCGGCGCTGACTCTGCCCTGCCGGACGTCGGGCCCCGAGGCGTCGTCCGGCAGCCGCAGGATCCAGCCGGGCTCGAGCTCACCGGAGGCGGTCAGCGACTCGCCGCCGGGCTGTGGCCGGCCGATGTTCAGGTCGAGGATCTCCCCGGCCCGGTCCGGGTCCTGGAGCGTCCGTTGCGCGATCTGTGCGAGCGTGTCGGCACGCCCGCCGTTCTCGGCCGTGGTGCGGACCACCACGACATTGACGATCTCGTCGGCCGCGGCGGCCGGGTCCGGTGCGATGACCAGAGCAGCCAGCAGCGGGAGCAGCAGAAGGATGGCCCGCCGGATCATCGGGCCGCCGTCCAGCCCTGTGCCTCGGCGCTGGCGATGACCGTGCCCGCGCTCTTGTCGGCCGCGTTGCGATACAGCGGCGCGCCGTCCAGTGTCACCTGCTTCGTGCCGTCCTCGCGCCGTAGCCACCAGACACGTTTCTCGTCGATGCCCGTCACCGTGACGCGGCCGTCGTTCTTCGCGACGACCGGCTGCCAGAGCGTGCGGCAGGCGTCGGCGCAGTTGCTGGCGGGCGGATCGGTCTCGTCCCGGGCGTAGACGTAGAGCGTCGCGCCGTCGTCGTCGACGATGACGGGGCCGTCCTGGCTCTGCGCCTCGCTGATCCCCGCGGTGGCGTCCGGCTCGGCCGGCTTCGTGTCCTCGACTCCGACCAGGGTGTCGTTGGCGGTGCCGTCCGGCCGGAACGTGAACCACTTGTCGTCCAGCCCTTGGCCGTTGAACTCGCCGGGCACCGTGTCGTCGGCGAACCGGTATACCGGCCATCCGCCGATCGTGACCTGGACGCTGCCGTCGGGCCGGCGGATCGCACCGGCCCGCGCCTTGTCCAGGCCGTCCACGAAGACCCGGCCGCCGCTCTGGATCAGCACCGGAGGCCAGCGCAGCGCGCACTGGTCGACGCAGGTGGTGGCCGGCGGCTCGGCAGAGTCACCGGCGAACCGGTACAGGGCGAAGCCACGTACCTCGGTCACGGTGTCGCCGATGGCGGACTCGTTGACCGACAGTTGCACCCACTTCGCGGGCGGTGTCGCGGGTGCCGCCTCACCGGCGGGTGCGGACGCGGGCGTCTCGCCGCGGCCGTCGCCGGTCAGTCCGGCGCTCTGGGCCGGGGCGTCGACGAGCTGGATCTCGCCGTCGGCGACGGCGGCCGCCGGGGCGGGATCCGCCGGCTGTTCCGCGACGGGTGCGCAGGCAGCCAGCGCCGGGAGCACGACGAGCGCTACGGCCAAGGCGCGGGCTGTTGTCCGGGCCACGATGACACCTCCAGGGTGCGTTCGATTCGACAGGCAGGATCTGCACGAACGAACCCGGCAACGGGTTCGCGAGAGGTGTCCCAGGTCACATCTCCTGAACTGCCCGGGCCTGCCGGTCGTGCATCGCACATGGCCAGAGCAATCGTGATCCCCGGCGAGGATCTTCAAGACGCGGCGGACTCGATGCGTCGAGTCCTGCGCAACATCAACATCAAGCGCAGCGCAGCCGACTTCAATCAGGTGGTCGGTCCCCCGGTCCGCGACGCGGCGGAGAATTTCGAGGACCGCTGGGACTCGGGTCGAAAGCAGCTACGCGACGACTGCGAGGACATCATCGAGACGATCGACACGATCCTGCAGACGTTCACCTCTCTCGACAACCAGTCCGGCGACACCTTCGGAGCATGACCATGACCGCACCCGGATCATTCACGATCGAGGTCCCGGACACCTGGATCGACTACGACCTGGCGAACCAGGACTTTGCCCGCCAACGCCAGCAGATCATGGCGGCGATGAGCACCCGGGAGCAGCGCAGCGCCGCGGAGGACGCGATCCGGCAGGCACGCCGTCTGTTGCGGGCCGCGCGCCGGCAGGGAGCGGTCTCCGCGGCCGGCATGATCGCCCGGGACGGCGACGGGTTGCTGATGGCCTTCGTGGCGGTATTCGGCGTGACCATGCCCGACGGCGTCGACATGTCACTGACGGAGCTGGCCGGTCAGCTCGCCCGGCCGGCGCAGACCCACGGGCACGGCGCGCGCGCCGTCACCTCGGTCGTACTCCCGGGAATCGGCAGCGTCGCCCGGATCGTCGGCACCGAGATCGTCGCGCTGACCGACGAGACCTCGGCGGTGATGGCCGCCATGCACACCATCATCCCGTTGCCCGGACAGACCGGCTCCTACCTCGTGGTCAGCGGCATGAGTCCGAACCTGGCGCTGACCGAGCCGTTGTACGACATCTTCGACGCCATCACCGGCACATTCCGATTCGTCGGTCCCACCTGAGCCCGCCGGGGAGCATGCGAAGGGCCCGGTGACCATCATGGTCACCGGGCCCTTCCTCATCTCACTCCGCCCGCGGCACCTGCACCGCGGTCAGCACACCATCGCCCAGGTGCAGGTAGGCCCGGCCCGGATTGCCGGACTGACCGATGATGCCGCGCGGGATGCGCAGGCCGATCAGCTCGCCGTCAGTGATGCTCTGCGGCGCGATCAGCAGACCCGACCGGTTCCGCTTGAGCTGGGTCAACCAGCCGGCCAGACCGAGGCTCAACGCCTCCGCGTTACCCGCGACCACCAGGCCCCATCCGTTGCCGGCCGCACCACGTGCCAGCGTGTTGAGGTCACCGTCGATGTCCGACTGCGCGAGCAGCTCCGCGTCGTCGACGATCACCGCGCCGGTGTCCTGCGGCATGCTCTGCAGCATCTTCCGGAAATCCGTAGCCGCGACACCCGCGTCCTGGACCACCGCGCTCACGCCCGGCAGACCGGCCAGATCACGCAGCGGCGACCGTCGGGGCGCCACCACCAGGATGCCGGTCCCCCGCTCCAGCAGCGACCGGGCCACCGTCAGCAACGCCGTGCTGCGACCGGACCGAGGTGGGCCACCGATCGCGAAGGTCGGAATGTCCGCGAGATCCGGTCCGAGCGGCACCACCTCGTCGCCGCCCACACCCACGAACGCGGTCAGCGGCCGGGCACCGGCCGGGGCCGAACGGCTGACCTCGGCGTAGGTGACGAGATCCGGCAACGCCACGAACCGGCGCGGCCTGGCCGCCACCGGAACCCCGGCGTCACGGTCGCAGATCCGGCGGGCCCCCTCGGCCAGCACGGCCGCCTGGCCCTGACCCGAGGTGTCCGGACCCAGCACCGCGATCTGCGCCTCCGCATTGTCGCCGAGCCTGATCGCCCGCCCCGGTGTCTGCTCCGGGGGCACATCCTTGCTGTTCAGACCGACCATCGAATAGTCGGTGCGGTCGTTGAGCCGCAGCACCAGCTTCTCCTCGGTGGCACCGGCGAACCGGCTGGCACCAAGCACCTTGTCGCCCGCCAGGATCACGTGCACACCGACGCCGGCACCGTCACGCAGCAACCGTGCCAGCCGATCCAGATAGCTGCCGTTGTCGTAGGTGGCGAAGTCGCGCTCGAACACCTCGAACCGGTCGACCATCAGGAACAGGTGCGGCAGCCGCTGCCCGGCCGCGGCACCGCGCCGCTGCTCGGTCAGGTCCGCCACACCCCGCTCGCCGAACATCGCCTGCCGGCGGGTCAGCTCCGTGGTGAACCAGCCCAGCATCCGGTCCAGGCGTTCCACCTGGAGCCGATCCACGACCGCACCGCAGTGCGGCAGGCCGGCCAGCGGGAGCAGCGCACCATTGCCGCAGTCGATCGCGTACAGATGCAGGTCAGCGGTCGAGTGACGGTTGGACAGCGCGGCCGCCAGCGTGCGCAGGGTCTGCGAACGGCCGCTCCGGCTCGATCCGATGATGAACAGGTGACCGGTACGGTCGGCGTCGAACAGCAACGGTTCGCGACTCTGCGCGGCCGGCAGGTCGACCATCCCGTACGCTACCGCCCCCAGATCACCGGGCACCCCGGCGGCCGGCGGCCGT
>NZ_JNXY01000053.1 GCF_000717135.1 Catenuloplanes japonicus
ACGCTGCCGGACCACGCCGGAAGCGGGAAATGAATGAGATCTTGATCTGGGTTGTCGCCTCCCGGCCGACGCGAATACCGGCGGCGAGGCGCGGGCCCGACCGTCGCGTCAGCTTCTAGCGCCGGATGCGGACCCTCTCGGTGGCCGGGGTGAGCTGGGCGGTGACGGTGTCGCGGAGGTCGGACCAGTCGGTGAAGGCGTGGTCCTGGAAGAGGGTGTAGGCGGCCCACATCAGGTTGGCGCAGATCTGCGGCGGGACCTTGCCGGTGGCGGCGCCCATGCCGACCAGCGCGAGTGAGCTGATGCTGCCGCGCTGGACCGCGTTCTGCATGTGGACGGCCTGGAAGGCGGCGGCGCAGGCGAGTGCCACGTTGAGCGTCTCGCGCACGTTCTCCGCGGAGTGCTCCATGGTGGGCGTGGAGATCAGGTAGGCGGGGTTGGCGGCGCCGGACGGGACGCAGACCGCGCTGCCGATCGGGAGCGTGCCGTCGAAGGCGTCGCGGATGGCGCGCTGGACGCGCAGCTGGATGCCGGGGCCGAGGTGGCGGTGGATGACGCCGTCGACGCCGCCGTTCATCGCGCCGTGACTGTTCGTCGGCGTGACCCAGGCGTCGGCCTTCTGGGTGAGGATCGAGCCCTTGACGATGGTGACCTCGGGGTTCTCCGCGAAGGCGGAGCGCCAGGCGTCGACGACCTTGGCGTTGACATCGGTGAGGACGACGGAGAGCTGCGTTGTCATGCGGGGCACCATATTTCGGGGGTACGACATTGTCGGACCCTGCCGCTACGGTCCCCGGTCATGACGGAGACGAACGACCCGCTGGCGCTCGCCGAACTGTTCGCGGGCGGGGGTGAGGCGTGGCTGCCGGTGCTGCGGCCGGTGATCGCGCGGCCGGGTGCGGAGGCGTTCATCGGGCCGGAGCGCGGGCCGGGTGTGGTGCCGGTGCGGGAGCTGACGTTCCAGGCGCTGAAGCCGAATCCGCCGGCGAAGTGGAAGGTGGTGGTGTTCGGGCAGAACCCCTATCCGCGGCCGGAAAGCGCGACCGGGATCGCGATGTTCGACAACACGTTCCATGACTGGGCGGACAGCCAGTTCGGCCGGGTGGTGAGCATTCGCTGCATCATCAAGGCCGCGGCGATGTGGAAGTACGGGATCGCGAAGAAGACGCCGATCGCGGACATCCGGGCGCTGCTGAGGAAGCAGGAGACGGTGCAGCCGCCGGAGTGGTTCCAGGCGATGCTGGCCCAGGGTGTGCTGCTGCTGAACGCGTCGCTGACCGCGAGCAGCGACGGTGCGATGGGGACGGACGCGCACACCGGCTTCTGGCGTCCGGTGGTGGAGCAGATCGTCGAGGAGATCCTGCGGGCCAAGCAGGAGTCGGCGGACCCGGCGGACCGGGGCGTGGTGTTCGCCTGGTGGGGCGCGCACGCCCGTACGTTGAAGGCCCTGGTCAAGCGTCTGGAGCCGCGCTTCCCGGACGTCGAGGTCCGGCACATCGACCATCCGAACCCGGCCGCGCAGGGTGACATCTTCTGCGACGGCGACCACTTCTCCGTGGTCAACGCGGCGCTGGCGTCGCTGCGGCTGGACCCGATCGACTGGCTGCCGAGCACGGGGTGGAACGCGGCCGCGGCCGACGCGGACCGGATGGGCGCGTTCATCACGTCCACGATGGAGCTGCATCAGCTCTATCTGGAGCGGCTGGCGAGCGTCAAGGACGAGGGCCGTACGCTGCCGGCGATCACCGGGGTGGCGGGCACGCCCACGATGGACTTCCTGTCCGCGATGGCGCCGGTCGCGGCCGTGCTGCGCGGGCTGGACGCGCAGGCGAAACGGTCGCTGCGGTTCGCGGAGCAGGCGGATCGGGAGGAAACGCTGACCGTGGACGAGATCGCGGCGGTGCACCTCTACACGTGCGAGTCCGCGTTCTACCGGGAGATCAACGCGACGCTGCGGCACCCGGACCGGTCGCGGATCATGCCGTACCTGGGCTATCTGCGCCTGCTGTTCGCCGCGCTGGGCCGGCTGCCGGCCCGGACCGCGCCGCTGTGGCGCGGCGTGGCGCTGGACATGCGCGCGCAGTACCCGGTGGGCCGCACCGTGACCTGGTGGGGCGTGTCGTCGTGCACGTCGGAGCTGGGTGTGGCGCGGTCGTTCCTGGGCGGCCGGGGGCGGCGGACGCTGTTCGAGGTCCGGCCGCTGCGGGCGGTGGGGATCCGGCGCTTCTCCGCGTTCACCGGCGAGGAGGAGTTCATCCTGGCCCCGGGCACGCAGCTGACCGTGACCGAGGTGGTGTCGGAGCGCGGCGGCCTGTCCACGGTCCGGCTGGCCGAGGTGGAGGGGGACCGGATGGTCGCCTAGACGAGTCCGGCGTCGTGGGCGAGCAGCGCGATCTGGGTGCGGTTGGTCAGGGCGAGCTTGGTCAGGATGTGCGAGACGTGCGCCTTGACCGTGGTGACGCTCATGCCCAGCGCGGCCGCGATGTCCGCGTTGGCGCTGCCCCGGGCGATGGCGAGCACCACGTCACGCTCGCGCGGGGTGAGGCCGGCGAGCGTGGCGCGGGCGCGCTCGTAACCGGCTGCCCCGGTCGCGACCTGCTGCATGAGGCGGCGGGCGACGGACGGGGACAGGCTGGGCTCGCCCGCGGCCGCGGTGCGCACGGCGGCGGCGATCCGGTCCGGCGGCGTGTCCTTGAGCAGGAAGCCGCCGGCGCCGGCCCGCAGCGCGCGCACGATGTGATCGTCCGTGTCGAACGTGGTCAGCACGATGATCTCCGGCGGCCGGGGGCGGGCGCGCAGGCGCTGGGTGGCCACGATGCCGCTCATGCCCGGCATGCGGATGTCCATCAGCACCACGTCCGGCGCGTGCCGGTCGACCGCGGTGATCGCGGCGGCGCCGTCCGCGGCCTCGCCGACCACGACGATCTCGCCGGCGCCGTCCAGCATCATGGTGAGCGCGCCGCGGACCAGCGGGTCGTCGTCGACGATCAGGACACGGATGGTCATGCGGGCTCCGGCAGCGTGGCGGTCAGCTGGAAGCGGCCGTCAACGGTCTCGTGGGTGAGCGCGCCGCCGGCCAGCTCCACCCGCTCGGCCAGCCCGATCAGCCCGGTCCCGGCGCCGCGCGTACCGCCGGGCCCGGACCGGTTCCGCACCGTGATCACGGCGCCGTCGAAGATCAGGCTCACCGGCGCGCCGGACGCGTGCTTGCGCGCGTTGGTCAGCGCCTCCCGCACGATCCGGTAGGCGAGGTCCGCGTCCGGTGGCGTGCCGTCGACGGACACGGACTGGCCGGCCGCGCGCGCCTCCTCGATCAGCCGGTGGATGCCGGCCGCGTCGTGGGCCGCGGTCGGCGCGTCCGCGTCGTCCGCCGGGTCGTCGCGGTGCAGCAGCGTGATCACCTGGCGCAGTTCGTCGAGGGCCCGGTGCGCGCTGTCCCGGATCACGCCGGCCGCCGCGGTCATCCGTTCCGGCGGTGCGTCCGGCCGGTACTCGAACGCGCCCGCGTACGTCGCGAGCAGCGACAACCGGTGGGCGAGCACGTCGTGCATCTCGCGGGCGATCCGGGTGCGCTCGGCCCGCCGCGCCTCCTCCACCCGCTGTCGTTGCTGCTCCTCGGCCCGCCGGGCCCGGTCCCTCCACTCGTCCAGCAGGTTGCGCCGCGCCTGCGCCCAGACACCCCAGCCGAGCACGGCCGCATAGGCCAGAGCCATGAGCAGGAGCCACCAGGGGTACGCCAGCCCCGGCACCGGCCGCCACAGCCCCTGGGCGGCCTGCCCTGCCACGCCGGCGAGCGTGACGGTGAGCGCCTGGCGCAGCGGGCGGCTCCGCGCGGTGTGCAGCACGGCGAAGCCGGCCACCGGCGTCACGACCGGCGACAGCGCGGTGAGCAGACCCGCCGCGACGCCCCCGGCGACCGGCGCGCGCAGCACCCAGGCGCTGACGGCCAGCGATACGACGGCCAGGGCGGCGTCCAGCGCGATCAGGGCGGGCGATGCGTCCGTCACCGCCGACCAGAGGCTGATCGCGGTGATCACACCGACCGCGGGCACGGTCACCGCGGTCGCGACCGTGAGTGGGCGAGGATTCACGTGCTGACCGTATCGGCCGGTCATCGGCCCGCACCACCTACCGAAGTAGGTGCTGGGCGTGCGCCCGGTCGGATGTGGCGGGCGTGGTCCCGGCCGCACGCTGCCTTCCATGACGAACAAGCTGATTGTCCCGGTGGCGGCGATGGTGACGGGCGGCGTGGCGTACGCGCTGATGCATTGGATCGTGGGTCTTGATCTTCACGCCGGCGGCCGCGAGGTGACGCCGGCCCCGGTGCTGATCACGGCCGCGCTGGCCGGTCTGGCCGGGTGGGTGCTGCTGGCGGTGCTCGCCCGCTTCACGGCGCGGGCGCTGCGGGTGTGGACCGTGATCGCGGTGGTCGTGCTGGCGGTGTCACTGCTCGGCGCGGCGGGCGGGGACGGGGTGGGGTCGGTGCTCGGGTTGGTGTCGCTGCACCTCACGGTGGGGGTCACGATCATCGCGGGGATGCGGGGGCGGCCGGATCGCCGAAACACCTGACATTCGTGGCGGCCGCTCGCTAGGGTGCTGATCGACCTGACCGTCTCGGCGAAAACGGATGCATGGCGCGACCAGGAGGAACCCCGCACGGCGGCGATGGTGGCACGACGCCCCACGACGGTTCTGCCGACAACGGCGCGTCACCGGGCACCGGAGCTACGGCGACCCGTCGACGGGCATCGTCGGAGGCCAGCAGGTCGCCCGCGCCCACGCCGACGTGGGGCGCGGGAACGAGGCCGGCGGCGCGGGAGACCAGCCGCAGGCGTCCGAACCCCCACCGCGCTACTCCGACGACCCTGACGTGGACGCGGCGATGGCGGAGTATCACGCCTACGGTGAGACGCCGCCACGATTCGACATGGCGGAGAATGACCGCATGTACGGCGGCACCGGAGCAGACGCGGCGCACACCCTTGACCGGCACGGGCCCGACATTCCACTCGAGCGGGACCCGAACCAGCAGACCATCGAGGGCCGGATCCACGGCGATGACGGGTGGGGCGGAGAGAGCAACTGGTCATATCGGTGGTCCGATGAGGCGAGCCTCAATCGCACCGTCAACCAGTACGTCGCGCAGAACTGGGACGCCATCCGGACCGATCTGGTGCTCGACGGCGCCCACGACGGCGTGCTGATCGCCGACCGGCCGATCGGGCAGGGTTACTACAACAGCGGCATGTACGGCACGGGCCCCCGCCAGGCGGCCTACTCGGAAACCAATCTCGGCGTCATCCGCATCCGCACCGTACCGGGGTCGGACCCGCCGAGACCGTACGTCCTGACGACGTTCCCGTCACCCGCTCCGACCCCGTAAAGGTTGACCCATGGATATGTCTGCCCTTCCCGACCCGATGCGCGCGCGGATCGCGGCGGTGAATGCGCAGTCGGCGATGGAGACTCTGCAGAAGTTCCTGCTGACGGATATCTCGGACATCGGTGGGCTCGACGAGCTCGAGGCCGACCTCCGCTCGGTGGCCCGCACCAGCACCCGATCACACGAGCGGAAGCTGGCGGCCATCGAGGCCGTCCTCGCGGATCCGCCGCCGGCCGGGCAACTGGCGCAGTTGGTCGCCTGGAGCGGCAATCGCAGCCTGGACGACCCGTCGGACGCGGGTGCCGCGGCGTTCCTCCGCGAGGTAGCCGAGCTGCTGCGCACCGTCATCGCCGAGGCGACGCCACGACGCTGAGCCTCACGACCGCCGGGTCTGTTCGCCTAGGCGAACAGGCTCTCCAGGTCCGCCGCGGAGGTGAGCGACTGGGTGGCCTCGGGACGCGGCGGGAGGACGAGTTTGTAGCCGACCTGGCGGACGGTGCCGATCATGGACTCGTATTCGGAGCCGAGTTTGGCGCGGAGGCGGCGGACGTGGACGTCGACGGTGCGGTGGCCGCCGAAGTAGTCGTAGCCCCAGACCTCGCGCAGCAGCTGGTCGCGGGTGAAGACACGCCCGGGGTGCTGGGCCAGGAACTTGAGCAGCTCGAACTCCTTGTACGTGAGGTCGAGCGGCGTGCCCTTGAGCTTGGCGGCGTAGGTCGCCGGGTCGATGATCAGCTCGCCGGCGGTGATCATGCCGTTCGCGCCGGCGGCCTGGGCGGTGCGGCGGGCGGTGACGAGCCGGAGCCGGGCCTCGATCTCGGCGGGGCCGGCCGTGGCGAGCACCACATCGTCGAGCGCCCACTCGGCGGAGACGGCAGCGAGGCCGGCCTCGTCGACGACCGCGAGCAGCGGGCTGGAAAGGCCGGTGGCGCGCAGCAGGCGGCAGGTGTCGCGGGCCTCGGCGAGGCCGGAGCGGGCGCCCAGTCCGTGGCAGCCGTCGACCATCACGATGTCCGGGTTCGGCCCGCTGATCAGCGCGGAGACGTCCCGGGGGGCCACGCGCAGCGTGTGCGGCAGCAGGTCGAGCCCGGGAAGGACCCGGCGGGCGCGCTCGCCGGCGATGGCGGTCATCAGAAGGATCTCCATGGTGCCCTACCCCCGGGATGTGCGATCGGAAAGATCAGCGTCCAGCAGCTTTGTTTCCATTTGGTGATCGCAGGATTCCGGGTGGCGAACACCACGTTTACCCAGGGAGATCACTTCTGAAGTGCAGTTAAGTCGTAACCGAACCGATCAAGATCAAGATATTCGAGTTCGGCGTGACCTGGGGTACGGTCCGGTAGTGAGAGTCGAATGCCACTGGTGGAACGGGAACCGCACCCCAAAGGGTCGTCGCGACGTCTACATCCGTACGGATGGGTCGCGCTGGGAGGTCGAGGCGCAGATCGGCGGCGCTTCCGGCAAATCCAAGGTCCAGGAGTGCCCCAGCCAGGCCTCGGCCGTGATCCTCGCCAACGCCTGGCGGGGCTCCAACCCGAGCTGGTTGGAGGTGCCTCAGCCGCGCACCCCCGCGCACAGCTGAGACACCGGCGCCGTGGCAGCGGCGCCCGCAACAGCAGGTAGACAAAAACCCCTCAGGATGTCGTCGACCGCGTCGCCGCCGCGGCGCGGTCGATGGCCACCTCCACCGAGGCGACGCGGTCCGCCAGCAGTCCGACCGCACCGATCGCCCGGCTCATCGGGTCGTCCCCGGCCCCGCCCAGCGCGGCCTGCCGGAGGAAACCGGCCTTGACCTCGGTCCAGCGGGCCTCCTGAGCGGGCGACATGCGCCCCCGCAGCGAGGCGAGCTTCAGCAGGTTCGCCTCCGCGCCGCCGGTGAGCGTCTGCGCCTCACCCAGGTAGTGGTCGTCGATCGCGAGCTCCAGCTCCGCGTCGTTCATCACCGGCACCACGCGTTCCGCCAGCTTGTTCATGTTGCGGTACGAACCCTGCAGCTTGAACGGCGGCTCCGTGCGCGACGCCTCGGCCTGCGCCGCGGACGCGATGTAGGCGCGGTTGACCGTGAGCACGACCTCCTGGATCCGCAACAGCTTGCGCAGCACCGCGAGGATGCCGTCCAGCTCGACCGCGGAGTACGGGTGGGCGAGCTTGTCCGCCTGCGCGGTCTCGTCGCCGCGGGCCAGCCGGACCAGCAGCTCGATGTCGCCGCGTTCCCGGGTGGAGAGCGGCGCGAGCACCGCGTTCGACGTCAGCGCGTTCTCGATGTAGCTGAGCGCGAACAGATCCTCACGCCCGGAGAGTACGTCGCCGAGGTTCCACACGTCGGCCCGGTTCGCCAGCATGTCCGGGATGCGGAAACGCTGGCCGGTCTCCGTGTACGGGTTGCCGGCCATGCACACCGCGAACCGCTTGCCGCGCAGGTCGTACGTGCGGGTGTCGCCCTCCCAGACGCCCTCCATCCGCCGCTGCGCGTCACAGAGCGAGATGAACTTCTGTAGCAGCTCCGGGTTGGTGTGCTGGATGTCGTCCAGGTAGAGCAGGACGTTGTTGCCCATCTCCAGCGCGAACGAGATCTTCTCCACCTCTTGGCGCGCGGTCGCGTTCGGCGCCTCGGCCGGGTCGAGCGAGGTGACGTCGTGCCCGAGCGCCGGGCCGTTGACCTTGACGAACACGAGTCCGAGCCGGCTGGCCACGTACTCCATCAGGGTGGTCTTTCCGTATCCGGGCGGGGAGATGAGCAGCAGCAGGCCCATCTGGTCGGTGCGCTTCGCGTCGCCGGCGGCGCCGAGCTGGCGGGCCAGGTTGTCGCCGATCAGCGGCAGGTAGACCTCGTCGAGCAGACGGTTGCGGACGAACGCGCTCATCACCCGCGGCGTGAACTCGTCCAGCCGTAGCCGGGCCCGTTCCGCGACCGCGAGCGCGCTGCGTTGCCGCTGGTACTCGCGGTAGGCGGGCATCCGCTCCTCACGGAACCGCCGGGTGCGCGGCAGGAACTCGTCCAGGCGGATCGGGAGCGCACGCTCCGTGATCCGGGGATGCGCACCGAGCAGGCCGGTGACGTCCTCGTGCAGCGACGCGGACGAGTCGTGCCGGGGCAGGTCCGCGGCCAGCAGCAGCGCCACGGCCTCCGGCAACTCGGGCGGGTCTGCCACATCGGTGGAGGCCAGGTAGGCGCCGAGCCAGGCGGACGCGAGCTGGTGCCGTGCGGCCAGGTCGTCGAGCGCGCGCAGGTCCTCGTCGAAGTCGCGTCCCGAGGGCGCGGCCGCACCGCCGAGTGCACGGCGGAAACGATCCAGCAGGGTACGGGCACCGGCGCTGGTCGCGAACCCGAACGGCTGCCCGCCCAGCTCCTCCACCAGGTACTCCCCCACCTGATCCGGCTCGTCGACCGGCAGCCCGGCCTCGCCGAGGAAGACGGCGGCGTCCGCGCCCAGCGAGGAGGCCAGCTCGGACAGCGCCGGACCCGCGGTGCCGAAGACCGCACGGGCCCGGATCAGCGACGAGGCCCGGCGGATCCAGACAGCGCGATCATGGTCGGAGACGCCGAAGGCCCAGAACAACTGCGCCGACGCCCGCACCGCCGCCGGGTAGCGCAGCAGCCCCGCGCCCGCGTGCAGGCGCAGCAGCGCGTCGAGGATCAACGCGGCGTCGACGTCGTGGACGCCTCGCTCGTACCCCTCGTCGTATCTGGTCTCGGCTTCTCTGCGGACCACCTCGCGCAGGTCGGGCGCGGCACGCAGCGCGTCGGGCGACCGGCTCGCGAGCAGCGTGGCCGCGAGGTGCTCGGCCCGGTAGACGTCCGCGGACTCGGAGGCGAGCAGCTGCTCCCAGAACGGCCGGGTGGCCGCGAACGCGGGGTCGCGGACCGGCGAGCGGAAGTCCGTGGCCGTGACCGCGAACGTCATCTCGCCGTCGTGCGGCACCATGGTCAGGTCCACGGCCTGGGTG
Organism: Catenuloplanes japonicus; assembly: GCF_000717135.1. GTDB lineage: Bacteria > Actinomycetota > Actinomycetes > Mycobacteriales > Micromonosporaceae > Catenuloplanes > Catenuloplanes japonicus. The sequence goes on from NZ_JNXY01000053.1 coordinate 9,332, forward strand.
TTGACCGCGAACCGGTGCTTGCCCAGCCGGATCGTGCCGCCGCCGTCCGCGAACAGGTCGAGGCGGTCCCGCAGCGACCGGCCGGCCTCCTGGCGTGCGGCCTTGACCCGGCCGACCAACTCCTCCGCGCGCACGCTGTCGCCGAGCGTACGCAGCTCGTCCGCGACGGAGTGCAGCTTCGCGACCATCGGGTCGGTGGCGAAGTACGTGTTGACCTCGTCAAGCGTGCCGAGCGTGGCGACCCGGCGGCCGACGCTGCCGAGGATGCGCTCGGCGGAGTCGACGAGCCGGTCCGCACGCCGGGAGCGGTCGTCGAGCAGCGCCTGCTTGCGGGACGAGAACGCCTCGTAGACGTCGGTGCGCTTGGTCGACAGCTGCGCCAGGAAGTCGTCGAAGTCGGAGAACCGGGACTCCAGGTTCTCCAGCTGCAGCATCAGGCGGCCGAGCTGCTCGTCGCAGCGGTCCGGCGTGTCCGCGGCCGCGAGCGCGCCGGTGATGGCCTGCCCGAGCAGCGCGAACTCGGCCGAGAACTCGGCGCGGCCCTCGCGGTCGAGCAGCGAGCGGCGTCGGCCCTCCAGGACCGCGCGGGCCCGGTTGAGGCCGCCGAGGACCTCGCCGACGCGCTCCAGGATGCCGACCCGGACCGTGGCGTCCGCGATGTCGAGCGTGCCGACCACCTCGGTGACGGTCTGCAGGCCGATGGCCTGGGTGTCGATCTGTTCCTGGACCGCGGCCGAGGACGCGACCGTCTCAATGTTGCCGGCGGAAGCCTCAAGATCTTCAACAACCGTGTGATAGGCCGCGAACGCGTCCGCCTCGCTCAGAAAGGCGACGGCACGCTGGGCGAAAGACCCGGTCTCCGCCTCAAGCTCACGTAACAGCGCCTCCAGCGCCGCAAGGTCCACATAGCGCACCTCACGCAGCGAGCCCAGCCGCCCCTGCGCCGCGCGCAGCGCGGCCAGCCGAGTGATCCACTCCGGCGTGGACGTCGGCGTCTCACCGCGCGACCGCCGGATCATGGCGTTGATCTCGGAGGACGCGGTGCCGAGCGCGGTCGCGGCCTGCGCGGTGAGCGCCTGGACCTTCTCGAACTCGTCCAGCACCTGCGACGCGGTGGTCCGCACCTCGGTCAGCGGCGTGCGCAGGTCGCCGAGCTCGGTCTCGCCCAGCCAGTGGTAGTTGTCGAACGCGCGCGTGCAGGCCGCGATCAGGCCCTCGTAGACGGCCTGGGACGGGCTCATCTCGCCGACCATCCGCGCGACCGAGACCGCCTCGGAGATGCCGCGGACCAGCTCCGCGTTGCCGATCCGGGCCAGCGTGCCCTCACCGGCCGGCTGGGCCGCCGCGAACGTGTCGGACAGGAAAGGCGTCTGCCAGACCTGCACCGGGTGGACGCGCGTCGGCTCGTCACTGACCGAACGGAACACGATCAGCGTGCCGTCGTCGAAGAGCGAGTACCCGTGGCAGGTGAACGGGTTCGCGACCTCCTTGCGGATCAGGTTGTACGGCAGCAGCAGGTAGCGGCCCTCGTCGCGCGCGTGGAAGACGTAGAGCACGTCCTCGCCGTTCGGCGACCGGATGACCTTCTCGAACTCCAGGCCCGCGACGTCGGTGTCGAACGTCTTCACGATGCCGGTGTCGAGGTAGTAGCCGCCCGGGAAGATCAAACCCTGGTCCTCCGGCAGGCGCTGGCAGGCCTGGCCGATGCCGTCCAGCCGCACCACGGTCCTGGTCCGGGTGTTGAACACCAGGTACCGGAAGACCGTCTCCTTGTACGGAAGGATCTTGAGCAGGAGGAGCGTGCCGACCCGGGCGTACGCGATCTCCGCGTCCGCCAGGCTCTGCAGCGGCTCGTCGACCGGCTCGCCGTAGATCCCCTCGCCGTCCTCGGTGTTGTTCTCCACCTTGATGGTCAGCGTGCCGCCGACCGTCTCGACGAAGACCTGGTCCTCGATCGAGATGTGCGGGTGCCGGCCGAGGACGTGCTGGTCGCGGGTGGTCTCGGTCCACTCGAAGTCGTGCGCGGGCGGGAACACGTGCTCGCGCTCGCCCCGGTTGTCCAGGTAGGAGACCGTACCGTCGGGGGCGATCTGCCAGCGCAGCACGCGCAGGTCGTCCGCACGGGCGCCGGTCTGGAAGACGGCCAGCAGCCGCCCCTCCGTCCGGCGCAGCTGCAGCAGCTTCGTCTGCCGGTAGTACTTGTAGAGCTCCGCGAAGTCGCGCTGGAAGCGCTCGTCGTCCAGCAGGCCCGGCAGCGGTCCCGGCTCATCAATCCTGAAAGCGTCGCCGGTACGGCCGAAGCCGTGCAGCGCGAAGACGTCGTTGATGGACGTCTCCGACTTCAGGCCGATGAAGACGTTGTAGCCGAAGAGCATCAGCCCGCCCACGGACACGATGTCCCGCGGCACGCAGTTGTTCTCGGTCCGGATCCGCTCGGTGCCGAGCAGGCGCAGTTCCGCACCGCCGAACGTCTCCGCGCGCTGGGCGTTGAGACGTTCGGCGCGGCGGGCGAGCTCCGCGGCCTGCTCGGCGAGCCGGCCGCGGAGAACCTCGTAGGTGCCGGCGTCCATGGCCTGCTCGGTCACTTGGCGCCCGGGGTCAGCTCGGCGACGGGCTTGTCCGCGACACCGAGGCGGCGCGCGCTCTCCAGCAACTCACGCAGTTTGGCCTCGTCGGCGCTGCTGGCGGACTTCATCTGCTGGAGGAGGAACGCGGACAGCGTCAGGTTCGACACGTCCGAGGTGGAGATCGCGCCGAGCAGCTTGCCCAGGTCGGCGGGGAGGTTGCCGTTGCCGTTCACGTACGGGGCAACGAGCGACTGGGCCACGTCGGAGTTGGCCACGAACCCGTCGATGCTCTTGCCGAGCGTGATCGAGCCGAGCAGCTTGTCGAAGAAGACGCTGTCGCCACCGACGATGTCGATGTTGGCCTTCTCCAGCCCGGCCGCGACCACCATCGCCTGCGACTCCGCGACCTGGCGGTGCACGTCGATGCCGGCCAGCCGGATCTCCTTCTCCGCCTCCAGGCGCAGCCGGTACTCCTCGTGCTCACGCGACGCGTCGGAGAGCGCGGCCATCGCCGCGGCCTTCTCGGTGAGACCCTCGGCCTCGCCCTTCAGCTTCTCGCGCAGCGCGTCCGCACCGGCCAGGGCCTTCTCCCGATCGACGATCGCCTCGGCGCGGCCGACCTTCTCGATCGCCTCCGCGTTGCGCTCACGCACCTGCACGTCCGCGAGACCCTCGGCGGCCGCGGTGGCCTGCGCGGCCTCGGCCAGCCGGATCCGGGCCCGGGTGTCCAGCTCCGCGGCCTGCTGACGGGCCTCGGCGAGCACCAGCTCCTCGCGGGCCTTGAACTTCGCGGCCTGCTCCGCGGCCTCGGCGGCCTTGATGTTCTTGACCAGGCCCTCCTGCGCGGCGGCCTCGGCGTGGATGATCACCGACTGGCGGGTGCGCTCGGCCTCCTCGACCACGCGCAGCCGCTTGATGTTCTCCTCCTGCTCGGCCACGGTCTTCTCGACCGCGATCCGCTCCCGGATCACCTCGGCGATGGCCCGCTTCTCGGCCTCCACCTCCTTGTCCTTGGAGATGGTGGAGAGCTCGGTCTCGCGCTGGCGGCCGATGACCTCCAGCATGCGGTCCTTCTCGATGCGCTCGGTCTCGATCGCGATGACGCGCTCACGGTTCTTCGCCGCGACCGCGATCTCCCGGGCCTGGTTCTCGGACTGGATGCCGAGCTGCTCCTCGGTGCGCAGGTCGGCCGTGCGCGACCGGAGCCGCTCCTCCGCGTACACCTTCGCGGTCTCGGCCTCCTCGCGGGCACGCATGGTCTCGATCTCGCGCTTCTGGCGGATCTCCGCCTCGGCCTGGCGGCGCTGCAGCTCGAGGATGGCCTCACGGGCGTCGACGTTCTGCCGCGTGATCTCCTTCTCCTCGTTGCGCGTGAACTCGTTCGTCTTCACGGCCTCGACCGCGGTCAGCTCGGTGATCTTCCGGATGCCCTGGGCATCCAGGATGTTCTTCGGGTCCAGGCGGGAGACCGGCGTCTGCTCCAGGTAGTCGATCGCCGCGTCCTCCAGGCTGTAGCCGTTGAGGTCGGTGCCGATCACCGCGATGATCTGGTCGCGGAACTCGTCGCGCTTCGTGTAGAGGTCCACGAAGTCGAGCTGCTTGCCGACCGTCTTCAGCGCCTCGGAGAACTTCGCGTTGAACAGCTCCTGCAGCGTCTCCTGGTCCGAGGCGCGCGCGGTGCCGATCGCCTGCGCCACCTTGATGACGTCCTCGACGGTCTTGTTCACCCGCACGAAGAACGTGATCCGGATGTCCGCACGGATGTTGTCCCGGCAGATCAGGCCCTCGTTGCCGGCCCGGTCGATCTCGATCGTCTTCACCGAGATGTCCATGATCTCGGCCTTGTGCAGCACCGGCATCACCACGGCGCCGGTGAACGTGACGTCCACCTTCCGCACCTTGGAGACGATCAGCGCCTTGCCCTGCTCCACCTTGCGGAACAGCCGGCTGACCAGGAACACGAGCCCTAGGAGGACGAGCAGGACCACGGCGAGAAGCACGCCGAGACCCGTGGTGATCACATCCATCAAGAAATCCCTTTTCGGTACGAGAAAGGTGGGGGTTTTTAATGCGCGATGATTACGCGGAAACGGCGTCGACCGGCATGACCCAGAAGAACTCGCCGTCCGCGTCGAAGTCGTAGATGATGGCTTTCGAACCGGCCCGGAAGACTTCGGCACCAGGCTGCCGCACCTGAATGATCGAAGACGAACCGTCCGCCGCATGCACCTCGGCCTGGCCGAACGTGGCCGTGACCGACCCGGTGCGGATCACGCAGGTGGCGCCCATGAAGTCGCCACGCGACGGCTGCGGCCCGATCGGCATGATCCGGGAGAGCAGCCCCGCCAGCACCCGGGTGATCCCGAACGCGAGCACCAGCGCCACGACCAGCACCAGCAGGGAAAGCGCGATCATGAGGCCGCCGCTCAGGTCGGTGGTGCCGAGCGCCACGGTGCCGGCCAGGCTCGCGAACCAGGCGAACGCCACCAGCAGCGAGAGGATCACGGTGACCGGCACGCCGCCCAGCCCCAGCCAGGCCAGCGCGCCGGAGATCCCGCCCAGCTCCGCGCCGTCACCGGCGTCACCGTCCAGGCCGTCGACGTCCGCACCGCCGAAGACGACGAGAAGCCAGTAGCCGACCACCACTACGAGCAGGAAACTGAACAACACCGCCGGGAACCCCAGCGCGGCATCGACGAATCCACCCATCGTGGCAGCAGCCTCCTGTGGCCCGTGTCTCGCGCCGGCCCGCCCGGCCAGCGCTTTCGACAGCCACGATGATGGCACAACCGGTCAAGGTCAACGATCAACTGCGCGACCGTGGCCTTTTCTCATCGGCATCGTCACGATTCCGCGCAGCATTCTTCGCACATTCTTCGTACTCCCGGCGCCTGAGACACGGGTCCCACTTCGCCACCGCGCAGCGAGACAGTGGCGCTCAGCGATGAAAATGGTCGGATGAACGTGGTCTGGCAGGTGGATCCGCGGCTGGACGAGCGGCTCCGCGAGGAGATCGTCAACCTCTGGCACGCGGCGTCGGAGGCCGGCGGCGCCGTCGGTTTCGTGCCCCCGGTCGAGCGCGACGCCGTGGCCGCGCTGGCCCGCGCCACCTTCGCCGGCATCGAGGACGGCGAGGACCGCCTCCTGGTCGGCCACGACGAGGGCCGGCTGATCGGTCTCCTGTTCTTCGCGAGCAACCGGTTCCACCTCAAGATGCACTGGCGCACGCTCAAACGCGTGATGATCCACCCCGAGACCCAGGGCCGGGGGTACGGCCGGGCGCTCCTCGCCGAGGCCGAGCGCGTGGCCCGCGCCTCCGGCTGGGAGGCCCTGCACCTGACGGTCCGCGCCGGCAACGGCACCGAACGCTTCTACCGGCTGGCCGGCTACAAGGAGGTCGGCCGCCTCCCCAACGCCATCCGCGTGGCCCCCGGCGACTCCCGCGACGAGATCCACATGTGGCTCCCGCTCCGCTGAGCTGCCGGCTTGCTCAACACTTGACTTCACACCCGACTCGCCGGGTATGAAGTCAAGTGCGAGGTCGCCGTGCGCGGACATCCGCCGCCCCAGGATCCCGACGGCCTGCGGCGCGGTCCGCCGAACACGCCCTAGCCGCAGGCCGTCTTCTGGGCCTGGAGCGTCGTGGCGGCCAGGGGCTGGACGTTGATCGCGTCGTCGGTCGCGGGAGCGGAGACGGAGGGCGACGCGGAAGCGGAGGCCGAGGCGGAAGGCGACCCGGACGGGGACGGGGAGGCAGATGCGGAGGCGGCCTTCGCGGGGGCGGGAGCGGCCGCGGCGGCACCGCCGCCGGAGGCCGAGCCGGTGTTGGCGCCGGAGCCGTACATCTTCACGCCGCTGGACTGGGTGGAGCCGGGGGACAGCGTGACGCCGTCGACGGTGGCGGTGTTGCCCTGCACGTCGGTGGCCTTGATCGTGTACGGGCCGGGGCCGAGGCCGCTGTCCGCCTGCCAGTAGTTGTAGTCGTACTTCTTGAGCGTCACGAAGCTGCCGCCGGCGGTCTTGGCCTGCACGGATTTCAGCGCGTTGCCGGTGTTGTCGAGGCGCACGGAGAACCAGAACGCGGACGCGCCCTCCTTGATCCGGAAGGTGAGCGGGCCGGGCAGCGGCGGGTTGACCACCGGGCTGTAGCTGACCGCGATGATGCCGTCGACCGGGTTGCCGATCTTCGCGAACGCCTCCTTGCTGAGGTCGATGTGGCCCTGCGCGCACTCCGGGCACTGGTCGACGACCTTGACCCGGACCTTGCCCTTCGGGCCGCTGACGTCCAGGTATCCGCCGCAGGCGGCCGCGTCCGCGTATTCCCCCGGGCCCATGGCCACGTGCAGCAGGTCCGCGGGCGGGCCGTCGTAGGAGCAGTTGCCGCCGCCACCGGCGATGTCGTAGAACGTGGCCTTGCCGCTGAGCGCCGCGGCGCACGCGGCGGACGAGCCGGTCTGCAGCATCAGCGCCAGCCCGATCACACCGCCGAGCGCGGCGACACCGGCGGCGGCCAGCCAGGCGACCGGGGATTTCGGCCGGCGGCGTTTGCCGGGAAGCGTGGACAGCACAGTCGTCTCGTCATGCACGACTCCGGATGCTTCCGCACGGTGTGTAACCACACCAGGGTTCTAAGAGAGACCTAAGGCAAAGTCCCCCGAACGCCGTCGTCCGATCATCGAGTCCTTTTCGACGTGGTCCCAACCCGTGTGCCCCCGTCCCGTCGACCTATGCGTCGTGTCGGCCCGCTCGCCAGGTGGAAAATCGCCCGCTGGACTCTGAATAAGTTTATGCATACGATCGACCGATGAATGGAAAGAGCGCAGATCGGGTGCTCGCGCTCTTCGCCGACGTCCGGCTGACGCCGACGCAGCGCCGGATCGCGCACACGCTGGTCCAGCACGCCGGCGAGGCGGCCTGGCTGTCCGCGGCCGAGGTCGCGGACCTGGCCGGCGTCAGCCAGCCCTCGGTGACCCGGTTCGCGATGGCGCTCGGCCACGACGGTTACCCCGCGTTACGGCAGCAGTTGCGCGCCGCCGCGGCCGACTCCCCCGCCGGGACGGCGGAGGACCCCCCCAACGAAGTGCAGCATGCGGTACGGCAGGAGATGGCCAACCTGGATCGGCTGGCCGCGGACCTCGCCGACGAGGACCGTCTCACCGGTGCGGGCGCGCTGCTGGCCGCGTCCCGGCCGCTGCCGGTGATCGGGCTGCGGGCCGCCGCGCCGCTCGCCGCCTACTTCGGGTTCTTCGCCGCGAAGGTGCTGCCGGACGTGCGCGTGCTGGACACCGGCGGCACGCTGCTCACCGATCGGCTGGAACAGGCCCGTGCCGCCGGGGCGAGCGCCATGCTGGCGTTTGTGCTGCCCCGATACCCCCGCGAGACGCTGGACGCGCTGGCCGAGGCGCGCACGCTGGGCCTGCGGACCGTGGTGATCACGGATTCGCCGGTCAGTCCGGCGGCGGAGGACGCGGGCGTGACGCTGATCGCGCGCGTCGGCGCCGGGCTGGTCTTCGACCTGCACACCGCGCCGATGACGCTGGCCATGGTGCTGCTGCAGGCGATCTGCGACGCGGCGCCGGACGAGGCACAGCGGCGACTGGAGGAGTTCGAGACCTCGGCCGCCCGGCGGCAGATTTTCGTCCCCTGACCCCCGGCTGCCGCCCCGACCCCCTGTACCCGACTAAAGACCGAGCTTGTGATCTTGGAGGTTGGAGAGCTGATGTCGATCAGGGCGCCACGGGGCACCACACGCACCGCGAAGGGCTGGCCGCAGGAGGCCGCGCTGCGGATGCTGATGAACAACCTCGACCCGGACGTGGCCGAGCGCCCGGAGGATCTGGTCGTCTACGGCGGGACCGGGCGCGCCGCGCGGGACTGGCCGTCCTATCACGCGATCGTGCGGGAGCTGGGCGAGCTGGCGGACGACGAGACGCTGCTGGTGCAGTCCGGGCGGCCGGTCGGCGTGTTCCGCACGCACGAGTGGGCGCCGCGCGTGCTGCTGGCGAACTCGAACCTGGTCGGCGACTGGGCGACCTGGCCGGAGTTCCGGCGGCTGGAGAAGCTCGGGCTGACCATGTACGGGCAGATGACCGCCGGTTCGTGGATCTACATCGGCACGCAGGGCATCCTGCAGGGCACCTACGAGACGTTCGCGGCCGTGGCCGCGAAGCGGTTCGGCGGCTCGCTGGCCGGCACGCTCACGCTGACCGCCGGGTGCGGTGGCATGGGCGGCGCGCAGCCGCTGGCCGTGACCATGAACGGCGGCGTGTGCCTGATCGTGGACGTGGACCCGGCCCGGCTTCAACGCCGGGTGCAGACGCGCTACCTCGACCGGGTCGCCGCGGACCTGGACGAGGCGGTCACGCTGGCGCTCCAGGCGAAGAAGGAGCGGCGGGCGGTCTCGATCGGCGTGGCCGGGAACGCGGCGTCCGTCTTCCCCGAGCTGCTGCGCCGCGGCGTCGAGATCGACATCGTGACCGATCAGACCTCCGCGCACGACCCGCTCTCCTACGTGCCGCTCGGCGACGTCGACGGGCTGACCGAGGAGGAACACACCGTGCGGGCGCGCGCGTCGATGGCCGCGCACGTGGAGGCCATGGTCGGGTTCCAGGACGCGGGCGCGGAGGTGTTCGACTACGGCAACTCGATCCGCGGCGAGGCCCAGCTCGGCGGCTACCAGCGCGCGTTCGACTTCCCCGGGTTCGTGCCCGCGTACATCCGGCCGCTGTTCTGCGAGGGCAAGGGCCCGTTCCGGTGGGCCGCGCTCTCCGGCGACCCGGCGGACATCGCGGCCACGGACCGCGCGGTGCTGGACCTGTTCCCGGAGAACGAGTCGCTCGCCCGGTGGATCAGGCTGGCCGGGGAGCGCGTCGCGTTCCAGGGGTTGCCGGCGAGGATCTGCTGGCTGGGGTACGGCGAGCGCGACCAGGCCGGCGTCCGCTTCAACGAGATGGTGGCGTCCGGCGAGCTGTCCGCCCCGGTCGTGATCGGCCGTGACCACCTGGACTGCGGGTCGGTGGCGTCGCCGTACCGCGAGACCGAGTCGATGTTGGACGGTTCCGACGCGATCGCGGACTGGCCGCTGCTGAACGCGCTGCTCAACACCGCGAGCGGCGCATCCTGGGTGTCGCTGCACCACGGCGGCGGCGTGGGGATCGGGCGGTCGCTGCACGCGGGGCAGGTGTGCGTGGCGGACGGGTCCGCGCTGGCCGGCGAGAAGATCCGCCGCGTGCTGACCAACGACCCCGGGATGGGCGTGATCCGGCACGTGGACGCGGGCTATCCGGAGGCCGCCGAGGTCGCGTCCGAGCGCGGCGTGAAGATCCCGATGGCGGCCTCATGAGCGCCTTCACCGACCTCTGGCACGACATTTCCGACATCGGCGGCACGGATAAAACCGGATATATCCGGTTTGCCTGGACGGCGGCGGAGTGGGAGCTGCGCACGTGGTTCCGCGCCCAGGCAAAGCTGCGCGGCCTGGAGTACGAGGTCGACGGCAACACCACCCTGTGGGCCACCTGGAACCCGTCCGGGTCGAGCGAAACCGCGGTCGTCACCGGCAGCCACTTCGACTCCGTGCCGCACGGCGGCGCCTACGACGGCCCGCTCGGCATCGTCTCCGCGTTCCTCGCGATCGACCGGCTCCGCGCACAGGGGGTCGTCCCGGCCCGGCCGATCCGGATCGCGGCGTTCGCGGAGGAGGAGGGCTCCCGCTTCGGCATCGCCTGCCTCGGCTCCCGGCTGATGACCGGCGTCTTCGACCCGGACAGGGCACGCGCGCTGACCGACCGCGACGGCATCACCCTGGCGAGTGCGCTGGAGGAATACGACTTCGACCCCGCGCGGCTCGGCCCCGACCCCACCCGCCTCCGCGACACGCACGCGTTCGTCGAGCTGCACGTCGAGCAGGGCCGGGCGCTCGCCGTACCCGTGGGGATCGGCTCGTCGATCTGGCCCCACGGCCGCTGGCGGATGGACTTCACCGGTGAGGGCAACCACGCCGGCACCACGCTGATGACCGACCGGCACGATCCGATGCTGACCTACGCGTTCACGGTGCTGGCCGCGAACAAGGAGGCCCGCGTGCTCGGCGCGCACGCCACGGTCGGCCGCGTCGCGGTGCATCCGAACGCGACGAACGCGATCCCGTCCCGGGTGACCGGCTGGCTGGACGCGCGCGCGGCGACGTCGGAAACTCTCGGCACGCTGGTCTCGTCGCTGAGTGCCAAGGTCGCGACCAGGTCGGCCAAGGACGGCACCACCGTGGAGATCACCGCCGAGTCCACCACCGGCGAGATCGGCTTCTCGGACGCGCTCGTCCGGCGCTGCCGCACCACGCTGGGTGAGCGGACACCGGTGCTGCCGACCGGCGCCGGCCACGACGCGGGCGTGCTGTCCGGCGTGGTGCCGACCGTGATGCTGTTCGTGCGCAACCCGACCGGCGTCTCGCATGCGCCCGCCGAACGCGCGGACGACGAGGACTGCGAGGCCGGCGTGGAGGCGCTGGCCGCGGTGCTGGAGGAGCTGGCATGCCGGTGACGAGCTGGCACGCGGACCACGCCTGGCTCGGCGATGCGCCGGCTTCGGACGTGCTGATCACGGCGGATCGCGGGCGGTTCACGTCAGTGACGCCGGGCGTGCCACGGCCGCCGCACGCGGAACGGCTGCGCGGGCTGACGCTGCCGGGGCTGGCGAACGCGCACTCGCACGCGTTCCACCGGGCGCTGCGCGGGCGCACCCACGCGGGGCGGGGCACGTTCTGGACGTGGCGCGAGCAGATGTACGCGGTCGCGGACCGGCTCACGCCCGCGCGCTATCTGGACCTCGCCCGCGCGGTCTTCGCGGAGATGGCGCTGGCCGGGGTGACGTGCGTGGGCGAGTTCCACTACCTGCACCACGGGCCGGGCGGGAAACCCTATGACGACCCCAACGAGATGGGTACGGCGCTGGCCGAGGCCGCGGCGCAGGCCGGGATCCGGATCACGCTGCTGGACACGTGTTATCTGACGGCGTCGGTGGGCGGGGATCCGCTCGACGGGCCGGCGCTGCGATTCGGTGACGGGTCGGCGGCGGCGTGGGCTGCGCGGGTCTCGACATTCAACGTTGATCCACATGCCCGTCTCGGGGCCGCCGTCCACTCCGTGCGCGCCGTCCCGCCGTCACAGATGCCCGAGATCGTCGCGTGGGCCGACCGGCACGACGCACCGCTCCACGTGCACCTCTCCGAGCAGCGCGCGGAGAACGAAGCGACGCTGGCGGCTCACGGCCGCACCCCCACCGCGCTGCTGCACGACGCCGGCGCGCTCGGGCCGCGCACCACCGTCGTCCACGCCACGCACCTCACCAGCGCGGACGTCGGGATGCTCGGCTCGACCCGTACCCACGCATGCTTTTGCCCCACCACGGAACGCGACCTCGGCGACGGGATCGGGCCCGCCGCGGATCTCGCCGCCGCCGGCGCGCCGCTGTGCGTCGGCAGCGACAGTCACGCCGTCATCGACCTGCTGGAGGAGGCACGCGCCGTGGAGCTGCACGAACGCCTGCGCACCGAGCAACGAGGCCATTTCGGACCGCCTTTTCTGGTGCGGGCGGCGACGTCACACACCGCGCTGGGCTGGGACGATGCCGGGAGCATCACGCCCGGCGCCCGCGCCGACCTGGTCACGGTCACGCTGGACAGCCCGCGCACCGCCGGCATCGACCCGGCCGGCCTGATCTTCGCGGCCACCGCCGCGGACGTCACCGACGTGGTCGTGGACGGCGCCCGCATCGTCCAGGACGGCCGCCACCTGCGCATCGACGTCGCCCGCGAGCTGCGGGAGGCGATCGCGTGTCTCTCCTGATCGACAACATCGGCGAGCTGGTGACGAACGACGACGGTTACGGCCGGCTCACCACGCTCGCCCACGCGGCCGTCGTCATCGAGGAAGAGAAGATCATCTGGGTCGGCCGGTCCAAGGGCGCGCCCGCCGCGGACCACCACATCGACGCGGCCGGCCGCGCCGTGCTGCCCGGCTTCGTCGACAGCCACTCCCACCTGGTCTTCGCCGGGGACAGGGCGAGCGAGTTCGAGGCACGGATGGCCGGCAAGCCCTACACCGGCGGCGGCATCCGCACCACGGTCGCGGCCACCCGCGCGGCCACGGACGGCGAGCTGCGGGACGCGGCCCGGCGGCTGCGCGACGAGGCACTACGCCAGGGCACCACCACGATCGAGATCAAGAGTGGGTACGGCCTGTCCGTCACGGACGAGGCCCGCTCGCTGCGGATCGCCCGCGAGCTGTCCGAGGAGACCACGTTCCTCGGCGCGCACGTGGTCCCGCCGGAGTACGCCGACCGCGTCGACGACTACGTCTCGCTGGTCTGCGGCCCGATGCTGCACGCGGCCGCACCCCATGCGAAGTGGATAGACGTGTTCTGCGAGCGCGGCGCGTTCGACGTGGACCACGCACGCGCGATCCTCACCGTGGGCCAGGCGGCCGGGCTCGGCGTCCGGGTGCACGCGAACCAGCTCGGGCACGGTCCGGGCGTACAGCTCGCGGTGGAGCTGGACGCGGCCAGCGCCGACCACTGCACCCACCTGACGGACGCGGACGTGGACGCGCTGGCCGGCCGCGGCTGGACCGTGGCCACGCTGCTGCCCGGCGCGGAGTTCTCCACCCGGTCGCCCTACCCGGACGCACGACGGCTGCTGGACGCGGGCGCCACGGTCGCGCTGGCCACGGACTGCAACCCCGGCTCGTCGTACACGTCGTCGATGCCGTTCTGCATCGCGCTCGCGGTCCGCGAGATGCGCATGACGCCCGCGGAGGCGGTCTGGGCCGCGACCGCAGGCGGCGCCCGCGCGCTGCGCCGCGACGACATCGGCGTGATCAGGCCCGGCGCCCGTGCCGACCTGATCATCCTGGACGCCCCCTCCCACCTGCACCTGGCCTACCGGCCCGGGGTGCCGCTGATCAGCGAAGTCGTGCACAACGGAGTGAAACTATGACCGTCACCGTCACACCGCTCGGGGTTTCCGCCAGCGACGTCATCGCGGTGGCCCGGGAGTCCGCCACCGTCTCGATCTCGTCCGAGGCGCTGGAGAGCATGGCCCGCAGCCGGGAGATCGTCGACCGGATCGAGGCCGGCGGGCGTCCGGTCTACGGCGTGTCGACCGGGTTCGGTGCGCTGGCCAGCACGTACATCGACCCGTCCCGCCGCGCGGAACTGCAGCACGCGCTGATCCGCTCGCACGCGGCCGGGGTCGGCGCGCCGATGCCGCGCGAGGTGGTCCGCGCCATGATGCTGCTGCGCGTGCGGTCGCTGGCGCTCGGGCATTCCGGCGTACGCCCGCTGCTCGCCCAGGCGCTCGTCGACCTGCTCAACCACGACATCACGCCGTGGGTGCCGGAGCACGGCTCGCTCGGCGCGTCCGGCGACCTGGCCCCGCTGGCCCACTGCGCGCTGGTGCTGCTCGGCGAGGGCTGGGTGCTCGGCAAGGACGGCGCACGGCTCTCCTCTTCCCTCGTCCTCGCGGAGGCCGGGCTCGCGCCCATCGACCTCGGCGCCAAGGAGGGCCTGGCGCTGATCAACGGCACCGACGGCATGCTCGGCATGCTGCTGCTCGCGATCGAGGACGCGCGGCACCTGTTCACCATGGCGGACGTGACCGCGGCGCTCGCGGTCGAGGCGATGCTCGGCTCCGAACGCCCGTTCCTGCCCGAGCTGCACACCATCCGCCCGCACCCGGGCCAGGCCACGTCCGCCGCGAACATCCACCGGCTGCTCCAGGGCTCGTCCATCATGGACTCGCATCGCGACGACGTGGCGCATGCGGTCCAGGACGCCTACTCCATGCGCTGCGCGCCGCAGGTGGCCGGCGCGGCCCGGGACACGCTCGCGTTCGTCACCACCACGGCCGCGCGCGAGCTGGTCTCCGTCGTCGACAACCCGGTGGTGCTGCCGGACGGGCGCGTCGAGTCCACCGGAAACTTCCACGGCGCGCCGCTCGGCTTCGCCGCGGACTTCCTGGCCATCGCGGCCGCGGAGGTCGGCGCGATCGCGGAACGCCGCGTCGACCGGCTGCTGGACGTCACCCGCAACCGCGACCTGCCGCCGTTCCTCTCCCCGGACGCGGGCGTCAACTCCGGCCTCATGATCGCGCAGTACACGGCTGCCGGCATCGTCGCGGAGAACCGCCGGCTGGCCGCGCCCGCGTCCGTCGACTCGCTGCCGACCAGCGGCATGCAGGAGGACCACGTGTCGATGGGCTGGTCCGCGACCAAGAAGCTGCGGACCGTCCTGGACAACCTCACCAGCATCCTCGCGGTCGAGCTGCTCAGCGCGGTCCGCGGCATCCAGCTCCGCGCGCCGCTCACGCCGTCCCCGGCAGGCAGGGCCGCCGTCGCCGCGGTCGCCGCCTACGCGGGCGGACCCGGCCCGGACATCTTCCTGGCCCCGGCCATGGAGTCGGCGCGCGCGACGATCGCCGGACCGGACCTGCGCGCCTCCATCGAGGACGAGGTGGGCCGGCTGCCGTGAAAGAATCTCTCGCGTGGCGATCACCCTCGGCATCAACCTTCCGCAGACCGGCAACTACGACCTGACGCGGGACACCGTCACCGCGGCCCGCGCGTTCGAGGAGATCGGGTACGACAGCCTCTGGGCGTTCGAGCGCGTGCTCGCACCGGTCGACCAGTCCGGACCGCACGGCATGTGGGGCCTGCCGGACGTGCCCTGGCCCGCGCGGTACGAGATGACCACGGACCCGCTGATCACGCTCGCGCTGGCCGCGGCCGTCACCACCCGCCCGCAGCTGGGCACCGGCGTGCTGATCGCGCCGCTGCACGTACCCGCGCGGCTGGCCAAATCCCTGGCGAGCCTGGACGTGGCCAGCAACGGCCGGCTGATCGCGGGCCTCGGCACCGGCTGGTCGATCGACGAGTACGACGCGGTCGCGCCCCGGCCGATCGCCGAGCGCGGCGCCGCACTCGACGAGTTCCTGCAGGTCGCGGCCGCTGTCTGGGGCCCGGACCCGGTCGAGTTCGCGAACGAGCGCTGGCGGATCAGCCCGTCCCGGATCAACCCGAAGCCGGTCCGGAAGATCCCGGTCTACCTGGGCGGCCGTGGCCCGGCCGCGCTGCGCCGCATCGCCCGGCACGCCGACGGCTGGCTGCCCACGAACATGCCGGCTCACGAGGTGGGTGCCACGCTCGCCCGGCTCCGCGAGATGGCCACGGACGACCGCACCCTCGACGTGATCTTCCAGCTCTCCGTGACCGAGTACGACCTGCCACGGCTCGTCGACACCGTGGGCGCGCTCGCCGACGCCGGCGTCGGCCACGTCTACGCGACCATCCCGGCGCTGCTCAGCTCCGTGGACGCGGTGATCGACCGGGCCGCCGAGTTCCACACCGCGGTGCGCAAGGCCGGGCTGTAACCACGGTGGAGGCGCTGGTCTGGTACGCCGCGTACGGCTCGAACATGCACGCGGCCAGGCTGGGTTACTACCTCAAGGGCGGGCAGCCACCGGGCGGGCGGCGCACCTACCCGGGCTGCCGCGACCCGTCGCCCCCGCGTCGTACCGCCGGTGCCATGCTCCCCGGCGGCATCTACTTCGCCGGCGAGTCCCCCGCCTGGACCGGCGGGGCCGCGTTCTACGACCGGCACCTGCCCGGCGCCGCGGCCGCCCGCGCCTACCTGCTGACGGTCTCGCAGTTCTCCGACATCGCCACCCAGGAGATGTACCGCCCGCCCGGCACGGACCTCGACCTGACCCCGCTGTGGGCCCACGGCCACCTGCGCCTGGGCGACGGCCGCTACGAGACGCTGGTCCACGCCGGCGACCGCGACGGCCACCCGGTCATCACGTTCACCGCGCCCTGGTCCGCCCACGACGCGGTCCTCAACACGCCCGCCCCGCGCTACCTCGAAATGATCTCCAGCGGCCTGCACGAGGCGCACACCTGGAGCCAACCCGAGATCGCCACCTACCTGTCCGCCCGACCCGGCGTGACCCAGCCCGTCCCGGAACTGACCGCCCTCGCCGCACGCGGCATCTCACTCGGCATGCTCATCACCCCCGAAAACCCTTGAAAGCGATTTTCCCGCTTCCGACGTAGTACGGGCCCGTGTGCTCCCGCGGGCAAACCTCCGGAGATCGGAAGACTCCGCCGGCGCTCCGCTTCCGGCCTCCGATCGGAGCCGGTCCCGCCGCGCCAGGGCAACACCACGCCGGACCGGCGCCACGGATCAGAGCCGGTCCCGCCGTGCCAGGGCAACACCACGCCGGACCGGCGCCGCGGATCACTCCCGGAATCCGCCCGGCAACTCGGAAGGTCCAGCGACCTCAACCCGACGCGCGGGCTCACAAGCCGTGCCGTGAGCTTCGTGGTACCCGCAGCTCGGGCACTTCGCGCCCGATATTTCGTACTATGTCGTCGCTGCTGGCCACAGCCGCACCGACTGATCGAGCTAGTACACATGGCCTCCAGCAGCATGACGACCACGTGTGCGCCTCCCTGGGCAAGGCGGTCCGTCTCGCGGCCTGCCGGGGTAACCGGATCGTGGTGTGCCGGGCCACGGCGGAACCGGCTCCTCGCGTCGTGCGGAGCGCCAGCGGAGCCCGGCGCGAGGTTTGCCCGCGGGAGCAACGCTGCCGCACCACGCCGGAAGCGGCGGACAAGGGTCAGACGTCGGCTGCGGCGGGCGCCACCATCTCGGTCGTGCCGGGGCGAAGGTGGAGCGGGCCGCTGCGGAAGGTGGTGGCGGAGACGGCGGCGCAGAGGAGGAAGAAGCCGGCGGACCACCAGAAGATCGTGCGGTAGACGTCGTCGGCGGCGGAGATCGCGACGGAGGTGAGCAGCGCGGTTCCGGCGGCGCCCCCGATCTGCTGGGCCGTATTGATCATGGCGGAGGCGACGCCGGCGTCGTGGGGCGGGACGGCGGCGGTGGCCGCGTTCTGGGTGGGCGAGAAGATCATGCCGAGGCCGAGACCGACGACGACCATGCCGGGCAGCACGCCGGTCAGGTAGGTCGAGTCCGGGGCGAGGCGGGTCAGATAGACCATGCCGGCGGCGGCGATCAGCGCGCCGGCGGTGACGACCGGGCGCGGGCCGAAGCGCGGGGTGAGGCGCCGGCCGCTGGTGACGGCCGTGAGCATGATGCCGACGATCATCGGAAGGAAGGCGAGGCCGGTGCGGACGGCGGAGAAGCCGAGCGTGCCGACCAGGTAGTACGTGACGAAGAGGAACATGCCGAACATGCCGGCGCCGGCGATTCCGACGGAGAGGTAGGCGCCGCCGCGGTTGCGGTCGAGCACCACGCGCAGCGGCAGGAGCGGGTGGGCGGCCCGGCGCTCGATCAGCACGAAGACGACCAGGATCGCCAGGCCGGCCGGCGCGAAGGCATAGGACTTCTCGCCGAGTCCGTAGACCAGCGCCACCAGTCCGGCGACGGCGGCCAGCACGCCGGGCCAGTCCAGCCGTCCCCCGCGGATCCCCGGCACGTCAGCCAGCTTGAGCACGGCCCCGGCAATCCCGGCGGCCGCGAAGATCAGGTTGACGTAGAGGCACCAGCGCCACGACGCGTACTCGGTCAGCGCGCCACCGAGCAACAGCCCCACCGCGGTCCCGGAGCCGGTGACCGCGCCGAAGATGCCGAACGCCCTGCCCCGCTCGCGGGGATCGGTGAACGTGACCGACAGCAGCGAGAGCGCGGCCGGGGCCACCATCGCGGCGAACACGCCCTGCGACACCCGCGCGGCGATCAGCACCTCGATGCCGGTCGCGGCGCCGCCGAGCGCGGAGGCGGCGGCGAACCCGGCGAAGCCGATCAGCAGCATCCGCTTCCGCCCGAACGAGTCGGACAGCCGGCCGCCGAGCAGGAGCAGGCTGCCGAACGCCAGCCCGTACCCGGTCACCACCCACTGCCGGCCCGCGTCGGAGAAGCCGAGATCAGCCTGCATGGCGGGGAGCGCGATGTTCACGATCGTCGCGTCCAGCGCCACCATGAGCTGCCCTGTGGCGAGCACGGCGAGCGCCCACCATCGTCCGTTCCTCATCGTTACCTCACGTCGTCCGCGTCACGGAGTGTCCGTGACGCCAGCGACGCTAGGCCCGAAGTTGAGACGGTGTCTCCGCTTTGTCGACCGCATCACAGAAATCGGAGAGGCAACCTCCACTTGTTAGGCTGCACGCATGATCCAGCCCGAACGGCCGCTGCGGCGCGACGCCCAGGCGAACCGGCAACGTGTCATCGAGGCCGCGCGCGAGGTGTTCGCCGCGCGCGGGCTGGCCGCCACGCTCGACGACGTGGCGCATCACGCCGGCGTCGGCGTCGGCACGGTCTATCGGCGTTTCCCCAGCAAGGAGGCGCTGGCCGCGGTCGCGCTGGACGCGCAGCTGGAGGAGCACGTCGCGGCCATCGAGACCACGCTGTCCGCGCCGACCGGCTGGGACGGACTGGTCCGCTTCCTGACCCGCGCGGCCGACCTGCACGCCGTCGACCGCGGCGTGCGCGACATCGCGCTGAGCGCGGACTTCGGCGCCCGCTACTTCGACCGGATCCGCGACCGGATCTTCCCGGTGGTCCAGCAGCTGGTCGCCCGCGCGCACGACGAGGGATCACTACGTCGCGACGTCACCGCGGGCGACATCCCGCTGCTGCTCACCATGATCAGCGAGGTCGCGCACCACGGCGGGCGGCACGCACGCTACCTACAATTGATCATCGACGGCATGCGCGCGGGCCCGGCCACCGGCGACCTCGGACCGCCGATGACCTCCGCCGACGTCGACAATCTCCTCCGGCGATGGCTCCCGGGCAGCCCGCAGAAAACCTGAAAAATCTAGATATTCCCGCTTTCGCGGTGGTTGCGGTCCGCATGCTCCCGCGGGCACCGGTCGTCGCTGGCGCTCCTCCCTGCCGGTTTCGCCGTGCTCACGGAAACCCGCTGGTCCCGGCCATGCCCGGCAGGCGCGGCGCAGCCCGCCTCGTTCGCGCGGGTGGAACGGGCGGTCCCGGCCCATGCCCGGCAGGCGCGACGCAGCCCGCCTCGTTCGCGCGAGTGAACCCGCCGGTCACGGCCATGCCCGGCAGGCGCGGCAGCGCCGGCTCACCAGCGCCGCGGCGGCGGGCCGGCGCAGCGCGATCGGCCCAGGGAAGCGATCGAGCGCGCGAAAGGGCGGCCGACCTGTGTCGACCGCCCTTTCGCACGATCTTGCTCAGGTCGCGATGCGGTGGATGTGGCGCGTCTTGTTCATCGCGTCGAGCGCGGCGACCTTGTAGCTCTCGGCCAGCGTCGGGTAGTTGAACACCGCGTCCACCAGGTAGTCGACCGTGCCGTTGCAGCCCATCACGGTCTGGCCGATGTGGACCAGCTCGGTGGCGCCGGTGCCGAAGACGTGCACGCCGAGCAGCTTGCCGTCGTCCGGCGAGACCAGGAGCTTGAGCATGCCGTACGAGTCGCCGATGATCTGGCCGCGGGCGAGCTCGCGGTACCGCGCGATGCCCACCTCGAACGGGATGCGCGCCTCGGTGAGCTCGTCCTCGGTGCGCCCGACGAAGCTGATCTCCGGGATCGTGTAGATGCCGATCGGCTGGAGTTTCTGCATGTCACGCGCGGGTTCGCCGCACGCGTGGTGCGCGGCGAGCCGGCCCTGCTCCATGGACGTGGACGCGAGCGCGGGGAAGCCGATGATGTCGCCGACCGCGTAGATGTGGTCGACGGAGGTCTGGTAGTTCTCGTTGACCTCTATGCGGCCGCGCGGGTCCGCCGCGAGCCCGGCGCTCTCCAGGTTGATCTCGCTGCCGAGGCCCTGGCGGCCGGCCGAGAACACCACGGTGTCCGCGCCGATCCGTTTGCCGGACTCCAGCATGGCGATGGCGCCGCGCGGATGCCGCTCGACGGACGCCACGGTCTCGCCGAACCGGAACGTGACGGCCAGGTCCCGCAGGTGATATTTCAGGCTCTCGATGATCTCGAGGTCGCAGAACTCCAGCATGCGGTCGCGGCGCTCGACCACGGTGACCTTCGTGCCGAGCGCGGCGAACATCGACGCGTACTCGATGCCGATCACGCCGGCGCCGACCACGATCATCGAGTTCGGCACGTGCTCAAGGTTGATGATGCCGTCCGAGTCGATGATCGTCCGGTCGTCGAAGTCGACGGTGTCCGGGCGGGCCGGCTTGGTGCCGACCGCGACGATGATCTTCTCGGCCGTCACCTTGGTCTCGCGGCCGCCGTCGTCGTCCACCGAGACCGTGTGCTCGTCGAAGAAGCGACCGGTGCCGACCAGCAGCCGGACGCGGTTGCGCTGCAGTTGGCTGCGGATCACCTCGACCTCGCGGCCGATCACGTGCGACGTGCGCGCGCTCAGGTCCGCCACCGTGATGTCGTCCTTGACCCGGTAGTCGCGGCCGTAGACCTCGCGCTGACTGAGGCCGGTCAGATAGACGACGGCCTCACGCAGCGTCTTGGACGGAATGGTGCCCGTGTTGATGCACACGCCACCGATCATGTTGCGTCGCTCGACAATGGCGACCCGTCGATCCAGTTTCGCCGCAGCGATCGCGGCCTTCTGCCCGCTCGGGCCCGAACCCAGCACCAGCACGTCGAAGTCGTACACGGAACTCATTGTGCACTGAACTGGTTACCAAATGGGTCCTTAGCCCAATTCCTTCGCGATGACCTTCGCCAGCGCGCGGAACGCCTTGCCACGGTGGCTGATCGCGTTCTTCTCGTCCGGCGTGAGCTCCGCGTTCGTCTTCTGCTGGCCCTCGGCCACGAAGACCGGGTCGTAACCGAACCCGCCCTCGCCGCGCGGCGCGCGCAGCAGCCGGCCGGTCATCCGGCCGTCGACCAGGTGCTCCTTGCCGCCGGGCAGGACCAGCGCGGCCGCGCAGACGAACGCGGCGCCGCGGTGCTGCTCCGGCACGTCGGAGGTCTGGGCGAGCACCAGGTCGGTGTTGGCCTTGTCGTCGCCGTGCGTGCCGGACCAGCGCGCGCTGAACACGCCGGGCATGCCGGAGAGCGCATCCACGGCCAGGCCGGAGTCGTCCGCGACCGTGGGCAGGCCGGTGTGCCGGACCCCCTCGCGCGCCTTGATCAACGCGTTCTCGCCGAACGTCAGGCCGGACTCGGGCACCTCGAGGTACTCCGCGACCGCGTCCAGGCCGACGAGCTGGATCCGGCTGGCGCCGAGCGCGGCGTCCAGGATGTCCTGCAGCTCGGTGAGCTTCTTCGTGTTCCGCGTGGCCAGCAGCAGTTTCGTCATGCCAGGAGTGCCTTCCGCTGAGCCTCGGCCAGGTCGGCGCAACCGGCCACGCCGAGGTCGAGCAGCGCGTCCAGCTGGGACCGTCCGAAGACGGTCGCCTCGCCGGTGCCCTGGACCTCGACGAAGTCGCCCTCGCCGGTACAGACGATGTTCATGTCCACATCGGCCGCCACGTCCTCGGTGTAGCACAGGTCGAGGCGCGGCTCGCCGCCGATCAGGCCCACGCTGATCGCGGAGACGGACCGGTTGACCACCTTCTCGACCGTACGGCCGCCGAGCATTTTCTTGCCCGACATCCAGGTGACCGCGTCGTGCAGTGCCACGTAGGCGCCGGTGATCGCGGCCGTGCGGGTGCCGCCGTCCGCGTTGAGCACGTCGCAGTCGAGCACGATCGAGTTCTCGCCGAGCGCCTTGAGGTCGATGCAGGCGCGCAGGCTGCGCCCGATCAGGCGGGAGATCTCGTGGGTGCGGCCGCCGATGCGCCCCTTCACGCTCTCCCGGTCGGACCGGGAGTTGGTGGCGCGGGGCAGCATCGCGTACTCAGCCGTCACCCAGCCGAGACCGGAGCCCTTCCGCCAGCGCGGGACGCCCTCGGTGACGCTGGCGGTGCAGAGCACCCGGGTGGCGCCGAATTCGACCAGCACCGACCCTTCCGGATTCGGGCTCCAGTGACGGGCGAGGGTCACCGGTCGGAGCTGGTCGGTCGTTCTGCCATCGGGACGAGCCATGGCGGAAAGCCTATGCGCTGGCCTTATCCGTCTGCTCGCGGGTGGCCGCATTATGGGCGCGGAGGAATCCGTCGATGGCTGCGGGCCAGCCGAACTGCTCGGCGCGGGCCCGCGCGGCCAGCCTGCGCTCCGCCTCGGGGCGCTCCAGGAGCGCGCTGACGCCGTCCGCGAACGCCTCTCCGGTGCCGGCCACGGCCACGCCGGCGTCGCCGACCACCTCGGGCAGCGCGCTGGCCGCGTTGACCACGACCGGCGTGCCGCAGGCGAGCGCCTCCAGCGCGGCCAGGCCGAACGTCTCCACCGGGCCGGGCGCGATCGCCACGTCCGCGCTGGCCAGGAGCCCGGCGACGGTGGTGCGGTCGTTGATGAACCCGGCGAACCGGACCGGCAGCCGGGCCGCCTTGTACGCCAGCGCGGCGCGTCGCGGTCCGTCGCCGACCACCACGAGCGACGCCTTCACGCCGGACGCGAGCAGCTTGGCGAGCGCGTCGATGGCCAGCTCCGGGCGCTTCTCCGGGGACAGCCGGCTGCAGTGCACCAGCAGCGCCTCGTCGTCGCGCGCGAACCTCGCCCGTACCGCCGGATCGTGGTGTTTGGGGGTGAAGGCGTCCAGATCCACGCCGAGCGGGACCTCGAGCAGGTTCGCCGTGCCGATGCGGCGGAACTCCGCGGCGGCCCAGCCGGTGGTGCACACGATCGTGTCGAACTGCCGGGCGGTCTTCGCGTTCAGCAGGTCGGCAGCGCGACCGCCGACGCGGGACGGCACACCCCACACGTTCAGCAGACCGGCCAGGCTCTCGTGCGAAACCATGATCGACGGTACGCCGTGCGCCTTCGCCCAGTCCCCGGTCCAGCGCAGCGTGCTGCGGTCGGACACCTCCAGCCGGTCCGGCTTCAGCTCCTCCAGCACGCGGCCGAGCCGCCGGTGACCGAGCATCAGCCGATATCCGCCGGTCCGCGGCACCATGGTGCCGGGCAGCGTGACGACCCGCCCGTAGGACGTCATCTCGTCGCTCGCCTTCGCGCCGGGGACGACCAGGATCGGCTCGTGGCCGGCGTCCCGATAGCCCTCGCCGAGGTTGCGCAACGCGGTGCGCAGGCCTCCGGAGCGGGACATGACGAAGTTCGCGAGCCGGACGATGCGCAGGCCGTGCGGCGGCGGAGACATCGGCTCCGACGCCGCGCGCTGGCCGGGAATCGGCACCGGGTGAACCTCCAGGTCAGGGCTAACGTGCAGTGTGGACACGCGGTCAGGCCGCCAGCCGCACGGGCGCCGGCACACCGCGTCCGGTGACCACGGCAGCGTAATGCCCGAGGAGCTCGTCGCCAATCGCCGCCCAGCTTCGGCGGGCCACCGCGGCCCGTGCGGCACGGCCGAACTCGGTGCGCCGCTCGTCGTCCGCCACGAGGCCCGCGACGGCGTCGGCCAGCGCGGACTCGTCGCACGGCGGCACCAGCACGCCGGTCACGTCCGGCTTGACCAGGTCCACCGGGCCGCCGACCGCGGGCGCGACGACCGGCAGGCCGGACGCCATCGCCTCCTGCACGGTCTGGCCGAACGTCTCGTACGGCCCCGTGTGCGCGAAAATGTCCATGCTGGCGTAAAGCCGGGCGAGTTGCTCGCCGTGCCGCGCGCCGAGGAACAGCGCGTCCGGCACCGCCTTCTCCAGCTCCTTGCGGGCCGGTCCGTCGCCGACGATGACGACCTTGACGCCGGGCAGCCGGCTGGTCCGGGCGAGCAGGTCGACGCGCTTCTCGACGGCGAGGCGGCCGACGTACCCGACGATCAGCTCGCCGTTCGGCGCCAGCGTGTGCCGGACCAGCTCGGAGCGGTGGCCGGGGCGGAACCGCTCGACGTCGACGCCGCGCCGCCAGAGCCACACGCGGGACACGCCGTGCGCGATGAGCGCCTCGGCGGAGGCGGTGGAGGGCGCGAGCGTACGGTCGGCGGCGTTGTGGATGGTTCTGATCCACTTCCAGGCCGTGGTCTCGCCCCAGCCCAGCTTGTAGTGGCGGGCGTAGGCGGCCACGTCGGTCTGGTAGACCGCGACGGTCGGCAGGTCGCGCTGGACGGCCAGCACGGAGCCGCGTCCGCCGAGGAAGAACGGGCTGGCCAGGTGGACCACATCGGGCTGGTGCGCGTCCAGCGCCTCGGCGATCCTGGGCACCGGCAGGCCGAGCCGGAAGTCCTTGTAGCCGAGCATCGGAAAGCTCGGGATCCGTACCACCGGATAGTCGGTGGCGGGCACGATCCGGCGGTTCGTCATCGAGGGGGTGGGCGCGATGACGAGCGGCTCGTGTCCCTGGCTGACGAGATGCTCCGCTACGCGCACGACGGAGTGCGCGACGCCGTTGACGTCCGGCAGGAACGACTCCGTGATGATCGCGATACGCATGGGCTCACCGTGAGGTCACGGTGGGTGCGGAAGGCGACAGCCGGTTGTCCGGACGGCGAACTCTGGCGCAAGAAACGCCATTGCGATCTATACGTCGTACCGCGCACCCGGGCGGACGATCTCGACCTCTCCGCTGAACGCGGACTTGGCCGCCTCCTCGGTGAGCGCCTCGCTGCCCCACGCGTTGACCAGGTGGGTCAGCAGCAGCCGGCCGACGCCGGCCTTGTCCGCGGTCTCGCCCGCCTCGCGGCCGGTGAGGTGCAGGTCGGGCGGGTTGTCGACGCCGTCGAGGTAGCTGGCCTCGCACAGGAACACGTCCGCCCCCTGGGCCAGCCGCAGCAGCGCGTCGCACGGCGCGGTGTCCGACGAGTACGCCAGGACGCGGCCCTCGTGCTCGACGCGCACGCCGTACGTCTCTATCGGGTGGTTGACGCGGTCGACGGTCACCGAGAACGGGCCGATCGGGAACGTGCCCGGCTGCAGGCTGTAGAACGTGTAGACGTCGTCGACCGGGCCCTCGTCCAGGCTGTACGCGGTGGCGATCCGGTCCGGAGCGCCGTCCGGCGCGTAGACCGGCAGCGGCGGCAGCGGGCCGTCCGGCGCGTATCGGCGGGCCACCACGTAGGTGCAGGCGTCCAGCACGTGGTCGCAGTGCAGGTGGCTGATCAGGATCGCGTTCACCGAGTGCAGGCCGGCGTAGCGCTGCAGCGCGCTCATCGAGCCGGAGCCGAAGTCGATCAGCAGGTTGAAGCCGTCGGCCGAGAGCAGGTATGCGGAACAGGCCGACTCGGGACCGGGGAAACTGCCGGCACAGCCAAGCACGGTCAATCGCATTCTGCTACCCCGTTGTCACGCTGCGCTGTCGACGAACACCCGATTCCACCCTCGCCGGAGATCGTCCGCCGAGAATCCACCACGCTGCGCAGCCTACGCCGTGACCAGTGCGGCACAGAAAGGTCTGATCGAACTTGTCACGAACGTGACAACGGATTGCGATAAGCGCACCGAGCACCTCCTCGTTACGCGGCGTGCGCATGCAGCGTTGCACAGGGTAAGGAGTCTCCCCCCGGCACGGCCACCCGCACAACCCGCGATCGGAGAACGACACGTGCCTGACGCTCCCACCACCGGCTGGCTCCCGATGTTCACGGAGACGACCGATCTACCTGCTCAGCGCCGCGAGCCGATCACCGGCCGGCCGTTCCGCATGCCCGCCGAGACCGACCCGGAGCCGTCCTCACGCCGGCTGCTGGCCATGTCCTGCTGGGCCGGGACGCTCGGCGTGCTCGGTCTCGCGGTCGCGATCCGCAGCCTGGCCGCGATCTTCGCCGGCGTCGCGCCCAGCTGGTACGAACCGGCCATCGTGGCCACCGGTGTGACCGGGATCGCATTCACGGTCGGCGCCTTCGCCTCGATCCACCGCCGGCACCTGCCCTGGGCGATGCTCACGCTGGCCACGTTCCCGCTCTCCGCCGCGATGGCGGCCACGGCGGTCGCGTTCTGATCCTCAGGCGATGGTGGCGCGCACCACGCGCTCCACAAAGGCATCGTCCGTCTCGCCCGGCGCGGGGTGGACGGTGCCGTCCACCAGCAGCGCACTGAGCCCCGAGGTCAGCGCCATCACCCCGACGACCAGCGCATCCTCGCCCGGCCCGCGCCCCTCCGTCGCCTTCTCTCCGGATCCGCGCAGCACCGTGACCGTGGCGGACCGGACCTCGTTCATCGCCGCGGCCGCCACCGGCCGGGAGCTGCACACATGCCCGGTCATCAGCCGGAACGCCTGCGGCCGCTCGCGCGCGAACCGCACCCCCTCCCGGACCACCGCGACCAGTCGATCCCGCAGGGTCTCGCCGGTCAGCCCCTCGATCCGGCCGCGCAGGTCCGCGCACCCGTCCGCCGCGAGCGCGGCCAGCAGGTCGTCCTTGTCCGCGTAGTGCCGGTAGGGCGCGTTCGGCGAGACCCCCGCGGCCCTGGCCACGGCGCGCAGCGACAGCCGATCCGCACCACCGGCCTCCAGCAGCTCCAGCCCCGCGGTCCGTAGTGCCGCGGCCAGATCGCCGTGGTGGTAGGTGCTCCGCTCCATGTTGACACCATACACATGGCGCGAGTATGTATGCAGTGCACACATTCCTCTTCGTCACGGAGGCCCGGATGACCGACCCCGGCACACCGCTGCACCTCGCGCACGGCCCCGCGCTGCCGAACCGGATCGCCAAGGCCGCGATGGAGGAACTCCTGGCCGAGCCCGGCCACCTGCCCGGACAGCGCCTCGAACGGCTCTACCGGCGCTGGTCCGCCGGCGGCGCCGGGCTCCTGATCACCGGGCACGTGATGGTCACCGCGCAGGCCATGGCCGATCCCCGCGACGTCCTCCTGGAGCACGGCACGCCGCTCGCCCCCTTCCGCCGCTGGGCCGCGGCCGCCCACGACGGCGGCGCACGCGCCTGGATGCAGATCAACCATCCCGGGCGGGTCATCCCCGGCATCGCGCAGACCTGGTCCGCCTCCGACGTGCGCGTCGACGCCGGCCGCTGGTCCCGCCTCTACGCCCGTCCGACCCCCATGACCAGAACAGATCTCGTGGGTACGGTCGAGAGCTTCGCCACCACGGCCGCGCTGGCCCGGGAGGCCGGCTTCGACGGCGTCGAGATCCACGCCGCCCACGGCTATCTGCTCAGCCAGTTCCTGTCGCCGCTGACGAACCTGCGTACCGACGAGTGGGGTGGCCCGTTGACCAACCGGGCGCGCCTGCTGCTCGACGTGGTCGACGCCGTCCGCACCCGCGTCGGCGACGACTTCACCGTGGCCGTAAAGATCAACACGGCGGACTTCCAGCGCGGCGGCTTCGACGAGCAGGACGCCCGCACGGTCGTCGGCCTGCTCGCCTCCCACGGCGTGGACCTGGCCGAACTCTCCGGCGGCTCGATCGAGAGCCTCGCCGTGAACGGCTTCCCCGCCGACGGCCGCACCCTCGCCCGCGAAGCCTTCTTCCTGGACACCGCCGCCACCATCCTGGCCGCGCCGCCCCTCCCCGTCATGGTCACCGGCGGCATCCGTCGCCGCGCCGCGATCCAGCAGGTCCTCGACGCCGGCGCCGCGGTAGCCGGCGTCGCCACCGCACTGGCCGCCGACCCGTCGGCCCCGCACCGCTGGCTGTCCGGCGAGGACGCCGAGACCCTCACCCCACCCGTCCGCTGGCGCGACAAGACGCTCTCCGCCGCCGCCTCCCAGGCCCTCACCCACCACCGCCTGGCCGAGTACGCCCGCGGCGCCACCACCCCCTGCGCTCGCGGCCCCCTCCACGCCCTGGCCGCCGACCGCCTCCCCACCCTCTTCCCCACCCGCCGCCGCTGACCCGCCACCCACTCCCCTCCACACCCC
>NZ_JNXY01000054.1 GCF_000717135.1 Catenuloplanes japonicus
GAAGATCGTCGCCGCCGCACTGGTCATCCTGCACACCGAACACGGACGCACCACGTAGCACCGTCAGTAGTCAACTCATTGCTCGGACAACCTCAATGATGTCTCTCGTCGCGATTCCATAGAGGTTTTCTGTATCGTAATTGCTTGCCAGTCCGCAAGGGTTGGGCGGAGTCGCGCCTTCGCCACTGCCGCCTTCGAATGCCTTAATCTTTTTCAGAGTGGCCGCCTCCAGCAGGATTGATTCTGATCTGGAATCGACGAAAAATCCCGTTCCGTCTGCGCAAAATATCATTTCGGGGGCGGCATAACTTTCGGCGACGGTCGTCTCAATGACTGTTCCGTCGGACCTACCCATCGCGACGCGACCGTCGGCACTGCCGAGGGCAACCAGTGAGCCATCCGCATTCAGTTGAGTTACGCTCTCTCCTTTTGCGTTCATCTGAAATGACCGGACTACTCTGCCGGTGGCCGCTTCCCAAACTTCGACGGTTCCATCATTTTGTGTAGACGCCAGCCACGTTCCGGCCGAGTTGAAAGCGAAGGAATGTGTTCCGCTGACATCCTTGGCCTGGACCTTATTCAGGGGTCTACCATTTGCGGAGTTGAAAAACAGCAGGCCGCCGTCGTCGGTCAATACTACGACAGACCTGCCGTTTGGACTGATCTCGGCGTAATCCGAATCGTCGAACGGTCTAAAGAGACTTACTTCGACCCCTCGTTTGATATCGAGAAAACTGAGGCCCCTGTCGTGCACCTGAAAGATGGCGGTTTTGCTGTTATCGCTGAAGCCTAGAACGGTCCCTGATTTGGTCAGTTTTGCTGACCCGATGTACGCGTCCCAGACGCTTACCTGACGACCTACAGAGTTATCAACGGTCACATGGGAGCCGTCGGGCGCGAAGGAAATCAGGGGGGCATATTTATCGTCCAGGCCGGAAAGACTGGGAACGGAGATGACCAGCCGTGCCGAGTCGTCGTCAATCCGGTACGCGGTTTCGGCCGCAGCCAGCACGGTGACGATCCCCGCGACGGCCGCGATCAGCACGCGTCGCCGGGCGGGCATCGGCCCGAGCGTCGGGACCGCCGCGGCGACGCCGGATGTGTGGCGCGTGGAATCGGCCAGGCGTTCCTGGAGGCGGATGTGCCGGAACTGGTAGGCGCCGCCGACCTGGCGCAGAAGTTGTCGCTGACGGGCATCGGCCAGGAACGTCATCAATCGCAGCGGAGAGCGTCGGCGGATCGCCAGTGTCAGCCGGACCAGGACGAGACGTGGCCACGCGCGCGTCAGCAGCAGGATCACGGCGGCCGCCGCACCGGGAAGAATCGCGAAGACACCCGTGAGCGTCGCGTTGCCGATCGTGACATACCCGTTGTCGAGGCCGAGGAAGGGGTCGGTCCAGAAGCGCTCGGCGGTGAGCCGGATGTTGGGTTCGCCCGGATACCCGGCCCAGTCACTGATCGAGTAGTGCGTGAGGATGCCCAGGACCGTGCCGGCCGCGAGCGATGGGAGCAGGCCGAGACCGGTGATGAGCGCGACGGCCACGGCCCCCGCTAACGATGCTCGCCGGTCCTGCCGGAGCGTTGTGCCCGGCGTCGCACGGATCGCGTGTCCGGGAGAGGCCGTGAGCCAGCGATGAACGCCGACCGCGGTTCCGGTCAGCCCGGCCGCGGCGATGACGGCGAAGACGATGCGGAACGCCTGGGTGGCCCGTTCCGGCGTCCAGACACCGGTGCTGCTGACCACCGCGGCGATGATCAGGAGAACGGGCACGCTGATCACGGCGATCACACCGGCGCCGATCGCGAACCCGCGGCGGAACCGGCCCGCCGCGCCTCGCGCACGGAGTGACAGCTGCCCGGGTGTGGACCGGGAGCCCGCGTACCAGGTCGCGATGGACAGCACGGACACCGCTCCACCGGCGAGCGCTCCGAGCCAGATGCCCGTGCCCGGCTCCACCGATGGGAGGTCCTCCGGTCTGGGGCCGGTCTCGGCGAACTCGATCCAGGCGGCCAACCCGCCCATCGTCAACATGCCCAGCCCGAGGCTGACCGCGATCGCGATCCAGTCGGACAGAACGCGATGGCCGAGGCGCCACCATGCCAGATCGCGGGTGGCATCGTCGTGCAGGTGGCCGGCGAGGTAGGTGAGCCAGGGGCGGGCCTTCGCGGCCGTCCAGAGTGGCGCCGGCGTGTCGCCGGTCGGGTCGGGGGCGTAGGCGGCGTCGACGACCTGGTCGATCAGGTGGTCCTCGACGGCGTGACGGCAGTCGAAACGGGTGCGGTCGGTGAGGTCGGCGGGGTGCACGTCCAGGCGCTGGTGGATCAGGCGGGCCAGGCTGAGCATCAGCGGTGTGGAGAGCGCGGCCGCGACCGGGCTGTCCGGGTTCTCGCGCAGGTCGGCGGCGACCGGGGCCCAGTCGGTGCCGGGCGGCCACTCGACCTTCTCCAGGTAGGCGATGATGTCGGCGGCGGGCACCGGCAGGACGCGGACCACCGGGGCCTCGCGCAGCGTGGGGGCGCCGTCCACGACGAGATCCGCGTACTCGTTGGACCGGCAGGTCAGGATGACGGGACGGTCCGTGCCGACGGACCGGTTGATGGCGCGGATGGCGCCGCGGCGGGCGGCCTCGGGGATCTCGTCGATGCCGTCCAGGAGCGGGATGAGCAGGCGCCGGTCGAGCAGGCGCTGGGGGACGGTGGAGTCGCCGGTGTAGTAGGAGTCGGCGAGCGTGCGGACGATCCAGCGGTGGAGCGTGTCGCGGACGGGGTCCCAGGACGAGGCGGACAGCAGCACGGGTACGGGCGCGCCGTCTCCGCGCGCGTCGAGCAGCCCGAGCGTCAGGAGGATCATCATGACGGTCTTGCCCGACCCGGGTTCGCCGATCGCGACGAGGCGTCCGCTGTCGATGTGCCGGTAGCCGTCCGCCATCCGCGTGGTGACCTCGGCGAAGCGCCCCTCAAGGCGGTTGCGGAGCGCGTCGACGGCGCGGTCGTCCGTGATGGGGGAGACGCCGGACCATGACAGCGGCAGGACATGCGGGTTGCGGAGCTGCCGCGCATCGACCTCGGTCTCCCACTGCTCGCGGACGATCCGCGCGAGATCGTCGACCAGGGCCTCCGCGGTCGGTGGCTCGCGCCGGGTGTCGAACCGTTCACTCAGCGAGACGATGAGCTGGACGAGCCCACAGGCGAGGCTCGCAATTCCGGCCCACGCGGCACCGGTCTCGATATTCTGGTTCAGCACCCAGCCGACGATGCCGACGCTGACCGCCACGGTCACGGTCAGCATCACCGTGCGTGATCGACGTGTCATGCGGCGACGCTAACATCGACATTTGCGCTGCTCAGGGTTCGCCACCGTCCGCAGTGAACGATTCATCCCGGGGAGTGGTGCAGGCCACGGCAACACGACGGGCGGCGGCCGGAGACGAAGTGCGCACCGCCGGTCCACC
Source organism: Catenuloplanes japonicus (assembly GCF_000717135.1). Classification (GTDB taxonomy): domain Bacteria; phylum Actinomycetota; class Actinomycetes; order Mycobacteriales; family Micromonosporaceae; genus Catenuloplanes; species Catenuloplanes japonicus. The sequence continues at coordinate 3,453 of NZ_JNXY01000054.1, forward strand.
GCGGAACCGGCTCCGGCGCGGCGAGCGGAGCGATGCCAGCGGACTCGGAGCACGTCGCGAGGTTGACCCGCGGGAGCATGCGGGCCGGACCACGCCGGAAGCGGGGAAATCCGCTGCCAGCAAGCAAGTCACCGGCGTCAAGGGCCGCAGCGGCGTAGGAGTCGGCGAGCCGGACGACGCGGACGCGGCCCGCCCGTCAACGCCGGGTGGGGCCAGAGCGAATGGGAATCACGGCCTCCGGCTATGACCCGCCCACCGCTCCCAACCATCACCGGCCGAGTGGAGGCGATAGAAGTTCTACTCGATTAGGCAGTTGTCGCAGAGGGAGTTCGATCGGTGTGCCACACAGGTTCTTGAAGACACCGATGGGTATTCGGCTTGGTTCTTGCGCCGAGGTGCGTGTGCTCAGTGGCGGCGCTTGATGCGGTGGGTCATCGGCCGGTCCCAGAGGAACATGCGTTCGTCGTTCTCAGGCCGGATCTCCGAGCGCACGCCGAAGATGGCCCACGGGTCGAAGCCCTCGCCTTCCCGTAGAACGGTGAAGCCGAGGCTGCGGTAGAAGTCGGCCAGTCCGGGCCGCGCCGGCATCTGGCCGTAGAGCATGAGATATTCGCAGCTGGCGTAGACCTGTCGGCAGCACTCCATCAGGGTGGCGGCCACACCTTGACGGCGCATCAGCTCGGCCACCGCGAGTGCCTTGACTCGCACGAGGCCGAGCGCACCGTTCAGCAGCAGACTTTGGGGTTTCGCGCCGATCCGGCCGGCTTGCGTGATGAACTGGCCGATCACGCCCACCGGCGGGTATGCCAGCAGCACACCGACGATTCCCTGATCGGGATCCTCGGCTACCAGCACGAGCGTGAGATGCAGGAACGGAACCGGCCGGTCGGCGCCCTGGTGGATGAAGAACTGCTCGGCAATGTGGCTGATGAAGGTCTCGTGCCCGTCGCGCATCCCGATGAGGAGCCCGGTGCCGGCGATGCCGACCTCGATCGCATCGGCGACCTCGTCCTCGACCCGCGTGCCGGCCATCTCGACATACGTCCGCAGGACGGGCAGGTCAGCGGCACGCGCCAGCCGGACACGAGCGCGTGATCCAGGGATGGTCCAGCCGTCGATGAGCGCGTCAGCGGTGACGGTGCGATCCGTCGAGTGGTCCGCGCGCAGGCGGCGTGGAGGTATCGGATGCCGCACGGGTTCGCGCCGTCGTGCGTTGCCTTTGCGGTTGGCCACTATCTACACCTCTCACCACAAGCACCTGAAGTAACGACAACGTCATCATCTGTAATCTTCGATGTGGTGTGCGATCAGCGTGCGGTGCCACGTCGCCGCGATACACCGCTGCTGGGGCGTAGCCCGTCCCCCGCGGTCGAGGACGCGAGGCGCTGGTCAGCACTGCGGGCCTCGCGCCACCGGCACGACAGGGCGGCCAGCACCGCGCCCAGCGTGGGTAGCAGGCTCATCAGGGCGAGCGCGTGGTTGAGGCCGACCGGTTGCCACAGCGCCGAGCAGAGCGCCGATCCTGCCGCGCCGCCGCCGAAGAAGGCGAGGTTCCCGACGCCGATCGCACTTCCGCGGCTGCGCGGTGCGCGCTGGCCGGCCAGCCCGGTGTAGACCGTCTGGGTGGTGCTGAACGCGCCGAACGCGACCGCGACGGTCGCGACCAGGACCGTGGGATGCGGCACGATCGCGGCGCTGGCCAGGAATAGGCCGAACGTCGTGGCGACGATCGTGAGGACTCGTACGGCGCCGAGGGATGCGACGTACCGGGCCCCGACGCGGGCCAGCACGACGGCACCGGCAGCGCCGGGCAGCAGGAGGAGGCCGACGTCGACGGCGCTGTATTGGTGCTGCCGGTAGAGCACGTGCGGTACCGCGTACAGGGCGGCGAACATCCCGCCGTACACACCGGCACCGACGACAGCAGCGGCACGCAGCTGCGCGTCACCGATGACGACATCCAGCACGCCAGCGCTCTTCTGGCTCCGGTGACGCCGCACTGCGACGAGCGCCGCCGCAACCGTCACGACCAGCACGCCTGCCGCCACGGCGGGGGAAAGCCGCAGGGTATACGCCTGGATCAGCAGCAGCCCTCCCGCCGCGCCGGCCGCGACGGCTGCGATGCCGGGCAGGTCCACGGGCCGGTCGCCGATGGGCCGGTCGCCGATGGGCCGGCGTCGGGTCAGTGGCAGGGCGAACGGCACGAGTAGGAGGGCGGCGGCGGGCAGGATCAGCGGTAGCCGCCATGACAGGAGGTTACTTAGCCCACCCGCGAGGGTGGCGGTGGCCGATACGCAGGCCAGCGTCACGCCGATCACGGCCAGGGCGCGCGGCCGCTCGCGGTCGGGTAGCTGCGCGGCCGTGGTCATGGCGGCCGCGGTGACCGCGCCGGAGCCTGCGGCGAGCAGCAGACGGCCCGCCACCAGCACCAGCAGTCCGGGCGCGACGGCGCAGAGGGTGGCGCCTGCGGTCAGCATGATCGCGCCGGCGGCGAGGGTGTGGCGGGTGCCGTAGCGGTCGGCCAGCAGGCCGGCGGTCGCGGTCGCGACGCCGAGGCCGAGTGCGTGGGCGGTCAGGATCCATACGGCGGCGATCGGTGTGGTGTGCAGGGCGTCGGCGGCGGCCGGGAGCGCGACGGCGGCCGCGCTGACGCCGTAGATCGCGGGTCCGTAGAGCAGGCCGAGGCGCAGCCCCGCGAGACGGTGCTGGCGCGGGATGGCGTCGAGGTTGTCGGCCGAGGGTGCGGGACGTGAGGGCATGGGTTCTCCAGGAAGGGGCGGGGCCGGTAGGGAGCGGTGAGCAGTGCGGCCGATACCCCGCCGGCCGGCACACGGGTGGCGAAGCGGGAAGCCGAGGTGAGGAGGAGGATCAGGTGCTGGTCGTGGCTTGGGCGCGGCCGCGGTGGGCAAGGTCGCGCAGCAGGGCGGCGATCAGGTCGCCCGAGGGCAGGCCACTGTCGGTGATGAGGCTGTTCTGGATGTCGTCGACGGCGGCGTGAAGACGTCTGGCGAGCTGCATGCCGGCGTCGGTGGGTGCCAGTAGGATCGTGCGCCGGTCGTGCTCGGCAGGAAGCCGGTAGATCAGCCCGCGCGCGATCAGAGTCCGTAGACAGGCGGTGAGAGTGGCTTTGGCGATGCCCATCTCTGCGGCGACCTGGCGGGCTTCGATGCCTCGGCTGACGCATACCAGCAGCAGGCAGTCGAAGTGATTCCAGGTGCACTGTTCCTTGCGAAGTACGGTGCGCTCGATATGGCCGCGGATCAGGTTGGCGGTGCGGCACAGCTGCACGATCGCGCCTGGCCGGGATGCTCGACGCGGTCCGGCGCCAGATGGCGGGGGTGGATACGGCGGTGCCACGTTCTGCCCGTACCCGACCGGTGTGCGCCGTGCTGGCACGCGAGGCGGGGTTGGCACGGTGCTCGCAGGTCCGCGGTTGCGTCGGGGGGTGTTAGCGGTGTCGTTCTGGCGTGCGTGCATGACCGGTCCCTGAATCGATTGTTGATAGACGACATGCGTACGAGGCGATGCGGTGGCCCCGCGGATCCGTTTGGATGTCGGTCCCTGCGCAGGGCTGAGCAGGATCAGGCGGCTACTTTGCCGTCGTCCTGGTCGCATCCCTCAGTCGGCGATACCGGCACACCGTGTTTGTCGGCGTCGGAGCCGGTGTCCGCTTCCGGTGAGCGCCGCGATGGACCTACCGATGAGAAGGCCGTCGAATAAGGAGGCAACAGTTACTCAATGCTTGCCTCAGTCCCAGCGTCCCGCCTTGGCTCATCTTTGCCGTAAGCGGAATCTGTGGCCGGAGACTGTTCGCCAGCGTCCAGAAATATCGGCGGCGGCGCAGTTTCTTCAAGCAACCGGCGGAGCTGACCGGCATCTCGCATGTAGTCGCGTTCTTGCGCGAAACTCGTGAAACCTCCGGACTCGTACCACTGTTCGAGCACGCGCCACGCCGCGTCAGCCGCGTGTGCGTGAATGATGTCGTCTGGAGACGTCTCCCAGGGGACTTCCGCCTGCTCGGCGGCAATTTCATCACCCCTGCCCCGCCAGTATTCCCACGCCGCCTCATACGCTGCCACCGTGGCGTCGAGCGCCTCACCTCTGTCGTGGTCTCCCGCGTCAGGACCCCGATTCATCGACTCTTCCAGGATGGGATCAGTTATCGAATTGCCGTCCGCGTCCATCGCAACATCTCCAGTCTGGTGACATATCGTTGAACTCAGCGCACTGGCGAATGAATCAGCCGTTTGCACCGAGTGGAGCGCTTTGCGTGCGCATATAGGTGACCGGGTCGATCGCATTCGCGGGGCTTAGCTGGCATTCGCTATTCCGGCACGCCTGTTCATGGATCTCGAAATGCAAATGTGGTCCGCTGGAGTTGCCGGAGCTGCCGACCAGGCCGATGGGCTGTCCTGCGGTGACGGTGTCGCCGGCGGTGACTTCGGGGCGGCGGACCATGTGGCAGTAGCGGGTGCCGATCCCGCCGGTGTGGGCGATGTCGACGTACCAGCCGCAGCCGATCGTGCCGGGGCTGCCGTCGGCGTCGCAGGTGCCGCTGGTGGAGTTGCAGTCTGAGGCGACCACAGTGCCAGCCGATGCGGCACGGATCACGGTGTACCGGGCCGCGGAGAGGTCGACGCCCGCGTGCAGTTCGCCGCCGCGCGGGCCGAACCCGGAACCGACGACCGCATCGACCGGCCGGACCCAGCCCTCGGCCCCGGCAGGTGGGCCGGCGCAGATGGCAAGGCTGGCACCGGGCAGGTCAGTGATCGCCGTCGCGCCGGTGACGGCGGCGACGACCTGCTCGGCATCGTGCTCGCGTTCGCCGTACCGGTCCGGGAACGCCGACTTCTGGACCGTCTGGGCGGCCACGGTCAGCGGCACGGCCTCCCAGCCGGTCACCTCCAGCAGCGCGGCGTAGAAGCGCCGGCTGGCGTAGGCCGGGTCCTGTAGCTGGGCGGGGGTGCCCCAGCCCTGGCTGGGCCGCTGCTGGAACAGGCCCACGGAGTCCCGGTCACCGTCAGGGAGGTTGAGCAGCCGGGACTCGACCATGGCGGTCGCGACCGCGATCACCCAGCCCCGCGGCGGCACCCGCTGCTGCTGGCCGGCCGCCACGATCACGGCCGCGTGAGCGACCTGCGCGGCGTCCCAGGCACCGACCGGATGCCACGCCCCGGTCGCCACCGGCCGTGGTGTGACCGTGCCTCTACCGGCACACGTCGCCGATACCGGCCCGCCGTCGGTGATGACCGCGCCGCCGCACAGCAGCACGAGCAGCGCGACGATCGCAATCGCCAGCGCCGCGGCGCTCTTCACCGGTCCGCCATCTGCACGGTGGCGACCAGCCAGCGGCCGTGCGGTGCCACGCAGATCACGCGCAGCGTTCCGGCGTCGGTCGGCACGTCCACGACGACGCGCGCCGTGGTGCTCTCCCGCGGCTGCGGCTGCCCGGTGACCCTGGTGGCGGGCACGTCGGCCGGGTCGACGGTGCGCAGCAGGTGCGCGTATTCGGCCGTGGCCAGCGCGGCGACGTCTTCCCGCCAGTCGGCGGCGGGCAGGTCCGGTCGTGCCCAGGCGTCGGCGAAGCGGGCGGCCGCGTCGACCGCGGCCGCCGGTACAGCGGCAGGGATCGGCGCGGCGAGTCCATCAGCATCCGGTGCCGGGGGCGCGGTGGAGGTGGTGGGGCGGCCACCGATGTCGACCGTCTGTGAGTGGCCGGTGGCCGGCTCAGTGTCCTGGAGTGCCGGCAGGCACGCGGACAGCATGATGAGCGCGACGGCCGCAGTACACCGCATGGCCGCGGCCCGCAGCAGATGCGGCCTCATTCGGCTTCCACCGACGGGCTGACGGGCGCGTCCCGGCGCAGTTCGTCATTGACGAGCGCAGCCATGCCGCGCAGCTGCTGGTGCACGGATCTCAGATCGTCTCGGCCCGGATCGAGCCGGATCGCGGCGAGGGCCTTGACGAGCGCTTCCGCGCGGGTGGTCACCTCGTCCAAGGACGACCGCGGACCTTCAGGGTCGCGGCCGTGGTCGTCGACCAGGTCTGTCATGTTCTGCAACCTCCAACGCACGGTGCGCATGTCAGCCGGGCGTTGCGCGTCCAATCGCATGGCCGCGATGTCGGCGACGAGTGCCTCTGCCCGGCTTGTGATGTGGTCCAGCGGTACCTGCACGGCGGCGGGATCGATGTGGCCGTCGGTGACGTCGGTCATCCTTTGCAGCTGCCGCCGGATCCTGCCGAGGTCGGTCGGGACCCGGTTGTTGGCGCGCATGGCGGCGATGTCGCCTCGCAGCCGGCTCGCGCTGGTGTGCAGGTGCCTCAGCACTCGCGCCTGCGACGGCGGCACGGGGCCGGTCGTGCCGGAGAGGTCGTCAGCGGGACTTGTCACTGCTCTGCCTCCGGTTCGTCGTCGATGCGCCGGTCGGGCTCATCGAGGTAGGGGTCGTGCTCTGCCAGCGCCGCATCGAGATCCGTCTGCTGCTGTGCGTCGCGGTCCTCGATTGCGCGCGCTTCGGCCTCGCGCGCTTTTTCTTCGGCGGCCTGGCGGACTTCCTGGATGGCGACGATGCGCCGGTAGACGTGCACCGACGCTTCGCGCAGGCCGCGGACGCGGGAGTTGAGGCGGGACCAGTCCCAGTTACTGGCGACCTCAGCGGGGTGCGTCATGACGCCAGCTCCTTCCCGCCGCTGGCTTCGGGGGCGGGCCGGGCGGCGAGGTCCGCGGCGGCGGCGTGCAGGGCGCGCCGTTGCCAGTCGTCGGGCCACGGGGTGTCGAGGCGGCGTCTGGTGTGGTGGCCGTGGCGGCATTTGCTGGTGTCGAGTGCACGCCAGCGGGGCCTCGCCCGGTCGAGGGATTCGTGCCAGCGCAGCGGCGCCTCGAGGCCCGCGCCCGGGTGGTAGGCGCCGTGCCAGGCCAGACACACCGCGGTCAGGTCCTCGACCAGCGGTGGATGCCGTGGCCAGCACGGGCCGAGGGCGTCGGTGAGCTGGTAGCGGTCGACGGCCCAGGCCACCCAGTCGATCAGCCACAGCCATACCGCCCGCGCATCGTCGCGGTCGAGGTCGCGCCACCGCACCCGCGCCGGTGTCCATTCCGGTCGGCCGGCTTGTGCTGGTCCGTGGAGGCGGACGACTTCGTCGGCGAGGCCGGCCAGGCCGGCGCGCAGCGCGTCGACCGCCCCGGCGAGTTCGGCGATCGCTTCCATCTCCGGTGACGCGTCCGCCGGGAGCTCGAACGTGAAGGGCTGGTCAGACATCGCCGCCACCCCGGATCTGGTCGTTGAACGCGTCCGCGGCCGCCTTCAGCTGCGGGGCGTCGTCGCGGTCCCACCAGGCGGGCATGTCGACTTCGACCGGGGGCATGTTGCCCAGCAGGACCAGCGCTCGCCCGGCCGGCAGGCTCCGCAGGGCGGCCAGGTCCACGAGGTATTCGCGTCTGGTGTGCTCCTGGACGCTGGTGTGTGCGCCGCCCCAGCTGGTGGATGCGGTCAGCTCCTGCGTCTGCCCGATGAGGGCTTGGGCGTCACGCAGCGCGGAGACGTCCTGGGTGCCGCCGAGGACCATGCGGGCGTTCGCGCCGTCACGCAGCGCCCGCCCGCCCCTCTGGCCCCAGCGTTCCTCGAGCTGGTGTTCGTTCTGGCAGGCGATCGACATCGAGATCCCGGAGCCGCCGCCGTCCGCCCAATGCCCGGGCAGCGACGGCAGCGGCGCGACGTTGGTGATCTCGTCGCCGATGAAGTACAGGGCAGGTTCGATCCGGCCGCCCGGGGCGGTGAACGATGCCTGCAGGGTGTGGTGGAAGACGTCCTCGGCGACGGCGGCGAGCAGCGGTGCGACGGCGGCCTGGCTGGTGCGCGGACCGACCAGATACAGGGTGCCGGACGCGGCCAGCCACGGGCCGACCTGAAACTGCTCGCCGCGCGGCGGGGAGCAGTTGGCCAGCACGGTCGGATGCGAGAAGCAGTCCAGGGCCGCGAACACCACCGACTGGATGCTGTCGCGGGTACGGCCGGTCGCTTCCCGGTGATGGGCGAGCCGGTCCGCCCACGCGGTCACCTGGTGGTAGCGCAGGATCTTCTCCGCGCGCGGGTCGGACGGGTTCGACGCCCACGCGACGACGTCTTCCATCGTGCACCGCTCGTCCAGCGCCGCCGCGTGCAGCATCCCTCGGATCAGCGCCGCCGCCTGGTCCTGGAAGAACGCGCCGTTCTCGGCGGAGTCGATGCCGGCACCGGCGGCGAAGCCTTTCGCCCGCAGGGCCGCGACTTCCATGTCGTGGGCGCCTTCGATCGGTGACCAGCGCAGCCGCGGCACGCCGGGCAGCCGGCCGAGCGGCTCGAAGATGAACGTCGGCCCGATGGCCTCGCGGGCGGCGTAGGTGACGGCCGCGACGTCCAGGCGGGTGGAGGTCGTCAGGACCGCGCCGCGGGCGTCGAGCACCCGGGGTATGACGTACCGGGACGTCTTGCCGCCGAACCGGGCGGCGGCGGCGAGGAGTTCGGTGTACTCGTTGGCAAGGTACAGCGGTTCGCGGGACATGGCGTGGTAGCCGAGCAGCCGGCCGACCTCCAGGGGGTCCGTTCGCCGCTGTTCCTTGGCCGCGATCACGGCCGGCGGGTCCGTGTCCCGGATCGTCAGTCCGGGCCGGAGCACGTCGGCGCGGTCGAGGACCGCTTCCGCGGTGACCAGCTGCCGCAGATCCTTGCGGGTGGCGAACCCGGCCCGGTGCAGATATTTGCGGCCTGCCCGCGCCGGCGTCCACACCAGCCCGGCGAGCGCGACGGCGTAGAGGATCAGCCACAGCGGGTACACCAGCCCGGCCGGGCCAACGGTGGCGCGTGCGGCCGGCGGCCACGCATCTCGCGGCGCGGCGAGATGGGCGGGCAGCCGTAGCGAGATACCGAACGCGTCCGCAGGGCCGGAGTCTGGCCACGCCCCGTGGGCGAGCAGCCCGGACAGCTGCCCGGCGGTCCAGAGCGTGGTCGTGGCGATGACCGCGGTGACGATGCCGATGGTGAGGGCGGCCAGGCGGAGGACGATGTCGAGTCGGTGGATGCCTTCGTGGGGCAGGCGGTGCCCTGGGGACATCAGTGGCGGCCTGCTCATGCCGGCACCTCCGCGCCCGTCGTGCCGGTGCCGGGTACGGGTGGTGGGGTGTCGCCGAGCATCTTCTGCTCGGTGTTGACCATCTCCCACTCGGCCCGCGACAGCTGGTGTTTGACGACGAAGGAGCGGCCGGCGACCTTCCACAGGCCGGTCCCGCGCTTCAACTGCAGCAGCAGCCCAGTTTCGACGTCGGTGGTGCCGAGGAACTCGGCCGCGGAGTCGAGGGAGCCGGGGGCCTGCCGGTAGGAGATCCGCACTCCGGTGTCCTCGATCAGGCCGCGGGCGATGCGGACCTGCTCGGAGTCGGCGTTGCCGGACGCGGCCAGGTCGGAGAACCGGTGGAAGGCCAGGATGTTCTCCGCGCCGAGGGCGCGGGCGAGTTTCAGCTGCTCGCGCATGCGGCGCATCGGGCCGAGGTAGCGCGCCAGGAGCGCGAACTCGTCGTACAGGCAGAGGCGTGGCGGGGCGTCGGGGCGGGTCAGTTCGGCTTCGAGCCAGGATTGGGCGCAGGTCATCGCCATCGCCGTCATCGCGTCCGAGGTCCGTACGGCGCGTAGGTCCAGGACCGCACCGGCCTGGGCGAAGTCGAGGCGGGCGCTGTCGGCGTCGGGTGCGTCGAAGATTCCGCCGAGCGCGCCGGTGATCAGCCGCTCCAGTGCGAGCCGGACGCGGCGGGAGTCGGTCACGAACTCGTCCAGGGTGTAGTGGACGCCGGCGAGCCGGTGTTTCCAGACGTCGACGTCGGCCATCGCGGCGAGCACGGTCGACAGTGTCGGGGCCGGCTGCCTGGTGGCGCTGGTGCCGTCATCGGCGCGGGTGACCGCGTCGAGGGCGTAGGCGATCAGGGAGCGCTCCGGCTCGGACAGCCGGTCACCGATCTGGATTTCGAGCAGGCCTTCCAGCAGCAGCAGGCGGCGGGTGCGCTGGATCTGCGCCCATTCCGTCGCCGGCTGGCCCGGCATCCGGCTGATCCCGGCGAGGGGGTTCATGATCACGCCGAGGCCGGGGCCGATCCGCAGCGGCCGGATCCCGAGCGCGTGCGCGAGGGGGTCGTACTCGCCTTTGACGTCGACGATGTAGCTGCGCCGGCCCAGCGCGGCATTCCGGAACGCCAAGGTTTTCAGCAGTGCGCTCTTGGCGGAGCGGATCTCGCCGGTGACGACCATGTTCGGGGCGCCGACCACACCGAGCCGATACAACTCGAGCAGCGAGAAGTAGAACGCCGCCCGCGAGTAGATCTCGGTGCCGATCAGCGGGCCGCGCGCCGGCAGGCCCGGGTCGTTGACGAACGGATACACGGAGCACAGCTGGGCGGAGGTCGTCTCCAGCGGTGGCAGCCGCAGCTGCCACATCACCCGGCCCGCGGCCGGTCCGGGCCCGCCGCGGGCGGTGACCGGTGGTGGCCCGGTCAGACGGGCGACGTCGCGGTCCAGGCGCCGCTGCTGTGTACGGGCCTGCCGTGCCGCTGCCGTCTCGTCGGCGGCCGCGGCACGGGCGCCGATGAGCGCGGCGAGGCTGTCCTCGCGGGGCAGACGCATCCGGCGGCTCATGCCCACACCCCCGAGCGGGGCTTCAGCCCGCGGGCCAGCGGCAGCGCCCCGGCGGCGAATGCCTGGTCCTGCTCGCCGTAGAGGACGATGCACTCGCAGCCGGCCCGGGACAGGATCTGCCGGGCGACCCTGGCATGCCGCTGCAGCTGTTCCAGGGTGGCAGCGGTGACGGTGACCAGCAGCGCGTACCGGTAGCGGACGTGCCCGGCGGCCTGCTCGGCGTCGATCTGGTGCACGGCTGCTTCTTCGGCGTCCTCCCGCGCGGTCCGCACCAGCTGCAGGCGAGCCTTCGTCGCCCGCTCCCCTGCCGCGGCGACCTTGTCACGCCGCGTCGCCAGCGCGGCGAGCTGCGGCGGGACCGGCTCGGCGACGAGCGTGACCGCGACCCGGCCGACCGTCCGCGCGAACAGGCCGGTCAGCCACGACATCGGCACCGGCTGGCGGGGCATCTCATAGATCCACAGCGTCTGCGACAACCCGGAGTCGTGCCGCAGATACGACCAGCCGACCTGCTCCGTCGCCGCCGGACCCGCCGCCTGCGGGGCCGCGCCGGCGGGTGTGCCGTCATCGGTAATGGTGTGCGCCAGCATGTCGGGGTCGAACTGTGAGCGCAGCACGCCGGCGTACACCCGCGGGGACAGCCATCCTCCCGTGCCGATGTCGGCCTCGCGCACAGCCGCCTCGATCCCGGCCAGCCGCTCCAGCACCACCACCGCCAGCGCCGTGTCCGTACCCCCGGAATCCTTGACCTCGGCGGCCAGCCGCCGCCGATCGAGGACGACGGTCAGATAGATCTCGTGGCGTTGCGCGGCCGGTGCGGCCGCGGCGGTCAGCGCGGCGAGGGACCGGTAGGCCGCCGAGCCGGTGTCGGTCGCGTGGCCGGCCAGGTAGCGCAGGGCAGTGTCGTCGGAGTCCGGGACGGTGCGGGTCAGCAGCGCCCACCGCACCAGCCCCGCCTGCGCGTACTCCCCGCCGAGCACGTTGATCACATCGGACCAGGCGGCCAGGCGCTGCTGCTGCTCGCCGGTGTCGGCCAGCGTGAAGCCGGCGCCGTAGCAGCGCAGCGCGGCCGTCACCGTGCCCTCGACACGGTGGACCAGCAGCCCGACCTCGGTCACCCCGTCCGCGGTGGTCGCGGTCAGCCACCGGTATCCGGCGGCCGGGCCGGGCAGATCCAGTTCCTCCCGGCGCGGCGCGAACGCCGCCCCGCGATAGCGGTGCTGGCCCATGACCCGCTGCAGCAGCGCCCCGGCCACGATCGGTACCCACGCGGTGATCCGCCGACCACGCAGCCGCGCCAGCCCGAGCACACCGAGCCCCAGCCCGGCGACGAACACGCCCAGCGCGGGCAGCGGCCGCCCGGCCGTGGCCAGATTCAGCGCCATGATGCCGCACACCGCGCCGGCGAACACACAGCCGAGCTGCCCCGTCGAGAAGCCCAGCATCGCACCCCGCGTAGCCCGCGGCGGAAACCGGAAAGTGGTCATGATCGTTGTCCCTTCTGAAGTCACAGCGGCACGACCGGCAACTCGGCCGCGGCCCCGCTCGCCGCGGCGCCACCGCGGCCGATCCCCGCACCCGCCGCCGGCTCCCCCGCCAGCGTCGACGCGCCCCCGGGCGCCGCCGGCCGCAGGACCGGTGGCTGCGGGACGGTCGCGCCGTCACCTGGTCCGCCGTCCGGCGAGGCCGTCGTGCCGGATGCCTCGCCACCGGGCACGGCCGGGGCGTGATCGCCGGTCGTCCCGGTCACGGGCGTTGTCGTGTGATCACCTGCTGGCGTCCCCGTGCCGGAGCCACCGGGGATCGTGGACGCCTGTCCTTCCGGCTGTCCGAGCGCCGACGGCGCACCGCCCTCGCCGGCGTGGAGCAAGGTGGTGCTGTCCTGTCCGATACCGGCTGCCTCGTCGCGGTGCGGTGCGCCGGCGTCGGCGCGCCCGTCCGCGTCGCCGGACGACGACCCGCTCCCGGCAGAGGCCACCGGATCGGCAGCCGCCGTGCTGCCGGAGGCCGTGTCCAGCGGTGAGGTGTCCGAACCCGGGCTGTCGGCGACGCTCGGGATGAGGTCGGCAGCCGCGTCCGCCGGCCCGCCCGAGGGGCCGCCGCCGAGGTTGCGCTGCAACCGGTCCGACAGCATGTCGGTGCCGACGCCCATACCGGCCCCAGCCAGGAAACCGGGTGGGTCGATGTCGGCGATGTAGCCGTCCAGGATCGTCGTCAACCGCAGCAGGATCCACGGCGCCGCGACCATCAAGAAGATCATCAGCAGGCCCCGCAGGGCGTTGACGAGGTTGTCGCTCTCGTACGGGGCCCGGGTCCCATAGATCCAGAACGCGACGATCCAGAACTTCGACGCGGCCAGCGCGTTGACGGTCCAGAACCAGCGGCGGCCCCACGACCGGGTCGCATCCATCGCCTGCCCCGCCATCGCCGCGACCCCGATCAGCGCCGCCCCGATCACCAGGACCCCACGGAAGATCAGAATGATCGCGATCAGGAGCAGCCCGACAAGAGACGCCACCGCGATGACCAGCGCTATCAGGGCCGTGCCCGGCGCCGCGCCGAGCCGGTTCAACGCGTCGACCCAGGCAGCGGGATCCCAGTCGCGTGCCTGGTTCCGGTCGATCAGCGCGAGGGTCGCCTCATCCCACAGCCGCACCAGCGTGAACGCGATCCCGCCCGCGAACGTCGTCCCGAGGACCGCCCGGAGCACGCCGAGCACGATCCGGACCGGGCTGCCGTCCCGCGCCCGCAGCGCGGCCATGCCCAGCGAGAACGCGAACATCAGCAGCACGAACAGCGAGACGATCGACGCGACGTCGTTGTAGACGCCATAGAACGCGTCGTCCACCGTCACCGTCGTCTTGTCGAACACCAGCGCCGCCAGCCACGACAACGTCCATCCGAACGCCGCCACCGTCAGATCGACGACGCCGAGCAGACCGATGCGCACACCGTCGCTGACGCCTTCCTCCACCCGGCACGACACATCCACCAGCCCGCAGCCGCCAGAACCCGGCGCGCCCGGCGTCGGCACGTCCGGTGTCGCCGCAGGGCCGGGCGCCGCTGGGGCGGTGGCGGGCGCCGGGATCGGTGCTGGTGTCGGTGCCGGAACAGGGGCGGCCCGCGCCGGGTCCGGCACGCTTGTGCCCAGGATCAGGCCTGCCAGTGCCACAAGGGTGATCCCGAACGCTCGCCGTCTGACCGGCGGCGCATCCTCAGCAGCGGCGCCGGCCGGACCAGGCCCGGCCCATTCCGGCCTGCCCGGCCGGACCAGGTCGTCAACGTGGAAGCGCGGCATCACCGCTGGGCGCATCATGCCGCTCACAGCCGGTACAGCGCCGAGAGGATGGTGACGCCTGAGCCCGCAAGCACCATCAGGCCGCTGATCTTGAACAGCTGCCATCGGCCGCCGTTGTGCGGCGTGCGCGCCCCCAGCACCTCACCGAGCGCCATCGCGATCACCGCGCCGGTGCCACCGGCGAGAATCGCAGCGATCCCGAGCCAGTAGCCCGCGTTGATGAGCGTGTAGAACAGGTCTGGTCGCGGCACGCCGGCCGGGTCCGGCCTGATCCGGCTCCAGTCGAACCCGTCTGCCGGTCCCGGCGTCCCAGACGGGTCCGGGACGGGCTCGCGTGGCACCGCGAGCTGGTACACGGTCACGGCAAGTCCCTCGCCGATCCCTGCAAGAGGGTGCAGCATCAGGTGTCGCCTCCTGTTGATCCACATGACGCGGTCAGTCCTCATCGCGGCGCGGCGCCGGCGGAGGCGGCAGGTGTGGTGGCACCGGGGTGACCGGCCCGAGACCGGTGGCCGGCTCACGGCCTGACATCGCGCAGCGACGCAGCACCGCGGCGGCCAGATCCGTCACCGCGATCCGGGTCGCCTTCCGCAGCCCTCGCACGTCCAGCGGTGCCGGCCGCGCGAGGACCGGGTCATGCCCGATCCGCACGACGTGCCCGGCCGCCTGCTCCAGCTGCCGCAGCACCGCCAGCGCCTCACGGCTGGCCACCGGCGACGTCGACATCACCGCGACCACGCACCGGTCCGCGACCGAGGCCAGCCCGCCGCCGCGCATCCACGCCAGCACCGTCAGCAGATGCTGCAGCGAATCCGCGCCTGCCCGGCCGACCAGGACCGGGCAGGCGGAGGAGACCAGCGCCCGCCAGGTGCCGCCGTTGTCGACCGGGCGCAGGTCGAGCACTCCCAGCCCGTACCGCGACGGCAACGCCGCCAGCAGGGGTCGGGCCTCCAGGTACGACGGCGGGTGACGATCCTGGCTCATCTGCGGCTCTCCGATCAGGACGTGCAGACCGGTCGGTCCGGTCTGCGTGCACGTAGCGAGCAGTTCCGGGTGTCCGGCCGCGACCGCGGCGACCGCGTCCCAGACCGTGCCCGGCCGGCTCACGGCCACCCGGTGGGTCAGCCCGCCCCAGGCCCGGCCGGTCAGATCCGCCGCCACCACCGGCGCCGGGCTGGCCAGCGCCAGCAGCCCGCCGAGCGCGGCCACGAGCGTGGACCGGCCGACACCGCCGTCCGCGGACGTCACCGCGATCAGCGGACAACCCGCCGGTAGCGACGCGCCGTGCAGCCACACCCACTCCGCCTGCGTGTTCCCTGCGAACTCGCGCGGGATCGGACGCAGGTCCGCCGCCGGACCACGGTGGCCGCGCAGCGGCCACCCGGACCGGCTAGCAGGAAGGGAGGGTGGGGCCGGCGAGGCGGACCCGCCTCGCCTCGCCGGCCCGGGAGGCGTCCCACGCCAGGTGCTCACGCTGGCGGTGCCGGCCGCAGATGGCCCGACCGCGGATGGCCCGACGGTCATGGCCACTGCACCCCGTCCCCCTGCCGGGGTGCCTGCTTCCGCAGGCCGCCGGTCGGCGGGACGCCGGGCTCGGTGCGACACGGCCGGTACTGCGCCGACGCCGCGCGAGACCTAAGATCAGAACTGATACACGGTGAGATATACGAAAGAATCAGGCGAGTCACGTCCGAGACCTAACGTCACGTACGCCTACCTGGGCAGGGCGTACTGAGCACGGGGAATGGCCTTACAACGACAGGGCTGCCGCACTGCCGCGATACGGAGGTTGTGGTGACAGTTACGAAACCAGAATTCGACCTGAAGACGCTGCAGGGCCGCATAGGTCTGCTGTTCTACTGCTACCTGAAGGACAGGCGGCCGTACTCCTATCAGGAGGTGGCGGTCGCGTCCGGCATCTCGAAGTCCGCTATCGGGAGAATGCACACCGGCGAGAGCCAGAACCCTAAGGCTGACGCCATCGCCGCCCTGGCGGGATTCTTCGGCGTGTCCGCCGACTACATTCTTGGTCTGCGGAATGTAGAAGAGACGGCCGCCGAGCTGTTACAGCTGAGAGAGCTGCTGCTCGCCGGCGCGAGCGAAAGCAGCCTGCGCGCCATTCATGCGATATCTGGCGACGGAAACCCGGTGACGATCGCCGACACCGTAAAAATTCTGACGATGGTCAACGCGCTCCAGCAGTCCGAGACATCCGCCAGTGGATCACGGGAGCCGTGATACCCGGATTGCCCGGCTGGCGCTGTACGTAAGGTCATCTGTTGCATGTGAAGAATCCTGGTCGAACGGCAACGGCTACGGTAGATGACCATTCGTTGATCTTCCGTTGACCCGCACGCGCCCAGATCGCTCCGCACCATTCCTCAGCGGTGGTACAAGCCGAGCTGTGCCGGCTCCAGCCCGAGGACACGGCCGAGGAATCCCCGGTAGTTGATGTCGGGAACTTTGTGCCCGTTCTCCCAGCGCGAGATCATGGCTTTCAGCGATTCCGCCGACGGCAGATCCGGCCCGAATTCTTCTTCCGTCATCTGACGTCGCAGATTGGCGGCCAGTCTCGACTGCGACCAGCCTCTTGTCCGCCGGGCACCGCTGATGACCCACCCCATCTGCACCGCTTCGTCTGAGCCACCCACGATGGGCTCCACATTGCCCTCCTCACCCTTCGTCATACCGCTGCACCCCGGGTTCCGCGCCCCGCCGACGTAGCCGAGAGAGCGCTCACCCACATCAACAGGCGAGTCCCATGGCTAAGACCACCGAGGAACCATCGCTGCACGCGCCGCGCATCCGATCGATCGAGGACTGTTTAGCACACGGGACGATCAACGACCTCCCCCTTGACCCCCGATCGGCCCAAAGACCGGTCGTTCACACAGCTCACACCTCATATAGCAGCCTCCGAGCAGTCACCGCCGCCGTCCCGCTAGCGGGACGGCAGGTGCGGGCGAAGCTGCCGCCGGCACGGACACCGCGACCTCGGGCGCGCGTGAGACCACGTCAAGACCACATACGGCGGGATTCCCAAGACGTGCGCCGATGTGCGAGCCGATGCCGGCCGCCACGCCCGTTCGGGGCGTGGCGGCCGGGGCATTGCGATCGGAAGGCTGCGGCCCTAGAAGTCGCCTACCGCCTTGAATGAGTGGAAGGCACCGGGGTCCCAGAGGATCTGGATCCGAAATCGGGTGCCGTAGGGGACGCCGGTGGCGATGTAGGCCCACTGGCCAGGGTTGACCTTCGTCCAGTAGTTGCAACTGCCGCCCGAGGCATATTCGACGCAGGCGTGAAACGGCGCCCCATAGCTGTCACCGGCGCCGTTGTTCTTGACGGAGATGTTTCGCGGGCATTGGCTGGTAGAGACATACGAGCCCGTCGCCGACGGATAGGCCATTGTCACCGGGTCGTACATGGTCATGAAGGGGTCCGCGCCGTAGAGGCTTGCCGAAAATGGTGCGCTGCGGCAGCCTGCCGCGAACGCTGGCGACGCCGGTGCCACAACCACACCGGCCACAGTGGCAACCATCGCAATGAAGACGGCCAGCAGTCGCCTATTCCAGATTTTGCCCACGTGTTCCTGCCTTTTCGAAAGGTTCATGGCTGCATGACGTGGTCGCACAAGGCATTCAGCAGACTGGAACCGCAGATCAGCTTCTAAAGCACTCCATCCCCGAGATAACCCCTCCAAGGCGAGAACGGCCTCCGTGCAGACCGCGGTCACCGCTATATCTGCGGCCACCCCGCCCGTCCCGGAATCCGGCTTCACTACGTCGGAACGGTTGACCTCTTCGGCTGTGCCAGCAAGATGCGCGCGGGTCGGGTTCACTCGCCGGATCCGCTCACCGCCTCAGCGACCGATATGGACGATATGAGGGACGCGATCGCAACGCCACGCATCGTTCGATACGAGCCGCACGATGACGCCCCGGCTCCGCGGCCAGCGGCCGACCCGCCTCAGTATCGCCCGCACAGTATTCGCAGGGAATATTCCTAGACTTAGATCCCGGTCGGGGCGCCGCCAGGACTGGCAGCCGAATACAAAAAATCGTTCGAGATGACGCGCATGTGTTGCGGGCGCGGAATACGGTCTTTATCGTGCAGCGTCATGGCACCGGACGTATTCCGGACCTTCGCTCTGTGCGATCGCGGCACCGGGGAAGCCTGCGGCATCCGCTTCGAGATATGCGGCAATGCCCAGCCCTCTGGCGTCGCCGATCCCGCTGCGCAGCCGGACACCGACGCGCAGCCCCGTCCGCGCCATGTCGCGCTGTCCGGAAGCGCGCTGATCGTCGTGCACTGCGCCGGCGTCGCCCCGACCGACGCCGCCTCCACATCGGGTGCTGAACGGCTGGTCTTCTCGCTGGCCGAGGTCGCCCGGATGACCGGCTTCTCGGAGCGCGGAGTCGAGCGAGACTGCCGGGCCGGCAAAGTACGGCATGTGCATCGCGGTCAGACCCGCGGCATGACGCGCGCAGATCGACGAGCTGATCGCCGTCTACACGTCGCAGCCCCAGCAACCGGCCATGCCTCTTACCGACGAGCAGTCATCGGTGGCGGCCGCCGCCGAACGCACCCGCCGGCGCTTGCGCGGACGGCGCTGACCCATCTCATCCACGGCACGCGATGATCCCGTGCCGCACACGGACGCGCCGCGCTGGCGGACGCGCCGCGCTGGCGGGCGCGCGGCGGCGGGCGCGGTCTGTGCACTACCCGCTCTCACTGCTTACCGGCTTGGAGGTCTGGCGTGGAGGAGCCCGAGCTGCGTGCGGTGAGCCGGTGGGAGTGGGAGCGGGTCCTGCTGCGCGCCCGTCTGGGAGGTCTCATTCCCGCGCGGGGAAAGCGGGGTGGCGTGGCCGCGTCGACGATCCGGGTGGTGGCGCTGGTCTTCGCCTCGCATGCCGACGCGGACACCGGCAGCCGGATCTGGCCCGGTGACGCCACCGTCGCGGTCGAAGCCGAGGTCGGCGTCCAAGTCGTCCAGGCCGTCCGGCGCCGGCTCGTCGCGCTCGGCCTGCTGCACCGGATCCGTGCCCGCTCCCGCGGCCAGCACGAGGGCGACGAGTATCAGCTCACCCTGCCCACCGACCTCCTGGAGCAGATCGAGGTCATCAGCCCCGACACCG
The DNA here is from genome assembly GCF_000717135.1 of Catenuloplanes japonicus. Lineage (GTDB taxonomy): Bacteria > Actinomycetota > Actinomycetes > Mycobacteriales > Micromonosporaceae > Catenuloplanes > Catenuloplanes japonicus. The sequence goes on from NZ_JNXY01000054.1 coordinate 22,544, forward strand.
TGCGCGCCTCGGCAGCAGCGCTCTACGCCGCCCGTCGCGGCCGACGCAAGCACGCCACAGACACCACCACACCCACGCCTACCGACGGTCAGGTGGGGGTCCCGCCGGATCCCCCACCCGAGGCCAACGGCAATCGTCGTGGGGGTGCCGATGGCAGCCAGGATCGGCGCCCTGGGGGATCCGATGGCGGCAGCGTGGGGGATCCGTCGGCACGCGATACCAACCCCGGACCAGCCACTAACAACACCAACCCCACCCCACCCGGCCTTCGCGCGAACGTCACCACCCCACGCACACCCGCACGCGCGGCCGCGGCCGCGTCGATCCCGGATCTGGTGCGGTGCGACCCGCACGGCGTCGCCGGCCGGCCGCGGCCCGACGGCCGTTCCCCGTGCGCCATCTGCCGCGTGCTCGGCGACCGCGCCCAGGGCCGTCTCCGGCCGTCGTACCGAGATCCCTCATCGGATCTGGCCCGGTGGCGTCCGAGAGCCTGAGCGCCGGCACCCTGGCGCCCGGCAGTCGTCGTGCGTGCGCGCCACCTGCGCATCGGCCGGCCACCGAGACGTCCCGGGCGGTGCAGCGGCGTCCATTCGCACGTCCGGGCGTGTGGAAAGTCCGGCTCGTTTGATTCGCATTCATGGACAAACGCGATACGTATCTGATTTCGTAGTCGGCACGCCCGGATCCATTCCCGATTCAGCATTCCTGAAGCAGGGCGCACAGGGCGACCAGAAGCGTTCTGAACAGGGATAACTACGCCGCCACACAGTCGCCTATCGCGTTTCCAGGGGCGCGATCCGCGTCGTTGTCGCAGTGTACGAACACGGGGACCGCCCCGATTCTCGCCACCACAGGTGTCCATTCATTTCGAGTGAGGAGTCCACATGCGTGTCACCAGTATCAACCTCGAGTCGGTGTTCAGCCGGCGCGTGCTGCGGAACCTAGCCGCAGCCGCGGCCCTGATCGCCCCGGCAGCCGGCGCGCTCACCAGCGCGGCGATCCCGCCGCAGTCGGTCCAGGCCGTGCCCCCGCCGTCCGTGCAGGCAGCGCCGCCGCCGGACGGCCGCATCACCCCGGCCGGCGGCAGCATCTACACCTACTACTAGCCGCGCCTCGGGAAGGCCGTGACACCGACCAGCACGTCTGGTGTCACGGCCTTCCCCATGCCCGACCCGAGACCCCGCCCAACCGCCGACCGATTGAGTGCCAGAGCCTGCTGCGCCCGACCGGCCCCAGTCTCGCTGGAGGCCGGGAACCGGCCGGCCGATCTGATCTCTACCAGGAGCATCGATGTCCTCTGAGCGTGCCCGACCCGTCCTGCCCGGAACCGGTACGACGGACTACGCCCGATACATGCGCACCGACGCGCTGCTCGCGTTACAGCGCAACCCGGATGAGTGGGTGCACCCCGACGAGCTGCTGTTCCAGATCACGCACCAGGGTCATGAGCTGCTGCTGAAGGCGGCCGCGCACGGCCTTGCCCGCGCCGTCACCGAGATCGAGGCAAGGCATCCCGCAGTGGCGCAGCTATTGGTGGATCGCGCGACGCTGACGATACGGCTGCTGACCGACCAGCTGCAGCTGCTGCGGACCATCTCCCCCGCCGTCTTCCGGCAGATCCGGGCCGTGCTCGGGCACGGATCCGGCCTCGAGTCGCCCGGCTGGCGCGACCTCCGCCAGCAGACCCGCACGGCGAACACGGCCTTCCTCGCCCTGCTCGACTCCTCACCGGTGGACCTACCGCAGATCTACGAAGACCATGCGGCCGCGCCGCTGCACCGGCTGGCCGAGGCGCTGATCAGCCTGGACGAGGCCATCGCACGATGGCGCTCCGACCACCACACGCTCGCGATCCGGATGCTGGGCGACCACGCCCACGGCACCCAAGGAACCCCGGTTACCGCCCTCGCCCGGCTGGCCTCCCAGCGGTTCTTCCCGCGCCTGTGGGAAATCCGCGCGCTCATCACCACAGACTGCCCTCCCGGCTTGTCTGGCCACGCCGCCACATGACCCCGCACCAGACACACCGGCTGCCGATCATGGCCCCAGCGATCAGCCGGATGGCGCCTCCAGCATCATCTGCCGGCCGGTACGACTCGACGAGACCTCGTGTTCCCGATCAGACCGCCTCCAACACAGCGGGACGGCGCAGTCGGCTTCTCCCGGTACTCGCTGGCAACGCGGACTCGCAGAGCTACGACTCACGGCCAGCGCGGACCATGCCCGGGATGCGCTGACCTGTCACCGAGCAGCCGCCCCACCGGACGGCAGCTGTCCATCTAGGCGAACCGCTCTGGCTCTCATCCATAGACCGGAGGCGCGGCGTCCACCTGACCGTCAACGGCCCGGGGCACGCCAGGTCGCCACCCGGGCCGACCGCACGGATCCCCGCGACTCAAGGCGAGATCGCTCGTCACGGCATCACCGTCACCCCCGCAGAACCCACCGTTGCGCACGTCCGCCGGCCCCGAGGAGGACCAGCATGAATCAGACCGATGCTGCGCTCGCGCTCGCCATGTGGAGCAGCACCGACCGACCTGCCGCCAGCAGCTTCCCGTACCGCCAGGTCGTCGCGGCGTTCCTGCACACCGGCAAACAGCGCGTCAGCCCGGGGCTGGTGGAGGCGCTGCGGACCGCACGCAGCCGGCTCCTCCACGTACGCGGTCCACAGCAGCAACGGAACAGGGTCGCGCGCTGGCTGGACATCGCGCTGGACAAACCCGACGGCTGCTACGACTACCGCACCTACCTCGCGCTCGGCGTCCTCCCCGTCTTCGACCCGGCACACCCGCCAGCTACCGCCGAGGCAGCGCTCGCGCACCACGATCGGACCCTGGCTTTGCTGCTCGGCGACCTCTGCCGTTTTGAAGTCCACGCCGCCGGACGGCGCACCACCGCGCTCCCCCGACTGCGCCCCGATCGCGAACGCGCCCGCCGACGATGCCGGCTCGCGGTCTCTGCGGCCCGGCCCGCGCTGAAACGTCTGCGGCTTGACGGCCCGATCACCGCCGCAGATCCCCTCGAAGCCGCATCCCAGCTGGCCCACACGATGACGCTCACCGCTAGGCCGTGTTTGATGGATCATCACCTTTGGTGATGATCCATCGTTGTCACTGCATGGCTGGTGATCTGACTGATCGGGAGTGGGAACGGCTTGCGCCCTTGCTTCCGGATACCGATCCGCAGCGCGGTGGGCGGTGGCGTGATCACCGTCAGGTGATCAACGGGATCTTGTGGCG
>NZ_JNXY01000055.1 GCF_000717135.1 Catenuloplanes japonicus
GAAGATCGTCGCCGCCGCACTGGTCATCCTGCACACCGAACACGGACGCACCACGTAGCACCGTCAGTAGTCAACTCATTGCTCGGACAACCTCAATGAGAAAAGTGATGCTCGGGCCGACCGCCGCTATGACCTTATCTTTGATATGGGGCGGGCTGTCGGCGCCCGCTCAGGCAGCCGAATCCGTGCGTGTCATGCCGCTCGGCGCCTCGATCACGCAGGGCATCGCGTCCAGCGATGGCAACGGCTACCGCGAGAGGCTGCGTCAACTACTCGAAAACTACGCAGGCGTCGACATCGACTACGTAGGCTCCAAGCGCGACGGCACCATGACGGACAACGACAACGAGGGACACCCGGGCTGGCGTATCGACCAGGTCGCGGCCGGAACAGACGGCTGGCTCGCCGCGGCGCGACCGGACATCGTTCTCCTCAATGCGGGCACCAATGACGTCTGGCAGAACTACGACCTACCGAACGCGCCGAACCGACTCCAAAGGCTGATCGAACAGATTGCGGCTGCTCTGCCGAGCGCCACTATCGTCGTCTCCACGCTGGTACCGGCCGGCGATCCCACACACAGACAGGGCGTACGCGACTTCAACGCCGCGCTCCCGGCAATCGCACGGGCTGAAGCAGCGGCAGGCCGGAAAGTGCGGTTGGTTGACATGTATGCCAATCTCGCTGAATCCGACATCGGATCGGACACCGTCCATCCGACCGACACCGGCTACCGGAAAATGGGAAACGCCTGGTATGCCGCGCTCCGACCGGTCCTGGGCGCGGGACGGCCGTGGCCGGCCTACCGCGACAATTTCGGCGTCAACGATCAACAACTTACCTGGACAAATGGTGTGGCGGGGTCGGCCAACGTGGGTGGGTACTGCTGCGGCCTGACGATGATGGAGTCCGGCATCCGCGAGGAGATCGCGCAGAGCGACACCCGTGCACTCATGTATTCCGGTAGCGACAACAGTGCGAGCCAGTCGTACTCGTATAATCGGGTGCTCGATGTTCACGTGCCGATCGACTCGGACGCCGTCCTCACATACTGGATCTATCCCCAGCAGGCCAACGGCACCTTCGCCGCGATCGACCTACTGCTCACCGACGGCCGCAGCCTGCGGGACTCAGGTGCGGTCGATCAGTACGGGATTCGCGCGCATCCGCTTTACCAAGGCCAAGGTAGGCATCTGTTTCTGAACCAGTGGAATCGCGTTTCCATACGACTCGCCCCACTCGCCGGTGGCATCATCGATCAGATCCACCTTGGTTACGACCAGCCCGCGTCGACCGGAATCTTCCGCGGCTATGTCGATACGGTGGACATCACGAGCGCCTAGAGTTCGAGGTGGTCCCCGGCTCATACCCGCGCGGGGACCACCGTTCAGGTTCTCGTGACGGCAGCACACGCCTCCCGCCGTCAGTGACTCACGGGATCAGGCGATGCGCCAGTAGTCACTCGGCCGCCAGGCCAGCGCCGCGAAGATCTGCACGGCTGCGGCCTGCTCCAGGGTCTGCGCGGGCACGTTGGCCGGGTCGGGGGCGCCGCCGCCGCTGGTCTGGAAGTAGAACAGGCCGGTGGCCGGGTCACGGTTGTCCGACCACAGGCGGGCTGCGTACTTCTCGAAGACCGCGCGGTACCGCGGGTTCGGCGCCTCAGAGTGCAGCAGGAGCAGGTCGTTGAGCAGGTAGGCGTTGAAGATGGCGGGCTGCTGGTAGAGCCGGTCGCCGGTGGTCCAGTAGTCGAGGGCGCCCTCGGCCTCCGATACGGCGTCCCGCAGGTAGGCCAGGTTGTGGGTCGCCCGGTACAGCAACGTCGCTGCGGCGATCATGGACCCGGAGTTGTAGGTCCACAGCGTCGTGTTGATGGTTCCGGTGTAGCTGATGTCGTTCCAGTACAGGCCCGGGCTCTGTTGCAGGCACCGCTGGTTCCAGTCGAAGAGCTTGCGCGCGAACTCGAGGTCGGCGCGTTGGTGGCGGATGAGGTAGAGGTGGGCGGCGAGCTGGGCGCCGAGCCCGGTGACGTTGGCGGCCCGGAACGTGTTGGTGTCGGACTCCACCCACTTCTGGCCGCCGGGGCAGGGCCGGGTCGTGTCGGTGTCCCAGCCGCGCTCGACGGCCTTCAGCGCGTTGACGGCGTGTGGAATGAACCGGGCGTCGCCGGTGGCGTGGAAGCCGCGGACGAATTCGAGCCCGACGATGGCGTTGTCGTCGTAGAAGAGGTCGCCGCCGGCGCCCAGCGGCGGTGTGACGTAGGACTGGTAGCCGGCCCGGCCGGGCGTGCCCGTCCAGTACGCGTTGACGTTGTCGAACCGGGTGGCCAGGTCGCGGCGGCTCACGGCTTCGCTACCGGGGGCGTCGTGCAGGGACAGGGCTGCGGTGATCGCCTCCCGGTAGGGCCACAGGTACGAGTACGGATTGTCGGTGGGCTGCTGCGGATGGTTCTCCCGGTACAGCGGGTCGGCGTACAGGTGCTGTTGCAGCGCCTGGTAGGCGGAGGTGGCGCGGCTGGTCCAGTTCGTCGCGGCCTGGGCGGGCACGGCCGATGCCGAGCCGACCAGTAACGCGACGAATCCGGCGGTAGCGGCCAGACGGGTGGAGTGGAGCATGTTTACTCCTCCTTGGTGGGGGTGTGCAGCAACACCGCGGTGGTGCCCAACGCCGGCACGGTGACGGTGACGTTCGCGTCGTGAAGTGCGAGGGTGGAGCGCTTCTCGCCCAGGTATGTCGCCGACCAGGCAGCGTCGGCGGGGAAGCCCAGCGAGAGCGTGCAGTCGACCGGCGTGCCGGCGACGGACTGAAGCCGGGCCAGCAGATATCCGGGTTCGGGAGTGGTGAGCCCGACCAGCCGCACACGCTCGTCCGACAGCCGCAGAGCGGAGGTCGCCGCCGGCGGCTGCTCCCTCGCGGAATCCGCGGCGACGACCGCGATCAGCGGGTTGATCGCGTCCGCCGCGATCCGGGTGGCGAACGCGGAGGTCGCGTCCGGGCTGGTCGACTCGCGTGCCGCCACGCGGTAGCGGAACGTCATCTCGAACGCCTGCCGGCTGGGGAAATTGGTGTCCCAGAGGTTGTTGTGCACCCAGGAATAGACCGTGCCGGGCTCGTGCGACGGCGTCGAGACCGGGAACGGCGCGTACGGTACGACGATCGCGCCGAGTTGGACCAGCGGCGCGTCGACGGTCACCCAGGCCGCGCCGACGTCTCCGGCGTGCAGACCGATCCAGTGCCGTATGGCCTGCATGTGTGCCGCTCCGCCGGGCACGTGCGGCAGGTCGGTGCCGTTGACGGTGGCGGTGGTGTCGATCCGCAGTACCGGCTGGTCGAGGGCGAACGGGAAGGCGAAGAATCCGCTCTCCTTGGTCATCGTGGCTCGCTTGGACACCCGGTTCTCGATCTCCAGCGCGCCGGTGCCGGGGCGCAGGGTCAGGGTGGTGCGGATCCAGTCGGCGCCCGGCGCCACGGCCTCATAGGTCAGCCATTGCCGCACCGCGGTCCGGCCCGCATCGACCAGGGCCGCGGGCCGGGCCGTCCTCCGGGATCCGAGCAGTGCCAGGTTCGCCGACGCCTCGGTCTTCGAGGACTGATGGTTGATCCCACCCGCGGACGCGTAGTGGTCGTAGACGTAGGCGTTGAAGCTGAAGGTGGCGCGGGCGTTGACGAGTTCGGTTCCGGTCCTCTTGTCGAGGATCGAGCAGATGCCGCTGGTCGCGAGATCGACCTCGACGCGCAGCTCGTCGTTCTCCAGCACGGTCGCGGCCGTTGCCGGGATGAGCGGCGCCGCCTCGACGGGCTCGCGCAGGTCGAGCCGGACGACGCCGAGTGCCGGCACCTCGTCGACCGCGATGTGCAGGAACCGCCCGGCCTGCCGGTGCGTCGGGTTGACCTGTGGCGTCTCCTCGCTCGGCAGGACCTTGCCGGTGCGCCGGTCCACCACGGCCAGCGGTGTCTCGATCGGCACGCGGCTCTCCGGCAGGAACGCGGTCACGACGCCGGCCCGCGGGTACGCGGCGGTGTTGACCGCGTACACCGCGGCGCCGCCGTCCAGGGTGCCGGCCAGCCGGTTCGCGGCACGGGTCAGGAGCCGTTCGGCGTCATCGCGCGCGGCCAGCGCCGTGTGGTATTTCCAGTGCCACTGCTCCTCCCCCGAGTGTGTGTGGTCGTCGCCGTGCGTCCAGGGGTCCGCCGCGCCCCAGGTGTGCTCGTCGAAGATCGACGCGTTGCGGTAGACGTCGCGGGCGTCGGCGGTGTCCGTGGCCGCGCCGTCGGCGCCGTGCAGTCCGGCGAGCGCGCTGACCGTCTGGGCGTCGGCCACCGCCACCTGGGCGCGCCGGACCAGTTGCAGCGGCCTGGCGCCCGAACCGATACCGTCGGCCCACCAGTCGTTCCAGCTGCCGGTGAATGCCGGCACGCGGTCGCCGTACCGGCGCTCGGCCTCGGTGAAGAAGTCTTCGTTGCGTGACAGCCGCAGGCGGGGGTAGACCCACTGGTCGTTCCACCGCCGTACGGTCTCGGCCATGATCCGCCTCGGTGGCGCGTTGTCGCCGAAGCGCCCCTGGACGCGCAGATGCAGGATGTCCCACGGATACGGCGGGCGGTGCAGGGGCGCGTCCGGGACGGGGAATCCGAAGGCGCTGCCGTCGTACGGGTAGGGCCGGGTGCTCAGGGCGGTCAGATAGGCGGGGAGCAGGTCGTCGACCATGTCGTACGAGACGTCGAAGCCCAGCACCGAGCCCTCCATGTAGGCGAGGCCGTGCGGGGTGTCGGTGGACCAGACGAGCACCCGTTCGCCGCTGGGCGCGTGCCACCAGAACAGCCGTGGTACGTCCTGTCCTCCGGTGAGGTGGGGCACCGACCGGCCGGCCCAGTTGTGGGCGACCGAGAGGTAACGCACCCGGTTCTGGGCCAGGACATCCACCAGCCCGCCGACCGCGCCGGGCACGTCGGTCTGCATGGCCACCGGGATGTCGAGGCCGTGCCGGTCGCGCAGGTCTTTCGCGGTGCGCAGGAGTTCGTGCAGTTCGTCGGTGGAGCAGGTCTCGGTGTGCAGGTTGAACGGCAGGGCGGTGAGTTCGATCCGGCCCTCGCGGACCCTGTCGATCATGTCGCGGACCGCGGCGGCGGGCCGGTTGGCGCACCACTGCTCGAAGGACAGCAGCGACTCCACCGACCAGCGGAATCTGGAGTCGTCCGGCCAGCCGTCGGTCTCGCGGAGCAGGTCGAGCGTCGAGTCGAGGTATGACAGGTGTTCGGCGAGGACGCGGCCCTGCGGATCGGTGTAGCCGATGTCGAGGTGGGAGTGGTGTACGAGGTGGATCTCCCACTGCCGGACCGGTTCGACGACCAGCTCGATGGGCCGGCCGGGAGCCGCCTCGGGCAGTTCGACGGTGATCGTCTGCGGGCTGGTCACTTCGGGCAGGAGCAGCCGCAGTCCGTCCGGGGCCGGCAGGACGTCGGCCAGGAGCTCGGCGCCCGACGCCGTCCGCGCGGTCGCCCGGGTCAGGGGCCGGCCGGCGCGGACCCGTACCGATTGCTGCCTCTGGCCCATCGCGGACCTGCGTAGCAGGGGTTCGGCCTGCAACCGGATCGGCCCGGCGAACGCGGTGGTGGCTCGGTCCTTGAGGTTGTCGCGGGCCGTGTCCCAGTCCCAGCTGGACCTCGCGGTCAACGTCTTGGCAGTCACTGAGCCTGCTCCTTCGTAGGTCAGATGTTGGACTTGAGACTCGTCACGAAGAACCGCTGGAAGCCGAAGAACAGCACGACGGTCGGCAGTGACACGACGAGGGCGGCCGCGAGTACCGCCGGTTGGCCCACGGCGCTGAAGTTGCCTTGCAGGGACGCGAGTGCGGCCATCACCGGCTGTACTTCGGGGCTGAGCGTCAGGGTGATGCCGAAGAAGAGTTCGTTCCAGACGTAGACGAACTGGAACACGAATGCGGCGGCCATCGCGGGGCAGGCCAGCGGGACGTGGATGGACCAGAACAGCCGGAACCAGCCGGCGCCGTCGATGCGGGCGGATTCGGTGATCTCCGGCGGCAGGGTGGTCAGGAAGTTGCGGACCACGAACATCGCGAACGGGATGCAGATGGCGACGTAGACGATGGAGAGTCCGAGCCGGGTGTCGTACAGGTTGGTCGTCGACGCCGCGAGGAACAACGGGCGGGCGAACACCTGCAGGGGCAGCAGTGTGCCGCAGTAGATCAGCCAGAACCATAGGGTCTTGTGCCGTATCGGCATCACGACCAGGGCGAAGGCGGCCAGCGTGGCGATCAGCACGGCCACGGCGGCGCAGCCCACGGCGTACAGCAGACTGTTGCGGGCCGCATCGGTGAAGTCGGCGGCCCGCCAGCCGGCCGTGATGTTGTCCCACAGGCCGAAGCTGTCCGGGAACCATTTCGCGGTTCCCGAGTAGGTGTCGTTGGAGACCGAGGCATTGGCGATCAGCAGATAGGTGGGCAGCAGCCAGATCAGCGCGAGCACCACGACGACGACGTTGCGCACCATCCGGCCGGCGGACAAGTTCCTCATCGGGTACCCCTGAGGTTGGAGCGCAGGTAGGTCCAGGACGAGCCGACCACGACGATCGTCAGCACCACCGCGATCGCGGAGCCCTGGCCGGCGTCCTGCAACAGGAACGTCTCGCGGTACATCGACAGGGCCAGCGTCTCGGAACTGCGCGCCGGGCCACCTTGTGTCAGCACCCAGATCAGGTCGAAGGCCCGCAGCGCGTTGGCGAGCGTGATGCCGACGACCACGACCGTGACGGCGCGCAGCTGAGGAAGGGTGATGTACCGGAACCTCTTCCAGCCGTCCGCGCCGTCCAGCGCGGCGGCCTCGATGGTCTCCGGCGGCACGGTCTGCAAGCCGACCAGGAACAGCACGACCGCGACGCCGGTACCCTGCCAGGTGCTCAGCAGGATGGCGCTGATGGTGTTCTGGGGCCAGTTCAGCAGCCATTGGGTGGTCAGCGCGTCGAGGCCGAGCGCGTGGAGCAACTGGTTGACGGCGCCGTCGGTCTGGAGCATGAACGCGCCGACCACGGCCACGGCGGACCCCGAGATCGCATACGGCAGGACGACGGCGAGCCGCGCCCAGCGACCCCACCGGGTGGCGCTGGTCATCACCGCGATGGCCAGGCCCAGCCCGACCGGCAGGACCAGCGACCCGACCACCCAGATGAGCGTGTTGATCAGGGACCGGACCAGGATCGGATCGCGGAACATCTCGACGTAGTTGTCCAGCCCGGCGAACTCCGAGTCGACGCCGTCGCCGAAGAAGCCGCGGTAGACCGTGATGGCGAACGGCACGAGCAGGACGATCGCCACCAGGCCGACGCCGAGGAAGAGGAAGGCCGCGCCGCTGAGCCGATCGGGGAGCGTGACCGTGGAGGGGCGCTCCCCGGCCGGGCGGCTGCGTGCTTCCGGCCGGGGATCCCGCGTCGCTCGCGGCGTGCGCGCCGAGAGCGTCATCCGGTCTGCTTCTTCCAGTCGGCCCACTCGGTCTCCGAGGTCTTCTGGATCGAGTCGAGCACCTTCGGCCCGGTGTCCTGGTGGACCATGAAACCGGACAGTTCGGTCGTGGCCGCCAGTACCAGCTTGGACGGGAAGGCCTCGTAGAACCGGTTGAGCAGCACGGGCTTGTCCTGAGCGACCTTCGCCTGGATCTGCTTGATCAGCGGGTCGGTGGACGGGACCGTCGGATTGGCTGAGCTGTCGGCCATGAAGTCCGACCACACCGACTGCACCGACGGGTCGAGCCAGCTGCCCAGCGCCTTGACAGCGTCGTCACGGTTCGGCGCGTTCGTCGGCACGGTCCACGCGCCGCCCTCGACGAACGTCGATTTGGGAGCCCCCGCCACCGAGGTCGGCATGAAGAAGGCCCCGTAGTCCTCGCCGGGTGTCAGCCCGGCCAGCTTGAGATTGCTGTTCTGCCAGGTGCCGATCGGCAGCATCGCCACCTTGCCGGACTTCATCATGGCTGGGGCGTCCGCGAGCCTGGAGTCGGCCGGGGTGGTCCAGCCCTTGTCGATCCAGTCCTTCCAGGTGTTCAGCGCGTTCTGCGAGACCGGGTCGGTCCAGGCCGCCTGGTTCTGCGTCAGCTTCGTGTAGTAGTCCGGTGACTGTGCGGCGACCAGAGCCTGGTACGGAATGAACGAGGTCCACGTGTCGGACTGGCCGGTCCACAGCGGCGTCACATCGTTCTGCTTGAGGGTGGCGGCGGTCCTCTCGAAGTCGGCGAAGGTCGTCGGCGGCTCGATGTCGTACTTCGCGAACAACGGCTTGCTGTAGAACACCACCCAGTACGACTGGTACATCGGCAGGCCGTACACCCTGTCGTTGAAGGTGTAGTTCGGTTTGAGCGCGGGGTCGAGCCATCCCTTCTGCTCCGCGGCGTTCCACACGTCGGTGAGGTCGCTCAGCAGCCCGGTGGACGCGAGGTCCTGGAGCTTGTAGCCACTCCACCACTTGACCAGGTCGTTGGTCTTCCTGGTGGTGATCGAGGTCCGCACGACCTGTTCGTAGTCTGATGTCGACGGGACGCTGACGGGCTTGATGCCGCGCCCGGTGATCTTCTGGAGGGCGGTTCCCGCGTCGGTGAAACCCTTCTCCCAGGTCGGATTGTCGGAATATAGGGACAAGGGGCCGGTCTCTGTGCCGCTCGACCCGCTGTCGCCACAGGCAGCCGCCACGCCCGCGAGCAACGTCGCGAGGAGCAACCCTGCCGTCCGGTGGAGTCTGGTGATCTGCACGATGCCACCTCCAAGGTTCACTATCGTTGGGACGGTATCGCTACCATAGATGCCACGCAATACTGCGGAAACCTATGGTCCGTTTTTCCAGGCAAAGCTCATTTCGGGCTTCGGCTCTTGCGCAACGCGGTCGTGGTATCGATACCATCAGTCCGTGGTCGAACAGATGAGTTACGAGCCGGAACCGTCCTACCCGCCGGCCTCCGGTTCGGTACGACGCGGCTGGGAAGCGGTACGCGAAGCCCTTCCCCTTCCCGGCACCGTCCTGGCGATCGACGGACCGATGATCCTGGACTGGGCGGCTCTCATGTCCGCGCTGCCGCCTGGAACGCTCACCATCGACATGCGCACGGCGACGGTCAGCTGGGACCAGGTCCGCAAACGCACGGCCTCGGCCGAGCGACTCGCCGGCGACCCCGACTTCGCCACGCTCGCCGCGGGAGACCTGGTCGACCTCATCGACGAGCTCCCGCCCACGCCGCGCGATCCCGACCGGCTGACCGTCGTGTACGGCCCGGGCGCCGCACTGACCGGACACGACCAGCTCTGGTACGCCGACCTGCCGAAGCGATACGCCGAGCACGCCACCGCCGACGGCGCGGGCCGCAACATCGGCCAGCCCTCAGGTGAGCCGGGCACCATGCAACGACTGTTCTACATCGACTGGGCCCTGCTGGACCGCCACCGAGACGCCATCGCGCCGGGGATCGGACAGTGGCTCGACCTGCAAGACCCCGCCGAACCACGGCTGCTCACCGGCGCCGGCCTGCGGGCCACGCTGGCCTGGCTGTCGCAAAGCCCGCTGCGGACCCGGCCGACGTTCAACACCACCTCCTGGGGCGGGCACTGGGGGCAGGAACAGCTCGGCATGAACCCGCAGGCACGTAACACCGCGCTCGGATACGAGCTCATCGCACCGGAGAGTGGCATCCTCATCGGCACCCGTGCCACCGGCTGCGTCGAGATCCCGTTCCAGCTGCTGGTGGCGGCACACCCGCAGGCCGTCCTCGGGCCGGCCGTCCAGCGCCGGTTCGGCTCCTCGTTCCCGATCCGGTTCGACTACCTCGACACGTACGGCGGCGGCAGCCTGTCGGTGCACGTACACCCCCGAGCCGACACCATGTGGGAGGTCTTCGGCTGGAGCTACCCGCAGCACGAGACCTACTACGTCATGGTCGCCGCACCGGGCAACATCATCCATCTCGGGCTCCGGGAAGACGCCGACATACCCACGTTCGAGCGACAGGCGCACGCCGCCCACGATCACGGCGAGCCGTTCGACATCGGCCGGTTCGTGCAACAACACCCCGCCGAGCCGCATCAGCTGTTCCTGGTTCCCGCCGGCACACCGCACGGCAGCGGTCAAGGTAACGTGGTGCTGGAGATCAGCGCCACGCCCTACCTGTACTCTCTGCGCTTCTACGACTGGCTACGACGCGACGCCGACGGCCACCAGCGGCCCGTACACGTCGGGCACGCCTTCGACAACCTGGACACCAGCCGCACCGGCGGCCCGCTCCGCGACGCGCTCATCCAGAAGCCGAGGACCGTGACCACCGGAGCCGGCTGGCACGAGGATCTGATCGGCGCCCTGCCCGAGATGTTCTTCCAGGTACACCGCATCGAGCTGACCGCCGGCGCCACCGCGCACCAGGACACCACCGACCGGTTCCATGTTCTCAACGTCGTAGCCGGCCAGGCCGTCCGCGTCCGCACCGAACGCGACGAACACCTGCTGTCGTACGCCGAGACGATGGTGATCCCGGCCTCGGCCGGCCCCTACACCGTCACCGCGCTCGGCTCGCAGCCGGCACGCGTGGTCAAGGCCTTCGTCCGATGATCCCGGCGGTCGAACTGGGCGGCAGCCACGTCAGCGCCACCCGGGTCAGCCCGGTCACCTGGACCGCGCGCGACCCGCGCCCGCCGGCCCGGCGGGTGAGTCCGCACGCGACGGCGCAGGAGCTGATCACCGCCATCACGAACGCGGCGCTGTCGGCCGGTCCCCTGGCCGACCTGCCGTTGTGCCTGGCCGTGCCCGGCCCCTTCGACTACGCCGAGGGCATCGGCCGCTACACCGGGGTCGGCAAGTTCGACGCCATCAACGGCGTCGACCTCCGCTCCGCCCTGTACACCGCTCTCGGGCCACGACCGGCCGAGATCAGCTTCGTCAACGACGCCGTGGCATTCGGCATCGGTGAATGGGTCGCCGGCGCCGCCCGAGGGCTGAACCGCATCGCCGCCATCACCCTCGGCACCGGCGTCGGATCCGCCTTCATCGACCGCGGCCACGTCGTCCAGGACGGCCCGTCGGTACCACCACAGGGCCGGGCCGATCTGCTCGACATCGACGGCCGGCCGCTGGAGGAGACGGTCAGCACCCGGGGGATACTGCGCGCACACGGCCGGCCCGCCACCGGCGTCATCGACGTCATCCGGGCCGGGAACCTCGAAGCGCTCGACGCCTACCGTCGGCTGGGAGCCGCACTGGCCCCCTGGGTGAACAGCTTCGCCGCGCAGGCCGTCGTGGTCGGCGGCGCGGTAGCCCAGTCCTGGAATGTGATCGGGCCGCTGCTGACCGCCGGTCTCCACGACGGCGGATCGACCGTGAACCTGCTGGCAGCGGCGAACCCGCACACCGCCACGCACATCGGCGCGGCCTGGCTGACGTCCCAGCGAGCCGTCTCGTGATCGCGTTACCATCGCAGCGATGACCGCCGCAGAACCCTCCGGTAGCCCCACCATGCGTGACGTCGCCGATCATGCGCACGTCAGCCCCATGACCGTGTCACGGACGCTTCGCGACGACCCCAGCGTCACGCCAGAGAAACGCCGGCGGGTCCTCGACGCGGTGGCCGCACTGGGCTACCGGCGCAACGAGATGGCCCGGAATCTGCGGCTCGGAAGCTCCACCGGGCTCCTGGGCGTCATCATCGCCAACATCGCCAACCCGTTCTACGCCCAGCTCGCTCTCGGGATCGAGGCGCATGCCGACAAGCGAGGCATGCGCGTCGTGTTCGCCAACTCCGGCGAGAACCCCGAGCGGGAACGGCAACTGGTCAGCGACTTCGCCGCTCGCCGGCTCGACGGGATCATCGCCGTGCCGACCGCCAATCAGCACGACCACCTCGACCCGGCCGCCCTGTCCGGCACCCCGGTCGTGCTCGCGGCGAGCCCGCCGCACCGGATCAATGTGGACGCCGTCCTGCTCGACGACTTCGGCGGCACCTACGAGGCAACGAGCATGCTGATCGCGCGTGGCCACCACAGAATCGGATTTCTCGGCCTGCCCGCCGCCACCTGGACCGGATCAGAGCGCTACCGCGGGTACGCGGCGGCGCTGGAAGCCGCCGGGCTGCGCGTGGAGGACCGTTATGTGCGCCGGAACCAGCCGGACGTCGCCGCCGCGGTCGCCTCAGCGACCGCGATCCTGGACCAGCCCGATCCCCCGACAGCGCTGTTCGCCGCGAACAACCGCAACACCCTCGGCGCCTACCGAGCCATCAGATCTCGGGCGGAAACGGTCGCGCTCGCCGGCTTCGACGACCTCGACGTCGCAGATCTGCTCGACCTTCCGCTCATCGTCGTGTCATATGACGCCCGTGAACTGGGCAGAGTGGCCGCAGAACTGGTGTGCGAGCACATCGACAACACGGCGCCGGGGTCGTCGACCCGCCGCATAGTCATTCCCACCAAAGTCATAGACTACCAGCAGTGCCCTTCGTGAACACAAACCGTGCTCGTGGTCTCGCTGTGCGCGAGAGCGGTAAGCCACGGTCACCGGACAACTGTCCGGACAGCTTTGCTCCAGCGCCAGCGCGCGCGACGGCGAGCTCGGCGAGCGTGGTGTCGATGTAGGTGGCGTCGGTGCCCGGACTGGTATGGTGTGCGAGAAGGTGGACGCCATCTCGGCATGCTGGGCGACGAAGAGGTGAGCCCGCTCGCACCCGCGTTGATCACAAGAGTGCATGTGCCCCCTCCCTGTCTCACATCAGCGTGAGAGGGCAGGTGCCAGCCTCGGCGATGAGAGATGGGCCGCGATGCCGAACCAACGCCGCCAGGACACGTCATAGCGTTCGGCTGCTCGTGCACGTGACCAGCCTTGATCCACGACCCGACGCGCCAGCCGCGATCGGGCGCGTGGAGTCAACGCGGCGTCAGCGTGGGACGTGGAGGCCTCCTGCGTGCGGAAATGGTTCCTAGAGCAGTCCACTCCACAGCGGGAGGCCTTCACTCGTTCACGACATCAGACGTTGATCGTCAGATCGTGCGGTCACATCACCTCGACCAACCTCCCTGAACAGCACAACCAGATTGTCCGCGGCCTGAACGCCGTGGCCGTCCACGGCACCAGGCGTGCGGCGGCTTCCCGGGACACGTCGCCGAAGGCGAGCCGGCCGAACGACCGGCGGCGATGATCTGTCCGTCGTCCGCCGCAGGCATGTTGCCGTCGCTGACGGCAACACCCGGGCGGCGAGCTGGCGGCCGTGGCGGCTCCGGCGACGCTTGCCGCGCTGGAGACGATGACCGACCCGTCTGCATGGCGCTGGGCCCACGCCCGCTGCGCGGTCATGGGTCGTCTACTGTTTCGGGCTTGATCCTCAGGTAGGTGCCAGTTGCAGGCGGGTCCAGTCAGCGATCAGTGCGTCACGGTCGCTCAGGTGGTTGTACACACAGTGGTCACCATCGGAGAAGACGACCATCTCCCGTTGCCCGGCCGGTGCGTCCTGGGCCATCTGGCGCGCCCACTCGTCAGGCACCAAAGGATCTTTACCGCCATGGACGACCAGGAGCGGATATGCGTTGTTCACGCCAGCCGTGAGCGGCGTGACGGTGCGCCACACCTGGCGGGCCCGCTCGATGTCATCCGTCCCGCAGATGGCGAGCATCTTCTCAAGGAGGACGCCGGAGCTGGGCAACGCCCATGGCATGGGTACGCCGCAGTTCTCGACACAGGCTTTGATGCGGGTGTCACCGTTGGCGACCGCCATGGAGACGCTGCCGCCCATGCTGTTGCCGACGATGCCGATCGGACGGCCCGGTGCCCGGGAGTCGAGGAAGTCGATCGCACGGGTGAAGGCGCCGCGCCACCCGGGCGTGAGGTAGTGGTGGTGGCTGAGCCGGGTCTCGCCCTGTCCGGGCCAGTCAAGCAGGAGTACGTCGATCCCGCGTGCGGCGATGGCGTCGCCCAGCCCGTCGAAGTCCATCGCCCAGGCTTCGAGACCACCGACGACGATGGCCGACGCCGACGCGGTCCCGGCCGCTTCGATCAGCCAGCCGGCGACGGGGCCGCCGTCCGATTCGATCAGCACTGGCTTGCGGTCCCCGGCCAGCGTGGCGGCCGTCGCATAGCGCTTCGCGGCCTCTGCGAACTGGACCCGCCGATCCTCGGTGTCCTCGGTGAGCAGAATCTGGCTCATCCTCAGCAGCGCCGATGAGCGGCGCAGGAAGCCGGTTGCCGACAGTGGCGTGGTGTCGTCGGCGACTCTCCCCATGCACTGCTCGGCGAGCGTCGTTGCGGCGTCCGCCCAGCTCTGTCCGCCGAGGACACGGGCGCGCAGCTCGGTCGCGTCGGCGTGGTCGACGCCGTAGCCCATGATGCGTTCGAGGGAGAACTGCTGAAGTGCTGTTCGGACGTCGGGGCGCAGGCTGGCGAGAGTCTCCTCGGATTCGGCGCGACGTGCGACATGGTCCCGATGCGTGATCCGCAGTTGCGCGGGGATCCCGACCGGCTGTTGCGTCGTCATTGTTCCTTCTCCTAAGTGGGTGAAGCGTGGGAACAGGTCACGCCGAGGGGCGCGCGTCCAGGGCGTCGCGCAGCACCTGGTTGCCTTCCTCGGGGTTCTCCATCGGCCAGAAGTGCCCGGCGGTGACGTACCGGACTTCGACGCCGGCGGCGTTGGGGATGTACTGGTCGGCGTCGGTGAAGAACTCCCGGGGCTGGGTGCGCGAGTCGTGCCCTTGGATCAGGGTGATCGGGCAGCGCCAGCGAGGGATCAGGTCTCGGCGTCGCTCGATCCACTCCTGATGGAAGGTGGAGTTCATGCTGTATCGCGGGACCGCGTGGGTGATCCCGGGGTAGGAGAACTCCTGGATGATCCGGCGCAGGTCCGGCTCGGCCACCGGCCGGGCGCCGGCCATGCCGTACGCCCAGACCACGAACCGGGCCGTGTCGGCCATCAGGCCGCTCCACGGTGCCTCGGCGATGAGCTCGTCGTGCGGGCTGAGGGCCGGGTGGAAGTGGTGGAGGTGCTGCTCGGTGCGTACGTAGTGGGCGACGCGCCACGGGTGGGCCGCGGCTATGTGATCGCCCTGCACCGCCCCCCGATCGTGCGCGACCAGGGTGAATCGACCGATCCCGAGCTCGTCCAGCAGGGCGACGAGCTGCTCCGCCACGCCGGCGTGCCGGTAGTCGCCGCGTCCCTTTTCCGACTGGCCGTAGCCCTTGAGGTCAACGGCGATGCAGCGGTACGAATCGGCCAGCGCAGCCATCTGGTGATGCCACATGAACCAGGAGTCGGGCATGCCGTGCAGGAACACCACCGGCTCACCGGTGCCCGCTTCCACGTAGTGCCACCGCACGGTTTCCTGATCGCCGGGGGCGTCGGCGAAGTGATGGGTGAAGACGACGCCGTCGAGTTCCTCGATGTCGCCCTCCTGGTCCGCAGGTCGTGGCTGCACGTCGGCGTAGCGTTTGAGCTGCTCGGCCAGGAGTTTCTCGGGCGGGGCGTAACTGGCGATCGCCGTACGCGCCCGCGACGGTAGTTCGGTGTGTTCGTAGACAGAGTTCCGGTCGCTCACCTGCCCCATAAAACACGGGCCCGTGGATCACTTCAAACGATGCTTTCTGATGGATGCCAGCAGTATCAGTGATAATTGAAGGCGTGGAACTTCGTCACCTCGAATTTTTCCTGGCCGTCGCCGAAACCGGCAGTTTCACGCGGGCGGCGAGGCGTCTGCACCTCGTGCAGTCCGGAGTGTCGGCCACGGTCAAGGCGCTGGAACACGAGCTGGGATCCGCGCTGCTGATCCGCAGCCGGCAACAGGTCAGCCTCACCCCGGCCGGGGAGGCCCTGCTGCCTCGGGCGCGGGCGGCACTCGACGCGGTCCGCGCTGCCCGGGACGCCGTCCACCGGACCCAGGGCGCCTTGCACGGGACGGTCACGGTGGGCACATTGACTTCGATCGACCTCGTCGACCTGCCCGGACTGATGGCCGCGCTGCGTGATCGGCACCCTGGTGTCACCGTCCGGCTGCGCGCCTCGATGACCGGCTCGGCCGGCCTGGCCGGCCAGCTGCGCGAGGGCCTGCTCGATGTCGCCTTCCTCGGGCTCCCCGGCCCACCCCGGGCCGGCCTGTCCACTCGCCTGCTGGCCGCCGAGCCCGCGGTTCTGTACGTGCCGGCCGCCCACCCGCTTGCCCGGAAGGGCCGGGCGACCTTGGCCGAGCTGGCCGATTTTCCGTTCATCGACTCCCCGGCCGGCTTCACCAACCGCGCGATGGCCGACCATGCGTTCGCCGCGGCCGGCCGGGAACGGGAGGTGACCGTCGAGGTCGCCAATGTGGGCACCATCGGCGACTTCGTCCGGGCCGGGCTGGGTGTCGCCTTCCTGGTCCCGTTCCTCGTCCGCGACCTCGACGGGCTGGCCGCGGTCCACGTCACCGACCACGATCTCCGCTGGCAGCTCGCCATCGCCACCGCCGCTACCCGCCGCCCCAGCGCGGCCACCCGGGCGTTCCTGGACCTGGTCGAGGAGTGGTACCCCACCCTGCCGGATCGAGCCGCCGGTTCGGTCAGTCCGAGCGCAGCGGAACGCTGACGACGAGGTCGTGCAGCGCGTCCAGCGCGGCCTGGTCATTCAGCGTGATATCGGCCAGCGCCGGATCCTCGGTGAAGCGCGTGTACTGGGCGGTCAAGTAGTCGTTCCAGGCGACCAGGGCGGCGGCCGGGTCGCCGGCCCGAAGCGCCCGCACCACACGCAGGCGGTGGTCGTGATGCTCGGTGACGTATTCGCGCCGCCAGGCGGCCTCGCGGTCGCCGTAGGCCATCAGCTGGATACGTAGCAGGATGCGGATCAGCACGGTTTCCAGCGCGGTCAGCAGCGCGTTGCCGCCGCAGCGGGAGAAGGCGATCTGGAAGTCGGCCGCCGCCTCGCTCGCCGCTTCGACATCCTCGGCGGCCTGAATCCGTTCCAGCGCGCCGGCCATCGCGTCGACCAGCGAGTCGGGGGCGTTCGCGCAGGCCAGTTCGGCCGAGTATCGGCCGAGCGCCCGCCGCACGTGAAACACCTCGGTCATCTTGGCCTGCTGCATTTGCAGGAGCACCTCGACGCTGGTCGACACGAAGTCCTGACGGTTCTCACGGACGTACACACCGCTGCCGTGGCGGCTCTCGACCAGGCCGAGGGCTTCCAGACCTCGGACCGCTTCACGCACGGTCGGTTGGCTCACGGCGTAGAACGCGGCGAGGTCCCGCTCGGTGGGCAGCCGGGATCCGGGGGTCAGGCGGCCGGTCGCGATGTCAGCCCGGAGCGCCCGCAGGATGCCCTGGGACGCCGTGACCCTCCGGTGTCCGGACGGCCGGCTGAGGGCCGCGGTCGGGCTCGCGGTGGCTCGTCCACCTGCGGCTGTCACGAAAACTCCCCTCGTCCAGGCCACTCATCTGGTGACCTGCTGAATCCTACCCCGTTACTTGACAGCATCCGCACGACTCGCTTCACTAGGTGACCAAGTCACTTTTTCAATCCACGACGAGGAGGAGCGAGAATGACGCTCGATCTGAGCGCGGGCAGCGATGTCTGATCGCGCCCCAACACCTGACGGGCATGGCCCCTGGCCGGTCGTCGGCACCGCCTCCGTCGTCGATGCGATGGAAGGCCTCGGCGTGGACGGTGTACTTCTCTCCGGCGCCCTCGGACACGGCCGCATCGTCGGCCGGGCGTTGACCATCGAGGTCGCCGTCGAGTCCCCGGCACCGGAACACGAGCCGCCCATCGACCTGTGGGACTACCTCGACCGCGCGCCCCGCGGCGGAATCCTGGTGTTCGCCACCGGCGGGCGCCAGGTGCCGGTGGCGGGCGGTGCCACCGTCGCCGCCGCGCTGGCCCGCGGACTGGCCGGCCTGGTGACCGACGGCGGTCTCCGCGACATCGACGAGATCCTCGAGTTCGGACTGCCGATCCGGTACGGCTCCGTCGATCCACGGGCCATGCGCGGACGCAGCCGGATCGCCGGCTGTGGTGGCACTCTGCGCTTCGGCCCGGTCCTGGTCGCCGCCGGCGACGTGATCGTCGCCGACGGCGACGGTGTCGTAGCCGTGCCCGCCGACCTCGCCGACGAGGTCATCGACCGAGCCGCGGCGATCGAGCGGCGCGAACACCTATGGGCGCAGGCCACCCGCACGTCCGGATCAATCCGAGCCGGCTACGACCTGGTGACCCGGCTCCACGGCGCACCGCACGAGACCAAGGAGGCCGGGAAATGACATCCCCAGGCGGCCATGACGTGATCGTCGTCGGTGCGGGAACGGCAGGGTGCATCATCGCCGCGCGTTACGCCGACGCCGGAGCCAGGGTACTGCTGCTCGAGGCGGGCGCAGACATCCCGGCCGATCACGTACCCGACGACGTCAGCGATCTCTACCCACGGTCCTACTACAACCCGGCCTACTCCTGGCCAGGGCTGACAGCGCGGCAGCAGACCGGTGACACCCATCCGGCGACCCCGTTCACCCAGGCCCGAGTCCTTGGTGGCGGCTCCATCCTGATGGGAATGGTGGCCCTGCGTGGCCTGACCGACGACTACGACGACTGGTCCACCCGGGTCCCCCATTGGTCATCGCGGGACGTGATGGACACCTTCGCGCGGATCGAGAACGACCGCGACTTCCCGCACACCACACGAAACGGCCCGATTGAGCTCCGGCGCCTCTCGCGCGAGTCGTGGCCGCCGTTCGTGGCCGCCGTCGGCGAAGCCTCAGAACAGACCGGCTTCAGGTTCATCGACAACCTCAACGCCACGAACGCCGACGGGTTCGGTTCAGTGCCGCTGTCCCGGACGGCCACCAGCCGCGTGTCGTCGGCCTCGGCCTTCCTCCCAGCCGAGGTACGACGCGGCGGCACCCTGGAGATCCGTTGTGGCGTCGAGGTCGACCGGCTGCTCCTCGACGGTCGGCGCTGTCACGGTGTGCTCGCCCGGGAGGGCGGCGACCTCGTGGCGTACGAGGCGGACCAGGTCTTCGTCTGCGCCGGCGCGATCTTCTCCCCGGCCCTGCTCCTACGATCCGGCATCGGAGCACCCGACGAACTGCGGGAGCACGGCATCCAGCCGGTCCTGGAACGCCCCGGGGTCGGACGCAACCTGCAGAACCACCCGGTGGCCTACCTGGCCACTCACATCCCGGTCGCGGACCGGCAACCCGCGAACGTCCGCCAAGGCTTCATCAGCAACCTGCGGGTGAGCTCAGGGATCAGCAGCGGAACGGCCGACGTGACGCTCGCGGCGATGAACAAGTCGTCCTGGAACGGCCTCGGAGAGGCGATCGGCGGCATCGCGGTCAGCCTGACCGCGCCGCTGTCCCGGGGCCGGGTACGCCTCGGACCGGACGCCGCGGGGCTGCCCGCCATCACGTTCAACTTCCTCCGCGACCAGGTCGACCGGGAGCGGATGCGGTTCGGCTTCGACCTGGCGGCCGAGCTGCTCTCGCACCCCTCGGTCCGGCCGCACCGCCATGAATTCTTCACCGCCGGCTACACCCGGGTCGTGCGGGCGCTCAACACCCCGGGCCTTCGCAACGCGGTGCTGACCAGGGTGATCGCCGGCGTTCTCAACGGGCCCGCGATCGGCCGGCGAACGGCGCTCAGGCTCGGGATGCGTACCGGAAGCCTGCGCGAGGCCCGGCTCGCCGATCCGCAATGGAAGTCGCAGGCCATGCTGGCCGCGACATTCGGCACCTACCACGTCGTCGGAACCTGCACCATGGGACCGGCCGACGACCAAGACGCCGTCGTAGACCACCGCGGGGACGTACACGGCGTAGACGGGCTCAGCGTGGTGGACGCATCGATCATGCCGACAATCCCGCGGGCGAACACCAACCTGCCAGTGCAGATGCTCGCGACAAGAGTGGCCGACCTGCGGCTGGCCGGGCACTGACGGTCCCGCCCCGCCGTGGCTACCGGCCGGACCGCGGCGGGGGCGGGGCTCCGTTCCGTACACGTCACGCGGGGTGCGATGGCCCTGCGCGAGGTCCTGTGATTCGGTGTTGTGGTGGATCTCGATCTTCGTCTGGTGCGGTACGTGGTCGCGGTTGCCGAGGAGCTGCACTTCGGTCGTGCGGCGGCTCGGCTGCACCTTTCTCAGCAGACGCTGTCGGCTCAGATCGGCAGGCTCGAGTCGCAGTTGGGGGTGACGCTGTTCAGTCGTGACCACCGGCAGGTGCGTCTCACACCGGCCGGTCTGTCCTTCCTGCACGGTGGACAGCGACTGCTGGCCGACGCCGCGGATCTGCTCGGCGCGGTTCAATCGTCGATGCCGGTGGTCCGCCTGGACACCATCGGCGAGGGTTTGTGGCCGGCGCGGATCGCCGAAAGCCTGCGGGCGCGGTTGCCTGCTGTCGGCCTCGAGTTCACCCAGCTTCACGGGCTCGCCGCCGCATTGCCCCCGCTGCTGGACTCGGATCTCGACATCGCGTTCGGCTGGCCGGCCGGCCTCGACGAGGCCATCCCGAAGTCGCTGCGAAGTGTGGTCGTGATGCATGACCCGGTCGGCGTCATCCTGCCTCGGGACCATCCGCTGGCCGCGTCGGCCGACGTGACTCTCGCCGACCTGTCCCGGTATCCCGTCCTGTTGCACACGGCGAAGGAAGCGATCGAATGGCGCCGGTGGAACGAGCGGCTCAACACCGACTTCGGCCTGTCGGTGGCCAAGCGGCTGCACGGTCACGGGCGCTCGAGCGCCAACGCCGCGGTACTCACCTACGGTCATCCCGCCATCGGGCCGCTCACGGCCGGGGTGCCGCAGGGCCTGGTGATCCGCCCCCTGGTCGACCCGGTGCCGTTCTACGAGTGGTCCATGATCTGGCGGGCACGTAACGAGACACCGCAGGTGCGCCAGATATTGCGACTCGTCCAGGAGATGTCCCGGACACTCGGCTGGACCGCTCTGCCTGACGGCGCCCACTGGAGTCCGATGTCGCCGCTCCGGACGAGCGACGCCGGGTAATCCCAGCCGGTGGGACGAGAAGTGACAACCAAAGACTGTCGGACGGTAGCCGAAAGGTGTTGGACCGTGTCCGCCGTGGTCGTCTGTGATGGAGCAATGGGATCGTCCCCGGGGCGGAGACCAGACGCGATCGCGAGGCGCCCGCTGGCACGGGGCTCTTGTCAAACCATGCCGATGAACGCAGTCAGACCGCCGAGGAGACCATAATGTCCAACATCGACGTTGTACGTGGGTACTACGCCGCCATCGCGGCCGGGGACTTCGATACCGCACGGGCTCTCACCGACCCCGGCATCGATTTCAACATCGCCTACGGTTTCCCGGCCGGCGGTCGCTATCACGGGCACCATGACCTCTTCGACGGCTTCTACCCCGCGTCCTTCGAAGCCTGGGCCCACATCGCGGTCGAGGTGGACGAATTCGTCGAGTCCGGCGACACCGTGGTCTCTCTGGGGCGCTATGTCGGTACGACGCGCACCAGCGGCATCGAGTTCGCCGCACCCTTCGCACACGTCAGCCGGGTGCACGACGGCCGGCTGACCAACGTCAGCCAGTACGTCGACACGCACATGCTCGACCGTGCCATCGAGGGGCGACCCCTCGTGGTGGACGAGCGCCGTCAGTGGGTGAACCGAGTGACAGAACCCTCGGCCGCGTAGCCCAGGATTCTCGGCATCGGGCGGGCGCGGAAGCACTGTTGGCTCAACTCCGGATGACCACCGAACTCGCGCCCGTCACGCGGTTGCGGCCGGTAGCCTCTCCCGTCAGCCGAGAACCGGACCATCGTAGGGCTTCTCACGATGGTCCGGTCGCCGCTGTTCGGTCAGGGCGCCGTGGGCCCGTTCACCCGGTAGAGATCGCCCGCTCGTACTCGCCCACCACGATTGCATCGCACCCACAGCTGCCGTCGGCGAGCGCGGCGAGCAGGGCGGCGGCTTGCGGCCTGCGCGGCCGTGCTCGCCGCCGGCAGCAGCCGATGTCGAGGTACTCGGCCACGACGGTGCCGGTGCCGGTAATGAGGTCGCGCGCATTCGAGCCGCCAGTCGCGTGAGGTGTCGCGCTCCTGGTGTTCCTTGGTCGACAACCGCACGTAGAACACGAACCTCGTGCCCGCCGGCAGCGGCGCCCGCTGCCGGTGTTTCCGCGCGGACCCGATCTGCTCCTGCCTCCACACGTTCAACGGGCTTCCGTCCTGAGTTCCCCCCGGTTTGGCGGAGCTTCTCAAGCATGATCGACTGATCATGGGGAGGAAGTATCCGTGGCCGCACCGAAGAAGTACCCCAACGTCACGAAGTTAAGGCAGCTGGGTGACGTGTCAAGGTGGTCGGGATCCCGAGGATCGCGGCGGTGTTGCTCCTGATAGGACAAGGCGTTCAGCATGATCGTCTTGAGGAGCCCGTTGTCCCACCGAAGCCGTACTGTCGTGCTTTCTCGCGCCGTCACAGTGGCCGAGGGTGTCTTCGCCCCTGGTCATCTTGGGGAGTTGACCAGGCAAATCCCGTTCGAGTTGGTGGACGACGTACTGCAGCGCACCCGCACGACGCAGAGCCGGTTACGGCTGCTGCCCTCCCGGGTGGGGGTGTACTTCACCCTGGCTCTGGCGTTGTTCCCGACGCTGGGCCATGCCCGGGTATGGGACAAGCTGGTCGCAGGCCTCGATGGGTTGTCCCTACGCCGGCCGTCGGAGAAGGCACTGCGCGATGTCCGCCGCAGGCTGGGTCCTGCCCCGATCAAGCTGCTGTTCGACACCCTTGCCGGGCCAGTCGCCCGGCCGACCGTTCCGGGGGTGCGCTACCGGCGGTGGCGGACCGTGGCGTTCGATGGATGCAGCTCTACCAAGGCACCCGACAGACCCCGAGCAGTCGCCTGGCTGGGAAAGATCAAGCACCGCTTCGGCCAGGACGGATACCCGATGCTGCGGATCGTGGCCTTGTGCGAAACGGGCACCCGATCGTTGCTGGGAGCGGTTTTCGGGCCCGTTGACGTCAGCGAGAACGCATATGCCGAGCAACTACTCCCGCTACTCGATGACGGCATGCTGCTGCTCAACGACCGGGGCTTCGACGCCGACGACTTCCTCGCCAAAGCGGCCGCCACCGGCGCCCAGCTGCTCGTTCGCCTCAAAGGCCGACGGACCCCGGCCAGACAGACATGCCTTCCCGACGGCACCTACCTCACCCGGATCAACGGGGTGGCTCTTCGCATCATCGACGCTCACATCAGCGTGACCACCGCCAAAGGACTCAAACTAGGCGGTGACTACCGGCTGGCCACCACCCTGACCGACCATCGGCGGTATCCCGCGCGCGAACTCATCGCGCTCTACCATGAGCGATGGGAAATTGAGTCGGCGTTCTACTCGCTACGCCATACCCTGCTGCAAGGGCTCGTCCTGCGCTCGCAGGACGCCTACGGCATCGAACAGGAAATCTGGGCCCAACTCACCCTTTACCAAGTCCTACGCCGCGCCATGGCAGAAGCCGTCGAGTCCGTCCCCGGCACCGATCCCGACCGCGCCGCGTTCACCGTCGCGCTCGAGACCGCCCGCGATCAAGTCGTCGCCGCTGACGGAATACTCCCCACCACGCACGAGTCAGCGCCGGGCCGGATCGCGCACGCCGTCCTCACCAATCTGCTGCCTCCACGGCGCCCACGAATCTCCCCACGCCGGGTGAAGTGCCCCATCTCCCGATATGCGGCGCCACCAGCACAGCGCCTCATCGACGGAGCGGCAACCATCACCAACATCACGATCACCGTGCTGCCCGCCTCGACACTTCAACCCGACGGGCGACGTGATCGGACCCTGCAACTCATGCGCACGGACCCCCACCGACCATGGACCGCACGCGAAATCGCCGCCGGCCTCGGCCTTACCCACCACCGAGGCCTGACCGCCGAGCTCAGCCGATGGGTCAAGGAAAACATGCTCTCGCGAACAGCTCCCGGCACCTACGCCCTCACCCACGAATGGACCCATCCCGACCAGCCCATAGCAACCGCCACCGCCGAATTGACAGGCGATTCAACGCCCTAACTTCGTGACGTTGGAAGTACCCCGACGAACTCAGGGCACGTGCCGTGCGTCTGTATCGCGAGTCGGAGCCGAAGCCGACGATTCGCCGGTTGGCCGAGCAGCTGAACGTGCA
>NZ_JNXY01000056.1 GCF_000717135.1 Catenuloplanes japonicus
GATCTTCCACGGACCGCACGAGCGGCACGGGCCACCGACCTCGGCCGGCTATCTCATGAAATGTCGGGCGCAGTGCTCACCCTGCGGAGCGTGCGCGCGATCGTGCAGAGCTGAACCCTGACCGCGAAAGGTCAGTAATGCGTAAGCAGCCACAAAGGTGACCGCCTGGCTGCCCCGTCTGCCATCGACCCGCCCGCAGGGGTGCAGATCATCGGCAGGGCCGCCACCAACGCAACCGGCGGCATACCGCGGAACGCAAGCCTGAACCCGACCACGACGCTGACCGCCACCGGCCCACCCGACGCAACCCTCAACACCGGACCACCCACGGACCCGCAGCCGATCAACGAGAAGTGACCGCCCAAACGCGAGAACCCAGAAGCCGCCGCCCGACAGACCAAAGCTGGCGGCCCTGCCGATGATCTGCTCGGCTTGTCCCGGGTCGATGACAGGCGGGGCAGACAGGCCGCACGAAACCCAACCACCCGCTCTACATGGCAGCGCAGCTGAAAGGTCTTGGATCCTGCCCCGGAGCCGGAGCGCTCCCGCCGGAGGCAAAAACCGCACCCAGCCCACCCAACGCAACCAATAACACGAAATTTCGGGCGCGGCAGCGCCCGCTGATCAGAGCCTGAACTGAGCTCGAGCCGGACCTTGAAGGGGGGACTTTGAAGGACAGACTTTGCAGGACAGACTTTGCAGGACAGACCTTGAAGGACGGACCTTGAAGGAAATGCCTTGGCGCCGGACTCCCGGGATTGCCGGGGGATTGCGACGTGCCGGGCATGGCGGGGTTGCCATGAACCACTGCGCCACCGCTATGTCAGCAGCAGCCGCGCCTCCGTGGACCCTGCACCGACCCCGGTGGGCAGTACGCGTGCCGGCCGAGACGGGTGAGTGGCACCTACCAAGGAACCGCCGCGAGGCGGATGTGGGCGAACCCGTTGCGGTCGCCGGGGGAGTACCAGGAGAGCCAGAAGCGGTCGGGTGTGCTGAGTTCGGCGTGGGCGGTGAAGGCGTAGCAGCCGAAACCGCCGCCGGGGCAGCTGTCCGGGACCTGGCCCGCGGGTCCGGCCGTCCACGGCCCGGCCGGTGAGGCGGACTCGTAGATCCGATAGCCACCCGTCCCGAACGAGGACTGGATGATCATGGCGTACCGATGGCTGCCGACCCCGGTGAAGTCCGCGACGTGCGCGGACCAGATCTCGGGCGCGGTGATCACGCTGGCGGCGGTGGATTGGGAGGTGGTCCAGGTCGTGCCGTTCCACCAGCGATAGTTCGCCGCGTTTCCCCAGGAACTGGCGTCCGCCGCGACGCGCGCCACGATCACGCGGGCACTGCTGAAGTCGTGGGCGTAGAAGTAGAGGAACCCGTCACCGCCGAAGACCGGGGACCCGAGCTGCTGCGTCACCGGCACGCCGTTCTGCAGCGGCGATGCCGTGAACGGCGTGACCGTGCTGAGGAACCGGTTCGTCGCCGGGTTGTAGTCGGTGAGTGTGACGCGCTCGACCGGCCAGCTGTCGCGGGTGGTCGCCACGCAGATCTGGTGGTAGGCGATCAGCAGCCGCTCGGTGCCGGGGATGCGGGCCATTCCGGAGGTCCACGATGCCGGATAGCTGGAGCTGACGTCCGGCGTGCAGGCCACCGGCCCGGGGTTCGGGTTCGACGGCGTCGGGTTGCCGGGCAGCAGCAGCCCGGTCGGCGTGGGCAGGAAGAGCGCGACGCCGGTGCGCCCCGGCGAGGGTGCCGCCGGTGGCGTCGGGAGTTCCTGGAGCGTGACCGGCACCTGGCCGCGGGCGTATGGTCCGGCGGCCGCGGTCGTGCCGAGCAGCCACGGCGGCGACCCGTTGCGGTGCACGGTGTCGCCGAAGATCCACAGGCTGTTCGTGGACGAGTAGGCCGCGCTGAAGCCGGCGTCGCGGGAGATCGGCCGGTCCGACGTGTCTGCCGCGGACAGTGGCCGGCCGAGGTCGATCGTGGCGGCGGTGCCGGTCGTTGCGGTGCGGAAGCGCTGGGTGGAGTTGTGGTCGCCGGTGTCGGGCTGGGTGCCGGGGGAGGAGACCGCGCCGCCCTGCTGGCCGACGCAGAGGCCCGGCGCCTGCACGTTGCTGTCGCCGTAACCGCAGAACTGGGAGTGGTAGAGCGTGCCGGGGGTGAGTCCGGTGATCGCCTCGGTGACGGTGACGAAGCCGCCGGTGTCCACGTTGGCCTCGTGGTGCGGGGTGCTGGTGACGGTGGTGGCGCCGTCCGGCCAGTACTGGAACCAGTACGTGCACGGGTTCGTGGTCGTCTCGGCGAGGCATCGGGTCTGGGCGCTGAGCGTGGCGGTCGCCGTGCCGACCGTGGTGGGCGGGCCGGACCACCCGTCGCAGCCGGACGCCACGATCAGGACCAGCGGCAACAGGGCCGCGACTCGCACTCTCGCATTGAGCGCCATCACGTCATCGTAGGGCGCTCACCCCGTACCCCCGGGATGTCGTTGTTTTCAGAAGAGGTCGAACGCTGTGAAATCGATGTAACGCTACGAAACCGACGTCTGATGATATGACGTGATCGGTATGAATAAATGTTGTGAGAGCGCGTTCCGCTTCGCCCGGGGACCTTCGATGATCAGTGGCATCGATGGATGCGTCGCATCCTGGCCTGGGGAGGCAAAGCTTGAGATCTTCTCTCGCGTTGGCCGGCATCACAGTGCTGGTCGGCAGCGGTCTCGCGGTCATCGCCACGAGCGCGAACGCCGCACCGCAACCCGCACCCGAGTCGTCGGCGCTGGTCGCCGGCGCGAACGCCGTGCTCACCGCACACCCGGACGCGGTCAAGGGCTCGGCGAAGGACCGGTTCGTCCTGTTCAGCAGCAAGGAGGACCGCGGCGGCGGCGCGGTGGTCCGCTACACCCGCACCTACGACGGGCTGCGGGTGGCCGGCGGTGACGTGGTCGTCCGGACGGGCGCGCGCGGCGAGCTGACCGGCAGTTCGGTCGGTCTGAGCGCGCCGCTGACGCTCGGCACGAAGCCGGCGATCACGGCGGGTGCGGCCAAGGAGAAGGCGGTCGGCGAGTTCTCCGGCACGATCGCGGAGACGAGGGCACCGGAGCTGTTCGTCGACGCGAGCACGGGCACGGGGCGGCTGGCCTGGGAGACCGTGCTGACCGGCATGGGCACGGACGGGCAGACGCCGTCGAAGCTGCACGTGATCACGGATGCGCAGACCGGCGCCGTGATCCGGGAGACCGACGAGTTCAAGACCATCACCGGTGAGGGCCACGGCATCTACTCCGGCGAGGTCCCGATCGAGACCACGCTGTCCGGCTCCACCTACAGCATGATCGACCCGGACCACGGCAACGGCCGCACCTGCGACATGAACAACACCACCGGGGGTACGTGCACCACGTTCACGGACGCGGACAACGTCTGGGGCGACGGCACGCAGGGGAACCGGCAGTCCGCGGGCGTGGACGCGCACATCGGCGCGTCGCTCACGTTCGAGTACTTCCTGGAGGTGCACGGCCGTAACGGCATCTTCGGCGACGGCCGGGGCGTGCCGTCGCGGGTGCACTACGGCCAGAACTACGCGAACGCGGGCTGGGACGGCGCGCAGATGACCTACGGCGACGGCTCGGGCAACGCGCGCCCGCTGGTGTCGCTGGACGTGGCCGGCCACGAGATGTCGCACGGCGTCACGGAGAACGTGGTGCCGAACGACCTGACCTACGCGGGCGAGTCCGGTGGCCTGAACGAGGCGACCAGCGACATCTTCGGCAACATGGTCGAGTTCTTCGCGCAGGCGCCGGGCGACCCGGGCGACTACGACATCGGCGAGATGGTCGACATCCGGGGCAACGGCACGCCGCTGCGCTACATGTATAACCCGACGCTGGACGGCGTCTCGCACGGCTGCTGGTCCACGACCACGAAGAACGTGGACGTGCACTACTCGTCCGGTGTGGCGAACCACTTCTTCTTCAACCTGGCCGAGGGTTCCGGCGCGACCGAGTTCGGCACCTCCCCGCTCTGCGGCGCGGCCCCGGCCGTGACCGGCATCGGGCGGGAGAAGGCGGAGAAGATCTGGTTCCGCGCGCTCGACACCTACTTCGTGTCCAACACGTCGTACGTGAACACGGCGACGCCGTCGAACACGGCGCGGGCGTACACGCTCTCCGCGACCGCGGACCTCTACGGCCTGTGCGGCGTGGAGTACAAGACCGTGCAGGCGGCCTGGACCTCGGTGAACGTGGCCGGACCGGACGTGGACAACTGCGTGGAGAACAACTTCACGGTCGCGCTCGCCCCGGCCTCGGTCACGCTCGACCCGGCGGGGGACCCGGCCACCACCACCCTGAGCACCACGGTCATCGCGGGCACGCCCGAGGAGGTCGTCTTCTCCACCGGCACGCTGCCGGCCGGCATCTCGGTCGGCTTCAGCGCGCCGTCCGTGACCGCGGGTGGCTCGGTCGAGGTGACGGTCTCCGCGTCCAGCGCGGCGGGCAGCGGGACGTACCCGATCACGCTGGTCGGCACGTCGCCGTCGGTGGCGCGGACCGCGACGCTGTCGCTGACCGTGAACGGCTCGCCGGGCTGCTCCGGCACGAACCTGACGGTCAAGCCGATCACGGACAACAGCACGGTGGAGACCGAGATCGTGATCAGCGGGTGTGCGGCGACGCCGTCACCGGTCACGCAGGTCGCGGTGGACATCACGCACACCTGGCGCGGCGACCTGATCGTCACGCTGGTGGCGCCGGACGGCAGTGCCTACGTGCTGCACAACCGGGCCGGTGGCAGCGCGGACGACATCAAGCAGACGTTCCCGGTCGACCTCTCCTCGGAGACCTCGAACGGGACCTGGAAGCTTCAGGTCCGCGACGCTGCCAACGGTGACGTCGGCACGCTGAACAGCTGGGGCATTTCGTTCTAGTCCCACCCGATGACGGCCGGTAGCCCGACATGACGGCCGGTAGCCCGACAGGGCTGCCGGCCGTTGCCGCGCAACGAGGCGGCCGCCGTCCGGGTTGTGGCCTGAACGGATCGCCTGCGCCGCCACCGGAACGACCCCGCACGGGACGATAGATCATCCTGACGCGCCGACGACGGATGTCTATGTAGTGACTTGGTATGCCGTGAGGCTGAATGAGCGCGGAATGAGCGCGTCTCACTCAACATTCCCGGCGATTATGAGCCACATGATGGCACTGATTTATCGATCTACCGTGCGCATTGTCGCGCTGGTCGCGGTGGCGGCATCAGTCGTCCTGATCGCGATCACGCCGGCGTCCGCCCACGGTGGCCAGTGCGCGCGGCGCCTGGTCACGGTGACCCTGTCGGAAGGACGTGACGCGCCACGCTATCGGGTGGCGACCTGGCTGTGCAAGCCCAAACGGTCGTCGTCCGTGGTGCAGGTGCTCATGTCCGGATTCACTTATGATCACCAATACTGGATCAACACGTCCTATGCGCAGGAGGCGCTCGAGGCCGGTTATGCCGTTTTCTATATCGACCGAATAGGGGTCGGGGAAAGCGACCGCCCGCCGGCCGATCAGGTCACCGCGGAGACGGAGGCCTACGTCGCGCACCAACTCGTGCAGCGGCTGCGCGGGGAGCACCGGTTCCGTACCGTGGTGGGGGTCGGGCACTCCTACGGCTCGCTGATCTGGACGGCCGAGGCCCACCGGTGGGAGGACGTCGACGCGTTCGTCTTCAGCGGCCTCATGCACGCGGTCGACGTGCCCACGCAGATTACGATCCGCGCGCACCTCTACCCGGCGTCCGGCGATCCCCGGTTCGCGGGCTGGCCGGACGGCTACGTCACCACGATGCCGGACTTCCGCCGCCAGGCCTACCTCTACCTGCCCGGCATCACGAACCGCATGGTCGGGATGGACGAGCGGATGAAGGTCACCGGCACCACCGGGCAGCTGGCCTCGCTGAAGAACCTGGGCGACCCGACCTACACCAGCCGGATCCGCAAGCCGGTGCTGCTGCAGATGGGCACGAACGACGCGCTGTTCTGCAACGCGCTCACCGGCATCCCCTGCGGCACCCCGGCCGACCTGTGCCGGCGCGAGCGGGCGCTCTACCCGCGCACGCCACTGTCCGCGACCGTCGTGCGCGACACGGGTCACACCATCCTCTACCACCGCACGTCGTGGCAGGCCACGGACACCGTGCTGGACTGGATCGGCCACACGGTGCGCCGTGCTCCGGCCCCACGCAACGTGATCCACTGTAGATAGGTTTGAACCGGGCGGGCCCGTTGCCGTAGCAAGGGTGGATCAACGTCACTCTCCACCTTCAGGGGCCCCGCCTACATGAGTAACACCGTCACACGCGTCCTGCGGCCGGTCGGAACAGCCTTGGCCGTGATCGTCGCCATCGTCCTGGTGGCGGTGATCGCGCTCTTCGCCTGGCCGCTGGACAGCGACGACCTGCACCCGGCCGCGCGGCAGCTCAGCTTCGCGCAGGCACGGACCGAGATAGCCGCGACCGCGGCCGAGGAGCAGAAGGACACCCGGCTGTTGCCGGAGTGCCGCTCCCGGGCGCTGGTCCACGAGGACCGGCCGGCCGCGAAGGCAGTGCTGATGCTGCACGGCTTCACCGCCTGCCCGGGTCAGTTCGCGGAGCTCGCCCAGCTCTTCTACGACAACGGCTACAACGTCTACGTGCCGCTGGCGCCCGCGCACGGCTTCCCGGACCGGGACGCGCTGCCGTCGCTGCGCTCGCAGGAGCTCATCGAGTACGCGTCCGGCGCGCTCGACGTCACGCGCGCGCTCGGCGCGGAGACCGGCATCGTCGGGCTGTCCGGCGGCGGCGTGCTGGCGACCCGGCTCACCGCGGACCGCCCGGACGACGTGCAGCGCCTGCTGGTGCTCTCGCCGTTCTACCGCCCGGCCGCGTCCCAGGCGCCGTCGATCGTGGTCAAGCCGTTCACCGTCCTGTTCGGATTCCGGCTGGTGCCGGACCACGTGAACGGCGCGAACCTGTCCTTCACCGCGCTGGCCCAGTACCTGCGTCTGGCCGAGACCGTCGACGCCGGTGTGACCGGCGGCAAGCTGGCCTCGATCGCGGTCGTCACCAGCCCGAACGACGGCGACATCGACCTGGCGCGCGCGGTCGCGCTGCCGCTGGACATGGCGGACGCACGCGGGCTGGACCTGCTCCAGTTCGAGATCCCGGCCGAGACCGGCGTCGGCCACGACACGGTCGACCCGGACGACATCGGCGCGGCCAAGACCGAGCTGTACCCGCGCTACCTGAGGCTCTACCAGGGATCAGCCAACTGACCGCAGCCACATCTCGATGCCGGCCACGTGCATGGTCGCCCAGGCGCGGGCGCGCTCCGCGTCCCGGGCGGCCAGCGCATGGACGATCGCCCGGTGCTCCGACGTGGTGCGCTCGAGCGCGCCGGTCTGGGTGAGCCCGCGCCAGACGCGGGCCCGCAGCGTCGGCGCGCTGGTCGACTCCAGCAGCGAGGCCAGCACCGGGTTGCCGGACGCCTGGGCGATCGCGCGATGGAACTCCAGATCCGCGCGGACCAGCTCGTCGATCGAGGTCGAGTCGCCTACGGCGTCCAGAAGCGCATCGAGGGTACGGAGGTCCGCGTCCGTCATCCGGCCGGCCGCCATCGCCGTGGCGGCCGGCTCCAGGATGCGGCGGACCTCGAAGAAGTGCAGCACGGTGTCGTCCCGGTTCAGCTCGGCGACGAAGTCCAGCGCGCCGAGCAGCAGCGACGGCTCCAGGCTGGTGACGTAGGTGCCGTCGCCGCGCCGCACGTCGAGCACGTTGATCAGGGACAGCGCCTTGACGGCCTCGCGGAGGCTGTTGCGGGACAGCCCCAGACGGTCGGCCAGGTCGGCCTCGCGCGGGAGGCGGTCGCCGGGGCGCAGCGTACCCGCGAGGATCATGTCCTTGATCTTGTTTATCGCCTCATCCGTGACCGCCATTACTGATACAGCACGGCCTGGATCTCGGGTGCGTCGATGTTCGTCTTGTCGTACCAGAAGTAGCCGGTGTCGACGGTCTTCTCCAGCGCAGTGCCGTTGATCGCGGACATGGCGGCCTTGACCAGCTGCGCGCCCATGCCGACCGGGTTCTGCGTGATCGCGCCGGCCATCAGCCCGGACCGGATCGCGTCCAGCTGTGCCTTGCCGGAGTCGAAGCCGATGATCGTGACGCCGGTCTTCCCGGCCTCCTGCACGCCGCGGACCACGCCGACCGCGGAGCCCTCGTTCGCGCCGTAGATGCCCTTGACGCCCGGGTTCGCGCCCAGGATCGACTTGGTGATGTCCGCGGATTTGGCCTGGTCGCCGTCGCCGTACTGGACCGGCAGCAGCTGCACACCGGGCGCGTTCGCCGCCATCCACCGGGTGAAGCCGTCGCGCCGCTGCTGACCGGTGAGGCTGGTCTGATCGTGCACCACCACCGCCACCTGTCCTGAGCCACCGATCAGCTCGGTCATGTGCTTGGCGGCCTCGCCCGCGGCCGCGAGGTTGTCGGTCGCGACCGTGGTGAGCGGCACCTGCGAGTCCACGCCGGAGTCGAACGCGATCACCGGGATGTTCTGCGCCTTCGCCTGTTGTAGCAGGCCCTCCGCGGCCTTGGAGTCGAGCGCGGCGAAGCCGATCGCGGCCGGCTTCTTCGCGATCACGTTGGTGAGCATGGTGATCTGCGCCTCGACCTCCTTCTCCGTGGCCGGGCCCTCGAACGAGATGGTGGCGCCGGCCGTGGCCGCCTCCTGCTCCGCGCCCTTCTTCACGGCCTGCCAGAACTGGTGCTGGAAGCCCTTCGACACGATCGCGATGTAGGGCTTGCCGTCGCCTCCCGCCTGCTCCCCGCGGTTGCATGCCGCGAGCGTGGCCACGGCGAGTCCACCGACCAGCAACTGACGTCTGCGCATGATGCTCCTTAGAGGACGGCCGTACGCCTCCGTGCCATGTCGGCGTAGACGGCGATGAGGATGACGATGCCGAGGATGACGTTCTGCCACTCCTGCGGGATGGACAGCAGTTGCAGACCGTTGTTGAGCACGGAGATGATCAGCGCGCCGATGACGGTGCCGACGATCGAGCCCTTGCCGCCGGAGAGCGAGGTGCCGCCGATCACGACCGCGGCGATGGCCTGCAGCTCGTACCCGGCGCCGGTGGCGGGCTGCGCGGAGCCGAGCCGGGCCGAGATCATCACGCCGGCCAGGCCGGTGAACAGGCCGGCCAGCGTGTAGACCGCGATCTTCCAGCGCGTCACGTCGATGCCGGACAGCGCGGTGGCCTCCTCGTTGCTGCCCATCGCGAACGCGTACCGCCCGAGGACGCTCTTGCGCAGCAGCACGGCCGCGACCGCGGTGGCCGCGATCAGCACCAGCACCGCGTTCGGGAACTCGGGGATGATCGTGCCGGTGGACAGCAGCAGGTAGCCGGGGGCGTCGTTGAAGTAGATCGGCGTGCTCTCCGAGACCACCAGCGCCAGGCCCTGCGCGACCAGCATGGTGGCGAGCGTGGCGATGAACGGCGGCAGCCCCAGCCGTGCCGTGCTGAAGCCGTTGATCAGCCCGATCAGGCCGCCGAACAGCACCGCGAGCAGCACGCCGACCGGCCAGGGCAGGCCCCAGGTGACCACGAACGTGCCGGACATGACCGCGCACAGCGCCATGCCGGTGCCGATCGACAGGTCGATGCCGCCGGTGACGATGACGAACGTGGTGCCGAGCGCCAGCAACCCGATCACCACGGTGGAGAACAGGATGTTGACGATGTTGCCGTAGGTGCCGAACATCGGCGTCGCGATCACGAACGCGATCGAGATGACGATCAGGCCGGCGAAGGCCCACAGCTGCTGAAGGCGCGCGATCATCCGGTTGCTCCGCTCGTGGCCAAGTGCATGATGCGTTCCTGGGTGGCCTCGGCCGCGGACAGTTCGCCGCGCAGCCGGCCGCCGCTCATCACCAGCACGCGGTGCGCCATCCGCAGGATCTCCGGCAGCTCCGAGCTGATCATGACGATCGACCGGCCCTGCGCGGCCAGGTCGTTGAGGAGCTGGTAGATCTCCTCCTTCGCGCCGACGTCGATGCCGCGCGTGGGCTCGTCGACGATCAGCAGGTCGCACTCCTTGGCCAGCCACCGCGCGACGACGACCTTCTGCTGGTTGCCGCCGGAGAGGTAGCGCGCCTCCTGGCGTACCCCCGGAGTCTTGATTTTCAGGGTTCTCACGGCATCTTCCGCGGTGATCCGGACCTTGGTGTCGTCCACGAAACCGGCCCGCGACAGCTTCTGACCCAGCGCGGAGATGGCGATGTTCGCGGCCACGGACTGGTCGAGCAGCAGGCCGAACTGTTTGCGGTCCTCGGACAGGTATCCGATGCGCAACGCGGCGGCCCGCGCCGGATTCTTGATCCGCACGGTACGGCCGCGGACGCTGATCGTGCCGGCGCTCACCGGGTCCGCGCCGACGATCGCGCGGGCCAGCTCGGTGCGGCCCGCGCCCATCAGGCCGGCGACGCCGAGGATCTCACCCTCGCGCACCTCGAAACTGATGTCCCGCAGCAGGCTCTTCGTGGACAGATGGTCGATGCGCAGCACCGGCGGGCGGTCCTCGCGCACGTTCACCGGCGTGGCGCCCGTGTTCAGCTCGCGGCCGACCATCATGGAGATGATCTGCGGCAGCTCCGCCTCCGCGGTCGCGACCGTGCCGACGAAGCGCCCGTCCCGGATGACCGTGATCCGGTCCGAGACGCGTTTCAGCTCCTCCATCCGGTGCGAGATGTAGATGACGCCGGAGTCCGGACCGGTGAACCGCCGGATCAGCCCGTGCAGCACCTCCACCTCCGCGTCGTTCAGCGCGGCGGTCGGCTCGTCCATGATCAGCACGCGGGCGTCGTGCGACAGCGCCTTCGCGATCTCCACCATCTGCTGGCGGGCGACGGTCAGATCCTTGACCAGCGCGCGCGGGTCGAGCGGCAGGCCGAG
Source organism: Catenuloplanes japonicus (assembly GCF_000717135.1). Taxonomy (GTDB): domain Bacteria; phylum Actinomycetota; class Actinomycetes; order Mycobacteriales; family Micromonosporaceae; genus Catenuloplanes; species Catenuloplanes japonicus. Next base: position 10,955 of record NZ_JNXY01000056.1, read on the forward strand.
GCGGTCGAGCAACTGCCCGGTCCGCTCGTTGAGCCGGCGCTCATTGACGAACATTCCGAGGGTACGCGGCTCGCGTCCGATGTAGACGTTCTGCGCGACCGTCAGGTCCGGCATCAGGTTGAACTCCTGATGGATGATGCTGATGTCCCTGCTCCGGTGCGGGTCCAGCGCCTCCCCGTCGAGCCGGAAATGGCCGGCGTCCGGTGCGAGCGCGCCGGTGAGCAGCTTCATCAGCGTCGACTTGCCGGCGCCGTTCTCGCCGACCAGCGCCAGGACCTCGTTGTGCCGCAGCTCCAGGTGCATGTCGCTGAGCGCCTGCACGCCGGGGAAGCCCTTGCTGACGCCGTCGGCTTCGAGGAGGCTCGTCATTTCTCGTATTCCCTGATCGACTCCGGGCGCATCTCCGTGCCCGCGCCCGGCACGGCCGGGGCCAGGTAGTTGCCGTTCTCCACCACGACCGGCGCCACGAAGTGCTCGTGCAGGTGATCGACGTACTCGATGTAGCGGTCCTCGCGCGTGCCGGACACGGCCACGAAGTCGAACATCGCCAGGTGCTGCACGGCCTCGCACAGCCCCACCCCGCCCGCGTGCGGACAGACGCGCACGCCGAACTTCGCGGCCAGCAGCAGCATCGCGATGTTCTCGTTCACGCCCGCGACCCGCGTGGCGTCGATCTGCAGCACATCCAGCGCCTGGGCCTGCAGGAACTGCTTGGCCATCACACGCCCGGTCATGTGCTCGCCGGTCGCGACCGGGATGGAGATCGCCCGTCTGATCGCCTGGTGGCCGAGGACGTCGTCCGGGGAGGTGGGCTCCTCGATCCAGGCCAGGTGCGGGTCTCCGAGCGCGGCGATCCACTCGATGGCCTGCGGGACGTCCCAGCGCTGGTTCGCGTCGACCGCGATCTTGAAGTCCGGTCCGACCGCCGCACGGGCGATGGCCAGGCGACGCCGGTCATCCTCCAGATCGCCGCCGACCTTGAGCTTGATCTGGGTGAACCCGTCCGCGACCGCCTCCCGGCACAGCCGGTCCAGCTTCGCGTCGTCGTAGCCGAGCCAGCCCGGCGTGGTGGTGTAGGCTGGATAGCCGGTGCGCATCAGCTGGTCGATGCGGTCCTGCCGGCCCGGCCTCCTCAGTAGGTCCATCGCCTCGTCGCGGGTGAGCGCGTCCGTCAGGTAGCGGAAGTCGACCGTGTCCACGATCTCCTCCGGCTCCATCGTGGACAGCAGGCGCCAGAGCGGCAGCCCCGCGCGCTTCGCCCGCAGATCCCACAGCGCGGTCAGCACCGCGCCGATCGCCATGTGCATGACGCCCTTCTCCGGCCCCAGCCAGCGCAGCTGCGAGTCGTGAACGAGCCGGCGCCAGGCCTCGCCCAGATCGTCGAGCGGCAGTCCGCGCAGGTGCGGCTCGAGCGCGCGGATCGCCGCCACCTGCACGTCGTTACCTCGCCCGATGGTGAAGACGAAGCCGTGCCCCTCCTCGCCACCGTCGGTGACAAGCCGGACATAGGCGGCCGAGTAGTCGGGATCCGGATTCATCGCATCGGAGCCGTCCAGCAGCACCGACGTAGGGAATCGGACGTCGTGGGTCCTCATGGCGACGATGCGGCTCATCGGCATGCCGCCATCAGACATCGGAGCTTTCGCCTATGTCAATGCCATCTCCCGGAAACATTCCCGGCATTGACCCGACGTTCGGCCTGCACCGGTCTGCCGACCACCCGGTCGGCAACGTCCTGGCGGCACGCCGGCTCCCGGGCGTGCCGTGCGGGCCGCAACCACCTCGAAGTGGGCAAATACCGTGCTCATTCCCGGTTTTATGCAGGAAAGCTGTGCGTCAGCTCATAAGTTACTTCTATAAATCAGCTATATATTGTGCGAACAAGGACTTGATCACGCACAAGGGAGACGCCGGGATGGCTACGAACCCGTCCGTGGCGGAGCGGCTCAACACGCTCCTCCGCCCGATTCTCCGCGGTGAGCTGCGGCTTCGCGCCTGGGACGGATCGGAGGCGGGCCCGCCGGACGGGCCCGCGCTGGTGATCCGCGACCGCCAGGCCCTGAGACGAATGCTGTGGCAGCCGAACCAGCTCGGTCTCGCCCGCGCCTGGGTCGCCGGCGAACTGGACGTCGACGGTGACCTCTACGACGCGCTGCTCCGCATCGCCGAGACGGTCTGGCGCGAGGGCGAGCCGGAACGGCGCGACACGCTCGGCCTGGCACGCGAGGCGATCAGCCTGGGCGCCCTCGGCCGGCAGCCCGCACCCCCGCCGGAGGAGATCGTGATGTCCGGCCGGCGGCACAGCCGGGGCCGGGACAGCGGCGCGATCAGCCACCACTACGACGTGAGCAACGACTTCTACCGCCTGGTCCTCGGGCCGTCGATGGTCTACTCATGCGCCTACTGGCCGTCCGCGGACTCGGACCTGGAGACCGCCCAGCACGACAAACTCGACCTGATCTGCCGCAAGCTCGGGCTCCACGAAGGCCGGCGACTGCTCGACGTCGGCTGTGGCTGGGGCTCGCTGGCGATCCATGCGGCGCGCGAGTACGGCGTGGACGTCGTCGGCATCACCATCTCCCGCGAGCAGGCCGATCTGGCGCGCAAGCGCGTGGCCGAGGCAGGGCTGTCCGACCGCGTCGAGATCAGGCTGCAGGACTACCGCGAGATCAACGACGGGCCGTTCGACGCGATCTCCAGCATCGGCATGGCGGAGCACGTCGGGACCGCGACCTACGCGGAGTACGCCAGGATCCTGTTCACACAGCTCAAGCCCGGTGGGCGGCTGCTCAACCACCAGATCGCGTCCCGGACCGAGAGCACGACCGGCAACGTCGAGGCCACGTTCATCAACCGGTACGTCTTCCCGGACGGCGAGCTGGTCGCGCTCGGTGTGACGACCGGGCTGATCGAGGACGCCGGGTTCGAGGTGCGGGACGTGGAAGCGCTGCGCCCGCACTACGCGCTCACGCTGCGGGAATGGGTACGCAACCTGGAGGCGCACTGGGACGAGGCGGTGGAGCAGGTCGGCGCGGGCCGGGCCCGGGTGTGGCGGCTCTACATGGCCGCGTGCGCGCTCGCGTTCGAGACGGACCGGCTCGGCGTCAACCAGATCCTCGCGGTGAAGCCGCACTCGGACGGGCACAACGTGATGCCGCTGGTCCGGCCGCGCTCAGTGCAATAGGCGCGGGGTCAGGTCCGGGTCGGTGGCGAACTCGTCGAACGGGAACATCGGGCGCCGGATGCGGTGGTGGCCGAGGCGCGCGAGATCCTGGTCGACCGCGCCGGGCGTGAGCGCGAGCGTCCAGCCCCGCGCGATGTCGTGGAGCGTCGGCTCCAGGTAACCGATCTTGGTGACCACGATGTCGGCCGTACGCGGGTCGAGGCCGAGCGCGGTGAAGTCGTCGACCGCGTGGAACGCCTTGCGGAACTCGGTGAGGATCGCGTGCAGGCCGCCGACCCGGATCACCGCGATCCGGCCCGCGTCCGGGTCGCCCTCGTGCAGGCTGTGCAGCTCGCCGGCGACCCGGGTGCCGTCGGCGAGCCGCACGTCCGCGAGGCGCGTGCCGAACAGCCGGTCGATCGCCGGCGCGTCGAAGACGGAGGCGACGAAGGTGATCGGCGCGTCCGGGCCGGTCAGCTCCGGCATGGCGAGCAGCTGCGACAGCGTCCAGGTCACGTCGCCGCTGCCGCCCGCGCCGGGATTGTCGCCGGAGTCGCTGATCAGGTAGGGCTTGACCTTGGCGTCGAGGGCGCGGGACACGCCCTCGGCCAGCGTGCCCGGCGGGCCGACGAAGGCGAACTCGTCCCGTACCCGCCAGAGGTGTTCTGCGATCTTCTGGGCCTCGGCCGCGACGAGATCGGGCGAATCGCCGGTGACCAGCACCGTCGCGTGGCATCGAGGCTCGTCCGCCCAGGCGTAGCCGATCCAGATCGACGCGTCCGTGACGCCGTCGAGCTGTTCCACGGCGGCCAGCGACCCGTAGAGGCTCCGGGCCGGCTCGACCCGGGTCGAGGTCTTCTCGCCGGGCAGCAGGATCGGGACCGGAACCCAGGCGCGATGGGGGCGGGCGCCCGCCGCCAGCCAGGAGACCAGGTTGCGGGCCGCGCGCTCGCGGGTCTCCCACGCGTCCTCGTGCGGCGCCAGCCGATAGCAGGTGGGCAGCTCGACCGCGTGCGCGAACCGCGCGGAGACATTGCCGTGCAGGTCCATCGGCGCGGAGATGATCGCGTCCGTGATCTCGCGGATCGCGGCGACGAGGTCGCCCTCGGCGTCGTCCAGGCCGTCGACGCTCATCGCGCCGTGCAGGTCGAGGTAGAGGCCGTCCAGCGGACCGGCGTCGCGGAGCCCGGTGAGAATGCGCTGCTTGAAGTCGTCGTAGACCGGCTTCTCCACCCGGCCGCCCGGGATCGAGCGCGCGTAGAACACGCCGATCCACTCCGCCGCGTCACCGAGCGGGGTGCCCGGCGCGAGGAAGTCGTAACGCTCCCGCACCGCCGCCCCGGCCACGTCCGAAAAATCGCGATAAGAGGCGCGATGGGTGGCGTAGGCGCTGGACTCGATGTGCAGACCCGCGATGGCGATCCTCATGATGAGAGCGATCGTAGGGCGGCGCGGTCAACCCCCTGGAATCGGGTCTTCGGGGCCCATGGATGCCGGGCGGCGAGAACCTCCAGGCCGGGGACGGTGCCGGCGCTTCCTCGGGGGAATCGTGACGAACCAGCGTCAAAACGTTGCGGTCAGCGACACGTCGTCGATCGTCAGCGAGTAGGCGGGCTGCCGGCTGCCCGCCTGGAACGCCAGCTCCCCGGTGTTCGTGTCCGGGCCGCCGCTGAACGCCACGGACACCAGGCACGGCCGCGGCCCGGCCCGGACGACGCGGATCAGCGCGGGCTCGTAGTCCACGTCGTCCTGCAGCACGACGCGGATCGGTCCGGGCCTGCTCGCGGTGATCCGGAACGTCAGCACGTAGGACGCCCTGGTCCGCAGCTGCAGATCCCTCTGGATCACCATCGCGTCCCACGGGTTGCCGGACCGGTCGGGCACGTGCGCCACCAGCGCACGGTTCGCGGCCGTGAGGCTCAGCCCGGTCGCATTCGTCCACCACGGCTCGGTGGCGGCGTTGTCGAACGTGCCGTTGCGGAGCAGCTCGGTCGCGCCGGGCCGCACGGGCGGAAGATCAGAAAGACATTCCACCTCAGGGGGTACGGCCGGGGGCAGCAGACCGAGCGGCAGGAAGCGGACGCCGAGCCCGCCGACCAGGATCCCGGCCAGGAACAGCGCGACCGCGGGCACGATCCGCGCGATCCGCGGCGGTGCGGGCCACGGTATCCGCCTGGCGGGCCGCGTCCGTCCGGCCGGCCGCGCCGGTGCGGATCGGGCCGAGGCGGGCCGCGCCGGCTCGGCCCGCCTCGGAGAGGAGACCATGATCGGCATCTGGGCGTCGTCGCGGACCTCCATGACGCCGGTGCCCGCGTCGGACAGCCGCCGCCAGGTCTCCCGCCACTGCTTCAGCACGTCCTCCGTGCTCTCGCCGCCGCGGAACGCGCCTTCGGCCCTCGCGCCTTCGCTGCGCGCGCCTTCGCTGCGCGCGCCTTCGCTGCGCGCGCCTTCGCTGCGCGCGTCTCCGTCTTGCGCGTCTCTGACGTGCGCGGCTTCGTCGTAGGCGCGGAGGCAGGCGGTCACGTAGGCGTCGACGAACTCGGCGCGGGGCATTCTCGGCAGGCGGCGGCCGGAGAGGATGTCGTGGACTGTGCTGGTCGGGAGCGCGCCGGGCGGGTGCGCCAGGTCGCGCAGCGTGCGCAGCGACGGCTCGCCCGCCCAGGCCCGCAACCGGTTGAGCGCGTCCGTGAACTGGGCGGGGCTGCCCGCCACCGACGGATCCGGACGGTTCTGCTCCATCACGCTCCCTGGGGCACCGCGGGCGGGCTCGTGCGCGCACAGCGTACCCGTGCATCGATGTCTGTGCTTATGGAGGTGCGGACGGGAGCGCCTGTGTTCGGCTGTGAACGGATGATCGTTGCGGCCCGGGTTCGGTGCTAGCTTGACCGGCCATGCGCACCCCCGTTCTGAGCACCGCGTTCCGCGCCGGCAGGCTCGCCCCGCGCGCCACCGTGGACCATGCCGCGTTCGCCGCGATCCCGGCCGCGACCCGGGACGCCGTCGTCACGGTCGCGGACGGGACGCTCGGCCTGCCCTGGCCGCAGCCGACGCTCACCCGGTGGCGCGCCTACCGCCGCGACGGCAGCCGGACCGCCTGGGAGGACCCGTACCTCGCCCGCCGGCACCGCCTGCACGCCGTCGCGCTCGCGCTGGCCGTGACCGGGGACCGGGACCGGTACGCGGACGAGCTGCTGGACGGCGTCTGGCTGCTGGCCGAGGAGACCACCTGGTGCCTGCCCGCGCACGAGCACCCGGACCGGACCGTGCCCGACCCCGCGCGCCCGCACCTCGACCTGTTCGCGGCCGAGACCGCGGCCACGCTCGCCTGGATCCTGCGCCTGCACGAGGAACTGTTCGCCGACGTGCCCGGCGTGGCGGCCCGGATCTCGCGGGAGATCCGCCGCCGCGTGCTCGACCCGTACCGTGCGGACGCGGGCACGTACTTCTGGTTCGGCGCGCCGATGAACTGGAACCCGTGGATCACCGACAACGTGATCGCGGCCGCGCTGCTCACCGACCCGGACCCGGAGCCGATCCTGGAACTGGCCGTGCGGAGCCTGGACGCCTACCTGGACGGGGTGCCCGGCGACGGCGGCTGCCCGGAGGGGATCTCGTACTGGTGGCACTCCGGCGCGCGCCTGTTCGAGGCGTTGGAGCTGCTCGGCGTACCCCCGGAGATCTGGTCCGATCCGTTGATCCGGCGGATCGGGCGGTTTCCGCTGACCGCGCACGTGGGCGGCGAGTGGAGCGCCAGCTTCGGCGACGGCAACGCGCGGGTGCCACGCGGATCCGGCAAGGACCATCTGTCGCCGGCGCTGCTGCATCGGTACGGCCGCGCGATCGAGGACCCTTCCGTGGCCGCCTTCGCCCGCGCGTCGCGGGGCGACGATCCGCTGGTCACGCTGCCGAGCCCGATGGGGCGCGCCATCGCGGCGCTGACGGACACGGCCTGGCGCGACGCCGGACCGGCCGAGTTCCCGGCGCCGCCCGTGCAGTGGCTGGCGGAGACGCAGGTCGCGTCCCTGCGCGGCGGTGCGCTGCACCTGATCGCGAAGGCCGGCCACAACGACGAACCGCACAACCACAACGACGTCGGCAGTTTCGTGCTGGCCGCGCACGGCGAGCCGATCGTCGTCGACGCGGGCACCGGGGTGTACGACCGGGACAGCTTCGGTCCGGACCGGTACCGTGCGTGGTTCACCCGGTCGGCGTTCCACAGCGTGCCCGAGATCGACGGGGTGGAGCAGGGGGCCGGCGCGGAGTTCCGTGCCCGCGACGTGCGGCTGGACGGGGCGGACTTCACGATGGACCTGGCCGGCGCCTATCCCGTTGCGGGCCTGGTGTCGCTGCACCGCACCTTCACGGTCACGCCCGGCGCGATCACGCTCACGGACGCCTGGCAGCTCGGCCACGACCCGGCGACGATCCGCCTGCGTCTGCTGCTGCGCGACATTCCCCATCCGGTACGCATCGCGCTCCCTTCGCACGTGCGCCCGACCACCTCGACGATCCCGCTGACCGACCCGCTGCTGCACGCCGTCTGGGGCGACCACCTGCTGCTGCTCACGCTGGACGTGGTCTCCCCGGGCCGGACAGGTGCCGTCACCGTGCGCTTCGAGGAGGCGGGTCGAGGCGACGCTCGGCGCTGATCGGCCTTTACCGCGGCTGGTTCTCCCGGCCGGACTCGTCAGCCGGGTCTTGCGGCTGGGGTTTCGTGGCCGGGTCTTGTGGCTGGGTCTCGGGCCGCGGCTGGGTCTTGTGGCTGGGTTTCGGGGCCGGGGCTGGGTCTTGTGGTTCAGGCGAGGGCCGTGATGATGGCGGTGAGGCCGTCCGGCGGGAGGAGCGCGTTGTCGACGCCCAGCGCGCGGGCGCCGGCGAGGAGGAAGCCGGAGGCGTTGTCCGGCGTGATGCCACCGGCGGCGATCAGGGAGATGCCGGGGAAAGACTGGTGCAGGTCGCGGATCCAGTCCGGCCCGAGCGAGGCCGCCGGGGCGACCGTGAGCCAGCGGCACCCGGCACGGTAGGCGCGCTGCACCTCCGTCGCGGTGACGGCGCCGGGGATGTGGGGGAGACCGGCCGCGAGGCTGACCCGCAGCACATCCACGTCGAAGCCGGGCGCGACGGTGATCGCGGCCCCGGACTTCTTCGCGGTCGGCACCAGATCCGGCGTGAGGATGCCGCCCGCCACCGCGACCTCACCCCGTTCCGCCGCGAGGCGGGAGACGGCCGCGAGCGCGTCCCGCGAGGCCGGCGCATGCAGCGGTACCACCACCGTCCCCAGCCCGGAGTCCCAGACCGCCTCGGCCAGCGCGACAGTCCGCGCAATCGGCAGATTGCGCAGAATCGCCAGCAGCGGCCGCCCCTCCAGCACCCGATCCAGCACCTCCGCCGCAGACGGCAGCGGCGGCCGCTCGCCACCACCGGCCGTCGACGCCGGTCTGGCACCCCCGCTCGGTACCTTCAGCGGCCGGCTACCGCCACCCGGCGGCAGCACCGGCCGGTTCCCGCCACCTGACGGCGGGTCCGGCGTTTTGCCGCCACCTGACGGCAGGCCCGGCGTTTTTCCGCCGCCCGGCAGGTGCGGTGACCGGTTGTCGCCGCCCGACGGCAAGGGCGGCCGGCGCTCGCCGCTCTGTCCGGCGTCGCCGGGCGGGTGCTCCGCCATCGCGCTCACCTTCCCGTCGCGGTGCAGCGCTGCGGCATCGCTTCCCGCTATCACCCGATAAATGGTGATTTTACCGAGCCTTCGGTGCCATCGTTGAGCCGTGGCCGACGCGCTGCGCTATTTCCCGAAATTTCGGACATGGCGTGTCCGGTGCCCCGGGCGGCGGCAATCCTGGCGGTGCGATCGCGGCAGATCCGGACCTCGCGGCAGATCCGGACCTCGCAGCGGCTCAAGGACGGGGAGCGGCACCCCCGGATTGATACTCTGGCGGTATGAGTGAGCTGGAGACGCGGCAGCTGCGGTACTTCGTGGCGGTGGCGGAGGAGCTGCACTTCGGGCGGGCCGCGGCGCGTCTCGGGATGGCGCAGCCGCCGCTGTCGAAGGCGATCCGTGATCTGGAACGGCAGCTCGGCGTGCAGTTGCTGGTACGGACGACACGGCAGGTCACGCTCACCGAGGCGGGGGAGACGATGCTGTCCGGCGCGCGGGACGCACTGGATGCGGTGGCGGCGGTGGCGCTGCGGACGCGGCGGGCCGGACAGCGGGAGCCGTCGCTACGGGTGGCGCTGAAGGCGGACTTCGACGCCGGCCTGCTGCCCGCGATCGTGGACGCCTACGACCTGATGCCGGTCGAGCTGGTGCTGGGCGGTCCGGGCGATCAGGTGCGAGCGCTGCGCGACGGGCGTGCCGACGTGGCGCTGGCGCTCGCCCCGCTCGACCCCCGCGACGCACCTGACGTGGACAGCGAGCCGCTGGTGACCGGCCCGCGCGTGGTGGCGCTGCCGGCCGCCGACCCGCTGGCGGCCCGCACCACCGTGCGCCTGGCCGACCTGGCCGGCCGCCGCCTGCCGAACGGTTCCCCGGCCGAGACCGGGAACGTCACGCCTCCCGCCGAGCAGATCAGGGACCTCGCGCAGCTGTTCAACCTGGTGGAGATGGGCAGCGTGGTGTGGTTCCCGCCGGCCTGGGTGGCCCGCCGCTTCCCACGCCCCGGCATCGCCTACCGCGACATCCCGGAACTCCCGCCTGCCACCCTCCTGGTCGCGTGGCCCGCCGCCTCCCGCTCCGCCGAGGTGGCGGCCTTCGTCCGGACCGCCCGCCAGGCGGCCGACTCGCGAGCGGCCACCGAGGCCCGCGATACCGCAGCGATCCAGGCTTACTGACCGTCCCGCGTCGCGAGGCCATCGCGCAGGCTGCTATTTGCTGAAATTTCGGGCACGGAGTGCCCGCTGCAGGCGCCTTCGGCTGGGCGCTTCCGGCTGGGCGCTTCCGGCCGGGCGCTTCCGGCCGGGCGGCCGTTGATCGGCGACCGCCCGGCCGGCCGTCAGTCCGTCACCGTCCCGATCACCGGTGGGAGGTCGGCGCCGACGATGTGCAGCTGGACGACCTCGGACGGCTCGGCGACACCGTCCGCGACGGTCGGGAGGGAGAACTCCGCGACCGTGGCGCCGGCGGGGAAGTCGAGGGACCAGCCGAGGAACGCGGACAGTGGTACGGCAGGGTCCGGCTGGAGGCCGTAGTTGTCCAGCAGCCACCGGGGATCGAGGTCCGCGCTGGACAGCTCCGGGGCGGACGCGGGCGGCTCGGCCCAGAAGCCGAACAGGCGGAGCGCGTCCTCGGCGGGAGCGGAGAGGGCGAAGCGCCAGGTGAGCGCCGCGCCCTCGGTGACCCGGTCCGCGACCGGGGTCACGGACAGCGTGGGTGCCGGGTCGTCGTTGACCACGTCGACCGTGCCGACGTAGTCGCCGATGGTCAGGCCGCGCTCGGCCTTGGCCAGCACCTCGACGAGCTCGGGCCGCTCGCGGTAGAGCGTGTCGCCGCGGACCGTCACCGGTACGTCGATGCGGCGCTGACCGGGACGGACGTCCGCGATCCAGCTGACGCTGCTCACGCCCTCGGGCTGGACGACGGAGAGCCGCAGGCGGCCGTGCGCGTCGCCGGTGATGTGCACCGGGATCTGGTAGGTCCGCTCACCGCTGTCGCCCTCGTCGACGACGATCCCGCCGATGTCGACCCGGGGGAGCGTGGCCGGGCGCGGGTCGGGGGTGCCGGGTGACCAGCCCCAGGCGTCGATCAGCCAGGCGGTGCCGGTCGCGGTGCGCGGTGTCAGGATCAGGCGGGACACCTCGCGCACGCCCTTGCGCGGCACGCGGACCTCGTGCGCCCAGATCGGGGAGGCGGCGAAACCGTCGGTCGGGAGGCCGGAGACGGTCACGTCGCCGAGCGCGGTGTGGCGCCCGGCCGGGTCCACCACGGTCACGCCGACGGTGGTGGCCGGCGTGTTCTCCGGCAGGGCCAGGCGCAGCGCCAGGTCGCGGGACGCGCCCAGCGCGGCGGGGGACGGGAGCGTGACCGTGATCGGCGTGCCGGCGGCGGCCCAGTCGTAGCGGACCGCGTGCCGGCCGGGCTCGTCGAACAGCCGCCGGAACGTCGCGAAGTGCGGTGAGCGCACGGTTTCCCGGTCGCGGCGGCAGGCGGTGGCCGGGTCGGTGGAGACCTGGTCGCAGACGTGGGCACCGGCGGAGGTGGTGAGCGCGGGGCCGGGCAGCAGCACGGGCGTGCGCACGCCGCCGACCGCGTGGCTGAGCACGCGGGCGGGGCCGGCGGACGGGGCGGACCGTCCGCTGCCGTCCAGCAGCGGGCGCACCCGGTCGTCGCCCGCGACGAAGAGCCGGGCCGCGGCCGCGATGTAGGTGGCGCCCACGGCCTGCTGCTGGAGCGCGGTGAGCCGGGTCGGGGCGTGCGTGCCGCAGACGCCGTCGTCCTCGAACGGGTAGTCGTCGGCGGACGGCGCGACCGCCTGCCCGGGTGTCCACTCGGTGTTGAAGTAGTTGTGGTTCGCACCGACCGCGAAGAGCACGCTGTGCAGCGCGCGGCCGTTGCCGAGGCCGCGGGTGCCGTCCGCGTAGAGCTGGCCCTGGAGGTCGGCGACGTCGCCGTCACAGCCGGGCAGGATCGTCACGGAGGGCACGTCCGGCGCGGGGTTCTGGCCGAAAATGGTCGGGCCGATGTGCAGCACGCCGCGGATGGTCCACCGCGTCCGGATGCTGTCGCCGGGCGGCGGGCTCAGCGAGTCGGCCGCGGCCCGGTTGACCCCTTCGCCGCCTCGCGAGTGACCCATCAAAAAGATCTTTGCCATATCGGGTACGCCGGAGGCGCGCACGATCGGCGGTGCGCCGGACGGATCGCGGGCCCAGTCGGCCCAGAGCGACAGGTGCCGCCGGACCAGCAGCGAGCGCGCGTCGGCGCCGCGCTCGTCGATCGCATTGTCCTGGGCGCTGATCCCGTTGGCCGCGATCGACACCGTGATGTAGCCCTGCGACGCCAGCAGCTCCTGAGCCTGGAGGTAGCCGCGCTGGCTCGGGATCGGCAGCGCGCCCTCGGCGCACGGCCAGTCGACGGTGAAGTCCTCGCTGCCCGGGACGTAGCACCACAGGTGCCGGCCGTGCAGGAACAGCGCGAGCGGCCGCGGGCCGGGCGCGCCGACCGGCGAGACCACCTCCGCGAGCATCTCGACCTTCGCCGGGAGCCTCGGCAGCGTGATCCCGGGAAGCTCGTAGGAGCCCCGGACCGTCCGATACGGCCCCCGGACGCCGGGGTCGACCTCGTTGGCCGGGAGCGCGGCCGGGACCGGGACCGGGGCGGCGGTGCGTCGCGCGGGCGGTGACACGTCGAGCCGTCGGCTGTCGGCGCGCACGGACAGCGCGGAGAACGGGACGGCGGCGCCCCGATCGAGCCGGAACGTGCGCAGGTCGGTCTGGACCGGGCGGCCGAGCGGAGTGTCGCCGGCCCAGAACTCGATCACGGAGCCGCCGATCGACACCGGCGTGGCGGACCGCCAGACCAGCTGCCCGCCCTCGACGGACCAGCCGATGACCGGCGCGGACCCCGTTGCAGGCGTGGACCCGGTGGCGGGCGTGGACCCGGTGGCGGGCGTGGACCCGGTGGCGGGCGCGGACCCGGTGGTGGATGCGGAGCCCGCAGCGGATGCGGGCGTCGGTGCGGGTGCGGACAAGGCGGGAGCGCCCGACCCGGCCACCAGCACCGCGGCGAGCACGGTTGTTACCAGTGTTCTTCGCATGACCAATGTTTCTAGTTCATCAACGCGAATATGCGCATGCATCTCTGTCCGATCGGTCGCGCCGGCCGATCGTGGGGAGCGACAGGGTGTGCCTGAGTGCGGCGGAACCGGCTCCTCGCGTCGTGCGGAGCGCCAGCGGAGCCCGGCGCGAGGTTTGCCCGCGGGAGCAACGCTGCCGGACCACGCCGGAAGCGGGAA
>NZ_JNXY01000057.1 GCF_000717135.1 Catenuloplanes japonicus
GGGCGGCGGCGGGCGGCGGGCGGCGGCGGGCGGCGGCGGGCGGCAATCGGGCCTCGGAGAGCGGCCGATCCGGATGCGGCCGCCCGGCGCCGTCACGCCCGATATTTCGTGTTATTGGTCGCGTGGGGTGTTTCGGCGGGAGCGCTCCGGCTCCATCGAGAAGATCGTTGTTGCGCTCACTGCTCTTTCCGGCGGGCTGAAAGAGCGGTGAGCGCAACAACGATCTTCGCCCGGCCTCGGCGGGCGCACATCCGGCTCGGGTCTGGGGATCTATGCATCCGTCAGGCAGGCCACAGCGGGTCCAAGCGTGAGCCGCGCCGCCGAAAGCGGGCGGGGGCGGGAATCGCGGTCTTGGGCCGGCCCGCGCGAACCGGCTCCGACAGGGGCGGGGAAAGCGGAGCGCCAGCGGAGTCTTTGCCCGCCCCGAGGTTTGCCCGCGGGAGCATGCGGGCCGGACCAGTTGTTCTCAGCGGGGGCACGAGCCACCGCGGAACTCGGCGAAAGGCACCACATGACGGACACGCAGGTTGTGCACCTCGGGCTTGAGGCTATGACCATCGCGGCCAAGCTGTGCGCGCCCGTTCTGCTCACTGCGCTGGCCATCGGCTTCAGCTACGCTCAGCTTCGTGCCCAAGGCCATCGCCTGTGGCGTCGCGCTGCTGGTCAGCGGCAACTGGATGCTCCACGAGATGACCTCGTTCACCCACAACCTCTTCGAGCGGATCCCCAGCACCGCGGATCTCACCGCGCTGCTGCTCGCCATGGTCCGCGCCTCCGCCTGGCTGGCGCTCTGCCCGCCGTTCAACTCCCGGCTCATCCCGGCCAGGATCAAGGCCCTTCTCGCGTTAGCGCTCGCTCTGCCGATGTCGCCCAAGCTCGCCGGTCAGGTACCGGAGCTGGCGACATCGGCATTGCTCATCAGCGTGGTCGAACAGGTCGCGGTCGGCGCCGCGCTCGGCTTCCTCACCGCGATGCTGTTCGCCGCGCTCCAGGCGGCCGGCGACCTGATCGACCTCTTCGGCGGCTTCACGCTCGCGATGGCGTACGACCCGCTCTCCCAGAACCAGAGCTCGATCTTCGGCCGGTTCTACAACCTGCTGGCCGTCACGCTGCTCTTCGCGTCCGAGGGCCACCAGATGGTGCTGCGCGGCTTCATGATGTCGTACACGACGCTGCCGCTGAACGAGACGCTCTCGCTGGAGACGCTGGCCAAGCTGCTCACCGAGGGCGTCGGCGACATGTTCCTCGCCGCGCTGCAGATCGCCGGCCCGCTGATCGCGGTGCTGTTCCTGACGGACGTCGGCTTCGGCCTGCTCAACCGCGTCGCGCCGGCGCTCAACGCGTTCTCGCTCGGCTTCCCCGCCAAGATCTTCCTGGTGCTGATGCTGGGCGGCACCGCGATCGCCGTGCTCCCCCGCGCGCTGGACACCATCATCGAGAAGGCGGTCTCCGCCGTCATCACGCTCTCCGGCGCCTAGGTGGTGAGACGGCGATGAGCGGTGAGAAGACCGAGAAACCCACACCACAGAAACTCAAGAAGGCCCGGGACGAGGGCCAGATCGGCAAGACGCCGGACCTGGGCGCCTGGGCCGGGATCGCGGCCGCCAGCGTGCTGGTGCCGATGACGCTGGAGAAGGCGGTCGTCAAGGCGCGCGAGGTGGTCCTCCAGTGGCCGGACATGATGAAGGACCCGGACGCCGGCGCCGCGCTGAACATGTTCCGGGACGGGCTGATGGGCGCGGCGTACGCGGTGGCGCCGCTGGCGGTCTCGATGATGCTGATCGGCATCGCCGGCTCCGGCGCGCAGGGCGGCATCCACGTCGCCACCAAGCTGCTGATGCCGAAGTTCTCCCGGCTCAACCCGCTGCAGGGCTTCAAGCGGATCGTCGGCATGCAGGCGCTCTGGGAGGGCACGAAGGCGCTGATCAAGACCACTGTGCTCGGCGCCGTGCTCTACATGCAGATCAAGGATCTCGTCCCGTCGCTGATGTCGTCCGGCAACCTGCCGCTCGCGGTGCTGCTCGACATGGTCAAGGACGCGGTCATCTCGCTGATCCGGACGGCCGCGCTGGCCGGCCTGGTGATGGCCGCGGCCGACTACTTCGTGGTCCGGATGCGCACCATGAAGCAGCTGAAGATGTCGAAGCAGGAGATCAAGGACGAGTACAAGAAGACCGAGGGTGACCCGCACGTCAAGGGCCAGATCCGGGCACGGCAGCACGCGATGTCCCGCAACCGGATGATGTCCGACGTGCCGAAGGCGGACGTGGTGCTGGTCAACCCCACGCACGTCGCGGTCGCGATGCGGTACGAGCCGGAGAAGGGCGCGCCGCGGGTGATCGCCAAGGGCCAGGGCAACGTGGCGCAGAAGATCCGCGACCTGGCCACGGAGAACCGCATCCCGATGATCCAGGACGTGCCGCTGGCCCGCGCGCTCTACGGCAGCTGCGAGATCGGCGCGGAGATCCCGGCCGAGTTCTACGGCGCGGTCGCGAAGGTGCTGGCGTTCGTGATGAGCCTGAAGTCGCGCGGTTCCGCCGCCGGCACACACCGCCTGGCCGCATAACGCTCAGATCCGGCCCGTTCCGGCCGATCGGAACGTCGCCAGGACGGCACCTCCACAGGGGCACGGACCCGCCCGGGACATCCCCCATACCCGTGGAAGGTGCCGTGAACTCCAAGCTCGCCGGCCAGCTCGCCGTCCCGATCGGCGTCATCGGCATCATCGTGATGATGGTGGTGCCGCTGCCGACGATGGTCCTGGACCTGCTCATCGCGCTCAACATCACCGCGGCGCTCCTGATCGTCCTGGTCAGCATGTTCGTCCAGAAGCCGCTGGAGTTCTCGATTTTTCCCGCGTTACTTCTGATCGCCACGCTCTTCCGGCTCGCGCTCAACATCAGCGCGACCCGGCTGGTGCTGATGGACGGCTTCGCCGGCAAGGTGATCGAGGCGTTCGGGCACTTCGTGGTCGGCGGCTCGCTCATCGTCGGCCTGGTCATCTTCACGATCCTGGTCATCGTGCAGATGGTCGTGGTCACCAAGGGCGCGGAGCGCGTCGCCGAGGTCGGCGCCCGGTTCACGCTCGACGCCATGCCGGGCAAGCAGATGGCGATCGACGCGGACCTCAACGCCGGGCTGATCGACGAGCCGACCGCGCGCAAGCGGCGCATCGAGGTGTCCTCCGAGGCGGACTTCTACGGCGCCATGGACGGTGCCTCGAAGTTCGTCAAGGGTGACGCGATCGCGGCCATCATCATCACGCTGATCAACCTGGTCGGCGGCTTCGCGGTCGGCATGCTGCAGAAGGGCATGGGCCCGGCCGAGGCGATCGAGACGTACAGCCTGCTGAGCATCGGCGACGGCCTGGTCTCGCAGATCCCGGCGCTGCTGCTGTCGGTGGCGACCGGTCTGATCGTGACCCGGTCCGCCACCGAGGGCGACATGGGCAGCAGCGTCACCAAGCAGCTCAGCCAGCACAAGCTCGCGCTGCAGATCGGCGGCGGCGCCGCGCTGGCGCTCTGCGTCATCCCCGGCCTGCCGAAGCTGCCGTTCCTGCTGGTCGGCGGCCTGGTGCTGTTCGCGTCCACCCGGCTCAAGCCGCCGGCGCCGGAAGCGGTGGAAGGCGAGGCGGCCGAGGGTTCCGCGGCCGCGGCGGTCAATCCGGACACCACCGAGTCGATCATGGGGGAGATGCGGGTCGACCCGCTGGAGCTGGCACTCTCCCCCGACCTGGTGGACCTGGTCGACCCGACCGGCGGCGACCTGCTCGACCGGGTACGCGCGCTGCGCCGCAAGATCGCGCTGGAGCTGGGCGTGGTGATGCCTCCGGTCCGTACCCGCGACGATCTTGAATTGCCGTTGTCCGGTTATGCCATCCGGATCAGCGGCGTGGAGACCGGGCGCGGCCAGGCGCCACCCGGGACCGTGCTCGCGATCGGCGACGGGCTCCAGGCGCTGCCCGGACGCGCCGGCGTGGAACCGGTCTTCGGCCTGGCCGGCAAGTGGGTGCCGGCCGAGCTGCACTACCAGGCGGAACTGGCCGGTGCGACCGTGGTCGACCGCGCCTCCGTGATCATCACCCACCTGGCCGAGGTGGTCCGCACCAACGCGAGCCGGCTGCTCGGCCGCGAGGACGTGCGGTCGCTGGTCGAGACCGTCAAACGTACGCACCCGGTGGTGGTCGAGGAGCTCACGCCCTCGCTGCTCAGCCTCGGCCAGATCCAGCGCGTGCTGCAGTCGCTGCTGGACGAGGGCGTCGCCATCCGCGACCTGGTGCGCATCTTCGAATCACTGTCGCTGCGGGCGAAGATCTCCGCGGACCACGACGGCCTGGTCGAGGCGGCCCGTGCCGCGCTCGGCCCGGCCATCGCGCAGCAGTTCACCACGGACGGGACGCTCACCGTCATCACGCTCGACCCGCAGCTGGAGCACGCGATGCTCGAGTCGCTGCGGCCGAGCGAGAACGGCATGTTCCTGGCGCTGGACGCCACGCTCGCCGAGAACGTGGTCAATCAGATCGGGATGCACAGCGAGATCGCGGAGCAGCAGGGCGCGACGCCGGTCCTGGCCTGCTCTCCGCAACTGCGGCCGCCGCTGCACCGGCTGATGCGGGCCGGCGGGCGCAAGACCGCGGTCATGTCGTACTCCGAGATCGCCGGGACGACCGCGCAGATCGAGACCATGGGGGTGGTGAACGGTGCCTACGCGGGTGCTGCTTGAGGGTCCGGCCATCGAGCCGCTGCTGGAGCAGGTGCGCAGGGAGTACGGCACGTCCGTGCGGATCATCTCCGCGGACAAGGTCCGTACCGGCGGGTTCGGCGGCTTCTTCGCGAAGCAGAAGTACGAGCTGTCGGTCGAGGTCCCGGACGACGTGATGGCCGGGCGGCAGGGGGGCGGCGGGCCGCCGGACCACGGGTTCTCCGGCGGCGGGCAGTCCGGCGGATATCCCGGTGGCGGTCAGGGCGGCGGGTCCCCTTCCGGCGGATATCCCGGCGGTGGCGGATCGCACGGGGGCACCGGCGGGCAACACGGCGGTTTCCAGCACCCGGGCGGGCAGAGTGGCGGATTCCCGCTTCCGGCCGGAGGCGGCGGATTCCCCAGCATCGGCCCCGGCCCCAGCGGTCACGGCTCCGGCACTCACGGCTCCGGCACTCACGGCTCCAGCGGCCACGGCTCCAGCGCTCACGGCCCGCAGAGCAGCGGATTCTCCGTCCGCAACACACCGAGCGGCGGCTTCCCGACCGAGCCCGGCCAGGTCCCCGGCTACCCCGGCCCCGACGGCCCCGGCGGTCAAGGCGGTCAAGGCGGTCAAGGCGGTCAAGGCGGTCAAGGCGGCGGCCGGGAGAAACCCGCCGACACCCTCGCCGCGCTGCTCGAACGCGCCGACCGCGACGGCTTCGGCAAACCGGACCGGGAGCAGCAGACCGCCCAGAACGTCCGCAACGCCTACGCCCAGCCCGAACTCCCCGCCCGCGCCAACCTGGTCTCCACCGCCGGTCCCGCGTTCGCCGAGGTGATGGCCGGGCTGGAGAGCGGCCACCTGACCCGCTCCCCCGCCGAGCAACTCCCGGTGACCGCGGGCGCCCCGGCACCCGCGATCGACGTGCCGCTGAAGCCGGCCGCGCCGACGGTCCGCCCGTACCGTCCACCGGCCGCGACCGCGCCGGACGGCCCGCCACCGCCCGGCTCGCCCATGGTCAGCCCGGCGCTGCTGGAGCAGCTGATCGCGGAAACCAACCCGTTGGCACCCGTCGTTTCCCAGCCGGCACCGGCCGCGCCGCCGATGAGTACACCGACGGCAACGACGACGGTGGTGCCGGAGACACCGGCCGCCCCGGAACGATCGGCCCTCGTGCCGGTGCATCCGGCGCTCCCGGCCGTACCGGAGCAGGCTCTTGAGATGTTGGCAGTTCCGACGGCGAAGCCGGAGGCACCGCCGGAGAAGAGAACGGAGACCGCGCTTGCGACCAGGACGGAGACCGCTCCTGAGACGAGGACGACGCAGAACGGCCCGATCGCCGAGAGGCTGATCGCGCTCGGGATGCCGGAGGCGATGGCGGCACGGGCCACCGGCACGGACGCCTACGGCGGGGTGCTGGAGGCGCTGGCCGACATGCCGGCCCGCCCGCAGCCGCCCGCGCGTGCCGGGGACGTGCTGGTGGTGGCCGGCGAGCTGAGCCACGCGCTGCCGGTCGCGAAGCGGGTGGTCGAGCAGTTGCGGCTGGACGCGTCCCGGCTGTTGCTGGCCGGTCCGTCCGCGTCCGGCACCGGGATCCACCCGTCGCGGAAGATCTCCGGGCCGAGCGCGGCCGAGAAGAAGGCCCGCAAGATCCACCGAGGCGACACACCGTACGTGGTGGTGCTCGACGCCCCGGTCGCGGAACCGAACGAGGAATGGGTACGCGACGTCTGCGACGCCCTCGGCGCGACCGAGGTGTGGGCGGCCGTCGACGCGACCCGCAAGACCGCGGACACCCGCCGCCACCTGCGGAGCATGGGCGATGTGGAGGCGGTGGCGGTCTACGGCGCGGCCGTGACCGAGGACCCGGCCAGCGTGCTGGGACTGGACGTGCCGATCTTCACGGTCGACGGCCAGGAGGCGTCCCCGCACGTGTGGGCCGCGATGTTGTGTGAGCGCATGACCCAGATCGAGAAGAAGTCGACCCGAAAGCGGAGGCGTTAAATGGGGCTGATCCGTCCGTCTGCACTGTGGTTCGCGGCGCTGCTCTCCCTGCCGGCGTTCTTCCAGTCACTCATCCTGCAGACGCTGGACGTCACGGACGCGCTCATCCGGTTCCTGGTGGCCGTGCCGGTCGCGGCGCTGCTGCTGGGCGGCTTCCGCTACGTGACCGCGGACTACGGCCGGCAGAAGAAGGAGACGGGCGTGCAGGAGAGCCCGCTGGTCGAGGGCACGATCTCGGACGCCACCCCGCGCATCGCCTCCTGAACAGCCGTGACCAGCGGAATCGCCCGCCGACGTCATAGGTATGTCTCATTCAATATGTATTTCCGGCCGACCACCCGCCATAGGCTCCCCTGAATCAATGAACCGGTTCGCCCACAAGGCGGACCGGAACGCGTCCGGGGAGGACACATGGCTCGTTGGCGGAAGACGCTAGGCCTGGCGCTCGCGCTGATCACGGCCGCCGCACTGGGCAGCACCGCGGTGCCCGGCATCGCGCAGGCGAAGCCCGACGTCGTGGGCGGCACGCGCGCCGCGCAGGGCGAGTTCCCGTTCATGGTGCGGCTCTCGATGGGCTGCGGCGGCGCGCTCTACACGACTCAGATCGTGCTGACCGCGGCGCACTGCGTGACCCGGACCGGCTCCAACACGAGCATCACCGCGACGCTCGGCGTGGTGGACCTGCAGTCGTCCAGCCGCGTCACCCGCACCTCGACCTACGTCTACCGTTCGCCGAACTTCAACAGCAGCACGTACGCCAACGACTGGGCGCTGATCAAGCTGGCCAGCCCCGTGACCGGCCTGTCGACGCTGCCGATCGCCACCACCACCGCGTACAACTCGGGCACGTTCACCGTGGCCGGCTGGGGCGCCGCGACCGAGGGCGGCGCGCAGCAGCGCTACCTGCTCAAGGCGTCGGTCCCGTTCGTGAGCGACTCCTCGTGCAGCTCGTCCTATCCCGGTGAGATCGTCGCCAGCGCCATGATCTGCGCCGGCTACAACCAGGGCGGCGTCGACACCTGCCAGGGTGACTCCGGCGGCCCGATGTTCCGGGCCACCACCACCGGCGGACCGCTGATCCAGGTCGGCATCGTGAGCTGGGGCTACGGCTGTGCCCGCGCCGGCTACCCGGGCGTCTACACCGAGGTCAGCACGTATGCCTCCGCGATCGCCTCGGCGGCCGCGAGCATCTGACGGCTCCGGAGGGCCGGTCCGCTGGGGCGGGCCGGCCTTTCCGGCTTTCACCCGAAATTTCGGTATTCAGCGGAACACACCCTCCCACTCCGCCCGCCTTTGCTCTGCTTACATTGACAAACCGACACATTTCCATGCGGCGGTATGACCGGGTTTGTTCATGTAAGCAGAGCAAAGGCTGACCGCAAGGCAACACCCAAGAGCCGAAATCAAGATCAGCCGGAGGTACGACCGAGAGCGCGATCAAGCACGGCGGCGCGATCAAGCACGGAAGCGCGATCGGGTGGCGGGCACGGTCGGGACCGGGATCGGGACAACAGCGGTGACTCGCGCGGGCGCTTCGGCGATCAAGCGCGGCAACGCGATCAAGCCCGGCAGCGCGATCAGCCGCGGGCCGGGTCCAGTGCCGCCGCCACCCGGTCGGCCGACGCGCGGGCCCGGCGGGTCGTGGTGGCCAGGCCGACCAGCAGCACGATAAGCCCGGCCGCCGCGACGATGAGGAAGCCGGGCCGGCTGGCGCGGGTGAAGTCCGTGGCCAGCGTACGACCGCTCAGCCCGGTCGCGACCACCGCGCCGATCACCGCCACGCCGAGCGACTGCCCCACCTGCCGGCTGGTGGACGCGACCGACGCGGCCAGCCCGGCCTGTGCACGTGGCATCCCGGAGACCGCCGTGTTCGTGATCGGCGTGTTGAGCATGCCGAACCCGAGCCCGAACAGCGCGTACGGCAGCAGCGTCCACGCCGGCGGCGTATCCACCGTGAACCCGGCCAGGATCGCCCCCGCCGCCGTCATCGCGGCGCCCGCGATGATCAGCGGTAACCGGGTCCCGCGCGCGCCGACCAGCCGGCCGGAGATCGGCGAGAAGATGACCGTCGCGGCCGCGATCGGCAGCATCCACAGCCCCGCGTGCAGCGCGGACAGCCCGCGCGCCTCCTGGAGGTAGAGCGTGCCGAGGAACAGCATGCCGGCCAGCGCCGCGAAGCCGCTGATCGCGATGAGCACCGCGCCGGAGAACGGCGCGCTGCGGAAGAAGCGCAGGTCGATCAGGGGGTCGGTACGGCGGGGCTCGTAGTACAGCAGGCCGGCGAGCGAGGCCGCGGAGGCGGCGAATGCGCCGATGATCCAGGGCGAGACCCAGCCGAGGTTCGGCCCTTCGATGATGCCGAACGTGAGCGTGGCCAGGAATGCCAGCACCAGCAGCTGCCCGGCGGGGTCGGGCCGGCGCGGCCGGTCGGCGCGGGACTCGGGCACGTAGACCGCGGTGAGCACGATCGCGGCGATGCCGACCGGGATGTTGATCCAGAAGATCGCCTGCCAGCCGACCGCGTTGATCAGCACGCCGCCGAGGACCGGGCCGAGCGCCATGCCGAGCCCGCTGACCGCGCCCCAGACGCCGATCGCCTGAGCGCGTTCGCGTGGGTCGGTGAACGTGTTCGTGATGATCGACATGGCGACCGGGTTGAGCATCGAGCCGCCGACCGCCTGCAGCACGCGCGCCGCGATCAGCCATTCCAGCGTGGGCGCGAGGCTGCAGGCCAGGCTGCCGAGCGCGAAGACGACGAGCCCGGTCTGGAACACGCGGCGCCGTCCGATGCGGTCCGCGGTGGAGCCGGCGAGCATCAGGAGGCTGGCCAGCACCAGCGTGTAGGCGTCGACCGTCCACTGCAGACCGGACAGTCCGGCGTCCAGATCCTCGCGGATGGACGGCAGTGCGACCTGGACGATCGTGTTGTCCAGGCCGACGATCAGCAGGCTCATGCAGCAGATGAGCAGGATGAGCAGGCGCCGTCCACGTTCCTTTTCGATAGCGCGCAGCCTACCGCCACCGTGATCAACTGGCACGTGGCGCGCAACACGGCGACCGGCGTGTAAGCGCGGTTACCGAGGGGTAGTCCACGCCCCGGCGAC
The DNA here is from genome assembly GCF_000717135.1 of Catenuloplanes japonicus. Classification (GTDB taxonomy): domain Bacteria; phylum Actinomycetota; class Actinomycetes; order Mycobacteriales; family Micromonosporaceae; genus Catenuloplanes; species Catenuloplanes japonicus. The sequence continues at coordinate 9,790 of NZ_JNXY01000057.1, forward strand.
CGGCAGGAGGCCGGCCCCGGGGAGGTGTTCCGTGGACGAGCTAAGACTTGATCTTGGCGTGATCGACTATCTGATTCTCGTGCTGTACTTCGGCACGGTCCTGGGCGTCGGCTTCGCCGCGCGGCGGGCGATCAAGACCAGCGTCGACTTCTTCCTGTCCGGCCGATCGCTGCCGGCCTGGGTGACCGGCCTGGCGTTCGTCTCGGCCAACCTGGGCGCGCTCGAGATCATCGGCATGGCCGCGAACGGCGCGCAGTACGGCATGATGACGCTGCACTATTACCTGATCGGCGCCGTACCCGCGATGGTCTTCCTGGGCATCGTGATGATGCCGTTCTACTACGGTTCCAAGGTGCGCAGCGTCCCGGAGTTCCTGCTCCGCCGCTTCAACCGGCCGACGCATCTGCTCAACGCGCTGAGCTTCGCGCTCGCCCAGGTGCTGATCGCGGGCGTCAACCTGTTCGCGCTGGCGCTGGTGCTGGAGGCGCTGCTGGGCTGGCCGCTGTGGCTGTCCATCGTGGTCGGCGCCGCGATCGTGCTGGCCTACATCACGGTCGGCGGCCTCACCTCGGCGATCTACAACGAGGTGCTGCAGTTCTTCGTGATCCTGGCCGGTCTGATCCCGCTCACCGTGATCGGCCTGGTCAAGGTCGGTGGCGTGAACGGCCTGGCGGACGCGGTCCGCAACAGCACGCTCGGCGAGGCCGGGCTGCACACCTGGGCGAACACCGCAGGCCAGGACAACCCGCTCGGCGCGAACTGGATCGGCATCGTCCTCGGCCTCGGCTTCGTGCTGTCGTTCGGCTACTGGACCACGAACTTCGCCGAGGTGCAGCGGGCGCTGTCCGCGCGCAACACGAGCGCGGCCCGGCGTACCCCGATCATCGCGGCGTTCCCGAAGTTGCTCATCCCGGCCGTCGTGGTGGTGCCCGGCCTGATCGCGCTGGTCACCGTGTCCGGGCTGGGCGCGGAGTCCGGCGCGCTGCAGTACAACAACGCGATCCCGCTGCTCATGCGCGACCTGCTGCCGAACGGCGTGCTCGGCATCGCGGTGACCGGCCTGATCGCGTCGTTCATGGCCGGCATGGCCGCGAACGTCAGCGGCTTCAACACGGTCTTCACCTACGACATCTGGCAGGCGTACATCCGCAAGGACCGGTCCGACGACCACTACCTGCGGGTGGGCCGGATCGCCACGATCTGCGGCGTGCTGATCGGCATCGGCACCGCGTTCATCGCGGCCGACTTCAACAACATCATGAACTACATCCAGACGCTGTTCAGCCTGTTCAACGCGCCGCTGTTCGCCACGTTCATCGTGGGCATGTTCTGGAAGCGGATGACCGCGCAGGCCGGCTTCTGGTCGCTGCTGCTGGGCACGCTCGCGTCGTTCTCGGTCTACCTGCTCTACAAGGCCGGCACGCTCGGGTTCGGCTCCGACCTGGAGGAGAGCTTCTGGGGCGCCGGCATCGCGTTCGTGACCGTGGTCGTGGTGGCGCTGATCATCACGCCGCTGACCACGCCGAAGTCGCACGACGAGCTGCGCGGCCTGGTCTACGGCCTGCAGACCACCGGCGGCCCCGGCGACGCGATCGCCGGCGACGCCGTCTGGTACCGCTCGCCACTGCTGCTCGGCGGCATCGCGCTGGCCCTGTCCGTGCTGCTCTACATCCCGATCTGGTGACGGAGGACCCCCGATGACCGACAACGACGAACTGACCCGCAAACGCGCCTCGGCCGCCCGCACCTTCGACGTCCGCCGCGTGATCGGCGGCCTGTTCACCGCCTACGGCGTGATCATCACCCTGGTCGGCATCTTCGACGGTGCCGACGAGATCGCCAAGGCCGAGGGCGTCCGGATCAACCTGTGGATGGGCCTGGCCATGCTCGCCCTCGGCCTGTTCTTCCTGACCTGGCAGTGGCTGCGCCCCGCGGAGACCCCCGAGGCCCCGGAGCAATAAGACAGACACCCATCAGGGGGTACGGCGTGAGCCGTGCCCCCTGCGGTTTCCCTGGGATCGCCGTGCAACCGGCCGATAACCGGATTACAGCGGACCGCCTACCCCCGGTCCGTGGAGGGAGATCGGCATGGGTTCCATCAGCAGTGTCAGCGGGGGCGCGAACACCGCGTACGCGAACAGCGGCCGCGTCGAGCGCCGTGACCCGATGGCCAACGTCGCCAAGACGCTGGGCCTGGACAACAACACGCTCCGGGAGAAGATGAAGGAGGGCAGCTCGCTCGCGGACATCGCGGAGACGCAGGGGGTCGCGCACGACGACCTGATCGCCTCGATCAAGCAGGGCATGCCGGTCGACAAGGCGAATTCGCCGCAGGCCGCGGAGCTGGCGGAGTCGCTGGCGAACGCCACCAACGCGGGCGCGCTGATCGGTGGCGCGGCCGGACCGGGCGGGCCCGGCGGCGGACCGGGCGGTGCGGGCGCGGGCGGGGCCGGTGGCGGGCCGGGTGGCGGCGCCGGCGGGCAGCTGGGCGGGCCGGGGCTGGGCGGGCCACCGCGCGCGACCACGGAATCGGAGTCGCTGAGCCGGATCAGCAACCTGCTGGAGATGTCCACCGAGGAGGTCAGCAATCAGGTGCACAGCGCCTCGGACCTGCTCAACCTGGCCAGTTCCAAGGGTGTCACCACGGAGCAGCTGACGTCCGTCCTGCAGCGCAGCGGCAGCCTGGTCGACGTCCGGGTGTAGGCGCATCACGCAGGCCCGGGGCCACCGCGGTGGCCCCGGGCCTTGCCGTATGCACGGCGTACCCCCTCGGGATCTTGATCTGGGAAACGACCGTGCCGCCGGCCCCGAGGCGGGGACCGGCGGCACGTGGACGTGCGGGGCGGGCAGGGGCTCAGAAGCCGGAGAGCGAGAGCGAGAACGTGCCGGTGCCGTAGCGCGCGATCTCGACCGAGAGGTCGATGCGGCGGCCGAGCGCGAGCAGCTGGGACTGTGCGTCGTTGGGCACGGACTCGCCGGGAAAGACGACGCGGTCCAGCTTGATGTGCGGCCCGCCCTCCTTGTTGAGGAGACCGGTCAGGATGTTGCAGAGCTCGCCCACGTTCTCCGCGAGGTTCGGGTAGAGCTCCTTGTCGTCGATGGCGTCCTCCGCACCGCCGACGGGCAGCAGGCCGAGCGCGGCGCCGGCGAACGCGGCCAGCTTCAGGTCCATGCCGAGGACCGCGGCCACCTTGTTGGAGGAGTCGACGTAGATCGCCACCGTGGCGGTGGGCAGATCCTTCTGCGTCAGCGGATTGCCGGTATTGACGGTGACGTCGCGGCCCAGGGTGTCCCCGAGCACGTTGCGTACCGCGAGAGAGGCGGGAACTGTGAGAGTGTCAGACATGGCTATATCATCCCAAAATTGGACTAAAGACCTCATCAAAACGTTCGGCTGTGAACGGCTTGATGATGAAGAACAGGGCACCGGCCGCCTCGGCCTGCTGCATCATCTCGGGCGTGCACTCCGAGGTGACGAAGCCGAACTTCACGTCGTTTCCGTTGGCGCGCAGCTGTCGCAGGCACTCGACGCCGGTCATCTCCGGCATGTTCCAGTCCGAGATGACCAGGTCCGGCTTCTCCGACTGCACCATGTCGAACGCCTGCTTGCCGTCCTGCGCCTCGACCAGGTCGTGGCCGTCGAATCCGGCCTGACGCAAGGTACGGGTGACGATCTGGCGCATCACCCGGCTGTCGTCCGCGATCAGGATCTTCATGCCGCCTCACCCGCCGCCCCGCTGCTCTGCCACATGGTGATCACGAACGGGTCTTCCTTCCAGAGGCCGGCCAGCTGGCACACCGGCTCCGCGGACGGGTAGTGCGGCGCCTCGCCGGTGACCACGGTCGGCAGCGAGACGAAACAGCCCGGCGGGAGCATGCTCTTCACGTTGCCGCCCACGATGTTGGCCAGCTCGCCGAGGACGTCCATCATGTCCTCCTCGCCGACCTCGTCGGCCTCCATCGCGAGGAACGCGGCCGAGCAGTTCTTCGCGGCCGGCTCGTTGCAGGCGACCACGACGTGGCCGTGCCACGTGCCGGTGATCGAGACGGACGCGTGCATGTCGGTCTTCAGCGCCGCCACGTCCTCCTCGGAGAAGATCGGCAGGAGCGGCTCGATGCCGTCCGGATCGAGGTACGACGACCACACCTGTTCGACGATCTCGTGCAGGTCTTCGACCCGAAGTGCCGCTACATCACTCATGAACTCGCTCCCTGAGGGACGAGGCCCAGCAGGGCCAGCTTCTCGATCATCGCGCCCGCAGTGAACGGCTTGATCACGTACTCGTGGGCGCCGGCTGCGAGCGCCCGTACGATCTGGCTCTGTTCGCTCTCGGTGGTGACCATCACGAGCGTCATCTCGCGGTACTTCGGTTCCTTGCGGACCGCGGTGACGAACTCGAGGCCGTTCATGTTGGGCATGTTCCAGTCAATGAGCGCCAGTTCCGGCGGCTTTTCCATGCTGTTGAGCAGGTCGATGGCGGCCTGCCCGTCTTCTGCTTCCACCGCGTCGAAGCCGATCTGCCCGACGATGCGGCGCAGGATCAGGCGCATCGCCCGGGAGTCGTCGATCAAGATCGCCTGCACGTGGCTCACCCCTTCCGTGCGGTGCCGGCCGGCACCGCAGACTTGAGTCGGTACGCCGACGTGCGCCCGGCTACGACCCGCTCATAGTTGTCATCGATGCCAATGGTTGTCTCGGCCGCTCCCAGGAAGAGCCAGCCGTCGGGCCGCAGCATCCGCCCGATGTTGCGCAGCACGGTGCGCTTGGTGTCCACGTCGAAGTAGATGAGCACGTTCCGCAGGAAGACGACGTCGAACGGTGGCATCGGCGGCAGCGGCGCGGTCAGGTTCAGCCGGGTGAAGGAGACGTTGCGCCGCAACGAGGGCGCGATCCGCCAGTGCGCACCCGCGCGCTCGAAGTAGTGCACGAGCTGAGCGGCCGGCAGTCCCCGGTTGATCTCCACCTGGCTGAACTCGCCGGCCTCGGCCCGTTTGATCATCTCGGTGGAGATGTCGCTGCCGACGATCTCGTAGTTCCAGCCGGCCGGCAGCGCCTGCTGCAGCGTGATCGCCAGGCTGTACGGCTCCTGCCCACTGGAGCACGCCGCCGACCAGAACCGCAGCTTGCGACTGGTCGCACGGGCACCGATCAGCTCCGGCAGGAGTTGCTCGGTCAGGGCGGTGAACGGTTCACGGTCCCGGAACCAGGACGTCTCGTTCGTCGTCAGCGCATCCACGATCATCCGCTGATGCGTGGGGTCCGGCCGGCGCTGGATGTTCGCCAGGAACTCGGTCACGCTGGCCGCGCCGACCTGGCGTGCCACCGGGATCAGCCGCGCCTCGACCAGGTACTCCTTGCCGGGCGCCAGCACGATCGACGCCTCGCGCCGGACGAGCCCCGCAACGAACGAGAAGTCTTGTTGAGACAGTGTCATCGAGTCACCACCTTCGGCCGGGCCGTGCGGCCGGCGTTCACACGAGAGGTCAGGTACGGGCCGATCTGGTCCAGCGGCAGCACGGTGTGGGCGAGATTCGCGGTGACCACCGCGCCGGGCATTCCCCACACCACCGAGGTCGCCTCGTCCTGCGCGACGATCTCGGCGCCGGCCGCCCGAAGTTCCTGGCAGCCGTTACGGCCGTCCTGACCCATCCCGGTCAGGATCACGGCGAGCGTGGAACCGCCGTAGGCGCGGCCGACCGCGCGGAACATCACGTCCACCGCGGGCCGGCAGGAGTTCTCCGGCGGCGCCGTGGACAGCTGGGTGAGCACTCCGGTCCCTCGCTTGACCAGGACGAGGTGGCGGTCACCGGGGGCGATATACATGACGCCCGGCTTGAGCGTCATGTTCTCCGTCGCCTCGACGACCTGGATCGCGTTGGTGCGGTCGAGGCGTTCGGCGAACATCTTGGTGAAGACCGGCGGCATGTGCTGGGTGACCACCACCGGCACCGGCAGATCGCCCGGGAACGACTGGACCACCCGGGCCAGCGCGTCCGGCCCGCCGGTCGAGCAGCCCACCGCGATCAGGTCGATGCGGCCGCTGGGTGCGCCCGCGCCGCCGCTGGGCGCCGGGCCACCGGCGAGCGGGGGCAGGCCGGGACGGCCGACCATCGGGCCGGCGCCGGGACGCACCGGCGCCATCGGCGCCATCGGGCGGGCCGGTGGACGGCCGGCCATCGGGGGCCCGCCGCGACGGCCCGCCAGCGCGTGGATCTTCGGGACCAGCTGGTCGCGCACGGCCTGGATGGAGGCCTGGACGCTGCCCACGTTCGCCGGCTTGGTGACGTAGTCCGTGGCGCCCGCGGCCAGCGCGTCCAGCGTCGCGCTGGCGCCCGCGGCGCTCAGCGTGCTGAACATGATCACCGGGATCTTCGGGTGCCGTTTGCGCAGCTCCCGTACCGCCTCGATGCCGTTCATCTCCGGCATCTCGATGTCCATCGTGATGACGTCCGGCTTGAGCTGGTCGACCTTCGCCTGGGCCAGACGTCCGTTGGAGGCGGTGCCGACGACCTTGATGTCCGGCATGCCGTCGAGCGCGTCCACGATCAGGCGGCGGACGACCACGGAGTCGTCTACCACCATCACTGCGATCGTCACTTCGTCGCCTCCCTGCGCCACGTCCGGCGGTCCGGCGCGCCATGCGCACCCCGCCCGCAACCTTGAATCGACCCCACAGCCACCGAAATAAGGCTTTCTCTCATCGGGGATATAACGGTCAGGACAGCCATGCCGGTCCCAAAGCGGCGACGACCGGGCTCAGCAGCCGGTGCGCGGTGCCGGTGTCCAGCAGATCGCGGACCACCAGCGCCTGCACGGCGCCGCTGAGCATGTTCCAGACGCCACCCGCGCGCGCGGACATCGGCACCGCGGACGTGTCGATCGCCTGCACCAGCAGCAGCTGGGCGGCCGCGGCCGTGCGGATCCGGTCCGACAGGTAGGCGGCCCAGGACGCCGAGTGCACGGCCGGCGACCAGCCGCCGGAGTTCACCCGCGCGTCCTCACCGGACCGGGTCAGCCGTTCCACGTCCGCCGCGGTCAGCGAGCGCAGGCGTTCCAGCAGCGAGGAGACCACGTAGTGGTGCGGGCCCAGGTCCACCGGCGGGCCGCCGGGCAGCTTGCGCACCGCGGAGACCCAGCCCGCGCCGAGGCGGCGCCGCACGTTCTCGTCCAGCACCTCGCGCAGATAGGTCGCGACCACGGCGTCACAGAGCAACGCGGTGGCCTTCTCCGCGACGTCCTCCTGACGCGCGCCCCGGCCCTTGCCGGTCCACGTCCAGGACATCACGTCGTACCGCACGCAGGTGAGCAGCGAGTCGACGCTGCCGATCGGCGCCCGCTCGACCATGGTGAGCGCGGCCATGGAGTCCTCCATGTCCGACAGCCCGCGCAGCGTCGGCACCTGGCGGGCCGCGCTCTCCACCTCGAGCCACAGCGGCGCGCGGATCTCCTCGTCGGGCAGCGCGCCGGCCAGCACCGGCAGGTCGTCCCGGCTCAGCCGCAGCGACCTCAGCAGCACGTCGGCGGTCGCGGCGCCGCCGGCCAACCGGGTCAGGTCGAACCCCAGCACGGGCGCACTGACAAGGCTATACACGAGAGTTCAGCACCCCGCCCTAAGCAGCGGACCCCCGTACCGCACGTCTGCCGGGCAATCGGCGGCGCGTCGGCACAGGGGTCCGGAGATGATCACAAGCCCTAGCTCACGGCCGGGGTGCGGTAGGTGTCCACGGCCTGGGCGACGTTCAACGCCAGCATCAGGCGGCCTTCCAGCTTGAACGTGCCGACCACCAGCTCACGGGTCGGACCGTTCAGCGTGTCCGGCGGCGGCTCGAACGTGGCCTCGTCCAGGTCGACGACCTCGCCGATCTTGTCGACCAGCAGGCTGACCGGCTCCTCGTCGCCGCGCAGGATCACGTTCATCACCGGGCCGTCCAGCGACTGCCGGGGCAGCCCCAGCTGGACGCGCAGGTCCACCGCCGCGATCACCTGACCGCGGAGGTTGAACAGGCCACCGACCGCGGACGGCGCCAGCGGCACCATCGTGTACTCGTTGTACGAGAGCACCTCCTGCACGGTGTGCACCTCGACCCCGAAGAGCTGTCCGGCCACCTCGAACGTGGCGAATTGTCGCGTCGCCATCTCAGGCCTCCACCAGCATCTCGTCCTCTTGCAGGTCGGTGTAGAAGTTCGGGTCGGCCGCGACGATCGCGCGGCGGACGTCGAGCAACTCCGTGACCCGCTGCTGGATGACCGCGGTGCCGACCAGGCCGTCGTCGTCGACGTTCCGGCGGGCCGTCATCGCGTCCTCCACGATGTCCACGATCTTGTCGACGACCAGCGCGACACTGCGCTCGCCCTCGCTGTAGACCACCACGGAGACCGTCTCGCCGGTCTCCTCCGGCATGGCCCCGAGCAGGTACGACAGCCGGACCAGCGGCAGGATCTGGCCGCGGTACTGCACGACCTCCCGGCTGCCGGCGTGCTCGATCTTGGCGATCGGGAACTCCTCCAGGCGGGTGACCGTGTCCAGCGGGATCGCCACCCGGCGCTCGCCGACCGCGGTGACCAGCAGCCGCTCCGCGTTGTCCGAAGGCCCGCGGCTGTCCCGCGCGCTGATGCTGGAGTCGCGCTCGGAGCTGGTGGCCAGGTTCGACCGGCGGGCCAGCGACGCGACGTCCAGGATCAGTCCGACCTTGCCGTGGCCGAGGATGGTGGCGCCGGCGTACAGGCCGACGTCCTTGAACCTGGAGTTGAGCGCCTTGACCACGACCTCCTCGGTGTTGAGGACGCGGTCCACCACCAGGCCGAAGCTGCGGCCGTCCGCCTGCAGCACCACGATGTAGACGCCCTGGTCGCCGCCGACCGGCAGGCCGAGCGTGCGGTCCAGGCGGACCAGCGGGAGCAGCCGGCCGCGGAGCCGGTAGACCGGGGCGCCGGACGCGTACTCGATCTTCGTCGAGTTGCCGTCGATGAAGACCAGCTCCAGCACCGAGGCCTGCGGCACCACGTACCGCTGGTCGGCGCAGTCGATGGTCAGCGCCTGGATGATCGCCAGCGTCAGCGGGATGGTCAGGCGCCAGGTGGTGCCCTTGCCCGGCACCGAGTCCACGCCGACCGCGCCGCCGACGCGCTCGATGTTCGTCTTCACCACGTCCATGCCGACGCCGCGGCCGGACACGTTGGTGACCTTCGCGGCCGTGGAGAAACCGGGCTGGAAGACCATCGACATGATCTCGCGCCGGTCCATGGTCGCGATCTGCTCCGGCTTGGCCAGGCCGTTCTCGACCGCCTTCTTCGCGATGCGCTCCACGTTCAGGCCGGCGCCGTCGTCGGCGACCTCGACCGTCACGTGACCGCCCTCGTGGAACGCGCGGAGCGTGAGCGTGCCCTCCGGGCCCTTGCCCGAGGCGATACGCGTGGAGACGTCCTCGATGCCGTGGTCGACCGCGTTGCGGACCAGGTGGGTGAGCGGGTCCTTGACCGCCTCCAGCAGCGTCCGGTCGAGCTCGGTCTCCTTGCCCTCCATGACCAGGTTGATCTGCTTGTCGAGCGCCTTGGAGAGGTCCCGGACGACTCGCGGCAGCTTCGACCAGATGTGGTCGATCGGCTGCATACGGGTCTTCATGATGCCCTCTTGCAGCTCACTGGTGATCAGGTTGAGCCGCTGGGCACTGCGGACCATCGCCTGGTCGCCCATCTCGGCGACGCCGCGGACCAGCTGGTTGCGGGCGAGCACCAGCTCACCCACCAGGTTCATCAGCCCGTCCAGCAGGTCGACGTCGACGCGGATCGCGCTGTCCGCCACGCTGCGCTTCGGCGCCTGGGACTGCACCGCGTCGCTGACCGCGGCCGGGGCCGTCTTGCCCTCGTCGAGCAGGATCGTGCCGAGCTTTCGCTCGTCGCCCTCGATCTGCTGCTGCAGCGCGGACGCCACGTCGGACTTGCTGGCCGCGCCGGACTCGACCAGCTGCTCGCCGATCGGCTTGCGCTGCTCGTCGATCGGCTCCGGCGGCGGGCGCTCCCCGTTGTCGTCGTCCTCGAACGCGGTCGGCACGCCGACCGGCGTCTTGGCCGGCTTGTCCTCGGTCGCCGGGGCCTCGGCGGCCTCCGCGGCGGGTGCGGCCTCGGCGGCGGGAGCGGCGGCCGGCGGCGTGGAGCCCGGGTCGGTCATCTGCCGGTTGACGGTGGCGATGATGCCGTCGACGTCGACGTCACCCTCGGCGCCGCTCTCCTCGATCGTGGCCAGCAGCGCCCGGACGCCGTCCAGCATCGCCAGCAGCGCGGTGATGGTCTCCGCGGTGACCGGCTGGACGCCGTCGCGCAGACGCGACAGGAGTGACTCACCCGCGTGGGTCAGGGTCTCCAGACGGGAGAACGCCAGGAACCCGCTGGTGCCCTTGATTGTGTGGATCGTCCGAAAGATGCGTGAGATCAGGTCACGCGATCCGGGGTCCTGCTCGAGTGACACCAGATCCCGGTCCAGTTGGTCCAGGTTCTCGTGACTCTCCATCAGGAACTCGCCGACGATCTCGCCAAGCTCTTCCACAGGCTTCCCTCCTGCTCCGGTGCAGGAGCCCTATCGACCGAAAAAGGACGTACTTGAGGAATCAGGCATCGGGGTTGGCCTTCCGATACCGGTAGCCAAAACCCCGCACCGATTCGATGGGCGACTCTTCGGGGTCGGACCAGCCGAGTTTGCGCCGCAACCGCAGCACCGCGAACTTGACCCGCTCCTGACCGATGCCGGTCGGGTCGTCCCACGCCTGCGTCAGCAGCTGGTTCGGGCTGAGCACGGCGCCGGCGTGCCGGACGAGCGCGTTCAGCAGACGGAACTCGGTGGGCGTGAGGCGGACCTCCTCGCCCTTGACGTAGACGCGCCGGCGGGTCGGGTCCAGGTGCACGACGCCGTCGTCGTAGACCTGGCTCGCCCAGCTGTTCTGCCCGTTCGACGAACGGCGCAGCAGCGCCTCCACCCTGGCCAGCAGCTCCGCGTTCGCGAACGGCTTGGTGAGGTAGTCGTCGGCACCGCCACGCAGGCCGCGCACCTTCTCGGCCTCCTGGCCGTGCGCGGTCAGCACCAGCACGGGCACGTCCGAGACGTCCCGCAGCCGTTCGAGCACCTGCCAGCCGTCCATCTCCGGCAGTCCCACGTCGAGGACGACCAGATCGGGCTTCTCCGTGTAGGCCTCGCGAAGTCCGCTGCGGCCGTCGGCGGCGTGTGAGATGTCGTACCCGGCGCGTCCGAAGAGCATCCGCAGTGCCAGCGCGATGTCCGGATCGTCCTCGACGACCAGAAGCTTGCTCATCGGATCGCCCCCGCCCGGACACACATGGGTCCCTGCATTAACCCACCCCCTAAAGCACGCCCGGGTCCGCCCATATGGCATGAATCGGTTACGATGCCTATAAGGTGATATTAGGAGCTAACAGCCGAACAGTCAGAGTTTATCGTGGGAAGTCACTGCTTGCTCCCGCATCCGAAATAGGACCGCTCTTGAAGACAGCGCCGGAGCCCGAGTCACGGGACGCATTCAAGGCCCAATTCCTCGCCGTCGTCTCGCACGAGTTGCGCACGCCGCTGACCTCCATCGCCGCGTTCACGGAGATGCTCTCCGGGGAGGATCTCCCCGAGGGCGAGCGCCCCACCGCGCTCTCCGTGGTGCAGCGCAACACCGAGCGCATGCTGGTCCTGGTCGAGGACCTGATGCTGCTCGCCCGCCTGGAGTCCGGCGACCTGCCGGTCGAGTCCGAGCCGGTCGACCTGACCCCGATCGTCACCGGCGCCGGCCAGGAGGTCGAGCGCGTGGTGCCGACCGCCGCGGTCCGCACCGTGATCGACACCGGCCCGCCGGTTCCCGGCGACGCCGGTCTGCTGCGCCAGCTCTTCTACGCGGTCACCGGCGCCATGACCGAGCGCGCGCTCGACGGCTCCACCGAGATCAAGGGCGCCAGCTTCGGCAACCACTGGACCGTCACGGTCCGCAGCGCCCAGGCCGAGACCCTCACCGACGAATACTTCCTGGCCACCTCGCTGCCGGTCCCGGGCGGCGCCCGCACCCGCAGCCTCGCCCTCTGGATGCTGCTGGCCCGCGCGATCGCCCACCGCCACGGCGGCGCCATCGCCATCACCTACGACCCCCGGACCGGCGCCGCCATCACCGTCCGCCTGCCGTCCCCCTGACCAGGGCGAGACCACAGCCCGCTATTTCCCGAAATTTCGGGCACGGAGTGCCCGTTTGATCGCCTCCGGCCCGGCTCTGACACCGGACCCCCGCAAAACCAAGATCAAGATCCAGGTCATTTTCCCGCTTCGCGGTGGTTGCGGTCCGCACGCTCCCGCGGGCACCGGTCGTCGCTGGCGCTCCTCCCTTCCACTCCCGCGCCACACCGGCTCACCCCAAAACCCACCCGCACGCACAGCACCGGAGCAGCCCTCCCCCTGACCGGGGCGCTTCTCACGTCGCCGGCACAGCACGGCCGGCGCCCCGATCACGGGCAGCGCACTCCGCACGGCACGGAACGCGCCCCGCGCACACCAGCACGGCGGGAGCCACGCGCTCCTTCCGGCCGCCGGAACGGCACGGGGAACACCCCGATCACGGGAAGGACGCGGCGCGCCCACACAACGCGAGCCAGACGCTCCCGGTCGCCGGAACAGCATGAGCGCCCGATCACCGGAAGGACACTCCACGCGGCACGCGACGCGCCTCACGCAACGCGAGCACGGCGGGAGCCGCGCGCTCTTTCCGGTGTCCCGCGGCACCGGCTCCGACGCCGGGAGGCAAGCGGAGCGCCAGCGAAGTCTTGGCGGACGGCGAGGTTTGCCCGCGGGAGCAACGCTGCCGGACCCCGCCGGAAGCGGGAAATGACCTGGATTTTGATCTTGGATGCGTGGGGTCCGGTGTCGGAGCCGGGGTCTGGGGTCGCCCCCGGCGAGCTCAGGCGCCCGCGGGAGCAACGCTGCCGGACCCGCGCCAGAAGCGAGAAACGGCCTGGATCTTGCCCTTGGGGGCGTTACAGCGCTGGTGAAGGTGCGGGGATGCCGTGGACCACGCACTGGTTGCGGCCGGCGTCCTTCGCGGCCTCCAGGGCCTCGCCGGCGCGTGCGATGAGCGCCTGGCCGTCCTCGGAACCGTTCCAGAGCGCGAGGCCGGCGGAGAACGTCTGGGCGGACGGGGTGGCCTGCTGAAGGCGGGTGATGATGCGTTCCGCGGCGGGGAGCTGCACGCGGCTGAGGATCACGCCGAACTGGCCGTCGCCGTAGCGGACGAGCAGGTCGTGCGGGCGCACATGGGCACGCCACGCCTCGCCCGCGTCGTGCAGCAGTTGATCGCCGGCCGGACGCCCGTGCTGCTCGTTGTAGGCCGCGAAGTGGTCCAGGTCGAGCAGGACGATCACCAGCGGGTACCGGCCGCGGTAGGCGGCGGTGACCCGTCGTTCCAGCTCCTCCTCCCACGCGCTGCTGTCAATGGCACCGGTCGGCGCGTCCATAAGAGCCAAACCTCCTGTCGACGGCGGCGGACCATCGGGTCCTGCCCCCTCCTACCCCCGGTATCGGCGCGCGGGCGCGGTTCCTGAGCGGTCGGGTTGCGAAGCGGTGGCCGATGTCGGCACCCGGCCGGGACCCGAGCGCTCACCGCATAGCACCCGGTCGATCTATCAGGGTGTGCGGGTAGCGGCCGAACTTGATTGGCGTACGACACAGCAACGCCGACCGAGAGGCCCACATCTTGCGTAACCTGGTTCGTTCCGCCGCCCTGACCGTCGTCGCCGCCGCTGTCGTGATCGGTGGCACCGCCACCGCCGCGTCCGCCGCCGTGACCCCGGCCACGACGCTGGAGACCCAGGTCGTCGCACAGACCAACATCGAGCGGGTCAAGAACGGCTGCAAGGCCCTCATCGTGTCGC
>NZ_JNXY01000058.1 GCF_000717135.1 Catenuloplanes japonicus
CCGCTGGTCGCTCCGTCGATGTTCCTGGCGATGACCGTGCTGGCGTTCATCATGCTCGGCGACGCCATCCGCGACGCCTTCGACCCGAAGCTGCGGTGACCCCGATGTCTGCTCCTGCAAAGCACCACCTGCTCGAGGTCAAGGACCTCTTCGTCGAGTTCCGGAGCCGGGACGGCGTCACCAAGGTGATCAACGGCGTCTCGTACCACCTGGATCCCGGTGAGACGCTCGCGGTCCTCGGCGAGTCCGGATCCGGCAAGTCCGTCACCGCGCAGGCGATCATGGGCATCCTGGACATGCCGCCCGCGGCGATCCCGTCCGGCCAGATCCTCTACAACGGCGTCGACCTGCTCACCCTGAGCGAGGAGAAGCGCCGGGAGGTGCGCGGCAAGGAGATCTCCATGATCTTCCAGGACGCGCTCTCCGCACTGAACCCCGTCTTCCCGGTCGGCTGGCAGATCGGCGAGGTGCTGCGCAAACGCGAGGGCAAGTCCCGGGCCGAGGCGCGCAAGCGGGCCATCGAGCTGATGGACCTGGTCAAGATCCCGGCGTCCAAGCAGCGCGTCGGCGACTACCCGCACCAGTTCTCCGGCGGCATGCGGCAGCGCGTCATGATCGCGATGTCGCTGGCCCAGGACCCCAAGGTGCTGATCGCGGACGAACCCACCACCGCGCTCGACGTCACCGTGCAGGCCCAGATCATGGACCTGCTCGGCGACCTGCGGCGCGACCTCAACATGGGCCTCATCCTGATCACGCACGACCTCGGCGTGGTCGCGGACGTGGCGGACCGGATCGCGGTCATGTACGCGGGCCGGATCATCGAGGAGGCGCCGGTCTTCGACATCTACGAGGCGCCGGCCCACCCGTACACCAAGGGTCTGCTGGCCTCGATCCCCCGTCTGGACATGCGCGGGCAGGAACTCGCCACGATCAAGGGCCTGCCGCCGAACCTGGCGAAGATCCCGCCGGGCTGCCCGTTCCACCCCCGCTGCCCGTACGCCCAGCCGATCTGCCGCGAGGTCGTCCCGGCCAAGCACGTGCTGGGGCCGCGGTACAGCGCCTGCCACTTCGCCCAGGAGGTCGTCACCAGTGGCAACTAACTACGTGTCGTCCGCCGCCGCGCAGCACCACCCCAGGCACGGCGAGGTGCTCCTCGACGTCCAGGGCCTGGTCAAGCACTTCCCGATCAACCAGGGCGTGGTGTTCAAGCGCAGGGTCGGGGCCGTGCAGGCCGTCGACGGCGTCAACTTCCAGCTGCGCCGCGGCGAGACGCTCGGCGTGGTCGGCGAGTCCGGCTGCGGCAAGTCCACGCTCGCGCGCCTGCTCATGCGGCTGGAGACGCCGACCCGCGGCAAGGCGATCCTGGAAGGGCGGGACATCTACTCGCTCAACGGGTCCGAGCTGCGCCGCCTGCGCCGCAACGTGCAGATGGTCATGCAGGACCCCTACACGTCACTGAACCCGCGCATGACGGTCGGCGACATCATCGGCGAGCCGTTCGAGATCCACCCGGACGCGGCACCGCGCGGAGACCGCCGCCGACGCGTCCAGGAGCTGCTCGAGGTCGTCGGCCTGAACCCGGAGCACATCAACCGGTACCCGCACCAGTTCTCCGGCGGCCAGCGCCAGCGCATCGGCATCGCCCGCGCGCTCGCGCTCCGCCCGCAGATCATCGTCTGCGACGAGCCGGTGTCCGCGCTGGACGTCTCCATCCAGGCCCAGGTGATCAACCTGCTGGAGGGGCTGCAGGCGGAGTTCGGCCTCTCCTACATCTTCATCGCCCACGACCTGTCCGTGGTCCGGCACATCGCGGACCGGGTGGCGGTCATGTACCTCGGCAAGATCGTCGAGGTGGGCACGGAGACGGAGATCTACGAGCGGCCGACCCACCCGTACACGCAGGCGCTGCTCTCCGCCGTGCCGGTGCCCGACCCCCGGGCCCGGAACCACCGCGAGATCATCCGCCTGGAGGGGGACGTGCCGTCGCCGGCCAACCCGCCGTCCGGCTGCCACTTCCGTACCCGCTGCTGGAAGGCCCAGGACATCTGCGCCACCCAGGAGCCGAAACTGACCCCGCGCCAGGCCGACCCGCACCCGGTCGCCTGCCACTTCGCGGAGCTGCGGCACCCGGTGCGCTGACGTCTATGGTCATTGACCATGAACGTCCGTCTCGCACAACCCGGTGACGCGGCCGTACTGGCCGCGTTGCGCTTGAAGATCTACCCCCATCTGGTACGCGGAGAGGCGGCGACCCGGCGGCTCATCGAGTCGCCGCCTCCCGGCGCGGACATGGCCTCGTTCGTCGCCGTCATGGACTCGCAGGTCGTCGGCGCCGTGGCCGCGCGGCGGAACACCCGCACCTCCGAGCCCGGCGTCGGCGAGCTGATGCTCCTGCACGTCGCGCCCGCGTTCCGCGGCCGGGGGCTGGGCGGCGCGCTCTTCTCCGCCGGCGTCGCCCACCTGCGATCCCTGGCCGTCCAGCGGGTCCGCAGCTACGTACCGGTCGACGGCCTGGCCTTCGCGGAGCACCGCGGCTTCCTGCCCAGCCGTGAGGGACGCAACTCCCGCCTCGACCTCGCCACGTTCCGGCCGTCGCTGCCGCCGGTCCCGGCCGGATACACGCTCACACCGGTCTCCGCGCTGCCGGCCACCGCGCTCTACCAGGCCGAACTCGACGGTGCCGCGGACGAGCCCGGAGACGTGGGGTCGGAAGGGCTGACGTTCGACGCCTGGCGCTACGACGTGTGGGACGACCCGGGCCTCGACCGCAGCCTCAGCATGGCCGTGCTCGCGCCGTCCGGCGAGGTCGCATCCCTCTCCCTGCTGCTGCGCGACGGCGACCGCGCCTGGACCGACATGACCGCGACGCTCCCGGCCCACCGCGGCCGCGGCCTGGCCCGGCTGGCGAAGACGGAGGCGCTGGCGCGCGCGGCCGCGGCCGGGGTCCGGTGGGCCTTCACCGCCAACGACGCCTCGAACGCCCCGATGCTCGCCATCAACAACCGCCTCGGCTACCAGCCCTTCAGCACCATGTGGTCCTGCCTCGCCGCCCTGACCCCCTGACCCCCCTGACCCCGACGCCGGCGGTGACCCCGGTGAGCCCGGCGGCACCGGCGGCACCGGCGGCACCGGCGGCACCGGGCTACTGCCACACCCGGGCACTCCGTGCCCGAAATTTCACACTATAACCAGCACCATCTTCGCCGGAGGACGCCCACATCCAGCTGCGGATCATTGACCGATGCGAAAGGTAGATCAACAACGCTAGTGGATCTACCTTTCGCATCGGTCAATGATCCGCAGCGAGGTGGCGCGGAGAGGCAAACCCGGAAGCGCGGCGCGGAGGGGCGGCGCGGAGGGGCGGCGCGGAGGGGCGGCGCGGAGGGGCGGCGCGGAGGGGCGGCGCGGAGGGGCGGCGCGGAGGGGGCCGAGCGGTCCATAGTGGCGGGATGGATGCGAGATCGCGGCGGCTCCTGGTGCAGCCTTTCCGCCGCAGGGATGCGGTCGCCGCAGGCCTGGCGACCGCAGCAGAGCTGAAAGGAACCCACTGGCAGCGCCTCTACCAGGGCATATATATCGAGAAAGCCGCCTTCCAGCCGCAAAATCACTACATGTGGTGTCAAGCGGCTCAACTCCTGCTTCCATCCGGGTCCGCCATCGGCGGGCGCAGCGCGGCCTACGCCTGGGGAGTCCAGTTGCTCGGGGCGAATGAGCCGGTCACCGTCGTCATCCCGCAGCGGACGAGCCTGCGCATCCAGCCAGGGCTTCACGTGGTCCGCAGCCATCTGCCGAGGAGCGATGTAGATCTCGCGTTCGGGCTCAGGCTGACCACGCCCGCGCGGACCGCCTTCGACCTAGGACGGGACCCCGATCGGATCCAGGCGGCCATCGCGGTGGATGCCATGTTGTTCCGGCGGGTCGTCAGCCTCGCCGACCTGCACCGGGCCGCCGACGCCCACCCCGGCTGGCGAGGTGTCATGAAATTTCGGGACATCTTGGTGAATGCGGAGCCGAAGGCCGAATCACCGATGGAGACGCGACTGCGGCTGATCATCATCGACGGCGGGCTGCCGCGACCGATCGCACAGCACGAGATCAGGGCCGTGAACAGATCGCTCATCGCCCGGGTCGACCTGGCTTACCCGGAGCTCAGGATCGCGATCGAGTACGAAGGGGACCACCACCGCGACCGGGCCACGTTCCGGAAGGACATCGTGCGGTTCAACAGACTTCAGGCCGCCGGATGGGCCGCACTCCGATTCACCGCGGACGACGTGTTCAAGCGGCCGGCAAAGGTCGTCAACGACGTAAAACGGGCCGTGGCGCACGCCACGGCCCGTTCTGCGTAGAAAACCCTCAGTGGAAGAAGTGCCGGGCCCCGGTGAAGTACATCGTGATGCCGGCCTTCTGGGCCGCCGCGATGACCTCCTCGTCGCGGACCGAGCCGCCGGGCTGGACCACCGCGCGCACGCCGGCCTCGGTCAGCACCTCCAGGCCGTCCGCGAACGGGAAGAACGCGTCCGACGCCGCGACCGAGCCGCGGGCGCGGGACTCGCCCGCGCGGGAGACCGCGAGCCGGGCCGAGTCGACGCGGTTGACCTGGCCCATGCCGACGCCGACGGTGGCGCCGTCCGCGGCCAGCAGGATCGCGTTGCTCTTCACGGCGCGGACCGCGCGCCAGGCGAAGGCGAGCTCGTCGAGCAGCTCCGCGGACGCGGACTCGCCCGCGACCAGCCGCCACGCGGACGGCGCGTCGCCGGGCGCGTCGATGCCGTCCCGGTTCTGCGCCAGGATGCCGCCGCTGACCTGCCGGAATTCGACCGTGGCCGGCGCCCACTCGGGCGCGACCAGGATGCGCAGGTTCTTCTTTGCCTGGAGCACCTCGACGGCGCCGTCCTCGTAGCCGGGCGCGACCAGCACCTCGGTGAAGATCTCCGCGACCTGCCGGGCCAGCTCGACCGTGACCGGCCGGTTGACCGCGATGACGCCGCCGTAGGCGGAGACCGGGTCGCAGGCGTGCGCCTTGCGGTGCGCCTCCGCGACGTCGCCGGCGAACGAGACCGCGATGCCGCACGGGTTGGCGTGCTTGATGATCGCGACCGCGGCATCGGCCATGTCGTTGGCGGCACGCCAGGCCGCGTCCGCGTCGACGTAGTTGTTGTAGGACATCTCCTTGCCGTGCAGCTGCTCCGCCTGCGCGAGGCCGGCCGGCGCGGCCGGGTCCGCGTAGAGCGCGGCGCGCTGGTGCGGGTTCTCGCCGTAGCGGAGCACGGACGCGCGACGCAGCGCGAGGCCGGCGAACTCCGGCCACCACGCCTCGGACGGGTTCAGCTCCTGGGCGACCCACTCGGCGACGGCCGTGTCGTACTCCGCGATGTCCGCGAACGCACGGGCCGCGAGCGCGCGGCGCTGCTGCAGCGTGAAACCGCCCTCGTTCAGCGCGCTCTCGACCAGGGGGTACGCCCGCGGGTCGGTCACCACGGCCAGCGACGCGTGGTTCTTCGCCGCGGCGCGGACCATGGCCGGCCCGCCGATGTCGATCTGCTCGATCGTCTCCTCGACGCCGGCCCCGGACGCGACCGTCTCCTGGAACGGGTACAGGTTCGAGACCAGCAGGTCGAACCCGGCGATGCCCAGGTCGGCGAGCTGCGTGCGGTGCGACTCGAGCCGGGTGTCGGCGAGCAGGCCCGCGTGCACCTTGGGGTGCAGCGTCTTGACCCGGCCGTCCAGGCACTCGGGGAAGCCGGTCAGCTCCTCGACGCGGGTCACCGGCACGCCGGTGGCCGCGATGGTCGAGGCGGTGGAGCCGGTGGAGACGATCTCGACGCCGGCCGCGTGCAGCGCGGCGGCCAGCTCGGCCAGGCCGGTCTTGTCGTAGACGCTGATCAGCGCGCGGCGCAGCGGGCGGCGGAAGTGCTCGTCCGCGGTGGCCAGCGCGTCGCCCGCGACGACGGACTCGCCCGCGGTGGCCGCGCCCACGCCGCCGGTAGCGGAGACGGCTGCCGTCACAACGGCGGCCTCGCCCGGGGTGAGTGTCATGGAATGGTGACCTTTCTTCCCGTGATGGTCCAGCCTTCGCGGACCAGACGCCCGACCTGCTCGACGAGCTGGCGGCGTTCGGCTTCCTTGATGCGCTCGGTGAGGTCGTCCTCGGTGTCGCCGTCGTGCACCGGCACGACGGTCTGCGCCACGATCGGCCCGGTGTCCACGCCCGCGTCCACGAAGAACAGCGTGGCGCCGGAGACCTTCACGCCGTACTCCAGCGCGTCGCGCGGGCCGTGGATGCCGGGGAACGCGGGCAGCAGCGCGTTGTGGGTGTTCAGGTAGCGGTCGCCGAACGCGGTCAGGAACTCCGCGTTGACCAGCTTGAGGAACCCGGCGGAGATGATCAGGTCGGGCTTGTGCTCGGCGACGTGCGCGGTGAGCGACGCGTCCCACTCGGCGCGGGTGCCGAAGTCCCTCACCCGGTCGACGAACGTGGGCACACCGGCCTCGGTCGCGATGTCCAGGCCTGCGATGCCGTCCCGATCGGCGCCGACGGCCACCACGGTCGCGCCGTAGGCCGGGTCGGCGGTCGCGTCGAGCAGCGCCTTGAGGTTGCTGCCCGAACCGGAGATCAACACCACCAGTCGCGCGGGGAGATTCACCCCAGCACCCTACCGAGCGCGCGGGACCGGCCCGGACATCGGGTGCGTCAACTGTGAGGTCAGCCCGCCGACGGCGTACCCGTGCGAGGTTTGCGGGTTGTTGTTCCGGCGACGAACATGCGGGCCGCGGCCGCACCGGCCAGCGCGCCCGCGGAGACCACCCCGGCGCCGATCAGCCCGACCTGCCAGGCGGGCGTGCCCAGCTCGGAGAGGCGGCCGCCGCCGAGCGATCCGCCGGACGCGAACGCGGCGGCGAACAGGACCACGCCGGCGACCGGACCGGACGTGGCCGCGGCCGCGGTGAGACGGCGCCACGGCACCACGCGCGGCGGCCGGGACGGGTCACGCCCGGCCCGCCGCAGGCGACGGTGCAACAGCCAGCCGGCCAGCATCGCGGCCACCAGCGGCACCGAGGGGAGCAGTGCGCCGACGCCGCCGAGAGGCCCGGACGGAAGAGCGGCCAGCAGCGGTACGGCCGGGAGCGCCCCCACGCTGACCTGCGTTATCTGCACCGTGGTGTGGGTGCCGAGCGAGAACCCGGGGCCGAGCAGGTAGCCGACCGCCCAGATCGCCGCGTTCGGCGCGTAGGCGAGGCTGACCAGCGTGATCCCGGCCTGGCCGGCCACCCCGGTGCGGTAGGCGCCGATCAGCTCGCTGGCGTCGCCGCCGTTGAGCGCGATCGCGAGGCCGGTGCTCCCCGCGCCGGCCGCCAGGATCAGAAGCCCGCCCACCACACCGGTACGGATCCCGTCCCGCAGGAACCGCGGCAGCCGGGTGGCCAGCTCACCGAGCGCGCCCGTGGTGCGCAACGCACCGGTCAGCGACGTGACCGTGCCGAAGACGAAGAGCGTGCCGAGCGCGGCCAGCGCGTTGACCTCCGGCCCGCCACCGGCGCCGACCAGCAGCGCGGCGAGCAGGCCGATCCCGCCCCAGCCGAGCCCGATCGCGCCGGCGACGGTGAAGGCCTGCTGGAGCGTGCCGTCGTCGCGGGCGCCGAGCGCGCGGCTGACGTGCACGCCGGCGCGGGCCAGCCGCCAGGCGACCAGCACCGCGAGCCCGAGCGGCGCGAGGCCGACCGGGCCGATGGGGGTGCCGAGCGAGACGCCGTGCCCGAGCAGCCACGCGGCGAGCCCGACGATGGCGGCGCCGCCGACCGAGCCCGCGCCCTCGACGATCTGGGCGAGCCACATGACGAGCGCGACCGGCAGGTACGACACCAGGAACGCCCAGCCGACCGCGACCGTGGCCGCGAGCGCGAGCGGTGCCCGGCCTCGACCGGCCCGGACCTGGTCACGGGCGCGTTGCAGCGGGAGCCGGACGGTGTCGCGGGTGCGCAGGTCACGGCCGTCGGACGCGTCGATCGGGACCGTGTCGCGGGCAGCCAGATAGGCCGCCTCGGCGTCGGTCAGCGAGTCGTCCGGCCCGGCGTCTGGGGCCGGCCGGTCCGGGGTGGTCGGCATCGGTGCCTACTTTTCCACGTCAGCCACGGTCTGGCTAAGGAAAACCCCCGCCGAGTGTCCTCACTCGACGGGGGTTGTGACGCATCACTCAGAGATCAGCTCATGATTTCGCGCATCAGGCGCGCGGTCTCGGACGGCGTCTTGCCGACCTTGACGCCGGCGGCCTCGAGCGCGACCTTCTTCGCGTCCGCGGTGCCGGCCGAACCGGAGATGATCGCGCCGGCGTGACCCATGGTCTTGCCGGGCGGGGCGGTGAAGCCCGCGATGTAGCCGACGACCGGCTTGGTCACGTACTCCTTGATGAAGTCCGCGGCCCGCTCCTCGGCGTCGCCGCCGATCTCACCGATCATGACGATCGCGTCGGTGTCCGGGTCGTCCTGGAACGCCTTGAGCGCGTCGATGTGCGTGGTGCCGATCACCGGGTCGCCGCCGATGCCGACCGCGGTCGAGAAGCCGATGTCCCGCAGCTCGTACATGAGCTGGTAGGTCAGCGTGCCGCTCTTGGAGACCAGGCCGATCCGGCCGGAGCCGGTGATGTCGCCGGGGATGATGCCGGCGTTGGACTGGCCGGGCGACGCGATGCCGGGGCAGTTCGGGCCGATGATCCGGGTCTTCTCACCCTTGGCCACGTTGTGCGCCCAGAACGCGGCACTGTCGTGCACCGGGATGCCCTCGGTGATCACGATGGCCAGGCCGATCTCGGCGTCGATCGCCTCGACCACGGCGGCCTTGGAGAACGCCGGCGGCACGAAGATGACGGTGACGTCCGCACCGGTCTTCTCCATGGCCTCCTTGACGGTGCCGAAGACCGGGAGCTCGGTGCCGTCGAAGTCGAGCGTCTGCCCGGCCTTCTTCGGGTTGGTGCCACCGACCACGTTCGTACCCGCGGCGAGCATGCGCTTGGTGTGCTTGGTGCCCTCAGAGCCGGTGATGCCCTGAACGATGACCTTGGAGTCCTTGGTCAGCCAGATAGCCATTGTCAGTTCCCCACAGCAGCGAGCTCGGCGGCACGCGCGGCCGCACCGTCCATGGTGTCGACCCGCTCGACGAGCGGGTTCGCGGCCGAGTCGAGGATCGCGCGGCCGGCCTCCGCGTTGTTGCCGTCCAGGCGGACGACGAGCGGCTTGGTGACCTGCTCACCCTTGTCGGCGAGCAGCTGCAGCGCCTGGAGGATGCCGTTGGCGACCGCGTCGCAGGCGGTGATGCCGCCGAAGACGTTCACGAAGACCGACTTCACGGCCGGGTCGGAGAGGACGATCTCCAGGCCGTTCGCCATCACCTGGGCGCTCGCGCCGCCGCCGATGTCGAGGAAGTTGGCCGGCTTGACGCCGCCGTGGTTCTCACCCGCGTACGCCACGACGTCGAGCGTGGACATGACCAGGCCCGCGCCGTTGCCGATGATGCCGACGGAACCGTCGAGCTTCACGTAGTTGAGGTTCTTCTCCTTGGCAGCCTGCTCCAGCGGGTCGATCGACGCGGCGTCGACGAAACCCTCCTGGTCCTGGTGCCGGAAGTGCGCGTTCTCGTCCAGCGTCACCTTGGCGTCCAGGCAGAGGACCTTGCCCTCCGGCGTCCTGGCCAGCGGGTTGACCTCGACCAGCGTGGCGTCCTCCGCGATGAAGGCCACCCACAGCTTCTGGGCGATGTCGACGATCTGCTCCGCGACCTCGGCCGGGAACTTGGCGGCGGCGACGATCTCGCGCGCCTTCGCCTCGTCCACGCCCTGGATCGCGTCGATCGCGATCTTGGCGACCTTGTCCGGGTCGGTGTCCGCGACCGTCTCGATCTCCATGCCGCCGGCGACGCTGGCGATGCACAGGAACGTGCGGTTCGCCCGGTCGAGCAGGTAGGAGAGGTAGTACTCCTCGGCGATGTCAGCGGTGACGGTCAACATGACCTTGTGCACCGTGTGACCCTTGATGTCCATCCCGAGGATGTCCGTGGCACGGGCCGTAGCCTCGTCGGTGCCCTCGGCCAGCTTGACGCCGCCGGCCTTACCGCGGCCGCCGACCTTCACCTGCGCCTTGACGACGACCCGGCCGCCGAGACGGTCGGCGATCGCGCGGGCCTCCTCGGGGGTTGTGGCGACGCCACCGCTCAGCACGGGCAGGCCGTGCCGCTCGAATAGCTCGCGCCCCTGGTACTCGTACAGGTCCACTTGCGCGTCCCGATTCACTCCGCGGCACCCCGGCGCCGCTGCCAGCGTGGATGTGCACCGCTCATCCGGTGATGAGAAATGGTGCCTTTCCCGTCACCCTAGCGACCTGGACACTCCGTGCCGCCATGCGGGTACATGGTGTGCGGTACTGCACATTCCGCCCCCGCGGGACGCGGCGGATGTTCGTGGGGCCGCAGGTGGTAGCGGGACGCCCGGGGAAGAAATGCAGTAAAGGGGCCGGTCGGAAAAATCGCGTGACGGCCTCCGTAACCCCTGTTCAGGAGGCGTCGTTGAGTCAGATGTCAGCGCAGGGTACGACGCGCGGGACGAGAAAGCGGCCGATGCCCTGTCGGTCGAGGGGTGGCGGCGGGGCATCGCGCATAGAGGGGCCGGACGTGTGAGGGGTGCGTCCGGCCCTTCCCTCTATTCCGGCCAAAACCGGGCGACGGCCGTCCGTCTGTTTATTTATTGCCTGCCGGGAATCCCGTCGTGGCGCCCACGTTTTCGCGCACCCACTCGACGATGGACTGCATGGTCGCGCCCGGCCCGAAAATCTTGGCCACGCCGATCCGCGACAGCTCCGGAATGTCAGCCTCCGGGATGATGCCGCCGCCGAACACCACGAGATCGTCCACGCCGCGCTCGGCCAGCAGCTCGACGACGCGGGTGAACAGCGTCATGTGCGCGCCGGAGAGCACGGACAGGCCGACCGCGTCCGCGTCCTCCGCGATGGCGGTCTCCACGATCTGCTCCGGCGTCTGGTGCAGGCCGGTGTAGACGACCTCCATGCCGGCGTCGCGCAGCGCGCGGGCCACCACCTTCGCGCCGCGGTCGTGCCCGTCCAGGCCCGGCTTTGCGACGACCACCCGAATTCGCGGTTCCACAGCTGCCGCACCTCTATCTTCAGCGACGGGAGATACTCACAGAGCTACCTTAACGATCGTGCAGCCCCTAAGGGGCGAAGAACAATAGCGGTCCACGACACAGGCGCAAGCA
Source organism: Catenuloplanes japonicus (assembly GCF_000717135.1). Lineage (GTDB taxonomy): Bacteria > Actinomycetota > Actinomycetes > Mycobacteriales > Micromonosporaceae > Catenuloplanes > Catenuloplanes japonicus. The sequence continues at coordinate 11,265 of NZ_JNXY01000058.1, forward strand.
ACGCCTGGGTAGTGCCGCTCACATTACGCAAGGTATCGGCTTAAATTACGCTGCGCTACTAACGAAGTGGGGTCTAAATGGTGACGAAACCCGGCATTTCGCGCCCTTAGATCGCACACCGAGTCAGCAATTCGGCCGCAGAACTTGTGACCGGCCCGGCGCTTGGCTACCGTGTCCATCGGTTGTCAATCGGGATACCCCGGACCGGCCGCCTAAACCAGCCAGTGTTCACCGACGGTCATCACGCGACATTCCGACGCGCGAAACGACGTCCGGGGGAACAGATATCGGAGGGTGTACGTGCGTCAACGGCTTTCATCCGAGCCAGACCGCTATCGCGGTCGACGTCGCGTACCCACGGTCCCGGGTAGCCGCTACGCAGCAGTCATCACCACCGCGCTCGTCGGCGCGGGCGTCGTGGCCCTGGGCGCGGGTGCCGCGATGGATGACGCCAAGGGCGTCGACTCCTCCGCGCTGAAGAACTCGCTCGACACCGCGTCCGCCGCGGCCGAGGATCTCGCCGATCGCGAAGCGAGCGCGGAGCGCTCCACGCGTGACAGCGAGCGCACCGAGTCGACCGAGGAGGGCCTCGCCACCTCGCTCAGCTCCTCCCCCGACGCCTGGCTCCTGCCGCTGCACGGTTACGAGTTCAGCGCGCCGTACGGCGTCCGTTGGGGCAAGGTCCACCCGGGCATCGACCTCGCCGCCAAGGAGGGCACCGAGTACAAGGCGGTGCACGGCGGCACGGTCACGCTCGCCGGGTGGTACGGCGGCTACGGCTACGCGGTGATCGTCGACCACGGCGACGGCATCCAGACGATATACGGGCACTCTTCGCAGCTCATGGTGAAGGCGGGCCAGCAGGTCGACGCCGGCACGACGCTCGGGCTCGTCGGCGACACCGGCCACTCGTACGGTTCGCACCTGCACCTGGAGATCCACCTCGACGGCAACACGCTCGACCCGATCACGTTCCTGCGTGACCGCGGCGTGGACATCCAGTCGGAGATAGAGCCGATCTACGGTTCCGTCACGGCCCCCTGACAAGCTCTTCGATCACCGCCCTTCCCGCGCGTTCGGGAGGGGCGTTTTTCGTATACCCGGCCCACGCGATTCGTCACCTCACGATCGAGGGTGTGTGCCAGGACACAAACGCCGTGACGTCGCGGGAACGGCCGAGCCCTTCCCGGAGGACCACCGGTGGCTCCCAGGGCCGCTCAGGGCACCTGGGAGCACCCGTTACATCTTCTCCAGCGGCGCGTGACGGAGCACCAGCCACACCTTCTGGTCGCCGAAGTCGATCTGCGCCCGCGCGCCCGCGCCCTGGCCCTCGACCGTCAGCACCCGGCCCAGGCCGTACCGCTGGTGGTTGACCCTGTCCCCCGCGGACACGGACGGCGCCTGGGCGCGCAGGTCACTGGCGGTCGCGAGCTTGCTGGCGTCGATGCCGAGCCGGCCGGCGATCTGCTGCGCCTTCGTCGTACCCCCGACGAAGGTGGAGTTCCGTGAGGCGGCACGGCCGCCGACGCCGCCGGCCGATCCGGACCACGTCGTGTACGACCCCTCGGTGCGCTCCCAGCGGACCAGCTCGCTCGGCAGCTCGTCCGTGAACCGGGACGCCGGGTTGTACTGCGGCGCGCCCCAGGCCGAGCGCGTGACCGCGCGGGACAGGTAGAGCCGCTGGCGCGCCCGCGTGATGCCCACGTAGGCCAGCCGGCGCTCCTCCTCCAGCTCCTTGGTGTCGGACATGGCCCGCATGTGCGGGAACACGCCCTCCTCCATGCCGGTGAGGAACACGACCGGGAACTCCAGGCCCTTCGCCGTGTGCAGCGTCATGAGCGTGACCACGCCCTGGTGCTCCTCGTCGGCCTCGTCCGGGATCTGATCCGCGTCCGCGACCAGCGCGACCTGCTCCAGGAAGCCGGCGATCGACGCCTCGACATCCAGCGCCTCGGTCTTCTCCGTGTACTCCCGGGCGACGCTGACCAGCTCCTGCAGGTTCTCCACCCGGCCCGCGTCCTGTGGGTCGATGCTCTCCTCCAGGCCGTTCAGGTAGCCGCTGCGGGAGATCAGGGCCTCCAGCACGTCCTCCGGCGGCGCGGTCTCGGCCAGCACGCGCGCGTCCGCGAGGAGCGACACGAACTCGTTGATGCCGTTGACCGCGCGGGTGGAGATGCCGGGGGCCTCGGACGCACGGCGCAGCGCGGCGCCGAACGAGATGCGCTCCCGGTTCGCCAGCGCCTCCACGCAAGCCTCGGCGCGCTCGCCGATGCCGCGCTTCGGCGTGTTCAGCACCCGGCGGATGCTGACCGTGTCGTCGTCGTTGACCACGGCACGCAGGTACGCCAGGGCGTCGCGCACCTCCTTGCGCTCGTAGAAGCGCACACCGCCGACGACCTTGTACGGCAGGCCGACGCGGATGAACACCTCCTCGAACACCCGTGACTGCGCGTTCGTCCGGTAGAAGACGGCCACGTCACCGGGCTTGGCCAGCCCGTTGTCGCCGAGCCGGTCGATCTCCCGGGCCACGAAGTCGGCCTCGGCATGCTCGGTGTCCGCGACGTAGCCGACGATCTGCTCGCCCTCGCCCTGGTCACTCCAGAGGCGTTTGGGCTTGCGGGACGTGTTGCGGTCGATCACCGCATTCGCCGCGTTGAGGATGGTCTGGGTGGAGCGGTAGTTCTGCTCCAGCAGGATGGTCCGCGCGTCCGGGTAGTCGCGCTCGAACTCCAGGATGTTGCGGATGGTCGCGCCGCGGAACGCGTAGATCGACTGGTCCGCGTCGCCGACCACGCACAGCTCGGCCGGGGGCAGCCCGGCCTCGGGCACGCCGTTGCCGACCAGCTCGCGGATCAACGTGTACTGCGCGATGTTGGTGTCCTGGTACTCGTCCACCAGCACGTGCCGGAACCGACGACGGTACGACTCCGCGACCAGCGGGTGCGACTGGAACAGGTGCACGGTCGCCATGATCAGATCGTCGAAGTCCAGCGCGTGCGCCTCTTTGAGACGGCGCTGATACAGCTGATAGGCCTCGGCGAGCGCCCGCTCGTTCGGCCCGGAGGCCTTGGCGGCGAACTCCTCCGGGTCGGTCAGCTCGTTCTTCAGGTTCGACACCTGGGTGGCGAGGCCGCGCGGCGGGTAACGCTTCGGGTCCAGGTCGAGCTCGCGCGCGACCATGGCCATCAACCGCCGCGAATCGTCCGCGTCGTAGATGGAGAACGTCGACTTCAGACCCGCGTGCTCGTGCTCGGCGCGCAGGATGCGCACGCACGCGGAGTGGAACGTGGAGACCCACATCATCCGCGCGCGGTTGCCGACCAGCGCGGCGACGCGCTCCTTCATCTCGCCGGCGGCCTTGTTGGTGAACGTGATCGCCATGATCTCGCCGGGGTGCACGTCGCGTGCGGCCAGCAGGTAGGCGATGCGGTTGGTCAGCACCCGGGTCTTGCCCGACCCGGCGCCGGCCACGATGAGGAGGGGCCCGCCCGCGTGCGTCACCGCATCGCGCTGGGGCCCGTTGAGCCCGTTGAGCAGCGCCTCCGGGTCACGCCGTGGCGGCGCGGGCCGAGCGGGCGGCGTGGGCTGGACCGGTGGGATGTCAAAGAGCGATTGCATCGCGCGCAAGTCTAGGCCCTGGGTATGACAGGCAACCTCGCCGATGCCAAGACGACACGTAAGCGCACTGGCGGAGGACCCACTGATGAATGACCATGCCTACATGGATCGATCCCGCAACCGCCTCTGGCCGGTGCTGCGCGTGCTCGCCACGCCTGCAGCAGCGCTGGCCGTCGCCATAGCCCTCATCCCCGGCAGCGCCCCGGCCACGCCGACGATCGACACGCTGGCCCCGGTCAGCGTCACCTACGGCCACGGCGGCAACACCGTCAAGGGCAGCTTCCTGAGCTACAACGACTTCCACGGCGCCATCGACCCGCCGACCGGCAGCGGCGGCCTGGTCACCGGCGTCCCGGCCGGCGGCGTCGAATACCTGGCGACCTGGCTGAAGAAGCTGCGCGCCGACGCGAAGGCCGAGGGCCGCGGCCGCAGCATCACGGTCGGCGCAGGCGACCTGATCGGCGCGTCGCCGCTGGTCAGCGCCGCGTTCCACGACGAGCCGACGATCGAGCTGATGGATCAGGTCGGGCTGGACATCAGCTCGGTCGGCAACCACGAGTTCGACGAGGGCGTCTCCGAGCTGATCCGCCTCAACCGCGGCGGCTGCCACCCGGTCGACGGCTGCCAGGACGGTGACGGGTTCGCCGGCGCGCGCTTCACGTACCTGGCCGCGAACACGGTCTACAAGAAGACCGGCCTGCCGATCCTGCCGCCGGTCGAGGTGCGCCTGGTCGACGGCGTGCCGGTCGGCTTCGTCGGCATGACGCTGGAGGGCACGCCCGGCATCGTCAACCCGGCCGGCATCAAGGACGTCAACTTCCTGGACGAGGTCGAGACCGCGAACAAGTGGGGTGGCCTGCTCCGCGCGTTCGGCGTGAAGTCGCTGGTCCTGCTGCTGCACGAGGGCGGCCAGCAGAACTCGCCGCCCGCCACGCCCGTGCTCTCCGACTGCGCCAACTTCTCCGGTCCGGTCGTCGACATCGTCAAGGGCCTGCGCCCGGAGTTCGGCCTGGTCGTCTCCGGCCACACGCACCGCTACTACACCTGCGCGCTGCCGAACTCGAACGGCGCCCAGACCGTGGTGACCAGCGCCGGCAGCAACGGCACGCTGATCACGGACATCGACTACTCGCTGGACAAGCGGACCGGCCGGTTCGCCGAGATCTCCGCCCGCAACGTGATCGTGGAGAACGGCGTCAAGAACGCGGACGGCACCTGGCAGACCGACCCGGCCGGCGTGCCCGTGCGCAACCCCGCGCTGGTCGACCCGGCCGCGAAGCGCATCGCGGACAAGTACCGGACCGCGGTCGCCCCGATCGCGAGCAGGGTGGTCGGCTCGATCACCGCCACCATCACCCGCGACGTGGCGGCGAACCAGGAGAGCCCGCTCGGCGACGTGATCGCGGACGCGCAGCTGGCCTACACCCAGGCGAACGGCGCCCAGATCGCGCTGATGAACCCGGGTGGCATCCGCGCCTCGCTGCCCTACAACACGCAGTCCGCCGGCGCGGTCACCTACGGTGACGTCTTCACGGTGCAGCCGTTCAACAACCTGGTGGTCACGCAGACGTTCACCGGCGCGCAGCTGAAGGACGTGCTCGAGCAGCAGTTCGTCGGCTTCGGCGGGCAGACGTCGCAGCGGGTGCTGCAGGTGTCGGCCGGCCTGACCTACAGCTACACCTCGACCGCGGCGGCCGGCAGCCGGGTGAGCGCGCTCGCGCTGAACGGCGTCGCGATCGACCCGGCCACCACCTACCGGGTGACCACGAACGACTTCCTGGCCAACGGCGGCGACGGCTTCACGAACCTGGCGCTCGGCGCGGACCGGGCCACCGCGCCCGGCTTCGACATCGACGCGCTCGTCAGCTACCTCGGCACGAACAGCCCGGTCGCGCCGGGACCGGCCAACAGGATCACCAAGCTCGCCTAGCAGCAGTTGGTCCGGTCGGGGGCGGGTTGTCCGGTAGATGGGCAAACGCTTGCGCCCACTCACCGGGCGTGGGCATACTCGACGACGTGTTCCCGCAGGCGCGATTTTATGGCTACGGCACCGGAGTTCCGGCAGCCGTGGGTCGCGCCTGAAGACAGACCTACGAGAAGCCCCGGGCTCGGCAGCCCGGGGCTTCTTCGCGTCCGGGTCACCGGCCGCGGCGTGATCAGGAGACAGAGATGGCCACGGTAGTGGAGCAGCCCAAGGACGCCGACCAGCCCGCCCAGGACACCGGCACCGCGGAGGCGACGGCGTCCGCCGAGATCCTCGAGATCCGGGCCCGGATCAACGAGATCGACGACGCGTTCATCGCGCTCTGGAAGGAGCGGGCCGCGCTCTCCCAGCACGTCGGCGCGACCCGGATGGCCTCCGGCGGCACCCGCCTGGTACTCAGCCGCGAGCGCGAGATCATGGAGAAGTTCCGCGACGCCCTCGGCCCGGACGGCAACCAGCTCGCCCTGCTCATCCTCCGCGCCGGCCGCGGCCCGCTGTAACGCCCCGGGGAGCCACCCGGACCCCGGCGACCCGATTTTCGCTGTGGTCCGGGCCCCGGCCGGGCACCGGCACCGACGCAATTCAAGATCTTGCTTTCCCGCTTCCGGCGTGGTCCGGCAGCGCTGCTCCCGCGGGCGCTCGAGCTTGCCTGAGGGCGACCCCCAGACCCCGAGCCCGCTGACGCGTCGGCCCGGCTCGCTTTTCACCGCCGGTTCTCGCGCCGGCCAGGAGACGAACCCAGATCAAGATCCTGCTTTCCCACTTCCGGCGTGGTCCGGCAGCGCTGCTCCCGCGGGCAAACCTCGCGCCGGGCTCCGCTGGCGCTCCGCACGACGCGAGGAGCCGGTTTCGCCGTGCTCAGGCACACCCATGCGCGTTGTCCCGCCCGACCGGCTCCACACGCCCCGCCCGAAACCCGTGTGGATCACTTCGACCGGCAGCTCCCGGGCGCTCCGCGCCCGACATTTCGGTATTTAGCGGTCGGACGGGTTTTTCCGGTACCACAGCGGAACCGGCAGGGAGGAGCGCCAGCGACGACCGGTGCCCGCGGGAGCATGCGGACCGCGACCACGCTGGAAGCGGGAAATCTGCTTCTGGAAGCCGCGAAGCGGCCTTGAAAGTCATCGGCGGGCACAGCTGGTGCCGTGCCCGCCGATGGGAGTGCGAATCGGTCAGTCGACCGCGTGGACCACGTCGCGGACCTCCGCGAAGTGGCAGGCGCTGGCGTGCGCGGACTTCGGGCGCAGCGTCAGCATCGGGTCCTCGTCCGTGCACTTCTGCTGTGCCTTCCAGCAGCGGGTGCGGAAGCGGCAGCCCGACGGCGGGTTGGCCGGCGAGGGGACGTCGCCCTCCAGCACGATCTGGTCCCGGTGACCGCGCAGCGTCGGGTCCGGCACCGGCACTGCGGAGAGCAGCGCCTGCGTGTACGGGTGCGTCGGCTGCTCGTAGATCTCCAGGTCACGGCCGGTCTCGACGACCCGGCCGAGGTACATGACCGAGACGCGGTCGGCGATGTGCCGGACCACGGACAGGTCGTGCGCGATGAAGATGTAGGAGAGCCCCAGCTCCTCCTGCAGCCCCTCCAGCAGGTTGATCACCTGAGCCTGGATGGACACGTCCAGCGCCGACACCGGCTCGTCACAGACGATGATCTCCGGCTTGAGCGCGAGCGCGCGGGCGATGCCGATGCGCTGGCGCTGGCCGCCGGAGAACTGGTGCGGGTACCGGTTGATGTGGTCGGGGTTGAGGCCGACCAGGTCGAGCAGGTCACGCACGCGGGCCTTGCGGTCGCCCTTCGGCACCACGTCCGTGTGGATCTCGAACGGCTCGCCGATGATGTCGCCGACCGTCATGCGCGGGTTCAGCGACGTGTACGGGTCCTGCAGCACCATCTGGATGTTGCGACGGGCCCGGCGCAGGTCGCCACCGCGGAGCTTGGTCATGTCCTGACCGCGCACGTTGATCTCGCCGGCCGTCGGCGTCTCCAGCCCGACCAGCAGGCGCGCCAGCGTGGACTTGCCACAGCCGGACTCGCCCACGATGCCGAGCGTCTCACCGCGACGGAGCTCCAGGTCGACGCCGTCGACCGCCTGCACGGCACCGACCTTCGACTGGAAGACGATGCCCCGGGTGATCGGGAAGTGCTTCTTCAGACCCTTCGTCTGCAGCACGATCTCACTCAACGCCGACGACCTCCTTCCAGAAGTGGCACCGGGAGGTGCGGTTGTGGGTGACCTGGTACGACGGGGGCACCGGGTCCTGCCGGCAGACGTCCCGCGCGTAGCGGCAGCGCGCGGCGAACGCACAGCCCGGCGGGATGTTCGTGAGCGTGGGCGGGAGGCCCTTGATCACACTGAGCTGCTGGCCCTTGAGGTCGACGCGCGGGATCGACTCGAGCAGCGCCTTCGTGTACGGGTGCGCCGGCCGGGCGTAGATGTCGTAGACCGGCGCCTCCTCGACGACGCGGCCGGCGTACATGACCGAGATCCGGTCCGCCACGTCCGCGACCACGCCCATGTCGTGCGTGATCAGGATCAGGCCCATGTTCCGCTCGCGCTGGACCTCGGCGAGCAGGTTCATGATCTGCGCCTGCACGGTCACGTCGAGCGCGGTGGTGGGCTCGTCCGCGATCAGCACCTCGGGGTCGAGCGCCAGCGCCATCGCGATCATGACGCGCTGCCGCATGCCGCCGGAGAACTGGTGCGGGTACTCGCCGACACGCTGCCGTGCGGCGGGGATCTTCACCTGGTCCAGCAGCTCGATCGCGCGCTTCTTCGAGTCCGCACGCGACATGCCCCGGTGCTTGCGGAACAGCTCGCCGAGCTGGAACCCGACCGTGAAGACCGGGTTGAGCGCGGAGAGCGCGTCCTGGAAGACCATCGCGATCCGGTTGGCCCGGACCTGGCGGCGGTGCTCCTCCTTCAGTTTGAGCAGGTCGACGCCGCGGTAGCGGACCTCGCCGCCGGTCACGTACCCGGGCGGCGTGTCCAGGATGCCCATGATCGCCTGCGCGGTGACGGACTTGCCGCAGCCGGACTCGCCCAGGATGGCGAGCGTCTCGCCCTCCGCGAGCCGGAAGTTCGCGCCGTTGACCGCCTTGGCCACGCCGTTGGCGGTGCGGAACTCGACCTTGAGGTTCTCGACCTCCAGGAGCGGGGCCGCGGGGTCGATCGGCAGGAACTCGTTCTTCACCTTGATGTCAGTCATTGTCGTCGCTCACCGCAGCTTCGGGTCGAAGGCGTCGCGGATGGCGTCGCCGAGCATGATGAACGCCAGCACGGTCATCGCCAGGAACATCGACGGAGCGACCAGCGG
>NZ_JNXY01000059.1 GCF_000717135.1 Catenuloplanes japonicus
CCCGATACCGCCGCCGACGCCTCGAACAGGCACGGGCCTGCCACTACCGCAAACGACTCGAACCGGGATGAGTAACGATGCCGGGTTGCAGTACTAACCCCTGTCGCCGCCGGCATGGGACAGATCGCCGGCTGGGTCACTGCCGACTACCTCCACCAACACGCCCGCCGCCAACGTCACACCGAATCCATACCTGACCGGGCGTGGCAGGCACTCATCGACCATCACGATCCCCGCGACACCTTAGAAATCGCCGACAACGCCAGATGGCGCGGCCATACCAGCCATGCCGTCGCCCTGTGTAAGACAACAGCCGACGGGCATATCAGTAGGGAGTTGGCGGAGCTTCTGCGCGAGCATGGCTATTTCGACGAGCTGCGGCGGCACGCCGACGCAGGCCACAAGGACGCTACCTTCCATTTGGTGAACCACCTGAACGAACGCGGGCAGATCGACGAGTTACGGCAACGCTCCGATGCTGGCAACGAGTACGCCACCGGGCAGCTAGCAAATCTCCTGCAGGAGCGTGGGCAGAGCGACGAAGCGATCGCCATCCTATGGAAACGCGCTGATGCCGGCAGCGGTGCCGCTGCTGTGCAACTGGTGAACCTCCTCCACAAGCGCGGGCAAATCGACGAGCTGCAACAGCTCACCAAGGTCGGTTACAGGTACGCCACCGTGCAGCTGGCGGACCTCATGCATAAGCGTGGGCAGAGCGACGAAGCGATCGTCATGCTCCGGAAACGCGTCGATGCCGGTGGTAGTTACGCCGCCGGGCAGTTAGCGCACCTCATGCACGAGTGCGGGCAGGGCGACGAAGCGATCGCCATGCTGCGGCAACACGCCGACGTCGGCTACGGTTATGCCGCGCCACTTGTACAGCTGTTGCACACGCGCGGGCAGATCGACGAAGCAATCGTCGTACTGCGGCAGCATGCCGACATGGGCGACACCGACGACAGGTGGGCCGCAGGGCACCTAGCTGTGCTCTTGCACGAGCGCGGGCAGATCGACGAATTGTGACAGCGCGCCGACGCCAGCGGCGGGTACGTCGCACTGAAGCCTTCGGGATCGAATCGATGCTTCACCGCCTCCAGGGGTGCCCCGTTTTCGACGTAGCATCCAGCCTTAATGCTTTAGCCGGATGATGTACGCGCAAGGTATCCGTAGGGACTGCTGCTTCACGTTTATCGCTTCTAGCGTGCTGAAAATGTCGATCGCTGTTTAGGGGAGGGTCGTGTTATGCATAATGTGGATGCTCATTTTGTCTTAATTGACGGAAAGTGGCAGCGTGACTTTGCGCCGATGCCCGATAAATGCGCTCATTGTGCACAACTTGAAAAGGGGGTGATCCCGTCCAGTGCGACCCGCAGGCTGTGCGGAAGCTCGATTTAAGGTGGTCCCTTATCCCGGGATTGGTCGCCTTCGTGCTGATCTGTTGGTTTGTCTATGAGATGATGGTATCTAAGGGGTGATGACCTCATTCAGCCCGAGGTGTCTATCCGTGTTCGTGAGACGAAACGGAATAGGCGCTGTCTCCTGCTGGATGGCAGATCTGTGAGTGTCAGCTTGCGAAATTGTGTGGTCTTCGCAATTGGACTGAAGGCCGGATCTCTCTGTGCTCCTGCGCGCTGCCGGTCAAGCCCGATGGCGAGGCCGAGCGCATCGAGTGCCTCCGGGCGACGGCCGGCCCGTACACATTTGCACGCGTGTACGTATAATGCACTTAGTGATCGACTGAGCAAGGATTGCAAGTGTATTTCCGCGTCGTCGAGCCAGGGGCAAGTGTTCGTTCCGCGGTCGTCGCTATGGAAGTTTTCTGCGAGATCGGTCGTGAGGGGTAAAACGTCGGTTGCGAATTCTTTCAATCCTCGCGGCTGACCGTTTAGGGCTCGCGCCACTGTGGTGGTCATCGCGTGACTGGAAGCAGCGGCGTGCCGCCACGCATTGCGTGCCTCCGCGCTACCGGTGGGGAGGGCTTGCCAGTGCTGAAGCCAGGCTGCGGTGCTTGAATAGAGAATGCGTACTATTAGTGCGAGATAGCCATCGGAGACTCGTTGCTCGGCCGTCGCTGTCAGATATAGTGCGTCGAAGCGGACTGCTGCTCCTCTGCCTGCGCCGACTGCCTCAGGCTCGTCGACGGCAGTCCATACCAGATAGGCGTACCAGGCGGCCAGATTTCCCGGGTCGGCCTCGACTGCCTCGGCGAGCAGGCGGCGTCGATGCGTTGGTGGCGTATCGACCGGCTCGGTGGCCAGCACTTGCCTCGCAAGGCTGCGCCATCGGGTAGCGCCGCACAGGCCGTCTGTTAGCTGGGGGTAGTACTCGCCAAGGCAGAGCAGCGTTTTTGCTGCAGTAGCTGTCAACATGGCTTGACGGCGTGTTTCTCGATCGTCGTCTGGTGCACTGATATCACTCGGGCAGATAAGTATGAGCTCTACCGATCGATAATTGCGCCGGATGTCCACTGTGACGACTCCACCTGGTCCTTCCGTCGCTACTATCCGCCACGGAACAACTGGGACCAAGGCCAACGTCAACTTGATAAGGGCTTGCGCGAAGCGGCCCGGCGGCAGCTCGCCGATCGCATCGGCCGGCAACGCGGTTACGTCGGTGCCCTTCAGTCGTAGTAGCCCTTCGGGTCGGCCGCCGCCAAGACCTGCAAGACGAGCAGCGAGGTATGCGGTCGCCGACGTATTTGCCTCCTCCTGTTCCGTGCGGACCTCCACTTGCACAGCCAGCCTGCGCCCTGACCAAAGGGCAAGTAGAAATGTCCCGCACAGTATCGCGATACCTGATGATATTAGGATTCTGAAACCGGTGTCCGTTGTGCGGAGGTAGCCAGCCCGAGCGATCGCGAACACAAGGGCGCCGATGAAGACCATGGACGTTGCCAGCCAGGCATGCCTAGTTGACATTGGGTCTTTTTTGGTGCGCGGCGGTACAACGAAATTGGCAACCACCCTAACCGCCACGAAAATAACAACGAGAATGGTTGCCAAGTCGGCGATCAAGCGCCCCGCCAGCGGAAGCCATACGTCACTCAGTGCTGCGCTTCCTTGAGTGCGCTCGATGCGGGCAAGAGAGGTCAGGCCAGTGACCGCCTGTTCGCTGTCCACGTCCCACCGTTGTGCCTTCAGATACCACTGCCTCGCCAAGCCGTAGCGCCCCGTCTCGCGGGCGCGATCACCCGCCGCGATCGCGGCCCTAGCTTCCACCCGCCGCGTCCTCACAGCCTCCAGGCCGACGGTGATGCAGGCGGGTATCACGACGGGAGACGTTGACACTGGCGAAACCGTGTCGGCTGATGAAGCCTTCGGCAAATGGGACCGGTAGAGCTGCTCCGCTGTGCCCGCCAGGCCGCGGTTCAACGCCGCGTCGGCGTCCTCGCATACCGCACCGGTGGTCACAGCGGGCGGCGGTCCTATAGGTGCTGCGCCCGGAGCGCAGCTAGACCCTGCTACCAGAGTGAGCATCAACAGTGCCGTCCTGGCCGGTCGGCATCTTGTCTGCATGATGTTGGTATGCACTCCGCATCACCTCGTCGCCACCTGGGCCGACGCCCCGGACCCCGGGTTCATGCCCCAGAGGATCAGTATCGCGCCTTGCCAGGGCTTGCTCTGCAGAATCGATCCGGCCAACACTGAAACTATGCGATCGGCGGCTTGAACTCGAAGCGGTACAGACCAGCGCTTCCTCCGACGAATAGATAGCGGCTATTGAGAGGAGACCAGGCGCAGGTCCAGAGGCTGTGAGCGGTGCGTGCTACCGCGCCACAATCTCCAGTGGCGGCCTTCCACACCCGTACTGTCCGGTCGCCTCCGATGCTGGCCAGCCAGGTGCTGTCCGGTGAGATCGCCACCGCCGACACCGAGCCGCTATGACCGATGAGGTACCCCCGCTCGGTGCCGGTGAGCGTGTCCCACAACCGCACGCTCCCGTCCTGGCTGGCGCTGGCTAGCCAGGTGCCGTCCGGTGCGATCGCCAGCGCCGACACCTCAGAGCCAAAGCAAAGTCGGTGGGTCATTGAGCTGCTGCGTGGAGTAGTTCTGGGATGAGCATTTTGTTGGCGTGGTGTCGTTCCATGATCGGTTTGATGCGGGTGTGGCCGGCGAGGCGGATCAGGGAGATTGCCAGGTTGCGTAGTGCGGCGAGGGTGTGTGCGGTGGTGCCGAGGTAGGCGTGGTGGGTGTCTTCGCCGAGGGCGGCGTCGCGGATCCAGTGCACACGATTTTCGATTCCCCAATGGCCTCTGACCTGATTCGAAAAATCCGGACTTGCACCAAATGTCAATATATCAAGCTGCTTGCTTTGACGCAAACCATTCGTCGAGTACTTCTGCCGGCGGGCGGTAGTCCAGGCCGGAATGCAGGCGTTTCTTGTTGTAGAAGCCCTCGACGTAGCGGATTACCTCTCTGCGGGCCTGCGCGCGTGTGGCGAACTTCCGGTGATGGACGAGTTCGGTCTTCAGCTTTCCGAAGAACGACTCCGCCATCGCGTTATCGAAGCAGATGCCCGTTCGCCCGACGGACTGCCGGAGATCCAGTTCGGAGGGAACCAGCCCGAATTCGTGTGACGTGTACTGACTGCCGCGATCGGAATGGAAGATGGCTTTCGCGGCCAGTGGTATCCGCCGGGACGCCGCCCGTAAGGCGGCGCCGACCAGGCTCGCCGGGTAACGAATGTCCACCGACCATCCGACCACCATTTTCGAGAAACAGTCGATGACCGTCGCCAGATACAACGGGCCCTCGCCGGTGTCGATCTGGGTGATGTCACCGACCAGCTCCGCCCCCGGCGCCGCCGCGGTGAAGTCCCGCCCGACCAGGTCCGGGATCGGCCCAGCAGCCCGATCCGGTACGGTCAGCCCGCCGCGCCGCTTCACCTGTACCGGGACCAGCCCCAGCAGGCCCATCAGCCGGCGGACCAGATCGTCATCGACCGGCACCCCGCCACGCGCCAGCTCCGCATGCACCCGCCGATAGCCATACGTCCGGCCGGAACGATCGAACACATCACGGATAAGATCCGCAAGAACTGCACGCCGCGATTCCGCCGCCGACACCGGCCGATCCATCCACTCATAGAAACCTGAACGAGAAACACCCATGACCACACACATCATCTTCACACTGTGGACAGCCTTCTCCGCAGCAATAAACGCGTAACGCTCGTTTACCGCTGTTCTCTCGCGAAGAAGGCTGCAGCTTTTTCAGGAACGCGTTCTCTGACTCCAGCTCACGGATACGCCGTTCCATCTCCGAGACCCGCGCCCGTTCCACCGAATCCCGTGCCTCTACCGTCTGCCCGGGATTCTGCTTCTTCGCCGCGGCCACCCATAACCGGACCGTCTCCGGAACAAGGCCAAAATTACGGGCAATCTCCGCGTACGTGCGCTCACCATCGCCATACGCGCTCACGACCTCAGCCCGCAACTCCGCCGAGTACTTCCCCGATTTCTTTCCCACGAACCCGTTCCTCCCAGAGACGTCGCCACCCTACTTGGCGGCGTGTCCGGAGTCCTCGGGGCAGGTCAGCTGGGTGCGTGCGGGCGACCTTGCAGGAGTTGTGTGTGGCGCTTGCCAAGCTCACCGGAGAGGCGCATCCGCTTGCGTAGAAAGAACCGTTGCTTGTTGAGTGGGACCTGCGTACCGAGAGTTCGTTAGCGGTCAACCCCTCCTTGTCGGAGGTGCCGTCTGCGGATTGCGAACTTCGACGCGGTGCGCATTCCTGCGGGGCCGGTTCGCGGACAACAGGAAACGAGGTGCCGGGCGGGCTTGCTGGAATTGTCGATTTCCGGAGTCGTCTGAGCGGGTGTCCGCCTTTATGCGCACCGCGGCCTGGAGCGAGGTGGGATCCCGTCGGTCCGGCGCGGGATCCCACCCGAGGTAGTTACTTGAGGGTCGTCATGTAGTCGAGGAGCCAACTGGTCAGAGCGCGGGTAGCACCCGAGATGACGCCGGTGATCACGGCGAGGGTGATCCGGGTGCGACGCGGTTCGGGGTCGATGGGGTGCTGCGGGGGTCGGATCATCACGTTCTCCCTGGGGTGTCTGAGACGGAGGCGGAGCCGGCGCCGGCTTGCGTTTTCAGACTCAGGCGATTTCGGAGGGATGACCTGAGTGCCGACGGGTGTCGAGGCGTCCACGACCGGTAGCTGTGGGGCATCATCGGTGGGCGATGGATGCCGACGAGTCTCGACCAGTGCGCCGCCGAACCGCGGCGGCCGCCAAGCGTGCCCCTGTGCGCCGCCCGCGGAAGCTGGCCCGGCCCGAGCTGGACGCCGGCCCGCAGCAGGAGGTCCGCGATCTGCTCTACGGCCTGCACGAGAAGGCAGGCATGCCCGCGCTGGAGGATTTGGCGAAGCAGATCGCCGGCGATGACCGCCTCGACGGTTCACCGAAGAAGGATCTGATCCACCGGATCATCTCCCGGGGTGGGCCGGCGTCCCTGGTTGATGTCCGCGCGGTCACCCAGACTCTGGCGCGGGCCTGCGGCCTGGATGAGTACACCGTCGCCGCTCAGGTCAACCATTTGGTGCGCCCGCCTGAACAGCCGTCCGTGCCGGGACCTTTGCCGTCGCCGCGGTCGACGGATCTGGCCACCCTCGTCGAGCTGGAACAACGTGCGATCGCCCGGATGCGGGAACGCCTGCAGTCCCTCCAACTGTCAGCCGATGTGATCCGCGAATTGGAGACACGCCGACAGGAGCTCGCCCCCTTGGTCGACTTCCGGCTCGCGCCATCCCCCACGGTGATCGTAGGCGACCTGGGCAGCGGAAAGTCCACTTGCGCGGACATGCTGCATCAAGGGGCGATCGGGCGTGCCCGCTCGGACGCCACAGCACCATGGCCTGTGTTCCTGCAAGCCCGTGACCTCACGGCGGACAAACTTGAGGCGGCTGTACGGGCGGCAAGCCCGCCGGCTGCGGCATCGTGGCATGTCATCGTCGACGGCCTGGACGAGGTCGACCGCGACACGGCACGTGGCCTGCTCGCCCAGGCGCGGCACATGGATTATCTCTCGACCGGCAGCGAGATCCTGCTGTTCTCCCGCCCCGGGTACATCAGCATCGATGCTGTTGTGACCATCCCACCGCTGACTGACGAGCAGATCGAGTTGATC
Organism: Catenuloplanes japonicus; assembly: GCF_000717135.1. GTDB lineage: Bacteria > Actinomycetota > Actinomycetes > Mycobacteriales > Micromonosporaceae > Catenuloplanes > Catenuloplanes japonicus. The sequence goes on from NZ_JNXY01000059.1 coordinate 7,125, forward strand.
TTGACGATCGCCGGCGGCGAGCACACGCGCCGCTGGTCCCTGCCCCGGGCGCTGAGCGCGGAGGCGGTCAAACCGCTGTTCGCTCTCCTGGCGGCCAGGTTTCTCCACCACGGCACGCGCAGGTTCCGGACGCCGATCGAGCTCCTCGGTGACCTCGCTGAGGAGGTGCTCGACCGGGAGAGCATGGCGGGGGTCGATGTCCACGCCGCCCTGCGCCGCCTGGCCACCCGGACGATCGCCGGCCGCGGCCGGGTACGCGGCCGCGAGGCCGGGCCGCTGGAAATCAGACAGGCGCTGGTCGCGACCCGCCTGGTTGTGCAAGACTCCGAGGTTCTGCGGTTCGCGTCACCGATTCTCGAGCAGTATTTCGCCGCGCGTGCCCTCCTCGAGAAGGAGGTCCCGTTGGCTCAACAGCTAGTGTCGCTGCGGGCGTGGGAGCTATGGCGGTCGGCCTGGCTGCTCGCGGCGGCTATTGGCACCTGGGAAGAGTCGTCCGAACCCCTCGCCGCCCTCGTGGAAGCCCATCCGGGCGCGGCTGCCTGGGTCCTTGGCGAGGCGGTGCCGCTCACCGATCCCCCTCTCCACGGCGAGGCGGCTGTCGAACCCGACTCTCAAGCGCGTGTGCGGCTCGCCGTCGACGCCTGGAGCGCCGCTCTCCCTCACCTCTTCGCCTCGTGGGCAGCCGGGCCGATGGCGGATCCCTCGGCTCGGCTGGCTATCGACTGCGGGAATGGTTGGGTCGATCTGGCCGTCGAGGAGCAAGGCCTGGGCAGTCGCCGCCAGGGCGTTGCCCTGTCCACGCACCCGGCCGCGCCCTGGCGAGCCGCGCTACACCTGGCCGAGCGATCGGCGGTCGAGGTGCTCACGGCGATGCGAACGCGCCCGGACATCGATGTGCTCCGCGGCGAGTGGTGGCACGATCGGGCGACCGGTCTGATCCCCACCAGTTTCAGTGCCACGCAATACCGCCTACACGAGACGATGACCTTCACCGAACGTGTTGCCTACTACGGTACCGAGTTGCTGAGCAGGCTGGACGAGTTCGGCGCGGAGAGCTTCGGGCTACGGGACCAGCAGTATACCCGTGGCGAGGTGCTCGAGTTGGTCAACATTGCCCAGGCTGGCGACCCGGACGGCCTACTGGCTGACCCCTGGCCGGGCCGCGATGCCGGTCCTATCCCGCCGGACGCTGTATGGTCGGGCTACCGCGCCGACCAACTGACCGCCCGCGTGCGAGCCGTGCACCTAGCCGCGATGAAGGCGTACGAGGAAATTGTCGGCCGTTATTTCCCCACCCTGGCCGCGACGATGGAGCGAGCGCTTCTGGTCCCCTACCGCGTGGAGTACCACATCTTCGTCGGCGCGACGGCGGGCGCGACCACGGTCCTGATTCCGCTTGTCGCTGGCGAAGAAGTTCGCGTCGACATCGCCGTCGAGAGCCACGAGAATATCAACTCCGCCTACGCTCGCGGACGCCTCTCCAAGGTCCACGAACTTGTCATCGCTCGCCGCCCGGACGGCGCATCCTGGGTATGGACCTCGGTCCACGGCGGCCGTATCAATGTGGCCGATCGGATGCCCGCCACCAATCTGGCCGTTCGCTGGGTCTGGGATGACTTGAACCGGCTGAGACTCATCAGGAAGAAGACGCCGCCGTCTTGGTAGGCAGCGGGTGCACGGGCCTACTTCGTCCTTACCTGAGTTCCGCGTCCACGACCGAACCGTCGGTGCGCGTCGAAGGCCTAGGCCTCGCGGTCTTCGTGGACTAGGTCGTGCGGCAGACCGCACCCATCGTCGTGGATTGGGCCTTCGACGAAGGAATTCCGGCCGGGACTGGCGTGGTGGCGACGGACCTCCGTCTCTGGGGTCGAGCAGGGCCCGTCCCGATCGAAAGACGGACGCTGCAGCTACCCAGACTGATGTCAGTGAGGCTGGCGACGCTGACAAGGCCGTGCCGGTAGCGGATTGATGTGGCGAGGTTGACAACGGCGGCGGCGAGTGCACAGAGGCTGCCGGTGGCGATACCGGTGAGGGTCTCCAACATGGTGCTGTCCCGTCATTCGGTGCCCCTCTATCGCCAACCGTGGCGGCGCTCCTCTTCCTCTGTGACTTCGGCGGCTGTTAGAAGTTGTAGTTGTTGCTCTTTGCCCGCAATAGCGATTTCCTCAAGCGCGGGTACGCGCTCCTGGAGACGTGTGAAGAAATCTATGGCTTGCCGGTGGGTGACAGCACCGTGGTCGAACGTGAACGTGTCGGGCCGAGGGCTGACGACGATCTGCGCGATCTTCTCTGGTGTGATGCCGTGCGCTAGCAGGAGCGGACCGAGGCTCTCGACGGCTTCGTCCTGACAGCCGGCTAACGCGTCGGTCAGGTCGATGATGCTGAGTGTGTTCTCGGTGAGGAGGCGGGTGGCGAGTTCGTGGTCGTAGGCGGTGAGATATGTAAGCCATCCGCGGCTGATCCAGCGACTGTCGCCGGAGCGCCGTACGAGGCGCTCGCGGTGCGCTTGGGGAAGCAGACGTAGGTGTCGCTGGCTCCCGCGGGGCTCGAACGGGGCGTGCTTGTCCGCGATGCTCTCCTCGATGCGACGTGTGAACCACTGCTCCACCAGGTCAGGATCATGTTGTGCAAGGTGGGCGAGGGTCTCCTCGGCTCGATATCGCTGGAAGTCGCTGTTGATGTGTTTGCAGCGCAGGCGGAGAAACGCCTCCCGCCAGCGTGGCACCCACAGGTCAGGTAAGAGCGGGCCTTGGCGGGTATCCCGGCCGTAACCGATGTCGAAGGCAAGCGCTGCGCGGCCTGCAACAGCATCGTCGGAGTGGGACAGCAGGTGATGGCGTAACGCGTCGGACGCAGCGTTGGAGACCAGATGCTCCAGGATCCAGTCATCGCTGCTTCCAAGACTTTGGAGGATCTCTGCGCCGAGAGGACTGACCTCCGGCAGAGGCAGCACGGCGGTGATCGCGGCACGTCGCAGAGAATTATCCTCGAGGATCTCTGTCAGGAGTGATCCGGCCGGCAGCGCGAGCCCATCGTCGAGGCAGCGCCGGAGCGCAGCGCCAGCGAGGGGCGCGTGCCGATGCGCGACAGCGGCTTGGCACCAGGCGGGTGGGTCGGTCAGAAGAGGACGCATCACGTCCGCGAGCACGACTGTGGGGTCGTACTCGACCACATGACGACTGTGGCCAGCAAGGGTGACGGCTCGTGCACAGCCCGCCTGCGGCCCCATATTGACGATCCGGACCGCGAGGCTGCGGAGCGCGATGTTCTGCGCCCGCACCGCCGTTTCGATGTCGCCGTCAACATACGGGTCGCGCTGCCCGACCAGATCGAGCAGGTCGGCATCGACGGTGAATAGGACCGGCCGAGGTTCGTCGGAGCGTCCGCGTCGCCGGATGTCATTCAACATCCGGTTCGCGCGTAGGGCCACACCCGGCACGGCCTGGACCGCCTTACGCAGTGATTCGATCATTGCTCTACCGCCGCGATGTCCGGCCAGCCGTTGCTGATCGGTGACCTGGGTGCCACCCGACGACACCGCGAATCCTTCACCGAGACGCAGCCAGGAGCCGGCTAGGTCGGTCAGTGTCAGTAGCGCCTCGGCCGGGCAGGAAATGCCGTCAGGGTTACTGGTCGATCGGAGCAGTTCGGTGACTTGTTCCCAGAGCCTTACCAGCTCCTCAAGGTGTTGAGCTGGCTCTACACGATCGGCGACGGTCGCATAGGCGGGCCGGCCCGGGTCCTGCCAGGCGGCACGACCGTTCACAGCGAACACCGCGACCAGCACTTCCGCGGCTTTGATCCATGCCTGCTCTGTCCGTCGACCGGAAAGCCATCCGAGCGTGCCAGTCAGGAGCCGGCGGCGTACCTCGAGATCCGTCCCGATGTCGGGATGTATCCGGTTGGCGAGATCGGTCAGCGTATACAGCGGGTCCTGCGAGGCGTAGCGATGTGTGGTGGGGGTGTCGAGGGCGAGATCGAGGAGCGCAGCGACGGCTTCCGGAATCACCCACCCTCGGGCGGCGCTCTCGAGGAGCTCGACTGCGTGGCTCCTTGCCGAGTCCAGCACCATGCCGTGCAGAGTGGTCGATTCGCGAGGCGAGTTGAGAAGCTGCCGGGCCTGCGCGACGGCGTATGCAGCTGCACGCTCGTCTAAGCGTGTGTACTCGCAGACCAGGCTGACCGTCGCTGGGGCCCATTCGGTGACGTCAGGCAATGTCTGAATGTGCTGCTCGACGGCATTGCGTGCTGACGGCGAGCCGGTAGATAAGGCGACGTCCAAGGCGACGTGAACGAAGTCATGCTCTCGCCCCGGAAATGCTTTCTGGATCGTCGACCACTGGCGGTCGGGCCGTTGGCTGAAGAAGCGGTGTGCCACCAGAGGTGCGCGCAGCGCGGGGAGGAGTTGCCAACCGTCGCGCGTTTCTTCCAGGAGACCGTTGCGGGCGAGCCGACGCACGACCGCGTTCAGCTGGCCGAGGGGAATCCCGATGTACGAGGCCATGGTCTCCAGCGGGGCGGCGGTGACGTATCCGACCGCCGCGATACATGCCAGCACATCAGGCTCGATCTCGGTGGCCGCGGTCTCGTGGACGAACCGGAAGGCGCTGTCGACCAGCGCGGTCCCACTGATGACCGCCTCGTTTTCGCCCTTGATGAGCAGGCTGGCCAGGATGATCGCCCATCCGGGTCGGCCTTCGGCCTGGTCGAGTACGACGGTTCGGGCGCGGTGTCCGGTGATGCCGAGGTGCTGGATGATGTCGTCGATGTCAGGTCTCGGCAGAGGTGCCAGGATGATCTGTTCGGCGTGCGGGAGCGTCCGATGCAGGTCGTCGCTCTTGCTCGGCCAGGTGCTGGCGATGATCGAGAACGACAGTTTGAGCTGGTGGCGTGCAGCGTTCAGTGCAGCGAGGTCGCTGAGGTAGGCGTGAGCGTCGTCCACGATCACGGCAGCGGGGCGCGTCATTCTCAGGGCGTCAGCGAGGTGCTCTGTCGCGGTTGGCTCTAGGAAGGTGACACCGCCGCCGAGGGACGCGAGAAGCCGGGTCTTTCCTGTACCGGCCGCGCCGGTCAGCAGAATATCCCTGTTCGTAGCGATGAGCGTACGCAGTTGCGCCACCTCTGTCTGACGGCCGATGAGGTCTGCCACCATCAGAGTCTGCGAGGGCTGCTCCGTCAGGGCGGACAAGTCGCCGCGGACATCAAGTAGGCGCTCACGCCACCACGGGTTGTTGGCCAACTGCGCCGCGAACCAGGTGCCGTCGAAGATGTGGGGTTCCGGGATACCGCGGTCGTCGCATAGCCGGGTGAGTATGCGTCGCGTTCGGGCATTGATCTCGCGCAGGCAGGCCACCACCACGAGATCGACCTGCAAGTCCTCCTCGGCCATCCGGGCCAGGCTGCCGCGAACGTTGGCCACCGGATCACCGGTCGTGGCCATCAGGCGGCCCCGGACACTCGGATCCTGGGTATTCAGCGGGAAGTAAATGTCAGCGTCTCGACCGAAGTCGTGCCCGCCGGACACCTCAGATAGGCCGGGATAGACCGCCCGAAGAAGGTCGCAAGCGCACTCCTCGAAGACACGCGGACGCTCAGGAGGGTGCCGCATCGCCTCGCGAATCCTGGCGTGAAGATCCACCTCCTGACCTCCTCCCTGGGCCTGAGCGGTGTCCGGGTCACCGGCTGCACATGATAACGATCGGAGAGGTCATTGTGGCTCGCTGTGTACGAGAGTGTCGCCGGCCATCGTCGCGGCGCCGATGAGCTCCGTCGTCTCCAGAAGGAGATCTTGGAGGTCCGAGTCCGCTGCGCGGAGATGGGCGTGGGCCAGCGGTGTGGCGATGTCTGGGGGCAAGGTGTCTGGTAGGTCCGGCCAGCCGGTGACGGCCGAGGCGAGATCCTGGTAGGTCCCGGTGTGTAGTCCCTTCGCGTGGCAATTCCCGCACAGGTGATTCATCCGGACTCCAACGGCGACCGAGCGACGATCCTGATCGACATCGAGGACGCGATCTGGGCCTGCACCGCCGTCGGTCGCTCCGAGGACGCCGCCCGCCTGCTAGGCCGTGCGCCCCTGGCATGGTCAGCGGCCATTCCGGCGCAGGTCAAGCCATGCCAACGCGAATGCTGCGTCGATTTGGGCGATGGTCGAGAGTGCGGTTGGATCGCCCACGGCGACGTAGCCGCAGGCGGCCGCCAGGTGCAGGGCAACTAGCAGGGCGAAGAGGTAGGGCATCTTGTCGACCTTCCGGCTCAAGCGTTCGGGTGATGTCTCCTGTCTGCCGTTCCGACCGAATTCCGGCGATGTTCGCGGGCGCTAGAGTGCGAGAATGCCGAGCTCAACGATGTTTCCGAGACTCTTCCGATTCGGAAGTGCCGCGTGACTCGTTTCTCCGTCGAGCTGCGGAAGCTGTACGAGGCTGCGGGCAGCCCCACCCTGGCGACGCTCGTTCACCAGGGAAAGCGGCAGAAGCCGCCCGTCGTGCTGAAAGACGCCACGCTCAGCAACTGGCTGAACGGCCAAACGGTGCCGAGCAACAAGGACGCTGTCGCCTTCCTTGTCGGGTTCCTGGAGGGACGCGCTCCTTCCTCCCACCCCCGACAAGGGGTTGCTTATTGGGAGCAATTACGAAAACAGGACGTACAAGCACGCAGAGGACAGCCCGCTCGGCGGCCACAGCGAATCCCGGCACGGGCAGCTGCGCCGGCTTACTTGCAGCAGGTTAGCCAAATGGCCCCGGAGAAGCTTTCGGCGCGCGAGCCGGAGCTGGCAGACCTGACGGCATTCTGTACGCGTCAGGGCGGCGTCGCCTATTCCTGGTGGCGTGCGCCAGCATGGTCGGGGAAGTCGGCGCTGCTGTCGTGGTTCGTCTTGCACCCGTCACCCGGCGTCCGCCTGGTCTCGTTCTTCGTGACGGCCCGACTGGGCGGGCAGGCCGACCGCACCGCGTTTCTCGATGTCGTCCTTGACCAGCTTGCCAGGTTGCTCGGCGAGTCTGTGCCGTCGTACCTCAGCGTCAGTAACCGCGAGGCGTACTTCCTTGATCTGCTTGCACGTGCCTGCCCGCTCGTGCTGGTCGTTGATGGTCTCGACGAGGATCTTGGTTGGACCGCGGATCATGACGCGCACAGCATCGCTGCTCTACTACCGGCTGTGGTGCCGCCCGGGCTGCGCGTGATTGTCGCCAGTCGAGCTGACCCGCCGTTGCCGACCGATGTGCCCCTTAACCATCCGCTGCGTAATCCGGAGGTGCGACGCGACCTGTCACCTTCCCCGTATGCCGAGGTTGTGCGGCATGACGCCCACCGAGATCTCCGGCGGCTGATGGGCGGTACGCCGTTGCAGAAGGATCTGCTGGGCCTGGTCACCGCGTCCGGCGGTGGGCTATCTGCCACCGACCTGGCTGAGCTAACCGGTCGAGGGCATCTTGAGATTGCTGATGAGCTGGGCTCGGTCGCGGGGCGTGCCTTCCAGAGCCGGGTTGGTCCGGTGTACTTCCTGGCTCACGAGGACCTGAAGGAGTCCGCTCTCGGCTATCTCGGACCGAGGCGGTTGGAGGAGTTTCGGATACGGCTTCATGCCTGGGCGGATGAGTACGCCGTCCGAGGCTGGCCCTTGTCGACGCCTGCGTATCTCCTGCGCCCGTATTCGGCTCTGGTGCAGAGCCTGGGCGATGTACCAAGAATGGTGAGACTGGCGACCGACCTTTCCCGCCAGGATCGCCTCCTTACCGTGACTGGCGGTGATACCGCCGGGTTGGCTGACATCATGGCCGTGGCGCCGCCAGATCTGAGTACAGCTGCCCGTCTCGCGGTGCATCGCGAGTGGCTGCGCAGCCGCAACGCGAATTTGCCGGATGAACTGGTCGAGGTCCGGGCGAGGCTGGGGCAATGTGCCCGCGCCGAGGCGCTAGCTAGGGCGATGGGGGATTCCGGGGCGCGGGCGTTGCGGTTGATCGTGGCGGTAGCGGCTGAGTCGGGGGACGTGAACGATGCGCTGCGTATCGCCGAGGAGATCACCAGCAGGGCGGAGCAGGTCCGCGCACTCCTGGCCATCGCCGCGGTCGGTTCGCCATCCGACTCCGAGCTGTTGGCACGCGCGTTGACGGTTTCTACGCTGATCGAGGACGCTGCGTTACGAGCGCGTGCTCTAGGAGAGGTAGCGGTCGTGGCAGCGAAGCTCGGCGTGGCGGCGACGTACGCCGCAGCCGCTGATTCCGCGGAGCGGGTGTCCGCTTCCTTGCCGACTCCGGGGCAGCGAGAGGTCGCCCTGTCGGACCTTATCGATCATGTAATTCGTGCAGGAGACATCGCCAGGGCTGAGAAACTGATCGCCACTATTCCACCCGGATATCGACGGGCGACCCAGGTGGGGGCGATTGCACGCCGTGCACCATGTGTTGAGGAACGGCGGAGGTTGTTCGCCGAAGCCTGTGCACAGGCCAGGTCGATCGATGACCCTCTTCAGCAGACGACTGCGCTCATCCTGATCTCGGCTACCGCCGCCAAGGGTGGTTGCCCTGAGATGGCGGATGACATGATCGGACTTGCGCTCCAAGCCGCATACAGTGCGCCATCGACCTATCAACGCGCCGGGGCGCTCGCGTGGGTCGCCGGGGCAGTCCCCGGCCGTCTGGAATCGGCACGGCAGACGGCCGAGGAGCTTGCTCTCTCGATCGAGCTTCACCAGGATCGGTCGTTCGCCTTGCAGCAGGTCGCAGCGGCCACGGCGTACACCGACCTCGCGCGAGCGGAAAGCCTCGTTGAGGCCATTCCCTCGACAAGCCAAGCCGACCAAGCCCGGGGTGAGATCGCCCTCACGGCGGCACAGCGCGGACACTTCGATATCGCGCGTCGCCTGGCTCTCGTAGTGGAACAGCCATTACAGCGTGCCCAAGTCATGGCGAGCCTGGCCTCCCGTCTGCTGGATGCCGGCCGGCCGGAGGATGCCTCGCTTTTGGCCGATGACGCCGAGAACACCGCCCGTCTGGTCGTAGCCCGGAAACGGCTGGCGGAGTCGTTCATCGCGCTCGCCGAGACCATGTGCCGGCTCGGTGACCTCTTTCGAGCGGACGTACTGGTGTCTCGGGCCGAATCTTTGGCAGAGGAGACCGGGACGTTCATCGCGCTCGGAGCGGCCATGGTCCGCGCTGGCCGCCACGCCGCCGCCCGACGACTGGCTACCCTGCCCGAGAGTGACGATCCCGTTGCTATCGAGGTGGCACGGGCTCTCCTCCAAGCAGGCGAGTTCGATCAGGCACTCGATGTCGCCCGATCCCAAGGCGACATCGGCTGGCGCGTACAAGCGTTGGCAGCGCTGGCCGATGACTTGGCTGAAGCCGATGACCTCGACCGCGCTCGCGGCATCGCCGACGAGGCAGCGCTCTGCCTGACGACGCCGTCATCGGTGGATGCGGAGCAGGAGGAGCATTTCTCTGCCTTGGCGGAGATGTCGCGTGAGTACATCGGCTGGCCTCGCCTTGCGGAGACATTCGCCAAACTCGGGCAGGGTACCGACGCCGAGGCGATCGTCCTCAAGATTCGCCAGCCATCCGCAAGAACCCGGTCCGCGACCTCGGTTGCCCGCCTGCTGGCCTCGAAGGGCGATACCGTCCGGGCGGTACGCCTTTTTAAAGAAGCCGAGCGGGCGGCGGTGACCGATTCAGACAACGTCAACCTCGTCCGGCTGTTGTCGGACCTGGTGCGCACGGCCGGCATCGTCGGTATCGCCGATAGCGCAGCATCATTGCTCGACCGCGCCGAGTCAGCAGCCGCGAACGCTTCGGACTCCATGCAGGACCAGCTCATGGCCATGGTTGCCGCGGCCGCAGCGAGCGTGGGTGAGTTCGATCGCGCTGAGCGGCTCAGCTACACCGAGACAAAACCGGCTTGGGACTCGCACATCCAGCACATCAGCGACGTGGCGGAAGCGATGACCGCGGCCGGAGAACATCCTCGGGCGGAGCAACTGCTCGCCAAGGTCGGCCTCGGCCGGCATCCGGCGACTCAAGCCCGCCTCGTGAAGACACTGCTGGACTGCGGCCAAACCGACGCAGCGCTACGCCTGGCTCGTTCGATCGACGCCCCCGACCTGGCAGCCACATCCCTGGCAGTGATCGCTGCCAGCGGCAGCCGCGATCACGCACGCGAGCTGCTGTTGGAGAGTCTGCAGTCCGGCGATTGGTCAACGTCACTCACCGTCCTCGCCGACGCGGACCCGATCGCCGTGATCTCGCTCGCCGACGAGTTCCTCCTTGTCCAAGACCACGCAACGATGGCAAGCCCACGGCTGGCGCTTGGAACGTAGGAGGAGACCCCGGACACGGCCCTCTCCACCGCCAACGACATCTCAAAAGGACGGTCCGAGCTGCTGGCGGTCACCCAGAGCTCCGGCCCCACCGCTATGAGGTCGTCGGAAGGAGCGGGGCGTGGTGAGGTATCTTCCGGGTACGGGACGTGGGTAGCGTTAGCTCGATTGGTCTTGGCGGGTGTACCAGGTTGTGAGCGCGCCGCGGTTGTTGATGTTGAGCTTGGCGTAGATGTGCCGCAGATGAGCGTCGACGGTGTGCGGCGAGAGCTGTAGCTTGGCCGCGATCTCACGCTGTTTGAGCCCGCTTGCCGCGTGGGCCGCGACTTTGAACTCCGCGGGAGTGAGCACGTTTCGCCGTTTTGGCACCCGGCCGGCGCCGCAGGCCGCGCGCAGCTCGGCCGCCTCTGCCGCTGCGGCCTTCAGGGAGCCGAGCGCGGCCTGGTCGTCGAGCGCGGCGGCCAGCACCAGCGGGCGCGGCCCTTTCCGCAGCAGGTCGACCGCTTGGTGCAGCAGTGTCACGTCGTCGCGCAGCAGTCCTTCCGCGTGGGCGGCCGCGCCGGCCAGCGTGGGCAGCTCCGGGTTGCGATCCGCCAGCGCGCGGGCGGCCACGACGACCGCTTCGGCCAGGTCGGTGCGGCCGGCCGCGACCGCGATCCGGACCAGCGTCGCCGCGGCGGCCGGGTCCTGCCCGATCAGCACCGGGCGTTCCCCGATCGACTCGTAGAGCGGGCGCAGCTGGGCCACGGCCGGTTCCGGGCCGTCCTCCCGGTACGCGAGCAGCGCCTCCGGCCAGAGCACGTCCTCCGGCG
>NZ_JNXY01000060.1 GCF_000717135.1 Catenuloplanes japonicus
CCCCGCGAGCCGCCCCGCGCCCCGCGAGCCGCCCCGCGCCCCGCGAGCCGCCCCGCGCCCCGCGAGCCGCCCCGCGCCCCGCGCTCCGCGCCCCGCGCTCCGCGCCCCGCGCCCCGCGAGCCGCCCCGCGCCCGCTCGGACACCTTGTGTCCGAAATTTTAATATTTAACATCCTTTGAGAGTCAAGGCTTGGCTGGAAGCAGGCGCCGGGCGCTTTGCGCCCGAAATTTCTGCTCATAGCGGCATGAAGGCGGCTATATGTTCACCCGGCCGCTGGAAGGTGTGGCGGCCCGGCCGTCCGATGATGGCCGCGATGCGAACGTGCCGGCCCGGACCCGGCGCGGACCCTATCGCCGGTTGCCGTTACCGTCGCTCGGCTCGACACGCGGGGTGCCGCTGCGGACCGCGCCGGCCGATGCGGCGATGACCAGGACGACGGCGAGGATCTCGACCGTGTTCAGCGACTGGCCGAGCACGATGAAACCGGCCAGGCAGGCGATGGCCGGACCGAGGCTGGCCATCACCGCGAACGTCGAGGACGGCAGGCGGCGTAGCGCGAACAGCTCCAGCGTGTACGGCAGTACCGAGCTCAGCACCGCCACGGCCGCGCCGAGCGCCAGGATCACCGGGTCGAGCAGCACGGCACCGGCGGAGAGCACGCCGACCGGCAGCGTGATCACCATGGCGACGCCCAGCGCCAGCGCGATGCCGTCCGCTCGGCGGAAACGGCGGCCGACCGTGGCGCTGAGCAGGATGTACGCGGCCCACAGCGCGCCCGCGGTCAACGCCAGCAGCACGCCGGCCGGCCGGAGCCGGTCGACGCCGCCCGCGCCGAGCAGCGCCACTCCGGCGAGCGCGAGCAGCGCCCACAGCCAGGCGGTCGCGCGCCGGGCCAGGACGACCGACAGCGTCAGCGGACCGAGCACCTCCAGCGTCACCGCGGGGCCGAGCGGAATACGCGCGATCGCCTGGTAGAACACCGAGTTCATCACCGCGAACACCAGCCCGAGCGCCACGACGGCGGCCCAGTCCGATCGCGAGTAGCCGCGCAGCCGGGGACGGCAGATCGCGAGCATGAGCAGCGCCGCGACCGTGAGCCGCAGCGCGACCATGCCGGCGGCGCCGGCCCGGGGGAACAGCAGCGTGGCCATGCCGGTGCCGAACTGGACGGAGACGGCGCCGGCCAGCACGAGGCCCACCGCGCCCAGCTCACGTCGCCGGCCACCGCGTCTGTTGGCGGCGGGCGAGCTGGGTGCGGTGGGGGTCTCGGGTGCGACGGAGGCTTCGGGTGCGAGGAGCACGAGAGTCACGCTATGTCCGCCCGGAGCGCGCCGGAAATGCCGAAGCGCGGGTGGTTATGCTCCGAGGTTATGACCGCGGATCTGCGGCACCTGCGCGCGTTCCTGGCGATCGCGGCCGAGGGAAACGTGACCCGGGCCGCGGCGCGGCTGCACGTCACCCAGCCGGCGCTGTCCCGGACGTTGCGGCAGTTGGAAGCGCATCTGGGTGTACGCCTGGTGGACCGCTCCACGCACCACCTGGAGTTGACGGCAGCGGGGGAGCGGTACCGGCAGCGGGCCGAGGCGGCGGTCGCGGCCGTGGACGCGGCGCTGGACCCGTCGGCTGCCGGGGTCTGGCCGCTGCGGCTGGGGCATGCGTGGTCGGCGCTGGGGGCGCGCACCACCATGCTGCTGCGTCGCTGGGCGCTCCTGCATCCGGAGGTGCCGCTGGAGCTGCTGCGGATCGACGACGAGCGGATCGCGGGGGTGGGGCGCGGTCGCTGTGACGTGGCGATCCTTCGCGATCCGGGGCCGGTGGCCGGTCTGCGCACGGCTCGTCTGATGAGTGAGCGGCGGTTCGCGGTGCTGGCGGTGGACAGTCCGCTGGCGGCGCGTGCGGAGCTGTTCCTGTCCGATCTGGCGGGGGAGCCGGTGGCGATGAACGCGGTCACCGGGAGTACGACACGCGGGCTGTGGCCGGCCGGTGCGGCCCCGGAGCGTGTGGTGCCGGTCGGGAACACGGATGACTGGCTGGTGGTGATCGCGGCGGGGCGGGCGGTGGGGGTGAGTACGGAGGCGACCGTCGCGGTGTATCCCAATCCGGATGTCGCTTATGTGCCGCTTGTTGATGCGCCGCTGGTGGAGGTCGTTCTGGCCTGGGCTGAGCCGGTGACGCATCCGTCCGTGCCCGCCTTGGTCGCACTCGCGGCGGAGGTGGTGGCGGCCTGAGCGGTCTTCCCGCGGCAGCCGGCGGGATCAGGAGACGGTGGCGAGCTCGCGCTCTTCCTCTTCCGCCGTCGCCCGGCGGGTGCGGCGGAGGGCTCGCACGGCCAGCGCGGCCGCGGCCACCCAGGCGGCGATGATCAGCAGGTAGACCGCGGTGGTCGTGCCGCCGGTGATGTCGAAGGCCTTCATCATGGTGCGCGCGTTGGTGAGCACGATCAGGCCGCCGACGGCGGCGCCGAGCAGTTGCGCGGGGACGATGCGGACCAGGTAGGCGGCGATGGGGGCCGCGATCAGGCCGCCGGCCAGCAGCGCGAGCACGGTGCCCCAGACGAAGCCGGTGGTGCCGAGGCCGAGCAGGAAACCGGCGCTGGCCGCGAGCGCGACCACGAACTCGGACGTGTCCACCGAGCCGACCACCTTGCGCGGCTCCATCCGGCCGCTGACCAGCAGCGACGGCGTGGCGACGGGGCCCCAGCCGCCGCCTCCGGTGGCGTCGACGAACCCGGCGACCAGGCCGAGCGGTGCCAGGAAGCGGCTGCGCAGCGGCGACCGGTTGATCGCACGGCCGATCGGGCGGGCGAACCGGACCAGCAGGTAGATGCCGAGCGCGAGCAGGATGCCGGCCATCCACGGCTCGGCGGCCTCGGTGGAGAGGTTGCTGAGCACGGTCGCGCCGAGGAACGCGCCGAGCGCGCCGGGGAGCGCGATGCGGCGGACCACGCTCCAGTCGACGTTGCCGAAACGCCAGTGGGCGGTGCCGGCCGCGAGCGTGGTGCCGATCTCGGCGAGGTGCACGGAGGCGGAGGCCGAGGCCGGGGTCAGGCCCGCGACCAGCAGCAACGTGCTGGAGGTGACGCCGTAGCCCATGCCGAGCGCGCCGTCGACGAGTTGTGCGGCGAACCCGACCAGCGCCAGAACGACCAGCTTGCGCATCCCACACCACCTATCTGCCAGACAATGTCGATCAGATTAGTGGACTTTAGGGCGAGGGTCGAGCACCGTCCATCAGCTGGGAGCGGCCTAGACCCAGGCGCGCGGGTCCGAGGCCAGCTCCTGGACGCGGTCGGGCAGCTTGCCGCCGGCGATGTCGGCCAGCGTGACCAGCTCCAGGATCTCCCGCTCGCTGGCCCGCAACGCGATCCAGACCTCCTGCAGCGCGACGGCCGCGCCGGAGTATCCGAGGTCCTCGGGGCGCTGTCCGCGCACGTTCGCCAGCGGGCCGTCGATCACCCGGATCACGTCCGCCAGCGAGATCTCCACGGCCGGCCTGGCGAGCCAGTAACCGCCCTCCGGGCCGCGCTGGGCGTGCACGATGCCGCCGCGGCGCAGCTGGAGCAGGATGCTCTCCAGGAACTTCGGCGGGATCTCCTGGGCCCGTGCGATGCGTTCGGCGGTGAGCGGATTACCCGGGCGCGGTGACCGCGATGAGGTTTCCGAGGCCGTGTCGGAGGCGGCGAGGGCGAGTTCGGCGACCGCGCGAAGCGCGTAGTCGACCCGGGCGGACAGACGCATAAAAGAAGAGTATCCGCATAGGGAAACTGGTGATCAATTAGCGGCGGTGCGGCGGAGCAGGCCCTCCTGCACGGCGCTGGCGATCAGCCGGCCGTCCTCGGCGAACATCCGCCCGGACGCGAGGCCCCGCGCACCCGACGCGTTCGGGCTGGTGCAGTCGTAGAGGAACCACTCGTCGGCCCGGAACGGGCGGTGCATCCAGAGCGCGTGGTCCAGGCTCGCGCCCACCACACCGCCGGGGCCCCACACCTCGCCGTGCGTGGCCAGCACCGCGTCCAGCAACGTCATGTCCGACGCGTAGGTCAGCGCGGCCGCGTGGATCAGCGGGTCGTCCGGCAGCTTGCCGTCGATGCGCATCCAGGCGCGCGGCTCCGCGTTGACCGGCCGGTCGCCGGGCGGCACCCACCCGGTCTCGCCGAGGTAGCGCACGTCGATCGCGCGCGGCGAGGTCGCGGCGACCACGGCCAGCCGCTCGGGGTAGCGCGCCATCCGCTCGGCGACGGTCGGGACCCCGTCCGGCGCCGGGATGTCCGCGGGGAACGGCTCGTGGTGGTCGAGCCCCTCCTCGTACACCTGGAAGGAGGCGGACATGAAGAAGATGACCTTGTCGTGCTGGTACGCCACCGACCGCCGCACCGAGAACGATCGCCCGTCCCGGATGTTCTCCACCTGGAAGTCGATCGGCACGGCCGGGTCGCCCGGCCGCACGAAGTATCCGTGCAGCGAGTGCACGGTGCGCTCCGCGTCGACGGTCCGCCCGGCCGCGACCAGTGCCTGCGCGGCGACCTGCCCGCCGAAGATGCGCTGGCGGGAGACCTGCGGGCTGGTGCCCCGGAACGCCGAGGGGCCCAGCCGCTGGAGGTCGAGCATCTCCAGCAGCTGGTCCACCGCGGCCTGCCCGGTGGCCGGGCTGTCAGTCACGAAGGCTCAGCTCGCCGAGAGCGAGCCGAGCTGGTGCACGCGGAGCGTGTTCGTCGAGCCGGGCGTGCCGGCCGGGGTGCCGGCCACGACGACCACGTAGTCGCCGGCCTTGAACTGGCCGAGCCCGAGCAGCGCCTGGTCGACCTGGCGGAACATGTCGTCGGTGTGCTGCACGAACGCGGTCTCGAACGTCTGCACGCCCCAGCTGAGCGCCAGCTGGTCGCGGACCTCGGTCAGTGGCGTGAAGGCCAGCAGCGGCAGCTCGCAGTGCAGGCGGGCCAGGCGGCGCACGGTGTCGCCGGTCTGGGAGAACGCGACCAGCGCCTTGGCGCCGATGTTCCGCGCGATCTGCGACGCGGCCACGGTCAGCGCGCCGCCGTGGGTGCGCGGGTCGTGCTGCAGCCGCGGCACGCCGAACGAGCCGGACTCCGTGGTCTCGATGATCCGGGCCATGGTGCTGACCGTGAGGACCGGGAACTTGCCGACGCTGGTCTCGCCGGAGAGCATGACCGCGTCCGCGCCGTCGAGCACCGCGTTCGCCACGTCGGAGGTCTCGGCGCGGGTGGGGCGCGAGTTCTCGATCATGGAGTCGAGCATCTGGGTGGCGACGATGACCGGCTTCGCGCTCTCGCGGCACAGCTGCACCAGGCGCTTCTGCACGAGCGGCACCTGGTCGAGCGGCATCTCCACGCCGAGGTCACCGCGGGCGACCATGATGCCGTCGAACGAGTCGACGATCGCCTCCAGGTGGGTCACCGCCTCCGGCTTCTCCACCTTGGCCAGCACGGGACGGCGGATGCCCTCCTCGTCCATGACCGCGTGCACGAGCTTGATGTCCTCGGGCGTGCGCACGAAGGACAGCGCGATCATGTCGGCGCCGATCCGCAGCGCGAACCGCAGGTCCTCCGCGTCCTTCTCGGACATCGCGGGGACGCTGACGGCCACGTTGGGCAGCGAGACGCCCTTGTTGTTCGACACCTTGCCGCCCTCGACGACGAGGACGTGGATGTCGTTGTCTTCGACGTTGGTGACCTCGACGGCGACCCTGCCGTCGTCGATCAGGAGGCGGTCGCCGACCTTGACCTCCTGCGGAAGCTTGCGGTAGGTGCACGAGACCCGGGTGGCGGAACCGATGATGTCATCGCCGGTGATGATCACGGAGTCCCCGGTGCGCCACTCGTGCGGGCCGTTCTCGAACCGGCCGAGCCGGATCTTGGGGCCCTGCAGGTCGGCCAGGACGGCGACGGCGCGGCCGGTGGCCTTCGCGGTCTCCCGGACCAGGTGGTAGACCTGCTCGTGGTCGGAGTGGTCGCCGTGGCTGAAGTTCAGCCGGGCCACATCCATGCCGGCCTCCACGAGGCCCCGGATGCGTTCCGGGGACGAGGTCGCGGGGCCGAGAGTGCAGACGATTTTCGCGCGGCGTGTCACGTACCTCAGGCTAGCCCTGTGCCGGTACCCGCGTGGTGCCCACCCCCGGACGAGTCGACCCTGCTGAACGGCCCTTAAGCCGCCGCCCGGACGGTAGCCACCCGCTCCTCCTGCGATGATCTGCGGGTGCCCCGACCCCCGAAACGTCACGACCACGACGCCGGCGGACCGGCCGATCTGCTGGCCGCGAAGGCCGCACTGCGCGACGAGGTCTGGGACGCGCTGATCGCCGCGAAGGCGTCCCGGTTCCCCGGCGCCCGCCACCGCATCTCCAATTTCATCGGCGCCGAGGCCGCGGCCGAACGCCTGCGCGCGCTCCCGGAGTGGGCCGCCGCCCGCACGCTCAAGTCGAACCCGGACTCCGCGCAGCTGCCGGTCCGCCAGCGCGCGCTCCAGGACGGCAAGACCGTCTTCATGGCGGTCCCGCGCCTGGCCGAGCCGGAGCCGTTCTTCCTGCTCGACCCCGCCCACCTGGCCGACACACCCCGCAAGGCCGCCTCGATCGCGGGCGCGACCCGCTCGGCCCGCCGCGTCCCGGTCGCCGCGCTGCACCCGGTCGACCTGGTCGTCACCGGCTGCGTCGCCGCCGGCGAGGACGGCGCACGTCTCGGCAAGGGCGGCGGTTTCGCCGACCTCGAATACGCGGTCGCCTCCGCCGCCGGCCTGATCGGCCCGCACACGCTGGTCGTCACCACGGTCCACGAGACCCAGGTCCGTCCCGCCGGCGACATTCCCACCGCTGCCCACGACGTCCCGCTCGACCTGATCATCACGCCCGACCGCCTGATCGACTGCCGCCCCCGCCGCCCCGCGCGCACCCCCGGCCACATCCACTGGCCCACGCTCACCGAGGAGAAGATCGCCGCGATCCCGCTGCTCCAGGCGCTCCGCGAAAACCTTTAGAAGCGGATTTCCCGCTTCCGGCGTGGTCCGGTTCCGCGCGCTCCCGCGGCAGCGGATCCGTGGCCGGTCACCGAAGACCCGCCCGCTCGCCCACCTGCTCCGCCTCGCGCGGATCCGGTGCGCGCCGGGTGCTCGCTCTCGCGGTGAGGCGCGGGTCGATCAGGGTGGCGTCGGGGACGGTCTCGCCCTCGACCTTGCCGATCAGGAGCGCGACGGCCTGGCGGCCGACCTCCTCGGCCGGGACCAGTACGGACGACAGCGCGGGGCCGGAGCGTTCGGCGACCTCGTCGGGGCAGATGGCGACCACGGAGATGTCGTCGGGGACGTGCCGGCCGAGCGTGGGCAGCGCGGTCAGCACGTGGGCCACCGCGGCCTCGTTGTGGACGACCAGGCCGGTCAGGCCGGGGCGCTCGGCCAGGAGCCGGGCCAGCGTCTCCCGCACGGCCGGATAGTGCTCCTCGCAGGGCTGGGCGACCGCGGTCGCGCCGTGCCGGCGGGCCGTCTCCAGGAAGCCGGACCTGGTGCGCCGCGCGAATCCCGTGTCGCGCTCGTAGACGACCGCGGGCGCGCCGAGCAGCGCCAGCGACCGGTGGCCGAGCGCGACCAGATGCTCCACACACACCGCACCGGCCCGGTAGAAGTCCAGGTCGACGCAGGTCAGGCCGCCGGCGTCGGCCGGGAAGCCGATCAGCACGCTGGGCCGCTCCAACTCGTGCAGCAGCGGCACGCGCGGATCGCGCATCTCCACGTCCATCACGATGAGGCCGTCGACCATGGCGGACGCGGCGATCCGGTGCAGGCCGTGCGGACCCTCGTCCGCGGTCACCAGCAGCACGTCGTGGTCGTACTGCCGGGCGGTGGTCACGACCGCGGTCGCGAACTGCATCAGCACCGGCAGGTGCATGCCGCTGCGCAACGGCAGGACCAGCGCGATCACGTTCGCCCGGCGGCTGGCGAGCGCGCGGGCGCCGGCGTGCGGGTGGTAGCCGAGCGTGCGGATGCTGCCCAGCACGCGCTCCCGGGTCACCGCGGAGATCGCCCGCTTGCCGCTGAGCACATAGGACACGGTGCTGACCGCGACGCCGGCGTGCCGGGCCACGTCCGTGATCGTGACCATGTCCGGCCGCTTCGGGCCGGCGCGCCGGCCCGTGGTGCGACGTGCGGGCGCGGGACCGTCCTCGTCCGACGGGCCGCCCTGCGCGGGCACCGGATGTGCCGGCCCTTCACCCACCGATTCCCCCTCCGGCGGCGTCGAACGCCACGTCGCTCACCGTAACGCCCGCGGCACCGTAGACGAGGAACAGGTCGCGGGTGCCGTGCACGCCGTCGGCGCGGGCGGTCACCTCGACCGGCGACGTGGCGGCGGGCAGGTCCACGGCCGCGATCACGGGACCGGCCGGATCGTCCAGCCGCAGCGTGACCGTGCCCGGTCCGGCGCCTCTCACCCGTACCCCCGTGATGCCGTTGTCCGTGAATGTGACGCCCTCGAACGCGGCCCACGCCTCCGCGCGCGTCGACGCCAGCGTGTCGTGGTCCGCCGGCAGCACACCGTCGTAGTCGTCATTGTCCACGGCGGACAGCGGCCGTGCGGGGTCGCGGTCCGGAATCTGCTCACCGCGGACCGTGAGCGTGGTGGTGAGCAGGATGTCCGCGCTGGAACGGCCGACGCCGACCGTGTGCCGGGCGGCCTCGATCACCGGGCGGGCGCGGGTGACGTCCCAGAACGCCAGGTCGCCGACGTGCAGCGGGATGGTCACCCGGGTGCGCTCGCCGGGCGCGAGCCGGACACGGGCGAACCCGCGCAGCGCGCGCAGCGGCTGCTTGACCCGGGAACGCTGCTGACGGGTGTAGAGCTGCACGACGTCCTCACCGGGGCGGTCGCCGGTGTTGGTCACCTCCACGTCGACCAGCACCGTGCCCGCCGGGTCTGTCGACCTTGCGGAAAGCCGCAGGTCCCGATAGCTGAAACGCGTGTAGCCCAGCCCGTGGCCGAACGGGAACAGCGGCGTGCCCCGGTAGTAGAGGTAGGTGGCGTCGGTGGCCACGATGTCGTAGTCGAGCAGGTCCGGCAGCTCGGCGTCGGAGCGGTACCAGGTCTGGGTGAGACGGCCGGTCGCGTCGACCGGGCGGCCGTCCGGGGTGGCGCCGAAGAGCACGTCCGCGAGCGCGGCGCCGTGCTCCTGCCCGCCGTGCGCGGACCAGACGACGGCCGGCACATCCTGGGTGATCGCGTACGGATAACTGCTGGTCAGGACCAGTACGGTGCGGGGGTTGGCCGCGTGCACGGCGCTGAGGAGCGCCTGCGCGGACGCGGGCAGGCCCAGGCCCGGACGGTCCTCCGTCTCCCGGCCGTTGACCAGCGGATGGTTGCCGAGCACCACGACGGCGACGTCGGCTCCGGACGCGGCCTCGACCGCTTTCTCCGTGCCGTCGGCGATCAGCTCGACGGTGAGCGGCACGGCGTCGTCCGCGGTCTCGGCGGCGGCGCGCAGCAGCCCGTCCGCGCCGAGCGCCACCCACCGGCCGGTGTTGTTGTGGCGCAGGTGGAGGCGGCCGTCGCCGGCGTCCGACGTCGTGAACGTCTCGTGGACCTCCCAGCCGTTCGGGCCGGGCTGGTCGTTGACGAGCGGGCCGCCGGGCGCGAAGACGGCGGCGACCCGGCCGTTCCCGGTGGTGCGCAGCGCGATCACGTCATGGCCGTAGTCGAGCACGTCGAAGTGGCCGGGCGTGGCCGCATCGCCGCGGATCGGGCCGCCTTCGGGCGAGTCCGGCGCCTCGGCCCAGCCGGCCGGCGTTCTCAGCGCGACCCGGTCGACGCCCTCGGCGAACACGGCCGACGCGGCGCGCTCCGCGATCGCCTGGTAGAGGGTGACGCGGTAGGGGAGGCCGCCGGAGTACCAGTCCTCGTGCACCGCGTCCGCGAGCGGGCCGATCACGGCGATGCGCTGCCCCTCGGCGAGCGGCAGACAGGCATCGCCGGTCCGGCGGTCGTCGTTCTTGCGATCGTGGTTCTGGCGATGGTCGTTCTTACGGTCGTCGTTCTTGTGGCCGTCGTTCTTCAGGAGGACGACGGACGCGCGTGCGGCCTCGCGGGCCAGCTCCTGGTGGGCGGTGCAGTTGATCGCGTCCGCGGTGATCGCGGTGTAGGGGTTGCGCTCCGGCGGGTCGAACTCGCCGAGCCGGAACCGTACCGACAGGATGTGGCGCACCGCGGTGTCCACGTGCGACTCGTCGATCAGCCCGCGGGCCAGCGCCTCGCCCAGGAACCCGGTGGTCGGCCCGGCATCCGTGCCGTCCTCGGTCATGCAGTCCACGCCGGCCCGCAGCGCCGCGGCGAAGCCGGCCACGTGGTCCGGGAGATAGTGCTGGTCACGGGCGAGGTTCGACACCGCGGCCGCGTCCCCGACCACCATGATGTCCCGATCGGAGAAGCCGCGCAGCACCTCGTTGATCAACGGGCTGAGGTGGGTGGGCCGGCCGTTGATCAGGTTGTAGGAGGCCATCACCGCGACCGCCGCCCCGTCCGCCAGCGGCGCCCGGAACGCGGGCAGCTCGTAGTCGTGCAGCACACGCGGCGGCAGGTTGCTGGAGGTCAGCGCGCGGTCGGTCTCGTTGTTGTAGGCCAGGAAGTGCTTGAGCGTGGGCGCGGTACGCAGGTAGAACGGATGGTCACCGCGCAGGCCGCGCGCGTAGGCGGTGCCGATCACGCCGGTCAGCCAGGGGTCCTCGGCGTAGCCCTCCTCGTTGCGTCCCCATCTCGGGTCGCGCAGGGGGTTGACCACCGGGGCCCAGACGTTGAGGCCGACCCCCTCCGGATCCTTGTGGTGGAAACCGCGCACCTCGTCGCCGACGGCCGCGCCGACCCGGCGGACGAGGTCCGGGTCCCAGCTGCTGGCGAGGCCGATCGCCTGCGGGAAGACGGTGGCGGCCCCCAGCCAGGCGACGCCGTGCAGTGCTTCGGTGCCGGTCCGGAAGCCGTCGAGCCCGAGGCGGGGGACCGGCGCCTGATGCTGGTGCAGCAGCGCGATCTTCTCCGGCAGCGTGAGGCGGGCGAGCAGGTCGCCGATGCGCGAGGAAAGCGCTTGCTCGGGGT
This sequence comes from Catenuloplanes japonicus, assembly GCF_000717135.1. Lineage (GTDB taxonomy): Bacteria > Actinomycetota > Actinomycetes > Mycobacteriales > Micromonosporaceae > Catenuloplanes > Catenuloplanes japonicus. The sequence goes on from NZ_JNXY01000060.1 coordinate 11,083, forward strand.
CGCGAAAGGGGGTGCGCTGATGTTCGCTCACGGTGGGTCATCCTTTGACTGCGCCGTATAGCTCTGGTGGGAGCGCGGTGGTGTCCGTCTCGGGTGTCCGTCTCGAAGCGTTTCGATAAACGTTCGAGAAAAGCTCCGGGGTTTCACGGTTTCTAGCGTGTTACGCCCGGAGCAACCTGAGGTTTGCACCCCAGCGTGGGGTGGGTCAAGGGGTGAACAGCATCGATTCCATGTCGGTGGATCTCTGTTGTGGGATCGCTCCCAGTGCAGCCTGCGGGTATGCCCAAGATCAATGAAACGGCCGGGTGTAACGGGGGCGCGGCAACAAAAGGCGTGGTTAAGGTTCGCGACCGGACGTTTCCCGGGGCGCGGGGCCGCCGACTCGCCAACGGCTGCCCGCAGCCGGTTGCAGGTCGCCCAGGCTGTCGCTCGTCGCTTCGCCGGCTGGTCGCACGCCGCTGCCTGCTGGTTGCTCCGCCTGCTGCCCGCTGGTCGCACTACTCGCCGGTCGCACTGCCTCGCTGCCTGCAGCCCATCGCCCGTCGCCGGTCGCTCCGTCCGTTGGTCGCTCCGCCCGCTGCCTGCTGCCTGCTGCCCGACGTCTGCTGCCCGACGTCTGCTGCCCGCTGCCCGCCGCCTGCCGCCCGCCGGTCGTTGCCCGCTGCCCGCTGCCCGCCGGTCGTTGTCCGCTGGTTGCGCCGGTCGCCGGTAGCCCGCTGCCTATCGCCGGTTCCGCTTAGGGCTGTCGTTGGTCGCGCTTGCTGGTCTTCCGGCATCGAGGTTCGGCTGGGATGCGATCAGCGGGCGCTGCGCACCCGAAATTGCGGTAGATAGCGGCCTGCAGGTCGGACTCAGCCTCGCCTTGGCGCGGGGAAGCTCATTTCGGGCGCGTAGCGCCCGAAATTTCGTGTTATTGGTTCCTCTGGGCGGGCTGGTAGCGTTTTGCCTCCGGCGGGAGCGCTCCGGCTCCGGGGCAGGGGACAAGACATTGCAGCTGCGCTGCCGGGAGGGCGGGTGGCTGGGTTTCGTGCGGGCCTGGCTGCCCCGTTTGTCATCGACCCGGGACAAGCCGAGCAGATCATCGGCAGGGCCGCCAGCCTTGGTCTCATCGGTGCCGGTGGGCCGGTACTTACGAGTCTCTGGTCGCCTGGGCGGTCCGGTTCCGGGTGCGTCGTGGTCCAGCTGTCGCTCACGAATTCAGGTCTGCTGCCGGTGCGTTGGTGGCGGCCCTGCCGATGATCTGCACCCCTGCGGGCGGGTCGATGGCAAACGGGGCAGCCAGGCGGTCACCTTTGTGGGTGCTTGCGCATAAAGGGCGAAAACCCCGCCTCCGGCGGGGCGGTAATGCGGCTCAAGATCCTTGCATACACCACCGCTGTTATTCAGGGGGAATAGCAGCGGTGGTGTATGCAAGGATCTTGGATCCCGGAATTCGGAAGATTCATCTCGTTCTGCGGTCAGAGCGCCCTGAGATGTTTGATCGTGCGTCGCCGGATCGGACGGGGGCTGCGTGGGTGGCTGGCCGGCGGAGGACCGGGTGGCTGCGGGGTGAGTGCGGCCTGCGACCACGGTCGATTGCGGCAATCTGACGTGCTGAATCCCCACGATCGCGGCTGCATCCTGCGCTCGCGGTCGACCACCAACGAGACCAGGCTGCTATATCCGCATATTTCGGCTTCTCGTGCCGCGCTGTCGTGCGTGCCGCGCTGTCGTGCGTGCCGCGCTGTCGTGCGTGCCGCGCTGTCGTGCGTGCCGCGCTGTCGTGCGCGCCAAGCGCGCCACACGCCGGAGCCGCAGAGAAGGGCGCGCGGGCGGGCTCAGACTGCCAGGGCGGGGAGGTTGCCGGTGTCCAGGGCGTCGAGGACGCGGGCGGCGCCGCCGATGGCGGCGGCTCCGGAGCCCAGGACGGACGGGACCAGGATGGCGCCGCCGGCGTCGGGGGCGAGGGTGTGGGTGGCCATCTCGGCCTGGGCGGCGGGGATGAGCCAGGTGGCGAGCGGGACGAAGTAGCCGCCGAGGACGATGGTCTCGGGGTTGAGGAGGTTGGTGAGCAGGGAGAGCGCGTGGCCGAGGTGGCGGCCGACGTCGCGGAGGGCGTCGAGGGTGCGGGGGGCGGCGGCGCGGGCGGCGGTGGTCAGGCGGGCGATCTCGGGGGCGAAGTCGGTGATCGGGCCGTCGGCGTCGGCGTCGGGGAGCGCGCGCTGGATCAGGGATTCGATGCCGGCCAGTTCCTGGAGGGTGCCGCCGTGGAGCTGGATGCGGCCGATCTCGCCGGTGAAGCCTCGGCCGCCGCGCAGCAGGCGGCCGTCGACGATGAGGCCGGCGCCGAGACCGGTTTCACCGGTGAGGTAGATGAGGTTGCGGGCGCCGGAATGGTTGCCGTAGCGCTGTTCGGCGAGCGCGGCGAGGTTGGCGTCGTTGTCGACGGCCACGTCGTACTCCGGCTTGCGCAGTGCTTTGATCAGGTCTCCGCGGAGGTCCACGTCGGACCAGCCGAGTGCGTCGGCGCGACGCACCGCGCCGGTCTCGTCGACCAGGCCGGGGACGCCGACGGTGAGGCCGAGGACCTGGCGGCCCTGGGCGGTGGCGCGGGAGGCGGCGCGGCCGGCCAGCGAGGCGATCGCGCTGACGCCGCGGCCGGGCTCGAACGAGGCGGTGAACGCGCGGCGCCAGGACAGCAGTTGCTCGCCGGCCAGGTCGACGGCGACGGCGGTGAGGTGGTCGCCGGTGACCTCGATGCCGATCGCGGCGTACGCCGAACCATCCAGCACCAGCATGGTGGCGGGGCGACCGATCCGGTTCTCCGCGAGGCCGGTCTCGCGGAGCAGGCGGCGGTCGATCAGATCCGCGACCAGGCTGGAGACGGTCGCCTTGTTGAGCCCGGTGGCGGCCGCGATGCCGGCGCGGGACACGGGGCCGTGCGCGCGCACGTGGCGCAGCACGACGGCCAGGTTGGTGGCTCGCACGTCGGCGAAGTCGGCCGGCTGCGGGCCGGTCTGCATGGTGATCAACGTTGCTCCCCGGTGTCCCGACCATCATGCCCCATACGCCGCCCGGAAGCTCCCTTGTGGGGGCCTGGACCGTCGGCTACTTTGTTTAGTCACCAGACGAACTAACTCTAGCGCAGCCACATATGGAGAGGGGCAAGGCCGTGAGCACGAACCGCCGGACTTTTCTGGGACTGGTCGGCATGGGCGCCGCCACCGTGGCCGGTGGTCCGCTGCTGAGCGGCTGCAGCCGGGAGCCGGGATCGACCGGCACCGCGACGAACGCGGACGCGGCCACCGCCGTCGTGCCGGACTACGCGCCCGTGCAGCTGGTCCAGCCGGACATCAAGGGCATCCCGCCGGTGGTGGACGGCTACGTCACCTATCCGAAGACCACGGTCGCCGCGATCACGGCGAAGCCGGGCAGCAGCGGCAAGCCGATCTCCGCGACCACGCCGTGGTGGGGCCCGCCGCCGCCCGCCACCGGCCAGAACGCGTACGTGGACGCCGTCAACACCGCGCTCGGCGTGCCGGTCGAGTTCAGCGTGCAGGACGGCAACACGTACAGCGAGAAGGTCAACGCGATGGTCGGCGCGCGTGACGTACCGGAGCTGCTGGTCATCCCGGGGTGGGACATCGGCCGCATCGCCCGCTTCTCCGAGGGCGTGCACGTGCTCTTCGAGGACCTCACGCCGTACCTGGCCAAGGAGAAGGGCGCGAACTACCCGATGCTGGCCGGCCTGCCCACCGCCGCGTGGAAGGACTCGGTCTGGGGCGGGAAGCTGATGGGCGTGCCGTTCCCCACGGACAACCCGTTCCCGTTCGCGCTGTTCCACCGCAAGGACCTCGCGGAGGCGGCCGGGCTGGCCGACCCGGCGAACCTGGACGAGCTCTACGCGTACGGGAAGAAGCTCACCGACGCGGGCAAGGGCGTCTGGGCGTTCGGGGAGATCTCCGCCGAGGTCGAGCAGGCGCTCGGCGTGCCCGGCTCGCAGCAGGGCTGGCGGAAGAACGCGGACGGCACGCTCGTCCACAAGTACGAGACGCCCGAGTACAAGCTGGCCGTCGAGTACATGATCAAGGTGTTCAAGGACGGCCTGATGCACCCGGAGCTGGCCGGCAGCAAGGGCGGCGACGCGAACGCGCTGCTCCGGGCCGGCAAGGTGGTCTGCTGGCAGGGCGGCCTCGGCGTCTGGCGCGGCATGCAGCGCGACGAGACCCGCAACAACCCGGCGTTCAACCTCCAGCCGATCAAGGTGTTCGGCGCGGCCGCCGGGCAGAAGCCGGTCCGCTGGCAGGGCACGCCCGGCATCATCTGGACGTTCCTCAAGAAGGATCTCGGCCGGCCCCGCGTCGAGGAACTGCTGCGCGTCCTCAACTGGAACGCGGCCCCGTTCGGCACCAAGGAGTACGAGCTGCGCGAGTACGGCGTGGAGGGCACCCACTTCACCCGCGCCGCGGACAGCACGCCGGTCACCAACGACCTCTACACCAAGGAGTTCGCCAACCAGTTCGGCTTCCTCGGCGGCCGCCCCGCGGTCATCGTCGGCGGCGCGGACGTGCCGCACTACGCCCAGGACATGCTCACCTGGTGCAACGACGCGATCCAGTACGCGGAGCCGGACCCGTGGACCGGCATCAAGGTGGAGACGCCCACCAGGATCGCCACGATCCAGCAGCCGACCGAGGACAAGCTGACCGACATCAAGCGCGGCCGCCGCCCGATCACCGACCTGGAATCCGTCGTCACCGAGTGGCGCAACACCGGCGGCGACGAGGCCCGCGAGTTCTACGCCAAAGTCCTGGCCGACAACGGCCGATGAGCGCGCCACCCCCGGGCGGAATGCCGACCAGAACCAACAAGAAGACGACAACCGACCGCCTCCGCCGCGACTGGCCGCTGCTGCTCATGGTCACGCCCGCGTTCCTGCTGGTCCTCGTCTTCCACTACGTCCCCACGCTCGGCAACGTCGTCGCGTTCCAGGACTACAACCCGTTCGCCGGCGACACTCCGCTGGAGGCGTTCCTCTACAGCGAATGGATCGGCTTCGGCAACTTCGAGGCGCTCTTCAAGGACCCCTCGTTCTGGGACGCGCTGCGCAACACGCTCGCGCTCCTCGCCTTCCAGCTGATCTTCTACTTCCCGCTGCCGATCCTGCTCGCGCTGCTGCTCAACAGCGTGCTCTCACCGAAGCTGCGCTCGTTCATCCAGAGCGTCGTCTACCTGCCGCACTTCTTCAGCTGGGTGCTCGTCGTCTCGTTCTTCCAGCTGATGCTCGGCGGCGCCGGACTGCTCGCCCAGGTGGTCCGCAACGCCGGCCACACACCGCCGGAGATCATGACTAACCCGGACACGTTCATCGTGCTGGTCACGTCGCAGGCGGTCTGGAAGGACGCCGGCTGGGGCATGATCATCTTCCTGGCCGCGCTCGCCGCGATCGACCCCCAGCTCTACGAGGCCGCGGCCGCGGACGGCGCCGGACGCTGGCGCCGCCTCTGGCACATCACGCTCCCCGGACTGCGCTCCGTCATCATCCTGCTGCTCATCCTGCGGCTCGGCGACGCGCTCAACGTCGGCTTCGAACAGTTCATCCTGCAACGCGACGCGGTCGGCAGACAGGCCGCAGAAGTCCTCGACACCTACGTCTACTACCGCGGCGTGGTCGTGCAGCAGTACGGCATCGGCGCCGCGGCGGGCCTCTTCAAGGCCGCGGTCGGGCTCGTCCTCATCCTGACCGCCAACAAGATCGCACACCGGTTCGGCGAGCAGGGGATCTACCAAAAGTCATGAGCGTCCGACCGGTTTGGGAAGAGAAGCCGAGCATCCTCGGACAACTCGGCAAGGGCACCGTCCTCACGCTCGTCACCGCCGCCGTGCTGGTGCCGCTCTGGGTCGTGCTCGTCACCAGCCTCTCGTCGTCGAAGACCATCAACGCCGCCGGCGGCTACGTCGTCATCCCGCGCGAGTTCGACCCGTCCGCCTACGTCGTGATCTTCTCCGGCGGGCTCATCGGCCGCGCCGTCTGGGTCAGCGTCCTGATCACCGCGATCGGCACCTCGATCAGCCTCGCGCTCACCGTGCTCGCCGCCTACGGACTCGCCCGCACCGACTCGCTCGGCCACCGCCCGCTGCTCTTCTACTTCCTGCTCACCTTCCTCATCTACCCCGGCATGATCCCGTCCTACCTGGTCGTCACCGGCCTCGGACTCAAGAACAACCTGCTCGCACTCACGCTCCCGACCGCCATTCAAGCCTTCAACCTGGTCGTCCTGCGCGCATTCTTCATGAACATCCCCGGCGAACTCATCGACAGCGCCAGAATCGACGGCGCCGGCGAATTCCGCATCCTGACCCGCATCGTGCTGCCGCTGTCCAAAGCCGTCATCGCCGTCATCGGACTCTTCTACGCCGTCGGCTACTGGAACGCGTTCTTCAACGCGATCCTCTACATCGACCGCAACGACCTCCAGCCGCTCCAGCGCCTGCTCCAGGGCTACATCCTGCTCGGCCAGGCCCCGGCGAACGTCGGCGGCGGCGCGGTCGTCCACATCCCCGGCATCGGATACGCCGCCCCGCCCAGCCTCGCCATCAAGATGGCCGTCGTCATCGTCACGGTCATCCCCGCGCTCATTGTCTACCCCTTCATCCAGCGCCATTTCACGAAAGGCGTCATCATCGGCGCGGTCAAAGGCTGAAAACCGGTCAAGACCAAGATCCAATTCATTTTCCCGCTTCCGGCGTGGTTGCGGTCCGCATGCTCCCGCGGGCCAACCTCCGACGTGCCGAAGACTCCGCTGGCAGTAAGTATTGGTGGTGGGTCCCGTGCCGGTGGGTTTGACTCGTCCGCTGGCTGACTTCGGGTCTTTGAGCGATCTGTCGGCTGTGCCGGCACGGGGCCCGTGGGGTGCACGTGCCGGTGTGGGCGGGTGGTGACTTTATAGGAGCCTGGCTAGAGG
>NZ_JNXY01000061.1 GCF_000717135.1 Catenuloplanes japonicus
CGGTAGTACAGCCGGGCGGTCCAGCGTTTGAACGGGGTGTCGCTGCTGCGGTCCGCCCGGATGCCGTGCACGACGTCGAGCCCGGAGGTTTCGGCGAGGTGCAGCATCTTGGCGATGGTTTCCGGTGGGTCCTGGAGGTCGACGTCGATGCTGGCCACGTACTCGCCGCGGGCGCGGTGCAGGCCGGCGGTGAGCGCGTTCTGGTGCCCGGTGTTGCGCCGGAGGCGCACGACGCGCAGTTGCGGCCATCGGTGGCGCATGCCCTCCAGGACGAGCGGGGTGGCGTCCCGGCTGCCGTCATCCACGGTCAGCACCTCATAAGACACCTCGAGTTCGTCGAGGACCGGCCGGAGCCGGTCCTCGAACAACGGCAGCACGTCCTCTTCGTTGAACACCGGCACGACGACGGACAACACGATCGACATAACCGGGCACCGTAGGGAGGCGCCGATAAAACCTGGATAAGCGACGAGCTTTATATCGACGGTGCTCGATGTATGGTGACAGTGGCCCGACACCCATCGAGGAGCCGCACATGTCGCGACGACGTCGCCGCCCGGCCACCGCGCTGGCCGGCCTGCTCACCCTGGCCCTGACCGCGCTGGCACTGCCCCCGGCGTCGGCGGCCGTGACCACCACGGCCGACGAGGCGGTGCCGCTCACCGAGCTGACCGTGACCGCCGAGCAGGTGGCCACCGGACTGCGGCGCCCGATCGCGATCACCGGACTGCCCGACGGCCGGATGCTGATCGCGGAGAAGAACGGCACCGTCCGCGCCTACCACCCCGGCACCGGCCTGGCCGCCGACCCGGTGCTCGACCTGACCGCCCTGGTCGACACGTCCGACAACGAGCGCGGCCTGCTCGGCATCACGCCCGCGCCGGACTTCGCCCGCACCGGCATGCTCTACGTGGCCTTCACCGGCCTGCCGGCGGGCGCACTGACCCTGGCCCGGGTGCCGCTCGGCGCCGCCGACCGGCTGCAGGTGCTGCTCACCCAGGAGCACGCCGAGTTCGGCAACCACAACGGCGGGCAGGTGGCGTTCGGCCGCGACGGCTACCTCTACTGGTCCACCGGCGACGGCGGCAACGCCTACGACCCGTTCAAGTCCGGTCAGGACCTCGGCACGCTGCTCGGCAAGATCGTGCGGATCGACGTCGGCCGCGCCTGCGGCGCGCAGGCCTACTGCGTGCCCCGCGACAACCCGTTCGTGCGCACGCCGGGCGCACGGCCGGAGATCTGGCTCTACGGACTGCGTAACCCGTGGCGATTCTCCGTCGACCCCGTCGACGGCTCGCTCTGGATCGGCGACGTCGGCCAAGGCCTCGTCGAGGAGATCGACCACATCCGCCCCTGGCAGGGCGGGGCGAACCTCGGCTGGTCCTGCCGGGAGGGCACCCCGGTCTTCGACCCGGAGCAGTGCAGACCGGGCGTGCACTACACCGACCCGGTCTTCGAGTACGACCACCAGAACGACAACTGTTCGGTGACCGGCGGCGTGGTCTACCGCGGCTCGCGTACCCCCGAGGCCCGGGGCACGTACATCGCGGGCGACTACTGCTCGACCCGCGCGTTCGCGGTGCGCCCCAGGCCCGGCGGCGGATACGACTCCGCGATCATCGGCAACCTGCCCATCCAGCCGACTGCGATCGCCGCCGACGTGCACGGCGAGCTGTATTCCCTCAGCGACCTGCCGGGCTGGCTGAACAGGGTGAGCTTCGTGCACATCGCCGGCTGAGCGGTACCCGGATACCACGGCGGGAGGGCACCGCAGATGAACGGTGCCGTTCCCGCTCCGCAGCGTTCACCACACGATCGAAGGCAAGGAATATGTAATGGGTACGGAAGAGGCGGCGGTCCGGCCTGGAATTGCTGGTGGGAGTCTTGGCGGCGGTGATCGTCGGCACGGGCGCGCTCGCCGGGCAGGCATGTGCGGGAATCGATCGCTTTTGCCGGCAGGCGCGCGCCTCCGGTCCGTAGCACCCAACCGAGTCCCGCGCTCCCGTACCCGGCACTCACGATTTTTACCGTCGTCATGCCGCCGTGAATGCCGGCGCGCGAGATGTGACGGGCCCCGCCTCGTCCGCCGACGACGCGGCGGGCCGGTCTGTTCAGCCTGGTCAGCGGTCGGCGCAGTAGTCGCGGCGCCGGCCGCGATGTGCTCTCCGACCTGATGCAACGTCGCGTAGAGGTCTTCGGCGGTTGCGTGATCGAGCCGCAGCGTAGCGTCGTCCGGTACGAGAAGAGCTTACTCTATGCCGCCGTTGGTGCGAGGCGTGCCGCTGTTGTCTGTCACGCTCCGTATCGAAAGCGACCGCGGTGCCTGGGTGCAGGGGCTGCGCGGCGCCTGCTACCTGGTCTGTGCGATCAACCCGATGTCGGCGGCCGGCGCCGGGTGCACGGACAGACGATGCGTTGGCCGGAACGGGCTGACCTCGGCCGGGGCCGCGGCCGCGACGACAACTATTACAGTCGCATTCGTGAGCGTAGACCAGGGTCTTGTCCGGGTGTCCGATGCGTTCGGCGTACGCCGCGCCCGAATCGGATCGATCCTCGCCGATGACGGGACGATCTATCACGTCAAGTGGGATGACACCGGTGAGGAAGAGCGCGTCCGACGAGCTGCCGACGTTCACGTCGCGACGAGGGGTTCGCTCCGTTTCATGGCCTTGTCCGACACTCGGCTGTTCCATGCCGTCTTCGCCCAAGAACCCCTCGCAGTGGTTCTCCACCTGCTGGCCGACTCGCCGGTCCCGCTGAAGGTGCGAGAGATTCGGGAGCATCTGTCTGAGCTCGGGCTCCGGAACGAGACGTGGGCCCGGCACTGGCCCCGCGCGCTGGCGGTTCTGCCCAAGTGGCCGAATGTCGTCCGACGGCAGAAGGGCGACACCCTGGCCTACGCCTGGGTCGGCGACGACCTTCCCGATCTTCCGTCGGACGCCGAGCCTGAGCCGGAACCCGAGCGGGCTACCCCCGCGCCGGCGTCGAAGCCCGCTCCTGGGTCCGCCAAGCCGGCAGCGGCGGCCGCGACACCGGCCGAACCGGCGGTGCCGTCCGCTGAGCGCCTCCGGCGCCAGATGACCGCCGCGCGGAATCTCAGCGAGGTCGCTCGCCTGCTTACGCTCCCGAGAGAGTTCGTGGCTGAGTTGTCACCGGAGGTGGTCGCCTCCGCTCTCCGCCGGGTCGCCGCCGAGGATCGGCTGGTCATGAGCTGGCTCGACGCCCTGACCGCCTCCGGGCCGATTGGTGCGCTGACCGAGGAACTGGCGACCGTTCGGGCGGCGAACGCCGCGCTCCAGAGCCGGGTCGACGAGTTGGAGGAGTGGTGGACGGCCCTCGAGCAGAGCACCGATCCAGACGCCGCAACCCGTCAGCCGGGTAGCTGACAAGATTCTGCAGCGCCAGCTCGGGAGCGCACAGATTCGTAGCAGAACGGGGCGTCAACGACGGAACCAAGGAGCATCCGGCGCACCGTCCAGGCCGGCACTCCAGGCGGTTCTCACGCACACAATATCCGCCGCCGTGGTGGACAGCAGATGAAACGTCACTGTCCTATGCCATCGAGGTATGCCCCTTGTGCCAGCGAGCCTTGTCTCTGTAAGGGCTTCTGTCATCGAAGTTTGTGCGGCACGTTGAGACGATCGGCTTATGAGCAGGCAGATCGAGGATGACGATGCCGACCGACCCGCCAGTAGTCGATCCCGTCACCATCTTCTGCTATCCCTGAGCATCCGGATCTGCCGCGATCCGCGCGCACGGGAGCGGTTCTGTGCGGACATAAAATGACGTCGACGGGTTCGGCGCGCGGCGCTACCGTCACCCGGTGATACGGACCAGGCGGTACCGCTACGTCGGTCCAGATGACCCTCAGGGCCGTTGCGTAGTCGTGCAGAAGGCCGTGACCAGGGAGTTTGAGGTGTGATCGGCCTCTGTGGAGGCGAAGGAAGCGGGTGAGGCCGCGTCGGTGATCATGGAGTTGCGACGCTTCATGACTCCGAGAAAGACCCCACCCGCCGATGGCATCATCTCTCATCCCGGCACTGGCCGTAACAGCACCCACCCCGACCAGCCCGGCCGTGCCGGTCACGGATGGTGAGCGGGGCGGGCTGCTGGACGTCCTCGCCGCGGTGCCCGATCCGCGTGATCCGCGCGGGGTGCGGTATCCGTTGACGTCGCTACCTGGCGGTGGCGGTCTGCGCCGTCCTCGCCGGAGCGTCGTCGTTCGCCGCGATCACCGATTGGCTGCGCGACCTAGACGCACCGGCACGGTCCCGGCTCGGTTCCACCGGCAGGCTCCCGGCCGGCACGACCGTCTGGCGGGTACTGACCAGGCTTGACGACGCCCTGCTCAGCGCCATCCTCGCCGGCTGGCTTCACTCCCGCACTCCAGCCCCGCCGGCCCGGCCCCGCAGGTGTCGGACGGTGATCGCCATCGACGGCAAAGTCCTGCGCGGCGCCCGCCGCAACGGACGGCAGGTCCATCTGCTGTCCGCTCTGGACACCGCACCGGCATCGTTCTCGCTCAGGTCACCATCGACGCGAAGAGCAACGAAATCCCGGCCTTCACACCGCTGCTCGACGCCGTCGAACGAGTACTCGGGACCCTCGCCGGAGTGCTGTTCACCGTCGACGCACTCCACACCAGACCAGCCACGCCAACGAGGTCGCCCGGCGAGAAGCCCACCTGCTCGTCCAGGCGAAAGCCAACCAACCGACCTTGTTCACCCAGCTCAAACGGCTGCCCTGGGCGCAAATCCCAGTCGGTGACCGCACCCGCGACCGCAGCCACGGCCGCCGAGAGACCCGCACCGTCAAAGCCGTCATCGTCGCCCTGCCCGGCGGAATCGCGTTCCCGCACGCCGCACAGGCCGTCCGGATCACCCGAACCCGCATCGTCGCAGGCCGGACCAGCCGCGAGACCGCCTACCCGACGATCTCACCACCCGCCGGCCAGGCCACCGCCCGAGACCTTCAGACCTGGATCCGCCAGCACTGGCACATCGAAAATCGCCTCCACCACGTCCGCGACGTGACTTTCCGTGAGGACCAGCATCAAGCCCGGACCGGAAACGGACCCACCATCATCGCGACACTCCGTAACACCGCGATCGGCTGGCACCGCACCACCGGCGCCACCAACATCGCCCGCGCCACCCGCCACGCAAACCGCCGCTCACACGACCTGATCACCGCCGTGACCAGCAGCTACCCGACAACGCAATAGCCCTGGCGCGATCGGGGTCGGGAACCTCGCTTTCTTTAGCGGCGGCGCGGTCGGCTCGGCACTCTGTTCAACGTTATGGGAACCGGCCGGTCTTACGCGCGCGCTCGCCTTGATCGGGCTGCTCCCCGTCTTGGGGGCTGCTCTCGGAGCGGTATCACCGTGGGAGCGGCCGCGCAGAGCGCTGGTCGCGCCCCGCAGCCGAGAGCACCGAGGGCGTGACGCAGCCCTCGGTTGCTCAAGGCAGGGAAGGCTGTTTCGATAGTGCCACCGAAGGGAGGCTGAAGATCGGGCATCGTTTCGTAGGAATAGCACGCCTGCCCATAGGTTGCAGTTACCTGATCGACCTATGGGCAGGTCATTTGAGCTATTCCCGGTTGATTTGCGCTACTTCTTGCTGATTTTCTCCCAGGTTTCGTTTGCCCAGCCCCGCATGAGACTCCGTGCGTCTTCGGGATTTGATGCGACTAACTGGCTGACCTTCCTCACCCGCAGGAGTGTGGGATTGGAGAGGCCCTGTTCTAGTTCCAGAGGAGAAGTCAGTACGCGGTCGGCCATCTGTATCGTCTCGGCGACATCGCCTCGAATCGCATGCAGATAGCACAGTAGTTCAAGATAGTTGGTATCGAGCGGTGATTCCTCGCTGGATCTTTGAAAGATGTCCAGTATTCCGTCGACGGTTCCCGCGCGATCGAAAAACGGCAAAGCCTCATGTCTGATCGATTCCAAAACCTCCGTCATCACACGTCCTGCCGTGTCGGAGGTGTCCGGAAGCGCGGGAACCCCACCGCTTTCCCGATGGATCAGCGTCTGGTAGAGCGGGCCGTTAGCGTGATCGGCCGGCCGTACGAGCAACTGAACGAGTCGTTCAACTTTAAACCAATTGGCACCGGGATATCTGTTCGGATGTACGGCACAAACGATCCAGTCGTTAGGTCGAAGATACAAGAACTTTCCCTTGACTCCCCAGCCATCGGGAAGGTGGGGGAGAAGATATCGGGTTGCGCACTCGCGCCAGAGCTTCTTGTTCACGTGCGAAGCCGATCTGCTAGCAGATGAGCATGATGACACGAATGTCCTTGTGGCTTATGGGAAGCCCTCCGTTTAGCTCCCTCAGCCACTTTGGCCTGATCGAAACCGATTCCGATCCCGTCTTCAGGTCGAAGACGACTTCCGGCTTGTCGATGGCGACAGCCCATACGGCGTCCGGATATCTGTGACCCTTGACTTTAGAGGGGCCCGGCACGATTGATTTACCGCTATCGTAGTAGCCGGTCTCTCCGAAGAGTTTCGGGTTTGCGGTTCGAGCGGCCTGAATGAGCCTTTCAAATTCTTTGTGCACATCTCGGCCCCACTGCTGGGCCTCCGCCGAGTTCATCAATCTGGGCGGCATCTGAGGATATGACACAGAGCTGCACGCCTTCCAGGCGAGGCGCTGAACAAGAGTCCAGGCGTCCAGATGTCCTGCCGACATGGGTGGTTTCCGCGGCCCCTTCATGGAGCGATACATGAAAGTAATCTCGACCGCCAGCTCTGCCCACGTCATCCCATCTTCGGCTATCACCTTTTTGAGATTCTCGGTCGAGCACTCCAGGTCCGGCAAATTCGATTGGTTTACGCAGTTCATTGTGTAATAGGCTTCGGCGACTTCCGCTTTAACGTTTTCATCGCGACTGTAAAAGCCCTGAAGATCAACCACCATGAACATGATGTCTCGCTTGATGTCCGCACGGCCGTTTCAAGATCGTCGGGGGTGTGGGTGGGGTGATAACCGTCGCGGTGGCGTGTCGGTGGGTGACGAAGCTCCGTTGAGAGCAGGTCTTCTCAAGGATCTGATCCCATCCGGAGCTTCGTCGTGCCGCAGTCTGTCATCTCGCCCGTTGATGTGGCGGGTTCGCCGCCGTCGGTGGATGTGTCGTTCACGCGTTCGTGTGATGATCTGTGGGAGTTGTTGCTGGCTGTCCCGGACGGCCGTTCGGACCAGGGCCGTGACCATCCGGTCGTCGTGGTTCTCGCTCTCGCGGCCGCGGCGACGGTCGCCGGGTCGCGCGGCTACACGGCGATGGCGGGCTGGGCCGCCGACGTCCCTGCCGACATCCTGGCCGGCCTGTACCTGAGGGCCGGTGCCCGGCCGGGCCGGCCGCCGTCCCGGGCGACGATCTGGCGGGTCTGCACCGCCGCCGACCCCGACATTCTGGACGCGGTCATCGCGGCCTGGACCACCGCACAGATGCCACCCGCGGCGGGGACACACACCCAGCTGCGCCTGGACGGCAAGAAAGTCCGCGGCGCCGTCGACACCGACGGCCGGCAACTACACCTGCTGTCCGCAATGGCAGGCCCCACCGCACCCGGCACCGGCGCCCACGCCGTCGTTATCGCCCAGGCACCGGTCGACGCCGCCGCGAACACCGAACCCGCCACCGCCCGGACCGTGCTGGAAAGCCTCGACCTGACCGACATGACCGTGACCGCCGACGCCATGCACACCGCCAAGGACACCGCCACACTCATCCACCAGCGCGGCGGCCAGTTCATGCTCCCGGTCAAAGAAAACCGCAGAACCCTCTACGACGCACTCGACCGTCTGCCCTGGGCAGACACCCCGATCGCCGCCCACCACACCGACACCAGCCACGGCCGGACCACCCGCCGCACAATCCGCACCCTGCCCCCGCCACCCGGCCTGCCATTCCCGCACGTCAACCAGGTCTGGCTCATCGAACGCTACGTCACCTGCACCCGCACCGGAAAACAGTCCGCCGCCGCGCAACTCGGCGTCGCCAGCCACACACCCGACCAAGCCGACCCGGCCACCCTCGCCGCCATCAACCGCAGCCACTGGGCCATCGAATCCCTCCACTGGATCCGCGACACCTGCTACCGCGAAGACCAATCCCGCACCCGCACCCGCAACGGACCCCGCATCCTCGCCTCGCTACGCAACCTCGCCATCAACGCCTTCCGCCTGACCGGCCGGCCCGCCATCACCGAAGCCACCCGATGGGCCTCACGCAACATGACCAGACCATTCACCACCCTCGGTCTCGCCAAACGATCATGAAACAGCCGGGGATGCGGACATGGACGCGCGGGTCGACGCGGTACGAGCGGAACTGCTGGTGGCGCGGCCGGCATTATCCGAGGCTGCGCGGCGAGAGCCAGGGGTGGCGCGGGCAGTTTCGGATCTGCTGGCCGGTATCGAGGGGGGAGTCTTGCCGGGCGGCGCGTTTGAGCCCCGCTGGCGAGGAATCGCCCGCCCGTTCCTGCGCACCCGGACCGCCCGGCTGGCCGCGTCAGGCGGGCTGCTGGCGACGGACGAGCAGACTCGTGTGCTCTTCTATTCGCCGGGCAAGGGAACAGTAGTTTCGGCACTCACCTATCCGGACCCGGACCAGTATGTGCCCGTTCGTCTGTCGTCCGGGGAGACGCCCTACCCCAGACGTTGGTCTGAGCCGTTCATCGATGGTAGTGGTCCGGGCGTGCTTACCGCGGAGACCGAAGGCCGACGGGCCTGGCTGTGGCGACAGTTCGGAGACGGATGGCGGGCAGCGCGGCTGCCCCGTCCCGGATTGCAGGTCCTGCCACCCGCTCGCACGATCGAATCTATGGCGGTACGCGACGGCGAGTGTCTCGTCGGGTACGCGGACGGTGCGGTTCTGCGGTATGACAGCCGTACTGGTGCCCGATCGGGACCCCCTCTGCGGGTGAAGACCTTTCACGGCGGGATGCAGCTGAACGCGTTCGAACACGGGATCTCGGTGACGCTGTGGGGGCACCAGGGAGAGCCGAACCTGCTGCCCGATATCGCCGCCGACTACCGAGTGGGACCGGTCTACGAACGTCCGGTGGTCTACTTGTCGGCAAGACGGATCCGGCTGGCGGCGATCACCAGTGGTGATAGCGCACTGCGTCGATTTGACGTGCAGACCGGAGAAGAGATCGGGCCCTCGATCGAGCTAGACCGCCCGATGGCACTCTGTGCCTACGAACTGGACGGTCGTGCCTGCCTTGCGGTCGGCGCGTACCGGCAGCTGCATCGCTTCGACGCGGAGACCGGCGAGCCGCTCGGGCCACCGCTGAACGGTCACCGACGCCAGATCCGCGACATCGCTGCCACGTTGGTCGACGATAGGCCGGTGCTGTTTTCGCTGGACTTGGTGGGCGGTGTCGGTGAGGACGGGACTGTATACCGCTGGGACGCGGCGACCGGGACACCTTGGCCATCTGTGCCGGACACTGAATAGTTTGCGGCGCTTGAGGCAGGCAGTGTGAGAGGGCTGCCCTGGAATATGTGTACCCTGCCAGCCCTGGACACCAATCTCGGGTACGGCCGGACCGAGAGGACCGGCCGGGCCGTGCTGGGGCTGGTGGCTGCTGCCGACCGGCAAGGTTGGCGCCGTCCGGGTCGGCGGCCTCGATGGGCAGGTGCGGCCCAAGGTCGGCATCGCCCGGCCGTTGTTCCTGCTCGGCTACGCCCGCGATCCCGGGTTCCGCCCCGAGGACGTCGCCGCGGGCACCGAACCCGATCTATGGCCGGCGCTCGCCGAAGCGCTCGTCCGGCAGGCCGAACGGGCCCTGGGTCCGGGCGTCCTGCAGGGTTACGTGTCCGTCGACGAGGCGCTTCCGCTGGTGCGAGGACGGATCCGCTTCGCCGACCAGGTCGCGCGCCGCCCGGGCCTGCCACTGCCGGTCGAGTGGCTACGACAGGGAGGAATGCAACCGTCACAGCCAGTCGCGGTCAGCTACGACGAGTACCGCGCGGAGATCGCCGAGAACAGGATCCTGCGCACCGCCCTGTGCCGCATGCTTGCCGTTCTGCGGCTGCCCGGCTCGCCCACCTCGACGGGCGGCTCGACGGAGCCGGCGTCATCACCGCGGGATCCCCTTGGCCGGTGTGGCGGGCCGGGCGCCTCAGCGGCAGATACGTTCCCGCTCTGCGGCTGGCCGAGATCATCCTGGACAATTAGTCTGCGGAACCCGGCCCGGGCGAGGCGACTGTCGCCGCGTTCGCCGTCGACACGGCCGGGGTCTCCGAGGACTTTGTCACGACAGTCCTGGGTGAGGCGCTGATCGCGTATCCCGGGCAGACCGACGGCCAGCATCCGTGCACCTGGACGCCGGTCTCAGCATCCTAATGGGACCTGACGGGGCCAGTTCGACCCACTCGGCCTCGGTAGTGCTGATGTAGACGTCGAGTGGAGGTATGTGCAGCCGCCCGGCAGCCTCCTCCGGGAAGATCGGATCAGCCATGCCCGGCCGCCCGGGTGACAAGGAAGATCATGAGCCAATCTTCGCGGAGCGGCCTGGCGGGCACAGTCCGGGACGAGGCGCTATTCGCTCTCGGCGCGTTCCCCGGCGGTGATGGTGGTGAATATCTGCCCGAGGCCCTCGGCCCGGGTGACGATCCTATCGCCCGGCTTGAGATAGACCTCGGCGTCCTTCGCCTCGCGGACGTAGACCGCGAGCGCGGAGTCGACGACGGAGTCCGCATTGGTGCCGAGGGTTCCCGCCCACTCCATGAACCCGAGGAATCGCTGACGGGTGGAGGGCGCCCGGTAGACGACGCCCTCGGGCGTGCCGGTCTGCAGGATTGTTCCCCGTGGGATCACGCCCGGCTGGGCGGTCAGGGTGGTGGGTGTGCCGTCGCTGTCCCAGGTCCGGTCACCGGCGGCCAGGGTCTTCTCGATCATCGTGCGGACGTCCCAGATCAGGTCGGACGGGTTCGCGCGCTGGCGGAGATCGTCGTTGACGAACAGGTCGAGCCGGAGCTTCCGGTAGTACGACTCCCAGTCCGCGGGTATGACGAACAGGTCGCCGGTGGTGAGGAAGCCGGGCTGGCTCTTGGCGTTGGTGAACCCGGCGCCACCGGTGAGGTTGTCCGGTTCGATCTGGCTCACCAGCAGCTCGCGATCGGTCCAGTCGTTGGAGAGGACCAGGCCGAGGTGTTCCGGCAGGCCGGTACTCGTGGTGATGTCGTCGAGGGCGACGATGCCGAGTTCTACCTCGTAGTCGAGCAGGCCGTGGGTTCCGGCGGCGAGTTCGCCGTCGGAGTCGGTGGGCGTGGCGATCTTGGGGAACACGAATGGTTCCTCGATGGTCGCCTCGGCCTGGTGCTCCTTGTAGTTGGTGCCGATGCCGACGTGGTGGGAGTGTGTGTCCAGCGACGTGAGCGTCTCCGTGGCCGGCACCGTGACCTGGGGCCTCGCGCTGTCCCCGGCGATGGCCTGGATCGCCTGGTATCCCAGCTTGGCGAACACGGCGATCGGCTCGGTCAGCCCGGTGGCCTCGGGTGTCGCGGTGAGGTCGATCCCGCTGATGACGCCATTCTCGTACCGGGTGACGACCAGCACCCGGGGCCCGGACCCGGCGTCGAACCGGGCGAAGGTGAGCGCCTGCGCGGGGTCGGCGATGGTGACGCTTCCGGTGGTGCCCGTCGGCAGCCTTTCCGAGTAGACGACGGGGAACTCCGGCGGGATGGCCCGGGCGACGCCGTAGGAGCCGGCGACCGCGACCGCGAGGCCGGCCGCGACGATTCCGGTGATGCGTAGCGCCCTGCGCGGGTGGGGACGGGTGGGGTCTGTCGAGGTCATGTCGATGCTCCTGAGGTTCGTTGCGGCGCCGCTCGGTGGGCGATGAGCAGACGGTAGGAGCGACCTGAGTGGCGGGACGTCACCTTGGTGTCGGTGGCCGGCCGATACCCGCGTACGGCTTCGTCCTCGTGGCGGCCCGTACGTGGGGGTGGCGACCGGAACGGGCCTGCTGCCCGAAGTTCGGAGCATGACAGCCATCACTGAAACCCCCGCCGCGGTACGCGAGCGGCCTTCCGTCGTCCGCCGTGTGGTCGTCGTCTCCGTCGTCGTCCTGGCGGTGGCGCTGCTGGTCTGCGGATATGTACTCGTCCGCGCCTTCGTCGTGAAGCCGGCCAACGGACCGGACGCGTTCAGGGACCGGCCCGCCTCGGTGTCGCTCACGGTGGTCGCCGGCGCGAGCACGGTCCAGGGAACGCTCAGCGCGGACTGGGTCAGCGGCCTGTACCGGCCGGGGACCGAGACCGTGAACGCCGGTATCAACGGCCACACCACCGAGGACATGCTGGCCCGCCTGGACCGTGACGTGATCCAGCTGCACCCCGACCGGGTCATCATGCTGATCGGCACGAACGACCTGCGAGGCGATGTCGACCCCGCGCTGTCCCGGGCGCACATGTCGACGATCCTGGACCGGCTGGCCGCGGAGACCGAGGCGAAGGTCGCCGTGATGTCCCTGCAGCCGCTGGGTGAGCAGATCGGCAGCGAGTACAACGACCGGGTCCGCGCGTACAACGCGATGCTCAGGGAGGAGGCGTCCGCGCACGGGGCCGACTACCTGCCGCTGTTCGAGAACCTTGTTCCGCTGCTCGGCGCCGACGCTCCGGACTTCTCGTTCCCCATCCTCAGGACCGCCTTCGACAGGTTCCTGTTCGGCCGGACGTTCAACGAGATGTCGCAGAGCCACGGGCTGCGGGTCACCGTCGACAACGTGCACCTCAACGAGCGTGGGGCCGGTGTGGCGCATCGGCTGGCCGCCCAGTGGCTGGAGGCGAACTGATCGGCCGGGCCTTGGACCATCACGCGGATCGGGGGCGTCCCGGAGTGACCAGACCGGTCTCGTAGGCGAGCATCACGGCGTGCACCCGGTCACGCAGCGACAGTTTGGTCATGATTCGACTGACGTGGCTCTTGGCGGTCTGTTCGGCGATGAACAGCGCCTCGCCGATCTCGGCGTTCGACCTGCCGGTGGCGATGAGGGCGAAGACCTCGCGTTCCCGATCGGTCAGGGCGTTGAACACGGTGGCCGACTTCAGCCCGGGAGGCTTGCTGCTGACGAAGTTCTCGATGAGCCGCCGGGTGACTCGTGGCGACAGCAGCGAGTCACCCTGCGCCACCACACGGACCGCGGCGACGAGATCCTCCGTGCCGGCGTCCTTGAGGAGGAAGCCGCTGGCGCCGGCCTCCAGGGCCGCGTAGACGTAGTCGTCGAAGTCGAAGGTGGTGAGGATGACGACCCGGGCCGGGCTCTGCGGCCCGGTGAGCTGCCGGGTGGCGTCGATGCCGTTCATCCTCGGCATGCGGATGTCCATCAGGACGACGTCCGGCCGGAGCTTGCGCCACTGCGCCACCGCGGCTTCGCCGTCGGCTGCCTCCCCGGCCACGGCGATGCCGGGCTGGGCGGCGAGGATGGCGCTGACGCCAGCCCGGTAGACGGCCTGGTCGTCGACGACGAGGACGCGGATCGTCATGTGTACTCCTGGACTGTGCCGGTGATGGGGACGGTGGCCTCGACGGCGTACCCGCCGTCCGGCGTGGTCCCGGTCGTCAGGTCGCCCCCGAGCAGGCTGATGCGCTCGCGCATCCCTCGCAGCCCGTGACCCCCGCGATCGGGGCGCGGTCCACCACGCGTCGACGGCGCGTTACGGACGGACACGTGCAGGAGATCCCCGGCGACGAGGACCCGCACCCGGGTACGGGCGGCCGGCGCATGCCGTACGACGTTGCTCAACGCCTCCTGCACGACACGGTAGACCGTCAGCTGCACGATCGGGCTGGTCTGCCGGGAGCGCTCGTCCAGGGACACGTCGATGCGGGTCCCCGCCTTGGTGAGGGCGGCCGACAGCGCGGCGATGTCCGCCAGCTGCGGCTGCGGCACCGATTCCGTGCTCTCGCCGTCATCCGGGCGGAGCACGCCGAGTAGCTGTCTCATCTCGCTCAGGGCGGCGCGGGCCGAACGGGCGATGTCGTTGAACTCCGCGTCGGTGTCCGCGGGAGGGGCGCCCGCGAGCCGGAACGGCGCGGACAACGCCTTCATGTGGACCAGCGACATGCTGTGCGCCACGACGTCGTGCATCTCCCGGGCGATCCGGGCGCGTTCCTCGACGTAGCGGCGCTGCGCCTGCTCGAGCTCCACGTCCCGGCGTGCCTGCCGGAGCTCGTCGTGGATGCGGCCACGCCGGCGGGCGGCGATCGCCGCGCTCAGCAGCAGCACCGTGCTGCCGGAGTAGACCGAGAGGTTGGCTCCCCACCGGTCGCCGTCGCCGGAGCGGCCGGGTGACAGCGTCACCAGGCCGACCAGCATCAGGATGCTGAGCCACCAGACCGAGACCGGTACGGTCCATCGTTGCCGGAGGCCGAGCATCAGCAGGAGCGCCCCGAGCGAGACGAACCCGAGGATCGGAAGGGGCCACGGCTGATCGGGTGACTCCCGGATGACGATGGCGAGGGCGCCGGTGGCCGCGATGTGGAGGGCGGCGGCGAGGTGCGGCCGCTCCAACGCCAGGCCGAGCGCGCCGGCCTGGACGCTGCAGATCACGAACACGGGCGCGAGCCCGGCGTCGTAGTAGCTGACGGTCACCGGAACCGAGATCGTGAGCAGGACCGCGCAGAACAGCCACCAGGCCCCCGGCGCCCAGAAGGGAAGCGGGGGGACAGCGGCCCGGCCCGGCGGCCCTAAGGCTCGCGGAGACATTGCGGTGGCCTCCCGGGCGTTTCCCGTTTCGTGACGGCCGGTGCGGTGGGGGAAGAGGGCTGGAATCTGTACACTGTGAGTATTGCGTAGGCCCGGATTGCTGTCAATCGAGGGTGGTGCCCACGCCGGTCAGTGCGACCCGGCCCGAGGCGCGTCGGTGCTTCCGGTGCGGTGGACACGTTCGATGTGCTGCCCCAGTACGTACCGGCGATCATGGCGTTGCCCCGAGGGCGGCGAGGACGGTGAGCCTCTCCCCGCCGAGGCTGACACCGGCCGCGACCGCCCAGACCGATGCGGTGCCCATCGGCAGCGTGACGGCCAGCAGGCACACCCCAGCGGCGGCGAAGAAGTGCGGCGGGAGCCGGCTCCGGCCCGCCGGCCGGTCCAGCAGCGGTGTGAGCGCGAGGGTGCGGCTGATGATCAGTCCGGCGTTTGGCGGCGCGCCCACGTCACACGAGGGCCGGCCGGTTGCCAGGCCACACGATCCGCGGTCCACACATGCTCCGCGACCTGCTCGCCGAAGGCCAGGAGCTTGACGATGCAGCGGCAACATCGGCGTGGCCCGGTCTGCTGCCCGCGGCCGCAATCAGGGAGCTGGCGGCCGTGGACCGTGAGTCGGCTTCCGCGTTGCTGTGGGAGATCACGCGTGATGCGCGGCATGCCCAGCAGATGGCGTGGGCCGGGCTGGTGGGAGCGATGCTGCTGTTCGCCACTTCGCTGGCCTTGTCGGCGTATCTCGTGCAGGTCGGGGCCTCCGCTGCTGGCGTGGCGAGCATCGGTGGCGGGGCCCTCACCGTGGTGACAATTCTCCTGACCGGCCGGATGCGTGCGCGCCAACGGCCGTGAGCAGCACGCCCGCACGTACCTTCCGGACCGGGGCCGGGTTTCGCCATTCGACCGGCGGACCGGCTCCCACCCGCGTGATGTATCGCGAGTGCTCCAGCGCAGTTTCATAAGGCCGGAGTCGCAAGGACGAACATGCGGAGGAGGTACACCAGTCAGCCGTACGGCTGAGTTTCACCGGCGTCGCGTGACGATCGAGGATGACGATCGTTGGCGCATTCAGGAGTCGTCATCCGGCGCGGTCGTGCCGCTCCTCCGGCCCGTGGACAACCCGCGGTGACGAGGAGACACGCGTCGCGAGGGTCAGGCCTGGCGTGTTTCGTAGACGGTGGTCGGGCCTCCGCTCGATCGTAGATCGCCCAAGCGATGAGGCTGCCCGTCGCATCAGGTGGCGCAGTTGAGGTTCGGTATCGGTGGTGATGTGTGCGGGAGGGCAGGATGCGGCCGTCCGTCGTCGTGCTCGGCAGTGGCACACCAGGAAGAGAGTGCGTTCCGCCGCTGACGTGTGATTCCATCATCGCCACGGCCAGCCATGAGATCGGCAGGGAGCTCGCAGCGGCGGGTTGCGACCTCGTCTTCTTCAGCGATGACTCCTATCTCGAGGCGGACGCGGTCAAGGAGTACCTGTCGGCGGAGCGGACCGCGGGACGCGTTGTCGTTCACGCTCCGCATGACAACACCGTCAGTTTCGACGTAACGGCTGAGGCCCCGCAAGGATTCAGGTCAAACCGGATCCGGCCGCCGAATGGGAGACTTCCTACTACCGGTCTGTATTCGAGGCCGACGCCATCATGGTGATCGGCGGAGGCAGATCGACCCTAAAAGCCGGCGTGATCGCCGTTGCGGTCCGGACCCCGGTCGTCGCGATGGCCGGCTTCGGCGCGGGTGCCGCCGTAGTCTGGCAACACCTGAGCAGGCACAGCAATGACGCCACCGAGGACGACCTGCATCTGATGGGGCGTTCATGGGAGGACAGTTCGGCCTCCCGGCTCGTTGTGAGTTCCCCCCGCTTTGACGGAGCGGTGGTTACCTGCTTCCGGTCGGGGCAGGGGTGAGGTTATCTGGCTCGGTCTGGGCGTGCCAGGCCGCCTCGTATTCGTCCGGGCTGAGGTAGCCAAGCTCCTTCTGGATGCGGCGGGAGTTATACCAGCCGTCGATGTAGGCGAAGATCGCGTTCTCGGCCTCGTCGCGGGTCCGCCACGAGGTTCGGTAGACCAGTTCGATCTTCAGCGTGGACCAGAAGTTCTCCATCAGCGCGTTGTCGTAGGAGTCACCGACCGAGCCCATGGACGGCCGGATTCCGTTGTCCTGCAAGCGTTGTGAGAAGCGGAAGCTCGTATAGTTCGAGCCGCGGTCGCTGTGATGGATGAGTTGTCCGTCGCGGACGTCACGCGACCAGATGCCGTACTCGAGGGCGGCCAGGATCAGATCGGTGTCACACCGGTCGGAGGTCTTCCAGCCAACGATCCGGCGGGAGAACACGTCGCGGACGGCGGCCAGCCAGAACACGCCCTCACCGCACGGGATCCGCGTGGCGTCGGCCACCCACAGCTGGTTCGGGCCGGCTGCGGTGAAGTTGCGGTTGACCAGATCCGGCGCCGGCGTGTGCCGCGGGTCTTGCTTCGTGGAGCCGCCGCGCCAGCCGCGGCGCAGGAACGCCCCGTGCCAGCCCTGGCCGGCCATCAGCCGCTCGACGCGTTTGCGGCCCACGCGGATTCCGTCGCGGCGCAGCTGCCGGTGGATCCGGTCGGCGCCATAGGTGAAGCCGGGGGCCTCCCAGATCTCATAGATGTTGGAGATCAGCCCGCGGTCGACCAGGTCCCGGTCACACGGCTGTTCCGCCTGCTTGACCCACTGGTAGTAGGTCGACTCGGCGATGTTGAGGACCCGTAGCAGGAGCGCGACCGCGAAGCGGTCACGGTGTTCGTCGATGAACCTCATGACCGTCGCCGGGTCGGGCCGAGCTCCGACGCGAAATAACTGCTGGCGGCACGCAGGACTTCGTTGACCCGGCGCAGCTCAGCGACCTCTTCGCGCAGCCGGCGGTTCTCCTCGGCCATCTCGGTGGTGGGCCGGTCATGACGTTCGCCCGCATCGGC
>NZ_JNXY01000062.1 GCF_000717135.1 Catenuloplanes japonicus
CGGCGTCGACTGCGCCGGCGTCTCCCCGCCCAGCCACGCCAGCGCGGGCACGACCGGCTCGCACTCCCCCAGCGCACCGGCCAGACTGATCAACGGCGCCGTCCGGTCCACCTCCATCGCGGCCCGGTACGCCACCGTCAGCCCGCCCCGCGCCCCGGCCCGCGCCGCCGCCCGCGCCAGATGCGACTTGCCGATCCCGGCCGGCCCGGTCAGCACCAGGCAGCCCCCCGTGCCGGCGGCCGTGCCCGTGACCGCACGGCCCAGCACAGCCCACTCAGGCCCCCGGCCGATCAGACCATCGTCTACTCCCCCCGAAGCACCGCCAACATAAGCCGGGTCCTTCGCCAAGGCGTATTGGCGGGATGGCTGTTGTGCTATCTCATAGACAGCAACTTCCTCAGGGCCAAATCCTGACGCCACGAACTCGAGAGCCTGCAGAATGCTGGCGTCCTCGGGCGGCAAGGTGTCTCGCGGAGATGGCGGAGACGCGGATGTCAAAACGGTCACCGGCAGGTCATCGACTCGCAACTCCGCACCAGCCCGCGAACACGTGATCAATCGCAGGGCCCGCTCACCGGCTGGCCCGCGCGGTGTGACGACGAACTGCACGGGCTGGCTGGAGTTCGGGGTGATGACCGGTTCATCGACCGCCTTGACCTGCACATACGGGGCGCCATCGAGAGTCAGGAGATACGGCAGCTCTGGATCGCCAGTGCTCCTCAACGAGACTTCAACGATGGACGCCTCTCCGACCATGATCTCTCGTTGCCATCGCACCACTGGCTCGATCATCACCAGGTTCTCGCTGGCCGCGCTCATCACTGCTTCCCTACCGGCAATGTCGTGGCATCGTACGGTCGGCCGTAGTAGGCGTACATGAACGTGTAGAAGAACGGCAGCAGCGCCCGGGCGGCATCGGCGTCGTTCGACCTAGGTGCGGTCGTCACCGAGTATGCCCGGCGAATATCCCGGATTGCCTCAGCCACCGGCGCCAGAGGCCGGGAGCGCAGTCTCTCGACGAGGTCCCTGAGGTATCTCCGCGCCTGGCCTTCACCGACCCTGCCGAGCGCCCCGATGAATCCGTGAGCTCCTGCGCGAAGGAGGGCGTCGGCGAAGCCGCGTTGGGTGGCGTCGTTGTAGTCGTCGTCGTAGATCAGCCGACCCGAGTGGCAGGCGTTGACGAACACGAGTCCGCCACCGGCCGCGAGCCGCTTGAGACCGATGCTGTCCAGGTCAGCGACAGATACCGTGTCATCGAGGACGAACTCGATGCTCTTGTCTCGAAAGGTGCCGTGGCAGGCGGTGTACACCATCGACAGAGGCGGCCCGGGCTCGTCGAGCACCTCGAGTAGTTCCCACAGTGTCGTCGTCACGGATGCGCCGAGGTCTTCCATAACCGCAAGGTCGGCCTGCATCGCGCCGCCAGCTATGTAGGCGACCACCTCGCCACTGGCGGTCGCCGCGCCTCCGGGTGAAGGTTCCTGGTCGTGGCAGGTGGCGACCCAGCGAGTCAGCGTGACAAGGCTGCCGAGCCAGTCACCGTCGTCGTCCTCGCCGAGCCAGAACAGCTCCCATGGGATCCCGTAGTCGGTCGTGTCACGCACGATCAGGGCGAGACCATCGCCATGATTGGTGCGCAGGTCGCGCAACCAACGCTGCAGTTCTTTCTTGGTGCGGGACCAGTTCTTCAGGCGCAGG
The DNA here is from genome assembly GCF_000717135.1 of Catenuloplanes japonicus. Classification (GTDB taxonomy): domain Bacteria; phylum Actinomycetota; class Actinomycetes; order Mycobacteriales; family Micromonosporaceae; genus Catenuloplanes; species Catenuloplanes japonicus. The sequence continues at coordinate 1,699 of NZ_JNXY01000062.1, forward strand.
TACGCGTGCGCCGGCGACTCGCCTCGGTCCTTATCGATCAGATCACCGACGTTGACCTTGTTAGGTCGGCGCTGCTGCGGTGGTGCCGTCCACGGCAGAGTACTGCAGCAGCAGTTCCCGCGCAGCCCGAAATGTTGACCGTCCTCGGTCTGGATCGCGATGACATCCAAGATCGCGATACCGGCGGGATGGGCAGCGTCTGCATCGACCAACGTCGGCCCAAGGCCAACGAAGCCCTCAGGGGGCATCGGCTTGCGTCTTCCATCGGAGGCAGACCTGAATCTGCGCTCCGGCGGTCAGCTCGACGATCCGCGCGCCGGCCTTGCCGTCGACTTTGATTGCAAGCTGGAGTTCCACCTCGTCAGGTTTACGGGCGCCCATCGAATCGATCCGTTCCGCGACCGTCGCAGCGCACGTCTCCACCAGATCGAGAGCTTCGGTGAACAGGGCCCGACCAGTCTTGAGAATCTTGCCGTCCAGGTCACGGGTCGGCTCATCTCCGTAGATCTCCTCCAGCCCGACGTTACCGGCGGCCTCGACCTCAATCTTGATCGGCCTGTCACCGGCGCCGCTCTCCGCGATCACTACGCTCAAGGATCCCCCACCGTTTAGGCCAGCTCGTGGGTTCCATAATGGCGCGCCCGCGCACTCCCGTCGATGCCCATTCGACGGATAGACCCGTGAGCCGTCGGCAGCACGTAGGGCACCACCGATACGGCGCACACCGCTCGGGCGTGACCGACCAGGTTCCTTCGCCTCCGCGGAGCCAGCTGTAGACGAGCAGCACGGCGAACGGGCGCCAGCAGAGTAGGACCGCTGGCGGCGGATCCATGTGGCGCGGCAATCAGGAAGTGATGATCGCTTCTATGCCCGCAGCGGTGAACACCGCATCAACCAGCCCTAATGGTGGAAAGTATGGCGTAAACGCCAGGAAACAGCAGTTCGAGCAGCGCTTCCTGTGCAGCAACCAAGACTAGATCGGAGCACACGTCACCCTCAGAGAGGATCTGCCGCCTCTGGCCCGCCTCATCCAGAGCCAACCTCGTTTGGGTCGGGGTGACGTACCAGTTCAGCAACGCCTCCTGCATGAGGGCTCTTCGAAGTTAAGCGGGGTTGAGGTGTCCGCGGTGGCGGCGGGTAGTGGCGGTGCGGGTGCGTAGTCGTTGGTTTTCGGGGTTGCGGAATCCGTAGGCGTCGCGGGCGACGGTTTTGATGACGCGGTTGGTGCCTTCGGAGCCGACGTTGGTGATGCCGGTGTGCAGGAACGCGAGGATTTCCGGCCACCAGGTCTCGATCGTGGTCGCGAGGCGGTGGAGTTCGGGCAGGTCAGTGGTGGCGCAGCGGGCGTAGAAGCGACGTAGCAGCCGGGCGGTGGTTTCCCGGTCCGGACGGGTGCGGGCAAGCGCGAGCAGGTCGAGCAGGTCCTCTTTCGCGTTCCAGGCTGCCAGGATCGGTGCGCCGATCTTCGTCGGCAGGTTCTCGGGAGTGTCGGCCGGCCGGTCGACGTGTTCGGCACGCATCCGGGCTGCTGACCTGGTCAGCCGGTTGCGTTGCTGCCATTCCGGGTCGGTGGCCCGGCCGCGTCGGCCGCGGTGCGTGACGGTCATGCGGCGGCGGACCTCGGTGACGGCCCGGTTGGCCAGTTGCACGACGTGGAAGTGGTCCACGACCAGCAGCGCGTGCGGCAGCGCTTCGCGGATCGCGGCCTTGAACACGGTGCACATGTCGATCGCGACGGCCTGGACCTGCTCACGCCAGGCCGTGGGACGAGCGGTGAGCCAGTCGGTCACCGCCTTGCTGGTCCGGCCCTCGACCTGGGCGAGCAGCCCTTGCCCGCCGCCAAGATCGCAGAATCCGACGTGCCACCGGTCGACGAGGGTGGTCCACGACGCGGTGACCTCGTCGAAACTCCAGCGGGGCTTACCGCGGCGGACCTCGTCGATGCCCAGCACCGTCACCGGCTCGGGTTCGGCCGGCAGCACCGTCGCGGCGTGCACGGTGAACGCGGCGGCGACGATCGGCCAGGACAGACCCAGGTCACGGGCTGTCTGCACGATCGTGCGGTTACCGTCGGCGACCGCCGCACCGGCGGCTTGACGCAGCCGGACGGTGATCCGAGCCCGTGCCGGGACCTGCGGTACCTGCTCGGTGAACGACTTGCGGGGACATCCGGGCTGGTCGCAGTGCCAGCGGCGTGTACGCCACCGCAGCCGAGCCGTCCGCCCGGCGATCGGCAGATCTCGTGGCCGGGTCGTGGTCCACTGCTTCACCCGCACGGCCCGCAATCCGCACTGCGGGCAGCATCGTGCCTGCTCATCGCCGGTGGACAGGTGGACGACGGGGGAACCGTCCGGGTGCAGCTCGACCCGATCGGCGACCAGGCCGTCCAGGCCCAGCAGCCGGGTCGTATCGTTGACCATGCTCGCAGCTCTTCACTTGTGACTATCCGATCTAGACACTCAGATGATCACTGATGAGCTGCGAGCCCTCACGCTCGGGCCGGACTTCGCCGCGAACCCCGCTCAACTTCGAAGAGCCGGCATAGTTCCGGTCTCGGTATAGGTCGATCTATGAGGATGTCGGCATAGATTGACGAGCTCGGCTACATGGAACTCGACCGGCACGGCGCCGAACTGCTGTTCCAAGTGCTGACCGAGCGCGAGGAAACCAACTCGGTAGCCATCGCCTCCAACGAGTCATTCGCCGGCTGGACCAAGACTTTCACCGACCCGCGGCTCTGCGCCGCGATCGTGGACCGGCTCACCTTCGGCGGCAACATCATCGAGACAGGCACCGACTCCTACCGCCTCGCCCACACCCACCAGAAGACCTTCGCCACGGCCACTAACTAACCCACCCATGAACGACCCAGCCATCCCTTCACCGGCCGAACGCCAGGCACTCAACGCCGCCCTGATCACCTCCGGCACCGAAACCGGCTTCTGGGACGACGACGGGCGGCCCGCACCCTGGCCCGACGACATCGACGAGTGGGCACCGGTCAGCCAGCCACCGGGCGCCACCGAACCCCAAGACCCGCCGTTCTGACCGCGCCTGGCCACGGTGGTCGGCGTCGGCGTGAAACGCAGAACCGCTATCGCGCGCGTCGCAGAATGGTAAATCCGTCCCACCCTTTTACACCCACCGTTTGCAGGCTGGTGGCGTCGAGGCGATCATCCTCAGCGATGCGCGTCAGCACGGCACGCACCCCGCCAACCCTCTCGTCCGAGCTACTGGCATCGATGACCGCACCGTTGCGCACCACATTGTCGATGACAATCACCGTGCCGGGCCGGCTCAGCTGCAGGGACGCTTCCAGATAGGCCGGATTGCTTGGCTTGTCGGCATCGATGAAGACGAAGTCATACGGCTCTGTTCCGGCCTCAACAAGACGGCGAGCAGACTCGGCAGCCTTGCCGACGACTACCCCCACGCGATCCAGAATCCCCGCCCGCTCCAGGTTTTCGCGAGCAATGTTCGCGTTCTCAGGCTCAAGCTCAAAGGTGGTCACATGGCCATGCTCGCCAACGGCGCGAGCAAGCCAGATGGTGCTGTAACCGGCAAGCGTGCCAAACTCCAGCACGCGCGTCGCTCCGACCATCTGGACCAGCAGGGCCAGCAACTTCCCCTGATTAGGTGCCACCTCCGCCTGCGGCATCGTGGTCGACCGCCCCGACTGCCTGGCTTGCACCAATGCGTCGTCCTCATGGACGAGCGTCTCAACAAAGTAGGCGTCCACGTCACGCCACAAACCTTCTGACTCGTACATCAATCCCCCGCCAAGACCCCGGCACGACGTCTGGACTCTACCTCCGCCGCCGCGCGAAGTCGGTGCGCCGGCAGCCCGCAACCCGCACGTTCAGTCACCGATCATCAGCTACCCAAAGGCCCGCAGTGGGGCCAGCTCAAGCCGTCACACCCCAACCATGACTACCTCCCCTGGGGCCATTTCAAGCCGTCCGGGTGGGGCCGCCGCGAGGTTCTGGCCCAATTTTCGTGATCGATCTGGCCCTATGCGAGGAGTATCCGCTTCCTGAGCAGGTCAAAGCTGGCGCGGCCATACATCTGTCTCTTGAGCATTTTGATGCGGTTGACGTTGCCTTCGACCGGTCCTGAGTTCCAGTGCAGGGTGAGGCCGGCGGTGACGGCGTCGAGGTCGGTGGTCAGGTGCTGGGCGAACGTGCTGATCCCGGGCAGCCCGGCGGCGACCGCCGCGGCGATCCAGGTGGTCAGCGTGGTGTTGCCGGTGCGGTGGGTGAGCATCGTGGCGAACTCGCGGACGAGTTGGTGGGCGGTGAGTAGCTCGGGGCAGCGCTGGAGGATGTCGGCCAGGGCGGGGATGTCGTCGGTTGCCTGGTTGTCGGGGTGGCGGCAGAGCCAGCCGGTGACCCGCCTGACCGATGGTGGCGGTGCCGCCGGTGGTGGCAGGTCGGGGGTGGGGCGCCGTTGCAGGTAGTCACGGACGGTGGAGTAGCTGCCGGTGAAGCCGAGGGCGGTGATCTCGCGGTGGAGGGCCTGGGTGTTGCCGTGGCGGCCGGTGTATCCGGCCTGCAGATGTGCCTTGTAGGGATCGAGGCTGGTGGCCGGGCGGCGTCGGCCGACGATCATCTGCTGCCAGGTGGTGGCGCGGGCGTAGCGCTGGACGGTGTGCCTGCCCCAGCCGAGGTGCCCGGCGATCTGCCGGATGGCCATGCCCTGTCCGAGCAGGTCGTGGACCAGGGCGTGGTGTTCGCGGCGGCGGTCGGCCAGCCGCCCGGTGGGATCAGGCTCGTCCGGTGGTCCCGCCGGTGCGGTTTCGGCCTCGGCCGGTGGCGGGTCTGGGCGCAGGCAGGATTTGTGGCCGGCCACGCAGCGTTCGACCGCGGTGGCGAGGTTCTGCCAGAGGTGGAATCGGTCGGCGACCTGGATCGCGTCCGGGGCGCCGGTGCGGGCACCGTAGGCGCTGGAGCGGTCCCGGCAGATGATCTCCGTTCCCGGGTGTGCGTCGAGCCAGGCCGTGAGCGGTGCGGCGTCGCGGGTTTCCAGCACGTCGTTGACCTGGTGGGTCTCGCAGTCGATGAGGACCGTGCCGTAGACGTGACCGCGTTTGAGCGCGAAATCGTCGACCCCGAGGACCCGTGTCGCCGGCACGGGCGGGTCCGGCATCGCCCTGATCAGCCGGAGCAGGCCGCTGCGGCTGGTGGCAACACCCAGCTTCGCGGCCAGCCGGGTGCCGGCCCGTGCGCACACCGCGAGGCTGATCGCCTCCAGCATCCGCCGCAACGGCGGGCTCCGGCGAGCATGCCGCCTGGTCAGCCCGTCGACCTGCTCGACGAACGTCCGCGCCTCGCACGAGTCGTCCTCGCAGAAGAACCACCGGACCCGGACCCTGATCAGGACCCTGCGGCCACCGACCGCGACGTCGGCCAGCCTGCGAACGTACCGGCTGTGGACCCGCCGAGCCGGAACCCGGCACCCCGGACACGCCGCACCCACCGCCGTCGACACCCCATCGATCAGAATGCTGTCCGCTGTCACCTCGACCTGCTCGACCTCCATCCCGCTCAGATGAGGCAGCAGCACCTTCAGACCGAGATCCACAGGTCGAACACCGTACACAGTGGACGGTCAGCGCCGCACGGGGCCACACCTGGTCACGAAAAGTGGGCCAGAACCCGCCGCGAGCCGTCAGAATCACCTGGGCGCTGGCCGACTTCAACGACGCCGGCAAGAACAAGATCGGCGCCGACAACGTCGGGTTCCTCAAGTTCCCGGCTGTCACCGGCGGCGCCGGCACCGCGGACCAGATGCCGGCCAACGTCGGCACCTCGCTCGCGGTGTCGAAGAAGGCATACGACAGTGACCCCGGCACCCAGGCCTGGGTCAAGTGCATCGTCGACAACTACGGCACCGTGGCCCTGCGCGACTCCAGCCAGATCACCGGGTTCGCCGCCGACCCCAGCATCCCCGTACCAGCCCTGACCAAGCAGATCCAGACCGAGATCGCCAACGTCCAGACCAGCGTGCTGTGGTTCGAGGCCTACTTCTCCGCCAAGGCCACCACCGTCAGCCAGAACAACGGCGGCCTGCTCGCCGCCGGCCAGCTGACCGGCGAGAAGTTCATGCAGACCGTCAGCTCCAACCTCGGCTGACCCACGCGGTGCCGGCGGCCCGCGCGGCCGCCGGCACCGGCACGCTTACGAAAGGACAGCTGATGCACAGCGTGTTGGGTGACCGCCGATCGGTCGCCATCCTCCTCGGACCGGCCTTGCTGGTCTACAGCCTCGGCAGGCTGGTGCCGATGCTCTGGTCACTGGGCTACACCTTCTTCATCGGCAGCGTGATCTCCGGTTTCAGCTGGGCCGGGACCGCGAACTTCGGCAAACTCCTCGACGACCCGGCCCTGCCCACCGCACTGTGGTTCACCGTCAAGTACGCCGTGGTCATCACCGTCGGTCAGGTCCTCGTCGGCTACCTGCTCGCCCTGCTATACGTGTTCTTCCTCCGGCGCGGCGGCGCGGTCATCCGTACCCTCGTGTTCTTCCCGGTCATCCTGCCCACCGTCGCCGTCGCTCTGCTGTTCCAGAAGTTCTTCGAGTACGCCCCGCAGACCGGGCCGGTCAACGCATTGATCGAGGCGTTCGGCGGCACCGGCGTCGACTGGTTCAGCACGCCCGGCAACGCGTTCCTCGTCGTCGCCATGATGGACATCTGGCGGTCGATGGGCTTCTACGCCGTGCTGCTCTACGCCGGGCTACTCGACATTCCCGACGAGATGATGGAGGCCGCCGCCATGGACGGCGCCTCCACCTGGCGACTGATCCGCAGCATCGTGGTGCCGCTGTCGCTGCCGGTGCTGGTCTCCTCGCTGGTGTTCAGCATCAACGGCACGCTCAAGGCATTCGACTCGATCTACGCCCTGACCGGCGGCGGCCCGGGCAGCGCCACCACACCGCTGACGCTGTACATGTACCAGACCTCGTTCGCCTACGGCGACTACGGATACGGCTCGACGATCGCACTCACGCTGACCGTGCTGTGCCTGCTGGTCACCGTCTTCATCTTCCGCGCGACCCGCCGCGACCTGGCGCAGGGGTAGACATGACGATCACGTCCCACCGGGGAAAGACCCGCACCGCCGCTGCCCCCGGTCCAAACCGGCGCCGCCGTGACCCCCACCGCCTGCTGCGGCGGCTGCCCGGACACATCTGCGTGGCGCTGCTGCTCATCGTCGTGGCGTACCCGCTGGTCTGGCTCTTCCTAGGATCTTTCAAAACGCAGGATGAATTCCTCAACGGCTCGGCCACCGCGCTGCCGGAGAGTTTCACGAACTTCGACAACTACACCACCGCGTGGTCGTCGGTCGCCATCTACCTGCGCAACTCACTGCTGACCGTGCTGCCGTCGCTGGCGCTGATCGTCATCCTGGGCACCGCGGCCGGATTCGCCCTGGAGGTGCTGGTGTGGAAGGGGCGGCAGACCACGCTGCTGCTGTTCCTGGCCGACATCATGATTCCCGGGCAGATGATCCTGCTGCCGCTGTTCACCGTCTACTTCCAGCTGCACCTCACCGGCACCCTCTGGCCGCTGATCATCACCTACACCGCCACCGGCCTGTCGCTGACCGTGTTCATGATGGCCACCTACTTCCGGGCCATTCCCCGGGGTGTGTTCGAGGCGGCCACCCTCGACGGCGCCACCATCATCCGGTCGTTCGTCTCCATCGGCTTCCCGATGATGCGCAACTCGGTGCTCACCATCGCCCTGGTGCAGTTCTTCTTCCTCTGGAACGACCTGCTCATCGCGCTGACGTTCACCACCGACGACGCCCAGCGCACCGTCCAGGTCGGCCTGCTCAACTTCACCGGCCAGTTCGGCGTCGTCGAGTACGGCCCCACCTTCGCCGCGATCTGCATCAACGTGCTGCTGATCCTGGCCATCTACATCTTCCTCAACCAGCGAGTCATGCGCGGCCTGGCAGCCGGCGCCGTGAAGGGCTGAACCACGTGCCTGCACCGGACGCACCACGCGTCGAACACCACACCACCGCACTCGGCATCGGCGAGCCAGCACCCCGGCTCTCCTGGCGGAACCGGACCGACCGGCCTGGCTGGAGGCAGCACGCGTACCAGATCGAGGCGGCCGGACACTGGCGCAGCGGCGTAATCGAGTCCCCCGACAGCGTCCTGGTGCCGTGGCCCGGGCCCGCGCTGACCTCCCGGGAACGCGTCGACGTCCGGGTACGGGTATGGGGTGACGGCGACGGCGAACCCGGCCCGTGGAGCCCGGCCACCCCCGTCGAGGCCGGGCTGCTGGACGCCGGCGACTGGCAGGCCGCATTCATCGGCTCCGGCGACCTCACGGACGGCGACCGGCGACCGATCCTGCTGCGCCGGGACGTCGCCGTCCGCGACGATCTCGTTTGGGCGCGCGCGTATGCGACCGGCTGCGGGGTGTACGAGCTGACCGTCAACGGTGCACCGGCCGGCGACGACGTGCTCGCGCCCGGCTGGACCAGCTACCACCACCGGCTGCGCTACCAGACCTACGACATCACCGCGCTGCTGCGCCCCGGCGCCAACACGATCGGTGCCTGGCTCGCCGACGGCTGGTGGCGCGGCAGGTATGGCTGGAACCGCGTCGGCGAGCGGTACGGCCCGCGGACCGCCCTGCTGGCCCGCATCGAGCTCGGCTACGCCGACGGAAGCACCGACCACCTGGTCACCGACGGCACCTGGGCCTGGGCACACGGCCCGATCCTGCGGTCGAGTATCTATGACGGAGAACACCACGACGCCCGGGTGGAACCAGCCGGCTGGCAACCCGCTGAGGTGATCCAGCCGCGGACCGGCGAACTTGTCGCTCCCACCGGGCCGCCGGTGCGGCGCATCGAGCAGTTGCCGCCACGGAACGTCACCCGCGTCGACGCGCACACCCACCTGCTCGACTTCGGTCAGAACATCGCGGGCCGGCTGCGCATCACCGTCACCGGCCCGGCCGGCACCACCATCGACATCCGGCACGCCGAGGTACTGGAGCATGGGCGGTTGTGCACCCGGCCCATCCGCACCGCCGCCGCCCACGACGTCTACGTTCTCGCCGGCGACGGGCCGGAGACCTGGGAGCCACGGTTCACCTACCACGGGTTCCGCTACGCCGAGATCAGCGGCTGGCCCGGCGACCTCGGCCCCACCGCCGTCACCGCGGTCGTCTGCCACGACGACATGCCACCGGCCGGTACCTTCTCCTGCTCCCACGAACTGTTGCAGCGACTGCACGAGAACGTCCGGTGGAGCATGCGGGACAACTTCGTGTCCGTGCCCACCGACTGCCCGCAACGCGACGAACGGCTCGGTTGGACCGGCGACCTGCAGGTGTTCGCGCCCACCGCGGCGTTCCTCTACGACGTGACCGGCAGCATCGCCGACTGGCTCACCGACGTCAGCGCCGAGACCGGCGACGACGGCCTCGTACCCCTGTACGTGCCGCACATCCCCACCTCCTTCCCACAGTTCCACAGTGCCGTCTGGGGCGATGTCACCACCGTGGTCCCGCTGGTGCTGCTCGACCGGGCCGGAGACCTCGGACCGGTCACCCGCGGATACGACACCGCCTGCGCCTGGGTCGAGGGCTGCCAGCGCCTCCTCAGCGACCGTGACGTCATAGCCGACGGCCTGCAACTCGGCGACTGGCTCGACCCCGCCGCACCACCGGACCGGCCGCAGCAGGCCCGCACCGATCCCTACCTGGTCGCCACCGCCTACCTCGCCCACTCCGCGCGGCTGCTGTCCCGGCAGGCCCGGCTGATCGGCAAGGACGACGACGCCACCGCATATGACATGCTCGCCGCCCGGGTCGTTCGCGGCTTCCGGCGGGAGTTCGTCACCCCGGCCGGCCGGTGCGCCTCCGACACCCAGACCGCCTACGCGCTCTCGCTGTGCTTCGACCTGCTCGAACCGGCACAGCGTGCACGCGTCGGCGACCGTCTGGCCGAACTGGTCCGCGAGGCGGAATTCCGCATCGGCACCGGATTCGCCGGGACCTCGCTCGTGCTGGACGCGCTCAGTGACACCGGGCACCTCGAGGAGGCGTACCGACTGCTGCTGGAGACAGGCTGCCCGTCCTGGCTGTACCCGATCACCATGGGAGCCACCACCATCTGGGAACGCTGGGACAGCATGCTCCCGGACGGCTCGATCAACCCCGGCAACATGACGTCGTTCAACCACTACGCGCTCGGCGCCGTCGCCGACTGGCTGCACCGGGTGGTCGCCGGTCTCGCACCCGCCGCACCTGGCTACCGTTCGATCCTGGTACGCCCGCGCCCCGGCGGAGGACTCACCTGGGCCGAGGCCGAGCACACCACCCCCTACGGCCCCGCCTCCGTGCGGTGGGAACGACACGACACCAGCCTGCGGGTACGGGTCGTCGTCCCACCCGGCTGCGACGCGGTGATCGATTTGCCCGGGCAGGAACCGGTCACGGTCGGCAGCGGCGAACATACTCTCACCAGTGAATACCGGGCCGTCAGCGACGACCCGATCGGCCCGCTGCCCGCCCGGCAGCACTTCTGAGACCGGCGCCGGCTCCCGTACCCTGTGGTCCGGGAGCCGCCGGTCGCGGCCACCGAACAGGCACAGCAACAGTGGGGACGGCCGTGGGTCGCGCGACAATCCGGGACGTGGCCCGCCTCGCCGGAGTCTCCGACGGCACGGTCAGCAACACCCTCAACCGGCCACACCTGGTCAGCACGGACACCCGCCAGCGCGTCCTGCAGGCCATGGAGACCACCGGGTACGTGCCCAGCGCCGCCGCCCGGGCGTTGCGCGCCGGCCGCAGCCGCACCATCGGCCTGGTCGTGCTCGACTTCGGCAACCCGTTCTTCGCCGAGGTGGCCGCCGGTGCCGAACAGGCCGCGACCGACGCCGGAGCGGACGTGGCGCTGTTCCACACCGGCATCGGAGCGCACGACCGCGAACAACGGCTTCTCCAGCGGCTCGCCGAAAGGCGGCTCGACGGACTGGTCATCACCCCCAACGACGTGGAGCATCCGCTGCTGGCCGTGATCGAGCAGCGAGGCACGCCGGTCGTCGTTCTCGCCCGTGAGGTACCCAGCCGCCGGCGCAGCGCCGTACGCGGCGACGACCACGCCGGTGGGGTGCTGGCCGCTCGACATCTGCTCGACGAAGGCCACCAGCATCTGGCCTTCGTGGGGTGGCGCCGCGACGAACGATATGAGGGAGCGGCGCATGCGGCCGCCAACGCCGGCGCGCGACTGACCTGGATCGGCACCACCGATGCTGACCTTGCCGGTGGAGTGGCGGTAGGGGAGCGGCTGACCGCGACGGCGGCCGCGGAGCGGCCGACCGCAGTGTTCTGCGCCAACGACCTCATCGCGGCCGGCCTGATCCAGGTAATCACCCAGGCGGGGTGGCGCATCCCAGACGACCTTGCCGTGGTCGGATTCGATGACACTGACCTCGTCAGTGCGGCCAGCGCCGTCGAGCTGACCAGCGTGCGGCAACCGGCCGCGGAAATGGGCAGCGCATCGGTCCGGCTCATCCTCGACGGGACCGGCCCGCCACGCGACCTCGTCTTCGTCCCCGAGCTCATCGCACGTGAATCATCCGTTGCAGGGCGGGCGTAACGGATTCGAGGGAATCCATATCCTGATCTCTTGAGACCAGGATGCTAGGTACAGCTCCTTCTCATAGCTCCAGCTCCGGAGGCGTATGCGCGTGCTCGCCTTGGGTGTCCGCGTCGGCAACACGGGTGTGTCTCATGAGACAACCCAACTCCGGAGAAGGACGGTTGGCGCGCGGTGGCCTGGCGGCTGTCCAGCGGCCGAGTCCTGATTCAGTCTCGTCACCAGCGTGACCTGACGGGCTACTTCCCGGACATCGCCGCGCACCTTGAGGCGTGGCTTACGCCCGGCACGGTCCTCGACGGCGAACTCGTCAGCTGGAACATGGCGACGCGGCAGACCGATTTCACCGCGCTCGGCCGGCGCATCACCGCCGGTAGGGGCCTCGCCGACGAGGCTGCCGCGCATCCGGCGCATCTGGTGGCGTTCGACTGTCTTGCCGACCGTGGTGTCTCGCTGCTGCGTCGGCCGCTGGTGAAGCGCCGGCTGCATCTGGAAGGTCTTCTCGCCGGCGGCCCGCCAGCGTTGTCGTTGTGCGTGCAGACCGCCGATGTCGCTGAGGCCCGGGTCTGGATGACGGAGTTCGCCCGTGCCGGAATTGAAGGGATTGATATTCCCCAGACCTCGGCGAACTCCATGAACCGCTCGGTCCCCGGAGAACATCGCCCGGCTGGAGCAGCGCATCGGCCGGCCGCTGCCGCCGGCGTACCGCGACCACCTGCTGCGCCACGACGGCGGGCGGATGGACAACAACGACCGGGCCGTGCACACCGTCTTCTCCGTCGGCGCCGTCAAGCCCATCGCCAGCATCTTCAGCCGCCTCGGCAACTTCGCCAGCCGCGTACCCACCTGGCTGCTCCCGCTCGCCCGCGACGAGGGCGGCCACCTCTTCGCGCTGTCCCTGTGCGAGGCGGACTCCGGCACCGTGTGGTTCTGGGACCACGAGTACGAGGCCGGCGAGGGCGATCAGCCCACCGAGGACAACATCACCCGCGCCGCCGACGACCAGCAGACGTTCCTCCAGTCCCTCAACCCGATCATCATCTAGGTGGAGTCGGCTACGTCCTCCGGGATGTGGTGGATGATGCGGTCGGCCGCGCCGTCGGGTCTGTGTGCTCCGGACGCGCCCCCGCTGACGTGTTCCCGTCACCGTGCAAGCGTGGCTCAGCGGCGGTGAAGCTGCGTTCCCGACGGCAGCCCACTATGAAGACTTATTTACAGATAGATCGTGATCGTAATATGTTGTACCTGGCAACTCGCCAGGCCGCCGATAGACCATCGGCCAGGCCTTGAGTGTCCGCGCCAGGGGCTTCAGCCCCTGGGGTCGGTGTCCACGGCCATCGCTCGGAGAGCGCCTACACCACAGAGCTTGCCGATCCCCCTCATGCGCCGCCGTCCGCCTTGCACCGATCCAAGGCTTCCCCCGACCTGGAGGGCAGAACACATGAGAGACAGCGCTACGCCGAGAGCTGGATGGCGCCTGCCCCTGGCTGCTGCCGCGGCAATTGCAATGACCGTCACAGGCGGCACCGCGCTCGCATCCGCAGGCGTGCATTCGTCTGCACCAGTCACAGTGCCGGCCCTAGCGGCTGACGCGCCGAATCTGAATCATCCAGCCGCCGGGTACGCCCAGGCCGGCGCTGATCTCACCTCCACATACATGCAGGCATTTTGGAACAGGGCCGGGGGTAATATATTCAGCGCACCCACACCGACCGCCGAGACTGTTCCCTCCTCGGGCAATTCAAGCAATGGCTACACTCTCTGGCCCTCGCTGCTCGGACTGCACGGGCTGGTCGAAGGTGAGCGTCAACGTCCTGGTGCGTATTCCTACTGGATATGGCAGGTGTACAGCGGTCTCGGGCAGTACTGGAACGCCGACTGGCACGGTTATATGGCATGGAAGATGTTCCCCGGAAATGACGACAGCTATTACGACGACAACGCGTGGGTGGTAATCACCCTCGTTGAGGCGTATGAAGCAACCCGAACCAGCGATCCGGCTCACGCAGCGATGTATCTCGGTCGCGCCAACGAGGTCATGAGCCAGTACGAGGTACACGGCTGGAACTCTGACTCGATCGGCGGCGTCCGCTGGGGAACCTCGGCAACGGCCGCCGGTGCCACCGATCGGACGACCTCGGCCACGGCCGGCGCCGCGCTGGCCGCATTCCTGCTGCACCGCAACGGCCAGCGGCCGACCTGGGGTGGAACGTGGCTTGACTGGGGCGCCGGGGCGGTGAAGTGGATCGTCCGCCGGCTGTGCGATTCCGACGGTCTGATCATGGACGGTTTCAAGGACAACGGCGAGGTAATGCGTACCAAATGGACGTATAACACCGGCGTCACCATGCGGGCCCTCGTTGAGCATTATCGAGAATCCGGAGATCGGACCAGCCTTACCGCTGCGGAATCACTCGGCCGCGCCGCTCTCGACCACAACGGCGGCCTGTTCGACAATTCAGTGAATGATTCGTCGAAGCGGTTCTGGTGGGACGGTGTCTACTTCGTACACTACCTGGTTGACGGGTTGTTGAGGCTTCGCGAAGCGACCGGCGACGCCGCCCTTCGCTCCAGCATCGCCGCCGAGGTACGTCGTGAAGCCGCGTACACGTACAACTACCTCCGTGACCAGCAGTCGGGCGACGGCATGTACTGGCGCAACATGAGGTTGTGGCGCATCGGCCCGTACCAACTTCAGGTGTGGCAGCAGATCACAGGGCAGACCAGAGGCCTGAGCCAGGACCCCTCCGAGATGAACGGCAGCCAGTACGTCAAGACGCTGCTTGCCAACGCCGGCGTCGCCAGACTCTTCTGGCAGGTCGGCGCATCGACCGGTCCCTGATGCGGAGGCGTGACTCGCCGTCCGCAGTATCGACAGACTTGGCAGGTCGATATCCCGCGTACGCCCCATGTGGAGTGACAATGAGCCATTCCGCGCAACGAGTCGCCGACTCTGAGTGACCGGCGGTCGGAGTCCACACGCGACACGCCGAAGGTGTTGCGCTGCAACGAGAAGACG
>NZ_JNXY01000063.1 GCF_000717135.1 Catenuloplanes japonicus
CTGCGTCTTCTCGTTGCAGCGCAACACCTTCGGCGTGTCGCGTGTGGACTCCGACCGCCGGTCACTCAGAGTCGGCGACTCGTTGCGCGGAATGGCTCAGTGAGCAGCAAACCGATGAGCTGTATCAGTTCTCCGGCTTACTCAAGCAACTCCTATGACCTTATGGCACTGACGGCATTAGGCAGTGTTGATGGATCGTTTCCTTGGTGATGATCCATCGTTGTCTGTGTGTGTTTGGTAATCTGACCCATTGGGAATGGGAACGGCTTACGCTGTCCTGCGCGAGGAAGCTACCCGGTGCCGACTAGTAACCGCTAGTCGGCACCGGAGCTCAATGTTGCAGACATCCCACTAAGCAGGCTGCCGCCCTCGCTGAGCGCCACCTGGAGAGTAGACGCAGCCTGAATTGTCAGGCAGGGAGCGACGTTTTGCCTGTGGGTCTCGTGCTCGTCATGCTGGTGTGCTGGTCGTCGTCTTTACGGGGTTGATGACGGTATTCCAGGTTTGGACGTGGGCGATCTGACCGTTGTAGTAGTAGTCGTGCGAGGTGGAATTTGTCCTCACGGTGCCTATCTGCAAGTTGCCGGTCGCCGTCCAGGGGGAGCTGTGTGTGGCGGTGCCGACCAGCTGATCGTCTATGTAGAGGGACATGCGTCCGGTGGAGCGCTGATATGTGGCGGTGATGTGCTGCCAGACTCCGATTTTGGCGGTGCCTGCCGGGGACTTGATCGTGGTCCAGGGAGTACCGAGGAACGGGGTGTCTGTCACCGGCATGGCGAAGTGCCAGGCGGTGTCTTCGCTGGCGGGGTTGATTTTGAATCCGACGCCGTTCACGCCGTCCTGGGACAGCACGGTGCCGTCGTATGCCGTCGGCCGTGCCCAGAATGATACGGAGAAGTCGGCGGCGGTGTTGACTGCCTGTGGGGCCGAGACTGCGCCGTTGCTGCCGTTGAATTCGACGTTCGGGTCGAATAGTTCGCCGGTGTTCCATGTCGTGCCGGCGGTTCCAGTGCCATGGAGTGATCCCGCGCTGTCTCGCGCCTGGTTGGTGCCGACCGCGGTGCCATCGGTGTCGGCATCGTTGAGTAGCCAGCTGTGCGCAGTCGTGATCAGTGCCTGCGTGGTTTGCGATGTGACCACACCGCTGCCGGTAGCTCCAACCGTGGTCAGCCATGGTGTGACCAGGCCGGTTGGGCCGAGGACCCACAGGTCCGGAACCTGGTCACCATTGAAGTCGGAGGCCTGCAGGATGGCGGGAACCGCCTTGAGAAAGGTGGTGCCGTTGCCGTCGGCCAAAACGTACGGCGTGTAGCTGAGCGTGCCGGAGTTGAGGTCCATGGTCAGGTTCGACCACAGGTGCAGTGCTCCGGTGTAGCGGTTCCATAGGAACATGCTGGTCTTGCCGTTGGCAGCCTGCGTGGTGGTAATCGTCCAACGGTTCCAGCCCATGCTGCCGTCCGGGGCCGGTGTGCTGAGCATGGTGGGGAACGCCCAGTTCAGCAGGCCGCCTTGGCTCGGGTAGTAGTTCAGGTAGTAGCCGTTGAGCGGGTCGCCGTTGATACCGATCAGGTCGGGGTATTCGGTCGCGCGTCCGGAGGCGGTACCGGCGTTGGCCAGCATAAGGGGGTTGTCGGCGTTGCCGTCCGCGTCGTAGTTGAAGTCGGAGAACCAGCCGCCTGCGATGGTGTGCTCGACCCCGGATTGGTCGGCGGCGATGGGGGAGCCGTCACCGCTGCCGTTCAGCACCATCCCGCCGCCCAAGCCGGGCGCGTTGCCGGGATAGTAGACCAGCAGGTCCTGGAGGCCGGAGCCGGTGAACCGGCCGGTGATCACCTGTGCGCCGTCGAAGTTTGACGGTGAGCGGTCGCCTTTGACGCCGTTGCCGGAGGTGCCGATGTTCGTGCCGAGCGGGTTGATCGCCGCGGTGCTGGTGCCGGGTGCGAGCCACAGCCCAGGCGGCAGGGAGTTCTTACTGCCGGCGGTGAGAAGGTCGGTCCTGCCGTCACCGTTCAGATCGCCGGCCGACGCGAGCGCGGCGGGTTGCGCGGTGAAAATCTCGGCGGCGGTCGCGCCGAAGTTGCCGCCGACCGAGACACTGGTGACGTTCAGGGTGTTCGTGAATCGGGTCGGCGTGACCGCGATCGAGGCCTCGCCCGTGGCGCTGGCGGTCACCGTGCTGATCGGTCCGCCATTGAGCTGGTACTGATACGACGCCGGGACGGTCTGTGTGCTGCCTGTATCGGGTTTCTGAAACGTGACCGCGAACGTGGCCGGTTTACCGATGGAGATCTGCTGCGGTGACGTGATGGAAGGTGTGCCGGGTCGAGTCGGGTCCCATACGAATGAGCACGTGGTCGATGTGGGGCTGTTGGTGCGGAAGTCGGTGATGGTGACGTTCCAGGAGAACTTCGTCGGACTGCCGGCCGCAGCGGACTTGAACCATGCCTGGCCGACCGTGAATGGCACGCTGCTCGACCCGGACGGTGAGGTGAGAGCGTTCGGGTCGGAAGTCACGTTGACCGAGGTGTTGTCGCTCTTCCACACCTTGTAGGTCACACCGACGTTGCTGCCGTTCGGGTCAGATACCGACGCGAACAGCTTGACCGCGGTGTCGCCGATCGTCGAGCCTGTGCAGGCCGTCGTCGGTGAGGTCTTGAGCCCAGAGGGCTGGTTGGGCGCGTGGTTGTAGCGGATGGTGATCTTAGGGGAGGCCTGGTCCCAGCGCTTCCAGCCGTTCGCGCTGCCTTCATTAGCCGCTTTCAGCAGGAACGTCCGTGACTTGTTACCCGAGTTGACATCGCTGACGATGGTGCCCTTGACGTCGAACGGCACCCCGCGCGCAGCGCAGGACGAGTTCCAGCCGTACGCGACATTGGCTGAGGCGACCTTGCTGCCGGTCGACGGCAGCCAGGCATTCCAGGTGGCGTTCGTGGAGAGCAGGTCGGCGCCGGGGGCGTGCAGGTCGACCTGGCTCGGCGTGCAGTTGTACGACCAGGTCTCGGTGACGTTCAGTGTGGCGTCGATGATCTCGGCACCGGAGAGCTTCGCGGTGTCGATGGTGAAGTTCATGAGTGCCCGGCGAGTGTCACCCGTGTCCCCGTCGTAGCCGGACTGCATGTCGTTCTTGTTGGTGCTCGGCGAGTCCTTCCACCAGTTCGTGCTGGCGTAGGTCTTGCTGATGGTGGCGAATCCAGTGACAGCGGCGCCGGCCGCCGGAGCGGTGAAGGTCGGGTCTACATAAACCGGCCAGGTGACGTCCGGTCCGGTGAGCAGCGACTGCGCCGGGGTCAGTTCGATAGTGGATCCGGAGACGACTGTCTTGACCGGTTCGACCTGCGCGCCTGCGCCGGGCTCGACAGGGTCGGAGTCCTGCGGCGCTGCACGACGCTGGTCTGGCGTGGAGCTTCTTGTCGAGTCCCACATGATCGGGGCTGCCGCTGTCACCGCGACGCGACCGATAGCGTCGGTGCCCACGATCGATCCGTCCGCGGCGGTGGAGAGCGTGATGCCACGGGTCTCGGTCGTCAGAGCGATTTTCTCCAGCCGTGGATCGGCGGCGGCTTTCGCGTCTTCGATGACCAACACCTCGGAGAAACCGCCAAGGCGGTCCGCGGTCACGACTAGATTCACGCCGGGCAGGATGTCCGCGTACGTGGCGGTTGGCCCGTCGAGCGTCGGCGCGCGAAGCTCGAACGGCATGGTCAACGCGAATGTGCGGTCGCCGGAACCCATCGTGGCGAGCGGACCGGCACCTCCACCGGAGAGGCGTAGGTCGGCTGCGGAGACTCTCGGAGCGATACCACCGTCCGCAGCGATGGCTAAGGTGGCGTCCAGGTCCTTCCACGCCCCGTCGATCAGACGGCGTGTGGGCGTCGAGGTCTGTTCGAGCGTCAGGGTGCCGTCCGCGTGCGCTGTGAGTGTCTCGGTCGGCGTGGTGGCCGCGGTAACGCTGACATCGGTGCGAGAGGCGCGAGCTTGCGTGAGCGCTTCGGAGGTGCTGAGGTCGTTGGCCTGGGTCTTGGCAGGCGACGCGAGTGGTGGCGTGGCCTCGGCGGGCGAGCTGAGAACGGCCGTGCCGCTCGTGGCCAGCAGGATGGTCAGTCCTGCCGGCAGCCAATGCCGCCCGCGTGATCGCGGCGATTGCATCGTGCTCCATACCTCTCGACGGGTGCCGGGTCGGTGACCGGCGCGGCGAATCGAAGCACATGGCCGCGTGACGCGGGGACCCGCTGACACCCCAAGATCGACTTTGTAACGCGCTTGTTATCTAGATCGACACCCCATGATCGATTGCAACATATCTGTGATCTTGAAGGTCCTGTGTAGATCACCGCATATGTGATCGGCTTCCGGCCGAGCATTTTCGCGTCTCGGTGACCAAGACGCGACACGGCGCACCGACGACGCCTCACGAGGGGTAAAGACATGGCATTCGGCCTTCTGGCCATCCTTCGGCGGCCCTTGATGCAGAAAACGCTGCTCATCGCCGCTACCACGGCGGCAGCCGTGTCCATGAGCGGCACGGCAGTCGCCGCCCCAGACAAGCCACATCCGGCACCGGAGGTCGCACAGGTTTCCGCGGTGAAGGGTGTGAAGGAGGTCGTCCCGCAGTTCGCCAAGCCCGCCAAGGGCCCGGACAACTTTCAGGCCTCGCCGGTCACATGGCCGATGCCTGCCAACAGTACGGTCAGCCTGACCGCTCCGGCTGACGGCGACGCCCGCGGAGCCCGGACCGCGATGCCGAAGTCTCCGGTCTGGGCGCAGACGGTCGCACCGCATGAGAAGCGCGCGTACTCCGGGCCCGGAAAGCTCAACGTGTCGGTCCTGGGCCGCTCCGCCGCCACGAAGGCGGGCGTGGATGGAGTGTTGCTGACCGTCTCCGGAGACCGCGCCGGCCAAGCACAGGTCGGCCTCGACTACACCGGCTTCGCACAAGCCTACGGCGGCAACTACGCGCTGCGGCTCAGGCTGTGGCAGTACCCGGCGTGTGTATTGACTACTCCAGAGCAGGCTGGCTGCCATGTCGGCACGCCGCTGGAGACTGACAACGACACAACCGCGAAAACGCTCTCCGCCGTCGTTGACGTACCCGCCATCGCCGCACAGAACGCCGGCACGGCCGCGGTCCTGGCCGCAGCTGCCGACACCGGCGGCGAAGCCGGCGGTGCCGGCGGCACGTTCAGCGCCACCACGCTCAAACCGTCCGGGTCCTGGTCCGGCGGCAGCAGTACCGGCAACTTCACCTACTCGTACCCACTCTCGATCGCGTCCGCGCCGTCTGAGATGATCCCGGACCTGGGTCTGGCTTACGACTCCTCGACCACGGATGGGCAGACGGCTGCCACGCAGTCACAAGCATCGTGGGCTGGCGAGGGCTGGACCACTCCCTCGTCGTTTGTGGAACAGACGTTCCAGAGCTGTGCGGAGAGCCCGGGCGGTAAGCCGGCGCCCACGAAGATTTACGACTCCTGCTACGACGGGCCGATCTTCACGCTGTCACTGAATGGCAGCTCGACGCCGTTGGTGTGGGACTCCGCCAAGAAGGTGTTCAAGACCGAAAAGGCAAACGGCTCGACCGTCACGCACTACTGCACCAAGACCACGGACCCGACCTGCACCAGTACCGACAAGGGCAACGGCACGAGCGCGTACGCCCAGGACTGGTGGCAGGTGAAAGAGCGAGACGGGACCGCGTACTCGTTCGGTATGAACAAGCTGCCGGGCTGGGCTGACGGGAAAGCGGTCACGAACTCGGTCGCCACGATCCCGGTCTACTCTCCGCAGCCAGGTAACCCGTGTTACAACTCGTCCGGGTTCTCCTCGTCTGTGTGCACGATGGCCTACCGGTGGGGACTCGACTATGCAGTCGACACGCACGGTAACGCGGTGGCGTACCACTACAAGCAGGACACCAACTACTACGGCAAGTACAAAGCCGACAGCATGGTCGAGTATGTACGTGACCAGTACCTTAACCGGATCGACTACGGGTTCAAGGACGGCGGCGCGTATGGCACGGTGCCGGCCCGGATCGTGTTCAATACCGGCGAGCGGTGCGTCTCCGGCACGTGCACACTGAACGCGACCAACGCGACCAACTTCCCGGATGTGCCGTTCGACTTGGTGTGTGCGAAGAACGCGACCTGTAAATCGCAGTCGCCGTCGTTTTTCTCTACCGTGCGGCTGACCGGCGTCGTTGCCCAGCAGTACCAGCTCTCGTCGTCGTTGTATGTGCCGGTCGATTCGTACGCGTTGACCCAGACCATGCCGCCGACTGGCGACGGCACCGCGGCCACCCTTTGGCTCTCCCAGATCGTGCACACCGGCTCCGCGCTAGCTGGCGGCGCAACCGATGCCGCGACCGCACCACCGATCACATTCACGCCGATCCAACTGCAGAACCGCGTCGACACGTTCAGCGATGGACTGCCTGCGTTCTACAAATACAGGCTTCAGACGATCACCACGGAGACCGGCTCGCAGATCAACGTCACCTACGACCTGGTCGACCCGTGCACCGCACCGGTCAAATTGACCGCGTCGTCGAACACCGCTTCGTGTTATCCGGTCTCCTGGACGCCGGAGGGCTACACCGCACCGATCACGGACTGGTTCAACAAATTCGTGGTCAGCAAGGTTATGCAGACCGACCCGACTGGTGGGGCGTCCGCACAGACCACCGTCTACAAGTATCTCGGTGGCGCCGCCTGGCGCTACGACGAGAACGAGCTAGTCAAGGCGAAGTACCGTACGTACGGGCAGTTCCGCGGATACCGCGAAGTGGTCACCTACCTCGGCGACGGCGTCAATGACCGGCAGGCGAAGACGTCAACCGTCTACCACCGCGGCATGTCGAAGAATAACAACAGCATCGCTGTCAACCTGACCGACTCACTCGGCGGCGTACACGAGGATGTCGACCAGTTGGCAGGCATGGCGATGGAGAAGACCGAGTACCTCGGCGACACGGTCGACAACTCCATGATCACCTCGTACTGGGTCTCCGCGGACGCCGCAAGCCGTAGCCGCACCGGCCTTACCCCGCTCACCTCGAACTGGGTGGCGCCGGTGGAGACATTCACCCGGCAGGCGGTCGGCGCTGGCTGGCGATACACCCAATCAGACACCGCCTACGTTTCGTCCCCGTCGGATGCGCTGTTCGGCCTGCCGACAACGACCTACACACACACGTCGCCGGTCGACAAGGCATACGACACGTGCGAGACCACGAAATACGCGGCAACCGGCACGCTCGTCGGCCTGGCCGCCGAGGTGGAGAAGGTATCGGTGGCGTGCGACGGCTTCACAGCCGGCGCGAAGCCGTCCGCGCCCGGCAGCGTCAACACGCTGACCGCACCCGCGAGCGTTTCTCGTCCCGCCCAGGTGATCTCCGCGACCCGGACGTTCTATGACGACCAGAAGTGGGACACCACGTTCCCTCAGACCACGGCACCCACCAAGGGTGACGTGACCATGATCC
Source organism: Catenuloplanes japonicus (assembly GCF_000717135.1). Taxonomy (GTDB): domain Bacteria; phylum Actinomycetota; class Actinomycetes; order Mycobacteriales; family Micromonosporaceae; genus Catenuloplanes; species Catenuloplanes japonicus. The sequence goes on from NZ_JNXY01000063.1 coordinate 7,481, forward strand.
GGGAGGCGTTCGACCATACCGGCGGTGCCTACATCTGGCAGACCACGGAACGGGCCGCATTCGACGCGACCGGGCGGCAGACTGAGGCGTACGACGGCAACGGCAACCTCACCAAGACCGCCTACACCGTTAACAGCGTCGGCCTGGTCATTGCCAAGGACATCATCAACCCACTGAGCCAGAGCGCAAAGTCGACACTGGAACCGCAACGCGGCAACACGCTCACCGCCACCGACGGCAACGGCGTGGTCACCACGCAGAAGTACGACGCGATGGGCCGGCTCACCGCGGTCTGGCTCGCGAGCCGCGCGACCACTTCGCCGGCGAACAAACTGTTCGAGTACGACGTGACGAACACCGGCGTCACGGCTACCACCACGAAAGTGCTCAACGATTCTGGCGGCTACCAGACCTCGACACTGATCTACGACGGACTATTACGCACGCGGCAGACGCAAGAGATGACACCGCAGGGCGGCCGCACGGTTTCCGACACGTTCTACGACAGCCGCGGTTGGGTGACGTCCACGTACACGCGATGGTGGGACTCGAAAACCACGCCAAACACCACACTGGTCTCCGCAGCCGACCTGCACGCACAAGTGCCCAAGGCGACCGCGACCACGTACAACAGCCTCGGCGACGCGGTCGTCGTGCAGAACCTTCGTAACGGCGAGCAGGTCTCGACGGCGATCACGGTCGCGCAGGGGGACCGCGCCTGGACGATCCCTCCGGACGGCGGAACGGTGAGGGCAACGATGACCGACCCGGTGGGCCGCACCACGCAGGCGATCAGCTACCTCACCCGGCCCGTCGTGACCGAACCGGCCGACCCGTTCACGCAGCGATTCACCGTCGCGGGCGGCACCACGTCCGTGCTCACGTACGGCTTCGACGGCCACGGCAACCAGAACATGGTGCGCCAAGGGACGTCCGGACCGGCCTGGACGGAGACGTACGACCTACGCGGACGCGTGGTGTCCAAGATTGATCCAGATGCGGGTCCGACCACCGGCATGGTCTACGACGGCGCGGACAACTTGCTGCAGTCCACGGACGCACGCGGTAAGACGGTCTCGTACACGTACGACGTGATGAACCGGAAGACCGGCAAGTACGCGGCGGCGGTCGCGGACCAGAAGCCGGGCGGGACCGGCAACCAGATGTCCGGGTGGGTCTATGACAACTCCAACGGCGTTGCCGGCGTCTCGCGGGCGGTCGGCCAGCTCACCACCGAGACGTCCTACATCGACGGGGCGCCCTGGACGAAGCAGCAACTGAACTTCAACGTGTTCGGCGACTCGCTCGGCATCAGCGTGACCGTGCCGCAGACGGCGGGCGCGCTCGCCGGGACGTACACGGTCCGGCAGACCTACTCGGCCACTACCGGCCTCGCGCTGCGAGACATCTACAGCGCGCAAGGCGGGTTGCCGGCCGAGACGGTCAACCACACGTATCAGGGCGTGCTCGATCTGCCGGACACGCTCAACGGACTTACCGGGTACGACCAGGGGACGATCTACGACGCCTACGGCCAGGTGCTGCAGCAGAAGCTCGGCACGGGGACCAGTCTTGCCTACGTCACTAACACCTATGACGACAACAGCGGCCGCCTGGAATCGAGCCTGGTGACCCGAAGCAGCGGCGACACCGTTGATGTGGATAAGCAGGACTACCGCTACGACCTGGCCGGAAACATCACCACACAGGTCAGCACCCGGTACGGTGCGGCGGCATCGTCGGAGACGCAGTGCTTCGCCTACGACGGTCTCAACCAGTTGACCGGCGCGTGGACCGCAACCGACGACTGCAAGGCCACACCCACCACCGACGACTCGCACATGATCGGCAGCGGGCTCGGTGCCACGTCCGCCTACTGGACCACCTGGGCGATCGACCTGCTCGGCAACCGCACGGCCCAGGTACAGCATGCCTACGCCGGTGGTCCGGCCGCGGCCGTCACCAACACCTATGGGTACGACACTTCGCAACCGCACGCGCTCACGTCCACCAGTGCCGGTGGCACGTACGGATACGACGCGTCGGGCAATATGACCGGTCGTAACGCCGGTCAGGGCGCGCAGAAGCTTGACTACAACGCGGCTAACCAGCTCATCCGGGTCAGCGGCTCGACGGCCGGCGACTCCACGTTCGGATACGACGCCGACGGCGACGTCATGGTAACCAAGAATCCGGCCAAGACCGTGCTTTATCTGGGCAGCCAGCAGTTCGAGCTGAACGCAGTGACCGGCGCGGTCACTGGCACGCGGTACTACGAACTGCCTGGCGGAGGCCAGGTCGTGCGTACTGGAAGCACCGCGACGGACTTCGTCTACGCGCTCGCCGACCATCACGAGACGCCCACGCTCTATCTCGACAACACGGCGCAGAAGCCCACGTGGCGGCAGTACACGCCGTATGGCGAGGAACGCGGCACGCCGGTCTCCGCGCCGAACAACCGGGGCTTCCTCAACAAGCCAAAGGACAGTACGACTGGACTAATGCTGGTGGGCGTCCGGCAGTACGACGCGGCTATCGGACGATTTACCACCGCAGACCCGGTACTGCAGAGGGACGACCCCGTGCAGATCGGCGGGTACGCGTACGCCGGCAACAACCCCGTCGTCAACGCGGATCCGTCCGGCGAGCGAATCGACGAGGGAAACGGCTCGAGCGGCGGCTATACCACTCGCCAGTGGAACCCGTTTTCGTTGTTTATGGGCTCGCTATGGCTGGGTCGCAACTATCTCAAAGAGGCGCAGAATCGGATTACTGACTTCGCCCGTCGCGGAGGTATCCATCCGACTACGAAACAACCCCAATCTTACGGTGGTGGCAAAACCGTATCCGGGGTCTTTAATCGGCACAGCGGTACATGGGGCTGGGGAGTTAGTGGAGGCGGCCTGTGTGCAGAGGGGCAATGCCGTCCTGGATATCGGACCGCGCCGGGCGAGTTGTGGCTTCGTGCGCTATCTACCAAGGCGAGGAGCACCGCCGGTGTGATGGGCATCGACGATTTCGGCAAGACTCTCTACGACAAGCCGGTTTGTGTCAAAAACTGCCAGAAGGGCATCAGTAAGGCGGGCGGCCAGTACGCTCCCGGCACCGCGCTGGATTTGGTCGGTGAGGGGTACGACACCACGTCGATTTATACACGGGCCGGAACATCTACCGTGGAGAACGCTCTGGAGGGGACTAAGCCCGGCGCGGTGATTTCCAAGATGAATGGTCTCGTAGAGGGCCTGGGTCGCAATAAAGGTGCCATGGGTCGTGTGTTTCGCGCGGCCGGGCCTGTCGGCGCTGTCGCTGGCGTCGCACTCGACGTGTACGACGTTGCCACCGCACCGCCGGCCAAACGCGTGCACGTGGCGGCGGAAGCGGTGGGCGGAATCGCAGGTGCCGCCGCGTTTGGCGCAGTCGGTGCGTTTGTCGCCGGCCCGGTCGGTGCGGTCGCGTTGGGTGCGGTTGGCAACTTTGTTGGACGCAAGGCCGGTGGCTTCATCGCCGACTTGTTCTGATACATAACGTCTAGTAGCGCTGGGTTGCGGGCTCGCGAGCCCGCAACCCAGCCGTATCCTGGAAAGGACCGGGCCGGTGGAACCACGTTGGACTCAACCGTTGGCGGGTATCGACGAGGTGCCCTGGACGGAACTGCTCGGCGATGACGCCGCGCCGTTCCTCGATGCGCTGGGCGGTCTGGCTGCCCACGGTGGTAACGCGGACATGGTTGCCGATCTACTCGACGACGAGGACTACAGCTATCCGTGCGGGATCGAGGATGAGGGATTTGGCTACCGGGATACGGCTGTCCGTGTACTGGGGTTTCTTGCTCGTATCGCAGCGCAGCCCGGCGACATTGCACGCGAGGACACGATCGAGCTGATCGACCGGATCGCGCACGGTGAGGTGCAGCGGGCCGGACGGTCCGACGCTGAGATGGATTCGCGGGTGGACGCGCTGCGTGCGGCGCTGGTCGAGGCGCGTCCAGCGCTCGTCGAGGCAGCCCGGCACCCGTCGAAGCTCGCGCCGATGCTGGAGCGGCTACTGGCAGGCATCGACGCGGGGGTTGTCCCCGGGGGCGCGGACGAACCCCGCTGGCGTGGCGTCGCCCGGCCGTTCCTGCGCACCGCATCGCTGCGGTTGGCCGCATACGGCGATCTACTGGCCGTGAACGAGGAAACCCGGGTGGTCTTCCACTCGGCGGCCGATGGCACTGTCGTATCGACGCTGGCCTTCCCGAATCCGGCACGTTACGAGACCGTTGCAGTCTCGCCGACGACCGGAGAAATGCGGCTCCCAGCTCGCTGGTCCGAGGCGTTCGTCGATGACCACGGGCCAGGGGTGCTCGTCGCGGAGCGGCGCGGTTCCCGCGTCTGGCTGTGGCGCCCGGACGGCGGCGACTGGCGACGGATCCGGCTGACCCGGCCAGGGAGCCTACGGCCGTCTGCGTGGCGGGTGCGCGCGATGACCGCAGGCGATGGCGAGTGCGTCATCGGATACGGTGACGGCATGATCGCCCGGTTCGACAGCCGAACCGGGTTGCCATCCGGGTTGCCATCCGGGCCGCCGCTGGCTGTGGGTAGGGCCGTCGACCGCCTGGATCTGCGAGTCGGTGGAGGCCGGATCGCGGCGGTCTTGTGGCTTGAACTGATCTTGGATGTCACGGCCGGGCGCCGAGTCGAGCAGCAGGTGTGGGAGCCGCCGGTGTTCTATAACGCAGGGGGACACGCCCGGATCGCGGCGATCACCGGCGTGAATGGCCGGAGGGAGATTCGCCGGTATGACATAGCAACCGGCGACGAGGTGGGCGCGCCGATTGTGGCGGAACGGCCCACGGCACTGTGCGTCTATCGGTGGCAAGGCCGTGACCGTCTGGCCGTCGCCGCATATCGGCAGGTGCTGCGCTTCGACGCGGAGACCGGTGAGCCGCTCGGACCGCCGCTGCACGGCCATCGCGCTCAGCTCCGTGATATCGCGGCGGGTGTCGTGGACGGCAGGCCGGTGCTCTTCTCGCTGGATATTCCTGCCCCGACCGAGCGAGCCGCGACCGTGCGCCGTTGGGACGCAGAGACCGGAGAACCGTTTCCGGCGGAGTGATGCGGTTCCTTGGCCCACTTTCGTATAGCGCTGCGTTACCTCAAGGCATCGGACAAGCCGAAGACGGCCCTGTCTGCTTCTGTTGCCGACCTGGGCGCGTCGAATTACGAGTTCAAGCTTGCCTCGCCGTACGACGGCGATATTTCGGGAGTCGTGCATGGGCCGAGTGGATCGCTGGAGGTGCAGCAGTGGGTCAAGTACAGCGCTACCGATGTGACCGACGTGCGGTATCGCACGGTCGGTGACGCGCAGTGGCTGCGGTTGGACTTCTCGCAGACCGAGGGTTTGCCGCCTGACCTGCGGGGTGTGCTTACCGGGCAGAAGTGGCTGCCGGCCAAGGCGCTCGCGAACGGCGGCGCGTTCGGGCCGCTGCGGCTGATTCGGCCGGAGAAGAACCTGACCGGAGCGGAAGGGCTGGTAGCCGGTGTGGTCACGGTGGCACGCAAGGGCACGGCGTCGTTCGAGGGGACGGTCGACCTGACCGGTGTCACCCCGGGAACGCTTGATTTTAGTCTGGAGAAGGACCATGTCTCAGCGCTCGGGGATCGGGCGGCCTCGCTGCCGTTCCGCGCGACGACCGACAACCAGGGTCGGTTGCGGCAGTTCGGATTCGAGTACCCCGCGGCCGGGGACCACCCGGCTGGCAGCGTTTCGTTCACCTTTGATCAGTATGACGCGGCGCGCCCTGCTGAGGCGCCGACGGGCGGTGATCTCGGGTCGGATGCCGACGCGATGGCGGCAGCAGCAGCGCTGCGCGTAGTTCAGCAGCAGCAGCGTCTCAGCCCTCAACGATGGACAGTTCGGCGGCGCCAGGATCTTCGTAATCTCCGTGCCGCCGAACGGTGACCTGATCGGCGACGTAGTTCGAGACCGTGTCGCCCGCGCTGGCGGCCGCGTCAGACGGGGATGTTTGTCCTCATCTTTGCCGACAGCCAGGACGAACGCCCTCCGCCGAGGGCGTCGTCCTCGCGATGCCCTCGGTAACCTCCTGCGCCAGCGGAGATGACCGAGGGCATCGCGGGAATCATCGACCGTCGCCCACCAGCTCGATCCACGTCGACCATGCTCCGAACACCGGCGTGTGTGCGTAGGGCTCAACTCGATCTCGGACACGTTAACCCCCACCAAAGTCATTCACGTTTCGGCGGATGGCTTTGGTGGGGGTTAAATGCTGTCCCGAGCAGGTCAGAAATGATCGGTACGGTGCGGCGGCCGTCGGTGTCTATCGGCCTGTCTGGATCGGCCGGGTGGTCCGGCAGGTTGTCGGTGCCGTCGAGGACGATGCCGTCTGGCGAGCAGATGAGAGTGATGCCGTGCTCTCGTAGCCGGGTGACGAGTACCGCTGGTTCAATGTCAGCGGGACCGCCGGTGAGATGCGCGTACTGGGCGGCGGCTGCGGCAAGTGCGTAGTCCTCGCGGATGTAAAGATTCTTCGGCCTGCCGGGTGTGGCGTTGCTGGCGCTGTTGTGACCGTGCCTGCAGCGGTAGCTGGCCCGTCCGTGAACCCAGTGTCCGTCGGCCCGGCGGCTGCAGATTCCGCAGATGATCAGTCCGGTGAGCTGGTAGCGGTTGCTGTTGCCGTCATCGGGCTGGGGGAGGGCGGTGATCTGCTGGACGGCGAGGAAGTCCGCCTCGCTGACCAGTGGCGGGTGTGCGATCTCGGTGGAGATCTCCCAGTCCTCCCGCGGGTTCGCGCAATGAGTCGGCTTCTGCCCGGCCGCTCGGGTGCGCTTGTTTCCGGGTGTGGTCTCGTGGTGGTCGATCCGCTGGCGGTTCCAGACTTGTCGGCCGGTGTAGCGGGGGTTGGACAGGATCGCCGCGACGGTTCGCAGGCACCATGCCGTGCCAGTACGGTGCGGGTTCCGGCCGGGGTCGTGTTGCGACGGCGAGGCGATGCCGTCGGCGTTGAGGGTCCGGGCGATCGCGGCGGTGCTCCATCCGTCGAGGCGGCGGGCGAAGATCCAGCGGACGTGGTCGGCGGTGTCCGGGTCCGCGTCGAGCTGGTGCAGGCGACGCCCCCAGCGTGCGTGTGCGGTGTTTGGATGCGGGCCGGCGTCAACGAGCCGGTAGCCGTATGGTGGGCGCCCGCCGAGATGCCGTCCTTGGTTTCGGGCTTGGGCGCGCATCGCCGTGGTGGTCCGGTACCGGGCGCGCAGGACCTCCCGTTCCGACTGATGGCCGAGCAGCATCAGCAGGGCCTCGTGCGCCGGGTTTGCGGGATCGACGGGCCCACCGACTTCCGGCAGCCACACCTGCACTCCGCGGGCGGTCAGGACGGGCAGGAGGTGCTGGAGTTGGTTACCGCAGAACGCTCGCTCGTACTCACCGATGACGATCGCGTCGAACGGCCGGTCCGGGCGAGCGAGCGCGGCCAGCAAAGCCGCAGCCTGTGGACGTTGCGGCCACGGCACGCTGCGGGGCACCCCGGCGTCGAAGAACGAGGCGACGATGCGCCCGTGCCCGGCGGTCAGGCGGCTCGCGGCATCGTGCTGCCATTGCTGGGACGATGTGACGTCCTGGTAGTCGGCGGTCGACATGCGGCCGTAGAACGCGAACCGCACGCCGTCGGCAATCCTGCGGGTGGCATGGCCGCGGACGCGGGTGCTGCGCGGTATGGCGGCGAGCGATTCGGAGAAGGACGTGTCGTTGGTGGTGGAGGCGGGTGGAGGAAGGGCTGACATGACCGGCTCACCTTCGAATCGGGTGGCATCTGCTGGTTGTCCGGCTGGTGCCCGATCCGGTGGTCGTTGAAGTGCCAGGTCACCCATCCGGGAAGTAACTCCCTCGAAAGAGCGTTGTGCCGTAGCCATCTACCCACCGCGATGAGCGTGCTGTCACCGTCGGCCGCGCCTGTCCGGGTCGCCGTCATCTCCACCCAGGTCGCGCCCAATGGCCGTTCTCGTTCACTACCTGCGGGCCCTCGGTCCGTACAGATGTCGTGCGGGACGGCGCCGTCGCTCAGCGGGGAAACAGTCCCGGGGCGTCGGCGATGATCCTGCGTTTGCGCCAGCTGCGGCGCAGCGCTGGCAGACTCAGCGCCACCCACCACAGCACCGTGACACCGGCGGCCACGGGCTGCGACGGAGCGGCGGTAGTGCTGTGGACCATTGCGGTGGTGGCGGTGCCGAAGATCAGCCAGCCGATGCGGGCGGCGACAGCTCGGAAGATCACAGCAAGTAGGAACTGGGAGATGCCGGCGAAACACCAGGTCCACCACAGAGTCTCGGCGGTCACCGGCAGCCGTCTCAGGCTGCGCCGCCGGCTGTCGGCCAACGGCCACGCCAGGGTGACGGTGTCGGTCGGCGTCTGCCATCGGGTGGCAACGGCTGTCTCCGGGCGTTGTTGTCGTCGAGCAGCGCCGCGATGAGCAGCGCTAGGGTGACGGGTCCGGATCCGGGATACCCCCAGCTCAATCCGTAATATGAGTTGAATTCGGGATCGAGGTCGTCGTAGTCGTCGAGGCGTTCCAGGGCGAACTCCGCCTCACGGTGCGTTATCAGGTTCACTCGCTGAGCCAGGTTGATCAGCGCGGTCGCGCGCGGATCGTCACGGGGGTATGTCGCGGCGAGCTGCAGTAGCGGTAACGTTTGCGGTCACGAGATCTACGTTGCGTGGGTGGCCGGTGATCCTCGGTAACTGATTGTCAAGATCGACAGTGTTTTGTCCGTTCTGTGAATACGCTTTGTAATTGCTGTTTACTTC
>NZ_JNXY01000064.1 GCF_000717135.1 Catenuloplanes japonicus
AGCTCGGTAGCTCGCTGGGCTCATAACCCAGAGGTCGTCAGTTCAAATCTGGCCCCCGCTACGAAGGTCGAAGGGCTTGTGTCCGCGGAAAGCGCGGACGCAAGCCCTTCTTCGCATTCTGCTCCGGGGCCGAGCCCCGGAGACCCCACGGGCCGGTGGGCGCCTTGGCGGGTTTGGGCGAGTTTGGAGCCCAGGTCCGGTGGGTGCCTCAGTGTTCGCGCGAGTTTGGGACCCACGTTTGCTGGGCGCCTTAGTTGGCCGCGCGAGTCCACCCGGGACGGGACTGGCCGGGTCAGGTGCGGATGGGGGCGTAGGTGGTGGTGGGGGCGTTGGTTATCAGGGCCCAGTAGCGGTCGCCGTAGGACCAGTGCCACCACTCGGTGGGGTAGTTGATCAGGCCGGCCTGGTGGAGGGCGGTGGCCAGGATGGTTCTGTTGCGGGCGGCCTCGGGGGAGATGTTGGGGGCGGCGGTGAAACAGGCGTTGTTGCTGTCGTCGGGGGTGGCGTCGATGGCGGTGCCCATGTCGAGCTCGCGGCCGGTGGCGTCGCAGAGGGTCAGGTCGACGGCGCCGCCGGTGCTGTGCGGGGCGACCTCGACGGGGGAGACGAACTTGCTGGTTTCTATGTGCAGGTGGGCGTCGGACCAGTCGGGATAGCGGCGGCGCAGTTCGTCGCGGTAGCCGTTGAAGATGGCGAGCTGGGCGTCGTAGGGGCGGTAGCCCTCGACCACCAGCAGGCTCAGGCCGTCGGGTAGCGCGGCCTGTGCGGTGACCAGGCGTTCGGCGAGGCCGCGGCGCACAAGGGCGTACCGGCCGGTCGGCTCGGCGGCCCGGCTGTCGACGCGCAGCAGGTCGCGGGCGTCGACCAGTTCCTCGCCGTTGTCGGCCTGCGGCACCGCGGCTATCGCCGGGTCGGACAGCAGGATCATCGATCGCTTGTCTCCCATGATCCAAGGATCCTGCCGGAGGACCGTTCGGCGGTCCCGTCGGTACCCCCTGGGTTCCCATGTGGTGATCGGGGCGTCCTTCACGTCCGGTGAAGGACACCCCGATCGTGGGACTGACCGCTCAGGCGGTCGCCGGGACCGGTGCGGCCGGGGTGACCGGTGCGGGGCGGAGTACGGCGGCGGCCAGCGCGAATGCGGCCACGATCAGGCCGGCGCCGATCGCGAACGCCAGGCGGTAGCCGTCGGTGAGCGCGACCGCCGAGGACGTGCCGCCGTCGAGCAGGTGCGTGCTGCGGGTGGCGGCCAGGCCGGACAGGACGGCCACGCCGACCGCCATGCCGACCTGCTGCGTGGTGTTGAAGACGCCGGAGGTGAGGCCCGCGTCGGCGGGGCCGGCGCCGGACATGCCGAGCGTGGTCAGCGCCGGCAGCACCAGCCCGAAGCCGCCGGCCAGCAGCATCGCGGGCAGCACGTCGACGATGTAGCGGCCGTCCACCGGGACCCTGGCCAGCCAGCCGAACAGCGCGGCGAGCAGCGCCAGGCCGGTCAGCAGCATCGGGCGCGGGCCGAAGCGGGCGATCAGCGGTGCGGCCAGGCCGAGCGAGACCGCGCCGATCGTGATCGCGGCGGGCAGCAGCGCCAGGCCGGTCTCCAGCGCCGAGTAGCCGAGCACCCGCTGCAGGTAGAGCGTGCCGATCACCTGGAAGCCGAACGTCGCGGCCACCACCAGCACCTGCACCGCGTTCGCGCCGGAGACGGCACGGGAGCGGAAGATCCTCAACGGCATCAGGGGGTACGCCGCGGTCGCCTGCCGGATCAGGAAACCGGTCAGCAGCACGGCCGCGACCAGGCCGGTGACCAGCACGGCCGTGGACGCGCCGCGCTCTGTGCCGGTGACCACCGCGTGCAGCGCCAGCCCGAGACCGGCCGTGACCAGCAGCGCGCCCAGCACGTCCGCGCCGGCGCGCAGCCCGGCGCCGGTGTCCGCGGGCAGCACCAGCCGGCCGAGCACGATCGCGGCCGCGCCGATCGGCAGGTTGATCAGGAAGATCGAGTGCCAGCCGGCCGTCTCGGTGAGGAGGCCGCCGGCGACCTGTCCGATCGCGGCGCCGGCCGCACCGGTGAAGCTGAAGATCGCGATCGCGGTGGCCCGGTGCCGGCCCTCGGCGAACAGCGTGATGAGGATGCCGAGGCTGACCGCGGTCGCGGCCGCGCTGCCCACGCCCTGGAGGAACCGCGCCGTCAGCAGCACCGCGGGCGTCGTGGCCACGCCGGCCAGCACGGACGCGGCCGTGAAGATCGCGGTGCCGGCCAGGAACACGTGACGCCGGCCGATCAGGTCGCCGAGCCGGCCGGCGAGCAGGAGCAGGCTGCCGAAGCCGAGCAGGTACGCGTTGACCACCCAGCTCAGGCTGCCCGGCGAGAAGCCCAGGTCGGCCTGCATGGCCGGGAGTGCGACCGTGACGATGCTGCCGTCCAGAATCGTCATGAGCGTGGCGGTGGCGATCACGCCGAGCGCCACCCACGTACGACGAGTAGGGATATTTCCTGACATGGGTCCTCCCCCGATGGGTGCCATCGGGTAAGACCGTAGCAGATGGTTTTGTTACAGACGATCCGTAACGGGATTTACGACTCTCGCTGCCGTGCCCGCCGCGCCGGTGCCGGCGACTCCACCGGCTTCGACAGATGGCCCTCGACCAGGCGGTTCATCGCGCGCAGGAACACCTCGCGCTCGTCCGGCGGCAACGCGTCCAGCACGTCCTGGTGCACGCGATCCGCGATCTCCTGGCTCCGCACGGCCAGCTCCGCGCCCGTGTCCGTGACCGCGATGATCCGCGCACGCCGGTCCCGCTCGGACGCGCGGCGCTCCGCGAGCCCGGCCTTCTCCAACGCGTCCACGGTCACCACCATCGTGGTCTTGTCCATGTCGCCGATCTCGGCCAGCTCCGCCTGTGTGCGCTCCTCGCCCATCGCGTGGGTCAGGACGCAGTGCATGCGGGCGGTCAGGCCGGCCTCGGCCAGCGCGGCCGCCATCCGGGTCCGCAGCACATGGGCGGCGTGGTTGAGCAGGAACGACACGTCCGGCTCGGTGCGAAGGGGCGCGCTCATCCACCCAGACTACCCAGTGGTTCCGCTCAAGATAATCTCGCGCGGAACGAGTTCGCCGTAGCGCCGTCGGCTCGTCCACGGTCACGTCCGCGGCCGTCCGCACCCGCGAGGCGATCCGTGACCGGCTTCCTCGACCGGTTCCCGTCCGCGGCCTGAGACGACACGGAGGCGGCCCGCACACCACGCGGTGTGCGGGCCGCCTCCGTGGCGACGCGGGGTTCAGTGGGCGTAGGCGGTCAGCCCCGGCAGTTCGTCCTGCACGACGGGCGCGTCCGGGCTGCTGCTGTCGGACCGGTCGTGGTCTTCGTGAGCGTGCGGTGCGGGCCGGTGGTCCGGGTCGGCGGACGGCGAGGACCATCCGTGGTCCGCGCCGGGTTCCGGCGATGCCGGGCCGAAGCCGGCCCCGCGCACCAGGCCGAAAGCCTCGACCGGATCCGTGATCAGCCGCGACCGTTCGTCCGCGGGGTCATCGGCCCCGGCCGGCTGCGACCCTTCCTCCGCCGGGCCGTGAGCGCAGGACGATTCCTGCCCGGCGATCAGCGGGAGATACCGGCGGCTCGGCAGCATCGGGCCGATGACGGGCTCCCGGTCGACGGCCGCCACGTCGTCGCCATCGGCGAAGAGCGACCTGTCGATCACTGAGCCCCAGTCCTGCTCGCCGCCGCCGGCCGGCGCAGAACCGCCGATCACCGCGCCCCACTCCCGCTCGTCGTCGCCGCCGAGCGTGGCTCCGCCGGTCGGCCGGAGCGGGCTGTCGGACGGCAGCGGCGGCCAGGCCCCCAACCCCTCCGGCGAGTCCGAATCCGAGTCCGGATTCGCGCTCGGTCCCGTGACGGCACCGGAGGCGGCCTGTCCCGCGCGCTCCCCGTGCTCCAACGGCTCCGCCCAGGTGCCGGAGGTCTCGAACAGCTCGTTCGGCGGCCAGGTCACCGGCAGCGCGCGAGACCACCCGTCCTGCAGGCGGCGGTGCACGGACTCGCCGTCGAACCCGCGGTCCAGGAACCTGAGACCGGCGGGATCGGCATCGTGCTCCGCGAGCGCGGCCAGGTCACCGTCCAGCGGCCCGAACCCGGCGAACTCGCCCTCCGCGGACGCGAACCCGGCGATCTCGGAGTCCGCGGACCCGGCGTCGTCGACCGACGCGAAGACCGCGTAGTCGCCGTCCAGCGGCCCTAGGTCGGCGAACTCGGTGCCGTCCAGCGCGGCCAGCGCCGCGAACTCGCGGTCCGACGGCGCCAGGCCGTCCGGATCGCCGTCCAGCGTCTCCAGCGCGTTGCGAGCGACCAGCCACTCGTAGATCGTGCGCAGCGGCGCCCGCGGGTTGTCCTGCCGGCAGTTGACCGGTGGGACCAGCGACGACGGATGGCTCGGATGTTCGACGCAGTGGGTGAGCGCGCGATCGACCGCGTCCGGATGGCTGCCGCCACCGCCGGAGTCGCCGCAGGCCCGGCACTCCCAGCGCCAGAACGGGACGCCGAGCGTGGGCCGATTCTGGAAGACGCGCAGCGGCCGGGCCAGGTCGGCATCGGTGATCGCGGCGGCCGGAGCCTCGAGGGTGGTCATACGCCGCCCCTTCCCGAAGAGACAAATGCCCTACGGGGCCATTTTTCGCGCAAAAGCACGATATTGGCGGTCAAACGCGAAATTAAGGAACCTTCACCACGGCCGTCACGGTCGCCTGGTCGATCTCCGAGATTCTGATCGTGAACTTGACGGTCCACTCGCCGGGCAGCGGGAAGTTCACCGGACCGATGACGTGGCCGAGATCGGTGGTGCTCTGACCGGGGACCGGATCCAGGATCGCCATCGGCTGGTCGATCGGCTCCAGCCCGGCCGACGCCAGCGCCGCCGTCACCCGGAACTCCTGGACCGGCAGCGGCTTCCCCTCGGGCGTGTAGATGGCGCCGTGCAACGTGTTGTTCTCGCCGCGCTGCACCGGATAGATCTCGAACTGCAGCGTGTAGATCGGGCTGGTCAGCGTCTCGCTGAACGTCTCCGGCACCACCACCGGCGATTCCTCGCCGACCGCGCGGGACGGCGTGGTCTGCACCAGCACCGCGCTCGCGGCCAGCACCACCGCGGTCAGCGCGACCTCCACCGCGACCGACCGCCGCAGCCAGGTCACCGGCGCCGCGTTCGGGGCCAGGCGGGCGGTCCAGCCGGTCCCCGCGCCGCCGGCCGACAGCCGGTGCACCAGCGTCCGGGCCACGCCGGCGAACGCCAGGACCACGCCGAGCAGCGCGGTCTTCGCCAGGATCAGCTGCCCGAAGCGCGTGGTGACCAACTGTGAGACGGCACCGACCTCGACCATCACCTGGATGACGCCGCCCGCGATCAGGCAGTAGACCGCGAGCACGGCCCAGCGCGACCAGACCGGCAGGATGATCCGCAGCTCACGCGCGTTCGCCCGGCGCAGCAGGAACGCGACCAGCGCGATCAGCCCGCCCAGCCAGACCGCCATCGCGGCCAGGTGCACCAGGTCCGCGAAGACGGTCACCACCGGCATCCGCGACGCGATCGGGTGCCCGGCCAGCGGCCAGGTGATCAGGCCCCCGGCCGCGACCACGCCCAACGCGAGGCCACGCCATCTGAGAGCCTTCACCACCAGCAGGGGTACGGCCAGCGCCAGCGCGACCAGCCGGCCGAGGTGCGCGAACCCGAACTGGCTGATCAGCACGTCCCGCAGCCCGGCAGCGGTGGCGTCCAGCGGCCCGCCGCCGTTCGCGTAGGGCGCCTGCAGCCAGATCCCGGCGAGCGCGCCGAGCGCGACCAGCCCCGCGCCGGTGAACATCATGATCCGGGGCCCGCGGCGTCCGGCCGGCGTGCGCAGCAGGCGGCGCGGCCACAGCCCCAGCATCAGCAGCGCGGGGCCGACCAGCAGCGTGAGCCCGGCGTACCCCAGGTATTTCGCGACCGAGATGCCGATCGTGACGCCCCGGTCGACGGAGTCGCCGCTGACCGCGTCCTCGAACGTGGAGCGCGCGCCGACCGAGTAGGAGAATCCGCCGCCGACCGGGTGGCTGTCCGCGGAGACCACGCGGTAGCTGACCGTGTACGTGCCGAGCGGGCGCTGCGCCGGCGTGATCGGGATGACCATGGCGGCGCCGTCGAGCGTGGGCTCGCCCGCGGTGATCACCGTGCCGTCCGGCGCGACCACCTTGACCTTGCCCGGCACCAGCCGGACCGGCTCACTGAACGTGACGGTGACCGCGGTGGGCGCGGCGCCGACGACGGAGCCGCGGGCGGGCACGGTGTCGACGATCACCGCGTGCGCGGAAGCGGGCGAAACCGGACCGATCAGCACGACCAGCGCACCCAGCATCATCGCGGCGACCAGCCGTACCCACGTCATGCTCTGGTATTCGGTTCTCAGGGCCCGGATGGTTCAACGCGGGACCGGACTTTCCCCGCATCCTCACGCAGTGCATTGACGTCCTCACATGGCCGCGCATAGCCTTTGATCGATTTCTCTCACCTCGATCGGGAGGATCCATGCGCTTCGACTCGCTCACCCGGCGACGGCTGGCGGCACCCGCGCTCGCCGCCGCCCTGATACTCACGCTCTCCGCCGCACCGGCTGCGGCGGACACCGAACGCTATCTCGACCCGCGGGCGTCCGTGCCGGTCCGCGTCTCCGACCTGCTGCGCCGGATGACGGTGGAGGAGAAGGTCGGCCAGCTCCAGCAGATCGCGGTCAACCGGATGCAGGGCGACTGCACCTGGAGCGGCGGCGCGCTCAACGAGACCTGCATGCGCGAGGTGCTCGCGGACCAGCACGCCGGCTCCGTGCTGTCCGGCGGCGGCGCCGCCCCCGCGGTCAACACGCCGCGCGCGTGGGCGGAGATGGTCAACACGCTGCAGCGGTACGCGATCGAGCACTCCCGGCTGCGCATCCCGATCGTCTACGGCGTGGACGCGGTGCACGGGCACAACAACGTGCTCGGCGCGTCCGTCTTCCCGCACCAGCTCGGGCTCGGCGCGACCTGGAACACCGGCCTCACGCAGAAGACCTCGGAGTCGACGCAGCGCGCGGTCGCGGCCACCGGCACCACGTGGAACTTCGCGCCGGTCGCGGACGTGGCCCGGGATCAGCGCTGGGGCCGCTACTACGAGACGTTCGCGGAGGATCCGGTGCTGGCCGGCACGCTCGCGGCGAGCGCGGTCACCGGGCTGCAGAACCGGGTCTCCGGCCGCCCGGTCGCCGCGACCGTGAAGCACTTCGCGGGCTACTCCGAGCCGTTCAACGGCCACGACCGTGCGCCGGGCGACCTGTCGCCGCGCTACCTGCAGGACACGATCCTGCCGCCGTACAAGGCGGCGGTGGACGCGGGTGCGCTGACCGTGATGGTCAACTCCGGCGCGATCAACGGCATCCCGGCCACCGGCTCACGCTGGCTGCTCACCGACGTGCTGCGCGACCGGTGGGATTTCCAGGGCGTCGTGGTCAGCGACTGGAACGACGTCCGGCTGCTGCACACGGCGTACCACATCACGGACTCCTACACCGGCGCGGTCGCGGCCGCGATCAACGCGGGCGTGGACATGGCGATGGTCCCGCCGGACGATCGCGGCTTCCACCGGGCCGCGCTGGACGCGGTCGGCCAGAACCTGATCTCCAAGCGCCGGCTGGACCAGGCGGTCAGCCGGATCCTGGCGCTCAAGTTCCAGCTCGGGCTCTTCGACAACCCGTACGTGGACCCGGCCAGGGCGGACGCGGCCGTGTTCCAGGCGGACAGGCCGCTCAACCGGCAGGCCGCCACCGAGTCGCTGGTGCTGCTGCGCAACCAGAACGCGGCGCTGCCGTTCGGCGCCGGCACGAAGAAGATCGTGGTCGCCGGGCCGCTCGCGGACAACCTCACCGACCAGGTCGGCGGCTGGACCATCGGCTGGCAGCGCGTCCCGGACGGCGTCACCATCCCCGGCACCACGATCCTGGCCGGGCTGCGCGACACCGCACCGGCCGGCACCACCGTGGTCGGCACGTCCGGCCCGGACGACGCGGTCGCGCAGGCCGCCTCCGCGGACGCGGTGGTGGTCGCGGTCGGGACCAGGGCCGCGGCCGAGGGGGAGGCGGACATGCCGGTCCCGCAGCTGGCCGCGGACCAGCAGGATCTGGTGGCCCGGCTGAAGGCGACCGGGAAGAAGGTCGTCGTGGTCGTGGTGTCCGACCGTCCGCTGGCGCTCGGGCCGGCGGACGAGACGGATGGGCTGCTGGCGGCGTGGCTGCCGGGCAGCGAGGGCGGCAACGCGATCGCGGACGTGCTCTACGGCCGGGCGAACCCGAGCGGGCGGCTGCCGGTCTCCTGGCCGTCCGGCACCGGTAACCAGCCGCTCTACTACCAGCAGCTGCCCGGCACGAACGGCGGCGCGGGGTCGGCCTACACGCCGGCGTACCCGTTCGGCGCGGGCCTGTCGTACACCTCGTTCACGATCGGCGGGGTCAGCCTCGCGAGCGGGACGGTGCGGCCGCGGGACACGGTCACGGTCGCGGTCACGGTGTCGAACACCGGCGGGCGGGCCGGCGACCTGGTGGTGCCGGTCTACGTGGGCCAGGCCGTGGCGAACCCGCTCGCGCCGCCGAAACGCCTGGCCGGCTTCGCCAAGGTGGCGCTGGCCGCGGGGCAGACGAGGACGGTCACGGTGTCGTTCCCGGCATCGCGGCTCGCGGTCACGCCCGGCGACATCCTCTCCACCGAGGAGCCGCGGGTGGCGCCGGGCGCGTACGTCGTCTCGGCCGGCGAGTCCGCGGCCACGCTCACCGTGCGCTGATCTTGTGGGGGCGTCATGCGTCACGCTTCGACCCGGAGCAGCATGACGCCCCCGTAGACCAGTGCGGCCGTGGTGCCGATCAGCATCAGCACGGCCCAGAACTCGCCGGACAGCCTGGTCAGGCGGCGCAGTGCGCCCGCGTCCGAGCCGCTGTTGTCGTACCCGCGGCCGCGCAGGAAGATCAGCATCGTCTCGACGGCCGCGATCAGCAGGAACCACGTCCAGACGTAGGCGAACAGCTCCCGGATCGGCGGCTCCACGGCAAGGGCGACATAACAGATCACGATCATCAGCGTGGGTACGACCAGCCAGCCCAGCAGCCCGCGCACCGCGAAGAGCATCAGCAGCAGGAAGCCGAGGCTGGCCCAGAGCGTGCCGTCGACGTGGCCGCGGTCGAGCAGCCACGCCGCCGCCAGGCCGAACAGCGACGGCGCGACATATCCGACGAACTTCACCGCCACGTCGACCACCCAGGGCATGTCCCCGTCGAAGTACGTCACGCCGCCGCCGTCGCTGAACAGCCGGATCGCCTTGACGCGCTGGAACAGCAGCTTCGCCAGCAGCGCGTGCCCGCCCTCGTGCGCGATCGTGTCGATCAGCCCGAAGACGAAGTACGCCGGGACCGCCAGCAACCAGGCCAGCAGCGCCCCCGCCCACGCCACCTTGTTGACTCCCGGCTCAGGCGCCGCAGCGACGATCTCCATGATCCCGGGCATGCCGACAAGTTATCCACGCCCCAATATTGATCACCATCCCCGACAAGGGTGGCAATGTGTGATCGGAGGCTCGCTTTTCGTATAAGTACTGGTGGCGGGAGTTCAGGTGTCCACAATGCTCGATCGTCGGGATTCCTACACCGTGGTCACCCGTGCGCGAACGCCCGCGCCTCGATCAGTCCGAGCACGAACTCGGCGGCGTTCCCGGCCGCGAGCTCCTGGAAGTCGTACGTCTTCTCCCGGCCCCAGTCACAGATCCCCTTGACCACGATCCACTCGGTACGGTCCCGGACCGCGGCCGCATAGACGCCCGCGCCCTCCATCTCGCCGCCGAGCGCGTCGGGATAGCGCGCCCGCAGGTCGTTTCGCAGCGTGGGGGAGTCGACGAGCACGTCCCAGGAGAGCAGCTGGCCGTGCCACACCCTGGCGCCCGGTGGCGGATCCGCCACCGTGAACCGCTCGACCAGCCGGTGCCCGGCGGTGACCTGGTCGCCGCGGTCGCGCTTCTCCCCCTCGCCGATCCGGTGGTTGATCACGCGGAGCTGACGGCCGACGATCACGTCACCCAGGCTCTGGTAGTCCTCGCGCAGGCCGAAACAGATGCCGACCATCACAACGTACCGCGGTGACCACTCGCGCAGCAGCTCCGGCACGCCGTACGCGGCGGACACCGGGCTCGTCACACCCATCCCTGTCTGGGCGAGCACCACATCGGCGCCGCCGATCACGCCGAGCCGGTAGACCGGGTGGCCGCCGGTGAAGTCCGGGCGCGGCTCCGAGTCCCGGCCCTTCGCCGCGCGGCGCAGCACGGCCTGCCGCTCCACCTCGGTCGCCACGACCAGCAGCACGCGGTTCATCCGGTACAGCCTCTCCGTACCCGCCTTGACCTCACGCAGCAGCTCCCTCCGGTATTGGACGTGGTACACCAGCGCCGCGACGCCCACCAGCACGATCAGCGGAAGGAACACCCTCGCCATCAGCCCGGTGGAGCGTGAGTACCAGGAGATCGCGGACAGGTCCGGCGACTCCCGCCACAGGGCCTGATAGAAGATCCACTCCAACGCCGCCGGATATGTCACGGGCCGGCCCGCGCACGACGCCCCGCAGGCCGGCAGCTCCCACGCGGGTATCGCCACAGCGAACAGGGCGAGCATGAGGAACACCCCGCCGAGACAGATGAAGAAGAAGGCGCCGGTCTCGCGCGCCGGGTGGGTCCGTACCGGACGGCGACGTGGCAGGCGCACGCCGATCTGCGAGCCGTCCTCGGCACCGGGGAGCGGCTCCGACCAGGCGGCGACCTGCGTCCTCATGTGCGCGGTCGTCACGGCGTTCCGCGGGCAGGCCAGCGGTTCGTCGGAGCCCGCGAGTGCGGCCAACCGGCGGTCCACCGCGTCCAGCAGCGCGCCGGCACCGGTCGCGGCGACATGGTGACACAGCATCAGCGTCCACTGTTCGAACGGGAGCGTCTGCGACGCCACCGTCTCCAGCCGGAGCGGGGCTCCCAGCGCCGACCGAAGTCCCCGCCAGACCGCGCGGACCTGAAACGTCAGCTGGTCAATGATGATCAAGCCTAGTACCAGCAACAACACGGTGAACCCGCCGTAGATTGTCGCCTCCCGGCCGATAACGGGCCGCAGCGCGACGAGCAGGAGAGCGACTCCGAGCAGGGCCAGCAGCCCTCCGAAGAGAATCCAGGCATTCCAGTACCTGTCCGCCCAGCGCAGTAGCCGGCCGTCAGTGCCGCTGCGCCGCTCCGCCGGCGCACGCAGCACCGCGAACGAATCCGGCCCCATCCAGATCAGCCGGTCCTCGCGGGCCGCACGGAACAGTTGCCACGCCAACGGTGCGCGGCTGCGGATCACCCCGGAATCACGAGGACGGAGCAGGTTCACCACCTCGGCGGCAAACTCGCTGCTCGCCACCGATCGGGCCGCCTCGCGGCACTGACCGGCCGTGACGCGATCCTCGATGCCAGGCACGCCACCACAGTAGATCGCCGACGCCTGTCACCACCGCCTCGAACGGTGGTGGCAGGCGTCGGCACGGCGGATCAGAGGGTGAGGTGTGGCCAGTCCGCGACGTCCTTCCGGAGGGTTCGGTCGTGGGTGGCCAGGATGACGGCTGCCTGCGTACCCCCGAGGGCCTGGGTCAGGTCGTCGACCAGCGGGATGGAGAGGTGGTTGGTCGGTTCGTCCAGGACCAGGACGTGCGGGCGGGTGGCGAGCAGGACGGCCAGGTCGAGGCGACGACGGCGGCCGGTGGAGAGGTGCCGGACCGGGCGGTCCAGCTCACGCGGTTCCAGCAGGCCGAGGGCCTCCAGCGGGATCGAGGCGCCGGCGGCCCGGTAGACCTGACGCGCGGTCGCCTCGGCCGGTGCGGGTGACTCCTGGGCGAGATATCCGATCCGAAGCTTTCCCGCGGTACGCCGGTGGCCGCTGGTGGGACGCAGCCGGCCCGCGACGATCGCCAGCAGCGTGGACTTGCCGGCGCCGTTGCGGCCGTCGACGTGCAGCCGCGCGGACGGGCCGATCACCAGCGACACCGGATGGGGGAGGCGGCCGTCCAACGTGACCTCGGACAGCACGATCTCGCCGTTGCGGGGCAGCGCGGGCGGCGTGAACCGCAGCGGCGGCTCCGGCATGGTGACCGCGTGCGCGGCCAGCTCGTCCTGCCGGCGGTGGAACGTGCGCACGGTGGACGAGGCCCTGGTCGCGCGCTTGTGCTTGTTCACGCCCTTGTCCGGCCGCCAGGCGTCGATCAGACGGTCCTGCGCGCCGGCCAGGCTCGCCTCCAGCCGCAGGTGCTCGGCCTGCTGCTTCTCGTAGTCCTCCGCCCATCGGTCCTGTTCCGCGGCCCGGCCGGCGACGTAGCCGGCGTATCCGTCGCCGTAGACCCGGGGCAGGTCGTCGCGCGTCGGGTCCAGATCGATGATCGAGGTGGCGACGTCGGCCAGCAGCGCCCGGTCGTGGCTGACCAGCACCACGCCGGACCGCGTCGCGCGCAGCCGGGACGTCAGGAAGATCAGGCCGGCCTCGTCCAGGTGGTTGGTCGGCTCGTCCAGCAGCAGGAAGTCGTGCCCGGCGCCGAGCAGGCAGGCGAGGCGCACCCGGTACCGCGCGCCCACGGACAGCGCGGCCAGTGGTCTCTGCCGGTCCTGCTCCGCACCGAGCGCGGCCAGCGCGGCCTCGACCCGGTGGTCGGCGTCCCAGGCCTCGCGCGCCTCGGCCGCGTGCAACGCCGCCGCGTAGGCGTCCTCCGCGCCGTCCAGGCCCGTGGCCAGCGCCTCCCCGGCCGCGTCGAGCGTGCGCAGTGCGGACCGGACCTCGGCCAGCTCCGCGTCGATCACGTCGCCGACCGTGGCGTTCCCGGCCGTGCGCAGTTCCTGTTCGGCGAGCCCGAGCGTGCCGGCCCGCCGGACCGTGCCGGAGTCCGGCGCGAGCGTGCCGGCCAGCACATGCAGCAGCGTGGACTTCCCACGCCCGTTCTCCCCGACGATGCCCCAGCGCGAGCCCGGCGTGACGGTCATCCCCACGCCGTGCAGCACCTTCAGGTCACCGCGAGTGAGGTGGAGGTCTGTGGCGGTCAACTGCGCACGGACGCGCGCAGGCACAACGATCGAGTTGGACATTGCTCTCCCAGCACGGAGCGGCGCGCCTCTTCACGGGCGGCGCTCAACGGTCTTGCGGACGGCGGAAGACCCGGGGTCACCGGGCGCCGTCTCACAGGTAGAGCACGTATGGCATGACCGCGATGCTAGCCGCGGCCGGCGGTCCTCGCACCGGATTTACCCATTGCCACATTGATAGATATGGATGTATTAGTTGGGGTCACCGACAAACTCCCAGGAGGCCATCGTGTCCCTACGAAGCACCGTCTCCACCGTCGCGATTGTCGCCGCGGCAGTGCTGACACCAGGCACCGCCGTCGCGGCCGCCACGATCACCGTGGCCGCGGACGGGTCCGGCAACTACACGACCATCCAGGCCGCGGTGGCCGCGGCCACGTCCGGCACGGTCATCACGGTGAAGGCCGGCACGTACAAGGGGCAGGTCCTGATCCCGTCCGGCAAGGCCGGCATCACGATCCAGGGCGCCACCGGCACCTCGGGAGACATCGTGATCACCGGGAGCACGCCGGCGTCCACCGCGGGCACCGCCGGCAGCGCCACCGTGCTGAACCAGGCCGCGAACACCACGATCAAGGGCCTGACCATTCAGAATACGTACGGTGAGGGCAGTCAGGCGCTCGCGTTGTACGCGGCCGGCGACCGTCAGGTCTACCGCAACGTGCAGCTGAAGGGCTACCAGGACACGTTTCTGTCCTGGGGCGGCACCGGCAGCTCCCAGGTCCGGCAGTACGTCTACAAGAGCTACATCGAGGGTGCGGTCGACTTCATCTACGGCAACGGGGCGCTGGTCATCGACTCGACCACGATCCGCTCCCTGGACCGCGGCACGCCGAGCAACAACGGCTACATCACGGCCGCCGCCACGCACGCCTCCAACCCGTACGGCATTCTCATCACCCGTTCCACGCTGCTGAGCTCCGCCGCGTCGCAGTCCGTCGCGCTCGGCCGCTGCTGGCACGCCGGCGGTGCCGCCGACGCCATCGGCCAGGTGCTGATCCGCGACTCCGCACTCGGCGGCCACATCCGGCAGGCCGGCGCCTGGCAGGACATGAGCGGCTTCTCCTGGAAAACCTGCCGCTTCAGCGAGTTCGCCAACACCGGCTCCGGCGCCTCCACCGGCACCACCGACCGCCCCCTGATGCCCGCCTCCACCGCCGCCAACTACACCTCCCAGAAGTACCTGGCCGGCCCCGACAACTGGAACCCGGTGCAGTAGAAGCCCCGAACTCCGCGTCAACGCGCCCTGCCAAGCGCCCACCCGACCGCAGGCCTCCGGGGCTCGGCCCCGGACGCGGCGGCCAAGGTGCCCACCGGCCCGTGGGGTTTCCGGGGCTCGGCCCCGGAGCAGAATGCGAAGAAGGGCTTGTGTCCGCGCTTTCCGCGGACACAAGCCCTTCGACCTTCGTAGCGGGGGCCAGATTTGAACTGACGACCTCTGGGTTATGAGCCCAGCGAGCTACCGAGCT
>NZ_JNXY01000065.1 GCF_000717135.1 Catenuloplanes japonicus
CGGCTCCTCGCGTCGTGCGGAGCGCCAGCGGAGCCCGGCGCGAGGTTTGCCCGCGGGAGCAACGCTGCCGGACCACGCCGGAAGCGGGAAATGAATTAGATCTTGATCTGGGTTGTCGCCTCTCGGCCGGCGCGCATCCCGGCGGCGAGGCGCGAGGCCCGGTCATCGCGCCGGCGGGATCGGGGTCTGGGGTCGTCCCCAGGAAGGCTCAAGTGCCCGCGGGAGCATGCGGGCCGGACCGCGCCGGAAGCGGGAAATCAAGATCTTGATCCGGGTCTGTGTCCTGATGGGACGGACGCGCCGAGTCGGCAGTGGACGGATCGATTCCTGAGTTGCCGCACGGTTTCCGGCAATCGACCAGATTCGACTCAACCTTGAGACAAATGCGCCGTCCGGCGTCGCCATCGGCCGCGCGCCCGTCACCCACAGTCGTCTTGATGGAGATCGATAGCCTACCCGATTGCGCCTTTTTATCCTGAAAAATCGGTGGAAAAGGGATGATCGAAACGGAGGGCGGGGACGGAGAGTGCTCATATGAGCAAAGTCGCCAAGAGATGTTGATGTGACCGCGGCCACCGCCTTAACGTCTCCGCAACTCGGATGACACCCGGAGGTCATACATGAAGTTCACCGGAAGGCTGGGGGCCGCCGCGCTGGCGCTGGCCGCCTTCGCCGCCGTCTCCGCCTGCTCCGTCACCACGGACGAGGGCACGGCAGAGCCCGTCGCCGCGGGCCAGAAGATAAAGATCGGCTTCAGTCAGGTCACCCAGCAGAGCCCGTTCTACGTCGAGCTCGGCAACGGTGCGAAGGAGGCCGTGGCGGCGGCGGGCGACGAGCTGCTCTTCGTGGACGCGAACGGCGACGTCACCAAGCAGAACAACGACGTGCAGGACCTGATCTCGCGCGGCATCAACGTGCTGATCATCAACCCGGTCGACCCGAAGGGCGTGGCCCCGGCGCTGGCGGCGGCGCAGGCGGCCGGCATCAAGGTGATCACGGTGGACCGGCCGGTCGACTCCGGCTCGGTGGCGCACGTGGGCCGCGACAACGTGAAGATGGGCGAGCTGGTCGGCGAGCAGATGGTCACGGCGCTCGGCGAGGCCGGCGGCAAGGTCCTGGAGATCCAGGGTGACGCGGGCGGCGCGGTGGCGCGGGACCGCAGCGAGGGCTTCCACAAGGCCGCGGCCGCGAACCCGAACATCAAGATCGTCGAGGGCCCGTACGCGAACTACATCCGGGCCGAGGCGGTCACCGCCATGCAGGATCTGCTGCAGGCGAACCAGGACGTCAAGGCGGTCTACGCGCACAACGACGACATGGCGCTCGGCGCGCTGCAGGTGCTCAGCGAGAGCAACCGCACGGACGTCAAGGTCTTCGGCGTGGACGGCCTGATGGAGGCGGTCAAGGCGATCGCGACCGGCGATCAGTACGTGGCCACCTCGTTCAACGACCCGATCGGGCTCGGCGCCAAGACCGTCGAGACCGCCCGCAAGGTCGCCGAGGGTCAGACCGTCGAGTCGTTCGTCGACGCCGGCACCGCGCTGATCAGCAAGGAGAACGCGCCGTCGCTGGTCGGCACGACGCTCTTCGCGAAGCAGCCGTAAGACCCCCCGCTCAGCAAGCAATTCGAGGAGAGAACTGTGTCCACCACCATGCGGGCCGTCGTGCTCCACGCACCCGGTGACATCCGTGTCGAGTCCGTGGCGATACCGGAGCCGAAGGCCGGCGAAGCGCTCGTCAAGGTCGCGGCCTGCGGTGTCTGCGGCTCCGACATCGCCCGGATGCTGACCAAGGGCGCCCATCGGCTGCCTCTCATCTGCGGGCACGAGTTCTCCGGGTACATCGAGGCGCTCGGTCCGGGCGTCAGCGGGTACGAGCTCGGCGAGCTGGTCTCCGTACCCCCGATGATCCCGTGTTTCGCCTGTGGTCCCTGCCAGAAGGGCTCGTTCAGCCTGTGCGAGGACTACGACTACTTCGGCAGCCGCCGGGACGGTGCGTACGCCCAGTACGTGGCCGTCCCGGTGAGCAACCTGATGAAGCTGCCGGAGGGCCTTGATCCTGTCGCCGCCGCGATGCTGGACCCGGCCGCGATCGCGCTGCACGCGGTGTGGCGCACGAAGCTGCGCGCCAACCACCGGGTCGGCATCGTCGGCGCGGGACCGATCGGCCTGTTCGCGGTGCAGTGGGCGCGGCTGGCCGGCGCGAGCGAGGTCGTCTCGATCGACCTGAACGCGCAGAAGGCCGCGATGGCGATCGAGGCCGGCGCCACGTCCGCGGTGAGCAGCCCGGAGGAGGCGCGGGACGCGGCCGGTGACGGCTTCGACGTGATCATCGAGTCGGCCGGTGTGCCGGCGGCGGAGGACATGGCGGTGGCGCTGGCGGCCCGGCACGGTGACGTGGCGTTCATCGGCATCCCGAACGCGCCGGTCACGCTCGGCGAACCGACGTTCGCCCGGTTCCTGCGCAACGAGATCTCGATGCACGGCGCGTGGAACTCGTTCTCCGCGCCGTTCCCGGGCGACGAGTGGCGCACCTCGGCGGTGAACCTGGCGAACGGGCAGCTGAAGTGGAAGTTCATGGTCACGCACGACCTGCCGCTGGACGCGGTGCCGGAGACCATCCGCGCGCTGGGCGACCGGTCGATCTTCAGCTCCAAGGTCATTTTCCGGCCGAACGGGGAGTGAGATGACGGTCCTGCTCGCGATGGACCTGGGGACCGAGGGCGCGCGGGTCGGCGCGTTCGATGCGGAGGGCCGCCTGCTGGCCACCGCGCACAGCGGCTACCCGACGAGTTACCCGCAGCCGGGGCGCGCGGAGCAGGACCCGCGCGCCTGG
Source organism: Catenuloplanes japonicus (assembly GCF_000717135.1). Lineage (GTDB taxonomy): Bacteria > Actinomycetota > Actinomycetes > Mycobacteriales > Micromonosporaceae > Catenuloplanes > Catenuloplanes japonicus. The sequence goes on from NZ_JNXY01000065.1 coordinate 2,836, forward strand.
TGGTCGGCGCTGGTGAGCGCCACCCGATCAGTCTTGGATAAAACGGGCAAAAACATCGCCGCGATCGGCCTGGCCACCACCGCCTCGACCGTGGTGGCGCTCGACGAAGGCAACCGGCCACTCAGGCCCGCGCTGCTCTGGATGGACGCCCGCGCGGACCGGGAGGCCGCGCTGACCGCGGAGCTGGCGGAGAAGCACCCGGTCCTGGCGTTCAGCGGCGGCGCGGACGCGGTCGAGTGGCTGGTGCCGAAGGCGGTGTGGCTGGCCCGGAACGAGCCGGAGACCTACCGCCGGGCCACGCGCATCGTGGAGTCGGTCGACTACCTCACCCACCGTCTGACGGGGGCGTGGGTGGGGTCGCGGATGAACGCCACCTGCAAGTGGAACTACGACAGCCGCACCGGCCTGCCGACCGGCCTCTACGCCGACCTCGGCGTGCCGGACCTGGCGGACAAGCTGCCGAACGACATCCGTGCGGTCGGCACGCCGGCCGGGACGCTGCTCCCCGCGGTCGCGGCCGAGCTGGGCATCGAGGGCACGCCGGTGGTCGCGGTCGGCGGCATCGACGCGCACGTCAGCCTGGCCGGCGTCGGCGGCGGACCGGACGGGCTGGTGTCGGTGGTGGCCGGTACGTCGACCGCGTTCGTCACGGAGACGCCGCAGCCGATCTTCGCGCCCACGATCTGGGGGCCGTACCCGAGCGCGCTGCGCGACGGACGGTGGCTGATCGAGGGCGGCCAGGTGTCCAGCGGTTCCGTGCTGCGGTGGGTGTGCGAGGACATCCTCGGACTGCCACGCGCGGAGATGGCGTCGCTGCTCGCGGCCGCGAACGAGGTGCCCGCGGCCGGGCACGGGCTGGCGGTGCTGGACTCGTTCATGGGCAACCGGACGCCGCACCGGGACCCGCGGCTGCGCGGCGCGATCATCGGGCTGTCCGTGGGGACCACGCGGGCGGAGATCTACCGGGCCGCGGTGGAGGCGGTCGCGTACGGCACCCGCGCGGTCCTGGAGTCGTTCACCGACGCCGGCATCCCGGCGGATCGCGTGGTGCTCTCCGGCGGGATCCGGCACAACCCGCTCTGGCTGGACGTGACCACGGAGGTGCTGGGGCGCGAGGTGGAGCTGGTCGATTCCGGCAACCTGACGCTCTGCGCGTGCGCGGCGCTGGCCGCAACCGCGTGCGGCACGGACCTGGAGGAGGCGCGGGCGACCTTCGCGCCACCGACCGTGACGAAAGAGCCGCAGGGAGAAACGGTCTACGAGGACGGATACCGCCTCTATCACGCCGCGACCGCGGCCCTGCGGCCACTGATGCACGACATGACGGGAGACAGGGGATGAGGAGCAGCTCCGAGGAGCACAACGAGGCGATGCTCCGCGCCGCCCAGCTGTACTACGAGCAGAGCCTCACCCAGGACGAGATCGCCCGCCGGATGCTGCTGACCCGCTGGAAGGTGGGCCGCCTGCTCGACGAGGCGCGCCGGTCCGGCATCGTCAAGGTGGAGATCATCCACCCGAGGGCGCGCCGGCACGAGGAGGAGCAGCGGCTCACCGAGCGGTTCGGTCTCAAGGCCGCGGTGGTCATCCCGGCCGCGGAGGACGCGGACGAGATGCGCCTGTCCGTCGCGCGCGCCGCCGCGGACTTCCTCTCCGACCTGCGCCCGTCGCCGAAGACGCTCGGCGTCTCCTGGGGCCGCACGCTGGACGACGTCGCCGCCGCGATGCCGGCCGGCTGGGCGCGCGGCGTGCAGGTGGTGCAGACGAACGGCGGCCTGAGCCGGTCCAGCCGCCCGAACACCGCGGCCGAGGGCGCGCTGCGGTTCGCCCAGCAGGGCGCGGGGTCCGCCACGCTGCTGCCCGCGCCCGCGATCGTGGAGCACAGCGGCACCTGGCGGACGCTGCAGCGCGAGTCGTCCGTCCGGGACGTGCTCGTCTCGGCCGCGGCCGCGAACGCGCTGCTGTTCTCCGTCGGACCGGTCGACCCGCAGTCCGTGCTGGTCGAGTCCGGCTATCTGAGCGCGGCCGACATGGCCGGGCTGCGCGATGCGGGCGCGGTCGGCGACCTGCTCGGCCACTTCATCGACCGCGACGGCCGGGCCGTGGACGAGCACCTGGAGCAGCGCACGGTCGGCCTGACGCTTCCCGAGGTGCGCGGCGCGAGCACGGCGATCCTGGTCGCGGCCGGCCCGGCCAAGGCCGAGGCGGTCCGCGCGTGCGTGGTCAGCGGCCTCTGCGCGGTCGTGATCACGGACCAGCGCACGGCCGGACACCTGCTGGAGGAGGCATCATGACGGTCCCGGCGCTGCGGATGCGCGGCATCGTCAAGACGTTCCCCGGCACCCGCGCCTGCGACGGCGCGGACCTGGAGGTGCTGCCGGGCGAGGTGCACTGCCTGCTCGGCGAGAACGGCGCCGGCAAGAGCACGCTCATGAAGATCCTCTCCGGCAGCCAGCAGCCCGACTCCGGCGAGATCGAGATCGGCGGCCAGGTGGTGCGGCTGCACAACCCGCACGACGGCATGCGCGCCGGGATCAGCGTCATCTACCAGGAGCTGGACCTGGTGCCGGACATGACGGTCGCGCAGAACCTCTACCTCGGCTACACGCCGGCGCGCGGCCCGATCGTGCGGCACGGACTGCGCAACAGGATGGCGCGGGAGGCGATCGCCCGGGTGGGCGGCACGTTCGCGCCGACCGCGCTGGTGCGGGACCTGCCGGTCGCGGACCAGCAGCTCACCGCGATCGCCCGGTCGCTGACCGCGGACGCGCGGATCATCGTGATGGACGAGCCGTCCGCCACGCTCACCGCGCACGACCTGGAGGCCGTCTTCACGCTGATCCGGCGGCTGGCGGCGGAGGGGCGCGCGATCATCTACATCTCGCACCGGCTGGACGAGGTGAAGCGCGTCGGGGACCGCGCGACCGTGCTGCGCGACGGGCGTACCGTGGCGCGTTTCGATCTTGCGAACACCGATGCGGAACAGCTGATCACCGCCATGATCGGGGACACCGCGCGGGCCGAGCACCGGCCACGCCGCGCGGCCGCGACCAGCACGCCGTTGCTGGAGGTGCGCCGGGTCAGCGTTCCGGGCCTTCTGGACATCCAGAATCTGGCGGTACGCCGGGGAGAGATCGTCGGCCTCGGCGGGCTCGGCGGCGCCGGGCGCACCACGCTGCTCTCCGCGCTGTTCGGCGGCACGCACGCGCAGGTCGACGCGTCGCTCGGCGGCGCACCGCTGCGCGCCGGCAACCCGGGCCGCGCGGTCAAGGCCGGCATCGGACTCGTCCCGGAGGACCGCAAAGGCCAAGGACTGTTCCGGGAGATGTCCGTGCACCGCAACGGCGGGATGGCCGCGCTCAAGACGCTCGGCCTCGCACCGGGCCGCACCGCGGGCCGGCTCGCGCTCGGGCCGCTGCGCGAGCTGGGCGTCAAGTACGCCGGCGGCGACCAGCTCGTCGGCCAGCTCTCCGGCGGCAACCAGCAGAAGGTCGTGCTGGCCAAGTGGATGGCCCGCGGCGTACGCCTGCTGCTGCTCGACGAACCCACCCGCGGCCTCGACATCGGCGCCAAGGCGGACCTGTTCCAGCAGGTACGCCGCCTCGCCGACGAGGGCGTGGGCGTGCTCTTCGCCAGCAGCGAGCTGTCCGAGCTGACCACGCACGCCGACCTCGTCTGGGTCCTCTACGAGGGCCGCAACATCGCCTCCTTCGATCCGTTGACCACGCCGGAGGACACGATCGCCCGCACCATCGTCACCGGGAGCCACACCTCATGAGCACCACCGCAGTCAAGGAGCTCCGGGCTCCCTCGGGCGGCCGTGGCGCCGCCTTCCTCGTCAAGTTCAACCTGCTCATCGTGTTCGCGGTGCTGTGCGTGGTCGCCTCGGTCCTCGCGCCGGAGTTCCTGACCACGCGCAACATCAGCAACCTGCTGCAGCAGTCCAGCCTGGTCGGGATCGTCGCGGTCGGCATGACCGTGGTGATCCTCACCGCGAACATCGACCTCTCGGTCGGCAGCACGGCCGCGTTCGCCGGCATGATCGTCGCCATCATGATCGGGGCCGGCGTGCCCTGGGGCCTCGCGATGATCCTGGCCATGCTGGCCGGCGCCGCGCTCGGCGGCGTGATGGGCGGGCTCAGCGCGTTCCTCAACCTGCCGTCGTTCATGGTGACGCTGGCCGGGCTGACCAGCATCCGCGGCCTGACGTACCTGCTCACCGACGGCAAGCCGACCACCGGGGAGATCCCGGAGGCGATGCGCTTCCTCGGCGCGGGCCGGATCGGCGCGGTACCGGTCGTCGGCATCATCTTCATCATCGTGGTCGTGCTGGCCGTGCTCTTCCTGCGCGGCACCACGGTCGGCGAGTTCGTCTACGCCACCGGCAGCAACAAGGAGGCCGCGCGCCTGTCCGGCCTGCCGGTCCGGCTCGTGCAGACCGCCGCGTTCGCGATCTGCGGCCTGCTCGCCGCGCTCTCCGGCGTCCTGCTCACCGCGCGCCTCACCATCGGCCAGCCGACCGCGTCGCAGGGCCTCGAGCTGGACGCGATCGCGGCCGTGGTGCTCGGCGGCACCAGCCTCTTCGGCGGCAAGGGCGGCATCTTCGGCACGTTCATCGCGGTGCTGCTGCTGTCCGTGCTGCGCAACCTGTTCAACCTGATGGGGCTCACGTCCTTCTTCCAGATGCTGGTCACCGGCCTGATCCTGGTGTCCGCGCTGATCCTCAACCACCTCCTGGAGCGAAAGGGCGGCGCTCGTGCCTGAGCAAGTCCATACCGAGTCCTCGCTGCGGCGTTTCCTGCACGGCCTGCCGGGCGTCGACACGGTCGGCGCGGCCCAGCGCACGGCCATGCTCGGCACCCGGTCGATCAAGACCACGGCGAAGGCGTACGCCATCGACCTCGCCATCCGGATGACGGACCTGACCACGCTCGAAGGCGCGGACACGCCGGGCAAGGTCCGGGCGCTGTGCCAGAAGGCGCTGCACCCCGGCGCCGGCGCGCCCCGGGTGGCCGCGGTCTGCGTCTACCCGAGCATGGTCGCCACCGCGCACGAGGTGCTGCGGGGCTCCGGCGTGGAGCTGGCCAGCGTGGCCACCGCGTTCCCGTCCGGGCAGGCGCCGCTCGCGGTCCGGCTCGCGGACACCGCCGCGGCGGTCGCGGACGGCGCCACCGAGATCGACATGGTGATCAACAGGGGCGCGTTCCTGGCCGGCCGCTACCTGGAGGTCTTCGAGGAGATCCAGGCCGTCAAGAAGACCTGCGGCCCCGCGCACCTCAAAGTGATCATGGAGACCGGCGAGCTGGCCACGCTCGACAACGTCCGCCGCGCCTCCTGGCTCTGCATGCTCGCGGGCGCGGACTTCATCAAGACCTCCACCGGCAAGGTCACGCCCGCGGCCACGCTCCCGGTCACGCTCGTGATGCTGGAGGCGGTCCGCGACTTCGCGGCCGCGCACGGACGCACGATCGGCGTGAAGCCGGCCGGCGGCATCCGGACCACCAAGGACGCCATGAAGTACCTGGTGCTGGTCAACGAGACCGCGGGCCCGGACTGGCTGGACCCCGCCAGGTTCCGGTTCGGCGCGTCCACGCTGCTCAACGACCTGCTCATGCAGCGCACCAAGCTGAGCACCGGCCACTACGGCGGCCCCGACTACTTCTCCCTGGACTGAGCGGATGAACATGTTCGAATACGCGCCCGCGCCCGAATCCCGGTCCGTCGTCTCGCTGCAGTCGTCCTACGGCCTGTTCATCGACGGCGAGTTCGTGGACCCGCGCGACGGCGGCACCATGAAGACGATCTCCCCGGCCACCGAGGAGACGCTGGCCGAGGTCGCGGTGGCCACGGAGGCCGACGTCGACATCGCCGTGGCCGCGGCCCGCCGCGCCTACGACACCGTGTGGGGCCCGATGCCCGGCCGCGACCGCGCGAAGTACCTGTTCCGGATCGCCCGGCTGATCCAGGAGCGCTCCCGCGAGCTGGCCGTGCTGGAGACGCTCGACAACGGCAAGCCGATCCGCGAGTCCCGCGACGTCGACGTGCCGCTCGCGGCCGCGCACTTCTTCTACTACGCCGGCTGGGCCGACAAGCTCGCGCACGCCGGATTCGGCGCCGACCCGCGCCCGCTCGGCGTGGTCGGCCAGGTCATCCCGTGGAACTTCCCGCTCCTCATGCTCGCGTGGAAGATCGCGCCCGCGCTCGCCACCGGCAACACGGTGGTACTCAAGCCGGCCGAGACCACGCCGCTGACCGCGCTGCTGTTCGCGGACATCTGCCGCCAGGCCGACCTGCCCGCCGGCGTGGTCAACATCGTCACCGGCGCGGGCGAGACCGGCGCCGCGCTGGTCCGCCACCCGGAGATCGACAAGATCGCGTTCACCGGCTCGACCGCGGTGGGAAGAAACATCGCACAGGCCATCGCGGGTACGCGAAAGCGGCTCACGCTGGAGCTGGGCGGCAAGGCCGCGAACATCGTGTTCGACGACGCGCCCATCGACCAGGCCGTCGAGGGAATCGTCAACGGGATCTTCTTCAACCAGGGCCACGTCTGCTGTGCGGGCTCCCGGCTGCTGGTCCAGGAGTCCATCGCCGACGAACTGCTCGACGCGCTGAAGCGACGGGTGTCGCAACTGCGCGTCGGTGACCCGCTGGACAAGAACACCGACGTGGGCGCGATCAACTCGGCTGAACAGCTGGCGCGCATCTCCGAGCTGTCGTCTGCCGGGGAGGCCGAAGGCGCCACCCGCTGGTCGCCGGCCTGCGAGCTGCCCTCCCAGGGCTTCTGGTTCGCGCCGACGATCTTCACCGGCGTCTCCCAGGCCCACCGGATCGCCCGGGAGGAGGTCTTCGGCCCGGTGCTGTCCGTGCTGACGTTCCGCACGCCGGCCGAGGCGATCGAGAAGGCCAACAACACCCAGTACGGCCTCTCCGCCGGCATCTGGACCGAGAAGGGCTCCCGGATCCTGGCGGTCGCGGACAAGCTCCGGGCCGGCGTGGTCTGGGCCAACACGTTCAACAAGTTCGACCCCACCTCGCCGTTCGGTGGCTACAAGGAGTCCGGCTACGGGCGCGAGGGTGGCCGGCACGGGCTGGAGGCCTACTGTGCATGAGGTTCGTGTGGCGGTGCGCAAGACGTACAAGCTCTACATCGGCGGCGCTTTCCCCCGGAGCGAGTCCGGAAGGACCTATCAGGTGACCTCGACCGACGGCGCGTTCCTCGCCAACGCCGCGCTCGGCTCCCGCAAGGACGCCCGCGACGCCGTGATCGCGGCCCGCAAGGCGTTCCCGGGCTGGTCCGGCGCGACCGCCTACAACCGCGGCCAGATCCTCTACCGCGTCGCCGAGATGCTGGAGGCCCGGCGCGCCCAGTTCGAGGCCGAGGTCGCGGCGGCGGGGGAGTCACCGGACACGGTCACCGAGAGCATCGACCGCTGGGTCTGGTACGCGGGCTGGGCCGACAAGATCGCCCAGGTCTGCGGCGCCGCGAACCCGGTCGCCGGGCCGTACTTCAACCTCTCCGTCCCGGAACCGACCGGTGTGGTCGCCGTGATCGCGCCGTCCACACCGTCGCTGCTCGGCCTGGTCAGCGTGGTCGCACCAGCGATCGTCGCCGGCAACACCGTGGTCGTGATCGCGTCCGAGCGGCACCCGCTGCCCGCGATCACGCTCGCCGAGGTGCTGGCCACGTCCGACCTGCCCGGCGGCGTGGTCAACGTGCTCACCGGCCGGCCCGCGGAGATCGCGCCCTGGCTCGCCACCCACGCGGACGTCAACGCGCTCGACCTCAGCGGCGTCGTGGATCCGCAGCTCGCCACGGATCTGGAACGGGACGCCGCGGGCACGCTCAAGCGCGTGATCCGTCCGGCCGCGACGCCGGTCGACTGGGCCGCCGAGCCCGGCTTCGACCGGATCCGCGCGCTGCTGGAGACCAAGACCGTGTGGCACCCACGGGGTTGAGGCCGCGCAGCGCCGGAGGCGGCCCGGGGTGGGAGTCCCACCCCGGGCCGTGCCGCGTCACGGGCCTGCGGTCGCCGTCACCACGAGTTCGGCACGCCGGTTCAGCGCGCGGCCGGTGTCGGTGTCGTTCGGCTCGGCGGGGCGGCTCGTCCCGTACCCCTCGATGGTCAAACGTTCTTGATCTATGCCGTACGAGACGAGCAGGTCCCGGACCGCGGACGCCCGCTCCACCCCCAGCTCCTCGGTGTAGTCGACCGAGTCCGTGTGGCCCTCCACCAGGATCGTGGCGCTCGGGTTCGCGTTCAGCAGGCCCGCCGTGCGCCACAGGTTGCGCTGCGCCTGCGGGGAGAGCCAGGCACTGTCCGACGGGAACAGCAGCGGCGGCACCTTCGCGAGCTGCTCACCGAGGTCCGCGATCGCCAGGTCGTTCGTGACCGGGATGCCGGTGGCGTTCGCGGCCGTGGTCAGCGCGGTCCACGCGGTCTCGGCCGGGAGGCTGCCGGTCAGCGTGAGGGTGCCGTCGGCCAGCGCGACCTGGAGCTGGTCCGTCTTGGCGGGGATCTTGCCGAGGAACGCCGGGAGCACGGCCAGCTGGGCGTCGGTGACCTCGCCGATCGCGACCCGGTCCTCGACCGTGGCGAAACGCGCGGCGGCCGCGGTGTGCAGCAGCGTGCGGGCCGGCTCGCCGGGCACGGTGCCGTCCAGCGTCACGTGATCGTTCGTGACCGTCACCCGCAGCGTCGGCGGCTTCAGCTCCACCGTCGCCGGGGGCGTGACGACGGTGCGGACGACACGCACACCCTCGACGCTCGCGACGATCTCACGGGCGCGGGCCGCGGTGGCCTCGTCGTTCGCGTGCAGGACACCGTCGCGCCCGGTGAACGCGACGTCGACCGGCAGCGCGGCCTGGGTCAGGGCCGAGGTGGCGCGACGGGTCAGGTCGTCCTCCATCCGGTGCCGGTTCGGGACGAGCTGCCCCGCGATGATCCCGGCCAGCCCGACAATGCCGATCAACCACACCAGAAGAACACGCCGGGGGTACGTCATCGAGCCGCCTCCACCCGGTCGCCACCGGCGTTGCGCGTCGTCTCCGCGCTGCCCGGATCGTCGACGGCACTCCTCCGGTGCGCCGGATCCGTGGGGACGGGCGTGCCGGGCGTGCGCGGGTGCCGGGCCTCGCCGCCGGCGGTCTCCGCGTGCGCGGGGGCGGTCGTCCGCGCGGTATCGCCCGTGGTGGTGCCTGCGGGCGTGGGCGACGTCTCCGTTGCCGCCTCCGCAGGTGCCGTCGGCGCGATCCCGTTTGCCTCGCTGTCCGCGGCCGGCGTGATTACGGCCGTGCCCACGGTGACGCCTGCGGCGCGCCTCCCGATGGTCGCGGCTCGGACCTGGTCGCCGGGGTGGTTCCCGGCGGAGGTCGCCGTGACGGGCGTTGCCACGGCCGGCACCTCTGCTCGCGCCGTCTCCGCCTCCTTGCCTACTTCCGTTTCGGCGGACGCGGTGGGAGATGCGTCTGCTCGTGACGCCGCCGCGGAGGCGGACGCGTCCGTTCGTGCCGCTTCGGCGGGGGCCGCGGCGGAGGGCTCTGTCCGCGCCGTCCCTGCGGAGGAGGTCGCCGCGGGCCACGACGGCGCGGTCTCACCGGTCCGTGCGGGTGGGGTCGTGGTGGCGTGCCGCTTGCCGGACCGATTCTTCGCGGTCGCCTTCGCCGCGGCCGGGGTTGCGGTGGTCGGGAGGGCGGGGGCCGACGCCGGGCGCTCCGCCTGGGCGCCGGTGTTGTTCGTGTGGGTGGCTTCGGCGGCGGCGAGGGCGGTCTCGACGTCGCGGCCGGCGATCAGCTTCTCGGTGAGGAGGCGGAACGCGGCCTCGTCGCCGTCCGCGAGCAGACGTGCCTGACGGCTCCAGGTGACCAGACTCGGCGCGAAAGAAAGGCCGGCGGACGTGATCGCGGACCGCTTCGCGGCGTCGTCCGCGTCCGCGAGCTGGGCAAACGTGCGGATGCCGGCGGTGCGCAGCGCGCCCGCCATGGCCGGTCCGATGCCCTCGATCCGCTCCAGCTCGTCGTCCGTCCGCTCCACGACCGGCGCGGGCGCCGGCGCCGGTCCGGGCCTCCGTCGTATATGCGAGAGGCGTCCCACGACTACTCCGAGTGCGAATGCGGCAAGGAGTAGAAGAAGAGACTGCATGACAAACCAGGACACGTCTGACCTCCGGAAACACGGTAAAGAACCGCATCGGATCACCGATGCGGAATGGTGTGGAAAGGAATGGTTTCGGCGGCCGCCGGAGAAACCGCGCGTATCCTATATGGATATTCGCGTTATTCGGAAAGGCTTCTCGCGTGACGTGGCGGTCACTCAGCGTCTCGGAATCATTGGTGGACGCTGATTTGCGCGCGGTGGCGGTGGCCGCGTAACTTTCTTCTCGCAACGGGGAACCGGACGAACAGGGCGAAGGTCACTGAGCGGACGGAATCGGGGCAACCGAGTGGTGCGACCGGATCGGGGGACCCCGATTTGGACTTGCGAAACCGGCCGGGTAGAGTAAGACGGCCAGCAGGAGCCGGGCGAGACGATCTGAGTTCAGGTCGGAGGCCGGTCTGCGGGATTCTCCTAAGCAAAACAAACGCCAGGTAATGGTGCGCGTTCGCATGGGAAAATCCGGGCGTTGCTTTCGGAAAGATCCGGCAGTTCTAAACGGAACGCGGATTTGACGAGGCGAAAACGACCGGGTAAAGTAATTGAAGCGCCGGGGGAAACGCCGGAGCGAACAAAACACAGTAATGCTGAACTACAATACCCCACACCGGGGTTCGGATAAACCGAGTCACGGTGCGGTGTGTGGTTGTTCTTTGAGAACTCAACAGGGTGCTTGAAAAGCCAGTGCCAATTATGATTTATACCCCGGCCGGGCTTTGCGGTCTTCGGATTGTGA
>NZ_JNXY01000066.1 GCF_000717135.1 Catenuloplanes japonicus
GGCGCAAGCCGTTCCCACTCCTGATCAGTCAGATCACCAGCCATGCAGTGACAACGATGGATCATCACCAAAGGTGATGATCCATCAAACACGGCCTAGCGCCACGAACGACGGAGATCGTCTCCGCGTCGCGCGCGGAGCCCGTGGGCTGACCACGGTCGGCCGCGGAGCGCCACCCGCTGTGCGAACCCCTGGTCTGCAGGCCGTACCGTCGGCCAGTGCTGCGATGCCGGGCTGCCACGGCCACATCCTCCGGCCGCCGTCGTGCGACGGGGCCGCACCAGGATCAATCCACCGCTGACGCCGCGCGGGACGCCGCCGCCGAGCCGGCCGGTGACCCGGACACGCTCGGGGTCGCGTCCGGCTCGGCCACCGGCGACGAGGGAGCGGACGCCGCCGGCACCGACTCGCTCGCTGCGGGCTTCGACGGCGGCGTGGATGGCGGTGGCGTGGACGGCGGCGGTGGCGTGGACGTGGGCGGCGCCGGTGAAGGAGACAGCGAGGGCGCAGATGGCGCCGGGGACGACGACGGTGAGACTTCCGGCGACAGCGCCCCGCTGTCCGGAGCAGGATTCGTGCGATCCTCCACGGCGTGGACCGGCGGCACCGGTTCGTCGGCGTCCAGCGGACGCACCTCGACGTGCACGCCGCCACACAGTACGCCGTTCACGGCGAATCCGGTCGGCAGGCCGGCCGCGGCCGGATCGTACCGGCCGCCGAACCACACCCAGGTCACGTCGCCCTCCGGCAGTCCGTCCGGCGCGGTCACGCGGACCGTCTGCCGGCCCTGAGACCAGTCGGTCGTGGGCCGCACCTCGGTCACCAGTTGCCCGAGCGGCACGCTGAACGTGAGGTCCCACGCCTGCAGGGCCGAGCGACCGGTGTTGGTCACCGTCAGCGTCGCGGCGAACGTGCCGTCGGTCCCGCGGCGGGTCTCGTACCGGGCCGTGCAGGCCGGGGCCGGTGGCGTTTCGCCGACCGCCGCCGCCTTCACCTCGCCGGGCCCGGCATCGCCGATCGGTGCCACCGCGATCGCGGCCGCCACCGCCGCGGCGGATCCGGCCAGCACACCCGCGACCCGCCTCGGGGGGATCGCCCGGGCCGTCCGGGGCGGAGGCGAGTACGCGGCCACTGCGGCGCGCAGCTCGTGCGCGACGTCGCCCGCGGTGGGCCGCGCCCGCGGATCGCCCGCGACGCACCGCTGGTGCAGTGACGCGATCGGGGTGGGCAGGTTTCGCCTGACCGGCGGTGCCGCAGACGGTTCGGCCCGCCGCCGGCGGTCCCGTCGTGGGTGGGATCCGGTCAGGCAATCACCGAGCGTCACTGCGAGCGCGTACACGTCGCTGGAGGGCTGGGCCGGCCCGCCGTGCACCTGCTCCGGCGCGAGGTAGCGAAGGGTGCCCCAGACCCGGCCGGTCGGGTCGAGTGTTTCCCGGCCGGCGGGTGACGCGACGCCGAAGTCGATGATCTTCGCGCCTTCCGCGGCGAGCATGATGTTGGCGGGCTTGATGTCCCGGTGCACGAGCCCGGCGGCGTGCGCCGCGGCCAGTCCGTCGGCGACGTCGGCACAGATCCGGGCGGCCTGCGCCCAGGGCAGCGGTCCGCGGCGGAGACGGTCGGACAGCGTTTCGCCCTCGATGAACTCCAGAACGAGGTACGGCGTCGTCTGGCCCCACACCTCGTCCTCGCCGTAGTCGAAGATCCGGGCGACCCGTGGGTGGCTCAGCCGGGCCGCGGCGGCGGCCTCGTCGCGCATCTTCCGCGCGGAGACCGGCTCCGGGTCCGACGTCGGCGACCACACCTTGACCGCGACCGTACGGTGCAGCACGAGGTCGTGGCCGCGCCAGACGACGGCCATGCCGCCGCGTCCCACCTGCGCGTCCAACCGGTACCGGTCTCCCAGGCATCTCATCCCGGCCCACCTTGCCGCATCACCGTCACGGACCTCCCGCGCCCGCGTGACGTACCTATGACTTTTCCGCCGGGGGCCGCGGACCGCCCGGACGCGTCGCGTGTCGCCGAGCGGCCGCCGCCGCTGCCCCGGGCGCGGCACGCCCGCGTGAGCCCGGACCGGCACGCTCGCCACGACGTGCCGGTCCGGGCTCACGCGGGCGGGTCAGCGCGGGGTGCGGTCGTGCGCCGGCATCACGGTCAGCCCGACACCGATCGCGGCCAGCAGCGCGGGCAGCGCGAACCGCCCGAACCCGTGCTGCCGCTGATCTCGGCCCCGGCGGCGCCCAGCAGAGCGGCGCCGACCGCGATCGCGACTGTGCCCGGGCCGGGACCGCAGACCGTCGCCGGATGGCAAGCCGGCCGAACATGCCGACAAGCAGACCGATCGCCACAGCCAGGAACCATGGAAGGAGAAACATGACATCTCCCTGTCGGTTGAGGGGCGCCAGGTGCTGGACCTGGGCAGCGCGCCGCGCGGGCCGTCGCGATCCTGACCTACGCCGGGCGGGAGCCGGGCCGGTCCAGCAGACCGTCGAGACCGTGACGGCTCAGCTGCTCCCGGACCTGGGGTGCGGCGGCGACCAGCGCGACGCTCGCGTCGTTGGCCGCGGCGTGCTCGCATCCGGTGCGCAGTGCGAGGAGGCCGCTGTCGGAGATGGCCGGTACGGCGCTGAGGTCGACGACGATGCGGGAGGGCCGCGTGGCCACCAGGACCATGCTGAATCGCTCCCGCAGGAGGCGGGCGGCGTCGGAGGAGCCGATCTCGCCCTGCGGCTCGATGGAGATCACCACGTCCGGCTCGGGGATCCGATGCGTGTCGATAACGAAGGTCATCGTTCGTCCTTTCCGCTCGGCCGCCGCGATCTCGCGGTGGCCCTACGCCGTCTACGTTTTCCCGCTCGCATGACGAACACGGCGCGGAACCCCCGCGCTCCGATGACGGATCGGACACGATCCCGGCCGAGGTGCCGCAGGCGCGCCCCGGTGCCCCGCGATCGGCAAATCGATGGGAACACCTCGATTCCAAAAGACTCTCGGTTCGTGCAGGAGGGCACGTGTTTCATCAGCCGCCCGTGCGGGGCCTTCCTGCCAATCGGCCCCTCCGCCCGGATCGTCCGGCCGGATCGGCTGCCGAGTGTCACGGAATCGACATGGGAACGATCGGTCGGCGTGAAGCCCGGGGCGCAAGGTGGGCATGACCGGACTGCACGCTTCCGCACACCTGGAGGTCCGCCCGACATGCTGATCCTGACCGACAACGCCGCCATGATCATCCGGGAGATCACCGCCGGTCGCGAGGCGACGAGCGGGCTGCGGATCAGTCGCAACACCGAGGACGGCGTGCTGGACGTGGTGGTGACGAATGCCCCCGCCGACGGCGACGAGATCGTCGAGAGCGACGGCGCGGCGGTCTTCGTCGACAGCGAGATCTCGGCTCCGCTGGACGGGCGGACGCTGGACGCGAGCGTCGACGCGGCCGACGGCACCGTCACGTTCACCGTCACCGGGGAGCGGGTGCCTGAGAAGGAGGACATCTGATGAAACGGATGAGTCACGGCCGTACCCGGCCGTCGCGGTACGACGCCGGCCGTCGCTGGCCGGTCGCCTCGGTCCTGGTGATCGCCCCGGGGAGCTGGGCCGGTCGCCCGGCGTCGAACCCGCGTCGCGACGAGGGCCGTACCCGTACCGTTCTGGTGTGATTGACGGCGGCCACCGTGCCGGAAAGCAGGTGGATCGATCGGCCGGTGCGGCGATGCCGCCGGCGCCGTGGGGGAGAGGCATGGCCATTCCGTACCCTGACGATGACGATCACCTCGTGCCGGATGAGGACGAGCACGAAGAGCCCGCCGACGAGCGCATCCGCCGCATGGCGATCCACCGCCTGCTGAGCGTCGCGCACCTGCGGGCTCAGCCCACCAGAGTGTCCGTGCAGAACCGGGTCGTCATCCTGGAGGGCGACGTGGACACCGCCGATTTGGCGGCACAGATCGGCGCGGAGGTCTGGCGGACCCCGGGCGTGATCGACGTCTGCAACGCGCTGGCGATCCCCGGAGGCTGGGACGACGCCCTGCCGTGAGCCGGGCGGCCGACGGCGCCGGTGGCCGCGTCCCGGTACGCCCGCCGGGCGAATCGCGGCGCGACCGGAACCGGCCCGGCGGCGTCATTCCGCATCGGTCAACAGGCCTGTGTAATCGCCGCAGGTCAGAGCACCCTCGGAGAGCGAGCCGTCGGCGCGTGGTACGCGAAGCCGCTGCCCGTCATAGGTGAAGGAGACCACCGCCGTGCCGGGGCGGGTGGCGAGCGTGCAGACGATCTGCCCGAAGGCGAGAGCCTCGTCGCTGCGGCTGCTGCCCTCCGGCGGGTCGCCGACGGAGACGATCGCCTCGGCGCCGTTGGGCCGCACCTCGCCGATCGTGGTGGTGCCGGTCAGTGCGCTGGACAACCCCGCGGCGGTCTCCTGTGCGGTCGGTCCGCTGAGCAGATGCCGCAGGTGCGTCGCGAGATCGGGGTAGCTGTCGACGCTGCGGGTGATCGCAGTCAGCCGGGAGTCCGCGACGAAGTAGACCGTCTCGGCGATCGCGCCGGGAGCGCCGGTGGCCGGTCGCGCCGATGCGGCGGCGTCGTAGCGGCCGTTGGGCGCGCTGATGTCCCGTGGCGCCTTCTCGGCGGGAATGCCGCAGGCGGCGGCGGTCGTCAGCATCATGGCCGGTACGGCCACGGCGAGCCGTCGGGCGTTCATGCCGGGGCCTCCGGAAGCTGGACCCGGAACCGTGCGCCGCCCTCCGGGCGGTCCTCGACCGTGGCGGTTCCGGCATGTGCGGTCGCGTGCTGGGCGACCAGCGCCAGGCCGAGCCCGGTGCCGTCGCTGCTGCCGCGGGCATGGGCGGGCCGTCCACGTACGAACCGGTCGAAGATGATTTCGCGTTCGGCGGGGCTGACGCCGGGGCCTTCGTCGTCGACAATGATCTCGTAAAGGGCGTCCTCGTGCCGTAGCCGCAGCGCGGTCGGGCCGCCGCCGTACCGTACGGCGTTGTGCAGCAGGTTCGTCATGATCTGCAGCACCCGCCGCCGGTCGACGTGCCAGGTCACGTCGCCGGTGACCGCGATGATGCTCTCCGGCACGGCACAGAGCCGGCAGGCCTCCGCGGCCAGTTCGGCGATGTCGACGATGGTGCGGTCGGCGGGCCGGTCGTCGCGGGAGAGTTCGAGCAGGTCGTTGACGAGCGTCTGGAACCGGTCGACCTCGCCGGTCATCAGGTCGACCGCGGTGGCCATCCGACCGTCGAGCCGGTCCCGGCCGCGGCGCAGCACGCTGGCGGTGGCCGCGAGTGTCTGCAGCGGGGAGCGCAGTTCGTGGCTGACATCGGCGGCGAAGCGGCGGTCCCGGGCCATCCGGGCGGACAGCTTGTCGACCATGTCGTTGAACGAGGAGGCCAGCGAGGTCAGGTCCGGGTCGGCGTCGTCGTCGAGGCGGGCGTCGAGGTGTCCGTCGGCGATGTCCTTCGCTGCGTCCGCGACCGTGCGCAGCGGACGGAGCAGGTAGCGGGTGCTGTACCAGCCGAGCAGTGCGCCGGCGGCGCCGGTGAGCACCGCGACCGTGGTCAGGATCAGTGCGAGGGTACGCAGCGTGGCGTCCAGCTCGTCGAGGGAGTCCAGCTCGTAGAAGCCCGCCGAGGACGACAGCGGAATGCCGATGACGACGGCCGGCCGGCCACTCGTGTGCACCCGCTGCATACCGGCCCGGCCGCTTTCCACCTGCGCCACGAGCGTGGCCGGGATGGCGTCGGTGATGCCGCCGTCGGCGCTGCGGGCGTGCCAGTCGCCGTCGATGCGTACGATCGCGCGCCGGTTGCCGCCGGTGTCCAGCAGCCGCAGGACCTCCAGCATGTCGCCGCGCCCGGACACCATCTCGGCGCGGACCACGGTGGCGTCGAAGTAGGCGGCGCGAACCGCGGTGCGTTCGCGCTCGGTCAGCAGCGAGTCGCGGATCAGCTGGTAGGAGATGAGCGCGACCGCGGCGGACAGCAGCACCGCCCCGGCCGTGAAGGCGGCGATCACGCGTACCCTCAGCCCTGCCCGCCTCATCCGGCCATTGTCGCCCCGTGACCGGCGCGGGCGGCGTCTCCCGCCGACATGTCACTCAATCGTCAACACGTCGAGTGCAGACGGATACACGATCGGGCGGAGACGGTCTACGCTCTCCCCACAGGTCGTAGCCCGGAGGAGTGCCGGGAAGTCTGGTCGGCGCGGGAGCGCGTGTGCGTACGATCCGACGACCTCCGGGTGTGTTCCTCGCCGGGGCGGCCGCCCCGCTCGTGCTGCCGGGTGGTCTGCTCGTCGACGGGTGATCCGCGCAGGCTGTGCGTCGGTCCCCCATGGCGTGAGCCGGCGGACGCTCGGAGATCGTGGCTGGACGGCGCGACCGCTGTTCGTCGTATGCGGTGGCGCATGATCCATCGCCGCAGGCGCGGATCCCGGGGTGACGGCGCGAAGGACGATGCACCGCTATCGTCATGGGACTGTCACGATCCGGATCGGGCTTCGCCACACATCGACCTGAGGGTGAGGTGGACGGACCGGGACGCTCAGGTGGGAGGCCGGGGTATGGCGACGATGCCCGTGCCAGGCGGCGGTTCTCGTGATCGCGACATACGACTCGCGTACCAGGTGGCACGGGATCTGCTCGACGAGGATCAGGATCGTGACCGGTACCGGCAGATCGCGGTCTCCGTGCAGAACCGCGTGGTGATCCTGACCGGTCGTGCGACTCCGGATGCCAGGGAGGCAGCCGGTGGCATCGCCCGGCACAGCTCGGGCGTCGCGGACGTGTGCAACCTGATCCGTGTTTCGCAGATGCCCGCCGGGCGACCCGCGGCTCCCGGTGAGCGCACGGCGGGGGTGACGTTCGAGGAGATCGTGGCACCACTGGCGGACGACGCGGCGCGCTGGGACGGCAGACGGGCGATGACGCCCCTCGGGCTCCGCACAGCCGTGGTGTCAGCGGTGATCCTGGGGACGGGATGGGCCACGCTGCTGATCTTCGCCGTGTCGTTCGGATGGCCCGCGGGGATCCTCGGCGCCGCCGTGGCCGTTGTTGCCATGGCGGCCGTGAACGCACACCTGTTGGTCCGCCGCATCGGTGGTCGCCGGGCCGGCAGGCCGGACTCGCCGCCCCGGTAGACGCATCGGCCACGCGAAGCTTCAAGGGTTTCGCATCGGCGATCCGGACCGTCACAGGACCTACCGGGGTACGGCTGCGGGTTGCCTTGCCGCCGTTGATGTAATTCAATGTGTGGAGTCGTGATCCGGACGAGACACTGTCGCGGCCCCGATAGCGTTCCGCGCGGCCGGCTCGGTTGACAGGCGCCGGCATCACGTGGGCTCACACTGCGCGCCGGCTGACATTCTTCCTCAGATCTTCCTCAGATCTTCGCCAAGTCTTGTGGCACGACGCGCTCCAGGCTGTCTGCAGGCCCGAATCCGCGGGCCTCTCAGCCGAGAGGGCGTCACGCGTGAACACCATGGGCAGCAGCCCCGCCGCGGCCACCGCAACGATGGAGCGCCGGCAGCAGGGAGGGCGCCGGCCCGCTGCCAGAACGAGTGCCCGGCGGGGCACTCCGGCCGGGCACGTGACGCCAGTACAGCCCACCACCTTCCCCGACGAGCGGGCTTACACCGACCTGATCGCCCCGCACATCGCAGCGGTGCGCGCCTATGCCCGGAGGCTGGCCGGCGGCCGCGGTGCAGCCGACGACGTAGTCCAGGAGACCCTGCTGCGTGCCTGGCGCCATCGGGACTCGCTCGCCGGGCGGGAAGGGTCGGTGCGCAGCTGGCTGCTGACCGTGGCACACAACATCGCGGTCGACCAGCTGCGTGCCCGACGCGCGTTCCCGCTCGCCGACGAGGTGTGGGACAGCTGCCAGCCGCCGGTCCGTGACCACGCCGACGCGGTCGCGGCGAGCACCATGCTGCTGCCCGCGCTGCGCCGGCTCAGCACCGAGCACCGCACCGTCCTCTTCGAGCTCTACTACCGGCGCAGCACGATCGTCGAGGCCGCGAGGACGATCGGGGTCCCGCCCGGCACCGTGAAGTCCCGGGCGCACTACGCGGTCCGTGCCCTGCGGGACGAGCTCGTCGCCGGCTCGATCTGAACGGCTGTACGTTCCACCCACTCGCCACCCCGGAAGGCACACGTGACCAGGCGGCACACCACCGGATTCGACATTCTCGGCATGTCGGGTGACCCGACTCCCGGCGACCCGGACCAGATCGACGAGTTGGCCCGGCATTACGAGCAGATCCGTGACGACTCCCAGACCGCGCTCAGCGCGCTGGGCCGTGGTGGTTCGCTGTCGCGGGCGCGCGGCGACTCGATGGTCGCGCTTCAGGGCATGATCGACAGCCTGCCGTCCAAGTTGCAGCGGACGGTGACCTCGTTCGACACCGCGTCGCAGGCCTACCGGACCTACGGCCGGGTGCTGCGGGACCAGCAACTGCGGATCGACACGGCGATGGACCAGGTGCTGGCGGCACGGGCCTCGGTCGGGCGCATCAACCTGGCCTTCGAGGCGAACCGGGCCGCCACGGCTCAGGTCCCGGGCGGTGAGGTGGCCGAGGCGGCCGCCGAGGCCCGGCGGCGGGCCGATGCGCTCGCCGAGGCCAGCGGTGAGATATCGGCGGCCAAGCGGCTCGCTGAGGACGCACTGAACCTGCGGCGGAGAGCGGCCGCGGCCTGCAACCGGGAACTCGACGAGGCGGCGGCGCAAGCGATCAAGCCACCGCCCAAGCGCAACTTCTTCCAGCGCATCGGTGACTTCTTCCGGAACAACCCGATTGCCCGGTTGATCGTCGACATCGTCATCGCCGTGGTCGGCGTGGTGCTCCCAGTGGTCGGCGCCGTCCTCGCCGCCATCTCCGTGGTGGTGACGGCCATCGTGCAGGCCCGCAACGGCACGTTCGAGCTGGGCACATTACTCGTCGGACTGGTCGCCCTGGTGCCGGCTGGGGTGCTGCTCGGGCCGATCGCCAAGATAGCCACCAAGGTGACGCCGGAGCTGAGCGTGACGTTCCGGACATCGTCGAAGCTCTTCGGCGAGCTGGGGTCGAACAACGTGGTGCTGAAGGGTTTCGTCAGCACCGCCGACACCGGTGGCGGCTTCGTCAAGGGCACGCTGAAGGAGTTCGGCAAGGGGGTCGTGGAGGAGACCGCCGTCACCGGGCTGAACCTCGCCGCCAACCCGAACGCGGAGGGCTTCAACGCCGCCTCGATCTTCACCGGCGCGGCGGTCGGGGCCGGGCTGAACAAGGGGCTCGACGGACTCAAGGGGGCGGGGCCGGAGGGCTTCGAACTGGACGTCGAGTTCCGGAAGCCGGACACGTCTCCCGGCGCAGGGTCGCCGGGCAGTGGTGCAGGGTCACCGGGCAGCGGCGGCGGCGCGCCGGACGCGCCGGCCAGCACGAACACACCGGTGGGCTCCGCCCCGGCGCCGGGGGCCCCGTCCGCACCGAGCCCGGTGCCAGGCGACACGGGCGCGGGATCCATCGGCACGGGTACCACAGGTACGGGAACCACCCCGGGAGCGCTGCCTCAGGCAGACACCGGGAACCCGGCCGGCGATGGAGCAGGCGCGGTCCCGACCGCGCCTGCCGCCCCGGCGTCTGCGCAGACGGGCGCGGGGGACGCCCCCGCAGCAGACGGCGCTCCGGGGGCCTCGGCCGGCGCTGCCGACGGTGGTGCGGCTGGAGGGGCGCGTCCAAGCGCGGCCGCACCGCCGCCCAGCGGTCCTACCACGGGGGCGCAGACGACCTCCGGCCCGGATCGCCCGGCGGCGACGCCGGATGGCCCGGCCACCGGCGGGCGGCCTGACTCGCCGGGCGCCGGGACACCGTCCGGTGCGGAACCGGCGGCCGACGGTCCGGGCGGCACGCCTGCGCCGACTGCCGATGCCGGTGTGTCGCGTCCGGATACCGCTCCGCCGGCCACCGACCGGCCAGCGTCGGAGGCGTCCGGTGCGGTGACCGGTGAACGCTCCGACCCGTCGGGTACCGCCCCGCGGCCCTCCGATCAGGACCCCGTAGTCAGCAGGCCTGCCCCCAACCCGGCCGGGAGCACGCCGGCCGGGGGCACCCCCGAACCAGCACCGTCCGCTGTGGATGGCGCCGCCGACGGGGCGCCGGGGGGCACCACCGGTCCTGCCGAAATCCCGGCCGCCGGGCCGACCGGAGCACCGGCCGGCAGCCCGGCCGGCTCTGGGACGCCGGGCCAGGCACCCGGGCGGCCGCCCGCCGAGAACGACACACCGGACCGGCCGGACCGGATCCAGGCCGAGCTGACGCTCGAGACGGAGGACTTCGACGAGTTCACCGCCGAGCTCCACGTGACGCTTCCGAACAGCGCGCCGCCGAGCCCGGATGACGTGGAGGTCACCCTGACCGTGCGTCCCGTGTCCGCGCCGGCGGAGACCGTCGTCGATCGCGCGCTCGACGCAGCCCAGGAGGCCGCGGTCGGCGGGCTCTCCGGTGCCGCGGCCGCCGCAGCCGCCGGCGAGGAGATCGACGAGGAGGAGCTGGCCGCCGCCGCGATCAAGGCGAACGCGCTGCTGGCGACCGGCGGTGGAGCCGCAGCGGGCCAGGCGGTCGGGGACGCCTTCGCCGGCCGGACCGACGACGGCGGGGACAGCGGCGGATTCCCCCGCAAGTCCCGCAGATAGACCTGTGCCGGCGGTGGGCCGGTGCGGCAACGGATCAGAACAAGGAGACACGCCATGCCCGACTTCGCGGTCAACAGCGACGAGACTGCGCAGACCTCGGCCGCCCTGCTCAACGACTTCTCCCAGCTTCAGGACAAGCTGGTCGAGGTCCGCGGCAAGGTACAGAACCTGCTGGCCCAGGGGTACCGCACCCCGGCCGCGCAGCAGAAGTTCCAGCCGTTCTTCGACGAGTTCGCCCGTGGATTCGACCAGGTGAACCAGGGCCTGCAGGGGATCGGAAACTACGTGCGCTCGGTCGGTGAGGCGTTCGCCTCCACCGACCAGGATCTCGGCTCGCGACTCGGCTGACCGGCCGACAAGGACATCCGGGCGTACCCGGCGCGACCGCGCCGGGTACGCCCCATAGTGACACGAGAGGAGAAGTGCCGACGTGCGCCTGAACGTCAGTCTGATGACCGAAGCCTCACCCGCGCCGGAACTGCTGGTGGTGGACGCGGAGCCGGGAACCTCGGTAGGCGCCTTCACCGCCGAGGTGGCGAATGTTCTGGGCCGGCGTCCGGGAACGCTCTTTCACGGAGTGACCCCGCTGGACCCACGGTCCTCGCTGGCCGAGGCCCGGTTCTGCGCGGGCGTCGATCTGGGGCTGAACCGGCCGGCCCGGCCACCGGCCGGCCAGGTCGGTGCCGTGGAGGTACGGCTGGTCGGCGGCCCGTCGGCCGGCGGCATCGTGCTGCTGCCTCCGGGGGAGTACGCGGTGGGCAGCAGCCCCGTCTGCCGGGTCCGGCTGCCCGGTGACGTGCCCGCGGTGGCCGCCCGTCTGCTGGTCACCGCGGAGCGCACCGTCGAGGTGACTGCGGTGACGGCGGTGGAACTGGACGGAACGGTGCTGGACGGCACCGCGGACTGGCCGTCCGGTCGTCAACTGGCGATCGGCGGCTCCCAGCTGGAACTCGCGGTCGGCGTGCCCGTCCGCGCTCCGCTGACCCGTGCCGCGGACGGTTTCACCTCGGAGTTCAACCGGCCGCCGCGGTTCTTCCCGCAGATCCCCGGCGGACAGTTCCGGCTCCCGGCCGAGCCCGCCAAGCCGGAGAAGAACTCGATCCCGCTGGCGACGCTGCTGCTCGCCCCGGCGATCGGCGCGGTGGTCGGCATCCTCGCCACCGGCAACGTGCGATTCCTGTTCCTGGCCCTGGTGTCGCCGCTGGCCGCGCTGGTGACACAGTTCAGCGGCAAGCGCCGCAAGCAGCAGAGCTTCGATGAGGTGATGCAGGCGCACGAGGAGAAACTGGCCCGGGTCCGCGAGGACATCGACCAGGCGGTCCTCGAGGAGCAGCGCGCCCGGCGATACGCCTACCCGGATCCGGCCCTGATCGGCCGGATCGCCACGCTTCCCGGCGAACGGCTCTGGGAACGCCGTTGGGCGGACGACGACTTCCTGACGCTGCGGGTCGGGACCAGCTCGCTGCCGTCCGCGGTACGGGTGGAGGACCCGGCGCAGGACGAGCACCGCCGGATCATCGTGCCCGATCTGGGACAGGTGCCGGTGGCCGTGGACGTCCGGGACAACGGAGTCGTGGGCATCGCCGGGGTCCGGTTGCACCGGGTCGCGCCCTGGCTGGTGGCCCAGGCAGCGGCCCTGCACAGCCCGGACGACCTGCAGATCCGCGTGCTGACCGATGCTGGCGGCGAGCGCCGCTGGTCCTGGGCCCGATGGCTGCCGCACGTGCGGGCCGACGGCGCGGACGCGTACGCGCTGATCGGCACGAACGCGGAATCGGTCTCCCGCCGGATCGCGGAGCTGAACCGGCTGGTCGCCACGCGCGCCGCCGCGGCCGGCGCGGACGGTGGGCGACAGGAGCCCACGGCCGGCGAACCGGACGTGCTGGTGGTGCTGGACGGGGCACGGCGGCTGCGGTCGCTGCCCGGCGCGGTGACGTTGCTGCGCGACGGCCCGGCGGTCGGCGTGTACGTGCTCTGCCTGGAGCAGGAGGAGCGGCTGCTGCCGGAGGAGTGCCGGGCGGTCGTGGTGGCCGGGGCGGACGGCGCGTCGGTGCGGTCGGCCAAGCAGGCCGCGATCACCGGGATCCTGGTCGACGAGCCTGAACCCGGCTGGTACGAGCGGATCGGCCGTGCGCTGGCGCCGCTGAGCGTGACCGGCGACGGCGACGAGGCGGTGCTGCCCCAGGCGGCGCGTCTGCTGGACGTGCTGGAGCTGGAGCCGCCGTCCGCCGAGGCGATCGTGGCCGGCTGGGCGGTGCGTCCGCGGAGCACGCAGGCGGTCCTCGGCATCGGTCTGGACGGGCGGTTCGCCATCGATCTGGTCCGGGACGGGCCGCACGCGCTGATCGCGGGGACCACCGGCGCGGGCAAGTCCGAGCTGCTGCAGACGCTGGTGGCGACGCTGGCGGTGGCGAACCGGCCGGACGAGATGACGTTCGTGCTGGTCGACTACAAGGGCGGGAGCGCGTTCGCGGAGTGCGAGCAGCTGCCGCACACGGTCGGCATGGTCACCGACCTGGACACCCACCTGGTGGGGCGCGCGCTGACCTCGCTCGGTGCGGAGCTGCGCCGGCGCGAGCATGTGCTCGCCGCGGCCGGCGCC
>NZ_JNXY01000067.1 GCF_000717135.1 Catenuloplanes japonicus
GCGGCACGGTGAGCTGCCAGATCGCCTGCTGCTCGGCCAGCTCCACGCCGGCGACCGCGGTCTCCACCGCCTCCTGCAGCGTGCCGCGCGCGGCCAGCAACTGCGCCTCGTAGTAGTGCCACAGCGGCCCGGACCAGCCGGTGCCGAGTCGGTCGGACTCGTGGCGGCCGGCGGTGAGAACGGCTCCGGCCTCGCGCAGCTGGTCTGTCATGATCAGTGCATTGCCGAGCCAGATTTGTGGGTGCCGGTGGGTGGCTTCGCCGCCGGCCTCGTCGGCGAGGTCGGCTGCGGTGCGGGCGTGGGTGAGCGCGTCGGTGAGCCGTCCTTGCGCGGCTGCGACCATCGAGCGCGCGGCCAGTCCGGAGACGGCTGCGCTCGGGTCGGCGCTGATCGTGTGCGCTTGAGTGCCTGCTCGTTCTGCCTCGACGAGGTCGCCCTCGTAGAAGAGCGCATGCGCGTGGATGGCGTACAGCCGTGCGCGGACCTCCGGGGCGACACCGCAGCGTCGCAGGCCTCGGCCGGCGTATTCGACGGCCTCGTCGTTGCGGCCCGCGTGTTTGCAGGCCTCGGCCAGTCCGAGGCACAGCCGCGCCGCGGTGGTGGCGTCCAGCCCGGAGCGGAACGCGGCCTCGCCGTGCCGCCGCGCCTCGTCCAGCCGCCCGGCCGAGGCCAGCAACGGCACCGCCTCCGCCGTGAACGCGGCCTGTCGCGGATCATGGGATCCGAAGCCGCTCACCGCGTGCAGGTAGACGTCCGCGGCCGCGCCCGGAGCCAGCGGCGCGATCTTCGCGGCCGTGTCGCGCAGCAGGTCCGCGTGGCCGGCGACCACGGCCGGGCCGGCCTTCATCAGGTGCCGGGCCACCTCGGTCGGCGCGCCGCCGTTCACACTGGTGATCGCCGCGACCTTGCGGTGCAGGCTGTCGCGCAGCGGCGCCGGGATCGAGTGGTAGACGACCTCGCGCAGCATGTCGTGCTCGAACGCGAGCGCGTCACCGTGCCGGCCAGGAGTTGCATGATCCATAGGGGGTTGCCGCCGCATCGCTCGGCCTGGGCCAGGACGGTCGCGTCGACCGGCGCGCCCACCCGGCGCGCGCAGAGCAGTTCCACGTCCGCGTCGGCCAGCGGCCCGACCGTGATTTCCTCCGCGCCCATCGTGACCAGGTCGTCCAGCGCGTCCATGGCCGCACCGCCGGGCCCGGGCCGCCGCACGAACAACCACCGCACCGCATGAAAAGCCAGCCGGGGTACGAGTGTGCGCACCGCCAGCACGGAGAACTCGTCCATCCACTGCGCGTCGTCGATGATCACCAGCAGCGGCCGCTCCGCCGCCAGGTTCTCCAACTCGCGCCCGATCCGCTCCGGCGTCGACTGCACCGGCGTTTCTTCGCGCAGCCAGGCCAGTTTTGACGTGGGTGGGTCACAGTCGCTCAGTGCGGCTGCGAGGCTGATCAAGGGTGCGTTCCGGTCCACTTCTATGGCGGCTCGGTACGCCACCGTCAGCCCGCCCCGTGCCCCGGCCCGCGCCGCCGCCCGCGCCAGATGCGACTTGCCGATGCCGGCCGGCCCGGTCAGGACCAGGCAGCCACCCGCGCCACCGGCCGTGGCCGCGACCGCACGGCCCAGCACGGTCCACTCGGGCCCCCGGCCGATCAGGTCGTCGTCCGCGATGGTGGCGTGGATGGTGCCGGTCCCGGGCGATGGCGTGCTCAGGAGGCGAGTCGCGTACTGGTGGTCGGCGGTATCGCCGCCGAGTCCTCGGATGATGCTGTGTGCCGCCTGGAGGCTGACCAGGCGGCTCGCGTTGAGGGCGGCGCGCACCGTGTCGTGGGAGATGTCGCCAGCGGCGTCCGCGATCTGGCGCAGGCTCGGCTTACCCGCTCGCGTCCGGAGGGTCTCCAGGAACGTCGCGAGCTCCTCAGCCCGGGGAGGGTGACTCACGGCATCCCCTCCAATCGATGTTGCACTCCGTACTTGTGTGCTGTGGACAGAGCGCGGTACCGTCCCGCGTAAGAAGTCATCTTACACGTGACCTTAAGGTGTTGGTCGGCCTCGGTGAGGCAAGTACGGGTGTCGCCTACACCGACACACGCTAAGCGACCAAGGCCACGTTCCGCATCGCGTGACGACTGCAAACATTTCGCTCCAGGGCGCCAAGCTGCACCGCATGACCAGTGGATACCGCGCAATTTTCACCGGCCGGCTCCATCTCACCGAGTGAGTGGACGGAGCTACCTTCCGAACAGGAGCAATCACATGCCCAGCTGGGTCCCCACCACAGTCGTTCTCGCGTATGCCGCCACCGTCATGCTCCTTGCTCACGCCGCAGCATTCAGTCATGGCGAAGAGCGCAGAGAGTCCGCCTTCAAGGTCCTTCGGGTGATGCTTCCGTGGGGTTTGGTCACGATCGCGGGCCAGGCAGCAATCAGCTACTTCCTCACCGCCTAGCACGCGCCGAGCAACACCGGAGCGCCACAGCGATGCGCCCCCGCCTGAGACCCACGGCTTCAGCGCCGGGCTCGACTCTCTCGCATGCAAGGCGACGGGCTCGCGATCCGGGCACGCCAACGGCGTGTACTACCAGCCGGGGAGACACGGTGCGTGCACCACGGATGACGGTTCCGGCGGGCAGGCCGATGACGATGGCGTGGCCAAGCTGTCTATCGCCGCCGGCCGAGTCGAGGTGTCGGCCATGACCACCTGGCCAGGGCCATCGGACGCCGTCGGTCGTGGTCGGGACAACGGACCAGATCGAGGTAGCGGCGCAGTCGCATCCCGGCGGTCCAGCATCGATGGTCCGCCCTCGAAGGGCGAGTAGCGGGCCAGCGCGGCGATGATCTCGACGTGAGATCTCGCGGCGCATCTGATCGGCAAATCCCTGGACGTACTTCTCCCCAGGAACCGGTAGCCGGACCAGCGCCCAGGATTCTGAGGTGTCCGGCGATGTGCGCCCGTTCGCGTTCGACCGCGGCGTGGACCGGCACGAGGCCGCATCCGTCGAGGAGGACCGCAGCCCAGCGGCGCCGGTCAGCCATGCCATCACAGTTCGGGCGACGATCCCGGACTTCCAGCAGAAGCCCAGCCTGTTCGAGCGCGCCGATCGCATCGAAAACCTGCGGGCCTTCGCTGTCTCGGTCACGCCTTCCCACCGCGCGGCCGGGCCGCCAGCGCCTCATGCACCAGCTCCCGAATCGTCCGGGACGATAGGTTTCCCGGTGCTGTCCACGTGCCCACGCCGGTGTGACTCGGCAACGATCCCTGCCCAGTCGCTTTCGGGGAACCGGACGGACTGCTGTCGCTGTTGCGGCAGGACCTCGGCGGGCCGGTGCGGTCGGATCCCGCCGGGTAGCGTCCGCTCCTGGTTCGCGAGCGTGGTCGCCTCGCCTTTCTTGCGGAGCGGTACTCCACGGCGCTCCAGCCTGACCCTGATCGTGTCGTAGCTGACCCTGTAGTTGACGGCTAGGGCGGTAAGGCTCGCGCCCTGGCGGTAGGCGGCTTCGATCTCCTCGTCTGGCAGGTCGTGAAGCAGCGGCCGCCCGGCGGAGGCCCGTTTCGGTTTCGGTGGCTCTGGTGGGCGTGGCGGCCGTCCCAGGCTGGCGAGCGCGACCGCTTCAGCGCTGGTCCGGATCGGCACACCGCGGGCCGTGAGTCTGCGGCGGATCGTGACCGCGTTGACACCGTAGTCTCGGGCGAGCCTGGTGATGCTCACGCCGTCGCGGTACGCGGTCTCGATGTCGGTGCCGGGCAGGTCGCGGGTCACAAGGGCCTCCGTGGGGTCCAGGTGAGCCGCTGCCACCGGTGGACCGGCCCGCCGTCGTACGGCGTGGACGTGCCGAACGCGTCTGGTGCCGGGTCGATCTGCCAGCCGGAGGCGAGGTGCCGGCCGATCGGTTCCGGGAACAGGTACGTCTCGGCGGGCAGGCGCAGCTTGAGGACGACCTGGCGGTGCCGAGCCGCGTAGACGAGCCGGTACAGCTCCGGGTTTTGCTGCCGGAAGCCGCGCCGGACGTAGTTGTCGACGCACTTCAGGCGCTGGCCTTCGTCTTCGCGCCGCCAGCCCGCCCACGCCGCGGGCACCGTGCGCCCGTCCGTGTCGGCCATGTAGATGACCATGTACGAGGTCCGTGCGCTGTCCGCGTCGACGCGGGACTCGGCGTCCTCCCACCATTCTCCCGCCAGCGGCTCCTGGCCCAGCTCGGCCAGGAGCGCGGCATGCTCCGGGCTGCCGGCGTCGACGCGGACGAGCGGCGGCGCCGCGAGCCGCGGGCGGCTCACCGGATGCCTGCCGTGGTGAGCAGCACGTCCAGGGCGACGGCTGGTGTGTCGGCGCGGGCGGCGCGCGGGTCGATCGCGCGCGCGGCGGAGATGTTGATCCGGGTTTCGGCCTGGACGCGTTCGTCGGCGGCGAGCAGCCGCAGGTGCGGCAGCAGCTCGCGCACTGCGGCCTCGTCGCGGGTGTTGCGCGCGGCAGCGGCGGCCTCGGCTAGGCGGGTCAACGGCCACCGGCCGGCCGGCTGGTCGGTGGGCGCATGAGCCCAGACGATCTGGGCGGTCGGTACCTGGTCGGTGGCGCGGGCGGCGACGAGCTGGTGCCAGGAGACGGGCAGGGGTCGGGCGTCTGGGTGGGCGGCCCAGAACTCGTCGTCGCCGCGGTAGACGGTGATCGTGGGTGTCCGGTCCTGGTCGGCGAGGCTGACGGTCAGCGCGGTGATGGCGTGCTGGTGCGTTCGCGGAGTTGCTCGATCTCGGCGGCGGTTCCGGCGGGGATCGGGTCACGCCCGGCTTCCCATGCGCGGATGGTGCGGCCGGTGACGTTGACGATCGCGGCGAGTTGGTCGCGGGTGAGGTCGAGCTCGTGGCGGTGGGTGTGCAGGGCGGCGCCGGTCATGTGCGGCACGAGGTTTCTCCTGGCGTGTGACGGGGCGAGCCCGGCACGGAGTGTGGTCCAGTCGGGCTTGTGGAAGCGGTGCGGTTGGTCAGTCCCTGCTGAGGCTGGTGTCGTAGCCGGCCTGGTCGTAGAGCGCGTCGATGGCGGGGCCGAAGTCGGGCTTCGTGCCGTGGTAGCCCTGGTCGTCGGTGTTGTCGAGGAGGTCGCGGATGTAGCCCTCGACGCTGTCGTCGAGGTCGGCGGTCGTGTCGAGGTGGTGGAGGTCGAGGAAAGCCAGGAGTTCGTAGGGCTGCATGTCGTACTCGGTAGCGAGGTCTTCGATGGTGGCCATCTGTGGTCCTTTCGTTAGGTCCGGTCTGGTCGCCCGAGCAGCTTCTGGACTGGTGGGCGGGGTGCGCCGATGCGTTGCTATCGGCTCCTGTTGAAGTCAGAAGGTGACGGCAAGGCTGCCGGGCAGGACTGATCGCGTCGGAGACGCTCCGGGTGGTGATGGATCGGATCGGTGATGAAGGTGCGAAGGCTCCAGCGGTCGGACTGAGGGGGGGTCGCGTTCTGCGGCTCTGCTGCTCGCTGGTGAGCTACGCAGTCGTGTTAGGGACGTGTCGGTGCTCGGTGCTCGGTGCTCGGTGCTCGGTGTCGGCGGAGGCGAGGGTGCGGTGGGTGGTCGCCGTTCCCGCGTGGGAGCTCGAGGCTCGGGTTCGACCCAGGCGTGTCCGTGCACCGTGCCCTCGCCTCCGCGGTCATGTGGACGAGGGTGACGCGGGGAAGGCGCGGTCCTCGTCGTAGGGGGTGTGGTGTCTGAGGCAGTGGTGCAGGCCGGCGAGGAGGTGGCCGGCGAGTCGGCGGAGGGCGCCGGGGTAGGTGTCGCCGAGTTCTCGGCGGTGGTCGTAGTGGGTGCGGGCGCCGGGGGAGCGGGTGAGGGAGGAGAACGCCCATCGGTGGGTGGTGAGTTTGAGGCGGCGGTTGCAGATGCGTCGGTGGGTGACGGTGTGGCTGGTGCCGCTGGCCCAGGTCAGTGGTGCGAGGCCGGCGTATGCGCGCAGGCCGCGGGCGGTGGTGAAGCGGGTGGGGTCGTCGCCGATTTCGGCGAGGAGCCGGGCGCCGGTCAGGGGTCCGCAGCCGGGGAAGGAGAGGTAGATGTCGGCGTGGGGGTGGGTGAGGAAGGCGTCGGTGAGGGCGGTGGTGAGGTCGTCGGTCGTGGTGCAGGCCTGGTCGAACGCGTGGAGCAGGGCGCGGACCTCGACTGCGGTGGCGTGTTCGACGGCGGTAGGGAGGCGGAGGACGGGTGCGGTGAACAGGGCGTGAAGGCGGTAGGCCTCGTCGTCGATCAGGCGGGTCCGGACTCCGGTGAGGATCTTCGACAGCCGGTACGGGGTCAGGCGGGCGGCGGTGGTGGCGGTGGGGCCGGCGGCGAGGACCGCGCGGGCTTCGGCGCGCCGCAGGCCGTGGTCCCGGCCGTCCCACGCCGTGGCGCCGGCGGGGTGGGCCTGGACGAGGAGCGCGCGTAGGCGTGCGTGGAGTTGCTGGCGGTGGCGTTGGGCGCGCCACTGCGCGTGGGCGAGGACGGTGATCGCCGTGGCGTCCGGGGTGTTGGCCGGGATGGGGCGCAGGTGCGCCCATTCGTCGCGGAGCATGAGCGCGAGGAGTTCGGCGTCGGACCGGTCGGACTTCTTCGCCGCAGGGCTCTTGTGCCGCCGGACCCGGGCGACGTTGCTCGGCGGGATGTGGAAGACCGGCTGTTTCCTGGCGAGGAGGCCGGCGACGAGCAGCCCCTGGTGGGTCTCGATCGCGATCGGCACGTGGCGCCGGCCGTGGGTGTGGCTGGCACGCAGCCCGTCGAGGATGGTGAACAGGTCGCGGAGGCCGTCTGGTGTGGCGGGTATGCGGGCGCGGGCCAGGACGGTGCCGTCGCGGTCGATGACCGCGACGTCGTTGAGTGCGGTGGCCCAGTCGATGCCGCAGTAGAAACGCGGGGAACGGGACATGGCCTTGGTGCTCCCACCTGTCGACGTCGGGGACAGTGAGGCAGGCGATGACGGGTAGGCCCGCCGGAAGCAGACGGCACCACATACCCAAGAACGCGATAGGAGATCACGGTCGGTGCATGTCCGTCAGAATCCGACGCACCACGCGGCGCGCTGCCGTACTACCCCCGCGTGCGCGGGGACACCAGACCGACAGCACCTGGAAGACAGGTACTCCTGCTGGCCGTGACACGAGCGGGCTCTTCTATCAAAACCCAGGATCATCGTGTCTGGCTGCAGACCGTATCAGGGATCCCGTCGAGGCCCAAACGGGTGATATCGATACCCCTGGCGTGGTGCCGGCGACCGCCCCCGGTTTCTGGAAGCTGGAGCGGCAGCAGTTCTTCAAGTAGCCCGGGAATGCCAGCTGGGGCCTCGCACGGGGTGACTGGAAGGAGCCGATGCGTCTCATTGAAGCAGCCAGGGCTGATATAAGCGGACGCTGGGCTCCGGTGTCACGACGGAGAAACAGTTGGACGTCGCCCATAGCCTCGATACATGACATCCCAGGCCGAACTTCGATGGTCGCTCGCGCTGATTCGAGAATGCAACGATGCCGCCATCCTGTTCACCCGAGGGCTGGAGAGCGTGCACTCCATGCGCCACGACTACACGGACTCTGTGGTCGCCATGTCGCTGCTGGCTCTCGGCGCGGAGAAGATGCTCAAGCTCACCATCGGCCTGCACGAACGCGACCAGGGCCGGGACTGGCCGGCCAAGAAGGATCTGCGCGACAACATCGGCCACCAGGTGCGCAAAGGGGACTGTTTCGCTCGGCCCTTGCTGGACACCCATCCCGGCGCCGCACCAGGTCTGCTGCGCGATATGAAGATGCACGTCGAGGCGGATCCGACGCTCCCCGCGCTGCTTGACGCCCTCGACAGGTTCGGCGACGCCGGTCGCTTCCATCACCTCGACTTCCTGGCCGGAGCCACGCGGCACGACGAGTCTCCGCAGGGCCTGTGGGAGCAGGTCACCACCGCTATCGCGATCGGGAACCCGGCGCTGCTGGCCGAAATCAGCACGGTCGAGAACTACGATCACGGCCGCCTGCGACTCAACGCGGCAGTGATCGGCGTACTCGTCCAGTGGTGGGAGCTGTATCTCGCTGCCTGGCGGACCGGGGCCATCGGGAACGAGGCGAAACGGTATGCCCGTGAGCTGACGTTGACCGGCATCGCCTCAGCGGCCGCATCCAGAGGGCTCCGATGAGCGGACAACGGACAAGCCCGAACTCTCATGTCTTGGCCACCGTGAATACGTTCAACCTCTACGACCCGTCCACGCCTGACCAGACTTCCCGGTACCTGCAGGTGGAGAATCTGATCGCGGGTCTCGGCGCCGACATAGTCGCGGTACAGGAGGTCATCGGTCGCGGTCCGGACCGGGCCCACGATGCGCAGACGGGACTGCGGCGGCTGGCTGCGGCGACCGGGATGTCCTGCGAGGCCGACGGTATGCCCCTGCTGGCGGTCGGTGGCGGTGTCCACCACGCCGGCTTGCTGTGGCGTCCCGGCGCGGTCACGCCCGTACCCGGCACGGTCGGCCGGTTCACGCGCGAATCCGCGGGGATGTGGCACTCGCTCGTTACTGCGGTCTTCGACGTCGGCGGGAGCCGGCTACGGGCCGGGTCGGTCCAGCTATCCCCGTTCTCTCTCGAATGGCGACGGCGCGACGTCGCCCAGGTGTTGCGCGCGATGCACAGTGACAGCATTCCGGGGCTGGTCGGAGGGGACTGGAACTGTCACAGCTCTGCCACGGTGCCTCTGGCGGATGGCGGGCGCGCCCACTACGACAGCGACCCGTATCCGCGGGCGAGCTGGCACCCGGATCACGTGTACCAGCTCGATGACCTCGGTCGTGTTGACCGCACGGTGGCTCACCGGCTGGAGTCTGCGCTGCTGGGCCGGATGCGTGACTGCGCTCTGCTGGCCGGCGTGCCGTGGGCGCCGACGACCGGGCATCACCCGGCAGACCGTCATCCGGCGCGACGTATCGACCGCTGGTATGCCACCTGGCACCTGCCCGACGCCGCCGTGACTGGACATCGCACGCTCGAGGCGAGCATCGTCGGCGAGAGCACGGACCATCTGCCGGTGCTCGTTGATCTCGATGCGAAACGCCTCTCCACGACGCTTTACCCGCAAACCTGACATCCGTAGTGCAGATCTTGGCCGCTGGGTTGAGCGGTGTAGCGGGCCCCACGCACGCCACGCGTCATCGAGATGCGGCCCACCCGCTGCCGGACGGCATACGCGCCACGGCTCAGCACGGCGGTGCTCGCGGCCTTCGGGTTGATGCCCAGGGGTGAAATCCGGAAGGATCTGTGGAAGGCAAGACGCGGCGACCAACGTGGCGGGAGATTGCTGAGATGGTAGATGTGTCACCGCTGCTGTCGGAGCGCCGTCCGTCGTGCGCGACCGACGGCTATGAGGGCACGGGTGCGTGTGGGGTATGCCCGTGGCGCCGGGATACCGCTGTTGGCCGGTTCCCGCCTGAGCGGTATGTGGCGCTGGCATCGACCTCGGTAGCTGGCGCCGGACCGGTGTTCGCCTGTCACACCAGCGCTGAGGAGGCATCGCACGCGTGTGTCGGGTGGCTGCTGGCCGACGGCGGCCGTTTCAACTTCCAGGCGCAGCTCGCCAAGGCCATGGGCCGCTGGGATCCCGCCGCGCTGCGCACGCGCGGCGCGCTCTACGACACCTACGGCGAGATGGCGCTGGCCAACGGCGTACCACCGGAGGTCGTCGACGCCCTCGGTGTCGCGTCACCGTCGCGCCCGTACCCGATCCAGGTCATACCGCCGGCCGAGATGCCCATGAGCGATGCGGCGCACTACACCGATCAGATGGTGCTGGCCCGGGTAGCCGGGGTCCTCGCACAGCAGCCGGAAGCACCCACCACCCGCACCGTGCCGATGCTGTCCGCGGCGCGGAGGACAGGGCCCGCGCCGCGCCGACGCCAGCGATGAGCCGGCTGCCTGCACGCCACCAGCGTGCGCGAGGCGGCCGGGTCAGCGGCGCCGTGCTCACGCGTCAGCTGCCTCCCGCCGTTGCACCCCGGCCATTCGCGTGGCCAGGAGATTTCCGTCGGGATGCGTGGCAGGCTCTCGCGGCCCGGTCCGGTGGCCTGCGGCTACGGGGCACGAGTGGACGGGGTACGGCCTGGTGACGACGGCAGAAACGGGTCTGGGCCGGCCGGCGGGGGAGCCGGATGATGTGGTGTCGGCGGTGATCGTGCTGGGCCCGTACCTGGATCTGGCGGACCTGCTTCTGGACGCGGCCGGGGCCGCCGACGGCGAGGCCGTGAGTCTGGACGAGATGTACGGCGCGATGGCCTGGCTGCGGGACGATCCCGAATTCGCCCTGCTCCGGCAGCGCAGCGACGGCGCGACCGGCCGGGAGGCGGACGTGGCGCGGGCAGCGGTGGTGGTGCGGGGAATCGGCGCGGGATGGCTGGACCAGCGCGGATACGGCGGTGATCCGGGCCGCCTTGACGGCGAAGCGCTCCTTGCCGGTGCGCGACTGCTCGCCGGCGCCCTGACCCCACAGGGGCGACTCGCCCGGGTCGTGGCGCTGCTGGATCCCGACGCGATCACGGACCGGATTCTGATCGACGACCGGACCAGTCTGGTGCCGCTGGTGGGGCTATCGCGCGACCGCGTTCCGCACGGGCTGTCCAGCCGATGGGAGCGGGCACTCGCTGGCGCCGATCCTGGTGATGCGCTACTGGCGGTGGCCGCGCTCGTCGGATGGCTGATCACGCAGCCGCACATCGTCCCCCATCGCGTCCACGAGATACGGAGCCTGTACGAGACCGCCAGGCGACGGCCAGACAGCCGGGCGGCCGGAGTGGTCACGCCTGCCCGGCTGACGACGCTGCAGTCACGTGCGTGGGTCACGACGACCCCGTCGCCGGTCGTCAGCCGGCTGACCGACATCATGCTCGACTATGGCGACGGTCCCGCCGAGGCCATACCGGACGCGGTCGCGTGGGAGATCCTGTTGGCCGCGCACGCGTCCACGGGGGTCGCGGACCTGCCGCACCAGCCGTCGCGCTGGACGCCCCGGCAACGCGCGGCGGCGGACGCGGCGAAAAACTGGGCAGGGACCGCGCCGCTTCCGGCCCCGATGACGACATTGCGTAAACACTTGATCTCCGAAGGGCACTTGTTTTCGGTGCAGATCCGTCCGGCCGATGTTGGCGACGACGTGCCCACCGACGAGCCGCCCGTAACCCCGGCGGCGGACGCCCGGATGCAGGTGCAGGCGCTGGAGCTGCTGGGCGAGTTCTCCCACGCGGACCGTGCCGGGGCGTGGCGTGTCATGCGGCAGATCCTGCGCACGGGGGTGGGCGGGCAGCGCGCCGTCTACCAGCACCTGCTGGACGAGATCACGCTACGCGCCGTCGCCGGAGGACAGTCGTGGCGCGACCAGATCCCCCGGCACATCCGTGCGTTCCTCGGCGCCTGCCGCGGGTGCGTGCCCGAGTATCTGGTCGGGGACGCGGTGACCGCGTACCTTGCCGCGATGAACCGCTGCGACGCGGCCAAGCTGCCGATTCTGCTCCCGACACCGACGATCAGCCCGCACATCGACCTGTACGTGGCCGCAGCCGCGGCCACCGCGCACGACCTCCACTCGACAGCTGGCGACGACCGGCTGCGCCAGGCGATGATCTACCTGCGCCGCACCGACCGCAGCGTCGACCCGGCCCGCTGGGAACCAGACCAGCACCACACCGCCGAAAACGCCCTCACCGACGCACTCGGCGAAGCGCTCGCGCGGCAGGTACGGCGCCGCCCGGCCGACGACCGACTGCGCCGGTACGCGCTCTGCGCCGCCTACGACACGACCACCGACAGCGACAGCGGCCCCGCTCACGCGCAGCTCGCCCGTATCGGCGACCTGCTCCACGCCGCGGGCCGGCGGAAACACTGATCGCCGCCGGGTGGACTT
The DNA here is from genome assembly GCF_000717135.1 of Catenuloplanes japonicus. Taxonomy (GTDB): domain Bacteria; phylum Actinomycetota; class Actinomycetes; order Mycobacteriales; family Micromonosporaceae; genus Catenuloplanes; species Catenuloplanes japonicus. Next base: position 11,868 of record NZ_JNXY01000067.1, read on the forward strand.
GGCCCGGTACCACCACCGCGTCCACTGGCCCGGAGGCCGCGACAAAGCGCCGTACCCGGTCGGCACCACTCTGCCGGGCGGGCGTGTAGCAAGGCCCCGGGCGTCGGTAGGTGACCGGTGATCAAGGGCGCTGGTCGGCGAGCCGGAGCACGATCACCATCGACTCCCGTAGCCCGTCGGCGTGCGGACCGGTGGCGCCATCGGCTGCGGTGGCCAGCGCGGCGAGGACATCACCGGACCGCAGGTCGGCTTTCACGTCGACGCGGCGTCCTACCCCCGGCGCATGGTCTTCAGCGCCGAGGGTGCCTGGCGGGTGCGCTGGTGCGCTGGCGATCCTGGAAGCCGCATCGGCTACGTCTGCGCTCATGGGCATCACCGTACGAGACCGGGCCACAAGCTCTGGCCCGGCTCGACGATTCCCGGCCGCGAGGAAGGACGCCGGGTGCAGGACATGACACCGCGCGGAACACCGGGTACCCCCTCCTGACAAGGGCGAACGTGGCACAGGAGTGGCCAGCAGCCCGGAGAACGCGTCCGCAGTGACGGCGCGAAGGTGACCGTCGGAAGCCGGCTTATGGCGTTGGCGAGAACAGGGGAGCGGCGGGGCACAGACTCTACGATGCGGTGATGTCCTCGCGCCGGCATGACGAGCAGCAGGCCGCCGCCAGCGTCGCCGCGCTCGCGGCGATCACGGAAGAGCAGCTCGCGGCCAGGATCCGTGAGGCGCTGTTAGGGCTGGTCGAGCCGGTGATGGCGTTGTATCAGACCGGTACCTGGCCGGTCAGCGACTTCGATGCGCGTGCAGTGGAGGCCTTCAACCAGGCGCAGCGCGTTGTCTCCGCTGGCGGCACTCCGGTCCTGGAGGCGATGGTTGCCGCGGCCGCGCCGGTGCTGGGAATGTGGTGGCCGGACCGGCCCGCGGAGGCCTGCGCTGTGCACGAAGCTGTGGAGAGACTGCGATACGTGGCGATGGTGTTGCCGAGCCTGGTCGCGAACGCGCGCGGGATTGCCGAAACCCAGCTCGCGCTCGGTCGCAGACCGACGTACCGGCGCAGCGCGGGAGGACTCAGCGGAGATGACGACGGAGGCTGACCAGGCGGGTTGGCGACGCGAACGCCGTCGGACGACCGTCGTTCTGGCGTGGTGTCCAGTGCACCGGAGGGTGCTGCACGGCCACGGAAGTGAGATAACACGCCATGAGTGAGCCTTTTTCAACCTGGCGGTGCTGTTCACGGCAGGTGTGGGTGGCCCGGGTATCGATAAGGGCGAGGCTCCAGGTAAGACAGCAGTCGACCAAGAT
>NZ_JNXY01000068.1 GCF_000717135.1 Catenuloplanes japonicus
AGTCAAGTCCTCGGCCTATTAGTACCGGTCAACTCAACACGTTACCGTGCTTACATCTCCGGCCTATCAACCCAGTCATCTACTGGGAGCCTTACCCCACCGAAGTGGGTGGGATACCTCATCTTGAAGCGAGCTTCCCGCTTAGATGCTTTCAGCGGTTATCCCTTCCGAACGTAGCCAACCAGCCATGCCCATGGCAGGACAACTGGCACACCAGAGGTTCGTCCGTCCCGGTCCTCTCGTACTAGGGACAGCCCTTCTCAAGTATCCTACGCGCGCGGCGGATAGGGACCGAACTGTCTCACGACGTTCTAAACCCAGCTCGCGTACCGCTTTAATGGGCGAACAGCCCAACCCTTGGGACCTGCTACAGCCCCAGGATGCGACGAGCCGACATCGAGGTGCCAAACCATCCCGTCGATATGGACTCTTGGGGAAGATCAGCCTGTTATCCCCGGGGTACCTTTTATCCGTTGAGCGACACCGCTTCCACACGCAAGTGCCGGATCACTAGTCCCGACTTTCGTCCCTGCTCGACCCGTCAGTCTCACAGTCAAGCTCCCTTGTGCACTTACACTCAACACCTGATTGCCAACCAGGCTGAGGGAACCTTTGGGCGCCTCCGTTACTCTTTAGGAGGCAACCGCCCCAGTTAAACTACCCACCAGACACTGTCCCTGAACCCGATAAGGGCCCGAAGTTAGATACCCAGATCAACCAGAGTGGTATTTCAAGATTGCCTCCACCCGAACTGGCGTCCGAGCTTCACCGGCTCCCACCTATCCTACACAAATCAATCCAAATACCAATGTCAAGCTATAGTAAAGGTCCCGGGGTCTTTCCGTCCTGCCGCGCGTAACGAGCATCTTTACTCGTAGTGCAATTTCGCCGGGCCTGTGGTTGAGACAGTGGGGAAGTCGTTACGCCATTCGTGCAGGTCGGAACTTACCCGACAAGGAATTTCGCTACCTTAGGATGGTTATAGTTACCACCGCCGTTTACTGGCGCTTAAGTTCTCAGCCTCGCCCCGAAGAGCTAACCGGTCCCCTTAACGTTCCAGCACCGGGCAGGCGTCAGTCCATATACATCGTCTTACGACTTCGCATGGACCTGTGTTTTTAGTAAACAGTCGCTTCCCCCTGCTCTCTGCGGCCATACCACGCTCCACCCGCAAAGGGGCTTCACGCGTCCGGCCCCCCTTCTCCCTAAGTTACGGGGGCAATTTGCCGAGTTCCTTAACCACAGTTCACCCGTCGCCTCGGTATTCTCTACCTGACCACCTGTGTCGGTTTGGGGTACGGGCCGCTAAGAACTCGCTAGAGGCTTTTCTCGGCAGCATAGGATCACTGACTTCACCTGAATCGGCTCGGCATCACGTCTCAGCCTCATGTGTCACGGATTTGCCTATGACACGGCCTACACGCTTACCCCGGCACAACCACTCACCGGGCTCAGCTACCTTCCTGCGTCACCCCATCGCTTGCCTACTACCCGTCAGGATCCCAGACTCCACATGTTTGGACCGAAGTCCGCCCACACTTCGCGTGGTTAGCACAACGAGGTTCGGCACGGGCGCTCTTTCGCGGGTACGGGAATATCAACCCGTTGTCCATCGACTACGCCTCTCGGCCTCGCCTTAGGTCCCGACTCACCCAGGGCGGATTAGCCTGGCCCTGGAACCCTTGGTCATCCGGCGGAAGGGATTCTCACCCTTCAATCGCTACTCATGCCTGCATTCTCACTCGTCCAGCGTCCACCACTCGGTCACCCGGCAGCTTCACCCGCTGAACGACGCTCCCCTACCCATCCACGCATAACACGTGAATGCCACAGCTTCGGCGGTGTACTTGAGCCCCGCTACATTGTCGGCGCGGAACCACTTGACCAGTGAGCTATTACGCACTCTTTAAAGGATGGCTGCTTCTAAGCCAACCTCCTGGTTGTCAATGCGATCCCACATCCTTTTCCACTTAGCACACGCTTAGGGGCCTTAGCTGGCGATCTGGGCTGTTTCCCTCTCGACTACGAAGCTTATCCCCCGCAGTCTCACTGCCACGCTCTCACTTACCGGCATTCGGAGTTTGGCTGACTTCAGTAACCTTGTAGGGCCCCTAGGCCATCCAGTGCTCTACCTCCGGCAAGAAACACGTGACGCTGCACCTAAATGCATTTCGGGGAGAACCAGCTATCACGGAGTTTGATTGGCCTTTCACCCCTAACCACAGGTCATCCCCCAACTTTTCAACGTTGGTGGGTTCGGCCCTCCACGAGGTCTTACCCCCGCTTCAGCCTGCCCATGGCTAGATCACTCCGCTTCGGGTCTAGGACACGCGACTCTGACGCCCTGTTCAGACTCGCTTTCGCTACGGCTACCCCACACGGGTTAACCTCGCCACATGCCACTAACTCGCAGGCTCATTCTTCAAAAGGCACGCCGTCACCCCTAAAGGCTCCGACGGATTGTAGGCGAACGGTTTCAGGTACTATTTCACTCCCCTCCCGGGGTACTTTTCACCATTCCCTCACGGTACTCGTCCGCTATCGGTCACCAGGAAGTATTCAGCCTTACCAGGTGGTCCTGGCAGATTCACAGCAGATTTCAGGAGTCCGCTGCTACTCGGGTGTCTCCACAGAGAGGCATACCATTTTCACGTACCGGGCTTTCACCGTCTACGGCCAGCCATTCCAGACTGTTCCACTAACAATATGCTTTGTAACTCTCTCAGACTGTGTCAGCAATCCACGGGAAATCCCACAACCCCGGCGATGCAACCCCTGACAGGTATCACGCACAACCGGTTTAGGCTAGATCCGTTTTCGCTCGCCACTACTCACGGAATCACGTTTTGTTTTCTCTTCCTGCGGGTACTGAGATGTTTCACTTCCCCGCGTTCCCTCCATACACCCTATGAATTCAGATGCAGGTGACACCACATGACTGGTGCCGGGTTCCCCCATTCGGAAATCCTGGGATCACAGCTTGGTTGACAGCTCCCCCAGGCGTATCGTCGCCTCCCACGTCCTTCATCGGCTCCTGGTGCCAAGGCATCCACCGTTCGCCCTTGACAACTTGACCACAAAAAACAAGATGCTCGCGTCCACTGTGCAATTCTCAACAAACAACCAACCCACAACCACCACACACAACACCATGCTCCAACTCGTGGAAGGTATGTCGCGCAAGATCGTGCCTGGCGTTCAGTTCCTTGAAGAACCCAACCCGCAGGTTGTTCCTTCAGGACTCAACAGGGTGCTAAACGCTCTCTTCCAGCCGCACCGAACTCGCTGCTTTCCTTCCCCCTTGCGAGGGTGTACTCACTGAGTCAGCCGTTGCCGGCGTCAAACTGGCCAGTGTCTCCGCCTTTGAGCACCCCGTCATCGCATTCGGATGACGTGGGCTCCATGCCGGCTTTCACCGGATGGTGCTCCTTAGAAAGGAGGTGATCCAGCCGCACCTTCCGGTACGGCTACCTTGTTACGACTTCGTCCCAATCGCCAGCCCCACCTTCGACGGCTCCCTCCCACAAGGGGTTGGGCCACCGGCTTCGGGTGTTGCCGACTTTCGTGACGTGACGGGCGGTGTGTACAAGGCCCGGGAACGTATTCACCGCAGCGTTGCTGATCTGCGATTACTAGCGACTCCGACTTCACGGGGTCGAGTTGCAGACCCCGATCCGAACTGAGACCGGCTTTTTGGGATTCGCTCCACCTCACGGTATCGCAGCCCATTGTACCGGCCATTGTAGCATGCGTGAAGCCCTGGACATAAGGGGCATGATGACTTGACGTCATCCCCACCTTCCTCCGAGTTGACCCCGGCAGTCTCCCATGAGTCCCCGCCATGACGCGCTGGCAACATAGGATGAGGGTTGCGCTCGTTGCGGGACTTAACCCAACATCTCACGACACGAGCTGACGACAGCCATGCACCACCTGTCACCGCCCCCGAAGGACCCCCCATCTCTGGAGGATTTGCGGTGATGTCAAACCCAGGTAAGGTTCTTCGCGTCGCATCGAATTAATCCGCATGCTCCGCCGCTTGTGCGGGCCCCCGTCAATTCCTTTGAGTTTTAGCCTTGCGGCCGTACTCCCCAGGCGGGGCGCTTAATGCGTTAGCTGCGGCACAGAGGACCGGAGAGGCCCCCCACACCTAGCGCCCAACGTTTACAGCGTGGACTACCAGGGTATCTAATCCTGTTCGCTCCCCACGCTTTCGCTCCTCAGCGTCAGTATCGGCCCAGAGACCCGCCTTCGCCACCGGTGTTCCTCCTGATATCTGCGCATTTCACCGCTACACCAGGAATTCCAGTCTCCCCTACCGAACTCTAGCCTGCCCGTATCGAATGCAGACCCGCAGTTGAGCCACGGGATTTCACATTCGACGCGACAAGCCGCCTACGAGCTCTTTACGCCCAATAAATCCGGACAACGCTCGCGCCCTACGTCTTACCGCGGCTGCTGGCACGTAGTTGGCCGGCGCTTCTTCTGCAGGTACCGTCACTCTCGCTTCGTCCCTGCTGAAAGAGGTTTACAACCCGAAGGCCGTCATCCCTCACGCGGCGTCGCTGCATCAGGCTTCCGCCCATTGTGCAATATTCCCCACTGCTGCCTCCCGTAGGAGTCTGGGCCGTGTCTCAGTCCCAGTGTGGCCGGTCGCCCTCTCAGGCCGGCTACCCGTCGTCGCCTTGGTAGGCCATTACCCCACCAACAAGCTGATAGGCCGCGAGTCCATCCCAGACCGAAAAACTTTCCCGACCATCCCATGCGAGAAGGAAGGAGTATCCGGTATTAGCCCCCGTTTCCGAGGGTTATCCCAAAGTCTAGGGCAGGTTACTCACGTGTTACTCACCCGTTCGCCGCTCGAGTACCCCGAAGGGCCTTTCCGCTCGACTTGCATGTGTTAAGCACGCCGCCAGCGTTCGTCCTGAGCCAGGATCAAACTCTCCAACGAAATCTAGAGAAAACCAAACCCCGAAGGATTTAAAGCCCGGCCGGGGTATAAATCATAATTGGCACTGGCTTTTCAAGCACCCTGTTGAGTTCTCAAAGAACAACCACACACCACACTCAAACCGGCTAC
>NZ_JNXY01000069.1 GCF_000717135.1 Catenuloplanes japonicus
GGGGTGGGGGTCGGGCTGGTGGACGGGGTGGGGGCGGGGCTGCCGGTGGGGTCAGGGGTGGGGTCGTCGGAGGGTGCCGTGGTCGGGTCGGCGGACGGCGTGGGGCTCGGCTCGTCGGACGGGACCGGACTCGGACCGGCCGACGGCGCCGGGCTCGGCTCGTCGGACGGCACAGGACTCGGACCGGCCGACGGCGCCGGGCTCGGCTCATCGGACGGCACAGGACTCGGCTCATCGGACGGCACAGGACTGGGACCCGCAGACGGCACAGGACTCGGCTCACCAGACGGGACCGGGCTCGGACCGGCCGACGGCTCCGGGTTCGCCGAGGGAGCCGGGGCCGGGGATGGTGTGCCGCTGTCCGAAGGAGCCGGGTCGGCCGAGGGCATCGGAATCGGGGAAGGGACGGGCGTCTCGGACGGCGAAGGACTCGGGGAGGGCACACCGCTGTCCGAGGGCGTCGGCGACGCGGAGGGCATCGGAATCGGCGAGGGGACAGAACTCTCCGACGGACCGGGGCTGGGCGAAGGACTTTCCGACGGCGTCGGAATCGCCGACGGGACAACACCCTCCGACGGCGCAGGACTCGGCGCCGCTGACGCCGAAACGCTCACCGACGGCGACGGACTGAGCGACGGCTCAGCCGAGGCAGACGGACCAAGCGACGGCTCAACCGAAGGCGACAAGCTGACAGACGGCGACACCGACGGCGACACACTGACCGACGGCTCAACAGACGGACTCACCGAAGGCGTCACAGAAGGACTCACCGAAGGCGACGGTGACGGAGACCCCGTAGGCGCCACATACACCCCCACCGTCGTCGTCGCCGTCCCACTCCCCCCGTACTCGTTGTACGACCGCACCTGCAACGCCCACGCCTTGCTCGCGTCCAGCGTCAGCACCACCGACGTCGCCGGCGCATCCACCCGTACCGTCGTCGAGGGCGTCCCCACCCCGTACCCCACCTGGAAATACGTCGCCGCCGGTTGACTCGCCGCCGGCGTCCACGACACGTCCACGGTCCCCGGTGTCCCCGCCCTCCGGACAGCGGTCAGCCCGGTCGGATCCGCCGGCCGCCAGCGCCCGATCGGCGACGTCGCCGTGGCGCACGCCCCCCACTCGTTCGCGGACGTGACCTGCAACGTGTAGGTCCGCGAGGGATCCAGCCCCGGCAGACTGTGTGACAGCTCAGTCACGGTCCGATCCACGACCACCGCGTCATCTGAGTCCCGGGTCAGATACATCCGGTAGCCCGTGATCGCCGAATAGCCCACATAGGACGGTTCGCGCCAGTAGACGGTCCCGGTGCTAACGTCGGAGCGACCGGTCGTCATCCCCGGCACCACCGACGGCGCCAGCGTCTTCACCGTCAGATACCCGGTGCTCGTCCCGCTCCCGGACGCGTCGACCGCGCTCACCCGCACCTTGTACGTCGTGCACGGATTTGACCCGTCCAGCACATATCCCGTGCTCCCGGCCGGCAGCGAGACCGGCGCGCCCGCCACGTCGTCCCGCAGCACCTCGACCACGTAATGGTGCGCATCCGCCACGGTCTTCCACCCCAGCGCGATCTGCGCCGGCGTCCCCGCGACCCGCGCCGCCGTGAACGACTTCGGCGCCGCCGGCACCGCCATCGCCTCGCCCGCGAGCCCCACGGCCACGGGCAGCGCCAGCAACACCGCGGCGCCGAACGCCGCCAGCCGTCGCCTGACGCTCATGAACTCTCCATCTCACGGTCTCCTGCGAACCAACACCCTCTCCCGCCCCGGTAGCAGCCGAGTTGCCCCTCAGGTGCAGCCCGGTTGCACCACGTCACCCCCAGGCCCGAAAGACCAAGATCAAGATCCAGTTCATCTTCCCGCTTCCAGCGTGGTGCGGCCCGCATGCTCCCGCGGGCCAACCTCCGACGTGCCGAAGCCTCCGCTGGCGCTCCGCTTCGGCCCGCCGATCGGAGCCGGTCCCGCCGCTGGTCACCGAAACCCCACGCGACCCACGTCGCCACTCCCGCCCCGCCCCGCCGCAGCCCGCGGTCAGCGCGAGCAGGCCTATGGCCATCAATGCACGTCTCTTCATGGCGGTGCTCCTGTACCGGTGTTCAAGGACCCTGGGCATGGCTTCGCCCGGACTCGTCTTCGAGCCCGTTCGGTGGGAGGGAGAAGGTCAGGCCGGACAGGACGCGGACCACACACGACCGAAGTCGATGTGGCCGCGGATGGCGAGCCGCAGCGTGCCGCACATGCGACCAGTCCAGCGCGGAGCGTGCTCGGGTGTCAACGGTTCTCGCCCCGCCTGTCGGCTATCGCACGTGAGCGGCCCACACCGTTGATCTATTCATATCATGCAGATAGGGTTAATCGGTATTGTGCCATGCCAGATCTTGTGCGTATCCACGCATCCCGCGGCCACCCCGGACCGCTCGCCGGGCGCCGCCCACCGAGGCGGCATACCCCTCCAAGATCAGGGCGTCCCTCATGTCGCTGGAACGACATGAGGGACGCCCTGATCACCGGGCGCAGGCCGCGCGAAGCCGACGCACCCACAGGTCACCGGGCACAGGCGGCGCGAGCCGACACAAATACGGGCCACCGGGCGCAGGCCGCGCGAAGCCGGCGTGACCGCAGGCCGTCCGGGTTTTTCCGGACCAACGGCGGCACCGGCTCCGATCGGGGATCGGAAGCGGAGCGCCAGCGGAGTCTTCCGAACCCCGGAGGTTGGCCCGCGGGAGCAACGCTGCCGCACCACGCCGGAAGCGGGAAAGTGATCTAGATCTTGATCTTTCAGTGCGCCTCGGCGAGCGGGCTGCGGCTGCCCGGCTTCGTGACCGGCGCGGACAGCATCCCCGCGATCGCGTCCGACAGGAAGTCGCCCGCCTCGATCCAGCGCGGCTCGGTGCCGTCCCGTTCCGCCCGCGCCTCGATCTCCGCCGTCGCCGTGGTCACGATGAACGCGATCATCGACGAGCGCCCCGCCACCACGCCCGGATCGAGGTGCGCGAGCCGCGCCTTCAGCGAACGGCGCAGCGCCACCGTCACCGGCAGCCCGGCCAGCGCGTCCCGCACCAGGTCACGCAACGCCGGATCCTGCAGCGCCAGCCCGATGAACCGGGCACGCCAGCTCGGACGCGGCAGCGCGGCCAGCACCTCCATCGACGGCAGCACCAGCCCGCGAATGTCCCCGATCACCGAGTCGACGGTCTCGCCGTGCCGCGCGCCGCACGCCTCCACCGCCCGCACGTGCCGCTCCACCAGCGCGCGCAGCAGCCCGTCCCGGCCGCCGAAGTAGTAGCGCACCGCCGAATGGTTCGTGTTGCCCGCGACCTCGGCCACCCGGCGATCCGAGACCTGCGCGATACCCTGCTCCGCGAAGAGCCGCTCGGCCGTGTCCAGCAACGCGGTCCGCGCCACGTCCGACCGCGCCATGAGCCGCTCCTCCCTCGCTTGAGTCACCCTCGGTTGAGTCATCCGAGTGTGCCGGAAGCGATCACGATTGTCAGTTCGTCACGGCGTCCAGCGTGCGCGCCCGGTCCTCCGGCCCGCCATAGGGAATGATCACCAGATCCGTGGCGCCCGCGTCCCGGAACCGGTCCACCGCCCGCGCGATCGCCTCCTCGTCGCCCGCGACCACGGTGTCCGCGATCCCGATCCCGGCCCTGCCCAGCGACGCCCGGTACGCCGGCGCCTCCCCCGCCATCGCGAAATCCCCGGCCAGCTGCTCCCGGGCGCCGTCCGGATCCGTGGTCAGCACCGTCATCACGCTCGCCACGATCCGCGTACCGTCCGGCTGGCTCGGGACCAGGCGCTCCGCCACCATCTCCGGCGTCACCCAGGTCGCGATCACGCCGTCGGCCAGACGCAGCATCTTCGGCCCGAGCGCGGCCAGCAGCACGGCCGGGGCCTCGGCGTTGATCTCCAGCGCGGTGTCGACCGCGACGAACTCGCCGCTGCTCCGCACGTGCTCGCCGCGCAGCAACGGGCGCAGCGCCTCCAGGTACTCACGCGTGTGCCGCAGCGGCGAGGTGTAAGGGATACCGAGCTGCGCCTCGATGTACCAGGCGTGACTCGTCCCGACGCCGAGCGCCGGCCGCCTGGCCACCGCTATTTTACGAAGTTTCGGTGCAGAGCACCCCTGCAGCCAGTCTGGATCCGGCGCCGCGTCGGCTCCCTGCCGGAAAGGATCATTCGGTGCCGCAAAGACCAGGTCAACTCCGGCTGTTGACCTGGTCTTTGCGGCACCGAATGATCCTTTCGGCTATGGCGGT
>NZ_JNXY01000070.1 GCF_000717135.1 Catenuloplanes japonicus
CTCCGAGTCGGCGTGCGTAACGGAGCGAAGCGGAGGTGGAGCCCGCCGGAGGTTGGCCCGCGGGAGCATGCGGACCGCGACCACGCCGGAAGCGGGAAAGGAACTGGATCTTGATCTTCGGCCGGCAGCGGCTCTGCCCGACCGGGCTGCCGAGGGCGTCAGGTGATCCAGATGACGCCGACCTGGTCGTCCGCGATGCGGGCGAGCAGGGCGCGGATGCGGGTGACGGTGTCGTGGGCGGCGGGGACGGCGGCCAGGCGCTCGGTGTCGGCGTGCCAGTGCTCGAACGCGCGGGTGATCTCGCGGTCGGTGAACTCGTCGGGGTGGAGCGCGTCGAGGTGGCGGCGGTGGGCCGGGACCAGGACGCGGATGATGTCGTCGCGGGCGGCGATGGAGACGACCTTGGGCAGCGGGCCGGGGTCGAGGTCGATGCCGTGCGCGTCGAGCAGCGTGAGGACGGTGCGGGCCGCGATGCCGGACCACGGGTACGGATCAGGGAAATCCTGGCCGCGCCGGTCGATGGTGCCGCCGGGGTCGGCCAGGAACCACGCGAGATCCTCGCGGTCGATGACGGCTATCTCCGCTGTGGAGGACACCCCCGCACAATATCCGACATGGACACCGCACTGCTGGACGGCACGATCGGCGCGACCGCCTACAAAACCCTGAGAATGCCGGAGGAAGCGGAGGACCTGATCGTGCTGCTGCACGGCGCGTTCTCGTCCGCGGACCGGCTCGTCCAGCTCCGGCCGATGATCGAGGGCATGTGGGCGGACGGCACCTTGCCCCCGTGCGTGCTGGCCTGCGCCTCCACCCCCACGGTGGGCGGCTTCTACATCGGCGAGTGGGAAACCCTCGTCGCGAAGACCCTGCCGGAGGAGATCGGCCGCCGCTTCGGCACCACCCGCGTCTCCCTGCTCGGCGCGTCCATGGGCGGCTACGGTGCCCTCAAGATCGCCTTCGCGGACCCGGCACGCTGGACCGCGGTCGCCGCCACCTCACCCGCGCTGCTCAACGACACGCCCGGCCCTCGTAACACGATCAGTGTCCTCGCCGCGCTGAGGGACACCATGACCGCGGCCGGCTGGGAGCGGGAGAGCGCACTGCACCGGCTGCGACGCCACGCGGACGAGATCCGTGCCGCGCGGCTGCCGATCATGCTGCGCTGCGGCGACCGGGACGCGTTCGCCCTGCACGACGGCACCGAACGGCTGCACCGTGAGCTGTGGGACCTGGACATCGCGCACGACTACCACCTGGTGCGCGACGCGGACCATGCCGGCCCGGAAGCGGCCGACTCCACGCGTGCCGCGCTCACGTTCCTGGCGGCCTCGATGCGCGCCCCCGCCGATGATCCCGAGGACGTGACCGCTCTACGCGCCATGATCGCGCCGGACCGGGCCGAGGCCGCACGGCGTGATCCGGACACCGGGCGGCGCTACGCCCGGCTCTGAGAAACAGACACAGGATCCAGGCGCGCCGAGGGTACGCGGAGCGCCTGAATCCGTTCGCGGCCGTGTCAGATGAGCGTCGCCGCTTGAGTGAGCAGCTCACCGGTGCGCTGGTCGCGGCACAGGTAGCGCTGTCCCTCGTGCATCCAGCCCCAGATGTCATCCTGGACGAGAGGCTCCTTGCAGTGCAGGCACCTCGGGTCGGTCGGCTGCGCAGTGGCGGAACCGGTGCGGGTGGAGGTGGGCGTCAAGGTCGGCGTCCCTTCGGGTCGTGTGGTCGGGGCCGTTCCAAGTCCCCCTGTGATCACATGCAATATCGCACCGTAGCGGATCCTCCGCGAATCGATGCCAAGGGCATTGACCTCGGGCAACACGGCTCACCCTTCGTGTGACGGCCGTCTCAGTTGGTGGTAATTCATTCGGATGGCCTAGATTCGGCCGAAAGGAGCCACACGGTCGGCGGACACGGTTCGAGGGGGGCGCAGCGTGATCACCAGCAGCGCCACGCTCACGGCCTCGGATCTGTACGAACAGGCCGAGCAGGCCCGTACCCGTGGCGACTACCGGTCCGGCGTCGACCTCGCCCGCCGTGCCGCCGAGCTGCACGCCAAACACGGCGACGTCTCCGGCCAGGCCTCCTCCCTGCGGCTCGCCGCGAACCAGCTGCTCCGCGTCGGCGAGCAGGAGCAGGCGATCACCGCGTGCACCCAGGCCGCCGCGCTGTTCGAGTCGATCGGCGACGAGCGCGGCATCTGCGAGACGCTCACCGTCCAGGCCATCCCGTTCAACGACCTCGGCCTGCACGAGGAGGCGCTCGACGCGCTGGACCGCGCGCGCCGCATCGCCCAGCGCCTCGACGACCGCGCGCTGCTCTACTGGGTGCACAACCGCACCGGCGTCGTGCACAGCGCCATGGGCGACCTGGCCAGCAGCAACGAGTGCCTGCGCCACGCACTCGCCATGGTCGACCCCGGCGACGACGAGGCCCGATTCTGCGTGCTCAACAACCTCGGCGACAACGCGGTCTACCGCGTACCGCAGCTGCGCGAGTCCGGCCTCGACGAGGAGGCGGACGCGCAGCTGGAGACCGCGCTCGGCCACGTCCGGACCGCGCTGCAGCTGGCCGAGGCCGCGAACCACCCGTTCCGGCAGTCGATCGTGCTCGACAACTTCGGCATGCTGATGGCGCTGCGCGGCGAGTACGGCGAGGCGTTCTCCCTGGTCGAGAACTCCCGCATGATCGCGCTCGCGCACGGCTACCGCTCGTTGGAGTCCGCCGCGCTCCAGCACCAGGCGCAGATCCGGCTGCTGCGCGGCGACTGCGCGATCGCGGTGCTCGGCCTGCTGGAGGCGTTGGAACGCGCGAAGGAGGCCAAGGAGAAGCCGATGACCATGGCCATCCACCTGCAGCTCTCCTCCGCCTACGAGCGGATCGGCGACTTCAAGGCCGCGCTCGCCAACTATCGCGCCTACCACACGCTCGAACGCGAGGCCCACAACGACGTCGCCGCGGTCCGCGCCCGCATGATGGTCCACCACTTCGAGCTGGACAACGCGCGCCTCGAGGCCGACAACGCGCGCCTGGAGTCCGAACTCCACCGCATCCGCAGCGCCGAGCTGGAGGAGCAGGCGCTCACCGACTCCCTCACCGGCCTCGCCAACCGCCGCGCCGTCGACCAGCGCCTCCCCGAGATGGCCACGCTGGCCGCCGCCACCGGCCGCCCGTTCTGCCTCGCCATCGCGGACGTCGACCACTTCAAGCACGTCAACGACAAGTACGGGCACGCGGTCGGCGACGAGGTCCTGCGCCGCCTCGGCGAACTGCTGCGCGAGCACGTCCGCGGCATCGACCTGGTCGCCCGCCTCGGCGGCGAGGAGTTCCTGATCGCGTTCGAGGGCGTCGACCTCCCCGAGGCCGCCCACCTCGCCGAGAAGCTCCGCCGCATCATCCAGGACCACGACTGGATGACCATCCAGCCCGGCCTCGCCGTCACGGTCAGCATCGGCGTCGCCGAGCACGACAACAACGACCACACCACGCTCCTCCCGCGCGCCGACACCCGCCTATACGCCGCCAAACACGCCGGCCGCAACCGCGTGACCGCCGCGGGCTGACGCCTTTCCCCGCTTTTCGGATCAAGATCCAGTTCCTTTTCCCGCTTCCGGCGTGGTCGCGGTCCGCATGCTCCCGCGGGCCAACCTCCGGCGGGCTCCACCTCCGCTTCGCTCCGTTACGCACGCCGACTCGGAG
>NZ_JNXY01000071.1 GCF_000717135.1 Catenuloplanes japonicus
ACCATTTCCAGTCGCTTCGTCCGTCGGATTCGGCGGGTGGGGTGGTGGGTCCGGATCAGTCGTCGTGGGTGTCGGTGGGTTCGCCGGCGCCGGTGGCGGTGTTGTTGGCGGAGTCTGCGGGTCTGCGTGATCTGAATGTGGATCGGGATGCGTCGGCTGATGCGGGTTGGTTGACGAACTGTGTTCTGGGGACGATCGCTGCGGTGTTGGCGAAGTTGGATCCGGGTGCGCGGTTCCGTGCGGTGGCGTCTGTGGCGACTGATGTGGATGTGTTGTCCGCGTGGTCGGGCCGGCCGCATTGCCTGTGGTGGGTGCCATGGGTGTGGTGGCGGTGAATGCCCGCGTGGGCGAGCCGGGGCACGTGTTCATGGCGGTCCGTACGGGTCCCGTCGTGGATTCGTCTGATCCGTATGACGGTGTGGCGTTCTACGATCCGCAGTCGGGTATGCAGGCGAAGGCGCCGGTGGACCCGTTGCGGGTGCGGTTCATGGAGGTGCCCGGCACGGGTGTCGACGTCTCCGCGATCGAGGCCGCACCCCGCCGCACCCCGGCCGCCGAACGGCAGGCCGCCGAGGCGGACACGAACGCCGCGTTCGAGCGCGATCTGGCCGCCGGAACGAACTCGGAGGCCGGCGACCCGCCGAATCCGATCGCGGACCAGCGGGCCGCGCTCCTCACCGGTCTCACCGACGAGGTCACCCGGCTGGCGACGCCCGCCGTCCCGGTGCGCCCGGACCCGGCGGAGTCGTCGCAGCCGGCGGCACTGGAATCGACCTACGAACAGACGACGGAGACCATCCAGGACACGCTGGAGCCGGAGGCCGGGCGGACCAGCCGGGAGCTGGACACCCACCGGGCCGCGGTGGAGAACGCCGAGCAGCGCATCGCCGACGCCGAGCGGGCGCTGCGCGACCTCGATCAGCAGATCACCGACCGAAGGTCCGCGGTCCAGCGGGCCGACAGCTCCGCCCGCGTGGCCGAGACCCAGGCGTCCGCCCCCGACGCCGACGCCGCCGCGCTCGCCAAGGCGCGGGACACCGCGGCGGCGCACCAACGCGCCGTCGCCGCCCTCGATGCGCTGGACGGTCCCCGCACGCGGACGGTCCAGGACCTGGCCGACGCGCACACCGCCCGGGAGACGGCGCTCCAGCGGGCCGACGAGGCCGCCCGGGAGTACCGCGACGCGCGGACGGCGCTGACCGCGGCCCGGAAGCTGGCCGAGCAGCTGCGGATGCGGATCGACGCCGCACAGCCGTTCCCGGCCGTGACCGATGGCATGATCACCGCGCGGGTGGCGTCGCTCGGCTTCGAGGCGCGGATGGTCGTCGACCGGGCACTCGCCCCGCAGGCCCGGAACGCCACCGCCGACGTCACGCGTCTGGACGCCGAGCTGAACGCGCTCCGCGACAGCCTCACCGCCGCTCAGCGGGCCGAACACGAGCTGCGGTACGCGGACGGCACGGCCAGGACACGGCAGAGCGAGTTCGATCTGGCGGCCACCCTGCTGCACGATGCCGGGGACGTGGTCGCGGACGCGGCGGTCGAGCGGGCCGAGGCGGAGGTACGGGCCCAGGCCGAACGGGAGACGGCCGACGAGGCGGCCGAAGCCCTCGAAGACGCGCAGAACGAACTGGAAGCGCTGAGTGAGCGGCTGACCACCGCCCAGGCGGCGCTGACCGCCGCACAGCGAGCGCACCAGGCGGATCCGGACGGCACGCCGGAGCCGGACGACTCCCAGGTTCTCGACATCGAGGACCGGATCGAGACGGTCGAGGACACCCTGCCGGGCCTGGAGGCCGAGGCGCAGCGCACCGAGGAGCGCGCGACCGAGGCCGAGAGCGACCGGGACGAGTCCATCGAGCGGTTCGACACCGCGCTCAAGACCTACCAGACCCGGAACGCCGCCCTCACGACCGCGCTGGAGGCCGTCCGGACCGCCGATGACGACCTCGGCCAGGCGCGCACGAACCGGCAGGAACACCCGGCGTTCGCGGAGCTGGAACACCGCTTCGCGGCCCTCGGCGCGGAGCTGGAGAACGCCAGGTCGGCCGCGCGGACGGCCGCGCAACAGCTCGCTGACGCGCAGACGAAGCTGGACGCGCTCGAGACGCGAATCGGTGGGCAACTCGACCTGACCAAGTTCGGTGACCGGGACGATCCGGGCAGCGTGCACAGCTATCTGGGCACCGGCACCGAGGTCACGATCGCGCCGGAGGACGCGGAGAAGGTCCGCACGCTGGTCCAGACCGCGGCGGCTCCGAAGGTCCACCGCATCCAGCGGGAGGCCATCACCAAGGACATCGACCGGCTCACCACGCAGCTCGCGCTGACCGGAGACCTTCCGACGGCGATCGGCAAGTCCGGCATCACGCACGTGGTCGGCTCGGGCCCACACGCGCTGCGGGTGCGGCTGCGCGCCACGATGGAGCGGAACGACGCGCCGGACGTGCTGCCGGACTTCCCGACGCCGGAGCTGACCCAGGCGGAGAACCGCAAGGTCGGCGGCTCGTCGAACCCGGTCGTCCAGCAGTCGTCGAACTACCGGGATCTGGCGGTGTCGTTCCAGCGGTTCCAGCCGCTCAGCCAAGGTCTGTTCCGGCTCTTCAACATCACCGGGACCGCGCGGATCACGCACGGCAAGTACACCCGGACCACGGTCACGGACATCGGCGCCGGCCAGGGCACCACGGAGCGCATCCGCGGGATCGGCTTCGCGCACCCGTACACGATCACGTGGTCCGTCGCCGTCGAGCCGGCCAGCACGCCGCTGCCCGACCCGGGCGCGCCCGCCCGGAGCGAGTCCGACGGCGCGCCGCCGGCCGATGTCGAGCTGGCGGAGGGCGCCAACCCGACGGTCAGCACCCCGATCGTGGTGAACTTCCCGGAGCACGTGGCGGCGCCGCGTCCGCCGGAGGACACCACGCCGCCGGGCGAGGACACGCTGGCGAACCTGCCGATGTCGATGGACTCGTTCCACGACCCGGGCGGCGTCGGCCGGACGATCCTCGGCGTGCTCCCGCGGCTCGCCGGCCGTGCCAACGCCGCCGGCCTCCAGCTGGACCCGGAGTCGCAGCGGGAGATCCTCACGCTCAGCGGGTTCAGCAACACGCACGCCAACCTGCCCCGGCTGCGTGGCGACGGCCTGCTCTCCAACCCGTTGCGGGACGCGGACGGCAAGGAGATCGGCATCCTGCGGCTGCGGGCGAAGCCGGTGCCGGGCGCCGGTAACCGTATCGTGTCGCAGAGTCAGTTCAATCCGCTGGAGATCTACCGGCAGATCCGTCTGCAGGAGCGGGGTACGACGCAGCTGCGGAACCTGTTCGAACTGAGTGCCAACATCGGCACGACCATCGTGCCGAAGCCGATGGCGGAGACCGCGGTCGCCGGCACCTACGGCTCGGCCAGCGTGTCCGCCACCGGCGCGATGGCCCATGGAACGACGCACGGCACGAATACCGGTGCGTCGTCGGAGATGGGCCGTGGTCTGCGGTCCGGTGTGGACAGTGACCCGGAGTGGACCGGCAAGGTCGCGCGGGCGATGATCGCGGATCTGGACACCGAGTTCACGGTCGAGCTGCTGACCGGTGGCCGGACGGATCCGCTGCCGTCGCAGACGCACACGTGGACCGGGCTCGCGGAGGATCAGGAGGGTATGCGGGCGCGCTGGCGGCCGTTCACGCTCTCCGGCGCGGATCAGCCGAGGTTC
>NZ_JNXY01000072.1 GCF_000717135.1 Catenuloplanes japonicus
GGCGCCGGCCGCGGCGAGCACATGCTCGCGCCGGCGCAGCTCCGCACCGAGCGAGGTCAGCGCGCGCCCCACCAGGTGGGTGTCCAGGTCGGTGACCATCCCGACGGTGCCCGCGTACCGCAGTGAGGTGTGATCCGGGCGCGCCACGAACGGCGTGCCCGGACACGGTGCGGCGGACCGAAATCAGACCGCGCAGCCGAGTGCTCGCGGTGGCGCGTAGTACTCGGTCTGGTGCAGCACCCCGTTCTCGTCGACGCCGAAGATCAGGGCGTAACCGTCGTACGTCGCGCCGGCCTGGAAGCACGGGGCCTCGGAGTAGCAGAACAGCGCCGCCGAGTTGTTCTCCACGCACGTCTCGTCCGAGCCCGGCTCGATGACGTAGCCGCCGTTGTTCGGCAGGTACCGGGCGATGTTCTGGTTCACGAACAGTTGTCTCGGCACGCCGCCGACGCAGTCGATGCCGATGACGAAGGAGACGATGAAGCCGTTCGACACCGGTCCGCTGCCGTAGACGTAGCAGGTGATGACGGTGTCGGCGCCGAACCCGTCGCCGCCGGGCAGCACCAGCGGCTTGCTGAGCCCCGGCTGCAACGTGCCGCGGGCCGGCGCGGACTCCTCGACCGCGACCGCGCCGTCCGGGGAGACCGACACTCGGTACGAGACAGCCGGTGCCGCACCGGCCGGTGTCGCACCGGCTGGTCCGGCGACCCCGGCGACGGACGCGGCCAAGAAGATCACCAGCGCTGCGGCGGTCCGCCACAGTGACCGTAGATTCATGAATTCCACCCTCTCCGACAGATCCACGAAGGACGGCGGGAACGGGACCGCCCCGCCAGCGACATGGTCACGCCGGCCGCTGGACGCCGGTTGGACCGAGGCTGGACGGCCGGCCGCGCGGATCCGTCAACGGGCCGGATCGCCGGGGCGGCCGCATTGATCAAGAGGGGCTACGGACACTCGCTCGTAACCCGTACTCGTTCGTCCGTAGCGCTGTTGCCACATGCCCACGTGCCGAATCCGCCGCATTGGCCGCGATCGTCATCGACAACCTGGACCGCTGGACACGTAACGGCGTGCTGGCGGACATCGCTCGACACCCCAACACGAATTCAGCGATTCCCCGGACTGTCCTGGAGAGAACACGAGCCTTGCCGGCCAAGCCAGATGAGCGTCCGTTCTCGGCCGCCTTGGCCCTCAACTCGGAAGGGAAAGGCAGTCGAGATCGCAGGCGCACGACGAAGACGAGCAAGGCCACGGGCGCCGGCAGGGCTGGCTAAGACTTCCTCTACAAGAGATCAAGACGCCCGCTACGCGGGCGCGCGCACGCGCTCAGGCCTACGGCCACGCGCGCACGCCAAGACTCGGCGTGAAACATGCCGACTCGACGAGACCGACGATCGAGTTTGCCGGGTTGGGGCCGTGACGATGCCTTCAGCGGGCCACCCACGCGATGTCTTGCGGGCATCGACGCCGTACCGCTACGCGGCACGCCAACGGATCATTCGTCCTGGCATCGAGCATCCACGTTATTCCATGTACGAGATCCTCTTGACGGCAGACTGACGGCAACGGGCACGCACGCCGATGCACGCAGGAAGCATTTGGCCGACCTATATACGGCCGATCTCCTCATCTTGCGCGTCCAGCACGACGTAGTCAGATTTCCCTGGATATGGGAGCCAAACACTAATTCCGTTGGGCCAAACATAGATTTCAAGCGACGTCAACTCAGCCGTGGGCATACGAAGAAAAAGAAACTCATCAGGATCGAGCTCAAAGGCATCGCCGAGAGGCTCAAATGTAATTCGAATGGGCTCATTGGTCGCGGAAATCTTTATCTTCGTCAATGCTACCGGATCAACAGACACAAGCTACCCTCTCCAGGCATCGATGATTTCCTGCAGCAAGGTGACACGATTTGGGGCAGTTTTACCCCCCACGCCGGCGTTCACCACACCTTGGTAGAAGTCCTGAAGTTTGCGTGCGTCACCCAGGCTGGCAAGGCCGCGCAGTTGCTCCGGCGTACGCGTTCCAATGACAGCGACTGGGTTGTCGTTTCCCCAGATCGGGTTTCTCACCTTATTCATCGGACCACCTTCCAGCTCCGGCACCTTCACATATCCGCCCCTGGTCGGAAGCGGTGCCCCCATTGGAGAACCGCACGTCCGCGATCGACGCACCCGGCCGGACCGTACCGTCCGGACGCACCGACAGCTCCAGATTCACATCCGACCACGAACCATCGCCGTGCCGCACATGCGTCGGCACCACGGTCGACTCCATCACCAGCACACCGGACGGCTCCGCGAACACCTGCGAGAACTCGGTCCGCTCCGACATCACC
>NZ_JNXY01000073.1 GCF_000717135.1 Catenuloplanes japonicus
AACACGGTCAGCACGATCAGCGGTCAGCAGACCAGTCGTTCGGTGATTCTGGCCAGTGGTCTCGGTCAGCCGGTGCACAAGTTCACGATCGACATGGAGTTGGACGCGGAGATCTACCGCGACGGCGACCAGACTCCGCGGAAGACGTACAGCACCGATGCCCAGTCGACCCAGACGGCCACGATGGACACCTGGGTGCCGGACATGCGGGTCTCGGACGTGCGCCCGCCGGATCGTGACCCACTCGGTGCACCGCGGCCGGTCAGCACCAACGACCGGACGAAGCTGAAGAACGGGCCGCTCCTGCCGAACCTGCCGGGCATCACCGGCGTGCGCGGCTCCGCGGCGCTGAACCAGGCGTTCGGCAAGTCGACGCGGGACATCTTCAAGGGGCGTACCGCCGAATGGTTGATCGGTCAGAACCCGGGCAATGACGCGACCATCTCCGCCCAGTCGCGCCGGGTGTTCACCAGCCACCCCCGGCTGATCGCCGCGATCGACGCGATGCTGCGCGGGTCGCACTCGACGGAGCAGCCGTTCGAGACCGGTGCGCTGTCCGACCCTGAGGGCCGGCACGAGCTGCAGGCGTACGTGTCGGACATCCCCGAGGTGGTGATTCCGCGGCCGGACGCGGTCACGACGATGTACGTCGAGGACGGCAACCAGCTCACGGACAGTAACGAGCTGCGGCGGAAGCAGGACACTCAGCGGACCCACGCGGGTGGCGCGGGCGTCTCGACCTCCTACGGCACCGGCGGTTTCCAGGAGCGCTTCGGCCGCGGGCATCAGGAGAGCGAGGGCGAGAGCCGGCTCGGCACCGACTACCGGGTCAACATCGCGGACGGGAAGACGTACACGCTGTCGGTGCCGGTCACGTTCGTGGGCAAGTCGACGTTCGCACGGTCTGGCACACGCTGGAGCACACCTGGCCGGCGGACGACACGCGCCCCTGGCAGACCGGCAAGGTGGACTCCCAGAAGCGGCCGATCCTCCGCGACGAGGGAGTCTTCATCCGCGGCCTGACGCCGGAGCTCGAGGCGGAGGTCAAGGCGCTCGCGAAGTCCCTCTTCCCGGCGCCGGGCGGCAAGCCCGAGGCGGGCCAGGAGGTGTACTACGCGCCGCGGAACATCTCCGCCCGGCAGGGCATGGGTGTGACGTCGGTGAACGACGTGCAGATCGGGCTGCGTCCGGAGCCGGCCACGAAGCCGGCCCCCGCGCCGAAGCCGGCCGCCACGCCGAAGCCGGCCGCCACGCCGGGAGAGACGTCCACTCCGGAGCAGAACTCCACGCCGGATCAGACGTCCGACGCGTCCGCGCCCGTGCCGGACGTGACCGGCCGCGCGCTCTTCGACGATGCGATCGCGAAGGTGCAGAAGGAGCTGCCGGGCGTGCTGACGCCGGGCACGAACACCTACAAGTCCGGGTTGTACGAGGGGATCGGGCTGCTGACCTCGTCGCTGGGGACGCGTACCGGTGTGCGCCGGTTCTTCAGCGCCGGTCAGACGAACGCGCCGGTCCGCCTCGGCCGGGTCTCTGAGGTGACCACCCACAACGGGGGCTCGGTGGTGGTCGAGGTGGAGCTGATCGCCCGGCCCGCGAAGCGGTACCGCGACGGCACCGCCCAGATGACCGAACTGTACGGCGTGCCGACGCACGGCGGCGCCGACATCGAGTCGCACACCATGTCGGGCTTCACCGAGGTGCGCAGCGAGGGCACGACCACCCTCGACTGGGGGACCCGCCTCACCGGCACGGTGAACGCGCGGCCCACCCAGGTGAACGCGCTGCGGACGACCGGCGTCACCACCGCGTTCGACGCGTTCCGCCAGCACGCCAAGGGTCAGGAGCACCGTGACCAGCAGGTCCACCGGCCGATCACGAAGTCGGCGGGCAACGTGGCGCGCGTACATGTGCCGATGGAACTCGCCATTCAGGTCAAGGTCACGCCGCAGGCCGAGTGGCTTCCGATGCGGATCACCCCGGCTCTGTTCTCCGGCCTGAACGACCTGTGGGTGTGGGGGACGGGCCACCTGGGTCTGCGGTCGCCGGATCCGGACACCGCCTGGCACGACGCCAGCGTGACGCTGGAGTTCATGAAGGGCGACGGTACGACGCGCCCGCTGACGTCAGCGCCGCCGGACGGCCGTGACCGCCCGGCCACCGTCTTCCTGCCCCGGACGACGAGCACCCCGGACGCCATCCAGGTCAGCCGCGCGCCCACCACGCAGCAGCTGGTGACCGCGCGGGACGGCCAGCCGCACTTTGACGACGCCGAGATCGCGTCCTGGGAGCCGTTCGACGGGCTGAACGAGCGGTTCACGGTCGGCCGGTTCAGCGCCGCGCACGCGATGGCGGACGCGGTGGCGACGGTCCTGCCGGACGCGCGCCGATCGGAGATCGAAAGCCTCACCGACAACGAGGTCGGCGGCGCCAACACGTACGCGATCACCAGCCGCGGCGGCGTCCAGCACACGCTGCTGAACTACACCGGTGGCCTCTCGCACGAGCTGGACCTGGAGATCAAGCCGGTCAAGGCGGGCCCGTGGCGGTCGCCGTCGGACACGTTCGTGGACGAGAACGGTGTGGCGCAGCAGTTCACGCCGGGTGAGTTGGCCGCGTCGGTCTTCGAGTACTTCCCGATCTACGCCTCGACGTCCTCGACGTCGATCGGCACGGCGCAGGTCTATGCCGGCCGACACCGCTCCGGCGCTGGCCGAGGTGGTCAATGCGGTGCAGGAGTCGACGAAGCCGACCCCGAGCAGCCGTTTCGCGGCGGCGGCGAAGAAGGCGCTGAGCCAGTCGCGTGGGGAAGCGCCGCTCAGCGCCCGGTCCGAGCAGCTCAAGCGTCCGTACGTGGTGCGTGAGCGCGACGTCCTCTTCGAGGTCACCGGCCAGACGCCACAGGGCCTGTCCGAGCTGGCCAATTCGCTCAACCGCTTCGGCGAGTCGTTCGGTGAGCAGATCAGCGACAGCTCCACCGGCAAACTGATCCTCAGCGAGAACCACCGGGACGCCGCCGGCAACGCGGTGGCCAAGGCGTTCGCCAACGCGGGCAACGCGCTGAAGCGCGACCCGGTCACCAGGAAGGTGTACGTCGCGGCGACCGTGCAGGTGCGCATCCCGCTGACCGAGCTGCAGCCGTCCCGGGTGGCGCCGCCCGGCCTGCACCTGGGCAGCGACCGGACCACTGCCGCAGACGAGTCGGTGGTGTCCGCGCTGCCGTCGTCGCACGGGTGGACCGCGCTGATCGGCCGTGGCGCGCCGACGGTGACCGGGCCGCTGGTGGGCGGCCGGAGCACGACGCGGATTCAGGCGGAGCTGGACGCGATCCGGCAGGACGGGGAGCCGACCGGCCGGGGTGTGGTGCTGGTCGGTGACGATCACACGGTCGCCGGTCAGCGGCTGTCCGCCGCCAACAAGGGTTACGTGCTGGTGCAGACGCAGCCGATGAGCCGTCACGACGGCCTGACCGATCCGACGGTGGACCAGAAGCACCAGTACCAGCGGGCGATGAGCGACAAGACGAGCTGGGCGCTCTACAACAACGGCAAGCTGGTCAAGCCGATGCCGGGCACGAATCTCGCGGACGCGATGTCCGACGCGATGACGATCGCCGGCGAGGCGCCCCCGTCCGCGCCGCTGAGCCCGGTCAGTCCGGGCACGCCGGTCAGCGGCACCGGGAAGTGGCTCGACAGCTCGAACCCGTTCGGCACCACCCCGGGCGGCAGCAAGCAGCCCGGCGGCAGCACATCCACCGACGGTACGCAGCCTGACGGCGGCAAGAAGCCCGGCGGAATGAAGGACGGCGGCAAGAAGCCCGGCGGCAGGAAGCCCGCCAGCGGCAGGCCGGCCGATGGCACGCAGCCCGGTGGCAGCAGGCGGCCGGGTGGAAACAGGAGGCCGCCGAACATGACGGCCCACGACGTCCCGGGCGACGGTAACTGCCTGATCACCGCGGTCGCGGACAGCGCACGCAGCCAGGGCGTGACGCTGCCGGGCGTGCACACCACCGGCGGTGCGCACCAGACCATGCGGTCGATGCGCGCGGCGGGCGCGCAGGACGTGGCCGCCAATCCGGGCCGTTACAGTTCCTCACTGCCGTCGATCGGTCTGCTGATCGCCGGCGATCTGTCTCTCAATCAGGTCAGTGCGCTGCTCGGCGGGACCAGGCCGACCCCGGGCGGCCTCACCGAGACCGATGTCCGCAACGAGGTCGCCGCCCGGATCGACCGGGGAGACGCCGCGACCCTCCGCCAGCTGCCACGGATCTCCTCCTTCGCCCGCCAGCCGATGATGGCCCTGGTGCGGCAGTCGCTCAACGACAACGGTGTCCTGCCGCAACCGGTCCATCTGCTCGAGCAGGCGATGCGCCGTTCGGATCTGTGGAACTCCGCCATCGGTGACCACATGGCGCCGGCTCTCGCCCGTGCGCTCAACGTGAACATCGTGGTGCACAACCCGACCTACACCTACGAGATGATGCCGAACCGGCCGGATCTGCCGGTCGTCCACATCAACCGGCTGGATGAGGAGAACCATTTCCAGTCGCTTCGTCCGTCGGATTCGGCGGGTGGGGTGGTGGGTCCGGATCAGTCGTCGTGGGTGTCGGTGGGTTCGCCGGCGCCGGTGGCGG
>NZ_JNXY01000074.1 GCF_000717135.1 Catenuloplanes japonicus
CCGCCACCGGCGCCGGCGAACCCACCGACACCCACGACGACTGATCCGGACCCACCACCCCACCCGCCGAATCCGACGGACGAAGCGACTGGAAATGGTCGATCCCGGGGCGGTTGATGAACACCTGCGGCGCGTCCGGCCGGTTCGGCAGCATGTCGGCCGTGTAGGTCGGGTTCTGCACCACGATGTTCACGTCGAGCGCACGGGCGAGAGCCGCCGGGATGTAGTCGCCGATGGCGGAGTTCCACAGGTCCGGGCGGCGCATCGCCTGGGCGAGCAGATGGACCGGGTCCGGCAGTTCTCCGTCGTCGGTCAGCGCCTCCTGGACCAGAGCCACCATCGGCTGGGGGACGAAGGCGTTCCGCAGGCGGTTGGTCACCCCCTCGTGACCGTTGTCGATCAACACGGCCAGACGGCCGCGGACCTCCTCGTCGGTCATGCCGTCCGGTCTCGACGTGCCGCCGCCGATCAGCCTCTCCGCCTGCCCGATGCCCAGGTCCTCGGCGATCAGCGTGCCGATCGACGGCAGAGACGGAGTATGGGCCTCCGGGTGGGCTTCGACGTGCCGGGCGCCGGTCGTGCGCAACGACTGCACGATCTGGTGCGGGTTGCCGGTGGCCGGCAGCCCGCGCAGCGTCACGCCCTGGCTGCGCGCGCTGTCCGCGACCGCGTAGAACAGGCAGTTGCCGCCACGCGGGGCGTTGTGAGCCGTCGTGGTGCCCGGTCCGCGCCGGCCCGCACCCTGGGCTCGCCTACCGGCGGCCGTGCGGCTGCTGGAGGCCACGGCGGGGCCGGTCGGACGGCTGCTGGAGGCGACGGCGCGACCGGCCGGGCGGCTGCCGGAAGCGACGGCGGTGTCGGCCGGGCGGCCGGTGGCGAACCACGGCGTGCTGCCGGTGACCGGCGTGGTCGGGGCACTGCTGCCGTCCGGCCTGGTCAGCGTCTCGGCCGGGGGTGTCTCACCGGCGAGCGTCATCGCCTGAGACATCGCGTCCGCGAGGTTCAGGCCCGGCAGCGGCCGGACCAGCACGCCGTTCCGGTACAGCGCCCAGGCGGTCGTGTCGCTCATCGCCCGCTGGTACTGGTGCTTCTGATCCACCGTCGGATCGGTCAGGCCGTCGTGACGGCCCATCGGCTCCGCCTGGGCCAGCACGTAGCCGCCCATGGCCGCGGACAGGCGCTGACCGGCGGCCCGGTGATCGTCACCGACCAGCACGACACCCTGCCGGCTCAGCCCGGCACCGTCCGGGCCCCGCCGGACCGCGTCCATCTCGTTCTGGATGCGCGCCGTGCTCCGGCCGCCCACCAGAGGCTCGGTCGCCGTCGACGCGCCCCGGCCGATCAGCGCGGTCCACCCGTGCGATTCCGGCAGACGCGACACGGCGATCTCATCCGCGGCGCTGGTCCGGTCGCTGCCCAGGTGACGGCCGGGCGGCGCCTGCCGCGACGGCTGCAACTCGGTCAGCGGGATGCGCACCTGCACGGTCGCCGCGACGTACACCTTCTTGGTGACCGGGTCCCGTTCGACGGCGCTCTTCATGTTCTCGAAGGCCTTGGCGATCGCCTCGCCGGCGTTGTCCCGGCGGGGCTCGCTGAGGAGCCGCTTGGCAACGGTGCCGTCGCTGACCTGGTCGGCGAGCGAATCACCGAACCGGGTGAGTGTGTCCGTCAGCTCCGAGAGCGCGCGTGGCGTCTGGCCGGTGACCTCGAAGAGGACGTCGAGCTCCCGCAGCACGTACGGCCGCTTGAGCTGCTCGGACCGGCCGCTGAGCGGCGCCTCCGCACGCGACTGGCTCAGTGCCTTCTTCGCCGCCGCCGCGAAACGGCTGCCGGGCGTCGGACTCTGCGTGGCCTGCACCGTGCTGACCACCTCGGCCAGCTTGGGAGCGGTGTCGGGCGGCATCCGGTACCCGCGCCGGTCGGTGGCCGTGATGGTCGCGGAGGCGCCGGTCTTCAGGCCTCCCTGCAGGCTGACCGGCGGGTAGAAGACGTTGTTGATCGCCTGGTTGCCCGGCGCGCCGCCGAACTCCGGCCGGATCGTGTAGTAGCCGCCACCGCTGGTACTGCTCGTCGGCAGCGGCACGCTACCGCCGGGGATGTCCGCGCGGCGCGTCTTGCCGGACCCGTCGGAGACGGTCTCCTGGACCGGCGCGATCGGGTCACCGATGTTGAACGCCTGCAACGGCGCGGCGGAGAAGTTGTAGACCTGCGCCGTGCCGATCGACGTCGAGGACGTCGAGGCGTAGATCGGGAAGTACTCGAAGACCGACGCGGCCAACTCGCTCGTTCAGCCCGTCGAACGGCTCCCAGGACGCGATCTCGGCGTCGTCGAAGTGCGGCTGGCCGTCCCGCGCGGGTACCGACTGCTGGCCGTCGGGGGCGCGGCTGACCTGGATGGCGTCCGGGGTGCTCGTCGTCCGGGGCAGGAACAGCGTCGACGGGCGGTCGGTGTTGGGCGGCGGTTCGGCGGTCAGCGGGCGCGTCGTACCGTCGCCCTTCATGAACTCCAGGGTCACGCTGGCGTCGTGCCAGGTGGTGTCCGGTTCGGCCACCGGGAACCCGACGAGGGCCCTGCCCTTCGTCCACAGGCTGCTCAGGCCCACGAACGTGGCCGGGACGATCCGCATCGGGAGCCAGTCCTTCTGCGAGGTCACCGTGACCCGGATGGCGAGCTCCATCGGCACGTGCACGCGCACCACATTGCCGGCCGACTTCGTGATCGGCCGGTGGACCTGCTGGTCCCGGTGCTCCTGACCCTTGGCGTGCTGGCGGAACGCGTCGAACGCGGCGGTGGCACCGGTCGTCCTCAGCGAGCTGGACTGGGTGGGCCGCGCGTTCAGGGTGGCGGTGAGGCGGGTCGCCCAGTCGAGGCTGGTGGTGCTGTGGCCGGTCAGCTCGGTGGCGCCGGACATGGTGTGCGTCTCGATGTCGGCACCGCCCTGGGACGGGTGACCGTAAAGCTCCGTCATCTGGGCGGTGCCGTCGCGGTACCGCTTCGCGGGCCGGGCGATCAGCTCCACGTCGACGACCACCGCGCCCGCTTTGCTGGTGGTCACCTCGGAGATCCGGCCGAGGCGGACCGGCGCGTTGGTCTGGCCGGCGCTGAAGAAGCGGCGCACGCCGGTACGGGTGCCCAGCGACGAGGTCAGCAGCCCGATGCCCTCGTACAGGCCGGACTTGTAGGTGTTCGTGCCCGGCGTCAGCACGCCCGGCAGCTCCTTCTGCACCTTCGCGATCGCGTCGTCGAAGAGCGCGCGCGTCGCCGGGTCCGGGGCGGTGGAAGTCGCCGGTGCGGGGTCGGACGTCTGCGCCGTCGCGTCCTGCGGAGCCGGAGAGGTCTGGTCCTGTGCGGTGGCCTGGTCCTGGGTGGCCGGGGCCGGGGCGCTCTGGTCCGGCGTGACCGGCTCCGGGTGCAGCCCGAGCTGCACGTCGTTGACCGACGCCACGCCCAGGCCCTGCCGGGCGGAGATGCTCCGCGGCGCGTAGTAGGCCTCCACGCCCTCCTCCGGCGTGCTGCCCAGCGGCGGGAACAGGGACTTCTTGGCGTCCAGGACCTGCTGCCGGAGATCGTCCGGCAGGCCGCGGATGAAGGTGCCCTCGGCGGCGAGGACCGGCCGGCCGGCGACCGTCTCACCCGTCTGCCAGGGGCGGGTGTCGCTCGCCGGCCAGGTGTGCTCCAGCGTGTGCCAGATGGTGGCCAGCTCGTTGATGCCCACGGACGCCTCGACGCCGTCCGGCACGTCGAGCGCGAACTCCTCGGTCGTCGACGGATTGATCCGTGCCAGAGCCTCGGCACTGGTCAGGGGATTGCGCGCCGCGAACGTCGACTTGCCCACGAACGTGACCGGCACCGACAGCGTGTACGTCTTCCCGTCCGCGATGTTGACCCGGTAGTCGGTGCCGAGCCGGGTCGGTGAGCTGGTTGCCGTCCTCGATGTACATCGAGGTGATCGCGTCCGGCCGCGGCAACACCAGCTCCGGGATGTCCGACACGTACGCCTGCAGTTCGTGCCGGCCCTCCGGGTCGGACAGCGCACCGGTCTCGAACGGCTGCTCCGTCGAGTGCGACCCGCGCAGCATCGCGTCGATCGCGGCGATCAGCCGGGGGTGGCTGGTGAAGAAGCGACGCGACTGGGCGGAGATGGTCGCGTCGTTGCCCGGGTTCTGGCCGATCAACCATTCGGCGGTACGCCGTCCGAAGATGTCCCGGGCCGACTTGCCGAACGCCTGGTTCAGCGCCGCGGAGCCGCGCACGCCGGTGATGCCCGGCAGGTTCGGCAGGGACGGCCCGTTCTTCAGGTTCGTCCGGTCGGCGGTGCTGACCTTCCGCGGGGCGTTGAGCGGAGCACGGTCGGGCGGGCGTACGTCGGAGACCCGCATGTCCGGCACCCAGGTGTCCATCGTGGCCGTCTGGGTCGACTGGGCATCGGTGCTGTAGGTCTTCCGCGGAGTCTGGTCGCCGTCGCGGTAGATCTCCGCGTCCAGCTCCATGTCGATCGTGAACTTGTGCACCGGCTGACCGAGACCACTGGCCAGAATCACCGAACGACTGGTCTGCTGACCGCTGATCGTGCTGACCGTGTTGATGCCGTTGTTGCGCCACTCGTCGGCCAGGCCCTCCCGGAAGAAGGCCGAGCTGGTCTCCAGGAGACGCCGGTGGTTCAGCGTCTGCATCGCGTTCCCCGGCCCCTTCTTGGACAGGAAACCGTCGGCGGCCGGCCGGCCTCGACGTCGCCCGGCTCGGCGCCGTCCGGGAACGCGCCGGGCACCTCCGGCTGCGGACTCGGCGCACGCGTCGGAGCGGGGGTCT
>NZ_JNXY01000075.1 GCF_000717135.1 Catenuloplanes japonicus
TCGGGAAGATCGTCGCCGCCGCACTGGTCATCCTGCACACCGAACACGGACGCACCACGTAGCACCGTCAGTAGTCAACTCATTGCTCGGACAACCTCACTGACTCAGATAGGCGAAGGTCGCCGACGACACCCCCGGCCGGAAGTAGGCGCACCAGCCACGAACTGCCTGGTTGAGCCGACGGATCAGCTCGTCCAGCGGCTGGCTAACCTCGACCTGCCTGCACAACGTCTTCACCTTGGCCATCACCGCTTTCAGCGACTTCTTGGCCGGATAGGTATAGATGAAGTACCGGTTCGTTCCTCGCTTGCGGTGACGCTGGATGCGCCACCCGAGGAAGTCGACACCCTCGTCGATATGGGTGATCAGGGTCTTGTCCGGCGACAAACGCAGGCCCATCGTCGACAACACTCCGGCGATCTCGTCCCGCAGCGTCACGGCATCGGACTGGTTGCCTCTGATCATCAGGCACCAGTCGTCGGCATACCGGATCAGCTTGAAGTTCGGCAGGCCACGCCGCAGACGCGCCGCTCTCACACCCGGGCTGGAGTTCGGGCCTCCAGGTTGCTGGGCGATGTGTTCGTCCAGCACCGCCAGGGCGATGTTGGACAGCAGCGGGGACAAGATCGACCCTTGCGGAGTTCCGGCGTTGGTCTCCTGAAGCTGCCGGTCTTCTCCGAGGATCCCGGCTTTCAGGAACGCCTTCACCAGATTCAGGACGCGTTTGTCGGCGATCCGGCCACGCACCCTGCTCATCAGGGCGGTGTGGTCGATCTCGTCGAAGCAGGCCTTGATGTCGCCTTCCACGATCCACTCGTAACGACGTGGATTCGTGGCCAGGTGACGGATCTCGGCTACCGCGTCATGAGCCCGGCGTCCGGGGCGGAACCCGTAGGAGCATGGCAGGAAGTCCGCCTCGAAGATCGGCTCCAGCACCAGCTTCACGGCTGCCTGAACCACCCGGTCGGTGATCGTCGCGATCCCCAACCGGCGCAGTTTCCCGCCCGGCTTGGGGATCATCCGTTCCCGCACCGGCAGCGGCCGGAAGCTGCGGTCCTTCAACGAGGCCCGCAGCCCGTCGAGGAACTCCTCGACGCCGACACGCAACACGATGGACAGCGCTGTTCTGCCGTCCACCCCGGCGGTCTTGGCACCCTTGTTACTCCGCACCCGATCCCACGCGACCAGCAGGAACGCGGGATCGGTGACGAGGTTGAACAGGTCGCTGAACTGGCGATGAGGATCATCACGAGCCCAACGGTGCAGCTTGGTCTGGATCTCCAGTACCCGATCCTCGGCCCGCAACAGGGCCAACTCCGGATCGCAGGTATTCACCGGCGACAACCTCCTGGTATTCCGGTATCCGCACTGCGTGACTTGCTGGCCTCCTTCGCCCTGCGTCCGGCTCTCCCGGACCCCGGCGGCGGGTCGTCACGCCCGCGACTACTACGAGGCCTCCGCCCCGACCAGCCCGCCCCTCAGCGGCAACACACCTGCCGACCCCCGTCCTGGACGGACGGGAACCGGCGGACGACGGTCGGTTCCCACGTTCACCAACAAATCGATCGGCCAGGGAGGTGCCCAGCTCTACTCCGGCAGCATCGCCACGGCTACGCCGCAGACCTTCACCATGGCCTCCTGACCGCCGGAGCTAAACGGTTTCGGAGTCCACCCCACGGCTGAAGCCGCGGGGTCGTGCGCTGCGCACCGGCCCATATCCACCAGGTTGGAGCCGGCTTCGCTGTTACGGAGCGTCAGACACTGGTTCACTCGCGTTACACCTTCTGGCCTCGCCTCGACGAGCCCGCACCGTCTGGCAGTCCCGGCACGTCACGCCTTTGTCAGGGCCGCTTGCCACCCTCACCGTTATTGCGCAGGTCAGGCTGCCCTCAGGCTTCAACCGGGCCGCTGCGACGGCCCAGCGGGAAGGTCTCTCACCCTCCTCGATCAATCAGCGCTACATGGCGCACAGCTCCGACGCGAAATAACTGCTGGCGGCACGCAGGATTTCGTTGACCCGGCGCAGCTCAGCGACCTCTTCGCGCAGCCGGCGGTTCTCCTCGGCCATCTCGGTGGTGGGCCGGTCATGACGTTCGCCCGCATCGGC
>NZ_JNXY01000076.1 GCF_000717135.1 Catenuloplanes japonicus
GAGGTTTGCCCGCGGGAGCGACTCTGTTGCCCATTTGTGGTTGTGGATGATGGTGGTGCGGCCGGTTTTGTCGTCCTCCGGGCGTGGGTGGTGGCGGGTGTCTGTGCGTGCGGGGTCGTGGCCTGAGCCGGTGGCGGAGATTCGTGAGGCGGTGCGGGTGATACACGGGTCGCGGCAGCGGCCGTTGCCGGTGGTGGTCCGGGATGAGTTGGGTGAGGTCTTCGCTGATGCGGCGTTTGCGGAGGCGTTCGGTGTGTCGGGGCCGGCGGGGTGGTCGCCGGGGCGGTTGGCGTTGGTGACGGTGTTGCAGATGGCGGAGAATCTGACTGATCGGCAGGCGGCTGAGGCGGTCCGGGACAAGATTTCGTGGAAGTACGCGCTGGGGTTGTCGCTGTCTGATCCGGGGTTTGATTTTTCGGTGTTGTCGCAGTTCCGGGCGCGGATCGTCGCGCATGGCCTGGAGGCGAGGGTGCTGGATCTGCTGGTCGGGGCGCTGGCCGGCCGGGGGTTGTTGAAGGCGCGTGGAAAGCAGCGCACTGATTCGACGCATGTGCTGGCCGCGGTCCGGGACCTGAACCGGGTCGAGTTGGCCGGTGAGACGGTCCGGGCGGCGCTGGAAGCGGTCGCGGCGGCGGATCCGGGCTGGCTGGCTTCGGTGATCGAGGGGACCGGCTGGCAGCAACGTTACGGTCAGCGCGTCGACGGGTGGCGGCTGCCCGCGTCGAAGTCGAAACGCGACGAGATCGGTAACGGCTACGGCCGTGACGCCCGCACGCTCCTGGAAGCGGTCTACGCCCCCGGCACCCCGCAATGGCTCGCCCGGCTGCCCGCTGTCGATGTCCTGCGGCTGGTGCTGGTGCAGAACTTCGTGACCGTCACCGACCGGCAGGGGCGGGAGGTGGTCAGGATGCGGGAGGCCGACACGGACGGTCTCCCGCCCGGCAGATCGAAGATCACATCCCCGTATGACATCGATGCCCGCCGGGGCCGCAAACGTGACCTGGGCTGGAACGGCTACAAACTCCACATCAGCGAGACCTGCGACGCCGTCCCCGCACCGCCAGGCCCCGCCACCGGCACCCCGCCACCGCCGAACCTGATCACGAACGTTGTCACCACCGACGCCTCCGTCGCGGACACCACGATGACCGCACCCATCCACGCCGACCTGGCACGCCGGGGACTCCTACCCGCCGCGCACTACGTCGATTCCGGATACCCATCCGCCGCCCTGCTCGTCTCCTCCCGCACCGATCACCAGATCACCCTCGTCACCCCGCTCCTGGCCGACACCTCCCGCCAGGCCAGAGCCGCCGACGGCTACGACCGGACCGCGTTCACCATCGACCACGACCAGCGCCAGGCCACCTGCCCCCAAGGACACCCCAGCGGCTCCTGGACACCCGCCGTCCAGCGCGGCAACCCGGTCATCGTGATCCGTTTCCCGACCGGGACCTGCCGGCCCTGCCCAGTGAAAACCCTCTGCACCACCGCCGACCGCGGCCGGCAGATCACCACCCGCCCCCACGCCGTCCAGCACGCCCTCGACCACGCCCGCACCGCCCAGGACACCCCGCAATGGCAGGCCACCTACAACCTCCGCGCCGGCATCGAATCGGCCATCGCCCAATCCGTCAAAGTCACCGACACCCGCCGAGCCCGCTACCGCGGCCTGCCCAAAACCCGCCTCGAACACACCTTCAAAGCCACAGCCCTCAACCTCATCCGCCTCCACGCCTGGTGGACCGGACACCACCTCACCCCACAACACACCACCCACCTCGCACGCCTCGAACACACCCCATAACCATCAATAGGCAACAGAGTCGGGAGCA
>NZ_JNXY01000077.1 GCF_000717135.1 Catenuloplanes japonicus
ACGATCACCGGCTACACGGAGACGGACAGCAAGGGCAAGGCCGCGACCAAGGCCAACAAGCGCCTGGCGCTGAAGCGCGCGAACGCGGTCCGTGACCAGCTGCGCAAGCTCGGTGTGAAGGCCCCGATCTCCACGGTCGGTGCAGGTGGCGTCAACGGGCTGGGCAAGGGCCAGAAGTTCAACCGGCGCGTCGTGATCGTCGTCCGCTACTGACCTTTCGGTGCCAGGGTGAGGCAGCGGGTTACGCCGGTACGGTGCCACCGGTCCGGGGTAGCCCGCCGCCCATCCTCACCAGCAGCAGACATCCCTGCACCGAAGTCCGATACCCGGACCACGACCTTGCCCTTGACGCCGGCCCTGGGGCCGGCAGCTGACGAGCTTCCCGCATCCGGGCGCGACCACGGCCGAACCCAACCCGCCATCCAACGAAGTAGCCGCCGCAGAGCGCCCGATGCCCGTTTCCGGTCAGCCCTCGGAAAACGGCAGCAACCGAGATGGCGCTGCCGTCCCTGCGCTCCACGCGTACCCCCGAGCTTGTCGATTTTGATCTTCCAATCGGTCAAATAACCCTAAGGTGGTCTAGATAGCGAAATAAAGTACATGGGGGATTAATGTTGGCTTATCGGAAGCGGTGCCTCGGCGTCGGCGTGGTGGCGGCCGCGGGGGCGGGAATGATGGCGGCGCTGGGCGCGGTCGCGCCGTCGGCGGCAGAACCGGTGCTGAACCCGGCCTCGCAGTATCAGCTGTCGATTATCGCGGGTAGCAACACCCCCGGGTCCGGCCAGCCTACGGCCGGGGCGGCCCGCCTGTCGGCCATGGACGACCCGACCGACATGGCGTTCGACCCGGCGGGCAACCTCTACGTCGCGGACACCGGGAACTGCGTGATCGAGAAGATCACGCCGACCTTCCAGCTGTCCGTCCTCGCCGGCATCCCCGGCGACTGCCTGCAGCTGCCCCGCAACGGACAGAGTCACGGCCGCCTGGTCAGCCTGGCCTGGCTGAAGGGAAGCCTCTACGTCGGCAGCGCGGACACCGGCTACATCTACCGGGCCGACGTGAACGGGAACCTGACCGCGGTGGTCGGGAACGGGTCCCAGGGGTCGCCGCTGAACAATCAGGTGAACACGCCCACCCAGATGGTGGCGCACGGGAACTACCTCTACTTCGGCGACCAGGACGAGCACGTGGTCTCGCGGGTCGACCCGACGGTCATCTCCCCCACCATCCAGGTGATCGCGGGCGACGGCGGCCCGATCTCGACGACGCCCTCGCCGCTGCAGGACGCGACGATGTTCTCGATCGCCACGCCCAACGGCATCGCGGTCGCGACCGACGGCACGGTCTACGTGTCGGACACCACCGAAGGCCGCCTCCTGAAGATCTCGTCGACCGGGCAGGTGCTGGGCCAGCTGTTCTACCCGTACCCGGTCGGCCTGTCCCTCGACGCGACCGGCAGCACGCTCTACACGGCCTCGTACGCGGGCGTCATCACGGAGGTGAGCACCGACTTCTCCGGCGGCGGCCTGGGCATCGGCGGCGTGATCGCCGGCAAGACCTTCACCGTGGCACCGCTCGCGCGGGCCGATGCCGGTGCCGTCGACCAGGTCGGCGCGCAGGGCGGGTACGACGTGAAGGAGGGCCCCGCGCTCGCCACCGAGGTCGGCCAGCCGGCCGGGGTGGAGGTCGCCGCGAACGGTGACATCTACGCCACGATCAGCTCGCCGAGCATGCTCACGCCGGTGCCGCCGAACCCGGCCGACCCGCCGCGGATCAACCTCAACCTCGCGCTTACGCTCGACGCACCGCTGACCGGTGCGAAGGCGACGGTCAGCGGCGGCGGCCTGCAGCCGGAATCGCCCTACGTGCTGACCATGAACTCCACACCGATC
>NZ_JNXY01000078.1 GCF_000717135.1 Catenuloplanes japonicus
GGCGCTCCTCCCTGCCAGTTTGTGGGCTTTTCCGAGCGCCGCGTGTGCGGGAAAATTGCGGGTGTGGCCGTTCGTTGACGTCGCCGGAACATTGGTCTTTGTGGAGGCCGTCTGCCAGTTTGACGCGGGTGCCCCGTTCGAGGGGCTGCGTATTGTGCCGTGAGCACGAGGGTCCGATTCTTCAATTTTCCCTGTGGGTTCCCGCGAGCGGTCACGCCTTTCGATACCTCATGTGGGGAGGGCGGGATGTTCGAGCCGGTGGAAGAGGAGTTGTTCGTCGAGCGGATCGCGGGTCTTGATCTGGGCAAGGCCGGGTTGGAGGCGTGTGTGCGGGTCCCTGACCCGGGGCGGCCTGGCCGGCGGACGCAGCAGATCAGGTCGTATGCGACCACGACCGCCCGGCTGCTGGAGTTGGCGGACTGGCTGCGGTGCGAGCAGGTGACGGTGGTCGTGATGGAGTCGACCAGCGCGTATTGGAAGGGTGTCTACTACGTTCTTGAAGCCGAGGGGTTCGACTGCCGGCTGGCGAACGCCCGAGAGGTCAAGAACGTGCCCGGCAGGGCGAAGACCGACAAGGCCGACGCGGCATGGCTGGCGAAGGTCGCCGAACGGGGGATGTTCCGGCCGTCGCTGGTCCATCCGGAGCCGATCCGCCGGCTCCGGGACGTCACCCGCTATCGCCGGTTGTTGATCCGGGACCGTAGCCGGGAACGGCAGCGGGTCGAGAAACTTCTGGAAGACGCCCAGATCAAACTGTCCTCGGTGATCACCGACCTGTTCGGTGTGTCCGGCCGGGCGATGCTCGACGCCCTGGCCGCAGGCCGGACCGACCCGGCGACCCTGGCGGACATGTCCCGCGGGTCGATCCGCGGGAAGATCAGCGTGGTCAAAGAAGCGCTGACCACCCGGTTCTTCACCGCCCATCACGCGATGCTGCTGGGCATGATGCTGGACAACCACGACCGGCTCGACACCCAGATCACCGTCCTCGACACACACATCGAGGAGCTGGTCGCCCCTTTCTCCCGCCAGGTGGAACAACTGACCACGATCCCGTGCGTCGGTAGTTCCACCGCCGCGGAACTCATCGCGGAACTCGGCGTCGACATGACCCGGTTCCCGACCTCGAAACATCTGGTCTCCTGGGCCAAGTTCTGCCCGAACACCCACGAATCAGCAGGGAAAACCAAACCCAAAGGCCGCGGTGACGGCAACCCCTGGCTCGGCGCCACGATCGGGAACACCATCGGGACCCTGACCCGCACCCAGACATTCCTCGGCGCCCGCTACCGGCGCATCGCCCGACAACGCGGCAAAGGCAAAGCCATGGTCGCCGCCGGGAACTCACTCCTGACCGCGATCTACCACCTCCTCGCCGACCCCGCCGCCGAATACCGCGACCTCGGCCCGCAATGGCACGACACCCTGACCAACCCCGACCGCAGAGCCCGCCACCTCGCCGCCGCCCTCGAAGCCGTCACCGGACAAACCATCACCATCACCGACGGCAAAGCCCACATCCACGACACCAACCCCGCCACCACCTGACCCCACCCCACACCCCACCCGGCTCCGCCGGGCGCTGTCGCCTGCCCACTCACCTTTCGATTTTCGGGTCGG
>NZ_JNXY01000079.1 GCF_000717135.1 Catenuloplanes japonicus
GTGCAGCCCGCACCGAGCGACCACGATCGTGCAGGCCATCCTCGTTCTACACCACGCCGAGCACCCGACCTACGCAGGATGAAAAAGGCTCAATGCCCCGCCTCGACAGAGGAGGCCTCCGCTCAATGCCACCTCCTGCGATGGACGTGAAAACCTCCAATCTCACACGTTGCGACGCCTTTGCCGTCAGAATGACCTTGCCGGACCACATGGCACCGGAGTAATCGAAAGGGATACTTAAAGTGAATAAAAATAAGTTTTCAATTCTCCTGGGCCTCTTAGTGACCGCTTTAACCGTCCCACCTATCGGAGTATCGCCAGCCTCGGCAGCTACTTCCGACAAAACCATCAAGCCAACCGCTCGAACCGTAGATTGCCCGCACCCCCTTACTAAGCCATTTCTCAACTTCCCCGCTTTGGTCCCAAATGAAGACGTCACAATCGTCATTGACCTTGTACGGACCACAGCAGACTTTCATGGGATCCGCTTCGTTGGCTGGGCCTCGTCCAACTGCTTCCGCGAATCATTGATCGTTACTGCCAGCGTAGACGGAAAACAGGTCTATATTACCGATGCCAATCTCCATCGCAATGATGTACCCAAAAGATGGCCTGGCTTGCCACCAAACAGAGGGTTCGATTTCGTGGCCCCCTTCGAAGGTGAAGCAAAATCGGCATGCATTGGATTCGTAAGAAATATTCCGGACGGAAAAACCTTTTATAATCACTGCGTCACACCTGATCGCATCGATGGGATTGACCTAGACCAACTTACTTACGACTTAAGCCGCGCATCTGCAGAAGAGTCAAAACTAGAAGAATTAAACGCTCAGCGGGCTTGCAATACCAGCAGCGTGACGCAGACTTCTAAAATCTCCGGACTCCTTTCGGAAGTGAATACGAAAGGCTGGTCCACCACCGCTGGTGTCAAAATCACAGTCGGAGCCAAAGGTCAGGCTGGCGTGCCACTTCTGGCTAAAGGTGAGTGGTCGGTTGCGGTGGAAGCGTCCTCGACATTCACCTTGAATGAGTCCACGCAGACCACCAAAACCTTCAACTGGGAGGTGCCGGTCACGGTCCCCCCAAATTCTTGCATCATCGGAAAGGCCGTAGTAATTCAAACAAAAGTTAAGGTCCCTTACGCGCTTAATGGAGTTGCCTCCTATAGCAGCGGATACCGGACCCCAGTCAATACTTCGGGCCTCTTTGAAAGAGCCGACGGGCACAAGGTCGAGGTTGAATTCACTCAATTAAGCGGGACATCGTTAGCGGAGACAAATTGGACCACGTCCGCGATTGTGAAACCAGTCACTAACGCATAGAATCCATGTAGCAATTCTAGTAACGCTTTGCGATGATCTGCCCTCCCGTTTCGTGGTTGCGTTGCGGGATGCGGACTGACAGGCGAGGCAGGTGTCAATGAACTGATCACGGAGGAGCTGGATTGCGACGAAGAGGGCCTCCCCCCGTGGGGTTTGGGTCGAGGCGAGCCGGTGCGAGAAAGGCGCGATCGGGGGCATTGAGCCTTTTTCATCCTGCGTAGGTCGGGTGCTCGGCGTGGTGTAGAACGAGGATGGCCTGCACGATCGTGGTCGCTCGGTGCGGGCTGCAC
>NZ_JNXY01000080.1 GCF_000717135.1 Catenuloplanes japonicus
GGTTAGTACTGCAACCCGGCATCGTTACTCATCCCGGTTCGAGTCGTTTGCGGTAGTGGCAGGCCCGTGCCTGTTCGAGGCGTCGGCGGCGGTATCGGGACCAGTGCCAGACATGCCCCGCGGTCTGGCAGGCGGTCAGGACGAGTGTGGTGAACAGACGGCGGATTTCGTTGCTGGTCAACGGGATCAGCTCGCTGCCGCTGCCTGCGGTTCCCCTTTTGCGGCCTCGATCGCGCGGGTGACGACCAGGAACGCGGCGGCGGTCATGGCCAGGGTGATGTGGGCATACCAGGCGTCGTAGCGGCGGACCTGATACTGGTCCAGGCCGACCTCGTTCTTCGCCGTCTGGAAGCTCTCTTCGATCGCCCAGCGGGCCCCGGCGACACGGACCAGTTCCCGGAGCCGGGTCCCGCGCCGGCCGTAACAGCGGTAGAACGCGATCTCGCCGGTGGCAATCGACCGGCGGGCCAGGACCCAGCCGCGCCGGTTGTCGCCGAACTCGGCCCGGATCGGAGTCCAGGCCCAGTCATAGATCCTGGGCCCGTGGGCGCCGTCGCCGCAGGACATCCGCCGCCACGCACCGGGCCGGATCCTGCCGATCATGTCCTTGACCGGTGTCCTGGTATGCAGACCGGCGTCGACCTCGTCGTCCTTGCGGGTCGCCATCACGTAGGCGATGTCCTGCTCCTGCAGCCAATCCCGCAGGCCGGGGTTCTGTCCGAACGCCTCGTCCGCGGTGAACCAGGCGAACGGGACCCCGGCTGCGACCGCCCGGGCGATCATCGCCCGCGCCTGCTGCGGCTTCGTGGCGAACTCGACCGTCTCGGGCACCGCCGCCCTCGACCGGCGTTCAGGATCGCCGGTCCAGGACTGCGGCAGATACAACTCCCGGTCGATCAACGCCCGGCCCCGCGACGTCGCGTAGGCCAGGAACGTGCCGATCTGGCAGTTCTCGACCTTGCCCGCGGTCCCCGTGTACTGCCGCTGGACCCCGGCCGAGCGCACACCTTTCTTGATGAACCCGGTGTCATCGGCGATCAGGACACCGGACGGTTCACCGAGATGCCCGACAAGATAGTCCCGCACGTCATCACGTACCAGATCCGGATCCCAGCACGGGCTGTACAGCATCTCCTGCACCGCGTTCGGCGACCTACGGCCCGCATGCTCCGCGATCGTCCAGCCGTTACACCGTTCCAGCGGCGCGAGCAGCCCACGCACATACGCGAACGCCAACCGGCGCGGCTCCACCCGCGCAAACCGGCCCGCTACCAGCGCGAACAGATCATCCAAACCCGCCTGCCACTCCGCAAGCACCGCATCACCCAGCACCACCGAACAACGAATCACCGCAGCTCAGGTAGCGACCTCGGG
>NZ_JNXY01000081.1 GCF_000717135.1 Catenuloplanes japonicus
CTTTACTGTCTTGTCCTGCCGTGCCCGGCTGGTGCGTGTCTGCCCTGTGTGCCCGGTGTGAGTGGACAGAGGGATGGACGGTTCAACGATGTCACAGTCAGGTGTGGTGGTCACGGTTGTCGAGGTGACGGGGGGTGTGGATACGCATCGTGACACGCATACGGTCGCGGCGGTCGACGGGGCGGGGCGGATGCTCGGGCATGCGCAGTTCGAGGCGACACCGGTCGGGTATGTGCTGCTGCTGGGGTGGTTGCGGGCGTGGGGGAGTGTGGTGCTGATCGGTGTCGAGGGCACCGGCGCTTATGGTGCGGGCCTGACCCGGTATCTGCGTGGTGAGGGTGTCGCGCTGGTCGAGGTCGACCGGCCGGACCGCAGGACCCGCCGTGGTCAGGGTAAGAGTGATCCGGTTGATGCGGAGGCGGCGGCGAGGACGGCGCTGGCGGGCCGGCGGGCCGGGACGCCGAAGGAGCGGGACGGGCGGGTCGAGGCGTTACGGAATCTGCGTGTTGCCCGGCGTAGTGCGGTCACGTTCCGTGCGGATGTGCAGCGGCAGATGAAGGCGTTGATCGTTACCGCTGCCGAGCCCGTGCGGGGGAAACTGCGCGGGTTGGGCGTTCCTGCCCTGGTCAGGGCTTGCGCGGCAGCGGATACGGATCGTGACCGGTGCGGCGATCCGGATGCGGCGGTCATGATCGCGTTGCGGAGTCTCGCCCTCCGGCATCAGCACCTGACCGCGGAGATCAAGGACTTGGACGAACTGATCACGCCGTTGGTCACCGCGATCAACCCGCGGCTGATCGCCGCGTACGGTGTCGGGCCGGACGTCGCCGCGCAACTGCTGATCACCGCCGGGGGCAATCCCGGCCGGCTGCGCAGCGAGGCCGCGTTCGCGATGCTCTGCGGCGCCGCGCCACTGCCCGCCTCGTCCGGGCGCACCCACCGCCACCGCCTCAACCGCGGCGGGGACCGTGACGCGAACAACGCGCTCTGGTGGATCGCGATCACCCGGATGGGCCGCGACCCGAGAACCCGCGCCTACGTGGAGAAACGCACCAAAGACGGTCTCAGCAAACCCGAGATCCTTCGATGCTTGAAACGCTACATAGCCCGCGACATCTACCACCTCCTCATGCCACCAAAAGATCTTGAAAACACCCCTGGACAAACATAGGAGCATCGCTCCGCTTCGGCCCGCCGATCGGAGCCGGTTCCGC
>NZ_JNXY01000082.1 GCF_000717135.1 Catenuloplanes japonicus
CACGGGTGCCCAGGTTCGTGGTCA
Source organism: Catenuloplanes japonicus (assembly GCF_000717135.1). Lineage (GTDB taxonomy): Bacteria > Actinomycetota > Actinomycetes > Mycobacteriales > Micromonosporaceae > Catenuloplanes > Catenuloplanes japonicus. Next base: position 25 of record NZ_JNXY01000082.1, read on the forward strand.
GGATGATGACCGTGTTCTTGAAGTCCACGATCCGGCCCTGACCATCCGTCAGACGACCGTCCTCCAGAATCTGCAGCAGCGTGTTGAACACATCCGGGTGGGCCTTCTCGATCTCGTCGAAGAGGACCACACTGAACGGCTTGCGACGCACCTTCTCCGTCAGCTGACCACCCTCGTCGTAACCCACGTAACCGGGAGGCGCACCCACCAGACGCGACACCGTGTAACGGTCGTGGAACTCCGCCAGCGCCTTGGAGAGCTCGGTCTTACCGACGCCGGACGGGCCGGCGAAGATGAACGAGCCGGACGGACGCTTCGGGTCCTTGAGGCCCGCACGCGTACGCCGGATCGCCTTGGAGACGGCCTTCACCGCATCCGACTGGCCGACGACGCGCTTGTGCAGCTCGTCCTCCATGCGCAGCAGGCGCGAGGTCTCCTCCTCGGTGAGCTTGTAGACCGGGATGCCGGTCCAGTTACCCAGCACCTCCGCGATCTGCTCGTCGTCGACCTCACTGACGACGTCCAGATCGCCGGCCTTCCACTGCTTCTCCCGCTGGGCCTTCTGCGAGAGCAGCTGCTTCTCCTTGTCGCGCAGCTGGGCGGCGCGCTCGAAGTCCTGCGCGTCGATCGCGGACTCCTTGCCGCGGCGTACCTCGGCGATCTTCTCGTCGAACTCGCGAAGGTCCGGCGGCGCGGTCATCCGGCGGATGCGCATCCGTGCGCCGGCCTCGTCGATCAGGTCGATCGCCTTGTCCGGCAGGTAGCGGTCGGAGATGTAACGGTCGGCCAGCGTGGCGGCCGCGACCAGCGCCGCGTCCGTGATCGAGACCCGGTGGTGGGCCTCGTAACGGTCGCGCAGACCCTTGAGGATCTCGATGGTGTGGGCCAGCGACGGCTCGCCGACCTGGATGGGCTGGAAGCGGCGCTCAAGGGCCGCGTCCTTCTCCAGGTGCTTGCGGTACTCGTCCAGCGTGGTGGCGCCGATGGTCTGCAGCTCGCCGCGGGCCAGCATCGGCTTGAGGATGCTGGCGGCGTCGATCGCGCCCTCGGCCGCGCCCGCGCCGACGAGCGTGTGGATCTCGTCGATGAACAGGATGATGTCGCCGCGGGTGCGGATCTCCTTGAGCACCTTCTTCAGGCGCTCCTCGAAGTCACCGCGGTACCGCGAG
>NZ_JNXY01000083.1 GCF_000717135.1 Catenuloplanes japonicus
TGAGCCATTCCGCGCAACGAGTCGCCGACTCTGAGTGACCGGCGGTCGGAGTCCACACGCGACACGCCGAAGGTGTTGCGCTGCAACGAGAAGACGCAGGATCCCGGTATGAAGGTGGCCTCTCACAGCAGCACTTTCAAAGGATCCTGCGCCGACGATGAGTGTGTCATACACAGCGGTACTCCCGCTGCGCGAGGAGACCGTGACGTTCCTGGCCGGCCTGCTGGACATTGAACGTGCCTGCCGGGGCACCCGGGCCGGTACCAGGGCGTTGACCTGCCGTGATCAGGCGATCCTGGTGTTGCGGTGGTTCTGTAACAGCACCCGGATGCGTCAGCTGGCCCGGGACAACGCGATCAGCATCTCGACCGGCTACGACTACCTCCACGAGGGCATCGACGTGCTCGCGGCCCGTTCGCCGAGCCTGCACGGTGCGCTGCTCGCGGCGAAAACGGCCGGTCATGACTACGTCACCATCGACGGCACCCTGATCGAGACCGACCGGTGCAGCGCTCCCGGACCCACCGCAGGCGTCGATCTGTGGTGGTCGGGAAAGCACCACACCCACGGCGGGAACATCCAGGTCGTCGGCGTGCCGGACGGCTGGCCGATCTGGACCTCCGACGTGCGCCCCGGCCGGGAACACGACACCACCGCCGCCCGCGCCCATCCCGAACTCCTGCCCGCCCTCACCGACGCCGCCGACGACCTGCGCACCCTCGGCGACCTCGGCTACGAGGGCCTCGCCGACACGATCACCGTCGCGTACAAGAGACCCACAAACGGCGGGCTGCTGCTGGTCCAGCAGCAGTTCAACAAGGCCCACAACAGCCTCCGCGCGGTAGGCGAACGCGGAAACGCCCTGCTCAAAATGACATTCCGAGCCCTACGCAACATCGGCCTCGACCCATGGCGGATCGGGAAGATCGTCGCCGCCGCACTGGTCATCCTGCACACCGAACACGGACGCACCACGTAGCACCGTCAGTAGTCAACTCATTGCTCGGACAACCTCA
>NZ_JNXY01000084.1 GCF_000717135.1 Catenuloplanes japonicus
GCGGCACGGTGAGCTGCCAGATCGCCTGCTGCTCGGCCAGCTCCACGCCGGCGACCGCGGTCTCCACCGCCTCCTGCAGCGTGCCGCGCGCGGCCAGCAGCTGGGCCTCGTAGTAGTGCCAGAGCGGCCCGGACCAGCCGGTGCCGAGCAGGTCGGACTCGCGGCGGCCCGCGGTCAGCACCGCGGCGGCCTCGTCCTGGACGTCCAGCATGGTCAGCGCGCTGCCGAGCCAGATCTGCGGGTGCCGGTGCACGGCCTCGCCGCCCGCGTCGTCGGCCAGCTCCACCGCGGTGCGCGCGTGGGTCAGCGCGTCGGAGAGCCGTCCCTGCGCGGCCGCGACCAGCGAGCGCGCGGTCAGCCCGAAGACGGCGGCGCCCGGGTCCACGCCGATCGTGTGCGCCTCCGCGCCGGACAGGTCCGCCTCGGCCAGCAGTCCCTCGTAGAACTGGGCGTGCGCGCGGACCGCGCACAGCCGGGCGCGGACCTCCGGCGCTACCCCGCCGCGTCGCAGGCCGCGGCTGGCGTACTCGACCGCGTCGCCGTTGCGGCCCGCGTGTTTGCAGGCCTCGGCCAGTCCGAGGCACAGTCGTGCCGCGGTGGTGGCGTCCAGCCCGGAGCGGAACGCGGCCTCGCCGTGCCGCCGCGCCTCGTCCAGCCGTCCGGCCGAGGCCAGCAGCGGCACCGCCTCCGCGGTGAACGCGGCCTGGCGCGGGTCGTGGGAGCCGAAGCCGCTCACGGCGTGCAGGTAGACGTCCGCGGCCGCGCCCGGAGCCAGCGGCGCGATCTTCGCGGCCGTGTCGCGCAGCAGGTCCGCGTGGCCGGCGACCGCGGCCGGGCCGGCCTTCATCAGGTGCCGCGCGACCTCGGTCGGCGCGCCGCCGTTCACACTGGTGATGGCCGCGACCTTGCGGTGCAGGCTGTCGCGCAGCGGCGCCGGGATCGAGTGGTAGACGACCTCGCGCAGCATGTCGTGCTCGAACGCGAGCGCGTCACCG
>NZ_JNXY01000085.1 GCF_000717135.1 Catenuloplanes japonicus
TGAGCCTTTTTCAACCTGGCGGTGCTGTTCACGGCAGGTGTGGGTGGCCCGGGTATCGATAAGGGCGAGGCTCCAGGTAAGACAGCAGTCGACCAAGATCCGATGCCCCGACCGGGAGCCTCGCTGTGCTGTCTTACCCTGCCGCGATTCCGTTGTCCACCCGCAGCCTCAACCACCTCGCCGCGCTCATCCGCCGCCACCGCGCCCAGCGGCGATCCCGATGGCGGCGCCTCGGCCCCGGCCAGCAGGCACTTCTCGCCCTGGCGCACCTGCGGAACGGCGACACCCTGACCCGTCTGGCCAGCGGATTCACGATCGGCGTGACGACCGCCTGGCGTTACGTCAAGGAAGCGATCGACCTGCTCGCCGCCACCGCCGACGACCTCAACGCCGCCATGGACAAAATTAGGTGCTTGTCCTTCGCGATCCTCGACGGGACCCTCATCCTGATCGACCGCGTCGCGGACCAGAAGCCGTACTACTCGGGAAAACACCACCGCCACGGTGTGAACGTGCAGGTCATAGCCGACCCGGCAGGCCGGCTCATCTGGGCCTCAGTCGCGCTGCCCGGTGCAGCCCATGACCTGACCGCCGCCCGAACCCACGGCATCATCGATGCTCTGACCAGCGCGAACGTGATGACGTTCGCCGACAAGGCGTACCAAGGCGCCCGCGGGACCATCCGGACCCCGCACAAACGCCACCGGAACCGATGCAAACTGTCCGCCTGGCACAAGACATTCAACCGCGCTCACGCGCGCATCCGCGCGATCGGCGAACGCGCCAACGCCACCCTCAAGACCTGGAAGATCCTGACGAAGATCCGGTGCAGCCCGCACCGAGCGACCACGATCGTGCAGGCCATCCTCGTTCTACACCACGCCGAGCACCCGACCTACGCAGGATGAAAAAGGCTCAATGCCCC
>NZ_JNXY01000086.1 GCF_000717135.1 Catenuloplanes japonicus
GAAGCCGGTGACCGTGCCGGGCTCGCAGGTGAACGAGACATCGTCGACGGCGGTGTGCGCGCCGTACCGTTTCGTCAGGTGGTCAGCCGTAATCATGCCCATAAGCCTGTCCGAGCCACCCGGTTCTCCGCGTCGGTCCGTGGTTGACGTCCGGAAAACCAAAGTTGTGTGCCGGCTTCGACTTTGGTCGGTATCCGGCCCCTGTCCACGGTCCGTAGCCTGGGCACATGGCGACGACCTCCGCAGCAGGGGACCGCTGGTCGCTGATCGGCGCGCTCGACGCGCTGGACGAGGATGATCCGGTCCGCCCGCGTACGGCCAGGGACTGGCTGGTCGACACCGCGACGTTCACGCTGTCGCTCGCGTTCGTGCTGGCCGTGACGTTCGAGTCGGTGATCAACCGCGGCGAGCGGGTGATCAGCGCCGACGCCCCGGACTGGCTGGTCTGGCTTGACCTGGTGCTGAGCCTGCTGCTCTGCGCCGGCCTCTGGTGGCGCCGCCGCCGGCCGGTCACGCTGACCATCCTCACCGCGCTGCTCGGCTTCTTCTCCATCGCCAGCGCGGCCGCGGTCGTGGTCGTCATGTTCACCGTGGCGGTGCACCGGCGCTTCCCGGTCGCCGCGCTGATGACCGTGCTCAACGTGATCCCGGCGCTGATCGTGGGCCTGGTCCGGCCGGACCCGGACCTCTCGTACTGGACCGCGATGGGCTGGACCGTCTTCTTCTCCACGTTCGTCCTGCTCGCCGGCTCGCTGGTCCGGTCGCGGCGGCAACTGGTCCGCTCGCTGCGGGACCGGGCCGAGCGCGCGGAGTCGGAGCAGCAGCTGCGGGTGGACCGGGCCCGGCAGTTGGAGCGGGCGCGGATCGCGCGGGAGATGCACGACGTGCTGGCG
>NZ_JNXY01000087.1 GCF_000717135.1 Catenuloplanes japonicus
GAAGCCGGTGACCGTGCCGGGCTCGCAGGTGAACGAGACATCGTCGACGGCGGTGTGCGCGCCGTACCGTTTCGTCAGGTGGTCAGCCGTAATCATGCCGGTAAGCCTGTCCGAATCACCCGTTCCCGCGCCTCGGTCCGCGGTCGACGGTGCGGCGACCAAAGTCGCTTTCCCGCCTAGACTTTGGTCGCTATCCGCCCCCGTGCCCCGGCCGTAGCCTGGTCTGATGTTCCGCGGTCGCTGGTCGCTCACCGCGTGGGACGAGGCCGAGCCGGTCCGCCCGCGCACCACCCGCGACTGGGCCACCGACGCGGTCCTGTTCGGGCTCGCGCTCGGCTGGGTGTTCCTGGCGACCGCGGAGAAGACGCTCTTCCAGGTCGCGACGCCGGCCGGCACGCCCGAGATCCCGCAGCCGGACTGGGTGGCCTGGGCCGACCTGGTGCCCGGCCTGGCCCTGTCCGTCGGGCTCTGGTGGCGGCGCCACCGCCCGGTCCTGCTGGCGCTGATCTGCGTGCCGCTCGGCGTGCTCTCCACCACCGTCGCCGGTGCCGCGCTGATCATCATGTTCACGGTCGCGGTGCACCGGCGCCTCCCGGTGTCGGCCGTGGTCATCGCGCTCAACACCGTGCCCGGCCTGGTGTTCGTCGCGTTCCGCCCGGCCGGTGACCTCGGCTACTGGCAGTCCGTCGCCTGGATCGTCTCCGTCTTCGTGATCATCCTGCTCTGGGGCTCGCTGGTCCGGTCCCGCCGCGAACTGGTCCGCTCGCTGCGGGAGCGGGCCGAGCGCGCGGAGTCGGAGCAGCAGCTGCGGGTGGACCGGGCCCGGCAGTTGGAGCGGGCGCGGATCGCGCGGGAGATGCACGACGTGCTGGCG
>NZ_JNXY01000088.1 GCF_000717135.1 Catenuloplanes japonicus
TCGAACAGCAACGGTTCGCGACTCTGCGCGGCCGGCAGGTCGACCATCCCGTACGCTACCGCCCCCAGATCACCGGGCACCCCGGCGGCCGGCGGCCGTGGCAGGTCAGCCCACTGCGTCACCTCCCCCAGCGGCTCCAGCCACGGGCTCGGCTGCCGCGCCACCCCGGCCTGCGTGGACGCGGCCGTGATCGCCCGGACCAGCTCACGCAGATCCGTGTCGGCCGGACCGGACGCGCCACCACCTGATCCCCGACGCACCGGCACCGGCTCGCCGAGCCGCGCCCAGTCCACCTGCGCGACCTCGATCCGCACCTCGGCGGCGCGTTCCCCCACCACCGGGCGCTTGCCACCGATCCGACCGGCCTGGAACGGCAGCAACGCCGCATAGCCGAGCCGGGCGAACGCCCGGCCGGGAGTACGCGGTGACAGCTCGCCCGCGTCAGGCGCGTCGATGATGTCCCGGCTCTCCCCCTGATCCGTGGTGCGCAACGCGATCCGCAGGTTCGTATTCGCCCGGATGTCCGGCGTGACCGCCCCGGACGGCCGCTGGGTGGCCAACACCAGGTGGATACCGAGCGACCGGCCACGCTGGGCGATGTTGACCAGGCCCGTGACGAAGTCCGGCAGCTCCCGGACCATGGACGCGAACTCGTCGATCACCAGCACCAGCCGCGGCATCGGCGGCATCGTAGCGTCCCTGGCCCGCCGCTCCTGGTACCGGACGATGTCCGAGGCGCCGGCCGCGGCGAGCACATGCTCGCGCCGGCGCAGCTCCGCACCGAGCGAGGTCAGCGCGCGCCCCACCAGGTGGGTGTCCAGGTCGGTGACCAT
>NZ_JNXY01000089.1 GCF_000717135.1 Catenuloplanes japonicus
GCGCAGCATGTCGTGCTCGAACGCGAGCGCGTCACCGTGCGTGGTGAGCAGCCCGTCCGCCACGGCGCGCTCGACCGGCGTCCACAGCGTCTCCTCCGCGACCGCCAGCAGCGCCGCCACCTCGCCCGGCCGGAACGGACGGCCGAACACCGACCCGGCACGCAGCAGCAGCTGGGCCTGGTCCGGCAGGCCGCGCAACCGCTGCTGCGCCGCGCCGATGAAGCTGGTCGGGACCTCGCCGCCGACCAGCGTGGCCCGGCCGCCGACCACGACCAGCTGGTCGTCGGCCCGCAGACCGGCCAGCAGCTGCACGATCCAGAGCGGATTGCCGCCGCACCGCTCCGCCTGGGCCAGCACGGTCGCGTCGACCGGCGCGCCCACCTGCCGCGCGCACAGCGCCTCCACGTCCGCGTCGGCCAGCGGCCCGAGCGTGATCTGCTCCGCGCCCATCGTGACCAGGTCGTCCAGCGCGTCCGCGGCCGCGCCGCCGTGCACCGGTCGTCGCACGAACAACCACCGCACCGCACTGAAAGCCAGCCGGGGTACGAGCGTGCGCACCGCCAGCACGGAGAACTCGTCCATCCACTGCGCGTCGTCGATGATCACCAGCAGCGGCCGGTCCGCCGCCAGGTCCGCAAGCTCCCGCCCGATCCGCTCCGGCGTCGACTGCGCCGGCGTCTCCCCGCCCAGCCACGCCAGCGCGGGCACGACCGGCTCGCACTCCCCCAGCGCACCGGCCAGACTGATCAACGGCGC
>NZ_JNXY01000090.1 GCF_000717135.1 Catenuloplanes japonicus
GGAGTGGGAACGGCTTGCGCCCTTGCTTCCGGATACCGATCCGCAGCGCGGTGGGCGGTGGCGTGATCACCGTCAGGTGATCAACGGGATCTTGTGGCGGACGGATAACGGGGCGAAGTGGCGGGAGGTCCCGGAGCGGTACGGGCCTTGGGAGACCTGCTATTCGCGGTTCGCGCGGTGGCAGAAGCAGGGGATGTGGGACGCAATTGAGCGCCATCTGCAGGCCCGCGCCGATGAGCGTGGTGAGCTGGACTGGAACGGCCAGATCGATTCGAGTGTGGTGCGGGCGCATCAGTGTGCCGCGGGGGCGTTAAAAGGGGACTGAGCGCGGCGGAATCGCAGGCAGCCCAAGGGCTGGGTCGCTCGCGAGGAGGACTGACTACCAAACTGCATCTGCTGGGTGAGGGACACGGCCGGCCGCTGGCGAAAGAGGTCACACCGGGGCAGGCCGCGGACTACAAGCAGGTGGTGCCGCTGCTGGAGAAGGTGTCGGTGGCCCGGCCCGGTCGGGGCCGGCCGCGGAAGCGGCTGGCCCATCTGACCGCGGACAAGGCTTACAGCGTGCGTGCGGTCCGCAGGACGCTGCGGGTGCGGAAGATCCCGCACACAATTCCGGAGCGCAAGGACCACAAAGCCAACCGGGCCCGGCGCGG
>NZ_JNXY01000091.1 GCF_000717135.1 Catenuloplanes japonicus
CAGCATCCGCGCCGCCGCCACGTAATCCTGGCTCTTCGCCGAGATCACCGACGAACGCATCACACGCGCCGCCGTGGTCCAGCCCAGGATGCCGAGCACGACCACGACCGCCAGCAGACCGGAGCTGCCACCGGTGTTACCGGTCGACAGACGCTTGCCGAGCACGATCGCGGCGAGCAGCAGCGGGATGCCGAGCACGATGTCGGTCAGCCGGGACAGGATCGCGTCCAACCAGCCACCGAAGAAGCCCGACGACAGGCCGAAGACCAGACCGATGCTGCTGGCCAGCGCCGTGGACAGCACACCCACCCAGATCGACGCACGCGCACCGTAGACCGTGCGGGCGTAGATGTCACAACCCTGGAAATCGAACCCGAACAGCGCCCAACCGGCCCCCGGCGCATGCTGGCGCGACAGCGCACAGTCCGCCGGGTCGTTCGGGGTGAACAGGGACGGGAACGCGGCCATCAGGATCACGATCAGCGCGATCGCGGACGCGAACCAGAACACCCAGTTCCGCCGCAGGTGGCACTTCGCCTCGCTCCGGTCTTCTCCCCGTGTCTGTCCTGTCGTGGGCCTACTCATAACGGATCCTCGGGTCGAGGACCGCGTAGAGCAGGTCGACGATCAGGTTGGCGAAGATGAAGACGATCACCAGGATGCTGACGAAGCTGACGACCAGCGGTCCGTCGCTCAGCGTGATGCCGCGGAACAGCTGCGACCCGACGCCCGGGACGTTGAAGACGCCCTCG
>NZ_JNXY01000092.1 GCF_000717135.1 Catenuloplanes japonicus
CAGCATCCGCGCCGCCGCCACGTAATCCTGGCTCTTCGCCGAGATCACCGACGAACGCATCACACGCGCCGCCGTGGTCCAGCCCAGGATGCCGAGCACCACGACCACGGCCATCAGGCCGGACGACTCGCCGCTGCCCGTGCTGAGGCGCTTGCCGAGCACGATCGCGGCGAGCAGCAGCGGGATGCCGAGCACGATGTCGGTCAGCCGGGACAGGATCGCGTCCAGCCAGCCACCGAAGAAGCCGGAGGTGAGGCCGAAGATCAGGCCGATGCTGCTGGCCAGCGCCGTGGACAGCACACCCACCCAGATCGAGGCGCGGGCCCCGTAGACCGTGCGGGCGTAGATGTCGCAGCCCTGGAAGTCGAACCCGAACAGCGCCCAGCCGGTGCCCACGGCGTGCTGCCGGGACAGCGCGCAGTCGGCCGGGTCGTTCGGGGTGAACAGGGACGGGAACGCGGCCATCAGGATCACGATCAGCGCGATCGCGGACGCGAACCAGAACACCCAGTTCCGCCGCAGGCTCGGGTCCAGGACCGCGTAGAGCAGGTCGACGATCAGGTTGGCGAAGATGAAGACGACGACCAGGATGCTGACGAAGCTGACGACCAGCGGTCCGTCGCTCAGCGTGATGCCGCGGAACAGCTGCGACCCGACGCCCGGGACGTTGAAGACGCCCTCG
>NZ_JNXY01000093.1 GCF_000717135.1 Catenuloplanes japonicus
CCGTGCCGCACATGCGTCGGCACCACGGTCGACTCCATCACCAGCACACCGGACGGCTCCGCGAACACCTGCGAGAACTCGGTCCGCTCCGACATCACCTCGACCCGCTCACCCGACGCGGCCGCACGATCCACTTCGGACTCCGGGCGCGCCGCGACAGCGGGCTGTGCCAGCACGGGATTCAGCGACAGTCCCACCACACCGGACAGCAGAAGCGCGATCCTGCGCCGCGACGACGTTCGGAACACGCGCGGCATGACACGACGTGGCACAGCGAATCCCCCCGAGATCAAGATCAAGCCGGAGGGACTGTAGAACGTCGATACCCAGGAAGTAAACAGCAATTACAAAGCGTATTCACAGAACGGACAAAACACTGTCGATCTTGACAATCAGTTACCGAGGATCACCGGCCACCCACGCAACGTA
>NZ_JNXY01000094.1 GCF_000717135.1 Catenuloplanes japonicus
GGCATGATTACGGCTGACCACCTGACGAAACGGTACGGCGCGCACACCGCCGTCGACGATGTCTCGTTCACCTGCGAGCCCGGCACGGTCACCGGCTTCCTCGGACCCAACGGCGCCGGCAAGTCCACCACCATGCGCATGATCTGCGGCCTCGCCACACCCTCCGCGGGCAGCGCCACCGTCGCCGGTGTGCCGTTCCGGCAACTGCCCAACCCGGGACGCCGCATCGGCGTGCTCCTCGACGCGTCCGCACAGCACAGCGGGCGCACCGGGCGGGAGGTGCTGTCGCTGTCCGCGATGACCATGGGCGTACCGCGGACCCGGGTGAACGCCGTACTCGACACCGTCGCGCTGGACGCGAAAGCCGCACGGAAGCGGGTCGGGCAGTACTCGCTCGGCATGCGCCAGCGCCTCGG
>NZ_JNXY01000095.1 GCF_000717135.1 Catenuloplanes japonicus
TCACCGCAGCTTCGGGTCGAAGGCGTCGCGGATGGCGTCGCCGAGCATGATGAACGCCAGCACGGTCATCGCCAGGAACATCGACGGAGCGACCAGCGGCGGGGCGGACTCGCGATAATGCTTCGCCGCCGTCGAGATGTCGATGCCCCACGAGATCGCGTTGCCCTTCAACCCGATACCGAGGAACGACAACGTCGCCTCGGTCGCGATGAACTGACCCAACGCGATCGTGAGCACCACGATGAACGGCGCGATCGCGTTCGGCAGAATGTGCCGCAACATGATCCGCACATTGTTCGCACCCAGCATCCGCGCCGCCGCCACGTAATCCTGGCTCTTCGCCGAGATCACCGACGAACGCATCACACGCGCCGCCGTGGTCCAGCCCAGGATGCCGAGCAC
>NZ_JNXY01000096.1 GCF_000717135.1 Catenuloplanes japonicus
GCCTTCGCCGAGCCGGGGTCGAGCGCGGCCAGGTCGTCGAGCGCGGCGGCCAGTACCAGCGGTCGTGGCCCTTTCCGCAGCCGGCCGACGGCCTCGTGCAGCAGCGTCACGTCGCCGTGCAGCAGTCCTTCCGCGTGGGCGGCCGCGCCGGCCAGCGTGGGCAGCGCCGGGTTACGGGCGGCCAGCGTGCGGGCGGCCCGCACGACGGTCTCGGCCAGGCCGGTGCGGCCGGCCGCGACCGCGATCCGGACCAGCGTCGCCGCGGCGGCCGGGTCCTGCCCGATCAGCACCGGGCGTTCCTCGATCGACTCGTAGAGCGGGCGCAGCTGGGCCACGGCCGGTTCCGGGCCGTCCTCCCGGTACGCGAGCAGCGCCTCCGGCCAGAGCACGTCCTCCGGCG
>NZ_JNXY01000097.1 GCF_000717135.1 Catenuloplanes japonicus
GAACAGTGACTCGTTGTAGCCGATGAACAGGAAGAAGCCCATCGGGGACGCGGTGAGGTACCAGACCGCCCGGTGGGCGGTCTCCGGGTCGGTCTCGTGGGCGGTCAGCCGGTGGAGCAGGGCGAGCGCGCCGATCGCGGCGACGTTCGCGACGACCGACGCGCTGGTCAGGGTGCCGCCGGGGAGGATCGGGTCGGTGAGGCGGATCAGCAGCGGGTACAGCGGGAAGAACGCCGGGTAGCCGGGTCCGCCGACCGGATATCCGGCCTCGGCGATGCGGACGTAGTGCAGCGCGTCCCACTGTGACCGCCGTTTCCGAGTCGAAGGTGACCACGTACGCGGGCCGGCCCTGGAGGGTGGTGAAGATTCGTGCGACGTACTCGCCGAGCAGGCCCAGGCACAGTAGTTGCAGGGCGCCCAGGAACATCGTC
>NZ_JNXY01000098.1 GCF_000717135.1 Catenuloplanes japonicus
GTGGGCGCGATCGGTGTCGTGTTCGGTGACATCGGCACCAGTCCGATCTACACGATGCAGATCGTGTTCAACCCGGCCGACCCGCACCCGGTCCCGGTCAGCGACGGCAACGTGTTCGGCGTCGTCTCGCTGATCTTCTGGTCCGTGATGATCATCGTGACCGTCACCTACGTCCTGCTGGCCATGCGGATCGACAACGACGGCGAGGGCGGCATCATGGCGCTCATCTCGCTGCTGCGCCGCCAGGCCACCGCACCGTCACGCAAGACCGCGCTGATCCTGGCCGCGCTCGGCATCTTCGGCGCGTCGCTGTTCTTCGGCGACAGCATGATCACCCCGGCCATCTCCGTGCTCTCCGC
>NZ_JNXY01000099.1 GCF_000717135.1 Catenuloplanes japonicus
CTTTACTGTCTTGTCCTGCCGTGCCCGGCTGGTGCGTGTCTGCCCTGTGTGCCCGGTGTGAGTGGACAGAGGGATGGACGGTTCAACGATGTCACAGTCGGGTGTGGTGGTCACGGGTGTCGAGGTGACGGGTGGTGTGGATACGCATCGTGACACGCATACGGTCGCGGCGGTCGATGGGGCGGGGCGGATGCTCGGGCATGCGCAGTTCGAGGCGACACCGGTCGGGTATGTGCTGCTGCTGGGGTGGCTGCGGGCGTGGGGGAGTGTGGTGCTGATCGGTGTCGAGGGCACCGGCGCTTATGGTGCGGGCCTGACCCGGTATCTGCGTG
>NZ_JNXY01000100.1 GCF_000717135.1 Catenuloplanes japonicus
TCCGGCGGCACGTTGTCCACAACCACAAACTCCATTTTCACGCCCGCGAGGTGTCACCCGAAGGTGCCGGATGGACTCAGTAAAGGTGCCGCCACAGACGCCTACTGCCGAACCGGCACCCTGCCCAGGCGACCGCCATAGCTAAAGGATCATTCGGTGCCGCAAAAACCAGGTCAACCGCCCGAGTTGATCTGGTTTTTGCGGCACTGAATGATCCTTTCCGGCCGGGCGTCGACGCGGTGCCGGGTCCAGGCTGGCCGCGGGGGTGCTCTGCGCCCGAAATTTCATGACATAGCGGCGGCGAGCCCGGCCATCTC
>NZ_JNXY01000101.1 GCF_000717135.1 Catenuloplanes japonicus
TGCTGGCCGCGCGCGGCACGCTGCAGGAGGCGGTGGAGACCGCGGTCGCCGGCGTGGAGCTGGCCGAGCAGCAGGCGATCTGGCAGCTCACCGTGCCGCTGCTGGGCACGCTGGTCCGGCTCAGCCTGCTCCGCGGTGACCTGCCGGCCGCCCGGCGGTTCGCGGAGAAGATGCGCGAACGGACCCGGACCGGGATCACGGCCGCGCCGGAGGACGTGCTCTGGCCGGAGGCGCTGCTCGCGTACCGGGAGGACGGCCCGGAACCGGCCGTGGCCCAGCTGCGCCCGCTCTACGAGTCGATCG
>NZ_JNXY01000102.1 GCF_000717135.1 Catenuloplanes japonicus
AGACCCCCGCTCCGACGCGTGCGCCGAGTCCGCAGCCGGAGGTGCCCGGCGCGTTCCCGGACGGCGCCGAGCCGGGCGACGTCGAGGCCGGCCGGCCCGGGTCGGACAGCACCCCGAAGTCGATGGACTCGTGGGTGAGCGAGCAGTTGATCGCCGACGGTTTCCTGTCCAAGAAGGGGCCGGGGAACGCGATGCAGACGCTGAACCACCGGCGTAACAACGGCATCTGGGTGCCGTTCGAGCGTTCGTCGAAGACCGGTGTCGAGCGGGTGTGGGTGCGGTATTCCGCCCGGCCGGTCGACGGCGCCGAGCCGACGTATCACGGCAACACGGCCGAGATGCGGCTGAACACGTCGGTCGACTCGTTCTTCCGGCACGAGAACGT
>NZ_JNXY01000103.1 GCF_000717135.1 Catenuloplanes japonicus
TTACAGCGTGCGTGCGGTCCGCAGGACGCTGCGGGTGCGGAAGATCCCGCACACAATTCCGGAGCGCAAGGACCACAAAGCCAACCGGGCCCGGCGCGGCAGCCGTGGTGGCAGGCCGCCGGCATTCGATCCGGAACGCTACAAGGATCGCAACCGCATCGAGCGGGCCTTCAACCGTCTCAAGCAATTCCGGGCCGTAGCCACCCGCTACGACAAGCTCAAAGTCCGCTACGAAGCTACCGTCACGGTCGCTTCGATCATGGTCTGGCTCCGCATGAAGATCGAC
>NZ_JNXY01000104.1 GCF_000717135.1 Catenuloplanes japonicus
GTCGATCTTCATGCGGAGCCAGACCATGATCGAAGCGACCGTGACGGTAGCTTCGTAGCGGACTTTGAGCTTGTCGTAGCGGGTGGCTACGGCCCGGAACTGCTTGAGACGGTTGAAGGCCCGCTCGATGCGGTTGCGATCCTTGTAGCGTTCCGGATCGAATGCCGGCGGCCTGCCACCACGGCTACCGCGCCGGGCCCGGTTGGCTTTGTGGTCCTTGCGCTCCGGAATTGTGTGCGGGATCTTCCGCACCCGCAGCGTCCTGCGGACCGCACGCACGCTGTAA
>NZ_JNXY01000105.1 GCF_000717135.1 Catenuloplanes japonicus
TCGCGGCTGACCCGCACGTCGGTGGTCGAGAATCTTCGGGCGGACTATGTGCGTACCGCGAAGGCGAAGGGTTTGACCCGGAACCGGGTGATCGGTGTGCACGTGCTGCGTAATTCGTTGATTCCGGTCATCACCTACATCGGCGTGGACCTGGGTGGTCTGATGGCCGGCGCGATCGTGACCGAGGGCGTCTTCAACGTCCCGGGCGTCGGGTCGCAGCTGTTCCGCGGCATCACGCTGAGCGACGGACCGCTGGTCGTCAGCTTCGTCAGCATCCTGGT
>NZ_JNXY01000106.1 GCF_000717135.1 Catenuloplanes japonicus
TCGCAGACGCACACGTGGACCGGGCTCGCGGAGGATCAGGAGGGTATGCGGGCGCGCTGGCGGCCGTTCACGCTCTCCGGCGCGGATCAGCCGAGGTTCCTGCCGTCCGGTGTGCGTGACGGTGACGGGCCGGGTCTGGTCGCGTTCGAGAATCTGTCGCTGAACCCGCCCACGCCCAAGACCCCCGCTCCGACGCGTGCGCCGAGTCCGCAGCCGGAGGTGCCCGGCGCGTTCCCGGACGGCGCCGAGCCGGGCGACGTCGAGGCCGGCCGGCCCG
>NZ_JNXY01000107.1 GCF_000717135.1 Catenuloplanes japonicus
CGCGACCGCTTCGACCTCGCGGAGCAGGTGCGAGGAGAGCAGGACGGTGCCGCCGCGGTCGGCGAAGTCGCGCAGCAGCCCGCGCATCCAGAAGATGCCCTCCGGGTCGAGGCCGTTCGCCGGCTCGTCCAGGATGAGGATGCTGGGCTCGCCGAGGAGTGCGTGGGCCAGCCCGAGGCGCTGGCGCATGCCGAGCGAGTACTGCCCGACCCGCTTCCGTGCGGCTTTCGCGTCCAGCGCGACGGTGTCGAGTACGGCGTTCACCCGGGTC
>NZ_JNXY01000108.1 GCF_000717135.1 Catenuloplanes japonicus
GACCCGGGTGAACGCCGTACTCGACACCGTCGCGCTGGACGCGAAAGCCGCACGGAAGCGGGTCGGGCAGTACTCGCTCGGCATGCGCCAGCGCCTCGGACTCGCCCACGCACTCCTCGGCGAGCCCAGCATCCTCATCCTGGACGAGCCGGCGAACGGCCTCGACCCGGAAGGCATCTTCTGGATGCGCGGGCTGCTGCGCGACTTCGCCGACCGCGGCGGCACCGTCCTGCTCTCCTCGCACCTGCTCCGCGAGGTCGAAGCGGTCGCG
>NZ_JNXY01000109.1 GCF_000717135.1 Catenuloplanes japonicus
TGCAGATTCTGGAGGACGGTCGTCTGACGGATGGTCAGGGCCGGATCGTGGACTTCAAGAACACGGTCATCATCCTGACCACGAACCTGGGCACCCGTGATGTCGCGAAGGCGGTGTCGCTGGGCTTCCAGGCGTCGGAGGACCAGGAGTCGAATTACGAGCGGATGAAGCAGAAGGTCAACGACGAGCTGAAGCAGCACTTCCGCCCGGAGTTCCTGAACCGCATCGACGACACCATCGTCTTCCACCAGCTCCAGCAGGA
>NZ_JNXY01000110.1 GCF_000717135.1 Catenuloplanes japonicus
CGGGCCGAGCGCGCGGAGTCGGAGCAGCAGCTGCGGGTGGACCGGGCCCGGCAGTTGGAGCGGGCGCGGATCGCGCGGGAGATGCACGACGTGCTGGCGCACCGGATCTCGCTGCTGAGCCTGCATGCGGGTGCGCTGGAGATCCGTCCGGACGCGCCGTCGGCGGAGGTGGCGAAGGCGGCGGGGGTGATCCGGGCCAGTGCGCATCAGGCGTTGCAGGACCTGCGCGAGGTGATCGGCGTGCTGCGCGAGCCGGCCCG
>NZ_JNXY01000111.1 GCF_000717135.1 Catenuloplanes japonicus
TCGGCGCTGGTGGGCTTAGCTTCCGGGTTCGGAATGTAACCGGGCGTTTCCCCACCGCTATAACCGCCGTAACACTATGAACTTTCCAACCGGGGATCTACACGGTTGTTTGTTCAGACATCACACAGTGGACGCAAGCAGCTTAAAAGTTTCAGGATGTAGTCAAGTCCTCGGCCTATTAGTACCGGTCAACTCAACACGTTACCGTGCTTACATCTCCGGCCTATCAACCCAGTCATCTACTGGGAGCCTTACCCCA
>NZ_JNXY01000112.1 GCF_000717135.1 Catenuloplanes japonicus
ATGCAGGTGCTGTCCCGCCGCACCAAGAACAACCCGGTGCTCATCGGTGAGCCCGGCGTGGGCAAGACCGCCGTGGTCGAGGGCCTGGCCCAGAAGATCATCAAGGGCGAGGTGCCGGAGACGCTGAAGGACAAGCAGCTCTACACGCTTGACCTGGGTGCCCTGGTCGCCGGCTCGCGGTACCGCGGTGACTTCGAGGAGCGCCTGAAGAAGGTGCTCAAGGAGATCCGCACCCGCGGCGACATCATCCTGTTCATC
>NZ_JNXY01000113.1 GCF_000717135.1 Catenuloplanes japonicus
TCGGCGCTGGTGGGCTTAGCTTCCGGGTTCGGAATGTAACCGGGCGTTTCCCCACCGCTATAACCGCCGTAACACTATGAACTTTCCAACCGGGGATCTGCACGGTTGTTTGTTCAGACATCACACAGTGGACGCGAGCAGTCTTGCAAAGTTTATGTCAGTCAAGTCCTCGGCCTATTAGTACCGGTCAACTCAACACGTTACCGTGCTTACATCTCCGGCCTATCAACCCAGTCATCTACTGGGAGCCTTACCCCA
>NZ_JNXY01000114.1 GCF_000717135.1 Catenuloplanes japonicus
ATGCAGGTGCTGTCCCGCCGCACCAAGAACAACCCGGTGCTCATCGGTGAGCCCGGCGTGGGCAAGACCGCCGTGGTCGAGGGCCTGGCCCAGAAGATCGTCAAGGGTGAGGTGCCGGAGACGCTGAAGGACAAGCAGCTCTACACGCTTGACCTGGGCGCCCTGGTCGCCGGCTCGCGGTACCGCGGTGACTTCGAGGAGCGCCTGAAGAAGGTGCTCAAGGAGATCCGCACCCGCGGCGACATCATCCTGTTCATC
>NZ_JNXY01000115.1 GCF_000717135.1 Catenuloplanes japonicus
CGCGCGCACGCTCCGCAGGGTGAGCACTGCGCCCGACATTTCATGAGATAGCCGGCCGAGGTCGGTGGCCCGTGCCGCTCGTGCGGTCCGTGGAAGATCGTTGTTGCGCTCACTGCTCTTTCAACCCGCTGGAAAGGACGGTGAGCGCAACAACGATCTCTGCCCGGCTGCCTCGCTGCCGGCGATATGCCGGGATTCCGGGTGCAATACGCCCGGAGACGGCCGGCGCCGGGCCCAGCGACCGCCCCCGGGTCG
>NZ_JNXY01000116.1 GCF_000717135.1 Catenuloplanes japonicus
TTCGTTGACCCGGCGCAGCTCAGCGACCTCTTCGCGCAGCCGGCGGTTCTCCTCGGCCATCTCGGTGGTGGGCCGGTCATGACGTTCGCCCGCATCGGCCTCGGCTTGGCGGATCCAGTTACGCAGCGCCTCGTGATGCACGTTCAGCTGCTCGGCCAACCGGCGAATCGTCGGCTTCGGCTCCGACTCGCGATACAGACGCACGGCACGTGCCCTGAGTTCGTCGGGGTACTTC
>NZ_JNXY01000117.1 GCF_000717135.1 Catenuloplanes japonicus
TCTCTGCCCGGCTGCCTCGCTGCCGGCGATATGCCGGGATTCCGGGTGCAATACGCCCGGAGACGGCCGGCGCCGGGCCCAGCGACCGCCCCCGGGTCGTGTGATTGGCCGTTCTCATAACTGGCCGGCGCTGTCGAGGTCGTGAGATGGCCGGGCTCGCCGCCGCTATGTCATGAAATTTCGGGCGCAGAGCACCCCCGCGGCCAGCCTGGACCCGGCAC
>NZ_JNXY01000118.1 GCF_000717135.1 Catenuloplanes japonicus
CACTCCGTGCCCGAAATTTCGTGAAATAGCGGCCTGGAGGCCCGCCTCATCCTCGCTCTGACGCCGGAAGCTGACCGGAAATCGGCACCGCCGCGGACCGAGGCCGAAGGATCCGACGGCGCGTTGTCCACAACCACAAACTCCATTTTCACGCCCGCGAGGTGTCACCCGAAGGTGCCGGATGGACTCAGTAAAGGTGCCGCCACAGACATCTACTGCC
>NZ_JNXY01000119.1 GCF_000717135.1 Catenuloplanes japonicus
CGTGCCCGAAATTTCATGAAATAGCGGCCTGGAGGCCCGCCGCATCCCCACCCTGACGCCGGAAGCTCAGTAAACGTGCCACCGCAGACACCTATTGCCGATCCGGCACCCCGCAGAGGCGACCGCCATAGCCGAAAGGATCATTCGGTGCCGCAAAGACCAGGTCAACAGCCGGAGTTGACCTGGTCTTTGCGGCACCGAATGATCCTTTCCGGCAGG
>NZ_JNXY01000120.1 GCF_000717135.1 Catenuloplanes japonicus
GGTTGACCGTGAGCGGAACCGTGTTGACGACGTGACTCTGGACGCGCTCCCGGATGTAGGACGGCACGTCCTCCTGCGGAATCCCCGCCGGGACCTTGATGTCACTCTTCTTGACCGGGATGTTGCCGGTCAGCGTCGTGTCCGCGCGCTTGTCCGTGAAGTGACTGCGCACGTTCTCGTGCCGGAAGAACGAGTCGACCGACGTGTTCAGCCGCATC
>NZ_JNXY01000121.1 GCF_000717135.1 Catenuloplanes japonicus
GGTTGACCGTGAGCGGAACCGTGTTGACGACGTGACTCTGGACGCGCTCCCGGATGTAGGACGGCACGTCCTCCTGCGGAATCCCCGCCGGGACCTTGACGTCACTCTTCTTGACCGGAATGTTGCCGGTCAGCGTCGTGTCCGCGCGCTTGTCCGTGAAGTGACTGCGCACGTTCTCGTGCCGGAAGAACGAGTCGACCGACGTGTTCAGCCGCATC
>NZ_JNXY01000122.1 GCF_000717135.1 Catenuloplanes japonicus
CATGTCGATCGTGAACTTGTGCACCGGCTGACCGAGACCACTGGCCAGAATCACCGAACGACTGGTCTGCTGACCGCTGATCGTGCTGACCGTGTTCTCCGCCGTGTATCCCAGCGGGTTGACCGTGAGCGGAACCGTGTTGACGACGTGACTCTGGACGCGCTCCCGGATGTAGGACGGCACGTCCTCCTGCGGAATCCCCGCCGGGACCTT
>NZ_JNXY01000123.1 GCF_000717135.1 Catenuloplanes japonicus
AAGGTCCCGGCGGGGATTCCGCAGGAGGACGTGCCGTCCTACATCCGGGAGCGCGTCCAGAGTCACGTCGTCAACACGGTTCCGCTCACGGTCAACCCGGTCGGATACACGGCCGAGAACACGGTCAGCACGATCAGCGGTCAGCAGACCAGTCGTTCGGTGATTCTGGCCAGTGGTCTCGGTCAGCCGGTGCACAAGTTCACGATCGACATG
>NZ_JNXY01000124.1 GCF_000717135.1 Catenuloplanes japonicus
CGTTGTCCACAACCACAAACTCCATTTTCACGCCCGCGAGGTGTCACCCGAAGGTGCCGGATGGACTCAGTAAAGGTGCCGCCACAGACATCTACTGCCGAACCGGCACCTCGCGCAGGCGACCGCCATAGCTAAAGGATCATTCGGTGCCGCAAAAACCAGGTCAACAGTCCGAGTGGATCTGGTTTTTGCGGCACCGAATGATCCTT
>NZ_JNXY01000125.1 GCF_000717135.1 Catenuloplanes japonicus
GCCTGGCTGCCCCGTTTGCCATCGACCCGCCCGCAGGGGTGCAGATCATCGGCAGGGCCGCCACCAACGCACCCGCAGGCACACCGCGAAACGCAAGCCCGAACCCGAGCCCAGCGAAACCGGCGGCACGTCGCGGTCCGTCACCCTCAAAACCGGACCACCCACGGACCCCAACCGATCAGCTCAAAGCGACCGCCCAAACGTAAG
>NZ_JNXY01000126.1 GCF_000717135.1 Catenuloplanes japonicus
GCTTCAGCGCCAGGCGCTTGTTGGCCTTGGTCGCGGCCTTGCCCTTGCTGTCCGTCTCCGTGTAGCCGGTGATCGTGATGGCCTTCGCGGTCGCCAGCGCCCCCTTCAGGTCGTTGAGCGTCCGGAGCGCCTTCGGCCGCAGCTTCGCGGAGTAGTGCGGGAACGTGAACGACTGCAGCACCACCGTGTTGTTCACCGGCGGCGCC
>NZ_JNXY01000127.1 GCF_000717135.1 Catenuloplanes japonicus
GCTTCAGCGCCAGGCGCTTGTTGGCCTTGGTCGCGGCCTTGCCCTTGCTGTCCGTCTCCGTGTAGCCGGTGATCGTGATGGCCTTCGCGGTCGCCAGCGTGCCCTTGAGGTCGTTGAGCGTCCGGAGCGCCTTCGGCCGCAGCTTCGCGGAGTAGTGCGGGAACGTGAACGACTGCAGCACCACCGTGTTGTTCACCGGCGGCGCC
>NZ_JNXY01000128.1 GCF_000717135.1 Catenuloplanes japonicus
TCTCTGCCCGGCTGCCTCGCTGCCGGCGATATGCCGGGATTCCGGGTGCAATACGCCCGGAGACGGCCGGCGCCGGGCCCAGCGACCGCCCCCGGGTCGGTGATTGGCCGTTCTCATAACCGGCCGGCGCTGTCGAGGTCGTGAGATGGCCGGGCTCGCCGCCGCTATGTCATGAAATTTCGGGCGCAGAGCACCCCCGCGGC
>NZ_JNXY01000129.1 GCF_000717135.1 Catenuloplanes japonicus
GGGCGCTTGCGCTTTTCTGGGGGCGACCCCAGACCCCGAGCCCGCTGACGCGATGGTCCGGCCCAGTGTCTTGCCGCCGGTATCCGTGCCGGCCGGGAGATGGCAACCCCAGATCAAGATCTTGATTTCCCGCTTCCGGCGTGGTCCGGCAGCGTTGCTCCCGCGGGCAAACCTCGCGTCGGGCTCCGCTGGCGCTCCGCAC
>NZ_JNXY01000130.1 GCF_000717135.1 Catenuloplanes japonicus
GACTGTGACATCGTTGAACCGTCCATCCCTCTGTCCACTCACACCGGGCACACAGGGCAGACACGCACCAGCCGGGCACGGCAGGACAAGACAGTAAAGAGACCTCTAGCCAGGCTCCTATAAAGTCACCACCCGCCCACACCGGCACGTGCACCCCACGGGCCCCGTGCCGGCACAGCCGACAGATCGCTCAAAGACCCG
>NZ_JNXY01000131.1 GCF_000717135.1 Catenuloplanes japonicus
TCGGCCAGCCGGCCGGGGTGGAGGTCGCCGCGAACGGTGACATCTACGCCACGATCAGCTCGCCGAGCATGCTGGTCAAGCTGGAGAAGATCAAGCCGGCCGCGTCGATCCCGCCGTTCACCGGCCCTGACACGCCGGTCGTGACCGCGACGCCGTCCGTGGTGCCGTCGGTGACGCCGTCCGTTTCCGTCTCGCCGTCG
>NZ_JNXY01000132.1 GCF_000717135.1 Catenuloplanes japonicus
GTAGCCGGTTTGAGTGTGGTGTGTGGTTGTTCTTTGAGAACTCAACAGGGTGCTTGAAAAGCCAGTGCCAATTATGATTTATACCCCGGCCGGGCTTTACAGTCTTCGGATTGTGATGTCTGGTGGGATTCCTTTGGCAGATTCATCTGTCGGGACAGAATTTCTCTAGATTTCGTTGGAGAGTTTGATCCTGGCTCAGG
>NZ_JNXY01000133.1 GCF_000717135.1 Catenuloplanes japonicus
CGACGGCGAGACGGAAACGGACGGCGTCACCGACGGCACCACGGACGGCGTCGCGGTCACGACCGGCGTGTCAGGGCCGGTGAACGGCGGGATCGACGCCACCGGCTTGATCTTCTCCAGCTTGACCAGCATGCTCGGCGAGCTGATCGTGGCGTAGATGTCACCGTTCGCGGCGACCTCCACCCCGGCCGGCTGGCCGA